>NZ_JBYSYD010000005.1:0-483697 GCF_058782905.1 Bradyrhizobium sp. FW305-F6
AAAGGTGGGCGACATCCTCTCGGAATCCACGGGCGACTTCATATCGGTACGCCTGGGCGACTTCGTCGGAATCCGCATGTCGTCGTCCCGTACTGCTCGGATATCGTCCCGTTGTTCCAATAAGTGGTCTGGCCATAGCGCTGCGCTGCAACTCCATTGTCGCAGATGACTTTGCCGGCGCCTAACAGCTGGCAATTCTCGGCCTTGGCGATCGACCCGAAGAGCACAATCGCGCCGCAGAGCGACATTAAACGCAACATGATCGCTTCTCTTCATGTGGTTACGCAAAATGTAAACCACTCCGCGCGACGTCCGTTCCACGATCGCTTGGCTTTTCGAGCTTCATGGAGGCGGGCCGGACGCGAAAGGCTCAGCATAAGGCGAAGCACGGCGTTTATCACTGGTCGCAGGCGGCTTGCAAATGGGGCTCAGCGGAAAATCACCTTCCTGCGCCGCGCCCTGGTCTGCACGGGGCATAGAACGTGCCGTTGCTGGCGACCACCCGCTCGATGCACTGCCTTGGATCGACAACCTCTCCACCAACCCGGAAGAAATAGGTTTGCGTCTTCAAGACGAGCACATAGTTGCCCGCCGGAAGATCCAACTCCGGATCCTCACTCCGGAGCTCGTACATTTCCGGAGAGCCCGCGACGGGGCTCACCTGAAATGTGTAGGAGAAGTTACGAATCACCCAAACGTCGTCATCCTCGTTCAACCTCTTGCCGGCTGCCGCAGGTGAGAACTCACGCGCAATCTTGGCGACGACTCGAACCTCGGCATTGTCCGGAATGTTGTTCACGGCTTCGCGTCGAAACACGATGAACTTGACGCGTCCCGTAGGCAGAGCTGGCTGATCCGGCACCTTGAAGGCCGGCGAAACAGCGATCCTGATGTCGGGCGCTTTTCCAGGCAGAAGTTGCAGCTTGACGACCGGACGATCTTCATCAAGGGCATAGACGCCATACTCCGTTGGCAGGGCGCGCGTAGGTTTCGGGTCCTCGACAGGAGCTATCGGCGGAGCCGCCGGCGGGATCGGAATCGAAACCGTCGCGGCAGGACTTGTTTCCGTCGAGACGGATTCGATCGGCTTGGTGGAAGTGGAGATCAGACCGGCCAGGTGATCTCGTTCGTGGAAAAGCAGTCCTGCTGTCGCCAACGCGAGCAGCACAATCAGTTCACGCTTCGTGACCCATCTAAAGGAAGGGACATGAGCGCCCCGCTCGTGGAGTACCATTTGCCGGGGGCCCGGCAAAGGCGCACTCTCCAGCCTCGGAGACTCGCCGAGATCGGGGGCGCTCGTAAGTTGCGGGGGTGGTAGACCGGGAGCACCGATACCTTGCCGGGAGAATTGCTCTACGCCATTGATCGCGGCTTCCAGGGCATCTTGCAAGCGGCGGACGTCGCCCGCATCTGCGTGGGTAAACTGCTCCTGAAGCTTATGGCGAGCGAGATCGTAGACGACCTGCCGCATGTATTCGGGGTCGTTCTTCACAGTTTCGAGGATGCGCGCGATCACAAGCGCAAACTGGACTTCCGTTGACGTCGCATCCTTCGCATTCGGATCGTTCGGAAGTAGCTCTGCCGGACTCATGATTGCATCGTCCGATTCGGGCTCACCTGGCTCCTATTCGATATGCAACAATGCGGAAAAGCCAGCAAGTGGCGGCTTCGGGCAGGCAGAGCAGCGCAGAAGAAGCTCCTCATGGGCTTCTCCACCTGATGCAAGACCGGGGCAAACTTGGCCCCGTCAGACTATCACTGCCGCGGAATGGCCGATGCGGTCGTCAATGGGGCTCCGCCAACCGATATCGGGCCCATCTGTGCGCGTTGTGGCGTTCGCTTCTTGAGCGACCTTGCAGTTGCCGAGGGACGGCCGGAAGTTGGAGCGGGGCTCTCCGAACTCAAAGGGACTACAGAGGCCGAGATGCTTGACGATTGCTGGGCCCGCGCTTCCAGTGATCCTTCCAAGACCTCCATTCGGGAGATCAGTGCAGACAATTGGTCCGATAGCCGCTGCATGTCGGCGCGCTGGACGGCAATCTGCTGCTTGAGTTCGTCGGTCTCATTGGCCTCCTTCAGCTGAAGACTCATGAGGCTCAGGGGGGCAGGGTGATCTGGCGCCGCCGCCGGCGGCCTCGCCGGCGCCGCCGATTGAAGCGGCTCGTCGTAGCTACTGGCCACACACGTACCGATCGCTCCGGCCACGAACAAACCGGCGACCGATACCACGACCGAGCGGGCTCGCCGGGTCCGTTGTTGGATCATCAATTGATGATCCAAGTGAAAGGCCTGATCCAAGGGATTCATAATCGCCGTACCTAGACTGCTTCAGCCCAATTCGCAATGGCCCTAAAGTGGCGCACCGGGGCTGCGTTGGCGTGACGAACGAAGGGCTTCAATAACTTAAACTCCGCTGGGCGGTGCCAGTCCGGCTCGGCAAGGACGATATCAACAGATAACAGCTCCCAAACGCCCCTATCCGGAGAACCTGCGCTCAGGAAGCGCGCGTTCGTGCACGCAGCGGCGTTGCGTGGGACGACACCAGGCTGGTTACGGTGTCCGCCTTGGGTTCTGACCGACCGAACCTGCGTTGTTTTGCCCCTGATTCATTGAGCCCTACGCCGCCAAGACGGTTACGCGAGGCATGGCCCGATCTCGCGGATCCGGCGTACGTCACTTCATCACCCATCGTGGAGGCGAACTCCTGACGTCGAGCGCAAACAGCACTGAGACTTCCGGATTGTACGGCCACCACCGGGGCGCATCATATTTTGCGACCAGCATGATCTGAGCCTCGGTTGCATCAGCCAACGAAACAGTGCCTGAAACCGAAGCAATGTATTCATGGAATGGGCAGGTGAAAGCATTTGCCGAAGCTGGCCGCACCAGGGCGGCCGGTCCGCGGGAAGGAAACATCAGCGAGGTCGTCGGGTCATTCGTCGGACTGAACCGTTTCGTCCGAAGCGAAATGACCCTGCAGCCCACCGAAAGGTTATTGATCGTGAACAACCCACTCTGATTGCCGGCCAGGAATACCCCCTCGAATGGCGAAGCGGACGGCGGGGTTTGGACCGAAATGACCAGTTGAGTGGGCCATGGGGGCCCTCCTGCGAAATGGAGGACCGAGGCAACGAAACCGATGAGAACGGCCACGACGGCGATAGCCCCGCCGATGAGGAGCCATTCCTCCCGGATGTGCCCGCGTGTCATTACGCCCCGTGATTGTCCGAAAACAATCTTGCGATCTTCCATCGTCGGGCTAGCCCCACGATACGGCGAGGCAAACTGACGCCTCTTCTGCTGCATGAGCCAACGCAGATCCGGCGGGTTCGACCGTTTGCTCGGAGCCTTGAGACCAAGTCCTGCAACACCCGGATATTCGCCGCCGTCCCCGCGCTTTGGATTTTCGCGCCTCAACTTTCCAAAGGGAAAAATCATGCCCCTATGCCGGTCACGCTCATATTTCATCACGCTTTAAATGGGCCAACAGCGTATATTCTCAGGCCTGAGGCGTCTATCCCGCTCTGACACGTGTGGCGCGCTCACCGTCAGGGTCCACTTTGCGGCGCCCCGTCGCACAGCTTTCGGGCGAGAGGTGTGCTTGCTATGGCCTCGCGTGCCACCTGGACGTGCAAAGCCCTGTGGTCAGACGACGCATCGCTTATGCGAATTCGATTAATTCATGGCGAATCAGCACGGCATGAATCATGATGGAAAAGGTCTCAATCGCGAAAATATTCATCAAAGGCGCTTTGCAAATGAAAACGATCCTGGCAGCGGCAACTGCGATTTTTCTGGTCGGCACCAGCGCCAGCCACGCAACTGTCCTTCTCGACACGATTGGCGGAGCTACCTATGGAGCCGGCCCAGGATGGAGCGTTGTGAATGTGGGATCTTCATCTGACACCCAATCAATCGGGCTCAGATTTTTCACGGCGACCTCAACCCAGGTCAACGGCATTGAGGCGTTTATCGGCCCCCAGCCGGGAGCAGGCCTTACGACGTTTACCCTCGGTATCATGGAAGACAATGGATCCGGCATTCCGGACGGGTCGTTCCTGCACCAAACGAGCCTGGCTGCAGACAGCGCTCAGCCGGTTCTGCTAAATAACCTCAACTGGTCGATCGGCACCGGCAGTTATTTTCTCGTTGCGATTGCTGATTTCGGAGCGCTGAACAGCTGGCAATTCAATGCGGCGCAAACCGGATCGTTTGCCTTCACAGCTGGAGATCCAAACGGCAATTGGCTGGCAGCCAATAACTTCCTTCCCGCAGCCATCATCTCGACCGAGAACATCTCTGCCGTGCCGCTCGGCAACCCAGCTCTCCCTTCGATGGTCGTAGGTGGCCTGATGATCGGCTGGATTGCGAGCCGGCGGCGGGCGCAAGGGACCTCGGCGCCGGGTCGGTCGGCGTAGCCCCTTCGCGCCCTCGTTTATCCCGCCCGAACTCATTCGGGCGGCAGGCGGCCTGACGTTACAGGCCAACGATTTAAATCCATTCCAATTGCCAAGGTGAGGTCGCTCGGCCGCGGAGATTTACCGCGCCGTTGAGCGGCCGATCCTGCATGCGGATTTAAGCAGGACAATGCTGACCGCCCCCCCCTTGGCAGCTCCCGACAATCGCTGACAGCGTTCGCCGCGCGTGCCGCGGCCAAGCCCGAGTCGTTCACGCGTGCTGAAGTGACGAAGCATGTACGATAAAACAAAGGCCGCGAAGCTTTCGCTCCGCGGCCTTGAAGGGCTTCCAGACTTTAAAGCAGTCTGTATTAGATGGCTTGCTTCCGCCGACGGCGGGCGAGGGCAAGAAGACCACCGCAAGCCGCGATCAGACCGGGCAGACCGGCGCCGACGATCGGACCCGGAACGGCGCTGACATTGATCTGACCGCCCGAATTTCCGCCGGCGACAGAGCTCGTAATCTCGAACTCGGCCGTCAGGGAGTAAAGATCGCCGGGTGAGGCGGCCTGCGTCTGAGAAACAACGGCTAGCGAGCCCAGAACAGCCGACGCAAGGAGCGTGCCTGGCGCAAAGGGTGTACCAAGATAAGTCCTCTCAGTCAGAGACTGACCAACCGGATTGAAAAAGTTGGACGAAAGCTGACTTGTAAACGTCTGGCTCCCACCCGGGGTCAGCCCGGTGGCAACCAGATAAATCTTGATCGTGTCTGCGAGGGTACCCGAATGGGTATTGCTCGTTTGAGCAAAAAGCAGATCGGGGGTAGCGCCTTGACTAAAGCCGCTGACCAAATTGAAGTTGAAAGTCGTTCCCGCAATTGCGCCGAAGAACGAGAAGCTCTGATCTGCTGCGTTGCCGTCGGCATCGGTCAACGCGGTAATCGCACCGCCATTGAAGCTATAATACGCTTGAATGCTCGATGCATTGGCTGCTGTGCTGGCGAGGATTGCGATACTTGCCGCTGCAGCGAGAGGCAAAAACTTCTTAAACATCGTGGAAAGCCCTCCGTAAAATTACTACTTCCATGGGTAACAAACCCTTAATGTGGCGCTGCGTCAACATCCATTTTTTGGACAAACTCGACTCGAAATTGAAAATTTAAAAAATATTGTGCATTTTCAATATGTTATTTAAATAGAGAGCGACTGCAAAATTCCACTCTTGGACTGGAGATAACTGCTGGACACGCCATCCGACGAGACGACGGCGTCAACGCGGAAGAGAGAGTCGAGCCAGCAGCGATTCCCAGGCGTCCAGCGACCGTCGGCGCCCGGCGTGCTCGTCGATCATCTTGCGTGCGTTCCGCCCCATCAAACGGCGCTGTTCAGCGTTTGAATATAGCGAAATAATAGCGTCCGCCATTCCGCGCCCGTCTCCTTTGGCAATGGCGATTCCACACGCGTATTGGCGAACAAGTCCCGCAATCTCGCCCTTCAAATCGCCCACCGCGATGGTCGGCCGCGCTGCCGCCGCGATGCCGTAGAACTTGCTCGGAACGATCAAGCCCTCCAGGCGGGGCTCGAGCGACAACCAATGGACGTCCGGCAAGCATAATGATTGCTTTAATTGCTCCCGCGGTTGGTACGGTTTGAAACAGAAGGCGCCGGCGAGCCCTCTGAGCTCGACCTCTCGCGCGAGATCCTTGACCTGGTGTCCCCCGCCGATCATCAGGAAGACAATTTCAGGTTGGTCACGCAGCAGCTCCGCCGCCGCAAGCATGGTCTGGTAATCGTGGGCACGGCCGAGATTGCCGGAATAGCCGACGACGAACTTGTCCTCGAGCTTCCACTCCGATTTCAAAGGATTGTCCGAGTTCGCCACCTCGGTGATCTCGGAATCGTCGCACCAGTTCGGAATGCAATAGACCCTTTCAAGTTGAACGTTCTTGGACACGAGCAGCGCCCGCATCCGCTCGCCGAGCACGACGTTCGCGGCAGCAGAACGCAACGAAAGGTCGCGACATTTCGCGATCAGCCAACCTATCGGGCCGCGCAGAAATGGCACCCCGAGCTCGATCGCGACTTCCGGATAGACGTCCTGCAACCAGTTGACGAGCAACGCGCGCTTTGCTTTCGCGACCAGGGCAGCAGGCACGGACAGGAGTGGAGGGTCGGTCTTCACCACGACGACGTCCCCGGCTTCGACTAGCCTCCAGAGCATCGCGAGCGCCGACCAGTAGAAGGAGAGATAGTCGAGCAAACGGCCAAGCAGGCCTGCCCTGCCAAAGCCGGTCGAGGCGACGCGATGCACGCGCACGCCGTGGATGACCTCCTCGGAGCGAAGACGGGCACCGGGGTTGTCGTACGCCTGCCCACTCGTAATGACGTGGACGACAAGCCCCCTGCCCGTCAGGTGCCAGGCGAGATCGCTGAGAATTTGGCTGGTCGCGGAGTGGTCGGGGAAGAAAAATCGATTTATGAAGAATATCTTGCTCATGTCACGCGCCGCGATGGACCTCACGGAGTGTACATCGCAATAGCGAGTTGCGCATCGCGTCGGCTCTCCTTAACGCTAACGCGTCGGTATCGCGCCACGATCGACGCCGCGGCTGCCCAACCGCCCCGTCACTTGGCATGCGACGTTCCGCCTCGCAAAGCGTCAGCATATGCTTCGGCAGTGAGCCGCGCCACGCGATCCCAGCTACAAGCCTCGCGCCAATCGGCAGCAGCCTCGAAATCGGGCTTCAACCCGAGCGCCAATTCGAGTTGCTGACCAAGATCGGTTTCGGGGGTTGAGAATCGCACTACATAGGGCGAGGACTCGCCAAGATCGACCGACGTCAGCCGCTGCGGCAAAACGATGGGAATCCCGTACGAGCGCGCCAAGCACGCCGCTCCTGAGGTGAGGATTTCGCGATAGTTGAAAATGACGAGCGAGGCTGCGCTGAGCCAGAGCCTCAGCTGCTCCTCCGAGAGCCATTCAAATGCAGGGATGATGTTTGGAGCGCCGCCGATCAGCTCTAACAAATGCTGTCCATAAGCGGGCGTGCGCGGCTTTCCGGCGATCGCCAGGCGAAGTGGCTGATTGCTCTGCTTCCACCATCGGATGATCTCTTCATAGGACTTGTATTGGTCCACTGCGCCGAACATCAAAGCGAAAGGCGCCGAGCCAATGTCGAGAGCCCGGATGGCTTCGTTCCGCGGAATCGGCGTGCCCAAAGTCCCGGATAAATCTCCGTGCGGAATGACGCGGACCTTCGACTCCTGAGCACCCAGCTCGGCAACGAGCCGCGATTTTGCTGCCGCAGAATGCGCGAAGATGATGCCCGCGCGCCGCACGACGTAGCGCACGTTGACTTTTGCAGAAAGCTGAAAAAGCCGGGTGTGCCGACTGTGCGGCAGCAAGTTGTGCGCGGTATAGGCTAGAATCTTGTTCTGACAGGCCAGCTCGAGGTCCGCCGGGAAACGCGCGTGCCGATACCAGTCCAGCCGGGCTTTGGCGCGGGAATAGAAGGCCTCTGGCCAATGGAGATGGAATATATTTGCAGAACTGCCTCTCACGGAGCGAGCGAGCGGAAATACACGTTTGTAATCCTGCAGAAAATCGACCGAAACCGATTGCCGCTCCAGGGCTTGGGCCAATAAATCCTGATACGGATTGCCCGCCCTCCAGTCAGGAGCAATTAAAACCTTCATATCAATGGATGGGTTTCCGCGCGCCGCGCAGCGATTAACCAGAATTATCAGCCAGAGTTTCCAGCCTCAAACATAGAGTATCTTTGCAGGAGTCACGGGTCAATCGGAAGTCTTGGCGCGTCAAATCCCAGCCGCTGAGTCGCCACGAACGCGGAATTCCTTGGCCTGAACTCGTCCCGCCTCGCTCGGGCCGGGCTGGAGCCTGACGATCATCGAACTCGCTTCGTCATCCGTCTTGCTGGGCACGCCCTCAGACTTGAAGGGGACAAAATGACGCTGGCCGCTCCCCGCAATGCCGGCACTCTTAGCAATGCGCGCGGCGCGCGCAGCACGACGACGGCGTGCGGATAACCAAGCCCGCGCTGCGTAGCCAGACGCGGCGCCAAAGATCGTACCCAACGCAAATTCAATCATGAGGTTTCAGACTTGACAGCCGATGATCGAGGAGACTGCACTTGTCGCGACACTCGCGATGTTCCTCTAGGTGAACCAACAAAGGTGGCTGGATTGGGTTTCAAGGCCCCGATCACAATGATCCGAATCAGGCTCGCAATCTCCACGCTTCTTGCTTCAGCGCAAAGTCACGAAGCGGTGTACGGCTGGGTCACGTCGTGACATCCAGCTTGCTCACAGAATATCGTTCGAACCTGACACCACGCAGTTCACACAAACGACGTGTCACCCTTTTAAAATCGGGGTGGCGCAGATATCCCTTGAAGGGAACCCGTCAGCACGTGGAACCAAGGTCATATTTCTCGATTGTCGCTCCGGTAACGTTACCTGGTAACGGAAAAATTTCATCCGAGTTGCCTCTCGCAACAATTAATTGAATATTTTGAGAATGCCGAACTCCCGCGATTATTCGCTAGCCGCAGCCAGAGATGTCCCCCTGTGCAGTCCAGGGCGCGAACGTCAATGGGCCAAGATTCGTGAAATCATGGGAGCTCTTCGGATCGCAGGATTTGAAAGCCTCGATCAGCAGGCGGCAGCCCTCGGGCTCAGCCGGAGCACGACTTGGTCCATCCTGAGCGGACAGCACAAGAACTCAGGCCTGTCGACCAGCACGATCGCCCGAATACTCGGCAATCAGCAGGTTCCAGCGCTGGTTCGCAAGAAGCTTCTCGAATATGTCGAGGAGAAGGCCCAAGGCCTCTATGGTGACAACCCGATCAGAGTCGAACAGTTCAAGGAACGTTTGGCAAGATTCCAAGCCTGATGTGAGATGAGATTGGGTGAAGCGTCATCGCGCCGTCCGGAAGGCAGCTTCGCACTTTTCCGGATCATGCTTTAGAGCGAGGCCGGTGGACGCCGGCGGCCACCACCCGGTTGGCGCCAAGCGTGAACGTCAACCGTAACGCGTAGGCGCTTAGCAACGCGTTTCGTCTACCAGACCTGATAATGACCCCATCCGGTATATGCACCCCAATATGGGGCTCCACCGTACGGCCCGTAGGCTCCATAGAGCGAGCAGGCATCGCGAACCCGGCACTTGGGGTAGCGAACCCGGAGATAGACGCGTTCCTCATGGCGGCAGCCATTTTCACCGCACTCCCGAACCACCGATCGGGTCGGGACCGGAGCGTCCGCAGCGGCGACGGATCCGGCGGAGAAGGCCAGGGCGGGAATTGCAAGGACTGCTAGCAGACAAATGGCGCTTCTCACAGGAGCCTCCTGACTTGCGAATGCACGAACGGTTCGCCGAGCACTACTGGCCGGCTCTCTTGGATAGCACAAGCTTCTACTTGCACCGGGTTACAAAGTCTTTTCCACCCCGAGTGTGCTCCGGCAGTCACACTCGCGATAGCGACGCTAGTTGGGGTGGGGCTTAGGATTCGCTGGCCGTGCGCGGACTCCCAAAACGGTGGCCACGGGACGCCAACCTCCGACCATGGTGCCAGCTCGAAGCCCCCTGGCGCCAGGCCCCACCGCCAGTGTGCTGGAATAGCCGCCATCGAGCATCATACCCGTCCAACCGCCTCGCTCTGATAATTTGGTCAGCAACAAGCGGGGCGACATGTTCTCGGCGACGGCAAGGAACAGGTGCCGGCTGCTTTGATCAAGTGCCACGGCGGTCCGGGCGTCCGGCATGGCGCTCCCGGTCCTTACGCGTCCTTCGCGCAGGTCGACCGCCTGTCCGCCGACCGCCCACCGCGCCCGCGCAAGATCGACCGCCCGCGGAGGCTTCGAGAGCGTAAACCAGGGGACCAGCTTGTCGTCGAAGGCGAGAAGATAGGTGTGTTCCCAGAGGTGGTTGACGATATGCTCCGCGACCAATGTCTCCACGCTTCGCGCCAAATCACCGGCCAGTTGCAGCGGACCAAGCGATTTCGATGTGAACAGGCTGGCGTTGACGGCCAGCGCAAGGTGCTGTTCTCGAACGACGCTCGATACATATGCCAGCCGGTACTCCCAACCGAATTGGACGGCATCCGGATCCAGCTGAGTCACGAACAGCTCGATTCCAGGCATCGAGAGGTCGATTCGGACAAAGTGAACGAAACCTCCTCCTTGCGGCCCGGCTGCCACTTTCTCGGAGAGGTAGCGAACGCCTGAGAAGGCCTCGGTCCATTCGCCATCGGCGACCAACATTTGAGGCGCGGCGGGACAAGCAGCAAAAATGCAAATCGTCGCGATTGTTAGCAGTCGCCGAAATACCATCCGTGCGGTCGTCGCCCTGCGTCAGAACCGGCGTGGCAGAAATGCCACAACCAGCAATTCATGCCTGTCAGCAAGATAGGTTAACCGTTTCTTCCAATGTTTGCATGCTATTCATCCCTGCAGATTGGACCCTATTGGGGATTAGGGAAATTGAGATTAGCGGCATTTGCGGCCACCTTGTTGCTCGTTCCGGCTCTAGGCGGATGCGCGCTCCTGCCGGCTTCCGGCCCGTCCGAAATCGCGGTGAGGGACGCGTCCTACGTTCATCCCGACAGCCTTCCGCACGCCTTCGTCAAAGTCACACCGCAAGTGGTCGCCGTCTTGGCGTCGTCCGCCCCTCGACTGACGCGATTCGCCGGGCAGAAGCGTCCGAGCGATCTTCGCTTCGGGATTGGCGATACGGTTTCCGTGACCATCTTCGAAGCCAGCACCGGCGGGCTCTTCATTCCCGCAGAAGCGGGCGTGCGCCCGGGCAATTTCATCACGATTCCAACCCAAGCTGTCGACACGAGCGGAAACATCTCGATCCCCTACGCTGGCAATATCAAGGCATTGGGAAGAACCAAGGAAGAGGTGCAGCGGGCGATCGTGGAAGCGCTCCAGAACCGCGCGATCGACCCGCAAGTCGTCGTCTCGACAATCGACCAACAAACCTCGCTGGTCACGATGGTGGGTGAGGTTGGGCGCCCGGGCCGTGTGCCGATCACGGCCACGCCAGAGCGCGTTCTCGACTATATCGCCCGTGCCGGGGGTACCCAAGGACCCGCTTCCGAAATGTGGATCATGCTCGAGCGTCGCGGCAGCCGCGCGACTGCTCCGCTTGGTGCTCTGATCTACGAGCCGGCCAATAACGTCTATGTGCATCCCAACGATACGCTTTTCCTGTATCGGGAGCCGCAGACCTTCCTGGCCTTCGGCGCGCTCGGCCGGCAGCAGCAGGTTCCGTTTGGGGCGTGGCGGCTGTCCTTGGCAGAAGCCGTATCGAAAGCTGGTGGTCTGGTGGACAACCAATCCAATCCGGCCTCAGTTTTCCTCTATCGCGGCGAGCCATGCGAAGTTGCTAGCGCCATGGGCGTCGATTGCGCGCAATATCCCGGGCCGATCGTACCGGTCATTTACAACATCAATTTCCGGGATCCCTCCAGCTTCTTCATGGCGTCGAAGTTCGAGATGCGTAACAAGGACATCCTGTACGTCACGAATTCGGCCTCGGTCGAAGTCGATAAGTTTGTGGGCTTCATCCGTAGTTTGAACTCGGCCGTTCAAGCCCCGATGTCGACGGCCACGCAGGGCTATACTCTTAGAAACCTGATCAACGGCTCTGCTAGCACGATCGTAACCACGCCCACGACGACGTCGCCCTGACGAGAGCAATCAAAGCTGTGGCCACTCAATGGCCACAGCTTTGAATCGGACGTTGCAGACCTGATCTGGTCAAGCAATGCCGGCCGGCGCGCCCGCTCCTACGCGTCTATCCCGGCATGGGATGGGAAAGCCCATTTTCACACGAGGAACATGCCGGGTCGGAAATCTCTGCTGAGCAGACGTCTCAGTATTTCTCGTGCTGAGCCCAGAACGCTGGACTCAATCTGGAGTCGCTCGCGTTTCCTGAGACGGAGCTCGCTTCGATCCGAGGCTCTCGAGAGCGTCGCTGTCCCAAAATGAACTATTGACATACCTTTCGATTTAAAGAAAAACTTAATCGAAATTAAATGGCGAATTGTCAATGAATGTTAAGGCTCTTATCGGCGGTGCAGCTCTTTCCGTCTTGCTGGCTCAAAGCGCAGAAGCGGGCCTGATTTACTCGGCCGCAGCACCAACGGGACCCATTGCCACCAACCAGACCTACTCGGTGGTGTTCAACTCGTCACCCGTGGCAGCCGCCTTGTCGTTCGTCATCGACGGTTACGCGAGCCTGGATGGCCAGAACTTCTACGAAGACGTCTTCTCGCTGAAGTTGAACAACGCGCTGGTTTTTTCCGGGACCTTCAATCTCGGCGGAGGCAGTAACAGCGGCTCGCAGGCCAACATCTACTACAATCCATTTGGCGCGACTTTCACCAATCTGACCGGGAACGGCACTGGTATAGGCTGGCAAGGGGGGAAGGAGGCCATCAGCTTCGCAAGCCTTCCGCTCGCTGCAGGATCGAACACACTGACCTTCGGCTACACGAGCGCTAGTGGCGGCCATGCGGGATTTCAAGGGATACGCGACGAGGCCTGGGGGATAGAGAAAATCAAGGCCGAAGACAAAGAAAAAGACGAAGCTCCAAACCCTGCGGTCAGCCCGGTTCCGGGACCGACGGTCGGCGCAGGCGGCGCCGGTTTTGCTTTCGCCGCATGTCTGTTCGGATGGCTGCTCAACCGGCGCACCCGCCGGTTTGCTTGAGATCCCCAGGCAGGGAAGGATCCGACAAGACCTCGTGGTGTCTGGGGCAGGCTAATTCGCCGCGCAGCTGTTAGACGCGCTGGGCGAAACGGCGTGGCCTTCATGAGCGGATCTGCACCTGAGCACGGCAGACGCGATCAGCTCCAAATTTCCAATGAACAGTGTGGTTGTGTAGCCTGGATTGGTGCAGCTTCTCGATCAGCTGCCTCACTCCTCGGGAGACCTCGATCCAGGCTGAAGAAGACTACCTCAACTCAAGACGTCGCTGCGGCTTGGGATCAACTGGGATCCGCCGCTGCGATCACTGGGCAAGCGAGGCCCGTGAGCGTCGGCGGCGCAGCAGCAGACCACCGAACCCCGCAACGACAAGCAGCCCCGGTAAACCGGCGCCGACGACGGGGCCCGGTACGCTGACCACGCGCTGGAAGACGTCGTTCGCACAGGTCATCGCCCAGGACATGGCGAACGTGTCGCCGAGCGTGTGCTGATCGTTGATGTAGTAGGTGATCGTCGAGCCCTTCACGACTGACCAGCTTCCACCGTACAGCGCCTTTTCCCCAGCATCGGGCGCGAACTGCACCGCCTGCCCCTGTCGGAAATAGGAACCATTGCTGCCGGAATTGGGCGCCGTAACCGGGTTGCCGTTGATGTTGGACATGATGATCTTTCCGTCCAACGTCTTGTAGTACTTGGCGACGTCCGTGTTCTTGTATTCGACCTCCTGTTGCACGGCACCGATCTGGTAAAGACCGCCAGCACCGGGCGTTGGCGAGGTGACGAAGGCCCATGTCCAGTCATTGGGCTGATAAGTGTCGCTTGCGTAACGGCCGCCGGAGGATGCGCCGATCGGCGAATAGTTCGCGACACTTGTGAAGAACAGGGAGCCGTACGTCGTTCCCAACGCCGCAGAGGTTCCGGGCGCGCCCGCATAGCCGGTGTGGATGACAATTTTCAGCGTATTCCCGCCGTTGGTCCGCGACACATCGACGTAGGAAATGTTGAACGTGCTGCTCGAGCCGATGACGTCCTTGTTGGAGACATTCTGGGTGTTGATTCCACCCCAATAG
Source organism: Bradyrhizobium sp. FW305-F6 (assembly GCF_058782905.1). Lineage (NCBI taxonomy): Bacteria > Pseudomonadati > Pseudomonadota > Alphaproteobacteria > Hyphomicrobiales > Nitrobacteraceae > Bradyrhizobium > Bradyrhizobium sp. FW305-F6. Next base: position 14,207 of record NZ_JBYSYD010000005.1, read on the forward strand.
GTGTCGCCGTAGGACCCCGCGGCTGCAGGACCACTCAATAAAACCAAAGCCAAAACTGAAAAAATGCGGCTAGTCCACATACAAGTCACCACGCAGTGCAATACATGGTTACGGAACTCTAAATCGCTGCGGGGGTCAACTGCTATTTATTGGATTCGAGCTTTATTAAATTCAACATGTATTCGGGTCCCGCGGCGGGCGGGCCATCGGCAGCGCCATTTGGCGTAAAACTTGCTTCGAATATCACTGCAAAAAAGCCGCACGCTGTAAACCTAGCGTCACGTTAGAGTTAACAAATGATCTTAGAGATTTAAGTTGCTCGCGCGGCGGTCAGACCTTAATACTTCGTTACCTAACGCCGGGGGAGAACTGTTGCGAATATGCCACAGAGCGGCAAAAATTTAAAGTTTGTCAGTCTTGCGATTTAAATCGCAATATAATGTCGAGAATTTCACATGATCGTTCCCTCCCCCAGCTCAAGATCGCGAAGCAGGATCATCGTTTCGTCGTGGGACTTGGTTTGGGCGACCGCCTCACCGCCCCTCGCCCTGTTCGTCCGGGACGGCGCTGCACCATTCCACAGTGATTGGGCGGTCGCAGTCTACTACTGCTTGTTCGCATCCGGATTTGCGCTGCTGAGCTTCTTCGCCCTCCGCATCCAGGACGGCTTGCTGCGCAATTTCTCCGTCCAGGAATTCCTCTCCATCCTCGAGGCGGTGCTGTTCACGGAATTGATGACTTGCGGCGTTCTGTTCTCGCTCACGCGCATGGACGGCATTCCGCGCTCGATGCCTCTGATCCACGCCGCGTTGCTCGGTGCGGGACTGATCGGCGGCCGGCTGTTGTTCCGTATCATCCTGCCGGACAGCTCACATGATCACCAGGCCAGACGAGAACGAGTCATCGTCATCGGCGCGTCCCGCTTTGCTTTCCACTTCATCCAGATGTTGCGCGCCTATGCGCCCCCCAGCAATCCCGTCATCGCCGTGCTCGATCAAAATCCCAAGATGGTGGGACGCGCAGTGGCAGACGTCCAGGTGATGGGGATGCCGCACGAGCTCGAAGCGATCGTCACGGAATTCGCAATTCACGGCATCAATGTCGACCGGGTCGTGGTGGCTGGCGAGGCGACTCAGCTCGGGGAAGCGACCAGCCTGGAGATCGAGCGCGTCTGTCAGGAGCGAGGGATCTCGCTCCAGTATCTGCCACGTCTGATCGGCATCACCGAATCCAGGGCGCCTGAGCTTGCAATCGCCAGCGAGCCCGTGCAGCGACCGCTCTCCGCCTATTTCTGGCTGAAGCGCTGGATCGACGTTCTGGGCGCGCTCGCACTGATGGTCATTCTTTCGCCGCTCGCCCTGATCGCAGGCGTTCTGGTCCTGCTCGACGTCGGCGCTCCAGTTCTGTTCTGGCAGGAGCGGCTCGGCTGGAAGGGTCGCCCGTTCCTGATCTACAAGTTCAGAACTTTGCGCGCGCCCTTTGATGCGGATGGTGAGCGGGTGGAAGTGAGCCGCGAGCCTTCGGCGATCGGGCGCTTCTTGCGCGCCACACGACTCGACGAGTTGCCCCAATTGCTGAACGTGCTGCTCGGAGACATGTCGCTGATCGGCCCACGCCCGCTGCTGCCGGAAGACCAGCCCGGGAACCTCACCGACCGTCTGTCGGTTCGACCCGGACTGACCGGCTGGGCGCAGGTCAACGGCGGCAAGCTGGTCAGCAAGGACGAAAAAGAGGCGTTCGACACCTGGTACGTGCGCAACGCAAGCCTCCGTGTTGACATCCACATCGCGCTGCTCACCTTGAAGATCGTGATGACCAACCAATATGCCGGGCAGGAAGCAACGGCCGATACCGAGCAGGTCCGCCAGAAAGGCATGGACATTCTGACCTCGGCTCAGCGAAAGATCGCATCCTAGGTCCTTGCCTCATGACGACCCCGTCTCTTCTGGAAGGTAATGCTGTATGAAGCCCCGTATTCTCGTGACCGGCGGAGCCGGGTTCATCGGCTCGCACCTGTGCAGCCGCCTGCTCGAGCGCGGTCACGAAGTGCTGTGCGTCGACAATTTCTATACCGGCTCAAAGCAGAACATCATCCCCCTGCTCGACAATCCCCGCTTCGAGCTGATGCGGCACGACATCTGCTTCCCGCTCTATGTCGAGGTGGACGAGATCTACAATCTGGCCTGCCCGGCCTCGCCCATCCACTATCAATTCGATCCGGTGCAGACGACTAAGGTGAGCGTCAACGGCGCCATCAACGTGCTCGGGCTGGCCAAGCGCGTGAAGGCGAAGGTCCTTCAGGCCTCCACCTCGGAAGTCTATGGTGATCCGACCGTTCATCCCCAGCCCGAAGAATATTGGGGTAACGTCAACCCGATCGGCATCCGCTCCTGCTACGACGAAGGCAAGCGCTGCGCCGAGACCCTGTTCTTTGACTACCGCCGGCAGCACAATCTCAGGATCAAGGTCGCCCGTATCTTCAATACCTACGGGCCCGGAATGCATCCGAACGATGGGCGGGTCGTGTCCAACTTCATCGTTCAGGCGCTGCAAGGCCAGGACATCACCATCTACGGCGAAGGCGACCAGACCAGGTCGTTCTGCTATGTCGACGACCTCGTCGACGGCCTGATGAAGCTGATGAACAGCCCCGACGACATCACCGGCCCGATCAATATCGGCAATCCCGTGGAGTTCAGCATCCTCGAGCTCGCGAAGGTCGTCATCGAGCTGACCAATTCGCGCTCGAAGATCGACAAACGCCCGCTGCCGCAGGACGACCCGAAGCAGCGCAAGCCGAACATCACCAAGGCGAAGGAGATCCTGGACTGGGAGCCGCGCATCCAGCTCCGCGACGGCATTCGCAAGACGATCGACTATTTTGACGACCTGCTGAAGAAGTCTGCCTGAGCCGGTCCGGCAAATGCGGGCCAGTGACGGCCTCGGCTCGAGTTCTTGGCGACCGATACAGCTAAGGGCATCGCGTGGCCTCGCCGGAAAATATTAAGGTAAAGGGGAGGTAGCCAGCGTCCGCAGCCGCCGGCAGTCCTGACGAGCGCCGTGACTGGTTGAAGAAGTCCTCACATCGGCGGCCCTGATTTGCGGATCGTCAACCTAGTTCGCGCCGTCGGAACTTTGCCTCAAACTGCGTTTGGCGAATTAACCCGAATCGAGTGCACGGTTCCTAGGCTCTGTCCCGGAAAGCAACGCAACCGCATTCCTTCCTGCAAGAGATAGGACGATAGAGGCAGCCATGCGAAGAACTTTGGTTCAAGTCCGCAACGGAGTGATGGTGCTGAGCGCGCTCATGGCGTCTGCGGCACAGGCCCAGACCCTGAGCCCGTCATCCGCGCCGTTGGCCACGACGACGATCGCGGCCCCCGCACCAGGCCCGAGCACCGGCACGACCAGCCCGCCGAGCACGACGCCCCAGCTCGTGGTCAGCAAGGACATCGTGAAGGATTTCCGCGCGATCTGCGACGGCAAGACCGATGCAGCCCCCGCCTTCGCCGCCTTCAACAAATGGGCCGTGACGCAGACGGCGATGGTTCAGCTCACGATCCCGAGCGGGAGCGTTTGTGCGTTCAAGAGCAGCCAAGCCCTGTGGTGGGCAAAGGGGATCAAGAATCTTTTGGTCGTTGGCTATGGGGCAACATTGACGAATAACGGGTCCGATGTGCCCGCCTTTTTCCTTGGAGGAAGAGGGCAATATCAGGACAACAGGCATAGCGCGCGCCTTGCCACTGTCTCGGCCGGATCTTCCAAAGTCCAACTGCTGACCCCCAGCCAAGCGTCCCTGTTTACCGTAGGGAACTATGCGCTCATTACTGGATTCGATCTGCAGGGAGTCTGGCAGACACCGTATGGCTATCCGACCAACCCGCACTGGTTTGAATACGCCAAGGTCACGTCAATCGATCCCACGTCAGGCACAGTTACTTTCGGAGCTCCCCTCAAAAATACCTACAAATCCACTTGGCCGAGCTACAATTCGGGAAGCCAGTTTGAAGTGGATGCAGGGGGACCCGCCACCCTATATGCGCTTGACCCGTCTTGGGACACGCAGGTGGAATACCGCGGCCTCACGATCTCGCAGGACAAGGTGCAGACCTACTCCAACGGGCGGAGCATTACTTATCGCGACGTGAAATTCACGGGCGCGAATTGCGGCGTTCCCACTCAGAACGTTCTTTGGCAGGCTATCAATACGGATATGTCCGCGTGCAACATGGAGGTGGACAAGCTGATTACCTCGATGGTGATGGACCGCGTGACCATCAATCAGCTCAAGTTTCAGAGTTCATCTACAGACTTGCTCACCATGTCCAACTCCACTGTCATTTCCCAAATGACGGGCACCCCAAAGAAGGCAGTGATATCGGACACAAAGATTACCGATTTTCGACCGGGCGCCTTCGCATATGGACGCACCGATGAAGTCGTTTGCACAAACTGCGTCATTCAAAGCTTTAATCCCTCCGGCGTTTTCGAAAGCGGCTTCGGAAGCAACCCGGTACAGCTTAGCTACGCAATGTCCAAGGGCGTCATCTCGTTTCCCAACGGAACGAAAGTACTTGGTGCTACTAACAATGGAGCAGGAAAGGTCCGTTTGACGGTTGCGTCGACAGCGGGATTTGCATCAAACGATCGGGTTATTGTCTCTGGAATTTCTGGCACCTACGAGGCAAACGGCGGCAATAAACTAATAACAATTATTGACGCGACTCACGTCGATCTACCTGAGGTGTCCTTCACCAACGCCTATAAGTCTGGAGGCAATGTTAGCCTCTGGGCACCTCGTTGGGCGGTGCCGGGCACCAATCTCGTGTGGTCAAGTGCACCTGGGGTCGGACCGATCTTCAAGGTGCTTGATGTAACTCAGGATGAGAACTTTACTTATGTCCACACAAACATGTCGAATGGTTTCCCTACTTTTGCAGGCAACGCCAAGCTTTCCATCCGTGTACACCCGGCACCGAAATTCACTTGCAGAAATTGCTCGGGTAGTATTGACGCACTAGATCTGAACAACGCCCCCCCGGGCGCGCCCCTCTATTCGTATTCAAAGCGCACATATGCCGCCACGAGCGGCACAACACCTGCTCCGCGGGTGAACCTGTGGGGCAAACTTACCTCGGCCAAATTCAATGTGACCACGCCCCACTCCGGAACCGACGCTCTTCAATTTAGGCTCTCGCAATCGAACAATTGGCCCGTGCTAAGTACTCAGGGGACAATAGCGTTCTGGGGACCTGGCATTGACATGCGCGTCGCGGGAGAACGCACGGTAACACCTACCAATGTGACAGGAATGCAAAAACAGGATAAAATTGGAGTTCCTCCGAATCCCGCAACTCTTCTAGGTGCTTCTTACAGTGGCCCGACCTTCAGCGCCGCCACCAACAGCGCAGCTCAAGTCACCGTTGAGCTGATGGCTGACCAGCAACTGACCCAGTAGTACTAAACTGCGCGGGACAAAGCTCGCGGCGAACTGGGCACTTTTGGAACGTGAATGAGGGGCTGCTTGGTGGCAGCCTCTCACGCGGCTTGCAGGGCGCGCTACTATGGGTCGAGCTAGCGTACGATGCATACACCTCCTGCGGCAATCCAACAACGGCCAGAGCAGGAACTAGCAAGTCCTCGTCGCCTAGCCGAAGCCAGGCAACTGTAGTTTTTTGTGAGAAACGAGGCGCGTCAAGAAACTTCATCATGTTCAGAAAAAATGTGGACACCATCTAACTGATTGATAACTTCAGCTTTGTGTGTACGCATTGAAGTCTATTTCTAGCCGCAATACTCGACAGAGGGTGACTCAAGCGGCACGGAGCGCGAATTCATGACGATCGAAAAACTAAAATCTCTTTTTAGAGCTACTCCACTATATTCAGTTCGCTTCGCGCGGCAGAACGCGCTCCGAAATAAGCGGCGCACACCAGAGGACATGGCACGGCGCGAAATATACTCGCAATTCGTATCAGCTGGCGATCTCGTTTTTGATATTGGAGCCAACGTTGGCGATCATACAAAATTGTTTCTAGATTTGGAATGCAACGTGCTTTCGGTCGAGCCTCAGCGCAACTGTGCGGCAACGCTCCGTCGTTCGTTCGGTAAAAGGATAACCATTGTTCAGTGTGCGGTTAGCGACGCTGACGGCAGTGCCATAATGCGGAAGCACGACACGCTCCACCCTATGGCAACACTATCGACCGAATGGCTTGCGAGGCTTGATAATGCAGATGAATGGTCTCGGAGAGAACGAGTACAGACTACTACGTTCGACAATCTAATTAAGAACTACGGCACGCCAAAATTCGCAAAAATCGACGTGGAGGGAAGCGAGTTAAAGCTGTTCGGAGGACTATCAAGCCACATCAACGCACTCTGCTTTGAGTACGCTCGTGAGATGATTGCCGATGCCACCGGCTGCATAGCCAAACTGGAGACACTCGGCGACTACGAATATAACTTTGTCTTTGTTAGGACGCACGAAATGCATCTTGCGAAGTGGGTCGGTGCTAACGATTTCCTAGACTTCTTGCCTGAGGCGACCTGGGGCGACATATACGCACGGCTACGATGCTGACCAGTTACTCCTACGCTACCTCCACTTGTACACATCGAGTTCAGCCGATACCGCTATTCCCGGAAATTCTCGTCGAATATCCTCCTTTCAACTGAGCGATGAATCCCAATTCACGTAGTTGCCGAATGCCCTCGCTGTAGAAGCGGTGCCGACAAACGTGCACGAAGTGGCAGCATGCTAATTCGCCGTATATCTTGCCTCGCACCGGCTCCACAGCGTACACGCTTGGCAGCTCATCAAAGCAGCTTTCAGACAGCAACCCGTAAAGGTCCTGCTCAACCTGCCACCCGGCAAGTTTGTCGGGTGACATCGATCGAAGCAATCGTTCAAGCTCCGCAAAACTGATCCGAGACGCGGGAACGACAGCAACTCCCGAATTTATCCCTAACTGGTCCACGCTGAAAGCGAACCTTTCATCCTCATTCTCAAGCAATCGAAGTAGTTCGTGGGGAGCACGGAAAAAAAGGACGTCAGAGTCAAGCAGTAGAAACTTGTGTCCCGCCATAAGTCGAGGTGCATCGACAATTTTCTTCGCTGGAGCGTATCCTCGATTAAAGCGGAGCTCTCTTAAGCAGGGTAAGTTTGCTAATTCGCTTGAAAAACTCCGGACAAGATCCGGCTCTAAGAAGATTCGAACATTCGGAAAATGATGCTCCAATATCGAGACGTCGCTTGAATTCAGTCCTCCGTCGATAACAACGAGATCCCAAGCTCGGTCACTAAAGTAGAAGAGAGACTTCAAACACCAGACAAGCATCTCCACGTCTTTTGATGAGACTAGCGTTGCCACTTTTAGGCGGCTGGTTGGGAGGCAAGCAACGGGCGGCGTATCCAATATCTCGCTGGGACAGGCTTCTCTTTTTCCTTCTTTTGCCAGTTCGCTAATTAGAATACGGTAGAGCGGATTCATCAGTCTAGCCGGAAGGGCCCTTCCGAATTTTCCGTCAAGCAAACCACTCAAGAGTACGGATATTTTCATAACGCACCAGAGCTTTCGTTTCTCATAGGATTGCCTCCATCTTCTCAAAATGACCTACATTGAGATTTTCAGTTGAAACTTTCGTCTACTCGACTGCGCCCGCTGCGGATCAGTTTGGCCGGATTTGTACGAGCACCCCGGGGCACACAGATGAATCGCAACGCTCCCAAAATAGTAACCGATCTCGCCGTATCGCCGAAGCTCTATCGGTGGATAGCGCCGTGCGAGTGGTCAAATTTGTATCGGGGGACCATGGAGCTGTCTTCAAAATTCTTGCTGATAATTCCCGTTAATCTCGGCTCTCTTCTCCATGTCTGATCAACGCGCGCCAGTCCTGCGGGGGGAAGGGAGTGGGTTTTGCAACATTTGCGCCAAGTCGCTTCGTCGTGCATAGTGCCTTCATGAAGCGATTTTTGGGAAGAATGTTGGGATGGAAGCTACCAACTCAAGGCAGAAAGTTCAGACCGGACAACGAAGACGAATTCAAGTGGCTAATCACGGCCGGCATAAACACGGTCCTCGACATAGGGGCTCACGCAGGCGAGTCCGCGCAACATTTCCGCTCACTTCTTCCTAATGCGCAAATATACGCATTCGAACCTCTACCAAGCCCATATTCCAGACTTGTAACGCTGATGAGTGGAGACCCGGGGTTTACCGCCTCGCAGATTGCCCTTGGTCAGAGCAATGATCAGATCGAGATGCGGGAAAACCATTTCACACAATCCTCGTCTGTTTTGCCGATGGGCGACCGGCACAAGAGCGAGTTTCCCTTTACGTCGAAAATGGAAGCCAGAGCGGTCGAGGTTCGCAGGCTTGATGATTTGGGCCTCCAATTAGAAGACAACATCTTGATCAAGATCGACGTCCAGGGCTTTGAGGATCGGGTCATCAGGGGCGGCGAGGAGACGATAAGGAAAGCCTTATTCATCATCACCGAGGTGAGCTTTACCTCATTATACGAAGGCCAGCCACTGTTCGCGCAGATCTATGATCAGCTCAGGGGACTTGGTTTCACATACCACGGGGAATTGCATCAACTGAGGAGCCCGCACAACGGACTGCCTCTCCAGGCGGATGCGCTGTTCGTGAGGAGCTAACCCACATCGCCCTCCCAGCCTAGTAGAGTCGATCACCGCCGCAGGACACCGGAGCACAAACAACGCCACGCCCAACGTGGTCTAACTCTCTCCGAAGCCAGGCGATCCCCCGATTCTCTTCGCGGGCACGCCCGCGACGATCATGGCAGCCGGCAGTCTCTCGGGCGCCACTGCCACGGCCGCAACCACGGCTTCTTTGCGGAGGTCGCTCCCCAGGCCGATGAACCCACGCGCTGCCATCCAACATTCGTCTGCGATGCGGATTCGATGGCGTGAATGGAACGGTGATGTCGCGATATCCCGCGAGTGAGAGATTGCCCCCGATGCGGGGAGGGTTAAATTATAGCGATGTGCGCGTAAGACGCCGGAAAGATGGAGCTTCCGGAAACATATGATCTCCTTGCATCGAACTCACGCAAGTACGAGCGAGGATATTCTCGGGCGAGAAACACCTCTCGCGACCTCTTTGGTTGATTGCAATGAACATTTTATACGTAGCTTCCTACGACGTGTCAGATTTTATCCATGGCAATGGGATTGATCATTTCAAGCTGGAGGCGTTAAGGAGCGCCGGCTGCCATGTTCAACGGGCCTCTCCAATTATTCCGACCTCGCACCCGGGCTTCGCATCACGCGCCACGAGCAAATTGACGCGGGTGCTGCGGTCGCAGGATTCCGTTCAAACACGAATAAGGAAGTTGCAAGAGATCGGCAGGGCAATCGAGGTGCATCCGGACCACGCACAAGCAGACGCAATCGTGTGTCCAAATCATCGTGACATTAGCTTCTATGAGGGAGGCCTCCCTGTCTTCTTCTGGACCGATGCAACCTATCAGAACCTTGTTTCGCTTTCCTATAGTTCAACGCTTGCGCAGTCGGACGAACAAAAGCGCTTCGAGCACCATATTCAGCGACGCGCGATCGAGAAGGCAATTGGGGCATTGTGGGCTTCTCATTTTGCGATGAAGACAGCAATCAACGAGTACGGAGCAGACCCCGCGAAACAAGAAGTCACAGGCTTCGGATTGAACATTCCCGGTGATGAGCGGAGCGCTGACATTCCGGCGATCCTCGAGACCCGTGAAAAGGACGTCACACAATTGATATTCATAGGCTTCGACTACAAGCGTAAAGGTCTGGACATCGCTTTGGAAGCTACAGTCGAACTGAACAGAATGGGCATCCGCGCCAGGCTAGACACAATTGGAAGTTATCATCCACTTCCAGGAAATGCGCAGGGTTACGTCAAGGTTCTCGGTCCGATCAATAAGCTCGATGGAAAGCAATTGGCCACATTCGAGAGCGCACTGCGCAGAGCCCATTTCTTTATCTTCCCCACCCGCGGGGACGTGTACTGTATGCCTGCAATCGAGGCGATGTCCGTCGGATGCGTTCCTGTGGTTAGCGATGTGGGGGGAATCTCAGAGATAGTTGCATCAGACGACACAGGCGTCGTTTTGCCGTTGTCGGCGTCGGCTGGCGAATATGCGCAGAGCATAGCGGCCATACTGCGATCCAAGAGGTACACGTCTATGGCTTGTGCCGGCTATCGCGCTTACCGGGAGCGTCACCGGTGGGGAGAGATCGGTGCGGTAGCTCGAGGATTCATCGAGCAGCGACTCGCAGCCGTTCGAGCATGACCTGCCCCATCCATCATGCGCAGCCCTCACTTGATGGTCTATGATCGCCGTTTCAGCCCGTCGCAAGGACGGGTGCTTGAGCAAGGGACATGGATACGACGGAGGGCGCCAGATCCGCCGCTGGCTAGCTCTTACCCGAAGCCATGCGATCCCCGATCTTCTTCGCCGGCACGCCGGCGACAATGACAGCAGCCGGAATGCTCTCGGTCACCACTGCTCCCGCGGCAACCACGGCTCCTTCGCCGAGGTCGACCCCGGGCCCGATGAACCCACGCGCCGCAACCCAACATTCGTCCGCGATGCGGATCGGCGAGGCCTTGAATGGAAACGTGATGTCGCGGTGGTCATGGGTGCCGGCGCACAGATAGGCGTCCTGCGAGATGACGGTATGCGATCCGATCGAGATCTCGGCCACCGAATAGAGGGTTGCGTTGTCGCCGATCCAGACATGATCGCCGATCGTCACGTTCCAGGGATAGGTCACCCTGACCCCCGGACGAATGAGGACCCGCTTCCCGATCTTGGCGCCGAACAGGACAAGCGCGAAGCGTCGCCAGGCGAACATGAATTGCGGCGTCGGGAGCACGAGAAGCGACTGGAACAGCCACCAGAGCTGGGCCCGCCAGGCCTCGCGACCCCGCGCCGTCCCGGCAAAGCGGGACAGGTCCTGAAATCGGTTCGCCTTCACTGCAATCGCCTCCTCACCGGCTCTCCGAGATGACCCGATCATAGCAAGCGAGCAACTCGCGGATGGCTCTCGGCCAGGTCAATCGCTCGCGCGCATAAGCGGCGCCCTGGGCACCCATCCTGGCGCGCGCTGCATCGTCGCCCAGGATCTCCGCGACGGCGCGCGGCAGCATCGCATCGACCTCGCGCTCGTCCACGACGAGGCCCGCTCCCGCCTCTTGCACATAGGGCCAGGTGTTCACCTTGTCCGTCACGATAACAGGCACGCCCATCTGCATCGCCTCGGCGACGGTGATTGCGAAATTCTCCTGCCGCGACGGCAGCAGGAAGAGCTCTGCCGCCGCGAAGGAAGCCCATTTCAACTCGCCATCGAGGCGGCCGGCGAACAGCACGCTGTCCTCCAGGGACAGCTCCCTCGCGCTTTGCCTGAGCTCGCCGACGTAGCCGGCATCACCATCGCCGGCGACCACGAGCAGCAGATTCGGGACCGTCTCCCGAAGCGCGTGCATGCAGCGGAGGATGCGATCCAGGCCCTTCTTCGGGTGGACCCTGCCCAGGAACAGCAACACCCTCTTGCCTGCGGCTTCAGGAAACTGCGACACGAACCTTGCCTGCAACTGGCTCTTCGACGCCGTGCTTGCGCTCGCGCCGAGCGGGACGAGCTCGCCTGCCGGCAGCGGCAAGCCCGCCAGCTTCGCCAGACGCTCCTCCTCGGGGGTGGTGTAGATGATCCGGGCCGCGCGGGCGATGTTGTGCTTCTCGAACACGTGCAGATAGATCGATTTCTTCAGCGCCTTGACCGACAGCGAGTAGGGATCGAGCATGCCATGCGGCATGAGCACGTAGGGACGGCCGAGCCGGGCGCAGGCCTGGCGGGCGGAGACATTCAACGGGCTCCAGAGCGTATGCACATGGACGACATCGGCCTCGCGAACCCAGCTCTCGATCGTTCCCGATCCCGCCCGACCGATCAAGGGAAGCGTCTCGCGCGGGCTCAGGAAGGTTGTCGGAGCAATCAGCTCGAGCCGCTTCAGCAGCTCGCGCTCGTCCCCATTGCAGTAGTCTGGCGTCGAGAGGATACGCGAGCGATGCCCCAGCTCGTTCGCCGCCTTGACAAAATTCTCGACCACGACCGGAGGCCCGCCGGCGCTCGGATGCATGTAGGGAATGACATGGAGAATGTTGTAGGGCATCGAAATTGATGGACGACTATTTGCTCTGAAGTCTTCAGGATTTCGGAAGCCAGTATCTCCCCATGAGCCACAATGCGAATGTAGGCAACATGTAGGGAACCATGGTTAGCAGGCTGCGCATCGCCATCGCAGCACAGAGAAATCCAGATGCATATAGGACCTGGAAAAACGCCGACCTTGATTGTCTACCAATCCGATTCCATGCGCCCGCGGCAGCTCCAAAGGCTAGCCCGGCAATAACTACTCCCAAGAATCCGGCTGCCATGTACGCCTCTCCCACGAAAGTGCAGGAAAACGTGGTGACGCCGTCATTCATGCCGAGCGCCGCCTCGATGCTGGTACTCAGTCCCTCCGGCTTTCCAGGCCATAGAGCCCGGGGGATGGGCTTGATGATAGCTTGATACGGGATCTCAAAGCCGAGATACGAGACTGCGTCTGGAAAGACGTTGGTCAAGTTCGAGAGATTGACGATGTTATGGTCGATATAAAGTGTGTTGTAGTGGCGCTCCTCCGAAACAATCGCTGCAACGCTGCCGCCGGACCGAAACTCGAGCATCAGCGCGCTTGCGAACACCAGTAAACCAGCGAGCGGCACTCCAAACATCAGCACCTGCTTGAGCTTGAGGTCCGGCTTGCTGAGGACGTACGCACCAAACATCGAAATAACGTATGTCCCGAGTATGTTTCTCGTTCCTGAGGTGAACGCGTAGAAAAACGTCAACGACAGCACGAGAATCACAAAAAATTTCTGCGCCACCGAAAACCGAGCCGCCTGCGCGAAGATCATTCCCGCGATAGGGGGAAGTAGATATATGAGCAAGCTGAGTTCGTAGAGGAGACTATAAATATTGCCAAATTTTCCTCTGCCCCAGGATTGCGAAAACCTGGGCCGAAGCATTTGTTCGATCATTTCAACGGGGTTGAAACTGACAGCAAGAAAGATGTGCAAATAGCCGACGATAAACGCAATAGCAAATAGTCCGAACAAATAAGCTGGCTTCAGATCGATTGGCGAACTCGAAATAACCGTTTGGGAGACGAGATGACGACCGAGACTCATACCTAAAAACCCCAGCAGTACTGCCGTTGCGCCGCGCGTGGCGGCTTCGACGCTCACGGCGCCATTGACGTCAGGCTGCGGGAACAGAAACTCCAGCAAGGTGAGCCCGTACAGCACCCAGAGCATCAGGTTGTCGGTGCGGATCAGGGCGCGCACGCCCTGGAGCGCTTCCATGGCCGTGCTCAGCACGAGCGCAATCCCGACGCCGATCGCCGCGGTCCTGAACAGGGATTCCGCATCGTCCGACGGCAGCGCGAGCCAGGTCACCGCGAGCCCGGCGACCAGGATCAACGTCGGCGCATTTGAATTTCGTTGGCCGGCCTGCATTGCACCCGCCGTCATCGGAACTGACGTCATGAACACCTCGCCGTTTCCCCGGCATAAAGCCTTTCATAGCCCGCGGCCATCGCGGTATCCGAGAACTGCTGGGTAACCATAACACGCCCGGCTTTTCCGATCTCGCCAAGCTCCTGCGGATGAACGATGTAATGCTCCAGACGGTCGTCACGGTCGTAAAATATGGCATTGCCGGGGTTGAGGAACGGAAGTTCCGCCGCGACGGTGGAGGAGACCGCAGAAGGCAGCCCCATGCTCATGGCCTCGATCAGGGCAAATGGCAGCCCTTCATACTCAGCGGTATGCAGGAACAGGTCGGCTGCCGCCAGATAGGGCCGCACCTCCGACTTCCAGCCGGCGCACCGGATCGCCTGCCCCAGGCCCTCGCGCTCGACCGCCGCTTTCCATTCCCCGGCCAGCTCACCGTCCCCGACCCAGACGAAGCGGAGATGGTCGTGCTTCCGGCAGAGCTTGCGCGCAACCTCAAGGAACGCGAACGGGTTCTTCTGCGCGACCAGGCGGCCAAGGCCGACGATGAGAAACTGGTCGTCGGTGACGCCGAGCTCCGCGCGTGCCGCCTGCCTCATCGCTTGCTGACGGTCGAGGTCGACCAGCGGGACGCCGTTGAAGATCGTCTCCGTCCGCGCGTCAGGCCCGAGAAAGGAGGACAGCTCCTTGCGGCGCACGTCCTGCACGGCGGCAAACGCGCCTTTGAACTTCCGCAATTCAAACCCTGCCACGACGTCCCGCAGCAGGGCACCACGCGCCCGCAAGTACCGCGCGGTCTGGGTGAGATGGACGGTGCACACGGACGGCAATTCGCTGATGCGCGCCGCGCGCAGCAGATCGAGCCCATCTTCCAGATTCTGCTTGTTGACGTGAACGATATCCGGCGCGAGCGCGCGCCACTGACTTGCGATCGCGCGGGTCTGCTTCGCGTTGAACAGCGTCGCGAGCGACCTTGACCGATGATCATAGGTGTTGACGTAGTCCGCCCGGATCACTTCGGAAAATTCCGCGCATTGCGACGCAAGCTCGTCCATCCGGCGATGCGTCGGCATCCAGGTCATGATCGAATGGCCGCGGGCTGCCAGCGCGCGACCGAGATAGAGGAGAAAGATCTCGCCGCCACCGCGCGAACCGGATCCGCTGCTCACCAACAGTATCTTCATGAATGCGTCCAGGCCCGCTTCCTACGACCGATCGTTCCGGCTTTGCGCCAAGCTGTCGAACACGCGGACCCACTTCTCGGCACCGGCTTCGGGAGTCAGGTCGCGCGACGTTTCCCGCGCATTCCTGCTCCACTCGTCGAGCACCGCCGGCCTTTCCGCCACCTGCCGAAGCGCATCGGCAAGGCTGTCCACGTCTCCCGCCTTGACGAGAAGACCGTTGACCCCCGGCTTCACCAGATCCATGGCCGCACCCACATTGTCGGAGCAGATCACCGGAATCCCTGTGGCCAGCGCCTGGTTGACGACGACGCCCCAGCCGTCATGCCGGCTCGGCAGCACGAAGACGTCGTTGCCGGCGAAGAACTCGGGCAGCCGCTCGGGAGGTTGAAAACCGAGATAGTCGATGCGGCTTTTTGTCTTCGCATCGACGAGACGCAGCATTTCGGGAAGCTCGGCTTCCCGGCCGACGAGACGCAGCTTGGCGTCATGTCCCGACAGCACCAGGCGATCGAAAGCTGTAAGCAGGACATCGAGCCCCTTGCGCGCGATCATCTGACCGCAGAACAGAAATGTCAGCGGGCCTTCCGACCGTTTGGGCCGCTCGATGCGGTGAAATTCCTCGATGTCGCAATGGTAGGGAATGTTGAAAGTCCGTTGACCGGGAAACTGGTCCTGATAGATGCGCCTTGCAGCGTCACCGATGCCGACAATCGCTTCGGCCGTGGAGATCGGGCTCATCAAAAGGCGCTGGACCCATCCCTTCCCCCCGATGTGAGCACGAGGGCGTTCTCCCCAGAAAATCCAGCGAGAGCGCTTCAGTCGTGCGCGCATCAGCCACTGGCCGGTCAGCGAGGTGTAGCTGCTGAGAACGACGAAGTCGGCGTCCGCAAGGTCGGGGAGCCGCCAGTTGACATGGGCGCGCACCGGCCCGATCGGGTACCACGACCCCGGCAAGATATGCTCGTAACGCTCGAGATCGACGGCCGGCCATGGCGAATCGGGAGAACCGGCCTCCATGTAATACACGTTCAGATCGATCTCGCGCCGCTTCGCCAACGCTGCGAAAAGATCTCGCTGATATGGCGATGGAACGATCGTCACGAAGGTCACCTTGTGACGAACGACGTTCGCACGCTCGGGAGCGCTCGGTTCGCGGCGATCGCTCAGTGCGGTTTCAATCGATGAGCTCATTCCATCTCTTCCCGACACTATCCAAGGAAAACTGAGCGTCGACCGAGGAGGCGTTCGACATTCTTCTCAATTCTGCTGGCTGCCTGAGGAGTTTCGTCAGTGCCGACGCAATCGCGTCAGCGGACACCTCCGGTAGGAGCAGCCCATTCCGCCCATCCTGAACCACGTCGCCGCAGGACCTCGACGCAATGATGGGCAAGCGCCAGCCTTGAGCCTCGAGTTGGGTCAGGCCAAATCCATCCGAAAAGGTCGGGAAGATCATCAGGTCGGCGTATTCATAGTGGCGTGCCGTCTCACCGTGGGGCACGTGGCCGATCCATTTGATGCGCGGCTGGAGCCGAAAGTCCTGCGGGATCTCGAACTGGACTGGCCCCACGAATGTGAACTCGATCGGCTCGTCCCTTAGCTTGTCGATCGCCTCCAGGAGCGGCCCGATCCCCTTTCTCAGGTTCACCTGCCCGAGAAAGAGCACCCGCATGGGACGCTCGTGCGAGAACTGCTCCGGATAGGACCGCTGGGACGGCGCCCGTGCGGCCTCGTAGGCGAGCGGAATGCACGAGATCTTCGAACCCGCGATCCCCTCCTCCAGCAGCGCGTGCTCTGACCATCTTGAATTGACCACGATGCGATCGGCAAGCTCGCATTCTTCGCGCCAGCCCTGCCAGTAAACGTCGGGCGGCGGCTGCCAAGCATGCGACAGGCCGGACGCTTGATGAAGCTTTTGAAGAATGCGCTGCTCCGGCGGGCCGGGGTCGATCTGCGCCAGCACCGTCCGCCATCCTTGGCGACGAGCCCACCGGAAGATATCTCTTGCGGCATAGCTATACGCCATGACCACTCCAGAGCCCCTACTTGGCTTCCGAAGACCAGACAACACCCGCACGGCGTAGGCCTGGAATCTCTCGTTCCTTGCCATCATCAGGTCCCACCCGCCCCGGCGCCGAGCTTTGGCGGACAATTCGAATACCAGGCTTTCCCAATTGGAGGCGCTGACCGGTGCGTCGGCCAGTTCGGGATGGAAGCGCGATGCGGCGCCTGCCCCGGCGAGGGGACGCAGGAGGGATCCCGGCGGGATCCACAGATCGGTTATCAGGCGGGCGAGATGCCCACCTCGGTGATGCAGCCGTGGAATTGCGTAATGCTCGCGCCCGCCGAGTTGACAGCAGACCCATTTCGCACTGCTCACATCCAATATCCTACAGGCCCAGCTATGATCCGTTAACCGAACCCTGCATCGTGGGCTTTGGATCGCGGGAGATTAATCTGAAAAAGCGAGATAGAACATCAGGATCAACCGGGTCTCTATATTGCCGAAACCGATAGCAGTCTAGCGGAATAGCCAGGAAGCCGGTGATGATCCCTCGGAAGCGGCGGCGACTTGCCAGAAACCTTACCCGGTTTGCGACCTGCAGAACGCCCCAACCAAGACGCGATACTGGGTAGTGCAGGAACGCGTAGAGCGCGAGGTTGGTGATGCTGGCGGCCGTGATCACCGCGGAACTATGATGCTTCAAATCCGTATCGTGAAACACGCGCAACGCTCCCACCTGGCAGATGCGCTGTCGCGCCGCGAAAAGCTGCAGGCTGACATCCGTCTCCTCGACGCCGTAAGCTACGGGCCTCGGCAAATAGCCGCGGATCTGTCGATAGGCCTCGACCCGGATTGCGAAACCACAACCCACAAAGCTAGGCCGGTCGTACATCCAATCCGACAGTTCGGGCACGTCTTCGTTTCGGTGCCAGATCTGAGCGGCCAGCAGCGCGACATCCTCGTTCTGTACGAACAGCCGCTCGACCTCGGAGAAGAATTGTTGGTCGATCGGATATGAATCGTCGTCAAAGCTCACCGCAAAAGGCGTGTCGCAAGCCATCAGGGCTCGATGTCGCCCACCTCCGGGCCCCAGTCTTGTATTCGAACTCAACACGATAATGTCGGGAAACAGCCTGCTGATCTCCGCGAGCGCATTGTCGGCGGGGGCATCGAGATGAACAATGATTTTGGCAGGGGAAGGTCGGCAGACCGCAATGCGCTCGAGCACCTTGATGATCGCGGTCCCGCGACCATATGTCGGTATGATGACGGAGACGGGCGCCCTTCCCTCCTGGCTCGGAGCCACGGCTCACCGCCCCGCCTGATGTATGGACCTGGCAGGAATCCCGGCGACGACCTTACTCTCGTCCACCGATCGCGTGACGACCGCCCCCGCGCCAATGACCGCATTTGCGCCGATCTGCACGCCCTTCAGGATGATCGCACCAGCGCCTATCCACACGTTTGGACCGATTGTCACGGACAAACTAACCAGCGGCTGATCGGCGCGACGCCCCTCCGCGCCGGCGGCATGATCATGGTCGGTAATGTAGCAGAATGGACCTATCATGCAGTCATTCCCGACTTCGATCCGATCGGACGCATCAAACATCGTGTAGCGGTTGACGTAGGTCCTCGCGCCAATATGGATTTTGGGCTGGCGTCCCCTCTCGCCACTGCTGAGCAGGATCACGCCATCGTCCAACGCAACACCGTCGGAAAGAACGAGATCCCAGGGATTTCGGGGTACGCTGACCCGCCGTATCCAGCAGCGATCTCCAATTTGTGCTCCCAGCAACCGGAGCCGCGCAATGCGGAGGCGCATGGCTATCGCCCCTGGATAGCGCATGATCCTGTTGGCGAACTCGTCCCGGATGCTCACGGTCTGGCCCATCCAAATACGCCTTGCATCTCAGGCTGCCAAGACACGCCTGTAAAAGGCTGTCGTCCGCTCCGCAATGATCGGCCAATCAAAGCTCTTCGCCCGGATTCCACCGATCCGTCCAAGGCGCGCCGCCAAATCTCTGTTACCGTGCAGCGACAGGATGGCTTCAACCAGGGCATCTACCGAACCCGAAGGAGCCAGGATCCCGGCCTCGCCGACATACTCTCTGATGCCACCGACATCCTCACTCACAATCGGCAGTTCGCAAGCCATTGCTTCCAGGATAGCGTTGTTGGCGGTCGCCGCCTGCAAGGTCATCAGGAGACATGATGAAGAGCTGTATAGCCGGCGAAGATCAGAGTCGGACACACCCGCTAAAACTTTGACATTCGCAAGCCCCTCAAGTTCTCGCGTCTTGTCGGGAGAAGCTACTATCACGAACGAAATTTCCGGACGAATGCCGCCGATGATCTCTATGACATTCTTCAGCAGATCGAAGCGGCGACGATAGCTTCCGACGGACAGGACCGTGAACTGGTCGCCGGTCGCGGCTTCGGAACGATGAAAATAACTCAGGTCGATACCGTGCGGAATGACCTCAATCTTCTCGTTCTCGACGCCGCGGTTCAGAAAGAACTCGCGTTGCGTTTCACTCATCAGGATGACGCCATCGAGGCTTTTCAGCCGGCTAGCGCGAAGGGTGTCGGGCAATGTATCGGTACATGCATGAAAGGTGGCGCACACTTTAGGCCGGCGTCTGGAGGGCAGGCGATCGATAATTCCCCAGTCCCGCTCCCCCCAGAGGAAATGCACCAGGCCCTCAAATCCGGTCTGGCATTGAAGCCACGCACGAAGCTCGGGCTGCATCGAGCTGAACCGATACCAGCTTGAACCAGTAAACTGATTGATCCAGCGCTGAGCCCCGCGCTCCAAGACAGTCCGCGGTTCTCGCCTACGGTTTCTGAGCAAAGCGGCATGCGGCACATGCTTTGCGAGCTGCGTATATCCGGAATAAGCTCCTTGAACATCGCTGTCGGTCGCAAGAAGCAGGTATGGATGGTCTCCGTACCCATCGCTGTCAGGTCCTGCTTCTCCCGACATCAGGTTCGGCTCCAAAGACCGCTCCTGAGCATCTGGCCAATGGCCTCGGCGGCCCGAAATCCAAATGCGTGAAAGACGAATCGATATCCGAGCGGCGCTGCTCCGCCGCGGGGCGAGAACCACCAGTCGGTCGCAAATATCTGGCGGATGAGGCCGATGGACCGTGCTCTGTCATATGCCCAGGCGCTCCGCGCAATCTCGAAGCGCGCCAGATTGATAGCGAACAAGCGGCTGGAGGTAAGTTCACCGCGGTTCCTAAGAGAATCCTCGAGCTGCTGCTCTATCATCAGCCGGCGGGTGTGGACCAATTTGATGTCGCGCTTGCACAGCGTCTGGTCGCTCCACTGGCGATACACAGCACCGCTCTTCGGGCAGAAGGCAAATCGCTTACCTCCCATCAGCAGGCGCAGATACAGTTCATGCTCCTGACAGCACGGCTGCTTCGGATCCCATCCGCCAACGTCCAGGATTGCAGCTTTGCGCCAAAGCGGCGCACCGGTCTGCGGCAACTTCCAACTAGCGAGAAGTGACCAATAATCCAACGGTTCGGGAATCTCCATGATCTCTCGGCGAGAGCCGTCAGATGAATAGTACTCCCAAATCGCTGGTCCAATGACGAGATCGACATCCCGCAGCGCCTGAATAAACCTCGCTTGGTTTTCTATCTTGTCGGGCAGCAGATAATCGTCGGCGTCGAGGTACTGGACCCACTCACCCCGGGCAAGTTCGAGCAGCCGATTTCGCGTTTGATTCCCGCCTCGATTAGGTCCGCGCTCGCATCGAATGCGATCACCGTACGACTGAATGACATCGAAGCTACCGTCCGTTGAGCCGTCATCGACAACGATGACCTCGACATTCGGCCAAGTTTGGGCCAGCGCACTCTCGATTGCCTGACCGACCCATTGCCGCGCGTTGTAGCAGGGGATGAGGATCGAAACGAGCATCAGGCGCTGCTCCTCTGCGACAATGCCGTCTTCATGGTGACCGTCGCCTGGTCCGTCGACAATGGCGCCGACTTCATGTCGAGGAGACCTTGCTTGACGAGGCGAAGCATTCCTTCGCTGTACATCAGATGCCGAACGGCACCGACGTAGTGGCGAAATGGCCGATCGCCGAGGCCCGGCGTCAGATAGACCTGATAGTCTTGCGGCAGCAACTCCACACCGTAGCGCGAGCTCAACAGGGCAAACAGCGTCTGCTCGATGCGCCATGGATGGCCGTCCAGGATGCCATCCAGACCGAGGCACTCCTCAATCCAGTCCAGCCGCATCGAGTCCGGATGGATGACGCCGAATCCGGAATTGATCTCTTCCGTGACTTCGAAACCGAGGCGCGCCTTCACGATCCTCGAATCGAGCGCATATGAAGTTGCGACATCTCGATTGAATGTATTGCGGAGATAGGCCGGATCTTCAGCGCGACTCAGGAAGACCGACGGCTCGCGAAAGAACAGGAGATCGCTATCGAAAAGCAGCATCCTCGGCGATCGCAGACTCATCCTGAAATCGAACAGCTTGAGAGCCAATGCGTTCGATTGCCGAAAGGCCTCGCACTTTGGATAGCCGCGGAGGAAGTCTCGCGCTTGCCGATCAGCCTCAGCTCGAAGCAGGATGCGGGCGGCCGGGAAGTGCTTCTTGAATGCTTCCAGACCTTCCGGCGGAACCGAACCATCTTCATGTACGCATAGTGCGTAGTGGCGGTCGCTCATGAAGTAGAACGACTTCAAGGTCCAAAGGAGGTTGATCCAATCCTGCGCCGACGTCAGGACATGGATTTCGCACCGCGAGTCGCTCGTGTCGGTGACCGGCGCCGTATTCAGAATTCGGGGCCGCACGTGATCGCGAGCATATGCAACGCGCAATCCGCGACCGTACTTTTGACGAAGACGCAGAAGAACCGCTCCGATGCTCACAGTTTGCCTCCAAGGACAGTGTTCGAGAACAAAGGCCTCACCGAGGCTGTCAATCGAGTTCTGAAAGGCCGCGATAGCAGAACACTCGGGTGGGACAATGTGTAGCCGGCGAGTTTGGCCCTCCGGCGCGCGGGGAGGTCGTTGGAAGCGATCGAATCGCGCACGCGTGGAAGGAATTCCGCGTGATACATCCATTCAGCGCGGAGACGGATCTGCTCTCTCCTTCTGATTGGAGTGCTCTTCGAGAACAGATAGGGTCGTACGACACCGAGGAGTTCATCGGCTGTACGCTCAGGCTGTGTGGACTTCTGCAGCGGATGAAGGCGGAAAGCCGCCAGGCGATCGCCTAAGAATCCAGCCTTCCCTCCAGCAGCAAAGATCCGGGTCCAATAATCGTAGTCCATGACCCAGTGGAGATCTTCGCGGAAAGGGCCAATCCTCTCGGTCACGCGACGCGTCCAGAAGACTTCCGGTTGAACAAAATTTCGTCCGCCCCACCAGACTGCCCACAAGTCCAGGCACTGTTCGAGGCTGCTGATGTCGCCTTGCTGCAACCTGATCAGCTGTCCCACGTGATCGACGATCTCACATTGGCCGTGGATGAGATCACAATCGTCATGTTGGAGCCAGTAACGCGCGACCTTCTCGAATGCCCCGGGCAGATAATAATCATCACTGTTGATATAGGCGATGATATCGCCGGTGGCCTTCGTCAGGCCTTTGTTGATCGCATGGGTTTGCCCGCGATCGGATTCGCTCACCCAGTGGGTGATGCGGTCGCTGTAGCGCTTGATGACGGAGACCGTCTCGTCCGTGCTGCCGCCATCGATCACGATGTATTCAAGGTTGGGGTAACCCTGATCGAGCACCGAGCGGATTGTCTGCTCAATGAAGGCCCCTTGATTGAAGGACGGCGTAATGATCGAGATCTTTGGAAGCATCCCCTAGCCCTCTCAGGAGATCATACCGGCTGGCCGCGACCACTCCAGAATGGGCGCGATCTGACCGGGCCTGGTCCCCTCGATGGTGTCCCACAATGGGGATTTCCCATGGCGCAGCCGGACCTGAAATTGAATCACCGCATCTTCTTTGACCAGCCAAACCACGTTGTGAATACTAAGCCGCGGGCTGACGTAAAAGGTCCCTTCATTCAGCAGGCCGCTCGGAATCCTGCAACGCCAGACGTTTTGTCCCACGTGAGGCTCGAGCCAGTCCTGCCGCTGAGCATCGGTTTGATAGGTGCGGAATATCGTACTGCCCTCGGAGTCAAAAAGATCGAACCCTCCGCAAAACGTTCCGGCGGGAACTTCCGAGACCGTAAACTCGAGCTCGATGTTGATGTCGCCATCACTCTCGAAGATGCTGGAGGGTAGACCGTCGTCCCTCAACAGACGAACAGCCGCCAGCGCGATGCCATCTCGTTGCGGCGCCTTGTCGACGGGCCACTCTCTCACGCCAGTTTCAGTCTGGCTGTCGGAGAGATAGCTCGCAACCACGTCCCGCGCAGAACCTTGCCGAGCGACTCGTCCGCCTTCCAGCAGCAAGACCCGATCGCACAGCGACTGCACGGCCTGCATGTTGTGGCTGACGAAGAGCACCGTCCTGTGGTCCTTCGTCGCGACCGACTGCATCTTCCCGAGACACTTCTTCTGGAATTCGGCATCGCCAACCGCCAGCACTTCGTCCACGATCAGGATCTCAGGTTCGAGGTGCGCTGCGATCGAGAACGCCAGCCGAACGTACATGCCGCTGCTGTATCGTTTGACCGGCGTATCCAAGAACCGTTCGACGCCCGCGAATGCGACAATCTCGTCAAACCGAGCCCGGATTTCGGCCCGGCTCATGCCCAGGATGGCGCCGTTCAGAAAGATATTCTCGCGTCCACTGAGTTCCGGATGAAACCCGGTACCGACCTCGAGCAGGCTGGCGACCCTGCCTTTAATGACGGCCCTTCCGGCATCGGGCTCCGTGATCCGGCTCAATATCTTTAGCAGCGTGGACTTTCCCGCTCCGTTTCGTCCGATGAGACCGAGCACTTCGCCTGCGCCGACGTCGAATCGAACGTCGCGGAGCGCCCAATACTCCTCAAGAGTATCGCCCTGGATGATCTGGCGCCCGGAGAACAAATCGGCAGTATTCCGCGCCAATGACCGGAATTGGCCGACGATCGCGTCGCGCAGGAGATTGCTGGACGAATTCTGTCGATGCCCCAGCCAATAGCGCTTCGATAACCCTTCGACCGATATGGCAACGTCACGCATCTACCAATCTCAAATCTGGTCGGCAAACTCGCGCTCGGTGGAGCGGAATTTCCAAATTCCCAAGGTGAGCAGACCCAGCGCAGCCGCAACGCCAATGGCGAGGGTCGAAGCTTCGGGCGCCGGCGCACCCTCGATCAAGCACCACCTGAAGCCATCGATGACGGCAACCATCGGGTTGAGCGCGTAGAGGACGCGCCAGTCACTTGGGACGACGGAGGTGCTAAATCCAACCGGCGAAACGTAGAGGCCCAGCTGTACCAGAAACGGGATCACGTGCCGGAAATCCCTGTACTTAACGTTAAGTGCAGCGAAAAAGAGCCCGGAACCCAGGCTCAGGGCGAAAGCCAGCATGAAGAACAAGGGCAAATAGACAATGTGCCAGCCTGGAGCGACGCGATAGAACAGCATCAGAATCGTAAGTAGGACGATCCCGATCATAAAGTCGACGAACGCCGTAACCACGCTGGCGAACGGGATGATAACCCGCGGAAAATACACCTTGCTCACCAATGCGGAATTCTGCACGACGCTATTCGCCGCCTCACTGACAGATGAAGAGAAGAACGTCCACGGCAGCATTCCCACGAAAACCATGAGCGGATATGGGACCGCCACTCCGGATGGAAGCTGGGCAATACGGCTGAACACGATCGTGAATATGAGCATCGTCAGCAACGGCCGGATGACTGCCCAGGCAACTCCGATGACGGTCTGCTTGTACCGGACCGAGATGTCGCGACGTGCGAGGACGATGAAGAGCTCCCGGTAGCTCCAAAGGTGCTGCCAGTACCGCCGGTCGATCCCGCCCGGCTCGATCGTTAGGCTGTGCTTGTCCTGCGGGGCATCTATCAGGCGATGACCGTCCGGAGCGTTGTCTACGAGTGCCATGAGCTCATTGGGCCCTGTTCAGGGCGACTTAGAAGTTGTTCAGCCAACGCCACTACCGATCGTGGTGGAGTTCATCAGAAAAGGCCGCTGTTGCCGCGGAACACAATCTCCTATCCGCGCCGATGACCGTCGGAAACAGCAGGAGGTCATGAGCACGCAGCCCACGTATTGACCTTATCGGATTGATCACGCCGAAAGCTCGGCCCGTCCGTTCGCAGGCACGCTGCCCGGCGGTGTCCCGTAGGAGTATCCATAGTACATCCCGCCATACGTATCGTACCGCCCCATCGCTTCCACATCGACCTTGTTTAGAACGATACCGGCCGTCCGCTCGTACACGCCGGGCGCATGCCGCAGGGCGTACTGAACCGCGTCGATCTTCGTTTGCCCCCATTCAACCACCAGAAGGTAGGAGTCCAGAAGCTGCGAGGCGGCGCGCACGTCAGTCGCAGCCAACAGCGGCGGCAGATCAACGATGACGTAGTCGAAGACTTTTCGAAGAGCAGCGAACAAGGTTGCGGCCTCGGGAGAGGCAAGGAACTCGCTTGGAGAGATTGCGGCTCTCGCAGCACCCGGCAGGAACGACAGATTTGTTGCCGGATCCGTCCAAATCAGCTCCTGAAAGTTGGAATGACCATGGACCGCATCAACGACCCCGAGTTTCGCATCCGGGGACAAAGCACGCGACAGAGACGGATTGCGAAGATCACAATCGACCAGGATGACCTGCTGCCCACCCTGGGCAATCACGGTTGCGAGGGCAGCTGCAAGCGACGACTTGCCTTCGCCCGGGAACGCGGAAGTCACACCGAGGACCCGACGCGAATCGGATTGTCCCTCCAGCTCCAGGTTCAGCCTGATCATCCGGACCGATTCCGCGAGGATCGAATCGGGTGCCTGCTGGACCGTTCGCATCAGCCGGGAGGTCTTGTGTATCCGGCTCACCATCGTGTTTCGGATCACCTCTGCAACAGTTGGACTGGTGCGGGCCTGCAATGCACGCGTCCGTGGGTCATTCAAGATACCGAGCATTGCGCGGTCCGTGAGAACCGGAACAAGGCTCAGACACTGTAGCGACAGCGCGCTCTGCACCTGCTCCTTGGTACGGAAACCTCGATCCATCAACTCGCGGAGCGCACCAAAGCCAACGCCGATCCCCGCCCCAGCCAACAGGGTGGTCAACCAGATCATACCCCGCTTGGGACCGGTTTGATAAACCGCCGCGGGAGAAATCGCCCGCGCTTCCGTGACGGGCAGCGTCTGTTGCTGAACCGCCTCCGTATGACGTTGCAGGAAATTATCGTAGAGGCGCCGATAGCTTTGCGCGGTGGCTTCCAGGTTGAACAAGGTAATCTGCGCCTGGTTCACGCCCTTTGATTGCGCGATGACGTCCGCAAGAGTCTTCTCCGCCGTCGCCTGGCGCTGGCTGGCGATCTCGTATTCGCTCTTCAGTGATTCCCGAATGCGGACCAATTCGCTCATCATCGAGCGTCGGATGTCCCTGATCTGCTTTTGCAGATTCACGACCGCCACATGGTTCTTGCCGTATTGGGCTGACCACGACAATTCGCGGTTTACGAGGTCAAGGTACTGCTTTCGCAGCTGCCCGATGATGGAGTTCTGCATCGCGTCGCTGGTGGTCTCATCGGCCGCCGCAATGGTTTCGTCGAAACCGGAATCCGCACTGGACTGACCGGACTTGACGACGGCATCGATACGATTCAGGCGGGCCTGGATGTCGGAGACGGCGGCCTTGCTCGACGCGAGCTTGGCCGTGGCATCCATCATTTCCTGGTCGTTGACCAGTTTTCCGCCGGCTGCCACGATATTGTTCTTCGACTTGAACTCCAGGACCGCGCGCTCGGCATTGGCAGCATCCTCCCGCAGTACCTGCAGTCTTTCCAGGAGCCAGTCGCTCGCGCGGCGATTGGCTTGGTACTTCGCGGTCAGTTGATCGTAGATGTACGCGTCCACCATCGTGTTCGCGACCTTCACCGCCTGATCCGGGTTCCGCGAACGAAACTCGACCCGCAGCATGTTGCTAAGGCCTACCCGCTTCACGTCAATACGGCGTGTGAAGGCCCCCTGCGCCTCGCCGATGCGCTCAGCTTCGCTTCTCTGCCGATCGGATTCTGCAAGGCCGACGGCGGTCAGCGCTCCGCCCAGTCCGATCCTCTTCAGTCCCGCGGTGACGCCAAAATACTCGAGCATGGATGCGAAGACACCAGGATCCTCTCGCAGGAATTCGGGGTCATCAGCGAGGCGAAGCTGCTTGACGACATAGGCGGCGACGCCCTGGGACTTCAGTACGCCGATCTGGTTCTCAACCCAGGAAGGATCTCGCGAGGCGTCGGGGACCAATGAATTGGGAAATAGCTGGGTCACCCGGGGATCGACCATAATGGTCGACGAGGAGGTGTATGTCGGCTTGGAGAAGAAATGATTGATCGCGCCAAATGGAAGAGCGGCAGCAACACAAACAGTAATGATCATCCATCGGCGGCGGAGAAATCCGATGACGGTGTCAACCTTTTGGGCAAAACTTGGCGCCGCCGCAACGGAGTGTGTGGGCGATCCTGACGTCGAACGCATTGGTACAATTTCGTTCACAGCAAGTTCCCAAAGCTAAAGTTAAAGGACACTGTTGCATTCAAGCAACAGGCAATATTTCATTAAATATACCGCGCTGCCGCATGGAAAGCGACATTTATCTGGCAATCAAGTTAATTCAAACCGACGGCGGCCCCCGATCGACGGCCGCCAGTTCATCCCAGGGCAAAAAGGATGCATTGCAGCTTCTTGGCGAAATAATCGCGTATACTGCTCTTTGTGTCGAGCTTATTCCAAGTTCTCGCAAGATGCGGCCCCAAAGGAAATCCGAGACAGTGCGCAAAGTCGGCTGCTCGTCGTAGATTTTGCCGCGATACAGGACGAAGACCTCGTCGCCAGGGGAGGCTTGACGTCGCACGAGATCGCGGTCCCAACCCATTGCCGGCGAGCGAACCGCAAGGATGCGGCAAACGCCCGTGGACGCAATAATCGAGGCTTGACCCTCCGCGGCATTTTCCACGACCGAGACCCTGAAGTGCTGTCGGGTGAGAAAGTCAGCCAATCTCGATTGCGCCGCGGTCGCGGGGTTTTCGCTGGAGGTCGCCGGCTTCAGCAACAACTTGAAGCCGAGCGTCGATATTAATGCTGCCCCCAGCAGAAACTTAAATCCGCGCGAATATTTCACGTCTGGCTCCGACAAGGCTGAACGTGACCATTAATATCAGCATGACTGTATTGGTCACGAGATCACCCCATTGATTATGGATCGCTGCGTACCAGGATTGCCCTAAACCCATCAGGCTGATGCGCGTGACATTGACTGCAACGACAGAGAGACAGGCGAGGCCGGACCAGAGCAGATCGATTTTCGACCATGAATGCCGAACCCATTGAGAAATGCTGATCCAGCAGAGAAACGCCAGCGACATGTTCGCCAGCGACGAACAGGGCGCCAATACGATCATGTAGCCAGAGTCGTCCGCAAAACGCACCATGTTTCCGGCACGCGAGGAATCCAGCACGGTCGCGACCAGCAGCGCATCGATATCAAGGATGGTCTTGGCAAACATCTGAAACAGCAGGCGGCTCCAGAACATCGGAACCGCGAGGGCAAATAGAATGATGGCGCCTCGCACCCGATCGGGATTATCGGAGGCGAACAGCACGATATAGACGCTAAGACCCGTCACAGCGATCCAACTCAACGGATAGATCGGAAGCGCTACCAGGATCAAGAAAACTGCAGCTATCGCGACGTCCCATTTTCCGATCTGCTGGATCCCGACGCCCTGCCTGGCGCTGGAGAACATCATCGACAGACCCGCAAAGCAGGCAAAAAACACGACAGCGTTGATGTCTATGCTCAATGCCGACGCCAACGCGCTATCGGCGTGAATGGCCTGGATGAAGCGGCCCAGTAGGCCGTTGGCGCAAGCTACGACGTAGAGGGCACAAAACAACTCATCGCGCTGCAGGCTCAGCCAGGCCGGTCTCCCCTCGGCTCGGCTCGCAGTTAACGAAGATTGGACAACTTCTATTGACACTGCAGGCTCCCGGCCCCTTGTATAAAACCGCTTCAAAAGACATGTAGAACAATGATTTCTTCTGTGCTTTTGGAGTAGCACAAAACCGTCGGCATCTGCCAAACACTATTATGTAAAACGATTAATCTGGCCGCCGAAAGCGCGAAATGATGACCTTTTCAGGCGGTCACTTTTGAGGGTTCCCCAATGCGGCGCGCTCCCACCCTGTTAATGGCCCTCCTGGTGCCGCTCCTCGTGGCGGCCTGTGGCCGCCCGGAGACCAAGGCCGACGCCCTAAAGGACCTGCTGACAGCGGGCGAAAATGCCCGCATTAACAACCAGTTCGACGTGGCGGAAAAGAACTTGAGGGCAGCCTTGCGGCAGAGCCCGTCCCAACCGGAAGCCATCCGTGGATTGGCTCTGCTCTACAGCGAGCAAGGCCAATGGCCGGTTGCAATTCCGTTCCTGAAGCAGGCTGCCGAACTGAAGCCGGACGACGCAGAAATTCAAACGAAGCTCGGCCTCGCGCATCTCCTGACCCGGGAGTACAAGGCCGCCCGGGAGGTCGCGACCAGGGTGCTCGAGCTATCGCCCAAGCAGGAGGACGCAGCGATTCTGCTTGCCGATAGCGGCGACACCAGCAATGCCATCAGCGACATCCGGGGCATTCTGGACGAGTTGACGAAGAAGAACGGCGATCAAGCGGGCTACCACGTGGCACGCGGCGTGCTTGAGGCCCGCCAAGGCAACGACCCAGCGGCCGAACAGCAATTTCAGGAAGCGCTCCGCCTTGATCCGAAATCTTCCGGCGCGCTGACGGCCATGGCCACGCTCAACTGGAAGCGAAAGGATTTGACCGCCGCCGAGACCGCATACCGTGCGGCGGCGGAACTCGAGCCGCCGCGATATGCTGCCACGATCCGTTATGCTGACTTCCTGATTGCCACCAACAATCAGGATCGTGCGCGCGACGTCCTGCAGAAACTGAACGAAAAATCTCCGTCTTATCTGCCGCCCCGCGTGATACTGATGAAGTTGGCATGCTCTGCCAAGCAGGATGAGGCGTGCGTCAGCCGGGTTCAGAACGTGCTGTCGCAGGATCCCATCAATTTCGATGCATTGTTGATCAGCGGAAATATCAGCCTCGAAAAGAACGATCCTACTGCCGCGATACGATCATTCGACCAGGCGCTCAAGCTCAGCGGCCAGAGCCCTCAACTCTTGTATAGCCTCGCGCGCGCGTATCTGATGGTCGCGCGCACCGTCGACGTGGTCAATGCGCGCAAGTACGTTGACAGCGCCGAGGGCCTGCTCACATCCTCCCTTCAGCTTGCACCTACCTTTGATCAGGCAGCTCTTCTTCTCGCCGATCTGAAGATTCGCAAGGGCAGCGGAGCGTCTGCCGTCGATCTCCTCACCCCCGTGATCGCCCGGCAACCGGGCCCGGAGGCATATAACCTGCTCGCTGCTGCCTATCTGTCGCAGCAAAACACCGACAGTGCGCTCGAGGTGTACCAGCGGATGGCCGGACTGTTTCCGAGAAATCCGCTTCCGCATCAAGCGATGGGTGCGATCTATGTCGCCAAGGGACAAGCAGCAGAGGCGCGGCAAAGCTTCGAGAAGAGCTTGTTGGTCTCGCCCGATTTCGGGCCTGCAACGGAAGCGCTGGTCAACCTCGACGTACAATCCAGGAATTTCGATGCGGCGCTGGCGCGCGTAAAGCAGCAACTCGACAAGCATCCCGCAGAGGCCCAGTGGTGGGGCTTGTCCGGCAAGGTGAAGCTTGACAAGGGCGACTATGACGGTGCCGAGCAGGACCTGGGCAAAGCGCTCGAGATAGACCCCGATCTGGAACTCGCCCAACTGCTGCTCGGGCGAACATATATCGCTGCGAAGAAGCCTGAGATGGCGATCAAGAAGCTCACGGAGATCACGACCCGAAAGAAGACCGTGGCTCCGCTCATTCTCCTGGCCACTCTCCAGGAGCAGCAGAAGAATATCCAGGCCGCGCGAGAGGCTTATGAGGCTGCGCTGGCGGTGGCACCCAACAATGCGATGGCGCTGAATAACCTGGCTGTCATTTACTCCAACCAGGGCGACATCGAGAAGGCATCGGACCTGGCCAAGAAGGCCCAGGATGCAGCTCCGAGCGACTCCCGGGTCAGCGACACGTTGGGTTGGATCCTGTACAAGAAGCACCAATACCGCGAGGCGTTATCGCTGCTGCGTGACAGCGCGTCGAAGAACCAGAACGATCCGGATATCCAGTTTCATTATGGAATGGCTGCCTACGCTACCGGCGACGAGAGCGCCGCCGCAGCTGCTTTCGCAAGAGTAGCGCAATCCCCAGTCGATACGCCGTTTCGATCAGAGAGCCAGCGCCGTATCGATTTCCTGTCCATGGAAGGCGGCGGCGCCGCACCGGATGAAACTCGGATCAAGGCTTTCCTGAAGGACTATCCGGACGATCCCGTCGCACTCAAGCGAATGAGCGAGCTCGCCTCGAAAAGGGCGGACACCGACGGCGCCATCCAGGGATACGAGAAGCTGCTTGCAATGTACCCGGAGTTCGCACCTGCTGCGCGAGAACTCACACTGCTGTATGCCGGCAAGACGGGTAACAATCCGAAAGCTTTGGAAGTAGCCTCGAAAGCGAGGCAGAGCTATCCGAGCGATCCCGAGATCGGACGGGCGGTTGGCATTCTTCAATTTAAGGCCGAAAACTATCCGCGCGCGGTCGAACTCTTGAAGGAGGTCGTCAGCAAACGCCCTGAGGACGCAACCGCGTACTATTTCCTTGGGAAGAGCTACCACGAGCTCAAAGACCGGCCGCAATGCAAATCTGCTCTCGAGCGCTCCATTGCTCTCAATGTCGGGGCACAATTCGCAGAGTCTGCAAAATCCGGGCTTGCCGATTGTACGGACCCGTCACAATAGCGCGGTCTTCGCGGCGCATGTTCAGCCGTTAGCTTCGTTCGGCTCCCAAGGCAAGCGGCTGGCCCCAACGCTCTCGCATGCCTGCAAGAGGCCTGCGCGCAGTGAGGGGCCACCTACCGGGAGGTCTCGATCTCCAGAATTTCGCGGGGGCCGCCGGGCCGCGCGTCATCGAAAACACCGATGGCCAGACGTCCGGTTTTCCAAGCCATGCAGTCGAGATTGGTCCGGCCAGCGGTCAGAAGAGGGCCGGAAGGGTTCGCGTCATGTCCGTGCACAACGTGACGTTGGCCATGCCCCTGCTCGAACTGGGGCTGGTAGCGCTTCCACAGAAGAGTGCGCTCGGACTGCGCTTCCAGGGGTTGATCGGGGTCCACTCCGGCGTGCACGAAGATTCGCTGCTGATCCACATGGATCCGAGGCAGTTGCGCGATGAACTGCAAGTGAGCCGTAGGCAATCGTCTCAGGTCGGCAGGGTTTGCCGGGTCGAGGCCATACGAAGCAAGCGTCTGCGCGCCGCCGTTCTGCATCCACCATTGGTGTTTTGCTTGACCGAGGCAAGCCGCTAGCATCATCACCTCGTGATTGCCTTTCAGGACAATCAGCCGGGGATGGCGATCCGGCCAGTTCATGATGAGCTCAAGGACTTCTGCGCTCCGTGGACCGCGGTCGACGTAGTCGCCCAATGTGACGATTCTTGCTTGCCGACCCCTCGTATGGTCCATGATCCGATCCACGGCCAGTTTGAGCAGGTCTGCGCAGCCGTGGATATCCGGGATCGCATATGTAAGTTCAACACCAGCCACTGCTGCACCGTATCGTGATCAAAACGCCGCTTCGGCTGGAGCACAAAGAACGAGGCGCTGGACGGCAGCTCCATTCGGCCCGCCCCGTCACCCGTATAGCATCCGCTCGTGGGGTCATAGGCCTAGTGCGCCGTGGAACTCAGATTCCAAGCCGAATGTTAATTTTTGGGCAGCTGGGGCATATTTGATCAGCTGAGCGGCGAGATTAACCCAACCGATCGACAGTTCGACCGCCGCGAAGGGGACTATTCCAATCTATTTCAATGTCGCTTTGAGATGAAGTAAGAGGAGAGGGTCGACCTTTTGCGTCGTGACCACCCTCCAAGACCAATTTCTCTATTGGATGTGTATTGAACATGCATACGGCTTCCAAACGTGTTGCGCTGATCACCGGAGTTACGGGACAAGACGGCGCCTATCTGGCCGAGTATCTCCTGGGACTCGGCTATGCGGTTCATGGCGTGAAGCGGCGCTCGTCATCGTTCAATACGGCGAGGGTCGACCATCTGTATCGGGATCCCCACGACGAAGACGTGCCCTTCCTCATGCACTATGGGGACATGACGGATTCGACGAACCTGATCCGTCTCATGCAGCAGATCCGGCCGACGGAGATCTATAATCTCGCGGCTCAGAGCCATGTCGGGGTGAGTTTCGAGAGCCCGGAATACACTGCCAACGCGGACGCGGTCGGAGTCCTTCGTATCCTTGAGGCCATTCGCATCCTCGGGATGGAGAAGGAAACGCGCTTCTACCAAGCGTCCACTTCCGAGTTGTTTGGACTTGTGCAGGAAATCCCTCAGAAGGAGACGACTCCGTTTTATCCGCGTTCCCCCTACGGCGTCGCCAAGCTTTACGGCTATTGGATTACTGTGAACTACCGTGAAGCGTACGGCATGTTCGCCAGCAATGGGATCCTGTTCAATCACGAAAGCCCGCTTCGCGGAGAAACGTTCGTAACGCGCAAGATCACTCGCGCCGTCGCGAGAATCGAGGTCGGCTTGGAGGATACGCTTTATCTCGGAAACCTCGACGCACAGCGCGACTGGGGACACGCGAAGGACTACGTCGAGGGCATGCACCTCATTCTGCAGGCGGATCGACCTGACGACTTCGTTCTTGCAACCGGCGAAATGCATTCCGTCCGCGAATTCGTCGCCGCTTCCTTTGCAGAAGTGGACCGCCGGATCGAATGGCAGGGGAAGGGAGTCGACGAGATCGGCATC
The DNA here is from genome assembly GCF_058782905.1 of Bradyrhizobium sp. FW305-F6. Lineage (NCBI taxonomy): Bacteria > Pseudomonadati > Pseudomonadota > Alphaproteobacteria > Hyphomicrobiales > Nitrobacteraceae > Bradyrhizobium > Bradyrhizobium sp. FW305-F6. Next base: position 48,048 of record NZ_JBYSYD010000005.1, read on the forward strand.
GACAAAAAAACGGGCAAGGTCCTCGTGAAGGTCGATCCGACCTATTTCCGGCCCACAGAAGTCGAGCTCCTCATTGGCGATGCTTCCAAAGCACGGCAGATCTTAGGATGGAGTCCGAAAAGAAAATTTACCGAGCTGGTCTCCGAAATGGTCGCCAGCGATCTGACCGCGGCTAAGCGGGAGGTTGCCAATGGCCGAAGCGCCGTTTGAACTGAGAGGGAAATCGGTCTTTGTCGCCGGCCACCGCGGCATGGTCGGCTCTGCACTCGTCCGCCGTTTGGCGCCCGAAGGAGTTCAACTCCTGACGACGACACGGAGCGAACTCGACCTCCGCGACCAAGCGGCCGTGTTCTCGTGGTTCTCTGCCAATCGTCCGCAGGTCGTCTTCTTGGCCGCAGCGAAAGTCGGCGGCATCGTAGCCAACAACACGCTCCGGGCGGAATTTCTCTATGAGAATTTGGTCATCATGAGCAACGTCGTTCATGCCGCGCACGTGAATGGCGTAGAGAAGCTGATGTTTCTGGGGTCTTCCTGTATTTACCCCAGGCTGGCTCCTCAACCCATCAAGGAAAGCGCGATCCTGACGGGCCCTCTGGAACTCACGAATGAGCCTTATGCGATCGCAAAGATCGCGGGCATCAAGATGGTCGAGGCCTATCGTCATCAGTACGGTGCCGACTTCATCAGCGTGATGCCAACCAACCTCTACGGCCCTGGAGACAACTACCATCCCGAATACAGCCATGTCGTGGCGGCCCTGATCCGCCGCTTTCACGAAGCCAAGCTGTCGGGCGCGGACCAGGTCGTGGTGTGGGGCACGGGGACGCCCCAACGGGAGTTCCTTTATGTCGATGATCTTGCGGATGCATGCATCCACATCATGAAGGTCTATTCTGATCTGGATCTCATCAACATCGGCACCGGGCAGGATATCACCATCGGCGAGTTTGCCCGGTTGATTGCGGAAGTGGTGGGCTATCGTGGACGTATCGTCTTCGATACGACGCGCCCAGACGGCACGCCACGCAAGCTGTTGGACGTAACACGACTGGAAAAGCTCGGTTGGCGTGCTCGAACTTCACTGACGCATGGCATTCGCCTTGCTTATCAGGCATTCCAGGAGGAGACGGCGGCTCGGACTGGCTGACGGTGCTCGACACGCCGCGCGCTGGCCTCTCGTTCGAGCCTTGCAGTTTGCCAGGATGCCTCATTATGACGCTCCAGTCGCGAAACTAGCCGGCAAGTTCCGCATGCCGTGGTCTCGGATTACACAGCTCTTCGCAGCCCTCATAAGCCTGACGGCCGGCTATAATCCTGCGATGGCACAAATGGCGGAAGACACCCTTCCGCCGTTTGCCATCAACATTCACCGGACGCCGACGCAGGATTGGCCGGGCTACGGCATCTATCTTGGCAGGGGGTATTTTCTGACTGCCGCACATGTCGCGGGCCAAGCCTGGCTGACGAAGCCGCGGGTCGTGATCGAAGGTCGGGAATACCCGACTACGATGGTCAAGGAGGGCACCTTCGAGGGGACGGATCTCACCCTTCTTTCGGTCAAGGAAACTCTCCTGCCGATGCGTCTAGCCCTGCGGAGAATGCGGTTGTGCGCCGCCGTTCCAGCGCCGGGGGAGGACGTCGTGACGCTCGTCCCGGGTAGGATCGAGCATTCCCGCATATTTCCTCCGCAGATGATCCCCGAATCGGCACGCCGCTTCAAAACGGCCATAGCGGATGTGGCTCAGACCGGAAATTCCGGCGCAGGGGTGTTCGACCTTCGGCGTCACTGCTTGGTCGGAATCATGAGCCGCAAGATCTCCGAGGTCCGCCGGGAAAGATTGACCGGCAAGAACGATAGTCGGGACATCGCGAAATACTTCGTCCCCGCCCCTGAAATCGGGGCCTTTCTGCCTCCTGGCGTGCTGAGCGGGGTCGATCAACAGAGGTAAATTATTACCTAGATTGTATCACTCGCCGGCGCGCTGGTACCTCGAAGAGCGGCACATTCGTTGCAGGAAGCCAACCATTGGAAGCCACGTATTTGCCGGAAGCCATGCAGTTGCGTTCACTAGACCGTGAGCGAACCAAGGCAGGACTTCTCGGGACCAACGATCATTAACGGCGAGGACACATCCATGCAGCGCTCAAAGCCGAACAAGACAAGTCTTGCGCCCTCTCCCGAATCAACACGGGAAAGCCTGGATGTCGCTTACGCTCAGGTCGTCAGGCTGCGGCAGGAGATCGTCGAAGCCCAAGCAGCGCTGAAGCCCGAGGCAATCACCCGGTCAGCACCGAAAGAACTTCGGACCTGATGCCGCAGGCGCGGCGCTTCTCCGTGGCAGCGAGCGCGGGAGGCCGTAGAGAAACTGCCGTTGGGAGCGCATCAGCTTGACCCGTTAGCCCATGACGCCCGCGTGGAGCGTGCGTCCGAACTTGCTTTTTTTGCGCCCTTTCCGCTCGGTCCCAATGAATAGACGTTGTACTCGCCCTGATCAGTGACGGCGTATTGATACGGCCGCCCCCACGGGTCCAGGAGGGTTTTGGTATTCTTCAGGTACGGACCGTTCCAACGGGGCGCCTCCGGGGGCGCTTCGACCAACGCCCTCAAGCCGACGTTAACGCTCGGATATGCGCCATTCTCCATATAGTACATTTCAAGGGCGGTGTTGATATTCTCGATCTGCAATTGAGCCGATTGAGCTTTCGCCTTTCCGAAGTATCCCATCAATTGCGGCGTGGCGACGGCCGTGAGGATGCCGATGACCCCCATAACCACCAAGAGTTCGAGCAGCGTGTATCCCGCATCGGCGCGGCCCCGCTTGCCTGCCCTTCCAGTCAGCCCCTGTCCATTCCGAACGATCTCCGACACGGTCCAGCCTCCGAATTTGTCTGCTGTTCATTTTGGACCAATCCTGATGCGAAGTTGTGTCCAAAGACTTGACATCCCAGAGACGACGAGATCGGAGTGAATTTCGCGTAACCCTATCAGCTAAAATTTCATAGACGGCTGGGCTTGCAGACCGAGCGTCTGTCTAAAGCAAGATTTGAATGAATCGTCATCGCTTTAGGTGGTTGTTCGCGCATGATCGCTCCGGAAGGCCGCTTCGCACTTTCCGGATCATGCTTTAGGCCTCGGTAGCGCTATTAGAGCGTTAGTTCAGAGTGCCGTCCCCTGTGAATGTCGATCCACATTCGCTCCCTCACGACGACACTGACTGCGCCCGCATGCTGTCGTCTGGCAAACAGAATCCTCGCCGTCGCGATCACGGTCTACTCGATATCTTGATCATTGCGGTGTCAGAGCCCTGTGGGCGCGCTCCTGCCCTTCCCTTCAAATCAGGTAGGCGAGCGCAGTTAACCTCAATGTCGATGTCAAGCTTAACCGCACGTTTCTGTTGTAGTTAGAAGACCGTTCAATAAGTTCGCCGCTGTTGAATTCGCGACCGAACGCTGACCAGGCAGTCGTCCGACATTGCCGTCAACAGCAACTCGGAAAGCAGCGTGGTCACATGCGTCTCCTTGTTGAAGTTGACCTGTATCAGGCCGCGCATGAAAAGGACGATTTTGATGGCGGTAGCAAAGAAGCGGTCGAGGGCAAAGGCCGGCGATCCGAGGCAGCATAACGGCTCGCTGCAGGCTTTGATCGCGGAGGTCATTTCACTTCGCGAAATGGTCGCGAAGGCCGAACGCAAGGCTCTCAATCGCCAGATGCAGAAAGATATCTCCGCAGAGGCGGCGACCGCCCGCCGGCCGAAGGATTGATTCCTGAACGAATTGACAGGATCTGCGCGTTCATCTGACCGACCGTGTCGGCTACGCCACGCCCGCCAGGTTTCAGTGATGGAACAAAGGTCCCGAGCTCGGCTTTCTCTTCACCCGAGCGCGACTAGATTGTAAACTCGATAGAGAGCATTCGGACTGGCCTCAATTTCGATCCTTGCTGATCAATACAAAGTTTTCAGGAGAGCTAAAGGTGACACTTCGGCGACACAGTTCTGCTCGTTGCGGCCGTCAACCCACACGAAAGTCTTTGCAGGTGCGCTACGCCGAAGTCTTGAAGTTACGAGAGGCGATTGATCGAACCCAGGCCAAGCTCGTCCGAATCACCGATACCGGGCGACGTACGGCAAAATGAACTTTCGCCGGGCAACTCAGTCGCAACGGCGGATTGTGCGCCATCGTAGCCCGAGGCTGGTCCGTACCGGCCTTCGTAAATCATAGCACATCGCACCGACGGCCCACCGGCCGTAAGTCGCATATTCGCCATACCCGAACGGATAATCATAGCCATCATCCAAAGGATTGGTCGTGAACGCGTCTCGCATGACGGGCCATGGAGCGCGGAGTGCCGGGCCGACAAGAACGCTCGGACCATAATAGAACGGCATCTGCGCCTTCGCTGGGGAGGAGCACGAGAGGCAGGCCGCGACAATCGCTAGCGAGGAAGCCAATCGCATGGTGTACAATCCGGTCCGCTAAACAGCGTTCGAGTAAAGACAGATCGCTTGTTCTATCTTGCCGGCTTGCCGCCATACAGCAGAGTTGGTGCCCCTGGTTAATCGCAACTGGTCATCCAACCACAAATTGGCTGGATGGACGGGACTAGACGCTTCCGAAACCCCAGAGCTTATCGAAATTCCAGGTCAGCCAGACGCCGGTCGCGAGATGCGGGCCAAACGGAATGGCCGGCCGGCCGCCAACCTCGTATCGTTCGGTACCGGAGAGCAGGATGGCCACAAGCGCCGACCCAACCGCAATCAGAACTGCTCCCGGCAAGGCTTCAAAACCAATCCAAAGGCTCGCGGCACTAACGAACTTCACGTCACCGAATCCAAACCCGTCATATCCGCGCAACCAGCGGAAGGCGCTTCGAAAGGCAGCAACCGCAACAAAGACCGCAGCCGCTTCGAAGACGCCGATATGCACCGCGGCGTCATGCGCCAACGCATATTCTGCCACTCCACCGGCGACGAGCGCCAGGTTGAAGCTATCCGGAATGATTCCGAAACGCGCGTCGATGGCACACACCGCCAGCAAGACCACGAGCAAATAGAGCCCCGAACACAACACTGCCGGTTCGATCGTGCCGAAAACCAGGCTCGCAACGAGCCAGATCGAACCTCCGACCAGAGACCAAGCCACAACGGCATCTTGCCGTCGCGCACGCCGGAACGTCAGCCCGTCCGCGAGGAAGCGGCCAATGCGTCTGGTGGTCTTGCGCAAGGCGCAGTTCACTTTGATAACACGCTCCGCTTCAGCGCGAGCGTCTGGCCTTGGCCTTCGAGCGTGACCTGCTCGGGTTTTACCTCGATAAGTCGCCAGCCATCGACATCCCCATCGACCTGGATCCAACGGCCCGTCGGATTTTGAGCTGACGTGATGAATGCTTTTTGCAGCGACCCGCTGATCAGGACGCCTCTGAGAACGATGTTCGTATCCAGTGTTGCGACGGCAGGGTTGACGGTTGGAGACGAAGCATCCGCCGACGTGTCTATGATCGCGATCGATGCCTGCCGCGTCCGCGCGAAGACAGGACGCGCGGTGACATGGTCGTAGGCCTTCTTCTCACGCGCCTTGCCCGTCGAAACGGTGGAGGAGACCGCTCCCAACGAAATCGAAGGAGCCATCACCGACACTTTCAAGGCGAGGATTGCGGCGATTGTGACGATGCCGGTCAGCATGATCGACAGCCGTAGCCCGGTCATGAGATAGCGCGACGCCGGCGGGAGTTCGGCAAATGCATTCTTGGACGGCAGCATCGCGTCGATGGGCGCAGCAAGGCTGCGCGCTCGCGGGACACTCCGCAACCAGATCATTGCCCGCTGAGCGCGGCTGCCTTGCACAGCTTCCCCGGTCATTGCTGTGTCCTCGTTCCAGTCAGGTCGGCGGCTGTTTGATCCTCCTTCATGCCCGGCGGCTTGCCGCGAAATTCCTGCATGACACCCTCGACCTTGAACTCCGCCCGAAGCATGGCTGCGTCGCCGTCACTGGCCGGCCTCAGGGAGGCGTCGGTAATGAACAGAAATGGAGACTGATCCTCAATTTCCGCTATCACATCCCGCACAATTCCGAGCGATCCCTCAAACTGCAATCCGACTGCAACCGTCCGGGATTGTGCGATACGACCGCCCTGCAATCCGCGAAGCCCGAGCACGTGCGCGCCCTTGGCGGTCGCCATGGCTTTCAGCCTCGCTTGCAGATCGGCACTGATGACGCGTTCCTCGTCGCCAACCATGAAGGGTTGCGTGCTCTGGACACCGCGCTTCTCCATCACCTGTGCTTCGCCGGTGATACGCTGGAGATACGCCAACTGTACGAGGCTATCCTGGATCTCGTCGTTTCTGGTCGAGAAATGCGAGAGCACCGGGCCGACGAACAGAAGGAGCAAGAGCACCAGCCCGACCGCATTGAAGGCCAGGAACGCCCGCCTGCTCACCTGCCTGGCAAACAAGTCCTTCATTGCTCTGCCTTCCATCCCGTCTCGGCTGGCCGCGCCAGTAGGCTATTGCGCAATCGGAACCTGATACTGAATCGGTCCTTGCCTTCATTGGCATCAGGAACGATGGCGGCGATCAGAGTCGCGCCCGAAAACATGGGCGACCGGTCAAGAATTCTCACAAGATGGGCGGCCTGCGACGAGTAGCCGGATATGGTCACTTGCCCCTGATTCATTCTGAGTTCTGTCAGGAATGTATCGTCCGGCAGAGCGCGGGACAGTTCGTCCCAAACGGCCAGGAAACCACCATCGGCTTTCAGCGCGAAGAGCCGCATTCTTTGGCTGGACTGGCTCTTTCCTCCCTGCAGGCTGGCTTTGGCGTCCAGGAGTTCGGTATCCAGCTCGGCCGCCAAGCCGGCCTGGTACCATTCGAAGATCATGAGGCCCAAAACCACTGCCGCGAGCAGGGTTAGCCACAGGGACTTTATGGCGCGAGCTGCCTCCGGCGCATTCGCCCCTGCATCGGGTCGGATCTGAACCACAGAAGCGAGCCGGCCATCTTCAGTCCGAACAGCCAGAAAATCGATCTCTTCCATCGCAATTGCCATGGGCGCGATCGCCGCTGTCGCCCGCTCTCGCGCGATGATCCAGTGGCAGTGCGGGCCGGCGCCGTCGCGAGACGCATTGGGGATCGGGCTGGCAGCGTGCCAAACGTCCGTGAGCCGAAAGGGCGTTCGGCGGACAACTTCCTGATCAAGTATTTGAGGCAGCGAAGCGAGAGCCTCCCCGGGAATGTTCAGATTTCGTCTCAAGAACAAGTCTTCAGGGAGAACAGCAGCGAACAGGACTTGATCACGTCGGAGGCCGAGTTGCGCGAGCCATTCGAGCAGCGCGGAGCCGTCGAAGGCAGCCGCGGGGAATTGCCGCCGAACCGTACCCCCGTCCCGGTCCAAATCACATGTGACGACATCGTCACTGCGCGATACAAAACACGTCGGCCGAACCTTGCGGTTGAGCAAAGGGCGCCACCTGGCCGGGACAGCCGCCCGAAACTCGGCCATCCACCAATGCGCGAACTGGCGCCAGCCGAGCGCAAGAGTCTCCCGATCAAGAGGGCGGATTTCCGAAAGGCCGACCATCGCGCGCATTGTTCCTTGGCAAGAGCCCTAGCTCGAAGAGCATATTTACTAAATCTTTACGAAGGGTAACGAACCGTTGCGGCTCGCCGATTGCTCAGCCTTGTCGAAGTGCAACCACGGCACGGGGACCACTTGTTCGCCCGTCTTCAAAGTCGACCATGATAGAGACCAGGTTAGGCAAGCTTTGCGAGTTCCACTCGGTCTGCCAGACCGCCTGCCCCGACGCGCCGAAGTATCCGAAGTGAACGGCGCGAACGCCGCGAAGAATCACAAGCGTCGAAATCGGCGACTTGCCTTGCTTCGGTCCGTCCGAACGGCGGGTTATCGTGAGCACGAGGTCACCGCCGACGCGCCGTAGATCCGCCCCGTAAGCGCCGCCACGAAGCGCGCGCCCCTCGCTCAGCGCGACAAAGCGGATCTTCTCTTCACTGCCTTCGAACACCGCAGAATTCTTTTCGTCGATAGGATAGGGCAGCGCCGAAGACAGCAAATTCAGGAGGCTTTGGATCGCCGCATCAGCTCTTGCATCATTGCCGCTAGCCCGATCGGAATCGAATGCACGGCGGCCTATCGAGAGCCCTCCCACGATGGAGCCGGCAAGCAGAGCAAGGATCGCCATCGATACGAGGAGCTCGATCAAGGTCAACCCGTGCTCGGCCGCGCGTGAGCGCATGGGGCGCCTCGGTATGCGCTTTCCGACGAATCCCATCATGGCGCGATCCGAGGCGCAAGTTTCAGGGCCGATAGCCGCTCCTCGCGTCCATCCGGCGAGCTAACCATGACTTCGACCCAAACGGGAATGACGGCACTATCGGCCTCCTTGGCGACATTGCCTTTCCTTTGCTCGCCTTCGATCGTCGCGCGGGTCACAGTCTCTCGCCAAATGAACTGACCGACTTGACCCTGTCGCTGACCGACCGCGAGCTTCGACACGATGCCGGCCGCTTCCAAACGCGACTGCGCAATACGGTTCATCACTCTGCTGTTGCGGGCTTGGGTGTCGGAACGCATGGCGACAGTGATCCCGACCAGTATGGTACCTATCCCCAACGCCAGAATTGCAAAAGCAACGACAATTTCGATAAGGGCAAATCCGTCGCGCCCGCCGCTCCGCGCTGGATCGACCCGATTGTGAGCAAATCGGCGCATCATCGACCCAGGACCGGCTGGCCAGTAAACCAGTTCACCGCTATCCGCCGGGTGTAGCCCTGGTAGCTCAGCAAAACGTCTCCGCCACTGGACTGACCGTCCGGAAAGAAGCGAAGCGCGCCCGTGTCGCCGCGGCGTTCTGTCTCGGCGATCGTCACTGCGATGCTCATCCCTTTCGGAAGTTTATGCATCGCATTCCGATAGCCGAATTCCGCATTCACCGGATCGATCGCAACGACAACGTCTGTGTTGGCCGCCATCGCTCGAGACCGCGCGAGCTGGAACGTGGCAATCATCGACCGAGCCGTCCTTTCGACGCGGGCAGCGGCATTCTGCGGGCGCGCCATTACCGCTGACGCAAGGATGAGCGCCATGATCCCAAGGACCACCAGGAGCTCAATCAATGTGAACCCTGCGGACGAGCTTGACCGAAGCCTCATTGGATCGCCAGATTGTTGATCGAGAGGACGGCACTCATCACCTGCATGATCAGCGCGCCCACAGCGCCGCCGATGACGAGCGTAAGAACCGGAGTCAACAGATTGACCATTTGCTCAATCCGGCGCTGCAGTTCTCCGTCGAGAGTGGTCGCAATCCGGATCAGCATGGGTGCGAGTTGCCCGGACTGCTCTCCGACTGCAATGAGTTGCAGCGCCGCCGGTGGCAGAAGGTCCGTCCCGGCAAACGCCTGGTTCAAAGACACGCCTTCTGGCACGCGCGCGATTGCGTCGGCATAGCCTGCATTCATGTAACGATTGGAGACCAGCGACCTGGCAATCTGCAGCGCGGTCATGAGCGGCACTCGCGCATCGAGCAACGTACCGAGCGAGCGAGCAAAGAGGCCGGCCTCCCGCATCTGAAGCAGCCGGCCCAAGACGGGAGCCCTGGACTTGATGCGATCCAGCCCCAGCGCCACACTCGCGTTCCTCCTGATTCTGTACCAGAGCATTGCGCAGACCGCCGCCCCTCCCAACAGACACACCGTCAACGGCAGCCAATGATCGGGAACACCGGCCAGGACTCCGAGAATTCCCGGCAGCGGCAAGCCAGCATCTGCAAAGATCGGTGACAGGTTGGGGATCAGCACGAAGACGATCACCGCGACGGAGGCGAGTGACATGAGAAGGAGAATGACGGGATAGACCAGCGAAGATCTGATCTTGTTACGAATCTCGAGGCGCTTCGTGAGCATGTCGCCAATCTGCCCCAAGACTTCGCCGGTGCGTCCACTGGCCTCCCCCGCGCCCACGATCGCCACGTAATCCTGCGGGAAGATCGCCGGCCTGAGCCGCATGGCTTCAGAAAGCTGAGCCCCGCCCAGGATCTCCTGCAGCAGATCACTGGCCAATCGGGCGCGTTTAGGCGACGTACCCGGCCCAGCCAACACCCGAAACGAGACATCGAGCGGCAAGCCCGAATTGACCAACGCAGCCAGTTCAACGGTGAAGGCCGTCAGCTCGCTCAGACCAAAATGATTCGATCGCACGAATTCCCGGCGCCAAACCGGCTGCGTTTTCTGTCGTGCCGAAGCTCGCACCTCGTCACCAGCCTCGGAGAGCGAAGTCTCGAATGGAGTGAGCCCGGCGGCATATAGCGCGTCGATGGCCGCATCGGTTCCCTCAGCCGCTATGGTCCCCGCCGTGACGACCCCCTGGGCCGTATAGGCTCGATATCGATAGGTCGCCATCGTAGTGCTCCTTCATGTCGTGCGGGTAACGCGAAGCACTTCGTCCAAGGTTGTTTCACCGGCCGCGACCTTCATCAATCCGTTCTCGTAGAGACTTACGAAGCCGGCAGCCCTTGCCAGGTTTTCGAGCGTCAGTTGATCGCCACTTCTTCGGCCGATCGCCTGTCGTACATCGTCGTTGACGACGAGCAACTCGGAGACGGTTGTCCGGCCGCTATAGCCTGTACCACCACAGGCTTCGCATCCAACCGCCTCGCGGCTATCGGACCAATCCACCACCATGCCTTCGGGGGGCGCGATGGTCAGCGTGGCCGGGATGCCGCCGTGATCGACATGCCGACGCGAGCAATGTCGACACAAGCGCCGCACCAGGCGCTGTGCCATCACTCCCGAAATTGTCGACGCGAGCAGGTAACGTTCGAGCCCGATGTCTATGAGGCGTGTGATCGCTGCGAGGGCGCCGTTGGTATGCAGCGTGGAAAACACGAGATGACCGGTCAGAGCCGCCTGAACCGCGATACGCGCGGTCTCCACGTCGCGGATCTCGCCGACCATGATAACGTCGGGGTCCTGACGCAGGATTGCGCGCAGGGCAGAAGGAAAATCGAGCCCGATCTGTGGCTGAACCTGAACCTGGTTGATGCCGGCAAGCTGGTACTCGATAGGATCTTCGACCGTAAAGACCTTCAGCTCGGGGCGGTTGAGGTGCTTCAGCGCAGTGTACAAGGTCGTTGTCTTGCCGCTGCCGGTTGGTCCCGTCACCAGGACAAGACCATTCGGAAGCGCCATCAGACGATGAAGGTTTTTCTCCGTAACTTTGTCCAAGCCGAGCTTCGGGAATTCGAGCTCGACGCGAGTGCGGTCGAGAATGCGTAGGACGAGGCTCTCCCCGAATGCGGTTGGTATCGTCGATACACGAATGTCGACCTCGGTCCCTCGAACCGCGGTCTTTATCCGTCCGTCCTGCGGCAGTCGTCGCTCCGCGATATCCAGCCTGGCCATGATCTTGATACGCGTCGTCAGGGCAGCTCGAAGTGTCGTAGGCACGGATCGCTCGGGCCGCAGGAAGCCGTCAAGACGAATGCGAATTGCGACTTCGTCGCGCCCAGGCTCGACGTGAACGTCCGAAGCACCCCGCTCGACGGCATGCGATATGATCTGGTTCACCAATCGTATGATCGGCGCTTCGTTCGCGATATCACGCAGCCGCTCGACGTCCGGCTCGTTTCCCTCGTTGCCGCCGGTCGCCGCTATTTGTTCGTCGTCAGCCTGAGATGCCGGCTCCTGGTCCTGATAGACGTCCCGGAAGGCGCGTTCGATGTCGGCAGGCGCAATTACGGCGAGGTCGACGCGAATGCCCAGCATGTAGGAGATCGAACGACGCGCTTCGTCGTCGAATGGATCCACGACGGCCAGCAGCAAGGACTCTCTCCCGAGCGCGACGGGAAGAGAACGGCTCGTTTTGAGAAACGTCAAGCCCAGCCGTTCGGCCAGGACCGGCCGCGCCGGGATATCGCCGGGGCCGACCACGGCCAACCCGCAATAGGATGCATAGGCGCTGCACAGGTCGACCTCGGACACCAAGCCGAGCTTCACTAGAACGGTGTCGATACGTTCCGAAGCCGCTTCCGCCGCTCGCCTGGCTCGCGCGACCGCACTCCTGTCGAGAATTTCTTCAGCGACGAGGTGGCCGGTAAACGCTTCTGCAAAGTTTGGATCTTTGGGGGTCAGCCCCACCCCGCCGCCCTCTGGCAGATGCGCATGCCGCGGCAATTCCTGAACACTGGACGGCATCTCGTGCTCGTGGACCTGACCCGTTAGAGATACCCGGGAATCCTAGAGCGGTTTGGTTAACACATGCTGTTTGACGGATCGTTTGCCATTTGTGTCTAGTTTGGCCGAACCCTGTCTGCGAGCCTGGCAAACCGCTCGAAATGCAAGAAACTCCCCGCAAAAGCCTCCTTCGGTCGCTGTTACATCGCCATCAGCGCGGCTTCGCCCTCGTGACGGTGATCTGGGGTTTGGGATTGATCCTCCTGCTGGGGGGAACGCTCGTCGCAGGGGCGAAATATCGCAGCAGGATCGCGAGCGCGGACACTTCAATCGCCAGGGCGGCAGCGGCGGCCGAGAGTGCGATCAATTTGGCGATCGCGGCAACATTGATGCCGGAGGGAAGGACAAGGTTTCCATTGCAATGCAGGATGCCGGGCGGTGAGCGCGCCTTCGTCACGGTAGAGGAGGAGATCGGCAAGGTCGATCTCAACACCGCGTCCAAACCCATTCTGGAACGGCTGTTCGCTGCGCTCGCAAGTGACAAGGCCCTCGGTGAGACAATATCCGGAGAAATCCTGAGAACCAGGAGCACCACGCAGAGCAACACGCCAAGGCCCGGCACCGAGGCGGGTAACCCATCACCGTCCACCACGAACGGCAAGCAAGGTCCTCGGCCCGGAATCACCAGTATCATGGAGCTGGATCAAATGGCCGGAATGTCGCTCGGGCTATTCAGGAAGGCGCTACCGTTCATTACTGTTGCATCCGGCCGTACTTCGCCTGCAGGCGAAGCGGCCTCTCCGGCCCTGATCGAGGCGCTTGGGCTGAGCCCTCCGCCTGCTCAACCTCGCCGGATCTCGGCATCAGGCAGTGTCACCATACGCGCGGACGTCACTTTGAGCGATGGATCGAGACAAGTCCGCGAAGCGCTGATCGACTTCGAAGGCGGAACCCAGCTACCCTATGTGATACGCGAATGGCGACTAGGCACTTCGGCCTCATCGCCAACGCAGCAACGACGGCTGCCGCCCTGCGTGAGAATCTGACATCGAGCCCTAGCCCTTCGAATTCAGTACCACTGGCGGGCGAGACGCACGTGCCGATTCCTCGAGGCGCTCACGCTCCGCGGCAACGGCAGGACCCGGTTCGATGACCGTGCAGCCTTTGGTGCGTTGCAGGTCAGTCAATGCATCCAAGCGCTTTCGCTCGTCGAGCAGTTGCTTGGGAGCATCGAGAGGAAATCGTTCCGAGTCGTAGCCCGCGAGCGGACCGGCAGCGAGCCAGTATTCGAAACGCGCCGCACGCCTCACCGAGTACCGAAACGATGCGGCAATTGCGTTGCATGACATCGATTCGTCGACCGGCAGCACCATATAAGGAGAGGGCGGAGCGAAATTGTAGTAACCCGTTGCACAGCCGCCGAGGGTCCACACCAAGACGGGAAGCAGGACCACGCGCAACGCGGTGCTCACGGGACCACCAGCCGCTGCGCCGTGTTGGCGAAACTGCGCTCCCGGGTCGACGTATGAGGCATGTAAACATGCATCTTCCGTCGATATTCCTCCGTAACGAGCCGGCTTTCCGTCGGATCACGCACGACCTTCGGTGTGATGAGGATGACGAGCTCGGTTTTCTGGACCGAGTTGCCTCTGTTCGCGAAGAGAGCTCCCACGACAGGAATGTCGCCGACGATGGGAATCTGCGTGCTCGTCCTGTTGGACTGATCCTGAATCATGCCGCCGAGAGCGAGGACCTCACCGTCGCTCACGACGACGGTCGTCTTCACACGCCGCTGCTGAATCGTCGGCGAGTCGATCTTGGAAGTGGTCGTCTTCACGACGTTACTGACTTCCTGCTCGATGTCCAACTGAACTCGACCGCTTTCATTGATCCTGGGAGTTACCGCCAGGATGACGCCGGTATCCTGCATCGTGATCGAATTCACGATCGCCGTATTGGCAGTGACCGTACTGGTCGCGGTCTGAGTGGTGATCGGCACCTGATCGCCGATTTGCAGTCGGGCAGTCTTGTTGTCGAGAACCATCAGCGAAGGTGTCGAGATCACGTTGACATGGGTAAGAGCGTCCAACGCGCTAAGGGTGGCCGCGATGCTCGCGGTGTTTACAGCGTAGTTGAATCCCGGAAACGCTGCAGCGACCCCTCCCGTGAGAGCGCTGGAGAATGTGGCGGTGGGCTGCCCCTGCTTCGCGAGTTGCCATTGCAATCCGAATTGCAGATTGTCGTTCAACGTAACTTCGGCGATCACCGCTTCGATGAGCACCTGGCTCGCAACGACATCGAGGCCCTGAACGACGCGCAGGACGCGTTGATAGTCCCGGTCGTTGGCCATGATCAGCAACGAATTCTTTGCTTCGTCGGCCACGATCTTGAGAACGGGCTCCCCCTTCGAATCTGCACTGCCGCTCTCTTCGGACGGCTCCGCTGCGAGGCTGTCGGGATCCATGTCCGCCTGGCGAGAGTTGGACTGCGGATCCCCCCCTCGTCCAAATCCGCCGGGTCCGGCCGAGTCCGCCGCAGTCGCGACACCGTTCGCTCTCTTCATGTCGCCAAGCAGACTGACCTGCTTCGAACGCGGGGATACGTTCCTGGTCGACGGTCGCACCACCTTCATCTCGTTGGAGAACATGGATTGGAGAACCGCCGCAAGCTCTGCGGCCGTTCGATTCTGCACCTGATAAATGTGCAGCTGAGGCTCGGTTCCGCTTGCACGGGAATCCAGCCGTCGGATCCACGACTGAGCGCGAGGGAGATAACTTGGATGGGACGTTATGACGAGAATTGCGCCGAGGCGATTGTTCGCGACAAATTTCACGCGCCCTTTCAGCGGCCCTTCCTTGTCCGACGAGAAGACCGCCTTGAGTTCGTCCACCATCTTTTCCGGCTGAGAGGCCTTTACCGGGACAACCGCAAACGACATTCCCTTCATCACGTCGACATCGAAGATCGCAATCGAGTCGAGCATGTTGTCGATTTCCGAAGGTGTGCCCTTCAAGGCCAGTATGTTACGTGCGTCGTCGGCCTGAACTATCGCTCCCTTGGGCACCATCGGCTCAAGCACACGAGCGACCTCCGTCGCGGCGACATATTTCAGTTGAACGACCCGGACTCCACTGCCCGGACTTGCTCCATCGCCTCCCCCGCGAACGGTGGCCACGATACCGGTAGCCGCTTGGTCCGTCGGGACGATCCGATAGACGCCCCGGCTCTGCACAAGTGTTGCACCGGCGGGTGCCAACGCTGCTTGAAACAATTCCAGCGCTTCCGCCTTCGTGACCGGCTTCGTCGTTTCAACCGAGATCACACCGTCCACACGCGGATCAAGGATGTAGTTTACGCCGATCAGGTCTCCGAGGACGGTTTTTGCCGCCTGCTGCAAGGGGACACCGGCGAGATTGAGCACGACGGTACCGTTGGCTGCTCCCGCTGCCGGCTTCTCCGGCGAGACGCCGATCATTTGGCCGTTGCCACCCTCCGACGTCGGAACAGCCCGCGACGACCGTGACGGCAACGGGACCGCGCCTGTCGGGGAAGGATCGGTCGCTTGAGCGTAGGATTCGAGCGACACAGGTTGAGATGATAATCTCGGCCGCGCGTCGACGGTGAGACCCACGACACCCGGCGAGCTGCAACCAGAAACGGCTATGGCCGCCATGACGCAGACGGCCACGCTCAAACAAAGGCTGCGGCTGGCCGGCAAAGAATAAGCTCCAACATCAATGCGTGTTAATCTGCGTAAACAAGCGGTAAATCATTAAGGTTAAGCAAACGTAAACCTGCAGCCGCCGCAGATTACGGTCTGCCTCACCTGCCCTTCGGGAGTCACACGTGCGAGGCGCCACCGAATGCAGGGGCCACTGGAAATTCGCAACTTTGAGCCGTTGCGCGCGAGGCGTAGCAACGCGCTTGCTTTCTCGCCCTCATGTCAATGCCTCAGCCTGGACCGCCGAGCTTTCGCTGCGGCACAGGCGGCAGCATGATACGGCCGAGCGCGTCTGCCGGTTGGACCCGCCGCTCCGACCCGGCGGTGCCAGTGCCGCGGAGTCGCGCCCATTGGAGGCATACGACCCTTCTCCGGATCACTTGATTTATTGATCTTCCCCTGACGGGTTATAACCGACCTCGGCCCAACCTGGCAGCAAGGTCTTGCTTACCCCACCCAGCACCAACCTGGATGGCTCAGGCTCGGCGCCGCCGAGGCGTACCGTCTCGCGTCTCTTGATTTGCGATGACAAACTCGTCGATCGAGCGGCCGGTTCTCAATGCGGCAGTCAGCCACCGCGGCTGTTTTCCTCGACCGGACCAAGTTTGGGATGGCTCATTGGGATTGCGATACTTCGGATAGACACGAGGGTACTTGCGGCGTTCCCTTGATGCACCTTCCGCGGGCTCTCCTAAGGCGGCTTCCTTTTCGCCACGAAGTTGAGCCAGGCGCTTTTCGAGCTCGCGCTTTTCGGAGGTCAGGCGCACTGACAGTATCTGCCCAATCTCCTCGTGAAGCGCCCACATCTCGTCCAGTGGCATCGCCTCAAGGTCGATCTTCTTTTGCATCGCAACCCATCGCTCACAACCGACCGCATTGCACGGTGCGATTCGCCCACCCCTTTTTAATCTGTGCCAGCGGTCTTAAATGCGAGTCAAGCGGCAAAAATGGGCCAGAAAATCGAGCAAAAATGGATGGCGCCGTAAAGCATTGAGCTTACGACACAATTCGCAAAATCGGATTACCGCAAAAATCTCGGCAATATTTGAAATCTACTCCGTAATCATGGTGGCCTCGTGCAGCCACCGGCCCGGGGGCGCCTCGTCACAAGGCCGAACATCACGGTCGCCATGTGATCCGGGCTTCGCCCCGCCGCTCATCCTCCATGCTCGATTGCGTCAGATGCTCGGAGTTGCAGGATTGGCGGACGACCCGAATGCAGAGCAGTTAGGGGCGGGGTGTGCCGACGCGGTAGGCGGAGCTCAGACCTTCTGCTCTCAGGGTTGATCGTTCCGCGCGCTTCCCAAGGCCGCCGAACAGGCCGTCGATTCAGACCGATCCTTGCGCTTAAGAATGTTGGAATCACGCCGCACAGTACGGCTGGCTGTCACCCAATCTTTCCAACCGCAATCGTGCTTGGCATAGAGCTCCAGCCAGCGCAGCTCTTCGTCAGCCGCTCCGAGATCGCTCCGTTTAGCTATGTCGGCCCTGGCACCGAGCCGGCCCATCTCGAGGCGATCCAGGCGCTGGAACTCGAGCGTCTCCTCATAGGTCAGGCCGATCAAGACGTAACGTCCCGTTCCATCACCGACATATCGACGCGGTGCGTTGCTGCTCAAGCGGGCACTCCTCTCTCGCCTTCTGCGGTTCGTCCAGTGCGGCGTGCGGCGCCCGCAAGAAATACTGCACGAAAGCAAGAGCAGATAATCGACTCGAGCTCCCACTCACGCCGACGCCGTGAGCAATCACTTCGGTTGAAATCGTCCGAGCGTAGCTTGCGGGAGCCGCCTAAACAACGATCAGTTCAATTCAACGTAACCACACATGGTTACTTGCCGCTCCTTGCGGTCGGGCCGCGGATTATGTTGTGGCTGATTAGCACGACCGCTCGTGGCGCCGCAGCCAGCGATCAGCTTGTGCGACAACGATCGCACCGTTGTGCGAATTGAGAAAGCAGTCATCAGACCGGACTTTCCCCAGAGAAGCCCCTGAAAGAGATCTCTCTCCGGCGCGAATAATGCCGAATGCACGCCGTGCCGCCTTCTCGACAAAGCCGGTTGCGCACTGAAAACCGAGGGGCGCAGCTGCCACCAAGCCGTACAACTACCGAGCGATCGCATCGAGCTGCAAGTAAGGTTGAGCAGTTAGCTTAATCCGCAGTCTTTGTTGCGAGGATTCCAAGATCCTCTATTCCTCTCGCCACCGGCCTCCCCCAAAGGCCGGCCCCATCCAAGCAAAGCCGTCGAGCGAAATGGGTCCGCTTGGCGGCTTTGCCGTTTCGTCGACGAGAGGAACTTTTCGGTTATGGCGCGCAAGCCCTGGTCGTTCAAGGAGGACCGCAAGCTCATGGAGTTGGCAAAGTCTTCAGCTTCGCTGGAAGACGCGGCCAAGCAGCTGGGACGATCGCCCGACGCCATCAAGCGCATGGCTTTGAGGCTTGGTCTGTCGCTCAAGTCGAAGAGCAAGAAGAAGAGCTAGACGGTTCCCCACAGTGCTTAGAGCGCTCGAGGTACGGCTGTGGCCGATGCCTGGTTCCTTTGATGCATCGATCCTTCGAGCGGCACCTATGCCCCTGAACGCCTGAGGCTCGCCGGCTCAATCGCTGGACCTCCGGACATGGCGCGATGCGCATCGCGCAACGCCGCGACAGCGTCATCGAGATCGAATTCGCTTTTGCGGATCGTGTCGATGAACCGCGCCATCAGCGCCACATTCAGCTTGACGCGGGTATTTCCATCGCGGCTCTTGCGGCGGTCGAGCGACATGTTCAGCGCCTGAAGCCGGGCTTCCGGCGCTGTACAACCATAGAGCGCCGCGAGTTCGTCATATGTCATCCAGATCTGAGGCATGTTCTCCCACCACGCTTGTTCGGCCTCAACATATGTTCCAGGTCTAAAGGCTTTGTTGTGCGATGCCGAGGCGATCCAGTTCCGCTGCGATAGCGTCAACGCAAGACTAAGATGCGGGAGGCCTGGAAGGTGCGGGGAGAGGGCGCCCTCGTGAACGGCTGTCGAGGCCCTTGGGCAATTTGTCATTGAGCCTCACGACGGCGCCCCGGGCCTCCGCAGCCGGCACATTCTCCTGGCTGTAGATCAGCGTCACTTCGAAGCTCACGTCGGGTGCTTGCCGGGCGGTGCCCGAACAGGTCGCCATCGCACCGCCATACACGCCGGAGAGGTCGACCTCGACCTCGTCGAGCCCGAACACAGTGGGCGGTCCCTCGGCATGCCGCCGGGTGGTGAGAACGGCCGTGAAACGCCGGTCGTCATCGAACTGGTAGGAGCCGCCATAGATGAAGAAGCTGTCACTACCCGAGATCCGACCCTCGGCCAGATGTACGATACCGGTGCCTTGCGCCTGCGCGGTTCTGAACCACGCCGCGTACTTGCCCTCTTTCAGCATGGAGACATCCACCCATGAATTCCATGCGTATTTGCGACCAACTCTGGGGCGCCACAATGGCCGTCGCGGCGGGCGTTCCGCAGAGGTTAACGACCTGCAAAGACAATCCGTCAAATTTGCCGCCGCAGGCAGCGGCACCATCAAAACAATTCTATGCCGTCGTCCGCGGTCTCCACGGGTTCTACCCGGCGCATGATGGCGGCCGATGTTAACCCGAGCGTTTGCAGGAATTGCCGGTGCACGTCCCGCTCCCGCTCCATCGTGTAGCGCGCGAAGAGGTCGTCGAGCATCGCTTCGTCCTGCGCTGCCGGCCGCGGTGTCTGAGCGCCCGCGCTCGCGGCCTCGAGCCGCGCCGCGACCGCGGGCAACGCCGCGGAGCCGTCACCGAGCGTGGTCATCAGGCCTTGCGCCGAATTCATCAGCTCCTCGAATTCCGCGCCTTCCTTGACGAGCCGGCCCATCAGCTTGCCGAGCCGCTCATTCCCGGCCTCGACCTCGCGCAGCGCCTGGAGAATCTGTGGTTCGAGTTGCGCAAGCTGCGTCGGATCGCCCTGCATACGGAGTTCCTTCAACTCCCTGGCCGAACGTTCGATCGCGTCGAGCACCGGCTTGAGGCGCCCCGCCCCCATCGAGACCTGGTCGGCCGTAGCCTTCAGCTCGTTGGCAATGACGACGAAGGCGCTACCGCGGCTGCCCAGATGGCTCGCCTTGAGGCCCGCATTCATCCCGATCAGCGTGATGTCCACCGTCGCCTCGGCGAGCCCCGCAATCGCCTGGCGGAATTTCGCCAGTGTGTCCTCGACCAGCGCGAGCGCCTCGTCGACGGAGCGGCCCGCCCCCTCGCAGGTGGCGATCAGCGTGGACGCGTGCGCCAACGTCTGCTTGATGCGTGTCAGGAACGATGATGAGCCGCCATCCTCGCCACCGACCAACGTGCGGCCGTGCCCGACGACGCTGTCCGCATCGTGCAGGATGGCGGTCAGCGCGCGAACGATCTGGTCGATGTCCCCGCCGAACTCGCGTTGGGCATCCCTGAGCTGGGCGGCCTGCAGCTGGCAGATCGCGCGCGCGCCGTCCTCGCTCGCGACCGGCTCCGGCACGAGGCTCGGGGCACGTTCCGAGGCGAGGCCGAGGCCGTGGGAGACATGCTCGAGACGCTGGCGCGTGCTGTCGCCCGCCTGCAAGGAGATGATCGCGCCTCCGACCGCCTCGGCGATCTTCCTGGTACTGGAACTGGCGAGATCGGCGAGGTGGCTGCTGCTGCTGCGCTGATCTCGCAATCCGGAATAGGCCGAACCGAGCTCGGCGCTCTCCGCAGCCAGTTGATTGCGGTAGCGGCTCTCGAACTCCTTCTGCCGACCGAATGCCGTGGCGACGGCCTCGGACAGGTGCTGCTGATCCCGCGCGCAGCCCTCGATCGCGCCCTGCACGGCCTTGCCGAGATCGTAGGCCTCTTGCGTGAAGGCGAGAAAGCCCTCGCGGTCGCCCTCGAGCGAGGCCGCCTCGATCCGCGCGCTGCGGGCGATGATGGTGATCATCTGGATGTGCTTGAATAGCGGCTTGAGCAGCGAAGACGCCTCGGCCGTGCTCTTGCCGATCGTCTCGAGCAGGGCGGTCTCGGTCGGAAGCACCTGCGCCAGCTCGTTGAGCCGCGCGGCGATCTCCTGCAGCGCCGTCGCGGCGCCCTCGATCTGCGCTCCGGAGAGCTCGGAGGAAAGCGCCGCCAGGCCCTGGTTCAGCTCCTTGAAGATGAGGTGGCCGCGACCGAGCTCGTGACCGACGCGTGCGAACACGTCTTCGATGCGCGAGGAGACGTCCTCGATCCCCGCGATGGCCTCGGTGAGCGTATCGGCCGGAATGAGCGACATCGCCATCAACCTGCCACCGCGGGATGCCCAGCCTGATACCATTGCATGATCTCGCGCGGAATCTGGTGCAGCGACACCACCTTCTCGACGCCGCCATGGGCGATGGCTTCCTTGGGCATGCCGAACACCACGCTGCTCTCTTCGTCCTGCGCCCGCGTCGCGGCGCCGAGCTTGCGCATCTCCAGCATCCCGCGCGCGCCGTCGTCGCCCATGCCGGTCATGATGACCCCGAGCGCGTTGGCGCCGGCGTGCTGGGCGGCCGAGCGGAACAGCACGTCGACCGACGGGCGATGCCGCGACACCGGCGGCCCGTCCTTGATCGCGATCTGGTAGCGCAGGCCGATGCGCTGGAGCAGCATGTGCCGCGCGCCGGGCGCGATATAGGCACAGCCCGGCAGCACCGGCTCGCCGTCCTCGGCCTCCTTCACCCTGATCTGGCAGACACTGTCGAGACGCCTGGCAAAGGCCGCGGTGAAGCCTGCCGGCATGTGCTGGACGATGACCAGCGGCGGACAATGAACCGGCAGCATCTCCAGAACGTCGTTGAGGGCTTCGGTGCCGCCCGTGGACGCGCCGACGCACACGATGCGCTCCGTGGTCGGCCGGACCTTACCCAGCACCGGCGGCGGGATGATGGCATCGGCCGTCAGCTTCTGCTCGATGGCGCGACGCTCCGCACGCGGACGCACCCGGGCGCGGGCGGCCGACTTCACAGCCTCACGCAGCCGCGTCGAGCATTCGAGCAGGGCCTGCCGCGTGTCGATCTTCGGCTTCGGTACAATGTCGACCGCACCGGCCTCGAAGGCCTCGAACATCACGTTGGAGCCCGCCTCCGTGAGCGAGGAGCAGATGATCACCGGAATCGGACGCTGCGCCATGATCTTGCGCAGGAAGGTCATGCCGTCCATGCGCGGCATTTCGAGGTCGAGGATGATGACGTCGGGCAGCTCCTTCTCGAGCCGTTTGGCCGCCACGAACGGATCGGATGCGGTCGCCATCACCTCGATATCGGGGTCTTCACTCAGGATCGTCAGCAGGATTTGGCGCACCGACGCCGAATCGTCCACGATCAGCACGCGAACTTTCTCCCTCAGCATTGTCGTTGCGCTCCGGCTAGACCTGGAAGATGGTTGGCTGAACCTGCTTCAGCCCGGGCACGGCACTGTGAATCATCGACTCCGAATGCCCGACCAGCAGATAGCCGCCCGGACGTAAGTGGCTGCACAATTGCTCGACCACCTTGCGCTGGGTCTCGCGCTCGAAATAGATCAGGACGTTGCGACAGAAGATGATATCGACGTCGCGATCGACCGGATAGGACTTGTCCATGAGGTTCATCCTCATGAAATGCGTCAAGCGTCGAATTTCCGGCACCACCCGCACCTCGCCGCGCGACCTGTCCCGCGAGGACAGGAAATAGCGCTTCACGAACTGCTCCGGCACCGGAGCAAGCACGTCGCGGGTGTAGATCGCCGTCCTGGCAAGGCGCAGCACCGCGGTCGAGATGTCGGTCCCGAGAACGCGAAACTGGAAGCGCGAGCCGCTCCGCGTCATGTCGTCCAGCACCATCGCCGTCGTATAGGCTTCCATGCCGGTCGAGCTCGCCGAGCTCCAGATCTTCAGATTCGCATTTCTGCGTCCACGCGCCTTCAGGAGGTCGGGAATCGCGACGTCGCGCAAGAAAGTGAAATGCTGCGGCTCGCGGAAGAAATCGGTCTTGTTGGTCGTCACCACATCGATGAGATGGGTGAGCTCAGTGTCGAAATGGTCCGCGTCGAATAGATTCTCGACATACTCGTTGAGGTCGGAGAAGTTCAGCGCGCGCACGCGCTTGTGCAGCCGCCCCTCCAGCATCAGCCGCTTGCCCTGCGGCAGCTTGATGCCGACCTGGCCCTCGATCAATTCGGCGATGGTCCGGAAGTGGCGGTCGGACAAGTGCACGGCCGTATCCTGCAGGGCAGGCATCATGACCGGCTGCCCCGGCCCGGGACGGCCACCTGCGTTGCATAACCGGCCATACGGAGCATCTTGAATCCTACACTTTAACTAAGACTGCCGAAGACGGATCGGCCCTCCGATGGGGGGCCGATCCTTCGGAACACTAGCGCTGGAAATCGGCGTCCCTGTCGTCATCGCCCTCGTTCATGTCGAAGGCGAAACCGCCGCCACCGGCAACCTTCGCGGCGCGCGCCGGCTTGGCCTGCGGCTTCCTGGCCGGCCGCTCGGTCGCCGCCATTGAGGCCGCCTTGGCGCGCAGCTGGTTAACCGCCCGGTCGATCGGCGCGGCCGCCTGGCTCTTCGCGTCGTGCTCGATGCGGAAATACGCGATGGTCGACTGCAGCTGCTCGGCCTGCGAGGCGAGCTCCTCCGAGGTCGAGGACACCTGCTCGGACGCGCTGGCGTTCTGCTGGCCGACCTTGTCGAGCTGCTGGATCGCCTGGTTGATCTGCGACGAGCCGACGTCCTGCTCGCGGCAGGCCGCGGTGATCTCTTCGACGAGCTCGGCGGTCTTCTTGATGTCAGGAACGAGCTTGGACAGCATGGCGCCGGCCTCCTGCGCCACCTTGACGGTGTCGGTCGAGAGCGTGCCGATCTCGGCCGCCGCCGCCTGGCTGCGTTCGGCGAGCTTGCGTACCTCGGAGGCGACCACCGCAAAGCCCTTGCCGTGCTCGCCCGCGCGCGCGGCTTCCACTGCGGCATTGAGCGCGAGGAGATCGGTCTGACGCGCGATCTCCTGCACGATCGTGATCTTCTCGGCGATGGTCTGCATCGCGCTGACGGCGCGGCCGACGGCGGCGCCGGACGCCTCCGCATCCTTGGCGGACTGCGCGGCGATCTTCTCGGTCTGGTTGGCGTTGTCGGCATTCTGCTTCACGTTCGCGGCCATCTCCTCCATCGAGGAGGAGGCTTCCTCGGCCGAGGACGCCTGCTCGGTCGCGCCTTGCGACAGCTGCTCGGCGCTCGCAGAAAGTTCCTGGCTGCCGGCGGAGACGTTCTGCGCGGCCGTCAAAGCTTCCGAGACGATCTGGCGGAGCTTCTCCACCATCTGTTCGAGCGCCAATCCCAGCGTGTCCTTGTCCGACAGCGGCTTGGCCTCGACGGTGAGGTTGCCTTGCGCGATCTCGTTGGCGAGGTCCGCCGTGGCATTCAGATTCGCTGTCATCGCATTGAGCGATGTCACGAGATCACCGAGTTCGTCATTGCTGGAAACGGCGATCTTCTGGCTGAGGTCGCCGACCGCCACCGCATTGGCGAGGCCGACTGCACGGGCGAGCCCGCGGCTGATATTGACGGCGATCCAGGTCGCAGCAGCGACCGCGATCAGAAGCGAGGCGATGACCAGGCTGATCAGCAGCATCTCGGCCCGCACACCATCCTGCTTTGACTGCTCCGCCTGGTCGGCCATGTTCTTCTTTGCGCTCTTGATGTAGCCGTCGGCGCCCTCCAGCGCATCTTCGACCAGCTTGCGCCCTTCGTGCATCGAGCGATCGAGGGCTTTCGCCTTGTCGGTGCGAGCCAGCCTGACTGTCTCGTCCTGGAACGCGTTCATCCTGCCGAATGCCGCCGAAAACCTGTCGATCAGCTTCTTTCCGCCTTCGCTCGCGGCGGCGTAGATTTCGTCCTTCGACTTGTTGACTGCTTCGCGGGTCTTGACGAGATCAGCGGCAGCCTCGTCATACCCAGCGTCCGTCGCGGCGAGGATGGCGTTCTTCTCGTCGCGCAACAGGAACAGCACGCCCTCCTTGAGTTCGGCAGCCCTCTCGATGCGATTGGAGCGGCTGACCAGCTGGTCGGCGGTCGCGATCATCTCGGACAATTTGATGTAGCCGACCGCTCCGGCGATCATGGACAGCGCGATGACCACGCCGAACGCGCTCGCTAGCTTGGCTTTGACGGTAAATCTCATTTTCTGTCTCACAGCTTATGGGTGCTCGCGATCTGCTACGCTTCGCACTAAATCTCAGGCGGCCCGCGGTGCCTCCGCGCCGGCCCCGCCAGGAATCTCGTCGTTGGCCATCAGCTTGGCCAGATCGAAGATCACGACGAACTTCTCCCCCTTTCGGCCGATGCCGGCGGCATAGTCCGACTGCCATTTTCCGCCGACCTCCGGGATGGGCTCGATTGCCTGCTCGTTGATGTCAGTCACCTCGAACACGCAGTCGGCGACGAAGCCGACGCCGACCAGCCGGTCCTTCATCGGCACGTCGAGGATGATGATGCGGGTGGCTTCGGTTGCCGGAACGCTCGGCAGGCCGAGCTTGGTCCTGAGGTCGACGATCGGATATCCGGCGCCGCGCACGTCGATCATGCCGAGCAGGAAAGCCGGCGCGTGCGGCAGCCGCGAAATCGGCCGCATGTCGAGGATTTCTCGGACGTTGCGGATGCTGATGCCGAACGTCTCGCCGGCAAGACCGAGAGTCAGATATTGCGATGTTGCGGCCATGATGCATCCATTCGATCAAGTATCGGGCTGCGGCCCCGTCGGGACCTTGCCGGTTAGCGTTGAAACTCTGCGTCGCGATCGTCGTCGGCTTGATCCATATCGAAGGCAAAGCCGCCACCGCCGACCTTGAGGGCCCGGGCGGGCCTGGCCGTCGGCTTTCTGGCTCCGACGTCGGCCGCCGCCATTTTCGCCGCCTTGGCCCGGAGCTGACCGACGACACGATCGATCTCCCGCGGAGCGACCTTGCCTTTCTCACTCTCCTCGATCCGGAAGAACGAGATCGTCGACTGCAACTGCTCGGCCTGCGAGGCCAGTTCCTCGGACGTCGAGGACACCTGCTCGGAGGCACTGGCGTTCTGCTGGCCGACCTTGTCGAGCTGCTGGATCGCCTGGTTGATCTGGGCCGCACCGACATCCTGCTCGCGGCAGGCGGCCGTGATCTCCTGGACCAGTTCGGCCGTCTTCTTGATGTCGGGAACGAGCTTGGAGAGCATCCCGCCAGCTTCCTGGGCGACCTTCACGCTTTCGGTCGAGAGGGTGCCGATCTCGGCGGCAGCGGCCTGGCTGCGTTCGGCGAGCTTGCGCACCTCGGACGCCACCACGGCAAAGCCCTTGCCGTGCTCGCCGGCGCGAGCGGCCTCGACCGCCGCGTTAAGCGCCAGCAGGTCGGTCTGCCGCGCAATCTCCTGCACGATGGTGATCTTTTCCGCGATGGTCTGCATCGCCTGAACGGCACGCCCGACGGCTGCACCGCTGGCTTCTGCGTCCTTGGCCGATTGCGCGGCGATCCGCTCGGTCTGGTTGGCATTGTCGGCATTCTGCTTCACGTTGGAGGCCATCTCTTCCATCGAGGAGGAGGCTTCCTCGGCGGATGAGGCTTGCTCGGTCGCGCCCTGCGAGAGCTGCTCGGCACTTGCGGACAGCTCCTGGCTTCCGGCCGAGACGTTCTCGGCCGCCGTGAGTGCCTCCGACACGATCTGCCGAAGCCGACTGACCATGGTCTCCAGCGCAATGCCGAGCTTGTCCTTGTCGGACAGGCGCTTGACGTCGACGGTCAGATTGCCGCGGGCGATCTCGTGGGCGATTTCCGCGCTTGCATTGAGGCTGGCGATCATGCGTTCCAGCGCAATACCGAGCGTGTCCTTGTCGGACAGGCGCTTGGCCTGGACAGCCAGATTGCCCTGCGCGACCTCCTCGGCCACGATGGCCGTGGCATTCAGGTTCGCCGTCATGGCATTGAGTGCCTTGAGGAGATCGCCGACCTCGTCGTTGGTCTTCGCCTCGACCGTCTGGGTGAGGTCCCCGGTGGCGACCGCATTGGCTAGGCCGACTGCGCGCATCAGGGAGCGGCTGATGCTGAGTGCGATGAAGATCGCGGCGGCAGCGCCGAGAAGCAGAGACAAGATGACGATGCTGATCAGCAGCACCTGGGCCCGGCTGCTTTCCTGCTTCGCCTCGTCGGCGCGCTCAGTCATCGACTTCTTTAGGTAGTCGAGATATTCGTCGAGGACGTGGGTGGCATCCAATAGATGCCGACGCACTTCGGTGGCCGAGTGCTCCGCCGCCTTCGCCCGGTCCGTGCGGGCCAGCTTGAGCGTTTCGTCCTCGGCAGCATTCATTGCGACGTGAATCGCCGAGAAGCGGTCAATCATCTTCCGACCCGTCTCGGAGGCCACGGCGTAGATCTCGTCCCGAGTCTTGGCCATGTCCCCGCGAACCTTACGGACCTCGGCAGCGTATCGCTCCAGTTCGGCATCCGACTGCGCTAGCAAAGCGTTCTTTTCGGCCCGGATCTGCAGCAGGAGCCCGCGCTCCAACTCCGCAGCCTTGCTTGAGCGTCCGGCTGCCCCAAGGAGGAGCTCCGTCTTCGCGGCAATATCGCTCAGCTTCCAGGCCGCGATTCCGCCGGCGACAACGGACAGCACGAGAACGGCTCCAAAGGCGGAGGCGAGTTTTGCCTTGACTGTGAATCTCATTTTCGTCGTCCCTCGGGTACGGCCCAGTTTGATTTTGACAGGAGGCGAGCCCGACAGCCCGCGTCCCGCAAGAACGTCTAGCGCTGAAACTCGGCGTCGCGCTCGTCGCCGCCGTCATCCATGTCGAAGGCGAACCCGCCTCCGCCCGCGACCTTCAGGGCCTTTGCAGGCCTGCTTGCCGGTGCCTTGCCGCGGCGATCGACCGCCGCCATCTTCGCGGCCTTGGCGCGAAGCTGACCAACGGCCCGGTCGACTTCCGGAGCAGCCATCGGCTTGCGCC
The DNA here is from genome assembly GCF_058782905.1 of Bradyrhizobium sp. FW305-F6. Classification (NCBI taxonomy): domain Bacteria; kingdom Pseudomonadati; phylum Pseudomonadota; class Alphaproteobacteria; order Hyphomicrobiales; family Nitrobacteraceae; genus Bradyrhizobium; species Bradyrhizobium sp. FW305-F6. Next base: position 75,923 of record NZ_JBYSYD010000005.1, read on the forward strand.
CAGAGTCTTCGATACGGAAGAAGGCGATCGTCGACTGCAGCTGCTCGGCCTGCGAAGCCAGCTCCTCGGAGGTCGAGGACACCTGTTCGGAGGCGCTGGCGTTCTGCTGACCGACCTTGTCGAGCTGCTGGATCGCCTGATTGATCTGCGAGGAGCCGACGTCCTGCTCGCGGCAGGCGGCGGTGATTTCCTGGACGAGCTCGGCCGTCTTCTTGATGTCGGGCACGAGCTTGCCCAGCATTTCGCCGGCTTCCTGCGCAACCTTGACGGTCTCGGTCGAGAGGGTGCCGATTTCGGCGGCGGCCGCCTGGCTCCGCTCGGCGAGCTTGCGCACTTCGGACGCGACCACGGCGAAGCCCTTGCCGTGCTCGCCGGCGCGAGCCGCTTCGACGGCTGCGTTCAACGCGAGCAGATCGGTCTGGCGTGCAATTTCCTGCACGATGGTAATCTTCTCGGCGATCGTCTGCATCGCATCCACGGCGCGGCCTACGGCAGCTCCGGACGCTTCCGCGTCCTTGGCCGACTGCGCAGCGATCTTCTCGGTCTGGTTGGCGTTGTCGGCGTTCTGCTTCACATTCGAGGCCATCTCTTCCATCGAGGAGGACGCCTCTTCCGCCGACGAGGCCTGCTCGGTGGCTCCTTGCGAGAGCTGCTCGGCGCTGGCGGAAAGCTCCTGGCTGCCCGCAGAAACGTTCTGCGCCGCCGTCAGGGCCTCCGACACGACCTGCCGAAGCTTCTCCACCATGCCGTTCAGGGAACGAATGAGATCGCCGATTTCATCGTTGCTGGCCGAGGGAATGGTCTCGGTGAGGTTACCGGCGGCGACCGCTCCTGCAAGACCGACGGCGCGGCTGAGCGAACGGCTGATGCTGATCGCCATCCACAGCGCTGCAAGGACCGCTATCACGAGCGATGCGACGACGAGCGCGATGACGATCATCTGGCCCTTGGCAGCGTCCGCCCGGGTAATCTCGGCCTCATCGGCCATGCTCTTCTTCGTGAACACGACGTAGGCGTCGATTGCCTCGACGGCCTCGGCGATCGCCTTTCGTCCCTCGTGAACCGTCCGATCGGCCGCCTTCGGGCGATCAGTCTTGATCAGCTTGATCGTGAGGTCCTGCTCGCTGTTCATCTTGTCGTAGGCGGCGGCAAATTTCTCGAGCAGCCGCTTTCCGCCTTCGCTGGCGAGGGCGTAGACTTCCTCTCTCAACTTAGTGTTCGCCGCACGCATCTTGGGGATGTCGGCGAGGAACATGTCGGTCTCGTTCTCGGGCGCGATGATCGCATTCTTCTCCGCTCTCACCTGCGACAGAAGATTGATCTCGATCTGCGCGCCCATCTGCATGCGATTTGCACGCGAGATCAGCGCCTCGGATCCGCTAATCATGTCGGTGAGCTTGAGATAAGCTACGCCGCCCGCGATCATCGAGAGCACGATGATCAAACCGAACGAACTCGCCAACTTCGCCTTGACCGTAAACCGCATGTAGTCCCCCAATTGCCTCGAATCGCCCACAGGCTTCAATTCAGGATCCGTTCCATGTTCGGAACGATGACAAACTCTTCACGCCACTTGGTGATGAAGCGGATGTATTCCGGCTTCCAATGCATTCCGACCCGCGGCGTCTGCTGCACGTCGGCCTGGGAGATCTCCGTGACCTCGTAAACCTTGTCCGCGGTGACGCCCACGAGAACCGGCTCGTTCTCGATCTCGATCTCGATGACGACGATGCGCGAATCGGCCGAGCTGTCGGTCTGCGGCATGCCGAACCGGATGCGCAGATCGGCGAGAGGGATGACGTTGCCGCGCACGTTGATCACGCTGGGCACGAAATCGCGCGCGCCCGCGACCTTCGTCACCGGCACGGGATCGATGATCTCCCGCACCAGCCCGGCGTCGAGCGCGAACTTCTCGTCACCGAGGCCGATCATCACGACCTGCATTGCGTCCGCCTGCTGCTGGTTCATCACGCCGCCTCGCTGATGTGCTTCTCGACCTTCGACTGCGCCAAAGCGACGAGCTGGGCGACGTCCAGGATCAGGGCTGCCGTGCCATCGCCGAGAATGGTCGCGCCGGAGAAGATGGTCACGTCCGAATGCAACTTCGACAGCGACTTGATCACCGTCTGGTGGTTGCCGATGATCTGGTCGGCGACGAGGCCGACCTGCGTCTCGCCGGTCGAGATGATGATGGTCTTCTGGTGCTGGTCGGGCGAACCGTCGACCGAGAGAATGTCGCGCAGGCGCAGGAAGGGCACGAGATTGCCGCGCATGTTGAGGAAGTTGCGGCCGCGCGAGCGTTCGTCCTCGGCCGTCAGCTCGACACACTCCTCGACCGCCGGCAGCGGAATGATGTAGCGGCCTTCGCCGACCCGGATCAGCAGACCCTCGATGATCGCGAGGGTCAGCGGCAGGCGCAGCGTCACGGTGGTGCCCTGGCCCGGCCTGGTCGACAGATCGATCGAGCCGCGCATGTTCTCGATGGTACGCTTGACCACGTCCATGCCGACGCCGCGGCCCGATAGTGCCGAGATGGTCTGGGCGGTCGAGAAGCCCGGATGGAACAGGAACTGGTGGATTTCGTGGTCGGTCAGCACGGCGCCGACCGCAATCAAGCCCTGCTCTTCCGCCTTCGCGCGGATACGTGCGGTGTTGAGACCCCCGCCATTGTCCTTCACGGTGACCAGCACTTGCGCGCCGGAATGCACGGCGGCGAGCTCGATGCGGCCCTGCTCGGTCTTGCCATTGGCAGCGCGCGTGGCGTTGTCTTCGATGCCGTGGTCGATGGCATTGCGGATCAGGTGCACCAGCGGATCGGCCAGGCACTCGATCATGGTCTTGTCGAGCTCGGTATCCTCGCCCGAGGTGACGAATTCGACCGGCTTGGACAGATCGCGCGACAGGTCGTGCACGAGGCGGCGGAAGCGGCCGAACAGGGAGCCGATCGGCACCATGCGCGCGCCCATCGTGGTGTCGCGCAGGGAAGAGGCAAGGCGCTCGATCTCCTCGGCGATCATCTTGATCGAGAGGTCGGAGCCGGACGAAGCGAGCTGGGTCAGCCGCGCCTGGGCGATGACGAGTTCGCCGACACGGTCCATCAGCTCGTCGAGACGTTCGGCCTGGACGCGGACGGTGGCGATGCCGCGCTCCTGCTTGACGTCGTCGCGCTTGGCCGGCGCCGCTTCGCGCTTGATCTCGGCTTTCGGCTCGGTCGCCGCTTCGGCCTTAGCAATTTCCGTCTTCGGCTCTGCTTTTGCAGCGGGCTGCTCGGCAACGGGTGCTGGAGCCGCCTCGGCCACCGCCACGACCGTCTCGGCCGTTGGCGCGGGTTCTTCGTCGAGAAGCCGGAACAAGGGTCCCGGCGCGGGCGCTTCGACCTGCTCCAGCGGCGCGAGCGTCAGCTTCATCTCGTCCTGGACGAACATGAAGACGTCGTCGATCGCGTCCTTGTCACAGGCCGCGTGCAGCTTGACGTCCCACTTCAGATAGCAGTCTTCCGGCTCCATCTCGTCGAGGAAAGGGATGCCGTCCGTGACCGGAACCACGAAGCAAGGCCCGAGCTTGCAAAGATCTTCCAGCAGATCGAGCGGATTCGAGCCGTTGCGCAGAACGTGCGATTCGAATTCAAGGTACAGGTGCCAGCCGGCCTGGTTGCTGTCGCCGGGGACCAACGGCGGCGCCTCGGCGATCTCAACGGTCGGGGCAGCAGGTTGGTCGAACGAAACGAAGCGCTTGAGGTCGTCGAGGATGGCTTCGCCGATGATGTCGTCGGTCGACTGCGGATCCTCGATCAGCGCGCGGATGTAGTCCTTGGCGGCCAGCGCGACCGAGATCAGCTCCTGCGTCGGCTTGATCTCGCCCTTGCGGACGCGGTCGAAGGCGGTCTCGAACTCGTGTGTGAAGGAGGCGACCTTGTCGAAGCCGAACATGGCGCCCGATCCCTTGATCGTATGCAGGGCGCGGAAGGCGGAATCGACCAGTTCGCGGTCGTCGGGACGCTGACCGAGGTCGAGCAGGGCCCCTTCCAGAACCTCGAACAGCTCGCTGGCTTCCTGGCGGAAGATCTCGGTCGGATCCATTGCACTCATGCGCGCACCAGCTTGGCGACCACGGAGAGCAACTGCTCGGGCTTGAAGGGCTTGGTGATCCAGCCGGTGGCGCCGGCGCTCTTGGCTTCCTGCTTCACCGTCTCGTTGGATTCGGTGGTCAGGAACACGATGGGCATGCCGACGGCGCTCGGCAGCTTGCGCAATGCGCGGATCAGCTCCAGCCCGTTCATGACGGGCATGTTGAGGTCGGTGATGACGAGATCGAGCTTGGCAGCTTGCGCCTTAGCGAGCCCCTGGGCGCCGTCGCCCGCCTCGATCACGTTGTGACCGGCCGGCTCGAGCACGACCTTGATCATTTGCCGAATGCTGGGAGAGTCGTCGACCGTGAGAATCGTGGCCATCAGGTGCCATCTTTCTTTTGCGGGAGATGCTGATCGAGCATCGCATCGCTGGCGAAACCCGCGCGGCGAAGCGTATTGCGCAGAGACTGAGAGAAGGAGGTCAGGACCACCGGACGGCCTTGGGCCTCGCCCGTCTTGGCGGTCGACAGCAGAAGCTGGATCGAGGTCACGTCGGCCTTGTCGACGCTCGAGCAATCGATCTCGAGTCGCTCCTGCCGGCCGAAAGCCTCGCGAATGAGCTCATAGACGTTGCGAATGGCTGCGATGCTGCAGTCCGCGGGTAACCGCAACGACCATTTAGGCTCCGTCGGATTGAGCGCCATCGCTGCCCCGCCTTTGCTAAGAATCCCGCTACACGTTTTGTTTGAGTCGAGTGAGCAAACTCCTAACGCGAGCATCCGTACAACTACGGGTCACACTTTCAGAGGGTTCGCGTCGTTGCATGCAAGGTGGGCGGACTGCTGAAACCTCGTGCGAGGCACGCATATTCCCGGCGTCTCTCACCTCTCTGCAACGGCATTTGCTTCGCGTTAAACGCGCCTGGGTTATGGCTAGGGTTCTTGCCTTCGCCAGCGAACAGAGCCCGGCCGACAGATGCTGACCCAAGCACTCCTGGTTGACGACAGCCGCTCCGTCCTCAACTTCCTGAAACGTCATATCGAGGCTGACGGTCTGGTCGAGGTCACCGCCTTGCTCGATCCCGTGGAGGCGCTGGCTTGCGCGCAGGAGCGCGTCTTCGATCTGGTGCTGGTCGACTACGAGATGCCGCATATGGACGGCATCAGCTTCATCCGCAGCTTCCGCGAGCTTCCCGGCTGCGCCGACATCCCGATCGCGATGATCACGTCGCATCAAACCGATGACCTCAAGATGGAAGCGCTGCAGGCTGGTGCAACCGATTTCCTGCCCAAGCAGCGACAAAGCCTCGAGATGACGGTGCGTCTTCGGAATTTGGTTCAGCTTGGTGCAGCTGTGCGCAAGCTCAACGACCGCGCCGCGCATCTGGCCAGCGACGTCGCAGCGGCCACACGAAAGCTAGGCGAGCGCGAGGAGGAGATCATCCTGCGGCTGGCGCTCGCGGTCGAGTACCGCGACAACGACACTGGGGAGCACACGTTGCGGGTAGCCAGGTACAGCCGCGCCATCGCCGAGCAGCTGGGCCTGCCCTCCCGGCTGTGCCGCGACATCTATCTGGCTGCGCCCCTGCACGACGTTGGCAAGGTCGCCATTCCCGACCACATCCTGCTCAAGCCGGGTAAGCTCACCGACGAAGAGATGGCGGTAATCCGGACGCATCCGGCGATCGGCGAGCGGATCCTGGCCGATTCCAGCTGCGAGCTGATTCGGCTCGGCGCGCAGATCGCCGCGGGTCATCACGAGCGCTGGGACGGCGCGGGCTATCCGAAGGGCCTCAAGGCGGACGAAATCCCGGTCGCCGCGCGGGTGGTCGCCGTTGCCGATGTCTTCGACGCATTGACGACGCGGCGGCCGTACAAGGAGCCGATGCCGCTCGAGGCGGCGCGCAGCTACCTCGCCGAGAACGCGGGACGGCAGTTCGACCCGGCCTGTGTCGGGGCCTTTCTGTCGCGCTGGGACGAGGTGGTCGCGATCGCCGGCGGTCAGCGGACGATTCCTGGTCAAAGCAGTGAGGCCCCCCTCGCTCCATCGATGGAGAATGCGGCCGAGAGCCTTTCAGGCGAGGATCATTCGGCCGCGGTCCCGACCGCCTGAGACGGCCCCCGCCAACATCTTGCCGCAGCGGCCTTTTTCTTCGGTCGCCGGTTTGAACCTGTTCCTGCTAAAGTGGCACCAAGAACCAAGAGTGATTCTGGTCACACTTGCCCCGGCGTCCTGCTGCTAGGCATCGAACCAGGACGGGGCACCAGAGCATCGTCTAATTGGATGAGAATTCCCATGAAAAGCCTGATCGGCGCCTGTGTCGGCGCGTTCTGCCTTGCGACCCCGGCTTTGGCTGAGACGCCTGCAGCTATCGTCGAGGACGTCCAGGGCAAGGTCGACGGCATCGCGTTCATGGACTATGTGGCGCCGGGCAAGATCATCAAGCTCGGACCCAAGGCCAGCATCACGCTCAGCTACCTGAAATCCTGCCAGCGCGAGACCATCAGCGAGGGCGTCGTCCTGATCGGCGCCGAGCAGAGCACCGTGCAGCTGGGCGAGGTCAAGCGGGAGAAGGTGCCCTGCGATACCAATGCGACGAAGCTGTCCGAGCGCGAAGCGAACCAGAGTGCCGCAACGACCTTCCGCACCGTGCGGTCGGACGCCAAGGCCGCGCCGGCCAAGCTGCCGACGCTCTACGGCGTCTCGCCACTGGTGCAGGCCAAAGCCGGCGGCACGCTGGTGATCGAGCGGACCGACGGCAAGGAGCCCACGATCAGCGTGCCGCTGAAGGGCGACGCCATGGTCGGTGGCAAGTTCTATGATTTTGCCAAGGCCGGGAAGACGCTGACGGCGGGCGGGAGCTACCTCGCCATTCTCGGGGCCAAGCGCTACACCTTCCAGATCGACGCCAGCGCCACCTCCTCGCCGACCCCGATCATCGGCCGCCTGCTGCGTCTCGAATAGCCGCTCAGCGACGGCGCGATGCGGCGGATCGGGGGACGGGACATCGTTGTGGCGATCCTGATCGCGCTGCTTGCGGGCGCGATCTTCACCTCGCCACCGCTGCAGACGCTGCAGGGTCTCTCCCTCGACCTCCTCACGGCGCTGCGCGGCAAGCTGGCCGGCGAACGCCGCGATCCCGCGACGTCGCCGGTCGTCGTCGTGGCGATCGATGGAGAGACCTACGACACGCCGCCCTTCAAGGGATCGCCGACGCAGACCTGGACTCGCGAGATCGGGCGGGTGCTCGCCAGCATCAGCGAGGGCGGCGCCAAGGTGATCGGCTTCGACGTCATCTTCAAGAATTCGATGGAGCAGTCCGAGATTCCCTTTGGCGACGCTCCGCTCGGTGCCCGCATGCGGGGATTCGACCGGGACTATCTGATCGCGCTGCGGCAGATCTCGGACAACGGCAAGCTGGTGCTCGGCGAGATCCTGAGCAACGACCATCCAGAATCGCCCTACCGTGCGCAGCGGTTGGCGGTGCGCAACAACGTCCGTGCGCTCAATGTCCACACCGACGCGGACGATGTCATCCGGCGGATGCCGCTCAGCTTCTCCATCGATGGCCAGACGGTGCCCACGATGGCGGTCGAGCTCGCCGCGCGCGCGCTCGGCGCGAAGGTGGAGATTGCGCCATCCGGCGCGGCCGAGCTGTCGGGCTACGCAATCCCGAGCGCCGTGCCGAATACGCTGACGCTCAACTTCCGCGGCCTCGGCCGCGACGTTCCGACCTTCTCCTTTGCCGATCTGCGTGCCTGCGTCGAAAAAGGCGACCGCGACTTCTTCCGCCGCGCCTTCGAGGGCAAGGTCGTGCTGCTCGGCACCATCCTCAACTTCGAGGACCGCAAGCTCACCTCGATGCGCCTGTCCGGCGGCCATGACGGGACGCCGGGGGCACAATGTGCCCTGCCCGCGCCCGCCAGCACCGCGCAAAAGGCGCGCAGCGACGTCGCCGGTGTGTTCGTGCACGCCGCTGCGGTCCGAAACCTGATCGAGCGCGATGCCGTGACCGAGCTCGGCTTTCCCGCGCGGACCCTTCTCACGGTCGTGTTCGCACTCGTTGTCGCGTGCGCGGCCTGCATGCTGGCGCCGGGCACTGCGCTGGCTGCCTGGCTAGGCCTCACCGCCGCTTACGCCGCGGTCGCGGTCGGCGCGTTCGTCCACGCACTGGCGCTGCCTCTGACCGAGCCTGTGCTCGCGAGCCTTGCCGCGCTCGCGACGATGATCGGCTACCGCTTCGTGCTGGCCGATCGCGACGAGCGCTTCCTGCGCAGGAGCTTTGCCTACTATCTCGCGCCCGAGGTCATCGAGACCATGATCGCCTCCGGCAAGATGCCGGCGCTCGGCGGCGAGATGCGCAACGTCACCATGCTCTTCTCTGACCTCAGCGGCTTCTCCTCGATTGCGGAAACCATGACGCCGGTCGAGCTGGTGACGCTGATGAACGAATATCTGTCCGCCATGACCGACATCATCCAAAGCCACGGCGGCTATGTCGACAAATATATCGGCGATTCCATCGTCGCCATGTTCGGCGCGCCGGCCGACGATCCCGCCCACGCGACCAATGCGGTTCGCGCCGCGCTGAAGTGCCACGAAACGCTGGCGGAGCTCAATGCCGGCCATCCCGCTTTCGCCGGCCACGGCCTGTCGCACCGCATCGGGCTCAACAGCGGCGAAGCCGTGGTCGGCAACATCGGCTCGCGCCGCCGCTTCAACTACACCGTCATGAGCGACACCGTGAACGTCGCCTCGCGGCTCGAGGGCGCCAACAAATATTACGGCACCGCGATCATGGCGTCCGAGACCACGATGGCGCAGACCGGCGACACTTTCGCCTGGCGCGAGCTCGACGCGATCCGTGTGCAGGGCCGCGGCGAGCCGATCAGGGTTTTCGAACCGCTGGCGGAAGCGGGTGCGGAGACCGCAGAGCAAGCGAAGGTGGCGGCAGCATATGCGGAGGGATTGGCGTGCTGGCGGGCGAAGAAGTTTGCGAAGGCGGCTGATGCGTTCGACGGCATCGCGAAGACCGATCCTGCGTCAGCTCGGTTTGCCAAGCGTGCGAAAGCGCTGACTGAGACTCCGCCGCCGCCGGACTGGACACCGGTCAATACGCTGGAAGGAAAGTAGCGTATCAGCCACGCGCGCCTTCATCCCTCTCCCCTTGTGGGAAAAGGGACGGCAGCACTCACGTTGGCGAGATCATTCCCTAGAACGGCAGCCCCACATAATTCTCCGCGAGCAGGCGCTGCGCGGTCTCGGACGAGAGCAGATAGTCCAGCTCCGTCTGCTGCAGCCGGTCCTCGTAGTCGATCCGGTCGGGGAAGCGGTGCAGCATCATCGTCATCCACCAGGAGAAGCGCTGCGCCTTCCAGATCCGGGCGAGCGCCTTGGCGGAATAGCCTGCAAGGCCTGAATCATCGCTGCGCTGATAATGCGCGAGCAGAGCGTGATAGAGATAATAGATGTCGGACGCGGCGCTGTTCAGCCCGCGCGCGCCAGTCGGCGGCACGATATGCGCGGCATCGCCGGCGAGGAACAGGCGGCCATAGCTCATCGGCTCGGCGACGAAACTGCGCAACGGGGCGATGCTCTTCTCGATCGACGGACCCGTGATCATGCGGCCGGCAACCTCCTCCGGCAGGCGGCGCTTCAGCTCGGCCCAGAACGCGTCATCGCTCCAGTCCTCCACCTTGTCGGTCAAGGGCACCTGGATGTAGTAGCGGCTGAGCACCTGCGAGCGCAGCGAACAGAGCGCAAAGCCGCGCGCGTGCTTCACATAGATCAGCTCGGGCGATACCGGCTTGGTGCGCGATAGCACCCCGAGCCAGCCGAACGGATAGACCTTCTCATATTCGCGCAGCACGTCCTTCGGGATCGACCTGCGGCTGACGCCGTGGAAACCATCAGCGCCGACGATGTAGTCGCAATCGACGCGGACCGTCTCGTCGTTCGAGCGATAGGTGACGTAAGGACGGTCCGACGTCAGATCGTGCGGCGTCACATCCTGCGCATCATGCACGACCTTGCCGCCGAGCCGGTCGCGCGCCTCGTAGAGGTCGCGCGTCAGCTCGGTCTGGCCGTAGACCAGCACCGAATTGCCCCCGGAATGCTTGTGCAGGTCAATTTTCGAGAGCACGCCGTCATGGGCGATCTCGAACCCCCGATGGATCTCGCCCTCGCGGTCCATCCGCTCGCCGCACTGCGCCTCGCGCATCAGTTCGGCAAAGCCGTGCTCGAGCACGCCGGCACGGATGCGGGCGAGGACGTGATCGCGGCTGTATTTCTCCAGCACGATCGTGTCGATGCCCTTGAGGTGCAGGAGCTGGGATAGCAGCAGCCCGGACGGGCCACCGCCGATGATACAGACCTGAACTTTCATTTTTGCGTCCTCCCGTCGGCACTTTTTTGCAGAAGTCGCGCCGCAAACCGATGGAGGGTTTCGCTATTGTCTTGTACTATTCGAACATGAGAAACGCAGCCCCCGCCCCGGCAATCCGGGTCTACAATCTGTTCGGGGAATCCGGCGACCTGCCCGACGTCGTGCATTGCGAGACCATTGCGGCCCGCTCGGTGCTGCACGATTGGACGCTGGCCGTGCACCGCCATGCCCGGCTGCACCAGGTGCTGCTGATCGAGCGCGGCGGCGGCGAAGCAACACTCGACGGTCGCGTGGTATCTTTGAGGCCGATGCAGATCGTCAACGTGCCCGTCGGCCATGTCCATGGCTTCGGCTTCGAGCCGAATACGCAAGGCTGGGTCCTGACGATCGCTGCGGAAATCCTCGACGAAGCGCTGCTCGCCGCCGAGGGATTGCGGGGCGCCCTGTCGCAATCGGCGGTGGTACGCGGCACGCCGCAGATTCGCGCGATGATGAAGCAGATCTTCGCCGAGCATGCCGCGCGCGACTTTGGCCGGGCCCATGTGCTGCGCGCCCTGTCATCGGCCATGATGGGGCTGGTGGCCCGCGCCCTCGCGAGCGAAAGCGGCGGCAGCGGCACGGCGCAGACCGGACTGTTTCGCCGTTTCGAAGCCCTGCTGGAGCAGCATCATCTGGAGCGCTGGAGCGTCGCCGACTATGCCAGAGCCATGTCGATCACGCCCACTCACCTCAACCGGGTGACGCGCGCTGCGACCGGCGACACGGCCTCGCATCTGATCCTCAACCGCCTGGTCCGCGAGGCGCGGCGCAACCTCGTCTACACCAACCTGCCGGTCTCGACGATTGCCTATGCGCTCGGCTTCGACGATCCCGCCTATTTCAGCCGGGTCTATGCCGCGGCCACGGGCGTATCGCCGCGCGCGTTTCGTGCGCGGCTCCATGGCGGCGAATAGACCCCTCGACCAATCGGCTTCAGACGCCGAACCGGCGGCGATAGTCCTGCGGCGCCGTTGACAGCACGCGCAGGAAGCTGCGGCGCATCGTCTCCTCCGATCCAAAACCGCAGCGCTGGGATATCCGCTTCATCGGCAGGCGCGTCTCCGACAGCATCCGTCGGGCGGCCTCCACCCTCAGCCGTTCGATTGCGCGCAACGGGGTCTGTCCGGTCGCTCTGGCATAGTGCCGGCTGAAACTGCGCTCGCTCATGCCGGCCTGATTGGCCAGTCTGGAAAGCGAAAGATCGCTGGAAAGATGCTCGATGATCCAATCGTGCAGGGCGCCGAACTCGTCCTCGGCCGACTGCAAGGACAGTGTCTCGCTGAACTGCGCCTGCCCTCCCGGCCGCTTGAGGAAGACGACGAGATAGCGTGCCACCGCCAGCGCCGTCGTGCGGCCCAGATCCTCCTCTACCAGCGCCAGCGCCAAGTCGATGCCAGCCGTCACGCCTGCGGACGTCCACATTGCGCCGTCGCGCACGAAGATCGGATCGGATTCGACGCGTACGGCGGGAAACCGCCGCGCGAGCTCGGCGCAGTACGACCAGTGCGTGACCGCGCGCCGCCCGTCGAGCGCACCCGATGCGCCGAGCAGGAATGCTCCGGTGCAGACTGACGCCACACGGCGCGCCTTCCTCACGCGCCGGCGCAGCCAAGCGAGCAGCGCCGGATCGGCAGCAGCGAGGTCGACGCCGGGACCGCCCGCGACCACCAGCGTATCCAGCGCGGCAGTGCTGCGCGGCAATGCGTCGGTTACGACTTCCAGCCCCGACGAGGCCGCCACGCGCGCGCGATCCTTTGCCACGACACGCAGGACGTAAGGTGCGGTTCCGCCGGCCTGCACGATCTGCTCGTTGGCGGTCGCGAACACCTGGAGCGGCCCTGTCACATCCAGCAACTGCACCGCCGGATAGGCCAGCACTTCGATAACACGGGCGGCCTGGGCCGCGGCTGGGCGCACGGCATGTGATCGCGAGTTTGGCGGGAAACGAGGGGACTTTGGCATCTTGGCCACAGCCTGACCCGTTAGGTTGCCCCTGTCCAGCTGCGAATTGAGGACGACCCATGATCCTACCAGAGACGCACCTGCAAATCGGATCCCTGCTGTTCGATGGCCTCGACCAGATCGATCTGACGGGCCCCTTCGAAGTGCTCTCGCGTATCCCGAATGCGACCTATCGCGTCTACGCCAAGACGACCGACCCTGTCCGCGACGTCAAGGGCCTGCAATTGACTCCAGATGCAACGCTGGCAGCAGCACCGAAGCTCGACGTGCTGCATGTGCCCGGCGGCTTCGGTCAGGAAGCCTTGATGGAGAACGAGGAGATCCTGGCCTGGATCACGCAACAGGCAGCGGGTGCGCGCAGCGTATTCTCGGTCTGCACCGGCGCCCTGCTGCTCGGCGCGGCCGGATTGCTCAGGGGACGGCGGGCAACGACCCATTGGGCCTCATTCCACCTGCTGCCGTTGCTCGGCGCCATTCCGGTCAACGAGCGCGTCGTGGTGGATGGGACCTGGATCTTCGCCGCCGGCGTCACCGCCGGAATTGACGGCGCACTACGGCTCGCTGCCGAGCTGCGCGGCGACGATGCCGCGCGCGCGATCCAGCTCTACATGCAATATGCGCCCGAGCCGCCGTTCGACAGCGGCACGCCGGAGCGCGCGCCCGGCGCCATCCTCGATCAGGCAAGGCGCGCGGTGGCCGACATCACCGCACAGCGCGAGGCGACGGCCAGGCGCGTCGCGTCGCGACTTGGGATCGTCCCCACTCGAGAGTGATTTCCGGAAGCCCCCCGCATTCGAGAGAGACAACGATGAGCACGAAGACCTTCACCAAGACGGCGCCGCCGGAATGGCTGCTCGCGATGTGGAGAGAAATCGACGACAAGACCTTCGGCAAGGGTTTCGACTGCTTCGCCGAGGATGCGATCTGCAATCTCGGCGCCGCGGACTGGCACGGCCGTGAGACGATCCGTAGCAATCTTCGGCAGTTCATCGATCGCGGCGTCACCGCGCTCCATGATGTGATCGAGTACTGGGACAGCCCCCTGCTCAAGATCTTTCGCGGCGAGGTATCAATGCGCTTCGACGATCCCAACGTCGCGCCCGTGCAGCCGACGATGGTCCATTTCTTCTACATGGACGAAGAGGATCCCACCAAGGTCAAACACTGGATCGGGGCCGTCGGACCGACGGCCTTCTAGCTTGGATCGGCCTCATCTTTCGGTGAGGCCGATCGCATGGCTTAGACGTCGAAGAACACCGTCTCGTCCGGCCCCTGCAGATTGACCGTGAAGGAATACACGACCTTGCCGGCACGCTCGCAGCGGGTTGCGATCAACGTCTTGCGGCGCACTGGCTGCTCGATCAGGTTGAGCACGGGGTCGGCGGCGTTGGCGGCCTCCTCGTCCGAGAAGTAAAGTCGCGTGTTGAGGCCGATGTTGATGCCGCGCGCGACGATCCAGACATTGACATGCGGCGCGCACTTCCGCCCCGCTTTATCGGTGATCGCGCCCGGCTTGATGGTCTCGAAGGTGACGAGGCCGCTGTCGAAGTCGGAGCCGGCGCGGCCCCAGCCGCGAAAGTCCTCTTCAAGTGCGCCCGCCGAACGGTCCGCCGGATGGTTGTATCGGCCGGCCGCATTGGCCTGCCAGATCTCCAGCAGCACGTCGCGCAGCGGCGTGCCGGTGCCGTCTAGCACCCTGCCCTCCAGCGTGATGCGCTCGCCCTTGGTGTTCGGCGTCACCAGCACGTTGGAGAAATTCTTTTCGAAAATGTCGAAGCCGGCCATGGCCGGGATCAGGCCGATATGGACGTAGGGCCCCGCGGTTTGCGAAGCTGTCTCCTTGAGGTAGTCGAGCGGCTGCGGCATGGGCTCAGTTCCCCGCGGTGCGATTTTCGAAATAGGTGGAGCGCTGGCCGCGCAGCACGATGTCGAAGCGGTAGGCCAGCGAATCGAACGGCGTCGAGGCGTTGAGGTCGAGCGGCGCCACGAGTCGGTCGAGCGCATCCTTGTCCGGGATCGTCGTCAGGATCGGGCACACCGGGATCAGCGGATCGCCCTCGAAATACATCTGCGTGATCAGCCGCTGCGCAAAGCCCGACCCGAACACCGAGAAGTGGATGTGCGCGGGGCGCCAGCTGTTGACGTAGTTGCGCCAGGGATACGGTCCCGGCTTCACCGTGCGGAAATAGTAGTAGCCGGTGTCGTCGGTCAGCGCGCGGCCGCAGCCGCCGAAATTCGGATCGATCGGCGCCAGATAAGTGTCCTTCTTGTGCCGGTAGCGGCCGCCGGCATTGGCCTGCCAGAACTCGACCAGCGTGTTCGGCACCCCGCGGCCGGTCTCGTCGACCACGCGTCCGTGCACGACGATACGCTCGCCGATGGGATCGCCGTCCTTGGCGTAGTTGCGGATCAGATCATTGTCGAGCGGGCCGAGATCGTTGTGCCCGAACACGGGCCCTGACATCTCAGAGATGGAGGTCTCCAGCGACAGCAGCGACTGGCGTGGCGAGCGCAGCACCGAGGACTTGTACCCCGGCGCATGCGCCGGCGGATGGATCGAACGATCGCGCTGGAAGAAGCCGCCGTCGCTCGGCCTGAAAGGCTCGGGGCGGTTGAGGCGGGAATCCTGCAAGGCTGGCGCCTGGACGTTCATCGGCGTTGTCTCTCCCTGGGGCGCCCGGACCCGGACGCGGCTTATCGAGAGATCATGAGCCGCCCTATTCTCAAGATAAATAGATGAATTATAATGAATTGCATGAAGGAAATCGATCATTTGACCCTCGACGGCCACGCCCTCGAGCTGTTCCTGGCGGTGCTGGAAGAAGGCTCGGTGACGGCGGCAGCGACGCGGCTCGGCCTCACCCAGTCTGCCGTCAGCCACGGCTTGAACAAGCTGCGGCGGATCGCAGGCGATCCGCTGTTCGCGAAATCCGGTCGCGGCATCGTCGCGACGGCGCACGCCCAGGCGCTGGCGACCAAGGCACGCGCGCTGATCGACGAGATGCGCAGCTTCGCCGGCGGCGTCACGTTCGAGCCGCCGCGCGCGCAGCTCTCGCTGACGGTCGCCGCCAACGACTTCCAGCGCGACCTGCTGCTGCCGCGGTTCTTCGACCACGTTGCCGCGCAAGTGAAGAGCCTGAACCTGCGCGTGATTCCCTCGCAATCGCCTTCGCCCGCGATGTTGCGCGAGAACCGCTGCGACCTCCTGATCACGCCGCTGCCGCCGTCCGGCGTCGACATCGTGCAAAAGCGGCTGCTGCGAGATCATTACGTCTGCTACTACGACGCCAAGGCACGGGCCGCGCCGGCGAGCCGCAACGCCTACCTCGCGGCGCGCCACATCACCGTGGTCTATACCGACAACGAGCGGCTCGACTTCGACCGGCGGCTGGCCGCGAACGGGCTTCACCGCGACATCGCGATCTCCGTGCCGAGCTTCTCGGGCGTGCCGTCCTTTCTGCGGGGCTCGCAGATGCTGGCGAGCATGCCAAGCCTGCTCGCACCCGGCGTGATGCGGGGCTTTGCCCAGACCCCGATCCCGCTGGCGTCGCGCACGCGGACGCTGGCCGAATTGCCGATGTTCATGGTCTGGCACCAACGCTACCAGAAGGACCCGGCCCATCGCTGGGTCAGGGCCCAGCTCGAGGCCGTTGCGGCGACGGCCGCCAAATCCTGATACCAAGTGCCGTCTTCCGCAAGACTGACCTTCCCAAACCCACTGGTTGCGCAGGGAGAGCCGCGCTAAAATCCCGCCATGACAGTGACCGACATTGCGAGCCGGACCTACAATCACAGCTGGCGGCTGGATCCCATCATCCGCAGCCTGCTTGATACCGACTTCTACAAGCTATTGATGTTGCAGATGATTCGGGAGGATTACCCGAATCAGCAGGTGACCTTCTCGGTCATCAACCGCTCGCGCCATGTGCGTCTCGCCGAGATCATCGACGAAAGCGAGCTGCGTGCCCAGCTCGACCACGCCCGTACCATCCGCTTCAGCAAGAAAGAGCTGATCTGGCTGGCCGGTAACACCTTCTACGGCAAGACCCACATGTTCTCGGCGGATTTCATCCGCTGGCTGGCGGAATTCCGCTTGCCTGAGTACGAGCTGCACAAGGTCGACGGCCAATACGAGCTGCATTTCCATGGCCCGTGGACCCACACCACGATGTGGGAGATTCCGGCGCTCGCAATCCTCAACGAGCTGCGTTCGCGTGCGGCGATGAAGGGCCGCGGCCGCTTCGAGCTCGACGTGCTCTATGCCCGCGCCAAGGCCAAGCTTTGGACCAAGGTGGAGCGGCTGCGCAAGCTGGAGAATTTGCGGCTGTCCGACTTCGGCACCCGCCGCCGTCATGGCTTCCTCTGGCAGCGCTGGTGCGTCGAGGCGGTGAAGGAAGGCCTCGGCTCATCCTTCATCGGCACCTCCAACGTGCTGCTTGCGATGGACAACGATCTCGAAGCCATCGGCACCAACGCGCACGAGCTGCCGATGGTCGCGGCCGCGCTCGCCAGGGACGACGAGGAATTGCGCTGGGCGCCCTATCGCATTCTCGACCAGTGGCGCCAGACTTATGGCGGCAATCTCCTGATCGCGCTGCCGGACGCCTTCGGCACCAAGGCATTCCTGCGCGATGCGCCGGAATGGGTCGCCGACTGGACTGGCTTCCGCCCCGACAGCGCGCCGCCGATCCAGGCCGGCGAGGAGATCATCGCGTGGTGGCAGAAGAAGGGCCGCAATCCCGCGGACAAGCTGCTGGTCTTCTCCGACGCGATGGACGTCGGTTCGATCGAGGAGACCTATCACCACTTCGCCGGGCGGGTGCGGCTCTCCTTCGGCTGGGGCACCAACCTCACCAACGACTTCGTCGGCTGCACGCCGGACGGCTCGTTCAATCTCGATCCGATCTCGCTGGTCTGCAAGGTGTCGTCGGTCGACGGCCAGCCGGCCGTCAAGCTATCGGACAATCCGGAGAAGGCGACCGGCCTGCCCTCGGAGATCGAGCGTTACCTGCGCGTGTTCGGCGACGCCGGGCGCGTGCGCAAGCCGGTGCTGGTCTGACAACACGCGCATCACCACGATGGCGCGCGTGTAGCGCTCATCGCCGATACCGCTCCGGTATCGGTTGATCGGCATTTGAAACGATCTGCGCACATCCACCTTACATTGCTTTCACCTTACGGCGCAGTCATTCGCGATTTTCAGGTCGAGTTAAGCAACCGTCGCCTCTAGTTCAGGTTGCAGATGCAGCGCTCCGTCGGGGGCATTGCGCGATTTGGGGAACGCCAGGGTGTTTGGCAGAACATCAACGTCGATGAAGGGACACAGCTTCCTTCACGTCATCAAGCTCGTGTCGCCTTTCGTGATGGTCGTCCTGCTCCAGGCGGCGATCGCGGGGTTCAGTCTCGAGGTGATGTCCTCGGTCCGAGCCTATGTCGCAGGCGAGGCATTATGGTCACGCTCGCAGAAGAATGCCGTCTATTTCCTCAATCTCTACCTGCATTCGGGTGACCCGGGCCAGTTCGCGCAGTACCAGGCCTCTCTCGCCGTTCCCATCGGGGACGAGTTCGCGCGCTGGGCGCTCGAGCGCGATCCGGTCGACATCGAGTCCGCCCGCATCGGCTTCCTGCAAGGCGGCAACCATCCGGAGGATGTGTCGGGACTGATCTGGCTGTACCGCTACTTCAACCGCGTCAGCTTCCTGCAGGAAGCGATCCAGGAGTGGAGAGCCACCGATCCCATCTTGCTCGAGCTCAGCGTATTCGGCGAGCTCATCCGGTCGGAGCTGGCGAACGGTCCCATTCAAGACGATCGCGTGCAATTTCTGTCGTCTCGGCTCTCAGAGCTCAACACCCAGTTCACGGTACATGCCAAACGTTTTTCCACCGTCCTGGGTGAAGGCTCGAGGGCGATCAAGGTTATGCTGACCTGCATCAACGTCGCCAGCGCGGCAACGCTGATCCTGCTTCTGATCTGGCATACGCGGCGGCTGGTCTTGCAACGCCAGGCGTTCGAGACGGCCTTGCATGCCGAGAAGGAGCGCCTGGCGTGGCAGGCTTCGCACGATTGGTTGACCGGCCTCTCCAACCGTCGCGCCTTCGAGGCGCGCTTGCAAAGCGAGCTGGAGAATCCCGCAGCGGGTGCGCTTGGCCTGATCCTGCTCGACCTCGACCAGTTCAAGGGCGTCAACGACAGCTGCGGCCACCTTGCCGGCGATCGCCTGCTCCGAGAGGTCTCGCGCCTCCTGCAACAGGGCCGACATGCGGATGATCTGGTGGCCCGGCTCGGCGGCGACGAATTCGGCCTGATCCTGCCGCGATGCTCGGCTTTCGATGCCGCCGACATCGCCGAGCGCTTGCGCAGATCGCTCGAGCAGTTCAGTTTCGCCTGGGACGACCGCTGCTTTGTCGCGACCGCCAGCATCGGCGTCGCCTGCATCGCCGACCGCAACACCACGCTCGAGGATGCGATGCGGTGCGCGGATGCCGCCTGCTACCGGGCCAAGGAAAAAGGACGCAACCGCGTTCAGGTCGAGAGCGGGAGACCAAGCGTCGTCGCCGTTACGCCGCAGCCTCGCGAAGCTCTCGCAGCGCGGGCCTGATGGCCTTCGGAGAAGAGAATTGGACGGACCTCAATTCTTGGATGCCGCCAACGGCCCCTCAGCGGCCGGCGCCTGATGGCGCATGTCGCTCGGGGTCATGCCGAACCGGCGCCGAAACGTGCGATGAAAGTAGGACACGTCGTTGAAGCCTACGACATGCGCGATGTCGCTCACCTTGCGCGAGCGATGCAAGGGATCTCGGAGCAGCCTTGCGGCGCGGAGCAATCGCTGCTCCAGCACGAACTCTGAAAACGTGGTGCCGGTTCGCTCGAACAGGATCTGCACGTAGCGCGCACTGGCGCGGTTGCGCTGGGCAACGTCGCCAAGACTGAGGTCACCGTTGCCCAGCCGCGCCAGCACATCGGCCTTGATCGCCTCGAGACGCGCCACGGCCGCCTCAGTCCATACGCGACTGTACCTTCAGTCCACCCGGCCAGCGGGCGGGCGGCGCGTCGGATGTAATGGCTCGGCCGCCCCGATCAAGCAAGCCGCCCGCCCAGCGGCAGAATTCCGAGACC
Organism: Bradyrhizobium sp. FW305-F6; assembly: GCF_058782905.1. Classification (NCBI taxonomy): domain Bacteria; kingdom Pseudomonadati; phylum Pseudomonadota; class Alphaproteobacteria; order Hyphomicrobiales; family Nitrobacteraceae; genus Bradyrhizobium; species Bradyrhizobium sp. FW305-F6. The sequence goes on from NZ_JBYSYD010000005.1 coordinate 95,495, forward strand.
GACGAGATGGGTCTCGACGAACTGCTCGATCTGCTGGCGCAGCATCTGCGGCGGCACCGCCACCATACGCTCCTCGAGGCCGAGCGAGATGATGCCGTGCACCGCGGAAAACAGCGTGCGCGAGAGCAGCGCGATCTTCACGTCATCCGCATCCGGCAACAGCCGCACCAGGGGCGGATGCATCAACGCGAAGGCATCCATGACCATCTGGAGAATGTCGTCCGGATAAGGGCGGTCGTCCTCCATCCGATGCTCGAACAGGGAGCGCAGCAGATTGGCGTGCTCGGCAAAGAAATCGAGATAGGTCGCGGCAAGGCCATGGAGCTGGCGGACCGGATCCTCAGCCGGAACGCCCCTCAGCCGCGCCGTGAGCGCCTGAACCGTCTCCCGATTGACCGTCAGGATGACCCCGTCGAAGTCCCCGAACTCGTTATAGACGCTGCCGACCGAGCAGCCGACAGCCTCCGCGACGTCACGGACCTTCAATGATCTCAGCCCTTTAGCTGAGATGATGCCGCGGGCGATCTCGACGATCTGGATCCGGCGCCGAAATTTTTTCTGGTCGCGCGGCGATTCTTCTTGAACATTGTTCATTTTCAAGCTACTCATGTGAACATTGTTCAAATTAGCCTGGAGAACTTCCAAATGCAAACCCTCGCTGTTGATATCGCCGCCACCTTCGTCGATGACGCCGCCGCTCTCGTGACCGGGTTCGGCTGGACCCTGCTGCGGTTCGCGATGGCGCCGATCAATCGCATAGCCAATGCTTGCGACGTCGCCGGCGTGCTCGCGGAACGCCGGGCGACCTTCCGGATGTGGCGGGCGAGCCGTTCGCGTGCCCGGCAGGAGGGCCGCCGATACAGCCTGCTCGGCCGTCTCTCGCCCTTTCGCCACCTCTCCCATCTCACCTGATTCCCACAGCTGGCAGTTGCTCGGCTCGAATGCAAAATCCGGTGGCAAGGAAGGACTCACCATCTCCCGATGTCGGCGGCCGATCCCGCCAGACCTCGGCGATGCGGTTCAGCCTTTCCTCATCGCCGGCGCAATATCTGGTCAGGCGCGGCCTCTCGCCGGAGCAGGCGGCGGCCAGATATTTGCGAACCTAACGACAACGCTTGGAGACCAACAGGATCAGAGGGACCGAGGGGACAAAGCAGGCCGGCGACCGCCGCCCTGTCATGCTCGCCCCCCGCCCTTCCGGTCGTGACGCTTTCACCGCCAAAGTAACAATCTCAGGCTGCCTTTCCAAAACAGGACTAGTCATGATCAGGGAATTGATGTCGTCACGCCGCTTCGCGCCGCTGTTCTGGGCGCAATTTTTCTCGGCGCTCAATGACAATGTGCTCAAGAACGCACTCGTCATCATCCTGCTTTACAGCGCGGCGACGAGCCACGGCGATGCCTTGGTGACGGTCGCAGGCGCCGTCTTCATCTTCCCCTATTTCATCCTGTCCGGCCTCGGCGGCCAGCTCGCCGACAAATACGTCAAATCCGTCGTCGCAAGGCGGCTCAAATTCGTCGAGATCTTCGCCGCCTGCTTTGCCGCCGCCGGCTTTTTCCTGCATTCGGTGCCGCTGCTGTTCGCCGCGCTCGCGCTGTTCGGCACCATCGCCGCCCTGTTCGGCCCGGTCAAATACGCCATGCTGCCGGACCAGCTCGAGCTCGGCGAGCTCGCGACCGGCAACGCACTGGTTGAAGGTGCGACCTTCATGGCGATCCTGCTCGGCACCGTCGCCGGCGGCCAGTTCGTGGCCGGCTCGACGCATATGGGCTGGGTCGCCTCGGCCGTGGTCGCGCTGGCGCTGTTGTCCTGGGCGTTCGCCGCTCGCATTCCGCAGACGACGCCCTCCGCGCCCGACCTGCGCGTCGATGCCAATCCCTGGACCTCGACGCTCGGCCTGCTCAGGACGCTCTACGCCGACCGCCGGCTGTGGGACGGCACCGTGATCGTCTCCTGGTTCTGGCTGGTGGGCGCCATCGTGTTGTCGCTGCTGCCGGCGCTGATCAAGGAGGTGGTCGGCGGCACCGAGGGCGTGGTGACGTTGTGCCTTGCCATCTTCGCGATCGGTATTGCGATCGGCTCGCTGTTTGCCGCAAGCCTCAGCCATGTCCGCCCCAACCTCGCGTTGGTGCCGATCGGCGCCATCATCATGGGCTTTGCCGGCATCGATCTCGCCTGGGCCATCGGCGTCACCGCCAAGGGGCAGGACATCACCGCGCTGAGCTTTGCGACCTCGTTCGCCGGCCTGCGCATGCTGGCCGACTTCGTCGCCTTCGCATTCGGCGGCGGCCTGTTCGTCGTGCCGTCCTTTGCCGCGGTCCAGGCCTGGTCGCAACCGTCCGAACGCGCCCGCATCATCGCCGCCGGCAACGTGCTGCAGGCCGCCTTCATGGTGGTCGGCTCGCTGTTCGTCGCGCTGCTGCAGGCGGCCGGCCTTCATATCGGCTGGATCTTCTTCGGACTCGGGATTGCCAGCTTCGGCGCGGTCTGGTTCGTGCTGACCAAGTGGGGGAAGGAAGGCGTGCGCGATGCCGGCGGGCTTCTGTTCCGCGCCCTTTTCCGTACCGAAGTGCGGGGGCTCGAAAACCTGCCGCCTCCCGGCACGCGCATGCTGATCGCGCCCAACCACGTCAGCTTGGTCGACGGCCCGCTGCTGCACGCTGTGCTGCCGATCGACGCGAGCTTTGCAGTCGACACCGGCATCGCCAAGGCCTGGTGGGCCAAGCCGTTCCTGCGTGCGGTCAAGCATTACACCATGGACCCGACCAAGCCGCTGGCCGCGCGCGACCTGATCAAGCTGGTCGCATCCGGCGAGCCGGTCGTGATCTTCCCGGAAGGGCGCATCACGGTCTCGGGGTCGCTCATGAAGGTGTATGACGGCACCGCGATGATCGCAGACAAGGCCGATGCCGTCGTGGTGCCGGTCCGGATCGAAGGCGCACAGCGCTCCTATCTCAGCTATCTCAACTCCAGCCAGATCAAGCGATCCTGGTTTCCGCGGGTCACGGTCACCATCCTGCCGCCCGTCAAGCTCCCCGTCGATGAGACGCTGAAGGGCAAGGCGCGCCGCAATGCCGCCGGCGCCGCGCTGCAGGACGTCATGATCGATGCGCTCGTGAAGAACGCCATGCTCGATCACACGCTGTTCGAAGCGCTCGGACACGCCTATCGCGACCGCGACACCGGCAAGGTCATCATCGAGGACGCGCTCGGGACCAAGCTGACCTATCGCAAGCTGATCCTCGGCGCGCAGGTCCTGAGCCGCAAGCTGGAAAGCGGCACCGCAATCGGAGAGAATGTCGGCGTGCTGCTGCCGAACTCGGCGGGCGTTGCCGTCGTGTTCATGGCGCTGCAGAACATCGGCCGGGTGCCGGCGATGCTGAACTTCTCGGCCGGTCCGGTCAACGTGCTCGCCGCCATGAAGGCTGCGCAGGTCAAGACCGTGCTGACCTCGAAAGCCTTCATCGAGAAGGGCAAGCTCGACAAGCTGATGACCGCAATCTCCGCGGAGGCGCGCGTCGTCTATCTCGAGGACGTCCGCGCCTCGATCGGTACCGCCGACAAGATCAAGGGCCTGCTCGCCGGCACCGCGCCGCGCGTCGCGCGCCAGCCGAACGACCCGGCCGTCGTGCTGTTCACGTCGGGCTCCGAAGGCACGCCCAAGGGCGTCGTGCTGTCCCACCGCAACATCCTCGCCAACGCGGCGCAGGCGCTGGCGCGGGTCGATGCCAACGCCAACGACAAGGTGTTCAACGTGCTGCCGGTGTTCCACTCGTTCGGGCTGACCGGGGGCATGATGATGCCGATGCTGGCGGGCATTCCGATCTACATGTATCCCTCGCCGCTGCATTATCGGATCGTGCCCGAGCTGATCTACCAGACCGGCGCGACCATCCTGTTCGGCACCGACACGTTCCTCACCGGCTACGCCCGCTCGGCGCACGCTTACGACTTCCGCACCCTGCGCCTCGTGATCGCCGGCGCCGAGGCGGTCAAGGACCGCACGCGGCAAGTGTTCATGGAGCGCTACGGCATTCGCATTCTCGAAGGCTACGGCGTCACCGAGACCGCGCCCGTGCTCGCCATGAACACGCCGATGGCCAACCGTCCCGGCACCGTCGGCCGCCTCTCGCCGTTGATGGAAAGCCGGCTCGATCCAGTCCCCGGCATCGAGGAAGGCGGTCGCCTGTCGGTGCGTGGCCCGAACGTGATGCTCGGTTACCTCAGGGCCGAAAATCCCGGCGTGCTCGAAGTGCTGCCCGAGGGCTGGCACGACACCGGCGACATCGTGTCGATCGACGCTGCCGGCTTCATCACCATCAAGGGCCGCGCCAAGCGCTTTGCCAAGATCGCGGGCGAAATGGTCTCGCTGTCCGCCGTCGAAGCCATCGCTGCGTCGCTATGGCCGCAGGCCGCCTCGGTCGCGGTCGCGATCCCCGACCAGCGCAAGGGCGAGCGCATCGTGCTGCTGACCACGGAGAAGAACGCCGAGCGCAGCGCGATGCAGGCCCAGGCGAAGGCGATCGGCGCCTCCGAGCTGACGGTGCCCGCGGCGATCATGGTGGTCGACAAGGTGCCGCTGCTCGGCACCGGCAAGACCGACTATGTCACGTCGACGGCGATGGCGCGCGAGCAGGCGTCAGCGCCGGAGCGCGAGGTGGCGTAAGAGGTTTGGAGACGGGCGACGCGCGGGTCACACCGCCGTCCGTCGCTCCTGCGCATAGCGCACCAGCGCTGCGAAGCGATAGATGCCATGCACGAACTTGCCGTAGGGCATGGTGACGAATAACGCGAACACCGCGCCGAGATGCAGCGCCAGCAGCGGTCCCATCGCGGCGGTCTCGCGCAGCACCAGCAGCAGCATCCCGGTGAGCCCGGTCAGGAACAGCATGACGATGAAGCCGACATCCATGCCGTAGCTGAACTCGTCGAGCAGCGCCGGATTGCGCCTCATCTTGGCCGTGAACAGGCCGATCGGCCCGACGATCAGGCCGATGCCGCCAAGCGTACCGAGCACCACCGGCAGGTCCCACCACGGATAGGGCGCTTCGCGGCCGAGCAGATAGTGATACAGCGTGGCCACTGACGTCGCCGCGAAGCACAGCAGGAAGCCGTAAAACGTCAGGTGGTGATAGAGCTTGCGCCGGTCCGTGGGCTTGTCGTCCTCGTTATAGCAGCCGACACCGCCGCCGTGGAGATAGCGCAGTTCGCCAGCGTCGCGGATCGTCTGAAAGATCGAGCCGCCGTCCGCGCGGCCGCCGATGGGCGCGCCGATGTCGCGCCAGAAGGCGCGCACACCCATGATCACTGCGAAAACGGCGTAGAGAAACGCGGCGCCGAACAGCGCGGCCATGGTGTTATGCGGCATCAGTTTGTAGAACGCGCCGGGCCCTTTGTGCACGCCGAACAGCACGCTGTGATCATTCAGCGCTGCGAAGCCGAGGATGAAAGCTGCCATGCTGAGCGCTGCGACAATGCTGATGACGAGGCCGTTACGCGCGAAGGCACCGGACAGCACCTGCGGCCAAGCATAGGTCGCGTATGATTCCGCACGCGCGACCGCAAGCGTCTTCGGGACATTCACGTTGAACTCATGCGGCGGCGCAAACTGGCAGTCGACGTAGCAGGCGCCGCAGGAATGGCAGAGATTAGCGAGATAGTTGAGATCGCCGTCCGAGAAAGCCCGTCGCATCTCCATCGCCGGAAACACTGCGCACAGTCCCTCGCAATATCGGCAGGAATTGCAGACCGTCATCAGACGGTCGGCTTCATCCAAAATCCTAGTTCCGTGCATGTTTCGCCGCTTCCCGTCCTGCGATCCGCCCGAAGACGCTGCCGATGGTCATACCCATGCCGGCCGCATAGCCTTTGCCGAGCACGTTGCCGGCCATGATCTCGCCGGCCGCATACATGTTGGCGGACGGCTTGCCGTCCGCCATCAGCATCCGCGCCTCCTTGTTCACCCGCGTGCCGAGATAGGTGAAGGTGATGCCGGGCCGAACCGGATAGGCGAGATAAGGCGGCGTTTCGATCTTGCGCGCCCAGTGCGTCTTGGGCGGCGTAATGCCTTCCGTCACGCAATCGTCGAGAATGGTGTGGTCGAAGGTCCCGGGCCGCACCGCCGCGTTGAATTCGGTGATGGTCTTCTCCAGCGCGACCGGATCGAGCGCGAGCTTGGCGGCGAGTTCCGCCACCGTCTGCCCGGCGATCGGCGGAAACAGCGTCGGCATGAAGCTGGTGACGACTGTGGAATCGAAGATGATGTAGGCGATCTGGTCCGGTTGCGCCGCGACCAGCCGGCCCCAGATCGCGTAGCGCTTCGGCCAGATGTCCTCGCCCTCGTCGTAGAAGCGCTGGGCGTGCTTGTTGACGACGATACCGAACACGACCGAGTCATGTCGGGTGATGATGCCGCCGTCGAATTTCGGCGCGCGGGCGTCGATCGCGACCGCATGGCACTGGGTGGGATCGCCGACCTCCTGCACGCCCTTGGCGAGCAGCATCTTGAGAATCGAGCCGCGATTATACGGCGTCCCGCGAATCAGGAAATTGTCTGCCGCCTCACCCCAATATTGCTTCAGCCATTCGATGTTGGCCTCGAATCCGCCGGCGGCGGCCACCAGCGCACCGGCGCGGATCTCGGTCTTGCCGTTGATCGGCCGCTTGAGGCGCGCGGCCAGAAACATGCTGTCCTCGATCAGGAGATCGGTGACCTCGGCGTCGTATTCGACGTCGACCCCGAGCCGTTCCGCTGTGAGATACAACGCATTCAGCATCGCCCGACCGCCGCCAAGAAAAAACGAATTGGTGCGGCCGAGACTGAGGGTGCCGCCGAGCGAGGGCTGCCACCGCACACCCTGCTCCACGATCCAGTTCAGGATGTCCTTGGACTCCCGGATCATGTGGCGGGCGAGCACCTCGTCGGTCTGCCCGCCAGTCACGCGCAGCAGGTCCTCCCAAAACTCCTCCTCCGTGTAGGGGCCGGTGAGGATTTCGGTCGCGGCGTCATGGGCACAGCGCATGTTGCGGGTGTGGCGGGTGTTGCCGCCGCGATAGAACTTTGGCGCCCCTTCGAGCACCAGTACCGAAGCGCCCCCGCGCCGCGCGCTGATCGCTGCGCACAGCGCCGCGTTGCCGCCGCCGATCACCAGCACATCGTATTTGCTGCTCATACCGTTGCCCGCTACGGCTAAATTGGAGACATTCTTTCTGCAGGCGGCCTCGATGCCTCGACGGCCATTGCGTACTTTTGTATACAAAGATATACAGCGACCGTGCAAGCGGCATCTCTGCATGGGCAGGATACGCATCGAGGGACGATGGCCAGACGCCCGGCGAACTCAGGCGGAAGGATCTTGCGCGGCGACGTTGCGCTCGGCGAGGCCGTGTTTCGCTCGCTGTGCGAGGCGCTCCAGGCCGGCAGCTACCGCGCCGGCGACCGCCTGCGCGAGGAGGAGGTCGCCCAGCGGCTGAAGGTCAGCCGCACGCCGGTGAGGGAGGCGCTGGGCCGGCTCGCCGCGCGCGGCTTCGTCGCGCCGGCCGGCGGTCGTGGGCTGATCGTCCGCAATCTCGATATTTCCGAGGTGCTGGAGCTCTACGCCATGCGCGAGATCATGGAAGGCGCCGCCGCGCGCCTCGCCGCCGCGCACGCCTCACCAACCGAGATCGATGCGCTCAGGGATATCGAGCAGGCCTTCGTGGAGGCGCCCGCGAGCAATACGGCCGACATGGCGAGGCTCAACCGCGCCTTTCACGAGGCCGTCTGCCGCGCCGCGCGCAACCGCTATCTCGACAACGCCTCACGGGAATTGCAGGACTGGATCGCCCTGCTCGGCCCGACCACATTCACCGTATCGGGGCGTCCCTCGACCAGCCACGACGAGCATCGCGCCATCATCGACGCCATCGCCGCGCGCGACGGCGACAGAGCCGAGCAACTCGCGCGCGCGCATATAAGCGAGGCGCTGCGCTGCCGGCTGAAGCTTTTGCAGAAGCAGTAAGCGCCTAGCGCTTCGCCCTGCGGGCGGGACGCGCGTCTTCAGCCGGCGCCGGCAGAGCCTTGTCGAGCAGCTCGGTCGGACCGCCCAACGCCCGCGTCAGGCGGATGGCGGCTCTCAGCAACAGCGACGTCATCGTTTTGATGTTGTCGCGCGTGAAGCGCGGCTTGGGCCCCGACAGCGACAAGGCGCCGGCGCATTTGCCGCCAGGACCGAACACCGGGCAGGCCAGCCCGGCGCAATCGGGATCCCGCTCCCCAAAGGACAGCGCGATGCAGCCTTCTCGAATCTCGTCGTAGCCGCCCCTCTTCTCGCCGTCGAAGGCGAGGATGACCCGTCCGGCCGCGCCGCGGTCGAGCGGCAGCAGCATGCCGGCCTCGACCCGGTCGAGGGTCGAATGCCGGGAATCGACGCGGAAGACGCACAGCCGGCGTTTGGCATCATGCCGGACGTGGAACGAAGGGCTCTCGGTGCCGTCGGCCACGAGTTGGCGCAACAGCGGCATCACGCGATCATGCAGATTATTGCTGCGCTGGTAGACCGCCCCGAGCCGGAACGGCGTCGGACCGAGATGATAGCGACCGTCGGCGAACTGCACGAGATAGCCGAATTCCTGAAGCGACGTCATCAGCCGCAACAGCGTGCTCTTGTACATCTTGGTGCGCCGGGCGAGCTCCGCCAACGTCATCGGCTCCGGCGCGTCCTCGAAAGCCGCCAGGATACTTAGAGCGCGGTCGACGGCTGCGACGCCGGGCGAAGGCATGGGGTCTCCTATTGCGGAAATCCGGAGGGATCGATGAGCTTTGCGATGACCGGAAAATACGCATCACCCAAGCCCTTGTCGATCGTCTCCTGGAAGATCGTGCGCATCAGCGCTGCCCCCCTCAGGTTAAGCCCCGCCTGCGCGCCGAGCTCGAGCGCATAGGAGAGATCCTTCATGGCATATTCCGTCGAGAACGCGCGCAGCGGAAACTCCTCGGCGACGATCGCCTTCATACCGTGATTGCGCAGGGCAAAACTGTCCGCCGACCCCTTGGACAGCGTGTCCAGCAGCAGCTTTGGCTCGACGCCACTGTGCTTGGCAATCGCGACGGCCTCCGCCAGCGCATTCACGGTCTCGAACAGCACCATGTTGTTGAGGATCTTCGTCACTTGCCCCGCGCCTGTTTCGCCACAGAGCGTGACGTCGGTCGCAAAATGCCGGATCAGCGGCTCGACTACGGCGAACTGCTCGGTCGTCGCACCGACCATGACGCTGAGCGTGCCGTCCTGCGCCGCCTGTCGGGTGCGCGCGATCGGCGCATCGATCCAAAGCGCGCTCTTGTCCGCGAGCTGCTTGGCGAAGGAACGGGTCAGGCCGACGTCGGACGTGCCGAGATCGATCACGATCTGACCGGGCTTGATCCCTGGCAAGATGCTCTCAAACACCGACATCACGTGCTTGGCGCTGGGCAGGCACAGGAAGATCGTTTGTACGCCGGCGACGAGATCCCCGATCGACTTCGCCGCCGTCGCTCCATCGGCCACGATCCGCGCCAAAGGCTCCGCGGCAAGATCGAACGCAAGGACCAGCCGGCCGCTCCTGCGCAACAGGTTGCGGCAGATCGGCTCTCCCATGACGCCAAGACCGATGAACCCAATCGAACCAGACATTCCTTAACGCTCCTCGAAGTTAAGCAGCCGGCCGGGACTCGATCCCGGCCGGCCGGCGCAGTTACTTTACCAGCGGGCAGCCGCCTTCGCTCATGGGACGAAACACCTCTTCGCCCGGCTTCGAGCTGACAACCCGGTAATAGTCGAACTTGTACTTGGACTCCTCCGGCTTCTTCACCTGTACCAGATGCATCATGTGCAGCACGCGCCCGTCCGGGCGGACCGCAACGTCCTTGTTGTACATGTCGTTGACCTTCAGCTCGTGCATCTTGGCGGCAACGGCCGTTGCATCGGTGGTACCGGCCGCCTTCACGGCTGCGAGGTAATGATGGACACCGCTGTAGACGCCGGCCTGCACCATGCTCGCGACCTTGCCGTCCATCAGCGCCGCGTAGCGCTTCGACCAGGCGCGGGTCTGCTCGTTGAGATCCCAGTAGAACGAGGTCGTCACCTGCAGGCCTTGGGTGACCTTCAGGCCGAGCGAATTCACGTCGGTGATGAAGACCAGCAGGCCGGCGAGCTTCTGGCCACCCTCGACGATGCCGAACTCACCCGCCTGCTTGATCGCGGTCTGCACGTCCGCGCCCGACGTCGCAAGGCCAACCACGTCTGCCTTCGATCCCTGCGCCTGCAGCAGAAAGGACGCAAAGTCCGCAGTGCCGAGCGGATGCGCAGCCGAGCCGATCACCTTGCCGCTGGCGGCCTCGATGAACTTCGTCGCATCGCGCTGAAGCGCGTGGCCAAAGGCGTAGTCGGCGGTCACGAAGTACCAGGTCTTGCCGCCGGCCCGCGTGATCGCGTCGCTGGTCAGCTTCGACAGCGCATAGGTGTCGTAGTTGAAGTGGAAGCTGACCGGCGAGCAGGACTTTCCAGTGAAATCCGACGAGCCCGGACCCGAAATGACGAAAATCTTGTTCTTCTGCTTCGCGACTTCCAGAATGGCAAAGCCGGCCGAGGAGGCTGCGCCGTCCGCGATCATGTCGACGCCCTCATTGTCGAACCATTTGCGCGCAGTCGCCGATGCGATGTCCGGCTTGTTCTGATGGTCGGCCGAAACGATCTCGATCTTCTTGCCGAGCAGTTCGTTGCCGAAATCTTCCGCTGCCAGCTTGGCAGCAGCGACCGAGCCGCGCCCGCCATTGTCGGCGAAAACGCCGGATTGGTCGTTGAGGACGCCGATCCTGATGACATTGTCGGCCGCGGTCACGCTGCCCGTTTGTGCAGCCAGAACGGCCGCGATCATCCAACGCAACTTCATAACATATGCCTCCCTTTTACGACTTGTGCTTATCGAGGATGTCCTGCAGCACCGGCGCGATGTAGCGGCGGAACTGCACGGGGTTTTCGCTCATCGGAAAATGACCGAGCCGCTCCATCACGATGGCTTTCGCGCCGGGAATGTTGGCGGCGGTCCGCAGTGTGTCCTCCGGCGTGCAGGAGAAATCGTACTCGCCGGTCAGCAGATAAAGCGGGCACGCATTGACGTCGATACTGCCGGTCCGTCCGCGCAGATCGCCATCGACGCGATAAAAATAGAGATCGCCCTTGAAGACGCCCGGGCCACCCTGCTTGTAGCCCCAGAGCGTCTCCGCGCGCGCAGCCTCGGGACCGCCCGGCGCGATCAGACCCGAGACAAGCGCGGCGCAGACCTCGCCGCCGTGAACATCGGGCCGGTTCAGCCAGTTCGTGTCGTACCAGGGCTGCTGGAAGTCCGCGGCCTCGAGCCCGATCAGAGCACGAAACTCCCGGGCGTGCTCTATGGCGAGATTGAGCACAATGCGACCGCCGATCGAGCAACCCATCACCACCGGCCGCTCCAGCCCAAGCGCATTGCAAAACGCCCGGATCGTCGCCGTATAGCTTGCGGTGGTCAGCCGATACTCGTTGCCATATTGGCTCTCCGGCGGATTGGACTTGCCGTGCCAGGGCATGTCGAAGGCGATGACGCGGAAGTGCCTGGTAAATTCGTCGTCCACGAGTAGATGGCGCCACTGCCGTGCGTCGGAGCCGGCGGTGTGAAGACAGACGAGGGGGACGCCACTGCCGTTCTCCTCGAAATAGATCCTATGGAGTTCGCCATCGATGTCGACATGCACATAGCGCCCGGCGATCGGCTCGATGAAGCCGTTCATGACGCACCTCCAAACCCGTTCTGCCGGGGCAGCGCCAGGAGATCCTTGAAGTACTGGAGATGCGTCATGAAGGGATGCAGATCGCCTTCGAGGGTCGCCTGCCCGCGCTTGGTCAGCGCCAGCAGATCGTGCCAGCCCGCCGGCGGCATCGGTTGCCAGAACGCGGCGAGAGCTGCAGGCGTCGCGCGATAGGAGAATCGCCAGGAGCGCATCAGCACCGGCGCCGGCACCATATCCACGATTCGGCCGGCCCGAATGGCGAGGTGGAATGGCTGGGGGCTCGGGCCGAGCAGGCAATCGACATCGAGCCAGCGGCCGCGGGCAGTGAGCGCCTCGTCGCGGGCGAGCAAATCAGGGATCGTCCTGAACGCTGCGATCACGGCATCGGGAGTAAATGGCACCGGGGAGCCTTCGTCCGGCCGGGCGCGTTCGGATTCCATCGTTCCTTCCCCTGCCCTGATTGTTCTATCTAACAGAACGTTATTCTATTTCTATTCCATTTCTATACAGCGCTCGCGAACGAAGACAAGGGTGGATAACGGGAAAGAGCCATGGGGCTGCGGTTGTGACGGATGCAGGCGACCGCTGAAGAGATGAAGCTGGTCCGGCAGCGCCGCTCGACCTCAAGCTTCGAAGACGCGTGCGAACAGCCAATACCCGCCGAGCAGGCCGATGAGCGCGGACAGTGCGTATACCAGCCCTGCCGCCCTCACCGGTTCCGACCGGCCGGCGCTCCATCGATCGGCAAGACGGAGGATCTGCAACGCGACGGCGACGATCGCGACCTGCCCGATCTCGACGCCGAGGTTGAAGGCGGCGAGCGCCGGGACGATCGCATCCGTCGGCAGGCCGATCTCCCGAAGCACGCCGGCAAAGCCGAAGCCGTGAATCAAGCCGAACAGGAAAGCAAGGCGCCAGCGCTTGTCGACGTCGCGCGAGAAGAAGTTCTCGACCGCCACAAACATGATCGAGGCCGCGATCGCCGGCTCCACGATGCGGCTCGGGACGACCAGGACATTCAACGCCGCGAGCGACAATGTCAGGGAGTGAGCGACGGTGAAGGCCGTGACGATCTTGACGACCGGCATCAGCCGGCGCGCCCATAGCACGATTGCGGCCAAGAATGCCACGTGATCGTAACCGAGGAAGATATGCTCGATGCCGGTCAGGAGATAGCGCCACATGGTCGAGGCCAGCGACGGTGGCTCCTTCGAGAGCGTGACCGTGATGTTGTCCGCGTCGAGCAAGGCCTGCGTCTCGGACCTGCCCTGCGCAACCAGCACGACCTGACGCGCGGCCTTGTCCTTTTCAGTCAGCACGGTGGAGCGATAGACGATATCGCCGGCCATGCTCGCGCAAGCAAAGCTGTTGCGATAGATGATGCCGTCACCATCGGGCAGAATCGCAGCGTTGCCCGGCGCACAGGCGGAGCCGCCCCCCGTCACGGCCATATGCGTATGGAAATAGGCTAGGATTGCGGCGCCGGCCGCTTCGACCGCCGCGGGATCGACCGCGTCCTGCTTTGCGTCATATGTCCTCGCGCCGACCAGCCGGTCGACATCGCTGCCCTTCAATCCGAGCTCGACCTTCACAATGCGTTCGGCGGTCAGCGCCACGCGTGCCGTGACGAGGTTGACCTGATGCGCCTCGGCCGGGTGGCCAATGCCGAGCAGAACCGCTAGCCACAGCAGAAGCGGCCACTTCACGATCTAGCTCCGTCGCCGTCACGCCAGTACATCCGCCACGACCGCCTTGAGGACATCCCGGACATCGGCCGGCTTCAGCCGGATCTGCAGTCCGCGCTGACCGCCGTTGAGATAGACGAGGTCATGCGCCAGCGCGCTCTGCTCGATCACGGTGCCGACCTGCTTGCGCTGGCCGAACGGGCTGATGCCGCCGACCTTGTAACCGGTGCTGCGTTCCGCCTCGGGCGGCTTCATCATCTGCGCCGACTTGCCGCCCGCCGCCGCCGCCAACTTCTTCATCGAGACTTCCTGGTCGGAGGGAACGACCACGCAGACCGGCTTGCCGTCGACCTGCGCCATCAGCGTCTTCAGGACCCGCGCGGGGTCCTCACCGAGCGCGGCGGCGGCTTGGAGGCCAATACTTTCGGCGTCGGGATCATAGTCGTAGGCATGAACGGTGAAGGCGACGCCGGCGGCCGTGAGTGCGCGTGTGGCGGGGGTGACTTTGGACATGGGCCATATCTACCACCGCCATGGCGAGGAGCGAAAGTGTACCGGATTCCCCGGCTTCGCGGGGAATGACAGCGGCTTGTGTGGCCTCGTGTGCGATGACGACGAGGCCCGCTACTCCGCCGCGTCCCGCATCTCGGCGCGCTCGGCCCGTGCCGCGCAGAACTTGAACTCCGGGATCTTGCCGAACGGATCGAGCGCCGGATTGGTGAGCAGGTTTGCGGCCGCCTCGGCGTAGCAGAACGGCATGAACACCATGTTCTCCGGCACGTCGCGGTCGGAGCGGACCTTGACCTCGACCGCGCCGCGGCGCGTCTCCAGGCGGATGAAATCCCCCGGCGCGAGCTGCTTCCTGCGCATGTCCTTCGGCGACATGAAGGCGACCGCCTCCGGCTCGATCTGGTCGAGCACCTGGGCGCGGCGCGTCATCGAGCCGGTGTGCCAGTGCTCCAGCACGCGCCCGGTCGACAGCACCATCGGATATTCATCGTCCGGAATCTCGTCCGGCGGGATCACCTTGGCCGGCACGATCTTGCCGCGGCCGCTCGCGGTCGGGAAGCCCGTGGTGAAGATGATCTCATTGCCAGGCTTGTCCGGCGCATCGACCGGATAGGTTACCGCGCCTTCGCGCACCAGGCGCTCCCACGTGATGTTCTTCAGCGACGGCATCAGCTGCGCCATCTCGGTGAAGACGTCGCCGGGACCGGAATAATTCCACGGCAGGCCCATGCGCTTGCCGATCTCCTGGATGATCCAGAGATCCTGCCGCGCGTCGCCCGGCGGCTTGACCACCTGGCGCGCCAGTTGCACGCGGCGGTCGGTGTTGGTGAAGGAGCCCTCCTTCTCCGCGAAGGCCGAGGCCGGCAGGATCACGTCGGCATGAAACGCTGTCTCGGTGACGAACAGATCCTGCACCACGAGGTGATCCAGCATGGCGAGCGCCTGGCGGGCATGCTGGAGATCGGGATCGGACATCGCGGGGTTCTCGCCCTCGATATACATGCCCTTGATCTCGCCGGCATGGATCGCGTTCATGATCTCGACCACGGTCAGGCCGCGGACGGGATCGAGATCCTGCTGCCAAAGCTTTTCGAAGCTGCCGCGCAGATCGTCGCGACCGACCGGCTGGTAATCCGGCAGGAACATGGGAATGAGGCCGGCGTCGGACGCTCCTTGCACGTTGTTCTGGCCACGCAGCGGATGCAAGCCGGTGCCGGGACGGCCGACCTGGCCGGTGATCAGCGCCAGCGCGATCAGGCAGCGCGCATTGTCGGTGCCGTGGACGTGCTGGCTGATGCCCATGCCCCAGAAGATGATCGACGATTTTGCCCGCGCATAGGTCCGCGCCACTTCGCGCAGCGTCTCCGCCGGGATGCCGCAGATCGGCTCCATCTTCTCCGGCGTGAATTCCTTGATCTTCTCCTTGAGGTCCTCAAAACCTTCGGTGTAGCCGGCGATATACTGGTCGTCGGTCAGGCCCTCCGTGATGATCGTGTTGATCATCGCGTTCAGCATGGCGACGTCGGAGCCGGGCTTGAACTGCAGATGCCTGGTCGCGTGGCGCGACAGCGTCTGCCGGCGCGGATCCATCACGAACAGTTTTGCGCCGTTCTGCTTGACGGCGTTCTTGATGAACGTCGCCGCGACCGGGTGGTTCACGGTCGGGTTGGCGCCGATCACGATGATGACCTCGGCGTCCATGGCGGCTGCGAACGGCGCCGACACCGCGCCCGAGCTCAGGCCTTCGAACAGCGCTGCCACCGACGAGGCGTGGCACAAACGGGTGCAGTGGTCGACGTTATTGGAGCCGAAGCCGGTGCGCACCAGCTTCTGGAACAAATACGCCTCTTCGTTCGAGCCCTTGGCCGAGCCGAAGCCGGCCAGCGCCTTTACGCCCTTCTCGTCGCGGATCTTGACCAGGCCCTTGGCAGCAATATCGAGCGCCTCTTCCCAGCTTGCTTCGCGGAAATGCGTGAACGGATTGGCCGGATCAACCTGGTCGTTGGCATCCTTCTTCGCGTTCGGCAGCCGCACCAGCGGCTTGGTCAGGCGATGCGGATGGTGGATGTAGTCGAAGCCGAAGCGGCCCTTGACGCAGAGCCGATTGTGATTGGCGGGACCGTCACGGCCTTCCGCATAGATCACCTTCTCATCCTTGACCTCGTAGGTGACCTGGCAGCCGACGCCGCAGAACGGGCAGAGCGAGTCGACCTTCCTGTCGGCATAGGTCACGCGGATCTGCTTGTCGTCGAGCATCACGGCCGGCATGAGCGCGCCGGTCGGACAGGCTTGCACGCATTCACCGCAGGCGACGCAAGTGGACTCGCCCATGGGATCGTCGAAGTCGAACACGATCTTCGAACCGTGATTGCGGTAGGCCATGCCGATGACGTCGTTGACCTGGACCTCGCGGCAGGCGCGCACGCACAGGCCGCACTGGATGCAGGCATCGAGATTGACGCGCATCGCCGGATGACTGGCGTCGGTGGTCCAGCGTTCGGCGGCGGGGAAGCGGCTTTCGGTGACGCCCGTGGTCTCGGCCCAGTGCCAGAATTTCGACTCCGGATCGTGGCTGGTCTCGCGCGCCGGCTGGTCGGCGACGAGCAGCTCCATCACCATCTTCTGCGCGGACACCGCACGCGCGCTCTCGGTCTTCACCTTCATGCCGACCGAGGGCGTGCGCTTGCACGATGCGGCAAGAACCCGCTCGCCCTCGATCTCGACCATGCAGGCGCGGCAATTGCCGTCGGGGCGATAGTCCGGCGCCGGCGAATAGCACAGATGCGGAATCTCGCGGCCCTGACGCTTGGCCACCTGCCAGATCGTCTCGCCTGCGCTGGCCTCGACCTGCTTGCCGTCGAGCTCGAACGTAATCTTGGTCATTCGGCCGCTTCCTTGAACTCGTCGGGGAAATATTTGATCACGGAGGACAGCGGATTCGATGCCGCCTGTCCGAGCCCGCAGATCGAGGCATCGCGCATCGCCTGGCTCAATTCTTCCAGCAAGGCACGGTTCCAGACCGGCTTCTGCATCAGCAGCGCCGCCTTCTGCGTCCCGACACGGCATGGCGTGCACTGGCCGCAGCTCTCGTCCTCGAAGAACTTCATCAGGTTCAATGCTGCCGCGCGCACGCTGTCCTTGTGAGACAGGATCACGATCGCAGCCGAGCCGATGAAGCAGCCGTATTTCTCCAGCGTGCCGAAATCGAGCGGGATGTCGTCCATCGACGCCGGCAGGATGCCGCCGGACGCACCGCCTGGCAGATAGGCGTAGAACCGATGGCCCTCGGCCATGCCGCCGCAATATTCGTCGATCAGCTCACGCACGGTGATGCCGGCGGGCGCGAGCTTCATGCCGGGATCCCTGACGCGGCCCGAGACCGAGAAGCTGCGCAAGCCGTGCCGCTCGTGCCGGCCATGGCCCTTCCACCAGTCGGCGCCCTTCTCGACGATGTCGCGCACCCACCACAGCGTCTCGATGTTGTTGATCAGCGTCGGCAGGCCGAACAGGCCGACCTGGAACGGATAAGGCGGCTTGTGCCGGGGCAGGCCGCGCTTGCCTTCGATGCTTTCCAGCAGCGAGGATTCCTCGCCGCAGATATAAGCGCCGGCGCCGCGGCGCAGGTGCAACGTCGGCCCACCCGGCGGCAGCTTGGCGATCTCGCGCTGGAGGATCTCGCGCGAGGCCGGATATTCGTCGCGCAGATAGATGTAGACGTCGCTCGCCTGCACCACATGCGCGCCGATCAGCATGCCCTCGATGAAGCGATGCGGATCGGTTTCGAGATAATAGCGGTCCTTGAACGTGCCGGGCTCGCCCTCGTCGCCGTTGATTGCCATCAGCCGCGGCCCGGGTTCGCCGAGCACCGCGCGCCATTTGCGACCCGTCGGGAAGCCGGCGCCACCGAGCCCGCGCAGCGAGGCGTCGTCGAGCGACTTCAAAAGGTTGTCCGTCGAGAGTTCGCCCGCGCGCAGCCGGCCCAGCAGCTTGTAGCCGCCGCCGGCGACATAGGCGTCGTAACCGACATAGCTGGGCAGATGGGCGTGCGTGTCGCCGGCTTTCGCGGCGGCCATCACGTTCGCGACAGTGGCATGATCGACGAAATTGTGCCCGACTTCCGCGGCCGGCGCAGTATCGCAGCGGCCGACGCAGGGGGCGCGCACGACGCGGATGCCGGGCCCCGATGCGCTCTGCAAATCCTCGAGCAGTTTCTCGCCGCCAAGCATTGCGCAAGTCAGCGAATCGCAGACGCGGATCGTCAGCGGCGCGATGTCCAGCTCGCCTTCCTTCACCACGTCGAAATGCGCATAGAAGGTCGCGGTCTCGAACACTTCGGCGAAGGCTAGCTTCATCTCGTCGGCGAGCGCAGCCAGATGCGCAGCCGAGATCTGGTGGTACTCGTCCTGGATCAGGTGCAGATATTCGATCAGGAGATCGCGCCGCCGCGGCCTGTCGCCGAGCAAGAGCTCGATCTCGTGAGCGGCGGTCGGATCGACCTGCCGTCCTTTCGGGGTGGCCTTGGCGCGTCGGCGCCCCTCACCGGGATGCTCGAAGGAGCGGACCTTGTGCACGTCCTCATGGCTCATCGATTCGCCTCGATCTCGTCTCGTAGAACGGCTCCACTTCTAAACTCTGGCATGCCAGATGCCAAGATCATTTATTATGCTCGCGGAAGCGGTTACGCGGCACAGCTCAATGGAGCGCTCCCAGATCTGACCCGGACACGACCCTGCGTTCGACCATCTGGCCGAGCGAAGCCCGAATTGAGCGGGAGATCAATAAAGGCGTCCCATGCTGCGATTGCGAAGTCCTATCGACTTCGCCTCAGCCGCGGAGCGCAAGGGTGGCCGCTGCCAACATTCGCCCTGCTACGCGACGCCGCTCTTTTCGACCAGGAACACGATGCGCGCCTCGTTGCGCTCGGTGATCTCGACCTTGTCGCCGGTCTCGCGGATCAGATTGGGAATATCGATGACCGAGAGCGGATCGGTGCAGTGAACCTCGAGCTGGTCCCCTGCCTTAAGCGGCTTGAGCGCCTTGCGGGTCTTGAGCGCCGGCAGAGGGCATTTCAGCCCGGTGAGATCGAGTGTCGTCCTGCTCATCGCGGCACCATGGCGAGACGGGGCGGCTGCGTCAACGTTAGACGGGATCAGATCAGGCTGGCGTAGGACAGGAAGCCAACGTCCTGCCCAGGCTCGACATTCGTGATGTCCTCGACGAGTTCGACGAGGCCGTCGGTCTCCACCAGCGAAGACAGCAGCCCTGCCCCTTCGCGCGGGAACTTGACCGCCTCGAGCCCGCCGTCCTGCGCGCGCCGCAGCGATGCGCGCACATATTCGCGCCGGCCGGCCTTCTTCTTGTAGGCAAACGCCGCACGCACCGGGATGGGCAAGAGCGGCTCCGGCAAGGCGCCAGACAGCGCCAACACCGTCGGTCGCACCACGTGGACGAATGTCACGAAGCTCGCGACCGGATTGCCGGGAAGTCCGATCAGCGGCGTGCCGTCGATGATGCCCATCGCCACGGGCCGGCCCGGCTTGATCGCCATCCGCCACAGCACCAGCGAGCCGATGCTCTCAACCGCAGCCTTGACGTGGTCCTCCTCCCCGGTCGAGACACCGCCGGTGGTGAGGACCAGGTCGTGGCTGCCTGCAACCTGCTTCAGGCCGCTCGCGAGCGAGGTGCGCTCGTCGCGGAGAATACCAAGATCACTAATCTCGCAGCCGAGCCGCCGCAGCATCGCCAGCAGCATGAAGCGGTTGGAATCGAATAGCTGCGAGGCTGCGCGCGGCTCGCCGGGTGACGCCAGTTCGTCGCCTGTCGAGAACACGGCGACACGGATGCGCCTGACGACGTCTAGCCTGGTCAGGCCGAACGCTGCGGCAAGCGCGACGTGCTGCGGTCGCAGGCGCTGGCCGGCGCGGAGCGCGACGTGACCATGCGGAATGTCCTCGCCAGCGGGACGAACATTGGCCCCACGCTTTAGCCCCGGCGGCAAGACGATCCTGCCTGAAGCATCGACGCGGACGTCCTCCTGCATGAAGACGGTCTCCGCATCCGGCGGCATCGGCGCGCCGGTGAAGATACGCACAGTGTGGCCGGGCTTGATCGGCGTTTGCGCAAGGCCGCCGGCCTGAATGCGGCCGTCCAGCGAGAACGCCTGCTCCGCGCTTGCCGGAAGGTCGGCGTTGCGCACGGCGTAACCATCGACGGCGGAGTTGGTGAACGGCGGCAGCGGCAAAGGCGCCGCCACATCGCCCGCGAGCACGCGTCCGTCGCCCTCGACCAGCGCCACCGTCTCGATGTCGGCAATCGCGTTGACGCGGGTCGTGATGAGGCCAACGGCTTCGTCGACCGACATCATCGGGCCGCCGAAGGCAAAGCAATCGTCCGAGAGTTGCGCCATGGTGCCTCGTCAGCGTATCGCGGCGCTTCTGGCCAAAGCTTCCTCGACCGGCATCGCCGCACGCAACATCAAGGCCGCGGCAGCCGCGATGTCGTCCAGATGGACAGTCGGCAGCCTTGTGTCAATCGCGACGTCGCTCGCAATCCCGGCAATGCCGGGATCGTCCGGAAACAGCAGCGGCTTGTCATTGCCCGCACGATGCACCTCGATCTTGCGATGCGGCTCGCGCTTGAATCCCTCGACCACGACGAGATCGACCGCCGAGAGCTTGTCGAGCAGTTCCGGCAGCCGCGGCTCCGCCGCCCCGCGCAGCTCATGCATCAGCGCCCAGCGGTTCGACGAAGCCACCAGCACCTCCGCCGCACCGGCCTCGCGATGGCGCCAGGAATCCTTGCCTGGCACGTCGACGTCGAACTGATGATGCGCATGCTTGATCACGGAGACGCGCAGGCCCTGCGCGTTGAAATGCGGGATCAGCCGCGTCAACAGCGTGGTCTTGCCCGCACCGCTCCAGCCCGCAAGGCCGATGACCTTCATAACTGTTCGATCTCCGCCAGTCGCACCCCGCGACCGGAACCGCCTTCTCTATCGTCTTGAGCATGCTTATATCGGCTTGACCCGAATGTCATGCTAACGTCGCGGCCATGATGAAGATCGACAAAGCCCCGGTGTCCCTGATCGTCCCCAATCCGGACGACCCCCGCCTGACCCAGAGCGTGACCGGCACAGACCAGACCGGCACCAAGGTCGAGATCAAGGTGCCGATGGAGCGGCCACTGACGCTCTACCTGAATGCGCAGGAGATCGTCACCATGATGACGATCGGCGACTATCCGGAATATCTCGCGCTCGGCTATCTGCTGAACCAGAACATGCTGAAATATAACGACGTGGTCACCGAGGTCGAGTACGACGACGACCTCCAGGTGGTGGTCGTGCGCACCTCGCACCACACCAATTTCGAGGCCAAGCTGAAGAAGCGCACGCAAACTTCGGGCTGCGCGCAAGGCACCGCCTTTGGCGACCTGCTGGAGGCCGTCGAGAGCGTCGCACTGCCCAAGGCCGAGCTGCGCACCTCCTGGCTCTACCAAATGACGCAGACCATCAACACCATGCCCTCGCTCTATCTCGAGGCCGGCGCGATCCACGGCTGCGTGCTGTGCAAGGAGGGCACCCCGCTCTGCTACACCGAGGACGTCGGCCGCCACAACGCCGTCGACAAGATCGCAGGCTGGATGTACCGCCACGGCGTCGACGCGTCCGACAAGATCCTCTACACCACGGGACGCCTCACCTCCGAGATGGTGATCAAGACCGTGCGCATGGGCATTCCAATCCTGGTGTCGCGCTCCGGCTTCACCGCCTGGGGCGTCGATCTCGCGAGGCAGGTCGGGCTGACGCTGGTCGGGCGCACCCGCGGCAAGCGCTTTCTCGCACTCGCAGGCGAGGAGCGCATCGTCTACGACCAGAACCTCGCTTACGTCGAGGAGGAATCGGCCAAGCACAAGCGCAAGGGCGAAAGCGGTGACGACTAGGATTCCAACCACGCATGTTCCGCCGACTCTCGGCGTGCTGCTGGCCGGCGGCCTCGCACGGCGCATGGGCGGCGGCGACAAGCCGATGCGCAGCATCGGTGGACGCACTATTCTGGAGCGCGTCATCGCGCGCCTGTCGCCCCAGTGCAGCGGGCTGATCCTCAACGCCAACGGCGATCCCGTCCGCTTTGCCGCGTTTGGCCTGCAAGTCGTCGCTGACGACGTCCCGGACTTCCCGGGCCCGCTCGCCGGCATCCTCGCGGCGCTGGATTGGAGCGCGGCGAACCGGCCGGAAATCGAGTGGGTGCTCAGCGCCGCCGGCGACTGTCCGTTCCTGCCGCGCGATCTCGTCGCGCGGCTGCACGAGGCGCGCGCGGGCGAGAACGCGCAGCTTGCGGTGGCCGCGTCAGGCGAGCAGTCGCATCCGGTGATCGGGCTGTGGCGCGTCGCCTTGCGCGAGGAGCTGCGCCACGCGCTCGTGGTCGAAGACCTCCGCAAGATCGACCGCTGGACCGCGCGCTATCGGCTGGCGACGGTGACATGGCCTACCGAGCCGCTCGATCCGTTCTTCAACGCCAACACGGTCGAGGATATCGCCGAGGCGGAGCGGCTCGCGGCACTCGACGACGCCTTCTAGCGATCTCACGATTTCGGGAACTCGTTGAGCAGCTGCGCCCAGATGATCGCGAAGGCGATCAGGCCACAGAGGCCGACGACAATGCTGAACCGCGGCAGTCGGCCGATCGCCACCAGCAACCAGGCCGGCAGGAAGAACAGGCCGAACACCATGCCGAGCGGGAAGACGGCCAGCCATTGAAAGCCAGTGCCGTCCCCGGGCGGGACATTCGCGATGTGGTAGAAGGTGTAGAGCCAGAACAGCGTCCCCGTCGCCGCGACGAGGGCAGCAAACTTGCGGAAATTGAGGGGTGTGGACGCAGTCATGGCTTGGCTCATGCTGCTTGGTCGCGGCGGCGGTCGCACAAGTTCATGACGTCTTGAACGAGAACTGGTCTCTACGCGGGCCGGAAACCCGCGCGCTCTAGTGCCACGCGCGCCGCGGCCGAGCCAAGCGCGTCGAGAAAGGCCCGCACGGCCGGCCGGTCCTTGCGCGCCGTTACCAGCGCGAAGTCATAATGCTCCTCCGCGAAGGGAATGAAGCCGAGGCCGGCCGCGTGGGCAACCGGCGCAATGGTCATGCCCCAATCGGCGCGGTGCTGCGCGACGGCCGCGGCGACCGCATTGTGCGAACGCGGCTGGTTCCAATAGCCTTCCGGACGCGCGCCGGCGAGCAGGCGATCGATCAGAATGCGCGTACCGGCGCCCTGATTGCGATTCACCATGATGCAGGCAGGGTCGGCGAGTCCTGCGGCAACCGCGTCCTTCGCACTGAGACCCTCGAAGCGAGTGTCGCCCTTGCGGAAGACGATGCCCTGCATCCGCCGCCAGCCCGGCACGAGTTCAAGCCCATCGACGAGATAAGGCGCGTTGTAGGTCTCGCTCTTGTCGTCGAACAGGTGGATCGGCGCGAGGTCGCACTCGCCGCGCTTGGCCGCCGCCAATCCTCCGAGGCTGCCGATGGCGATCGTGCGCACGGTCAGGCCAGCATGCGCGAGCTGCGCGGTGACGAGATCGAGGCCGGTGCAATGGCTGCCGACGATGACGAGATCGGGCACGCGCACATGCGGCGTGAACAGCGTCACCTCGGTTTCGGTCCCGGCCGGCATTTGGTCAGCCAGCGCATCGATGCGAAGGAATCCGTCGGCCTGTGCGAATGACGTGATCGCACCGGAGCCTTTGCCGGAGGGATAGGCGATCAGGCCATCCCTGCCTTCGACCAGCGAGACCATGACGAACTCGGTGCGGCCGAGCTCGGAGGCGATGCGCACCGGCACGGTCGCGTTCACCCTGGCATCGGAGCGAGGCGGCAGGCCGGCCATCCTGCGCAGCACCGGCACGATCATGTCATGGAAGGTGAACATCGCCGAGGTCGGAAAACCCGGCAGGATCACCACCGGCTTGCCGTCGCACACCGCAAGGCACAGCGGCTTGCCGGGCTTGAGCGCAACGCCATGCGCAATGATGCCCGGCGCACCGAGCCGCCCGATGATGCGATGGGAGAGATCGCCCGCGCCTTTCGAGGTGCCGCCCGATAGCACCAGCATGTCGGCGTCCGCAAGCGCGTTGCGCATGGCAGCTTCGAGCCTGGCCTCATCGTCGGGAACAGCGCCGAGGAAGACGGCCTCACCACCATTCTCGTCGATGGCGGCCGCGACGATGGCGCCGTTGGTGTCGTAGATCTCGGCTGGCCCGAGCGGCTGGCCGGGCTGGACCAGTTCGTCGCCGGTGGAGATCACGGCGACGCGCGGCTTGCGCGCGACACTCACCTCGGCAATGCCGCAAGCCGCGAGCATGCCGATCTCGCGCGAGCCGATGATGGTGCCGGCGCGCAGCAGCGCCTCGCCGCGCGCGATGTCGGATCCGGCGTAGGAGACGAATTGCCCCGGCGAGACGGCGCGACGGACATCGATCGCCTCCGAGCCGGCCGGCTGAGTGTGCTCGACCATGACGACGGCATCGGCGCCGCGCGGCAGCGGACCACCAGTTGCGATCGGCGTCGCGGTCCCGCCCGCCACCTGAAGCGTCGGCGCGGTGCCGCAGTGAATGGTCTCGCCGTTCAGCGTCAGGCGAACGGGCTTGCCTTCGCCGGCCACCGCAAGATCGGCGGAACGCACGGCAAAGCCGTCGACATTGGAGCGGTCGAACGGCGGCACATCGATCGGTGCGGTGATGTCTTCGGCGAGCGCAGCGCCCAGAGCAGCAGCGAGCTTGCGCTTCTCGCTGAGAAGAGCGCGCGGGAACAAGGCCGCCTCGAAGCGCGCCAGCGCCTCCTCGCGCGAGAGGATCTTGAGAAACTGCTCCTGTTCGAGCTCGCTGCGGTGTGGTGATCTCGGGATCATCGTCATGCCACGACCCATATCATGCCCGCATGGGATGGGCATCGACCGGCGTTCCCGCCGCAAATCCCTCGTCGCTGGCGGACACCAGTAGCCATGCATCCGCACGGGCGATCGCCTGAAGCGGCCATTCGCCCACGGCAAGCGGAACCCAGGCACGATGTTCCTCGGCCAGCAAAGCGACCTCGGCGATTCCGACACCGGATGCGATCTTAAGCGCAAGCGGCAAGATCACGCGTTGGCGCGGCCGACGTGCCGACAGGCGATCGACGAGCGGCAGCACGAGCGCAAGCCAGGTCGCGAGCGCGGAATCGGGCGAACCGGGCAAGGCGACGACGGGAACTTGCCCGAGCCGCCCGACCGCGGCAGTGCGTCCCGGCTGCAGCGCAAGGCCGTGCGCCATCACCTCGCCGCGCTGGGCCAGGGCCGTGATAACAGCGTCCCGGCGACCGACGCCGCTGCCGCCGACCGTCAGGAGGAGATCGCAAGAGGACGCATCGAGCGCATCGGCGATCGCTGCGTCATCGCGTGCCCGAGCTTGTCGCATCTCCACGTCCAGTCCCGCAGCGCGCGCGATCCCGGCGATCATATGCATCGTTGCCGTTCCGCCCGGCACGTTGACGATGCGCAGCCGCGGCCGCCTGATGCGAAGCTTGTCCAGGCCCGCAACGCGCGCAATCAGAAGATCGGCCGCAGCAATAGGACGGCCCTCGGCGCCGGCCGGCGTGCCTTCCGCGATGTCGTTGCCGGCACGCCGGACGCCCTGTCCGGGCACACCATCCACCAGCACCTGGACAAGCGGCCCCGACACCTCCACGGCATCGGCATCGAGCACGCAGTCGCATCCCGCCGGCATCGCGTCACCGACCTCGACCCACGGCGGTACTTCTTTCAGGAGCAGCGGCGCGTAAGCGGACGCGCCGACGAGATCATTAGCGGAAAGCGCCCAGCCGTCCGCGGCGGCAACGTCGCGTGACGGACAGGCCGCGAGCAGCGGAGTGCCCGTCGCGATACAGCCGATCGCGTCCGCCAGCGGCACCTCCACCGGCGCGACGGGATCAACGCCTCGCAGCAATGCAGCGAGCGCGGTGTCGAGCGGCGTCAGCGATGGCGGCAGGCGCTGGGTCATGCGCCATGATGGACCATGCATCGCCTGCTTTGGCAACCGTCGGCGATCCCGGACTCAGCCGCCGGACCTGTCCGAATTGGGGAAGAACAGCTGCTGCCCGTCGACCTTGTAGCCGGCGATCGCCGTCTGCCCTTCCGGCGATGTCAGCCAGTCGATGAAGTCCTGCGCGAGGTTCTTCTTCACGTTGGGGAACTTCGCAGGGTTCACCAGCATCACGCCGTACTGGTTGAGCAGGCGCCTGTCGCCTTCGACGACAATGTCGAGATCGCCGCGATCTTTGAAGGCGATCCAGCTGCCGCGATCCGCCAGCACATATGCATTTGCGGCGCGCGCTGCGTGGAGCGCCGAGGCCATGCCCTGCCCGGCCTCGCGATACCAGGCGCCCTTGGCGGCGGCGATGTCGATCCCCGCGACGATCCAGAGCGCGAGTTCCGCGGCGTGGGTGCCTGACCGATCGCCGCGCGTTACGAATGGCGCGCCCTTGGCTTCGATCGCCTTCAGCGCCGTCGCGATGTCCTTCCCCTTGACACCCGCGGGATCGCTCTTCGGCCCGATCAGCACATAGTCGGTGTACATCACGTCGTAGCGTCTCACGCCAAACCCGTCGGCGACGAATTTCTCCTCCACAGGCCGCGCGTGCATCAGCACGACATCGACCTCGCCCCGTCGCGCCCCGTCGAGCACCTCGTCGGCGCGCCGCGCGATCACGGTCACCTCGATGCCGGTCTTGTCGCGGAAGATCGGCAGCAGATAGTCGAGCAGACCGGACTCCTGCGTCGCGGTCGTCGTGGCAAGCACGATACTGCGGTCGTCGGCCAACGACGTCGCGGCCCCCGCGACGAGGCCGCAGAGAAGCGCGAAGGCGACGGACAGGCGGGCCATGATCAAGTTCCCATTGGCTGTGACGTCATCATGATGATCGATTGCGCCGCACTCGTGACGCGCTTTGCACTGTTTGTCCGGGAAATATAGGCAACGGGCAGCTTCGGGATCATTCACCAAAGGCGGTAATCGCGTGCGCAGATGTGTTGCAAAGCAGCGAGATGATCGGGCATGGTCACCGCGGGCAAAAATCTGAAATGCAGAATTCCACCTGCGTCGGACGTCAAAAAGAAGCAAGAATTTGCATAGGAATGCAGAATGGAATTCCTGACGACCAGCGAGGCCGCCGATTATCTTCGGCTCGGCGAACGCAAGCTTTACGAGCTCGTGACCACCGGTGCGATCCCCTGCAGCAAGGTGACGGGCAAATGGCTGTTCCCTCGGCACGAGCTCGACCTCTGGGTGCTGTCGGGCCTCGCGCGTCCGGCCGGCATGCTGATCGCCGAACCGCCGCCGGTCGTCGGCGGCAGCCACGACGAATTGCTCGATTGGAGCCTGCGCGAATCCGGCTCAGGGCTCGGATCGATGAGCGAGGGCAGCGCACGCGGGCTCGAGCGCCTGCAGCGGAATGAGGTCGTGGCTGCGGCGGTGCACTTCCACGCCCTCGACGCTTCCGACAATCTCGCCAGCGATGCCAGCGTCGAAACATTGCGGGCCGCTCCCGACCTGCATGATGCGGTGCTGGTCGCGTTCGTGCGGCGCGAAGAGGGGCTGGTGCTGCCGCATGGCAATCCCAAGCGCCTGCACTGCCTCACCGACGTGCTCGCAGCCGGCGCCCGGATGGCAATGCGGCAACAGGGCACGGGCGCGCAGATGCTGCTCGAGGTGCTCTTGAAGCGCGCGGGCGCCTCGATGCGGGATCTTCGCCGCATCGAGACGCCGGCCTTGACCGGCCCTGACCTTGCCGAAATCGTCCGCGCCGGCCAGGCCGATTGCGGGATCGCGACGCGCGCCGCGGCGCGCTCGGCCGGGCTCGATTTCGTGCCGCTGGCCTGGGAGAATCTCGACCTCGCGATGCGGCAGCGCAGCTATTTCCGCCCCGCCATGCAGGCCTTGCTCCGCTTCCTGAACGAACGGCGGCTGCGCCAGCGCGCCGAGGAACTGACCGGCTACGATCCCTCGCCCGCAGGGCTGATCCGCTTCGCGGCCTGACGTTGACGCCCGCCCCCAAATAGTTGCAAAAGAAACCAATTCAGCCGGGGGCACACCCGGATGCAACACCGGCCAACGCGCCGGCTCAGGGAGCAGAAACGTGAATCCAACCAGATTTGGGCTGCCGGTCGCGGCTGCCTTGGTGACAGCATTGCTGCCGGGTGCCGCAATGGCGCAGCTTTCCGACGACGTCGTCAAGATCGGCGTGCTCACCGACATGAACGGCCCGGCCTCGGCGCCGACCGGCCAGGGCTCGGTGACGGCGGCGCAGATGGCGATCGACGATTTCGGCGGCACCGTGCTCGGCAAGCCCATCAGCGTCGTGATCGGCGACCACCAGCTCAAGGCCGACATCGGCGCCTCGCTGGCGCGGCGGTGGTACGACATCGAGCAGGTCGATCTGATCGTCGACGTTCCGGTCTCGGCGGTCGGGCTCGCGGTGCAGAACATCGCCAACGAGAAGAAGCGGCTGTTCATCACCCACTCCACCGGCACCGCCGATTTCCACGGCAAGTTCTGCTCGCCTTACGCGATCCAATGGGTGTTCGACACCCGCGCACTCGCGGTCGGAACCGCGGATGCCGTGGTCAAGCGCGGCGGCGACAGCTGGTTCTTCATCACCGACGACTACGCCTTCGGCCATTCGCTGGAGCGCGACGCCTCCGCCGTCGTCACGGCCAATGGCGGCAAGGTGCTGGGCTCGGTGCGGCCGCCGCTGGCAACGCCCGACCTCTCCTCCTTCGTGCTGCAGGCACAGGCCTCCAAGGCCAAGATCATCGGCATTGCCGCAGGTCCCCCCAACAACATGAACGAGATCAAGACCGGCGCCGAGTTCGGCGTGTTCAAGGGCGGCCAGCAGATGGCGGCGCTGCTCGCGCTGATCACCGACATCCACGGCCTCGGCCTGCAGGCCGCGCAGGGCCTGCTCCTGACCACCTCGTTCTACTGGGACATGGACGACAAGACCCGCGAATGGTCCAAGCGCTATTTCGCCAAGATGAACAAGATGCCGTCGATGTGGCAGGCCGGCGTCTATTCAAGCGTGATGCACTATCTCAACGCCATCAAGGAGACCGGCACCGACGATCCGCTCAAGGTCGCCGCCAAGATGCGGGAAAAGCCGATCGAGGATTTCTTCGCCCGCAACGGCAAACTGCGCGAGGACAATCTGATGGTGCACGACCTCTGGCTGGTGCAGGTGAAGACGCCGGAGGAAAGCAAATATCCGTGGGACTATTACAAGATCCTCACGACCATCTCCGGCGACAAGGCGTTCGGTCCGCCGGACCCGGCGTGTCCGCTGGTGAAGAAGTGACGATCGCTTGAAGCGATCGTCATTCCGGGGCGATGCGAAGCACCGAACCCGGAATCTCGAGATTCCGGGTCTGGTCCTTCGGACCATCCCGGAATGACGGCCGCTTGAGGCGACCGTCATCTCACCAGCCCGATCTCGCGGAAATACTTCATCGCGCCGGGATGGATCAGTTCCGGCCTCGGCGCGGCGGCGACGGTGTTCGACGCTGTCGTCTCGCAGGCCTGCGCGAGCTTCTTGCAGAATGCGGCCTCGATGCCGTGCAGTGTCTTCGCCAGGCGATAGGCGACATCGTCGGGCAGGTCCTCGCGCGTCAGGACGAAGCTCCACGACCCCAGCGAGGCGATCGGCGCGGTCTGGTTCGGATAGCTGTTCGCCGGCACCAGCAGCGGCTTGAGGAACGCGTGCTTGGCACGGATGCGCGTCATCTCCTCCGCGCTGGGCGCGATGAAGCGCGCGCCCGAGGCGCTCGCGGCCACCGCGGCAAAGCCGGGCCAGCCGATGCCGGCGCCCCAGAGCGCAGCGACGCGGCCGTCCTCGACCATCGCCGGGCCGTCGCCGGCGCGGTCGAGATAGACAGCCCCAAAGTCCTCGTCCTGCTTGAGGCCGAGACCGTCCAGCACATAGCGCGCCAGGATCGGCAGGCCCGAGCCCTTCGCGCCGAACGCCACCTTCTGGCCGACGAGATCGCGGATGGTCTTGTAGGGGCTGTCGGCGCGCACCACGAACAGGCCGGGGTTGGAATAGATCGCGGTGAGGATCTTCAGGCGGACCGGCGCGCGGCCGATGCCGGCGAAGGCCTCGTAGGCCGGCTCGCCCGCGACCAGCGCCAGATCGAGCTCGCCCTTCTCCAGCAGCGGGATGTTCTCGGAACTGCCCTTGGTGTTGCGGGGAACGATGGTCGCCAGCGGATCGGCCGCGTTCATCAGCTCGGCAAAGGCGTTGCCGTAGAGCGGAAAGCCACCGCCCGGCGTCGCTGTTCCCAGGCTGATCGTCGTGGTCGGAATCGCCGTGCCTCCGGTTTGTGCGGCGGCGGGGCCGGCGAGCAGCGCCGCGCTGATGAGGATCGCGAATCTCATGGTCGCTCCCGGCGGACCTGCGTCAACACCGACTTGCGGCGATATAGGCAGCGACCCGATTTTGTGAAAGCATGGAGCCAACGACAATAAAGCAATGGGAGACGTCATGGTGCGAATTTTGCGTCGCGGTTTGTTCGGGCTCGCAGTCCTGTTTGGTCTTTTCAGCACTACCCCTCCCGCCTCCGCCGCCTATCCCGACCGTCCCATACACTGGCTGATCGGCTTCTCCGCCGGCGGCCCGGTCGACATCGTGGCGCGGATCATGGCGCAGTGGCTATCGGAGCGGCTCGGGCAGCAGGTCATCGTCGAGAACCGCACCGGCTCCGGCGGCAACATCGCCGCCGCCGCGGCGGTCAACGCGCCGCCGGACGGCTACACGCTGCTGTTCGTCGCGCCCAACAACGCGATCTCGACCTCGCTCTACAAGAAGCTGCCGTTCGACTTCCTGCGCGACACCGTGCCGGTGGCGAGCATCATGCAGCTCACCAACATGCTGGTCGTCTCCAACGCGTTCCCGCCGAAGTCGGTCAAGGAGTTCATCGACTATTGCAGCGCCAACCCCGGCAAGATCTCCTATGCCTCCTCCGGCAACGGCACCTCGGTGCACATGTCGGCCGAGCTGTTCAAGGTGATGACGAAGTGCGACATGGTGCACGTGCCCTATCGCGGCTCGGCCATCGCCTTCCCCGACATCATCTCCAACAAGGTGCAACTGATCTTCGACAATTTGCCCTCGGCGATGGAGCAGGTGAAGGGCGGCAACGTCCGCGCGCTCGGGGTGACCTCGCCGCAGCGCTGGCCGACCGTGCCCGACGTGCCCGCGATCGCCGAGACCGTGCCGGGCTTCGAATCGGTCGGCTTCTACGGCATCTCCGCGCCGAAGGGCACGCCGCCCGAGGTGATCGAGACCCTCAACAAGGCCGTCGGCGAAGCGCTGAAGGACCCCAAGCTGGTGGCCAAGCTCGCCGAGACCGGCGGCATCCC
This sequence comes from Bradyrhizobium sp. FW305-F6, assembly GCF_058782905.1. NCBI lineage: Bacteria > Pseudomonadati > Pseudomonadota > Alphaproteobacteria > Hyphomicrobiales > Nitrobacteraceae > Bradyrhizobium > Bradyrhizobium sp. FW305-F6. The sequence goes on from NZ_JBYSYD010000005.1 coordinate 126,906, forward strand.
CAAGCCGATGACATCAGCCGAGTTCGGCAAGCTGGTCGCGGACGAGACCGCGAAGTGGCGCAAGGTGGTGGAGTTCGCCGGGGTCTCGGTGGACTAGGCGCCGCTCGCCGGCACAAGATTCGAGGGGGCCAACAGGCCCTCTCGAACAAAGTTGCGAAAACAACCCCATGCACAGTAGAAGACTTGAACATTCGCAGGGGCTTAGCGAAGCGCCACACACAGGCCCCGCCGAACGCCTCGAATCCTTTGACTCGTCGGGCAATACAGTGGCATAATGCGACTATTCCGAATTCAGTGACCACCACCGCGCCACGCGTTCGCGCAGCCTGGCGTTCCCCTGGATCGCCTTGAAAACGCTTGAGGATTGCACCCCCGCCTCAGGCCCTGTAAACGAACCGCGCACCGTTGCCGGCCGCCCCTGACGCGGCCGCCTCGCGGCGGGGCCTGTAGCTCAATGGTTAGAGCCGGCCGCTCATAACGGTCTGGTTGCAGGTTCGAGTCCTGCCGGGCCCACCAGTCGTTTCACTAACATGAGGACATTTAAAAGCGGGAGGGGATCGCTTTCCGTTGCCCCCAGAAACACGCGTGGTGCCGATTGACCGGAAGTAGCTTTTCTGAATCAATCAAGCCGATAGTTGACCGATTTTATCAACTCAGGGGCGGCTATGGATTCGATACTTCGCGTTCTGATGCCCTTCTTCGGGCCGAAGAACTATTCGGAGATGCTTTGGAAGATCGCACTAGCCGATTTCTGGTTGACCTTGGCCAGCACTTTCGTCGTGAGATACGACCCCTGGATCAATAGTCTTTTCTTGCGACTTGAGCATCTGCCTGGGTTCAAGGAATTCGCTACCGCCATTAAAGCTCCCGAAGTGAATATTAGCGGTTTTGCAGTCGCTCTGCTGATGCTCATCTTCAGCAGAGTCACGCGCTTCCACGATCGAATTTCGGATTTCTTCCAGATCAGGGCCCGATTCGATCGGGCGAATATCCTTCTTCCGCTCGCGGTTATGTCGGGCGCACAAATGACTGCACGCCAGATCGTAAATCTTAAGCGCGACCGTCACCCGCTTATGAGAGAGACGTTCTACAAATATGCATCCAGCCGGAGCGAGCAGCCCCTCGTCGACAAGCACGACATCGAAAGCGCTTTGGAGGCTTGGCATATGTATTGGGTGGCTTTGGAGTGGATCTTCATACTTACCTGCTTCGCGATCTTGTCCACGTTCGCCAGGGCGGATTGGTTGCTTATTATTTTCTGGGTTGCCTCGATGAGCGCGCTTTTATTCCTACACGTTCGTTATGGTCTACTGGAACGAAGGGCGGATCCCCAGATCCAGCAGATCGCCGGGAATGCCGAGGCAAACGCCGCTAACCGCAAAGCATTCGCAGAGTCGGCCAACTGATGCGATACAAGATTGGGAGAGATATCATCATCCGGAGCGAGAACGCGGCCAAGCCGGAAACACAGAGTTCAGCCTACCTTAACAAACTGATCTCGCATCTCGATCCGGTGCGCTCCAGTTTTGACTTTGGATGCGGAAAATTGCGTTACGAAAGAGCGATCGCCAGGACTACCGAGGAATTGGCGCTAATCGACTCGGAGGTGCAGCTTTCAAGAACTCAAATCATCCGCGGTCGTTCTACTACGCTCCGCGACCATGTCGGGAGGTCCAACCACGTCAACGCCTACACTGCCAGTCAATTCGCGGCCTTAGACCGGAAATTCGATCGCGGCTTCTGCCTGAACGTGCTCTCGGTTATCCCCTCGAGAAGCGTTCGTCTCGGAATTGTGCAGCTCATGAGGGCCAAACTGAAGCCCGGTTGCACCTGCTTGTTCGTAGTGCTCTACCGAAATTCCGACTTCACTCGGATGCAGCGCCTCCCAAACTGCCAACCGTACGACAACGGCTTCGTTATGGATTCACTGCGTGGGCACTCGTTTTACGGCTTGATACCGCCTGGCGATCTTACAAATCTTGTCATTCGCGGAGGGTTCGTGGTCGAATCCCTGACACTTGACGAGGGCTCCGCTTACTTGTGGGCCAAGGTGCCGAAGGACTCCCGAGGTCCAGTCAGATTTACGATCCATGAAACATCCGAGAATTTCGAGATCCGTCCGGTCCGATAGTTGATCGTCGGCAGCAAGTTCCCTCTGACCGTGACGGCTCGATGCTCGCTCAGCTCGTTCATCCAGGTAGGAACGTTAACGAGCAGAGGCCTGCTGCGCGCTATCCTCTCGATCTAGGTCTCTCGCACCATTGAATCCGGGAGAGGGGTAAAGACAGTCTAACTCTTGCGTTTCCGGATCGCCGGGATGGCCGAGTGCACTTCATTGCCCGCAGCGGCGGAATCGCTTAGGGTATAAAACCCTATCTCGATCGTGCGGCCTACCGCGATGGAGAATAATGTGACAACGCATCCAAACTCAAACCTTGTCGAGATGCGCAATGACCGCAGTGAGGTACAGTCATTGCGGCGTTTATCTCGAGTGCTGTTGGGGCTCAGATCGAAGCCCGTTCGTTCTCAATGGCGAGCATCCGTCTTGACGCGATTGTCCAGGACAGCCGTATTTGTGCTTTTCGGGTACGCTGCTCTTCAGGTCATGCCGGGAATATTTGACTCGATCCAGCAACGCGCGCTGCACCGAGCGGCCGTGCACCGCGACGACAGCGTCGTCCGCACTGGTGTAACCACACAGTTCAAGCGCTCTGTCCTTCTCCACTATCGCGACGTGCACGGGACGTTGCACCTGCTATTGGCTGACGAGGATGGCGCCAACAAGTTCGTCAACGACACGCTGATCTACCTCGACACGGAGAGTCAGCGAATAAGGGCGAATACGGCGGTTCGGATTGATGCGCTTCTTGCTGAGGCCTTCGGGGATCGCGATGCTTGCATTGCGGCCTATGCGGATTGGTACTTTGCGTGGAGCCGATCCTGGGCCCTACTCAAGGAAGCGTCTGTAGGCGGCTTATCGGGCGCTCTACCTAGCAACGTGCAAGGAATCCTAGAGGGCAGCCGTAACGCGGTCGAGGCCTATCTAACCCGGAATTATCAGAGGTTCGTGCTTAGACCTGAGTTCCGAAATCCTGTCCTGGAAGCCGGTCTCGCCCGCATTCTGGCCACGGCACAAAAAGAGTATCTCACCGTCCTTACGGCGCTTGATGACCGCGTTCAAGATTATCTAAATCGCGAAACCAAGCATCTTGAACGGCTCAATCCGCTGGCCAAGTTGGACGTTTCGCTGGCATGGGACCAGCAAAAATGGAAAGCACCGCGAACCGCGGTAGATGACGAACCATTGCGGACCCTTCTGAGGGGAGCGGGGGCGGTTTCCATATCGGCCTTTCTAGCCCGGAGCACCGCGCCGGCTGTTCAGCGGGCTGTCTCTCCCATCTTCGCGAAAGCCGCTACCAAAGCTGTTAGAGCAATGCGGCCGCAGATCATTGGGGCCGCCGCAGGGACGATGGTTAAACCAGGTCTCGGTACGGCCGCGGGCTGGGCTCTGGCCGCGGCAGGCGGCGTTGCCATAGACTATCTGATTAGTAAAGGCGAGGAATGGCTCGACCGACCCGAGTTTGTACATGCAAATGGTCAGGCGTTGGACGCGACAATTCAGGAATGGTCGCGTGTCATGCAACGGGACTTGGTCGTGGCAGTCGATGCGTGGTTTGAGGACACCCGCAACGTGGTTGCCGAACTCAAGATTCAGAGAAAAGTCCCTACCGGCTAACGAGAACCTCTGCTCTGGTCTCTTCGCCAACACTCGATCGGTCTACGGTCATGTTCCGTGTAGCCATTGACACCGTCTGCTCGGAGCCCGCAAACATTCCGAAGCACGCATGCTGAACGAAAACGAGATCCCACCCAATTTTCTGCAATACGCGGCTGACGTACTCGCCGAGACTAATGGCGGATTGAGCGGAGCCGAGATAGTTAGGGAAATGGCTGGCTATGCGGTCGAGTATGATGTGTCGCTGCCGCATCCAACTTATCCCTTCCAGGCTTCCAACAAGCGGACAGCCTTTTACGAGAACCTACGAGCATTTTCAGGTCCCCAGCAATATCGAATCCTTCGCGAGCTTTGTGATCATCGATCATTTGGCCTAACCCGCTCGGCAAAGCGCACAGAGCTCAAACAGCGATTGGCAACGCGTTATGGGCATCTGGCGGAGCATCCGAGTTCGGAAGTAAACGAAACGCTCATCGAAGAAACACGTCACTGGCTGCGGGAACACCCTGAAGTCCTGTCGCTCTATAATCAGGCCTTCACCAAACTGGAAACGGGCTCATTCCATCGAAATCTGCTCGATGACTTACGGCTGTCGCTGGAAAAGCTTTTACGGGGACTCTTTAGCAACGAAAAGTCGCTCGAGAACCAGATCAATAGCCTTGGAACATTTATCAAATCGAATGGCGGTTCGCCCGAACTCGCGAACATGTTCGTAAAGCTGGCCGATTATTATGCGAAGTTTCAGAACACATACGTCAAGCACGACGATCAGGTGAATGAAGCCGAGGTCGAATTCGTCTTCGAGATTACAAGCTCGTTCATGAAGCACCTCATTCGTTTGCAATCAATATCCCCCAAGTAACTCACCAGATCACGTTGCCAGATGACTCAAGCGATAGAATGGCTTAAGGCAAAAGCGCCGGGCTTTAACCAACTCTCGAAAGACGAACTAAACGCCGTCAGGGACTTTTCGCTGCTTTGGACTTTTTTCGAGAGCCGCATTCTAAACAGAAGCGGCAGCGCTGCAGCGATCTGCGTCACCGTTGATTCCTGGGACGCGGCCGGCATCCTCGTGCCTGATCTGCTCGATGAGGAACTCGTTTATTTCAAACAGCGATATCATCCGGGTGGCCATTTTTCGCATCACTTTGACGGCCTCCATCTGCGGCCGCGTGATCGCGCTCCAATGGTGCGTGGCGTGCTTAGCGGGGCTGAGACCTCGCCCCGCCAGTGCTTCGCAACGGCGCTTATCATTATCTTTCGGTACCGCAACAATCTGTTTCATGGCGAAAAGTGGGAATACTCACTCGCAGACCAATTAGGCAATTTCACAAACGCCAATCGCATCCTGATGAAAGTTCTTGATCGATACGCAAATCTTCCGTGAAGTCCCGTGATCTTTTCGAGACTCTTCCCGCAGGCACCACGCCTACTTTTTCAAGTCGTCGGTCTTTGACGCCGTTGGTGCTTTGGCGACGTAATCGAGGCAGGCTATCAAGGCGTACCTTGCGAGCTGTTCTGCGATCACGCGGGTATTGGTCCAGTCATACCCGATCTTCTCATTCGTACCATGAATGGTCCGGCTGCGCCCTTCACTGTAGATGGTATCGAGAATGGACTGGAACGTTGGACCTTCAACATTAATGGGATCAGTTCGCTTTATGCCGAGCCTTGCTTCGAGCATCGTGAGAATGCCCTTGGCCTTAGTACCCTTGCCCAAGGCGTCGAGAGATGCGGCAAACCCAACCGTCGCCATGAGGTCGCCGGTCTCTCGGCATCCTTTCTCAAACCAAATGAGTGCCTGCAGCAACGCCTCCAGTATCTCCCGGCGTGCGGTACTCCTGCTGGGGTCCACGAGGTTGTCGAGCACTTCGCCGCACGCCACATAAACTTCCTTCAGGCGAACCAACTCCTCCAGCCAATCGCTCGGCTTAATAAACGGTCCAAAAGGGTGGTGGTTCAATCGCGATCCGGACAGTATCGTTTTTCCGGGAACGAATTGGAGAGATGTTTGACTATGAATGGGTCCATCATAGTTCAGATTGAATCCCCGTAACGTTTCCGATGGCCTCTCAAAGGCTAAGGCTGAACACGCGAGCGCGAGTCGCGCCGCCGTCAACGCCGTCTCAAGACCGGCTTCGGGCGCAAAGGCGGAAGACAGCTCCACGCTGCAGACATATTCGCAGGGCCCTATCGCCTGAAATATGTTGTCTTCAAGCAGCTTCTCGCGATTGCTTTTTCGTGGCCGGACCCGGCCACCCGTCCATAGGCGATTTGCACGCCGCTGGGTAACCGGCGTAACACCGCCCTCAGCTACTTTGCGATCAAGCCATACCTGGCGCGGTTCAAACGTCACCGGACCGAAAGAGAACCGCGCAATATCTCCCCTGGAGAACAGTGTTGTTCCGAAGGCGTATTCACGCGCGTCCAGATTGGCGACGATGGCGTTGAGCGCATCTTCAAGCTTTGTCAGCAAGCCAGGCGCCTGTCCTACCGGATCCGAAAGCGGAGTGCTGGCGACCAGTGGTCCTACGGCACCGCGAACCCAGTGTCGCCACTCACTCTCTTTAGCATTGAGTGCCAGAGACGGACGGTCCGCTTTAAGCTCGTGCGCGAGCTTCGTAATCAGATCATCGACTTCCTTCGTGATTTGAAGCGTTCCGCCGTCCCCAGCAGGAATTAGTCGCGGGAACTTGAAATGGTCATCCTCGATCAACGCCAGGGATGATAGGCCTTGGGCCTCTGCCAATCCGGCAAGCATCTTCTCAACTATTTTTGAGGCTTTGCTCATGCCCGACCGCTCCGAAGCAAAGAACGCAGAAATAAAATGGCTTCATTCGGAGCCATAGACCGGAATGTCAACTCTCAATCGAACTTGTCTTCGGACACTCGATTGACCGCTTGCTCGGACCAACTCCAACCTCAACGACCGTCCGACCATCCGCGGGGCGCGCTGCAGGGTGGTTAGCGTGACGTAACCGTCCTTTGGGTGGGCAAGCGCCCGATCTGGCTGCGCGAGGTCTTTATGCGCTAGGCCGGATTGCTTACTCTCCCAGAACGTTATCGAGCGTGGTGCCCTTTGCGGTGGCCTCCTTCATTGCTCAGACTCACGGCTTCTACGGGGCACACGGGTCAGGTGGTCTGGCCGGGTCTTCTGCGTCCTTCTCGATGAACCCAGGGTTGATGACCAGGGATAGACGGCCCGTAATCGCCCCCCTCGGGGCCGCGAGGTTGCCAAGTGCAAATATCGATAGCGATCGACCGCCAATCGGTGCCGACCTCAATCCCCGTTCAAGACGCATTCGCCCTCGCCCGCTCGCGGGCTTCGCGGCGGCGCTCTCGGCGCTCGCGTCGCCGCTTGGCGCGGTCGGCTAGCTGCGGCAGCGGGGGAAGCGGCGCAATCTCCACTGCCGGCTGGGACGCTTCATCGACCATGGACGCCGGGCTTGGCTCGCTGGGTGCCGGGCGGGCTTCCATGAACGCCAGGATCTCCCGCCCCTTGGACGTCAATCGCCAACCACCGCTGATGCGCTCGACCAGCCCTTGTGAAAAGATGTCGAGGTCCGGCACCCGGCTGGCGAGACGCTTCGTCCGGTCGGCCCAATCGCGGCCGCTGGTTGCCAGGATGGCCATGTCGCGCTTGAGGTCTTCCATGACGGCAAAGCCGTCCGGATAGCTCACCAGGATCTTCAATACCGTCACCTGGAAATTCACGCCCCGCGCCCCGCTCTGGATCAGTCAGCGCCAGAGATCCACCCCGCGAAACGCCTAGCGTACTTTGCTTCGGTGCCTTAGCGATTCGCAAATGTTAATCGCGAGGAAGAAGGGCGTGCCGACAGGGTTATCGCGTTTGAGAGCTTTTCTTGCGGCCATCCTTCGAGACGCCCGCTTGAAGCGGGCTCCTCAGGATGAGGGCGGAGTTTGTGGCTGCAGATTTAAAGGGCAGTGAGGCTGATTAGCCTCATCCTGAGGAGGCGCGTCAGCGCCGTCTCGAAGGACGAGGCGTGCGCGCAGACCGCCGCCGCAAACCAAATGCGATAGCCCTGCGCGCGCAGGGGGAGCGGGGCTGCAGCCCGCGTCAGGCGCACCTAGAGCTTCCGATAAGTCACGTGCGCCGTCGCGAACGGAATGCCCGCGCGCCCGGCGCTGCCGCGAACGATGCAGGCGCGATCGTCGATCGCGTAGAACCAGTCATCGAAGTTCAACTTGAACGACTTGCCGTCGCCCTGGGGCGTGTCGCGCGTGTACATCCAATGGAATGCACAGCCGGCCTGCTCGCCGGTGGCTTCGCCTTCCAGGCGATTCTCATGGCCGGTGTATCGGCCTTCGCCGAGCTTGTGAATGGTCCAGCGCAGCGTGTCGCTGTGGCCGTCATCGAAGCTGTAGGTTTCGGTCAGGACGACGGTGTCGGTGTCGGCGTCAAACTCGCCATGCGCCGTGATCGCCGCCCGCTTCAACAGCCCGCCGACGAGGCTCTCGACCACCGCCCATCCTTCCAAGCGGCCGACGAGGAACTTCTCAGGGAGAAACACCGGCGTGGTGCCGGCGAACGCATCTATGGCCATGGCTCTTCCTCCGAAACGATGACCACTCAAGTCGCCTCTCAACACCAAGTTCCCGGCAAGAGACTCACCTTGATGCGTCGCGTGCGCGCGACCCCGCGTCGACACGTCGCCTTCTCCACAGCCCCTAAAGCGCGATGAGATTTGGATGAATCGTCATCGCGCTTTAGGTTGTTGTTTGCGCATGATCTTTCCGGAAAACCGCTTCGCACTTTTCCGGATCATGCTCTAGGGAACACGTGGACAATGCCAAGCCCTGCCGATTGGGAATCCCTGACCCGTGCTAACCGCCGGGAACGGGCAGGGGCGGTGTGGATTCGTCTCGAGAGGAGCGGTTCTCATGCTGATGACCAGGGAAAGACGGCCGGCGATCCGCACCCTGCGGGGATGGGCCATCCACCTGCTGCAGGAGGCCGGCGCCATCTGCGAATGCGAGGCGCATGGCTGGGCCAGGGATCGCGCCGACCCGCACGCGCGGAAACACGCCATCGCGCTTGCGCGGCAGCATCCACCGGATGGCGTCTCCGCGGATCAGGCGGTCGCCGAGATCAACGATGTGCTCGATTCGATCGGCGATGCGTGTCCGGAGTGTCCCGACGAGGGCCTGTGAGGCCCGCGACAAGGACCTTGCCGTACCAGTCGGCATACGGCGTGTTCTTCGCCATGTGGCGATTGAAGTCCGGCGTGCCGTCGTTCCACCAGACCGGCCCCCGCTCCCCCAGCGCGCGCTTGACCTCGTCCACGGCGCGATGCGCGGCCACCTCCGCGTCCGGGTCCTTGTCCGCCTTGGCATCGCGGACCGCGCGCCTTGCCGCCATCAGCCGCTTCACCAGGCTTGCGCGCTCGTCTTCCGGGAGATCAGGGCTCGCCATGCGCCACAGGCGACCGCGGACGACGAAGTAGCGTCCGTCCGGGGTCACCGGATGCTTCATGCGGATTTCCGCCGCGACCCGGCCGCCGGCTTCTTCGCGGACGTTTCCTTGGTGACCGCCTTCTTGCCCGCGATCGGCATCAGCATCTCCTTCTGCCCGGCCGCGGCTTTCCTCGGCTTCTTCGCCGGCTTGCCCGCTTTCGCAGGCGCGGCTTCCTTGCCGGCGTCCTTGCCGACGCTCCGGCGCAGCGCCTCCATGAGGTCGACGACGTTCTCGCCCTTCGGCCGCTCCTTCGGCCGGATCACCTTGCCGGCGCGTTTTTCGTTGATCAGCTCGATCAGCGCGGTCTCGTAATGATCCTCGAACTTTTCGGGCGCGAAGCGTCCGGCCTTCTGGTTGACGATGTGCCGGGCTAGATCGAGCATGTCCTTGGTGACCTTCACGTCCTGGATGTCGTCGAAATAGTCCTGCTCGCTGCGCACCTCGTAGGGGTAGCGCAGGAGGGTGCCGACGAGGCCCTTGTCCATCGGCTCCAGCGCGACGATGTGCTCGCGGTTGGTCAGCACCACGCGCCCGATCGCGACCTTGTTCATCTCGCGGATGGTCTCGCGGATCACCGCGAACGCGTCGTGGCCGACCTTGCCGTCGGGCCGGATGTAGTAGGGGCGGATCAGGTAGCGCGGGTCGATGTCCGACCTGTCGACGAACTCGTCGATCTCGATGGTGCGCGTAGACTCGAGCGCGATCTCCTCGAGCTCCTCCTTGGAGACCTCGATGTACTGGCCCTTGTCCAGCTCGTAGCCCTTGACGATGTCCTCGTTCGGCACCTCGTCGCCGGTTTCCGCATCGACCTTGACGTATTTGATGCGGTGGCCGGTCTGCCGGTTGAGCTGGTTGAACGAGATCTTCTCGCCCTCGGACGTCGCCGGATAGAGCGCCACGGGACAGGTGACGAGGGACAGTCTCAGGAAGCCTTTCCAGTTGGCGCGCGGGGCCATTGACGCAGAACTCCGGTTCGAGGTGGCTCGGATTCAAGACGAACGGCCGGCCCGGGTTCCGACATCAGGAGCAACATTCACGACAGGCACGCCTTGCGGCGTCTTGCTCCATTTTTGGGTTCAGGCGCCGCCCGATTTGACGGAATCGACCACCAGCCGGCGCAGCCAGACCGCGCCGGGGTCGTCGTGGCTTCGTTCGTGCCAGAGCAGGCGATAGCCGTAGGGCGTCACCTGCGCCGGCGGCTTCAGCATCACGAGGCCGAGCCGCGGCGCGAGCTGCCGGGCCGCCCGCGAGGGCATGGTCACCAGGTAGTCCGACGCTGCCGTGATCACCGCGGCCGTTGCGAAGTATGGAACACGCAGCGCGACGTGGCGCTTGTAGCCGCGCTCCGCCAACGCCGTATCGATCGGCCCGCCCTGCCCGCCGAAAATGCTGACCACGATGTGCGGCCAGGCCGTGAACAGCTTGATCGGCAGCACGTCCTTTGAACCGCGCATCTGCTCGAGCAAGGGATGCCCCTGCCGAACCAGCGTCACGAAACTTTCGCGGAACAGCTCGCGCGCCCGAAACGAGCCGGAGACCGGATTGTCGGCATACAGCACGAAATCGACCTGGCCGTCGGCGAGCATGCGAAACACATCGCGCGAGAAGCTGACGATTTCGATCGCCGCACCGGGTGCCTCGCGCGCAAAGCGGGCGGCGGCATTGGGCAGGATGGCGAGCGCTCCATAATCGGTCGTCGCGATGCGAAAGACGCGGTCGGTGGCGGCAGGATCGAATTTCGGCTTGTGGAGAAATGTCTCGACGCCGCCGAGCAAGGTCGCCAGCGGTTCGCGCATCGCCTCGGCGCGCAGCGTCGGCATCATGCCGCTGGCCGCCTTCACCATCAGCCGGTCCCCGAACAGGCGCCGCAGCTTCGCCAGCGCACGGCTGATCGCCGGTTGGCTGCTGCCGAGACGCTCGGCGGCGCGCGTGACACTGCCGGTCTCGAGCAGCGCATGCAACACCACGAGAAGGTTGAGATCGACTTTTGCCAAATCCACTGAGCGCATAATGCAAATTCTATCATGATATTTGTGGATGATGCCAGGTCGGCGTACACCAGCCTGCCATCGCCGCCAGGCAGGAGAAGTAGTCATGCCGTTCCATCCGAACATCAATCGCCGCCTCCTGCTCGCCGGCGGCACGGCCGCAGCGATGACGCCGCTGCTGGGCATGCCGACCGCGATCGCGCAAACGCCGGCGCCCAGGAGCAATTCCGGCCACTACAGCTTTCGGATCGGCGATATCAAGGCGACCGTCGTCAGCGATGGCACGCTGAGCGGGAATCCGCGCATCTACGCCTCGACCGCGCCGGCGGAGGAACTCGGCAGGACGCTCAGCGATGCGTTCCTGCCGACCGACACTTTCAGGCTCAACCTGAACACGCTCCTGCTGGAAATTGGTGACAGGAGAATCCTGATCGAGGCCGGTGCGGCGCAAACGCTCGGCCCCGATGGCGGACACCTGTTCCGCAATCTTGCCGCGATCGGCGTAGAGCCCGAACACATCGACGCCATCGTGATCACGCATACCCATCCCGATCACGTCGGCAATCTCAGCCGCGCCGACGGATCAAGCGCCTTTCCGAAGGCGGCCGTCTACATTCCCGAGGACGATTTTGCGTTCTTCATCCGTAACGAGCCGGACCTGTCGCGGCTGCCCATGCCTGACGACTTCCGGCGCGCCTTCATCGCCAATATCAAGCGCAGCGTGGCGCCGGTCGGCAGGTCTGCGGTGCTCTACCGGCCCGGCAGCGAATTGCTGCCGGGCATCACGACGATCGCCGCCGGCGGCCACACGCCGGGCATGTCGGCAATCCTGGTGCATTCCGGCGCTCAAGCATTGCTGATCACGTCCGATGCCGCCTATAGCCCGCTGCTCAACATCGACAATGCCTGGCGGCCCGGCCCCGATCTCGACCCTGATGCCGCCGTGCAGTCACGCAGGCGCTTGTTCGACCGCGCCGCGACGGACCGCATCCCGGTGCTCGGGTTTCATTTCCCGTTTCCGGGCATCGGCAACATCAGGACAACGGACGGCGGCTTCCGCTGGGTGCCGGCGAGCTGGCGGTTCGAGGGCTGAGTGAGCCAGAAGGAAGCGCTGGCTTATCCAGGTGCCGCGCCGGCGATTTCCGCGATGAATCGCCCGCAGCGCTCGACGATCAGGTCCTTGTCGTTGTCGAGCGTGGCGACATGATAGGAATTGTCGAGCCAGAGCAGGCGCACGTCGCTGGAGCTGATTTCCTGCGCTATGCGCTTGCCATTGGCCGCCGGCACGACGTGGTCCTCCCTGGAATGAATGGCCAGAGTCGGACAGCTGACCTTGCGCAATAGGCTTTCGGTCGCGGCAATCAGGACGTGGATCTGCCGGAGGCAGGCGACCGGCACCTCCTGATAGGCCAGCTCCTTGACGCCGGCGGCCTTGATATCCGATCCGATCCCCGGAACGCGCTTCGGCGCCGTGCCATCCGAGACGAGCTCGGCCATCGCGCCGTCGAAGATTCCGACCGCACCGTTGATCGGCACGGCGCCTGCCACGATGTTCGGAAATCGTGCGGCAAGGTTGAGCGTCAGCGTGCCGCCCATGGAGAGGCCGGTGACGAAGACCTTGTTGCCCTGGCCTGCCAGCTCGTGAAGCGCCTGCTCCGCCGACGCGAGCCAATCGAGATAGCCGGTCGTTTCCATGTCGTCGGGCGATGTGCCGTGGCCCCGCAGGCGCGGGCCGCTCACGGTGAAGCCGAAGCGCCGGTGAAGCTCTTCGCCGAGATAACGCATGCTTTGCGTCGTTCCCGTGAAGCCGTGGAGCACGAGGACCGCGGGTCCCTTGCCCTGCATGAAGAAAGGTTCGGCTCCAGCCATCACTTCGGTCATGTCATCTCTCCCATTGTCTTCGCGGCGGCGGCCGCATCCGTTCGCGTCTTGGCGGGTTTGCCCAGCCCAGACTCGTCAGCAGGTTGAAGCCGAATGTCAACATCAAGGCGGCCACGGTCGGGCCGAGCCCCTTTCTCTCCGCCTCTCCCGCTCGCGGGAGAGGCCGACGCGCTCGCAGAGCGCGGCCGGTGAGGGCTCTCGCCGCAAAGGGGAAATCCTCGGTTACTCTCAATAATCCCAGCGCGGAGACACCCTCTCCCCAACCCTCCCCCGCAAGCGGGGGAAGGAGCCTACTGCCAATGCCGCTGCATCCTGCACATCATATGCGATTGCCCTTCCCCTTTTCGGAGCCGAAGTCACGTCGGCGGCGTGGACGGCGCTAGCGGACCCGCTCGAACGTGATGCGGATCTTGGTGCCGTCAGGGCGCTGGAAATTCTCGGTCATGGTGTCGCCGTCGACCACCAGACGCAACTCCTTCTGCGTCCGGACGCTGCCGATCCAGTTCGGGAAGGTGCAGCCTTCGACCGTGTTGCCGCTGAACTCGCCGTTCTCATCCACGGTATAGGTGCCGAAGAAGCCGATGCTGCCGGCCATCGCGGCGCGGTTTTCAGCATCCGTGCCCTCGCCCCGCACGCTGGAGGCAAAACGCGGGACGTCCGAATCGGTCAGCACCTCGATGAAGTGCATGTCCGGCGTGAAGGTCAGCAGCCCGTTCGGCCGCGCACCATAGGCCGGCAGGTTCTTGCCTTCGGGATCGATCTGAGCGGAGACCATTCTCCAGGTGCCGAGCACCTTGTTCGGCGGCGTTGCACTCACCGGAGCACTCATCAGGGAGGCTCCAAGGGCGATCAGCATCAGAATTCGACGCGTCATGTTGCAGTCCTCTGCTTCGTCTTGCCCCGCGGCCGTCTCGTCAACGTCATCGCGGGCTGCGGGGTTTCGCGTCGCCTTCGGCAAATTCCCTCAAGGCAACGCTGACGGCGCCAAACCGCGTTTGGGCGCGAAGCGAGATTGGGACGTGCAGGTCGAGCGCGGCGGTTCGGCCGTAAGTGACCTCGATCTGACCGGGGTCCGCGCCTGACGCGCTTGCGTTTGCGCCTCCGCCGATCATCCCGGCCAGCGGCTTCAGCACGACGCGGCAGGTCGTGGTCGGCCCGGAGAACCCTTTCCGGTCGGTGGACCCCGTCGCCTGCCGCTCGAGCCGGACATCATAGCGCCGCAAGCCGTCGAGGATCGACACGGTGCGATCGCAGGCATCGATCTGCGTCTTGTCCACGCCGCGCCCAGGGGCGATGAGGAGTGCGCTCAGGGGGTCGGCAACTGCGTTCAGGTGCTTTGCTTCAATGGCGGGTTGATCCGATGTCAGCTCGAGCGGAGGATCGATCGTCATCGTCTTGACGACGCCCTCGCTCATGCCGAGGCTGACCTTCTGCCTGCGTCGACCGTTGCGATGATCGAGGTCGAACACTGCGGGAAGCAGGCGCCCGTCCTTGTAAGCGCCGTTGGACGTCGCCACGCCGGACGCATCGCTGAGCAGCCTGGTTGCACCGGCGCTCTGATAGGTGACGCGCACGGTGTAGACGGTGCCGCGAACCGCCAGGTCGAGCGTCGCGTTCGCGAGCGGCAGGCCGATGAGCGTGACGTCATAGGATGCGCGGATGTCGCCATCCGCGGCCGCCGGGCCCGCGATGACGAGCACGACCCAGCAGGCGCCGAGCCCGGATAGCGCAAGGCGTATCATGCCTGCACGGCGCCTGCCTTGGTGCGGGGCGACTCCGTCGCGAAGCGTGCGCCGGTCAGTCTTGCCGAGACGTCCCACAGACGAGACGCCACCGCGTCGTCATCGGCTTGCGGCGGCACGCGCGCCACGGAGGGCGAGCCGCGCGTTTCCCCGAACTTGTCCGGACCATAATAGCCGCCCGGCACAATGTCCGGCGAGGTCGCCGCGAACAGCGTCGGCAGCGCGCCTTGCGCCGCCGGCTGAAACAGGAACCAGAGCGCGCTGCGCGCCAGACCGGACAGGCTCATTCTGCCGGCCCCATTTGGAATGAGGTCGGTCCGCGATATGCCGGGATGGGCCGCAACGCTGGTGATGCCCCAGCCGAAACTCCGGCTCCGCCGCTGCAGCTCGAAGGCAAACATCAGGTTCGCCAGCTTGGACTGGCTGTAGACCGGCATCGGCTGGTAGCGACGCTCGGCCTGCAGATTATCGAACTCGATCGTTCCGCTGCGCGCAGCCAGGCTGGACACGGTGACGACGCGGGGCTCGACGCCCTTTCTCAGCAGCGGCAGAAGCTCGGCCGTCAGCGCGAAATGGCCGAGATGGTTGGTGCCGAACTGCACTTCGAACCCGTCGGCCGTCACTTGCCGGGAAGGAGGCGTCATGACCGCGGCATTGTTGACGAGCAGATCGAGACTGTCCCGCTGGCCGCGCAAGCGCGAGCCGAATGCCCGCACCGAATGAATATCGGCAAGGTCGAGCGGCTCGAACCGGACGTTCGCGTCCGGCTGACGGGATCGGATCCGCGCGACGGCCGCTGCTCCCTTCGATGCGTTGCGGCCGGCAATGATCACTTCGCCGCCCGCACGCGTCAACGCCAGGGCATCCTGGTAACCCAGGCCACCCGTGCCCGTGACGACGGCGCAACGCCCCCGCTGTGAGGGAATATCGTTCGCACTCCAACCGGGCATCGGGCCATCTCCCACGGCACAACCATTATGTCCGCTTATTAAATTACACTGAGTGTAATTTTCAAGCGTCGCATCGGCCGGGCGTGTTGACCTTCTCGTGAATGGCGCGTGCGCCGCGGCCTTGCTTCTGTGGCCAGAGCGAATTTCTCGGAATGCCGCGCAACCGGGCCAGCGAGAGCGCGGCGAACGACCGCAGCTTCGCCAGCATCCCGGCGCGGATGATGGTCAGCGCGGGAAGCAGCGCTAGCAGGAGGCTGAGGCCGATCCAGCGCAGAAGGCGTCCGGCCAGGAACGCCTGGATCGTCGGCGTCCAGTCATCCACGACGAGATTGACGGTCGCGGCGAATGCCGTCTTCGCACCGAGACAGAGGACGCTGTTCGAAACGGCGTTCGCCAGATCGAAGCATGGCTGATACGAGATGACGAACAGCAGGATGAGGACGCCGATATTGCCGAGATACGGCGACCGTACGGCCCTGACCGCGCGAGCGAGGGCCCGAGCGACAAATCGACGCTGGTCTGGTTCGCCGGGCGAGGCTTGCGCCGCGCGATCGAGGCGCTGCTTGGCGACATGGCCGGTTCGCGCGTCACGGATCACCCGGGGGACGGTCGGCAAGCTTCGGTGAGATCTGCCGAGTGCACGGCGGGACCGGTGCATCGCGCTCTGGCGATGGCTGGAGGTGACGTAAAGGCCTGGGCTGCGGCGAAGAAGCTCTATATGGCCGGAGCTGCGCATGGGCCGGTCCTTCCCGGCCGCGTGCAGCGAGCCGGGCTCGGCACCGCGGGCATCGCAATGCGAGGCGTCGGCATCCCGGTCGCTCGCCGGGCCGTCCCTGTCTGCAGTCATCTTGATCCAGTTCGCTTTCGAACGTCTCGACCTCGGCCGAGCCTTGCCGGCCGGCCTCGCATGCGGTAATTTCGCACTTGATGCGGAATTTTATCGCACTGAGTGTAAATTTGAATGAGGCGGTTGTGTGTCGAAACAGGACGGAGACGACGCATCACCAAAAAGCGAAGGACTGAGAGAGCAAAAGCGCCGCCAAACGCTGCGACGGATCACAGACACCGGCCTGAGGCTCTTTCTTCGAAACGGCTATGAGGCGACGACGCTCGATGCCATCGCCGAGGCAGCGGGAATTTCGCGCCGGACCTTCTTCTATTATTTCAAGTCGAAGGAAGACATCATCCTGGCCTGGCAAGAAGGTTTCGCCGAAGCGATAGGGCGCGCCGTTCTGGAGCAGTCCACCAAGCAGACGCCGCTCGAGGCGGTCAAGAATGCACTGGTCGAGCTCACCGCGTCCTACGAGGACCTTCGGGCCCGAAAGCAGATGATGGAGATCGACCGCTTCATCCGCAGCAACGAGACGCTTCGCGCCCGGGAGGCCACCAAATACGCCCAGCAGGAGCAGGCTGTCTTTGACGCGCTCAGCGTGCTATGGCCGCAGCCCAAGCGGCAAACGGCGCTCCGCATGGTCGCGATGGTTTCGATCGGAGCCTTTCGTCTTGCGATCGACAGTTGGAGCCAGGACGAGGGAAGGCGCCCCTTTGCCGCCTATTTGCATGACCGTTTCGCCAACATGAAAGCGGAAGTCTGAATATCCAGGGCTTGCTGGCTGGGCGGTATTCCCGCCAGGACCATCGCGATCGCCCTCACCGCTCCACCCGGTACAGGCGCCACCTTTCCGGGATGCCCTTGAGCCGGTGCTGGCCGTGATCCCTCAGGCTGATCGCGGATTGCGCCGTCATCAGCTCCTTGACCGCGCTCGACACCAGCACCTCGCCCGCGCGTGCTTTCGCCGCCACGCGGGTGCAGATGTGGAAGGCGAGACCGACCATCTCGCCGCCGCTGATGGTGTACTCGCCGGCGTGCAGGCCCACCCTGATCTCGAGGCCGAGCGTGCGCACGGCTTTCTGAAGCGCCGCCGCGCAGGCGATGCCGGCAGCGGGCTTCCTGAAAGTCGCCAGCACGCCGTCGCCGGTGGTCACGACCTCCTTGCCGCGGCACGCCTTCAGCTCCTTGCGGACCGCCGCGTAGTAATGGCCCATCACCTTGGTCCAGCGCGCATCGCCGAGCTTGGCGGCCTTCGCGGTGGAGCCGACGATGTCCACGATGAGGATGGTGGCGAGCGCCTGCTTGAGCTCGGCGGTGCGGGCGGCCGACCGGCGGCGGTTCGCGATCGTTCCGGTCAGCGGCTCATAGCGGTGGTTGCGGCGCCGCGCGATCGCGGCTTTCGCGTACTCCTGCGCGCGCTGCGCAGTGCGGCAACGGATCATCTTCTCCTGCGGCGACCGCGACCAGTAGACCTTGCGCCCGGCGCCGGCGCCCTGCACTTCCACGGCGCCCCATTTCAGGAAGACTGCCGAGCCGACGCGCCTGACGCACCACGCCTTCGACGTGTACCCGGAGACGTTGGATTGATGGACTCCGATGCGGAGAAATTTCGGCATGAAGGTGCGGCCAGAGACCGATTGCGCGTAGATCCCGCGAAAGCTAGTCGCACGATCCGGCGTTGGCAACCGCACTTGCGCAAGTCATCCCTCGGCCCGCGGGGGCAATCGCATATGATGACGTCCCCTGCGGCGCATCCTTCGAGACGCCCGCCTCCGGCGGGCCCTCAGGATGAGGACGGAGTGTGTGGCAGCTGTTTCGGTGGGCGCCAATGCCCGTTCAGCCTCATCCTGAGGGACCGCGAAGCGGTCGTCTCGAAGGACGAGGCGTGTGCTTAGGTCTGTCAAGAAGGCCATATGCGATTGCCCGACGTCGGCGCCGCAAGGCAATCGCATCCCGGAGCGACCTTCAGATCGATGTGCTATCCTCTCGCGGGGCGGCAGGAAACAAACCCGGAGAGAACCCATGCCAACGAGTGTCAAGCAGATGCTGGAAGCTGCGAACGCGGCGGTCCCGAAGATCACGTCCGAACAGGCTGCCGAGATGATCAGAAACGGCAACACGCTGGTCGTCGACGTTCGCGACGCGCCGGAAGTCGCCGCCAGCGGCAAGATCGCCGGCGCCGTGAACGTCTCGCGCGGGATGCTGGAGTTTCGCGCCGACCCGGAATCGCCTTATCACGACAAGGCGTTCGACAAGAGCAAGACCGTCATTCTCTATTGCGCGTCCGGCGGCAGATCGGCGCTCGCCGGCAAGCTCTTGAAGGATATGGGCTACGAGACCGTCTACAACGTCGGCGGCTTCAAGGACTGGAGCGGGGCGGTCGAGAAATAGGAGGAACGGCCGCGCGGTTCCACCGCCTGCGCTGCGGGCTCCGATAGGCACTTCCTGCGCAGGGCGCGTTGCGCTCCCATCGAAGGAGCTGCTGATGACCAGAACGAAGGCGTCCGATCCACAAGGCGCGGCGACGGGAACGCAGCCCGTGCTCAATCCCGGCGATGAAGCCTCGCCGGGAACACCGGGTACCGGTGACGATCTGTCAGGGCAAGGGGCGCATTGACGGCGCTCCCTGTGCCACCTGCGGAGGGCGTGGGACGATCACCCGGGCCATTGGCGGCGCCTGATCTTTCACGATCGAAGCTTCATCCTTGAAGCAACGATCTGCCGTCACGCGCGTTTTCCCTGCGGAGAAAACCGCGAGGCGCGCCATGAGCAAGGAAAAGCTGAAGCCCGAAGACTTCCCGATCGAAGCCGACAAGGACAAGCTGAAGACACACAAGGGCGAGACCGTCGCCGAGGCGCAGTCGGAGCAGATTGCCGATGAGATCGCAGATCGGCTCAACGAGCAAGCTCACAAGGAAGAGCAGGATCGCTGGTCGGCGTAGCGGGGACCGCGGCCGAAATTGGAACGCCCTGCATTCCCGCGCATTTGCCCTCTGCCAGGGTCACACGATCCCGGCGCATGGCGGCCTCGGCCCGACCCCCACCCCCGGACCGCCGGGCCGGGGCTGCCTTACCTCAGCCACAGAGCCGACATGAAAGCACTCGTTCTGGCAGCGTGCGGCTCTTGCCTCGCCCCTCACCGCATTTGCCCAGGGCGGCACCGGCGCATCCGGGACCGGTTCCAGCATCAATTCGACCGGGACCGGTGGGACGACCGGGGCAGGAGCATCCGGCCTCAACACGTCCTCGGACAACAATCGCGGCGGCGCCAGCGCGCCGGCGAAGTCGTCGACGATGCGGCCCGGAGACAACGATCCCGCACGGCAAACCCAGGGCGTTCGGCAGGCCGATTCGAACGCACCCGGCACCCAGCGCAAATAGCGCGTCACGGATGAATGAAGGCGTGGTGGACAGTCACCCGCGCACCATCCTTCGAGACGCCCGCCTGCGGCGGCAATTCAATCGCATTGAATTTTGCAGAAGCCGTCAAATCCATCTCAGGATGAGGATGGAGCGCGCATGCGCCAGCCCTGTCGTCAGTCCGGATAGGCAAACAGCTCGATCGGATTGCTGAAGCCGCGCACCTCGTGCCGGCCGACATGCTCCAGCGCGAATTCTTTCTCCACCAGCTCGGCGAAGGCGCGCGACAGCAGCACCTTCTTGCCGATAGTCTTGGTCAGTGCCTCGAGGCGGGAGGCCATGTTGACGGCGGGGCCGATCACGGTGAAGTCGAGCCGGCTCGATGAGCCGATATTGCCGTACATGACGTCGCCGACATGGACGCCGATGCCGTAGTTCAGCGGCGCACGGCCGGTCCCGCTGTTGCGCTCGTTCAGCGCGGCCATGGCCTGCCGGGCCTCGGTCACGGCATGCAGCAGGTTGGCGCAGGCGTCGGGCTGGCTGAGCGGGAAGATCGCGAGCAAGCCGTCGCCGATGAATTTCAGGATCTCGCCGCCGCGCCGCGCGATCGGCTCCGACATCGCCTCGAAATAGTCGTTGAGCAGATCGATCACGTCGTCGCGCGGCCAATTGTCGGAGATCTTGGTGAAATCCCTGAGGTCGCAGATCATGATCGCCGCGCGTACCGTGGTGCCGGTACCGCGCCTTGTGGCGCCGGCGAGGATGAGCTCGCCGGCGTGGGAGCCGACATAGGTCTCCAGCAGCGTGCGGGCCAGACGGTTCTTGATGCGGATCTCGCTGACGAGCGCCAGCAGCGGCAGCAGCTTCTTCAGTCCTGCGATATGCGCGTCGTCGAAACCGCCGGACCGGTCGGTCGCGAAGGTGACGAGATGCCGCTTGCCCAGCGTGTGGTAGAGCGGCCAGGCGACATAGTCGGTCAAACCCTTGGCCCGCATCTCGTCGTAGAGAGCGTGCTTGCGGCCGAGCGAGGGATCCTGCTCGAGCCTCTCGCGCACCTCCGCGCCGCCGTCCTGGATCTCGTGGGCTGCGCTGCCGATATACTCCGACCGCTCGCGAACCTCATAGTCGACCAGCGCGATCTCGGCATCGCTCCTGCCGTCGGACCACATCATGCGCGCGCCCAGCCATTGCGGGTGGTTGATCAGCACGTGGAGCGTGGCACGCTTCAGCGGAATGCCGGCCTGCTGAAGCCGGATGCACATCTGCGCGAAGATGTCGTCGATGAAGCGCTCGTCGCGCGTGCCGTTGGTGAGCCAGTCGATGACGCAATCGGCAGGCGTGGCGGCGTAATCGGGAAGCGCGTTCATGTCCTGCCCTCGAGCGACGGTCTGCGTTCGCGGCAGTTATCGTGCTCCACCTCACCGCGTCAACCTGCCCAATTGCCCGGTTTGTACGCAGCGCGTGCGGTTCCCAAATCGCGATGAGATCGGATGAATCTAGTTGACGATCCGGATCGATCCCAGCACGGCCAGGCCCGAGACGAGCCCGAGCTGCGATGTCCTGCTCAGTTCCACCTTCAGCGTGCCCTGTTTGGGAATCGCAAGAACCTCGCCGTCAAGCCGGATGGAGCAATCGCCGCGCGCGGCGTAGACGAGATGCGTGCCCGCGGCGAGCGGCCGCTCGCCGGGCTCCCCGAGCGCGAGGAGCTCGATCTCCGCCGCTCCGCGCCGCGCCATGAGGTTGACGACTTCGACAGGACCGGCCTCCAGCTCGGTCACGATATCGAGCTCGCCCGTGAAGCGCACCGTCGTAAAAGGTTCACGTTCGTCAAATTCCTGCGTCGGCGACTTCAGCACCAGCCCGCGCCCGGCGACGACCATCTGCAAGCGGTCGATCCCGGGCATATAGGAGAACGGGCCGGGCGCCACGATCGGCGTCGAGGCAAAACGCCAGAGCAGGCTGTCCCAGTCCTTCTGCGATGCATCGGCCC
Organism: Bradyrhizobium sp. FW305-F6; assembly: GCF_058782905.1. Lineage (NCBI taxonomy): Bacteria > Pseudomonadati > Pseudomonadota > Alphaproteobacteria > Hyphomicrobiales > Nitrobacteraceae > Bradyrhizobium > Bradyrhizobium sp. FW305-F6. The sequence continues at coordinate 148,861 of NZ_JBYSYD010000005.1, forward strand.
GATGGGCGTCCGCGATGTCGGTGAAAACGCCGCCGCCGTTCTTCCAGGGCGAGCGGGTGTAGTTGTCAGGTCTTAGCAGGGTGGCTTTCATGGAGATCCTCGATGCGACGGGGATGCGGGGAAGCGCGTTCGCGCGCGTTCAGGAACGGCTCGGCCTCCTTGCGCACCGCGTCCAGATGCGTGAACAGCGAGACATGACCGCCGTCGGCAAGCGCCAGCAGCTGGGCCTGCGGGATCTCCCGGCAGACGTTCTCAGCATGCGAGAAGGGCACGACGTTGTCGGCGCGGCCGTGCACGACGAGAGTTGGCGCGGAGACGGATGCCACGGCCAACTTCCCCGGCGCGGCGAACTGGGTGATGTCGTTGACCGTTCCAGGAATCCGGGCGTGCAGATGCGCGAATACGCTCGACTGCAAGGCATGGAGCAGCAGGCCTGCCTCCGGATGACGCAAGGTACGTTCGCGCAAGGCGTCGTCGGGAATCGCACGGCGCGCAGCAGCCTGCGGGTTCCGCTCAGCTCGCCATTTCAGGATTGCGGGCAACCCGGGAAGACGCGCAAGGTGGCGCATCATGCGCAGGCGCGCGGCGATCTCCGGCGGCGTTTGCAGTTGTCCCGTGCAGGCCGAGATCAGCACCAGCGAACGGCAGCGCAAGGCATATCGGGCGGCGAATTGCAGCGCCGAGGGACCGCCGGCCGAGACCGCGACGACTGCCGCAGCCGAGATCCCGAGCGCGTCGAGCAGCGCTGCATAGACGTCAGCCTGTTCGTCGGGCGAGGCGCCAAGCGCAAGGGGCGAGCCGAGATAGCCCGGACGGGACACGGCGACGACCCGCTTGTCGCTGAGCGTCGCAGCGAGGGCGCGCGCCAGCAGCCACGACTGGTCGTGGCCGCCCATGCCGCCATGGATGGCGAGGATCGCCGGCCCCTCGCCTGCGACCGCGCATTGGACCGCGCCGCGTGGGGTCTGCACCGAGACCGGAGCAGGCCCGGCGAGCGGCAGGCTATCCGGATTTGCAGTCATGTCGCGCCTTCCCAACGTCCGAGTGCGGCGGCCTCGAGATGACGCAGAACCCTCGCTGGACGGTGCGCCTAGGCGAACTGCAGACCAAGCGATCCTTTATTATAGGCCTTCCGCGACCTCAAGAGCCCAGGCTGCGGAATGCGCGGACACGAGCTGACGTCGCAGACTACGCGCCGCTATTTCGAAGCCAATGCCGCCACGGCCCGCCACGCGGCATCCGGCGCGGTTGACGAAAGCTGCCGGCACCGGTCGCGCATCAGCGCGGCCGGCCGATCATGGCCGCGCTGCTTCAAGACCGCTTCGAAATCGGCGAGTGCCTCGCCAAAGCGGCGCGCGCGATAGGCGGCGAGGCCGCGTTCGTAGTCCGCGATCCAGCCTAAGCCCGCTGCATTCTCGTCCGCCGTCCCGATCAGCTCGTGGACGGAGATTCCCTCCTCGCGCCCGTAGACGGCGATGCTGTCGAGCTCGCGCGTGATGACGGCACCGCGCGCCAGGCGTTCCGTGGCCGCACCGATCAGGATCTGCGTGCCGTAGGATTTGTTGGCGCCTTCGAGCCGGCTGGCGACGTTCACGGCATCGCCGATCACGGTGTAGTTCAGCCGCAGCTCCGAACCGATATTGCCGACCAGCATGCGGCCCGAATTGATGCCGATCCGGATCTGGAGCGGCTGACCGAGATCGTCGACGAGGCCGGATCGTTCGATCGCACTTCGGCAGGCAAGCGCCGCGCGGCAGCATCGCGCGGCGTGGTCGGCCTGCGGCTGCGGCGCGCCCCAGAACGCCATGACGGCATCGCCGATGAACTTGTCGATGGTCCCGCCATTGGCGACGATGATCTCCGAGGTGATGTCGAGATAGCGCGACAACAGCGGCACCACGCGATCGCCCAGCCGCTCGGACAGGCCGGTGAACCCGGCGATGTCGATAAACATCACGCTGAGCTCCTGGACGCTGCCGCCGGGCTTCGCCTCGACGCCCTGGCGCAGCAGCCCGCGAACGAGATCGGCCGGGATGAACTTGCGGAACGCGGACAGCCCGGCCGCCATCTCGGCGATCGCACCGGACAGGCTCGCGATCTCCTTGAGCCGTGACGGATGACGGCGCACCTGCTCCAGGGCGAAGGCCTCGACATGGCGAAGCTCGCCGACGACGCGCGACAGCGGCGCGGCGATGACGGACCGGGCCAGCATGGCCGAGACGAGGGCCGCAAGCACGGCGCCGATGGCAAGACCGAGGATCAGGCGCTGCAGCGTCGTCTCGACCGGCCCGAGAAATTCGGCTTCCGGGATCACGGTGGCGAGCGACCAGCCGGGAAACGGCAGCGGCGTCAACGCAACTTCGTAAGCCGCGCCGCCCGAGGTGAGACGGCTGCGCCAGGCCTCCTTGCGGCCGGTCTCGCCCGCCTTGTCGAGCGCTGCGCGCGCGAGCGGCAGCAGCGTGGTATCCCCGCGCGCGGGGTGGAGTTCGTCGGCCGCCTTGTCCGGCGCAGCGATGAGTTCGCCCCTATCGCCGATGATGAAGGCAGTCCCGGTGCGGCCGACCTCGAGCTGCGAGAGGAAGCGCGCCAGCCGCGTATATTCGATGATCACCGCGAGCACGCCCTGCCGCTCCTGATAGACGTCGATCGGGCCGGCGTAGGCGATCGACGGCCGCTCGCCGGTCGCATGGTCCGCGACTCTGAACCATTGCGGCTCGTCCGACGCGAGACCGGCCTTGAACCAGGCCTGATCGGCCACGCGGAATGAGGTCGGCTCGAAGCGGCGATTGGCGAACTCGATGTCGCCGGGCACCACGTCATATTCATCGACGCGGCGCTCGCCGGCATGATCGGTCAACGAGATCTCCATCATCTCGAGGCGACGATCGCCGAGCTTGTGGGCAGCGAAGAAGGAGCCGTCGGGCCAGCCGAAGGCGACCCAGGAGATCGTCGCCTGCGACTGCAATTGAGACAGAAACACGAACTCGCGCTTGTCGGCCTCGCGGGTGTCGAGCACGTTCTGCAAGAACAGGGTGCGGATCGCGGTATGCGCGGCGCGCGCCTCGTCGACGATGGCCGCGACTTCCTTGCGCACCGCGGCGACGATCTGCTCGTTGATGGTGGAGGCAAGCTGCCGGCTGGTGGCCTCTGCCGTGCGCCACCACAACAGGCTGGAGAGCGCGGCCGTCAGCAGGATCGCCGCCAGTACCAGCGCGGACACCGCCAGGCGGATGCTGAACGTCATCCTCGCGTTCGCATGAAGCCGTCGTTCGGGATCAATCTTCATCGCTGCCTTCGCCTGCGTGTCACGCGGATCACTGACGAGGCCTACGCCACGAGGTGCGCGTTCGTTACTCTGGCCGGAGCGCGCGCACCGCGCCAATGCCCGGCGGCTAACTTCTCGATAGAGCATAGGCATTGGCATTGAGCCTGCCTCCTGCCCGAAAATCCGTGGCCGGGCGCACCCTTTTGCGCCGATCCAACCGGTCTTCACGAACTCGTGAGCACTCTTGCCGGTAACGCGGCGATGCGCGGAGCGAAGGAGACCATGCGCGTATCGCCTGCCAGGCGATGTCATCTCAAACAGGAGAATTCCATGTCTGCCAAAAATACCGTCGCCTCCCTCGTCCTCGCCGGTGCAGTGTCGACGGCGCTCGCGACCCTTGCCGCCGCCGGCCCCCTGACCAAGGCCGAGGGCGAGGCGGCTGCCGCCGCCAAGAAGGAAAAGTGCTTCGGCGTCGCATTGAAGGGCCAGAACGATTGCGCGGCGGGTCCGGGCACGACCTGCCAGGGCACCTCCACCGTGGACTTCCAAGGCAACGCCTGGAAATTCGTGCAGGGCGGCACCTGCACCAGCATCGAGCTGCCGAACGGCAAGAAGGGTTCGCTCAAGCCCGTGTAATCGACGCGAGGTCGGCAGGACGCACGAAGGGAGCAGCACGATGAGCACGGTGATCAATTCCATCCCGCCAGCCGCGATGCCGCTCCGCTTCGCGCCGCCGATCGGCGGCGTGGCCGGGACGAGCTTCAAGCCCGAGCACCTCCCGGCAATCCTCGATGGCGGAGCTCGGCGTGGCTTCTTCGAGGTCCACGCCGAAAACTACATGGGCGCCGGCGGCCCGCCGCATCGCGCGCTGGAGGCGATCCGCCGCGACCATCCGCTGTCGCTGCACGGCGTCTGCATGTCGATCGGCGGGCCGCGGCCGCTCGACAAGGCGCACCTGGCGCGCTTCCGCGCCCTGGTCGCGCGCTACCAGCCGGCGCTGGTCTCCGAGCATCTGGCCTGGTCGACGCATGAGACCAGCTTCTTCAACGATCTTCTTCCGCTGCCCTATACCGAAGCGACGCTGGCTTGCGTCTGCGATCACATCGACCAGGTGCAGGAGGCGATCCGCCGGCCGCTGCTGCTGGAAAATCCATCGACCTATGTCGCCTTCCGCGAATCGTCGATGCGCGAGACCGACTTCATCCGCGCCGTCGCCGAGCGCACCGGGTGCGGCCTGCTGCTCGACGTCAACAACGTATTCGTCTCCGCAACCAATCACGGCTACGCGGCGCTCGACTATCTCCGGGACTTTCCGCTGGCGCAGGTCGAAGAGATTCATCTCGCCGGCCATGCCGAGCAGGCCGACGACGAAGGTGACCTGCTGCTGATCGACAGCCATGACGGCCCGGTCGCGGACGCGGTCTGGAAGCTCTACGAGATCGTCATCAGCCGCCGCGGTGCCGTGCCGACGCTGATCGAATGGGACAGCAAGATTCCGGACTGGCCGGTGCTGCAGGCGGAAGCCGCTGCGGCCCAGGCGATCCTCGATCGTCACCAGTCCGCTGCGCCGGCGGGAGACCGTCATGCCGCCTGAACCCGGCCTGTCCTTTGCCGCTGCGTTCGCGCCGGCGCTGCTCGATCCGGCGCGGAGCACGCCCGACGGCGTGACTGGCCCGAACGGCAAGGCCGCCGGCCGACGCTACGACGTCTACCGCAACAACGTCACGGTCAGCCTGATCGATGCACTCGCCGCGGTCTATCCGGCAGTGCAGCGCATCACGGGCACCGAGTTCTTCCGCGCCATGGCGCGCTTCCACGTGCGCAGCAATCCGCCGGCCTCACCGTTGCTATTCGAGTACGGTCGCGATTTCCCGGCGTTCATCGCGCAATATGAACATGCCCAGGCCATGCCTTGGCTTGCCGATGTCGCGCGCATCGAGCGGGCCTGGCTGGACGCCTATCACGCCGCCGACGCAGCGCCACTGCCGCCGACCCAGCTATCGGCCGTGCCGCCCGATCGCTTGGCCGATCTGGTGTTCATTCCGCATCCGGCCGCGCGCTGCCTGCGCTCGGACTACGCGGCCGTGACGATCTTCGCGGCCAATCGCGACAATGCACAGGCCTCGCGCATCGATGCCTCTAGACCGGAAGACGCCCTGATCACGCGCCCCGAATTCGACGTCGCGTTGCGCCACCTGCCGCCGGGCGGGGCGGTGTTTGCGGAGCATCTGTTGTCAGGACGGCCGCTGGGCGAAGCCGCGGCGCTGGCGCTGCAAGCTTCAGACCAATTCGACATTGCCGCGAACATTGCCGGGCTGGTCGATGCCGGCGCCTTCACTTCGATCGCTGACGGAGACCCATTGTGATCACGGACCAAAACATGACGACCGCCAGCGGCCTGCCGTCCCCCGGCGTACTCATCGACAAGGCCAATCGTCTGATCCAGACGCTTGCGACGCCGTCGCTCGTCCAGCTCGTGCTGCGCTTTGCGCTGGCCGTGCCGTTCTGGCGCTCGGGCCTGCTGAAATGGGACGGGTTCTTAAGACTCAGCGACACGGCCGTGACGCTGTTCAGCGACGAATTTATGCTGCATCTGCCGGGCGGGCCCTATCACTTCCCGGCGCCGACGGTGATGGCGTTCCTGTCGGGCTGCGGCGAGATCATGTTTCCGATCCTGCTGGTGCTGGGGCTCGGCACGAGGTTCGCCGCGCTTGGGCTTTTGGGCATGACCATGATCGTCGAGCTTACGGTGCCCGACGGCTGGCCGGTCCACCTCACCTGGGCGGCGATGGCGCTCGGCATCATGGCGTACGGACCCGGGAACGTCTCGCTCGACCATCTGATTTGCCGCGCGCGATCGGCCGCGAGTTAAAGACGCGATCCAATCGATCCACGAGCACGCCGTCATCCTGAGGTGCGCGCCCTTGTGCGCCTCGAAGGATGGGCTACGAGCGCCCGTGGCCCGTCCTTCGAGGCTCACCTTGCGATGCGAAATGCATCGCCAGGTGAGCACCTCAGGATGACGTCAGTGCGTGTTTAACGTCGTTCGACCCTCACATCCCGCTCAAGCCGCTATCGACCGCGAGGGTCTGCGCGGTGACATAGACGCTTTCGTCCGACAGGAAGAACAGAACGGCATAGGCGATCTCCCAGGCGGTGGCCTGGCGGCCGAACGGAATGTGGCCCTTGCCGCGATTGGGGCGGCCGGCACCGGCTTCGCGGCCGTTCGGAGTGTCGACAAGGCCGGGATAGACCAGATTGGCGCGGATGCCGCGGCGCGATCCCAGATGCGCGATGTTGCGCATCAACCCGCCGAGCGCGGCCTTGGACGAATCGTACACCGCCATCTGCGAGCCCGCCTTCAACGCGGCGATCGAAGAGATGAAGACGATGGCGCCGCCATCGTCGAATTTCGGCAGCGCGGCGCGGCAGCACAGCATGGGACCGCGGACGTTGACGTCGTAGATCCTGTTCCATTCCTCGGGACTGACGGCGTCGAGCCCGACCTTGCCGAAGGTGCCGATGTTGAGCACCATGCCGTCCAGTCCGCCCATCGCGCGATGCGCCTCCTCGATCATACGCCGAACGTCCGCTTCGGAGGTGACGTCCGCCGCGATGGCAAAGCTCTCGCCGCCTTCATCCGTGATGCGCTTGACCGTCTGTTCGGCAGAGCTGCGGTTGAGATCGGCCACGGCAACCTTCGCCCCCTCTCGCGCGCAGAGAATGCTCATGGCGCGGCCGTTGCCGATCGGGTCGGTGGCGGCCTCGAAGACGCGCTGGCCGCCGCCGACGACAAGGATACGGCGGCCCTTCATGCGCCCCCTGCCCTGCGCCTCGCCCAGCGATTCCGCGCTCGGCGGGCGGACGTAACGGTCCGGCTTGCTCTCGGTGTCCGCCATCTCAGCCGTCCTGTTTTTTGCCGCCGTCATATACCTTCATGCCGGCGGCGGGATCGAGATCGGTCTCGGTGGCCTCGGTGAGGCGCGCCATCATCATGTAGAAGCCGAGCGCGACGATGGATTCGACGATCTCCTGGTCGCTGAAATGCGCGCGAGCGGACGCGAAGGTCGCCTCTGCGACGCGGACGTTCTCGACCACCTCGCGTCCGAATTTCAGCAGCGCGCGCTCGGCCTCGCTCAGCGCATCCGCGTCGTAATCCGCGCGCTCGACGGCATCGATCTGTCCTTGCGTGCAGCCGACGCCGAGCGCGATCGGCACGTGCTGGCGCCATTCATAGGCGCCGCCCTCGAGCTGCGCGGCCTGCAGTATCAGGAGCTCGCGGTTGACGGCCGAGAGCTTCTGCTTGTGCAGGATCGAGTTGCCGAGCCGCATCGCCGGGATCATGTTGGCCTCGGCATGGGCCATCATGCGGAAGATGTTGAGCTTGACCGGCATGCGGTCGAACGAGGCGCGGATGTCGCCGCTCGTCGTCTCCGGATCAATCAGGGGCAGCCTTGCCACGGTTCTCTCCCTTGGGCTTTCGTTTCTTGTTGTCGGCGTCGTGGCCTGCCGCGATCAGCGACAGGAAGAAGGCGAGATAACGATCGATCGCCTCGATGACCTTCGGTCGCGGCGATGGCGCCGCGCCCATCACGTAGTGCTCGAGGCGGATGTAGATCAGGCCGGCGGCGAACAGGCGCGCGGTCTCCCGCGGATCCGGCGTCGAGATCAGGCCGGCGAGCGCGAAGCCGCGGAAATAATCCGTCATCAGGCTCTGCTCGCGCGCGTAGAAATGATCGGCGAACTTTGCGCGGATGCCGGGCACGCGGTTGCGTTCCGCGGTGATGACCTTCTGAAACTGGTGCTCGCGCGGGTCGGACCATTGCTCGACGAGGTCCAGCGCGAACTGCCGGCAGAACGCGGCGGGCTGCCGCGCCAGCTGCCTGTAGCGCGGCTCCTCCAGCCGGCTCGCCGAGCTGGCCGGACCGTGCTCGGCCACGATCGCCTCCAGGATGGCGGCCTTGCCGGGAAAGTGATTGTAGAGACTGCTCTCGCGGATACCGACGCGGCGCGCGAGTTCGCGCATGGACGCGCCGCCATAGCCGCTCTGCGCGAAAAGATTGAGCGCCTCGGAAAGAATCCGCTCTCGCGTGGTCGGCGCAGCGGCCTGCGCCGCGCTGGAAGTGTGGACAGCCATGACCGCTTGACTAACGAACGATCGTTAGCTAGTCAACCAGACGAACGATCGTTCGTTTGCCAGTCTGCCGGCAAGTGTCAGGGCCGGCAAGTCCACTTCGTTCGCTGTTATCGCGTTTCAACTCCGCTCCATCGAGAAGCGGAGAGCAATTTTGGGGAGACGATCCATGGCGCGCTTAACCCGCCTCGACCTCGCTGCGGCCTGCATCCTGTTGCCTCTGCTCACAGCCGGCGCCGCCTCTGCCCAAAGCAAGTACGATCCCGGCGCCGACGACAAGACCATCAAGATCGGCACCACCGCGCCGCTGAGCGGCCCGGTCTCGGCCTTTGCGCAGATCGCCAAATCGGCCGAGGCCTATTTCCGCAAGGTGAATGACGATGGCGGCGTCAACGGCCGGCGGATCCAGATGATCATCGCCGACGATGCCTACAGTCCGCCGAAGACGGTGGAGCAGACGCGCCGCCTGGTCGAGAGCGAGGAAGTGCTGCTGATCTTCGGCGGCGTCGGCACGCCGACCAACAGCGCCGTGCACAAATATCTCAACGACCGCAAGGTGCCGCAGCTCTTCCTCGGGTCCGGCGCAGCGAAGTGGGATGACCCGAAGAATTTCCCCTGGACCGTCGGCTGGCAGCCGACCTATCGCGACGAGGCGATCGCCTACGCCAGATACATCAAGGCGAGCCACGCCAATGCGAAGATCGGCGTGCTCTACCAGAACGACGATCTCGGCAAGGACTATCTGAAAGCGCTGGAGGAAGGGCTCGGCGGCGGCGAAGCCATTGTCGCCCGCGCGGCCTACGAGACCTCGGCGCCGACGATCGACACCCAGATCCTGCAATTGAAGACGGCGGGCGCCGATGTCGTGCTCGTGGCGGCCACGCCGAAATTCGCGGCGCAGGCGATTCGCAAGATCGGGGAGATCGGCTGGAAGCCGATCACCATCATCTCCAATGTCTCGGCCTCGATCAGCGGCGTGCTGGAGCCGGCGGGCAAGGACAATTCCACCGGCGTCATCTCCAGCCAGTACCTGAAGGACGCAACCGACCCCGCCAACAAGGACGATGCCGGCTACAAGGAGTGGCTGGCCTTCATGGACAAGTACATGCCCGAGGCCAACAAGGCCGACTGGCTCAACGTCTATGGCTACACCATCGCGCAGACGCTGGTGACGGTGCTGAAGGCCTCGGGCAACGACCTCACCCGCGCCAACGTCATGAAGCAGGCCACGACCATGAAGGACGTGCGGCTGCAGATGCTGATCAACGGCACGACGGTGAACAATTCACCCGAGCGTCATACGCCGATGACGAGCCTTCAGCTGATCCGTTTCGACGGCGCGCGCTGGGTGCCGTTCGGCGATCTCCTGAAGAACTGAAGCATGCGGCAGGTCAGGATCGGCAGCATGCGGATAGATCTCGTCAGCGAGATCGCCGCGCTTGCCTTCGACAAGACCTGGCTGTTCGCCAACGTCACCGACGCGGTGATCGCGGAGAACCGGAGCTGGCTCGATCACCGCTATATCGAGCCGGAGACCGGCCGCTTCATCCTCAGCCATCACTCCTACCTGGTGCGGACGCCGCGCTGGACCGCCATCGTCGATACCTGTTGCGGCAATCACAAGAACCGGCCGCGCGTGCCGGCGTGGAACAACCTGAATCAGCCGTATCTCAAGAACTTGCAGGCGCTGGGCATCACCCCCGAGCAGGTCGACTTCGTGATGTGCACGCATCTGCATGTCGATCACGTCGGCTGGAACACGCGTCTTCTCGACGGTCGCTGGGTCCCGACCTTCCCCAATGCGCGCTATCTGATGGGGCGGGAGGAATACCGCCATTTCGAAGCCGCGCATAACGCTGCGCCGAAAGTCCCCGTGAACCACGGCTCGTTCGAGGATTCCGTGCTGCCTGTGGTCGCGGCCGGCCTCGCCGAACTGGTCGAGACCGACCATCGCCTGTTCGATGATCGCGACGCGGCCCTGCGCTTCGCGCCGGCGCCGGGGCACACGGCCGGCAACATGCAGATCCATCTCAACGGCGGCCACGATCACGCGGTGATGTCGGGTGATGTCATCCATCATCCGATCCAGTGCGCCGCGCCGTGGCTATCGAACGCCGCCGACGCCGATCCGGCCGTGGCCCTCGCGACCCGAATGGCTCTGCTGGAGGAACTCGCGGACACGCCGAGCTATCTGCTCACCGGCCATTTTCCGGCGCCGACCGCGGGCCGCGTGATCCGACACGACGACGCCTATCGATTTCGTTTCGAGGATTAGGGGGACCATCATGAAGCTCCGCACCGCCACACTCTCATTGCTCGCATTGCTCTCGGCGATCTTACCGGCTCGCGCCGAGGACCCCTCGGCCTACCCCACCCGCAAGATCAGGATGCTGCTGCCTTATGCGGCCGGCGGCGGCGGTGACGTGGTCGGCCGGCTGCTTGCCGACGGCATGAGCAAGACGCTCGGACAGAGCATCTATATCGAGAACCACACCGGCGCCGCGGGAACGATCGGCACGAAAATGGTCGCAGCATCCGCGAACGACGGCTACACCATCACCGTCGGCGGCATGACAACGCATGTGCTGGCGCCCGCGATTTACCCAAAGCTGTCCTACGATCCGATCAAGGATTTCACGACCATCGGCCGCGTCGGCACCTCATCGATCATGCTGGTCGCCACCAAGAATTTCGCCGCCAACGACATCAAGGGCCTAGTCGCGATGGCCAAGAAGGGCGAGGCGATCCAGTACGGCAGCTGGGGTGTCGGGTCGACCGGGCAATTCTGCGCGGAGATCCTGATGCAGCAGACCGGCATCAAGATGGATCACGTGCCCTTCAACGGCATTGCGAAGCTGGCCGGCGATCTGCTCGGAGGACACATCTCGCTGGCAACGCTCGACGTCGCGACCGCGACGCCGCTGGTCAAGGAGGGCTCGATCAAGGCGCTGGCCGCCTGCGGCGAGCGCTCGCCGAGCCTGCCTGACGTCGCCAGCTACAAGGAACAGGGCGTGCCGTTCGACCGCAGCCTGTCCTGGGCGATGTACGCGCCGGCCGGCGTGGCCGCGCCGATCGCCCAGAAGCTGTCGGCGGCGCTGAAGGAGGCGCTCGGCGACGAGGTCGTGAAGCAGAAGCTGCTGGCGCTGGGCATCACGCCGCAATTCGTGTCCGGCGAAGAGCAGCGCGACATCAATGCCCGCGACATCGCTGCCTGGAAGCAGGTGGCCAAGGACGCGGGCATCGAGGTCAAGTGAGTAAGTGGCGGACAGCTTGCTTGCGGCCATCCTTCGAGACGCCCGCCTGCGGCGGGCCCTCAGGATGAGGTCCCGTCTCGTGGTGAGATATCAAACCCTCATGGTGAGGAGCCCGCAAAGCCGGCGTCTCGAACCATGGAGGCCGCGCTCGTGCGCAGTCCCGCTACCGTAGCAATGAAATAGATCGAGAACAGGAGCGCGGGCATGAGCCGCATCTTCGGCGCGGTGCGCCAGAACGGATATGTTGTGCGGGACATCCACGCCGCGATGAAGCACTGGATCGAGGTGATGGGGGTCGGGCCATGGTACTACATGGACCGGGTCAAGACCGATTGGTTCCGCCATCGCGGCCGGGATTCCGCCGTCGAGATGAGCATTGCGCTCGCCAATTCCGGCGATCTCCAGATCGAGCTGATCCAGCAGCGCAACGACGCGCCTTCGCTCTACAGGGAATTCCTCGAGGCCGGGCACGAAGGGCTCCAGCACATGTCGTACTGGAGCCACGACTACCAGGCGCTCTATGACAAAGCGCTCGGGCTCGGCTACAGGATCGGCCATGAGGGCCAGATCGGTGGCGACAAGGGGCGCTTCGCCTATTTCGACACGCAAGCCCATCCCGGCACGATCATCGAGATCTCCGACATCAGCGGCACCAAGGGACCCTTCTTCGAAAAGGTCCGGCAGGCCGCGCTGAACTGGGACGGTACGCGGCCGATCCGCGAGGTGGGCGGCCGAACCCAGGGCCAGTAGCCACTTCAGCGAAACTCGAGCGCCCGAGATCGAATCGCAGTGGCGAAGCGCGCCGCGCCGCCTTACCAGAAGCCCCGCTGCATCGGCTGCGCCGGTTGGTAGTACTGATACTGGCTGCGTCGCCGCGGATTGACTTGCTGGATGTAGGGATCGCGCTGGTAGAAGAAGCCGAAACCGTTTCCGCCATTGTCCCAGCCATCGTCGCTCGCGACCATGGCAGGCGCGGTCGGCTTGCGCGTGATGAAGCCGCCCTGCGGCTCGTTGCTCAGCACGGCGACGAACTCGGTCCGATAATTGGTCTCGCTGCTCAGCGGCTCGTCGGAGATGACGATCGAGGAGCGCGGCAAGGCCGTCGGCCCGATGCGGTCCCACACGTCCTGCGGGATGGTGATGCGGTCGAGCGCGTTGCGGGCCTCGTCGCCGTTCTCGATCGTGACAACGCTCCAGCGCAGGCCCGTATCGGTCTTCGCCATCGCCGTGAAGATATGCGTGCCGATCGGCTGCTCGGGGTTGCGGATCGTGACGGGGACCTCGATGCTGGTGTCGAACACCTCGCCGCCGCCGTCGGGCGCCGGCTTGTGCGTGTTCCGCCGTACGTAGAGCTTCTGCGTCGCGCGGCTGATGTAAACCGAAACCGGCTCCCCGGCGAGCTTTGCGTCGGTCGCCGCCTTGACGGCGTCGGCCTTCTTGGCCGCGGCGGTTTTCGCGGCTTCCTTCGTGGCCGCCACCGCATCGCGCTTCGGCTGTGCCGCAGCCCTGGCCGCGTCGAGTTCCGTTGCCGCGTCGGCAGCTTTGCTTGCAGCCTTTTGCTTCAATTCCTCGGCCTTGGCGCGCGCCTGATCCGTCTTCGCATTCGCGAGCGTCTTGTCGGCAAGGGCGAGCGCGGCATCTGCGCGGGTCTTCTGCTGTTCCAGCTTGCGCAACGCGGCCGGCAGCGCGGCGGCCTCCTTCGCGGCGACGGACGCAGCTTTCTTGGCCTCGTCGGCCGCCCTGATAGCCTCCGCCTCCTCGGCGGAGAGCTTGTCGGCCCGGCTCGGCACCGCCGCGATGGCTTCGGGCTTCGGCACGAACAGCGAGGGATGAGAGATATCGGTCGGGACCGTGTCGTGCGGCGAGACGATCACTCGCATGCCGATATAGGTCTTGTCGAACACATTCTCGGCAAAGCCGAACGGCATCCGCACGCAGCCGTGCGAGGCGGCATAGCCGGGCAGCGGTCCGCCATGCAGTGCAATCCCGTTCCAGGTGATGCGCTGCATATGCGGCATCCAGGCATCGTCATACAGACTCGAGCGATGCTCCCGGTTCTTCTCGAGGATGGCAAAAACGCCGGCCGGGGTCTCGCGACCCGTGGTGCCGGTCGACACCGGTGCGCGGACGATCCAGCCGTCGGCATCGTAGAAGGTGACCTGCTGGCTCTTGATCGACACGATCGCCATAACCGGGTCGCCGGCCTGACGCGGCGCCACCGCCTCGGCCGTCTGGCGCGACTGCTTGGCCGCCATCGCCGGGACCGCTGCCGCCAATGTGGCGACCGTCGCGAGCGCAATGATTCCGGCAGGGCCCCAACGCCGCACCGTCTTGGTGGATTGCGTCGTCGTCGATCGGTTTTTCATGCCATCCTCGGTCGAACTGCCAGTCCGCTGGTGCCGCTCAAATGCCAGATTGGAATCATTGCGTTAAGATATAGCAGCCGCCTTTAAGTTCCGTCTGTGGCGAGATTCGGCACGTGCCGGCGACAATTCTCTCATATACGACGGCTCGTGCAGGCGGAAGGCGGCCTCCGGCCGAGGCAGGGCCGAAGCCAGCATCGACCGCTGCGGCAGAATGTCCGGCCAGCTTCGGCGATGCCCACCGAGGCGCGATTAGACGCCGAGAGCCTTGCGGTTCAGCGTTCGCAGGAAGCGCAGCGACAGCGTCCGCACGTTGGCGACATTCAGCAGCCAGGCGGCGGCGGCATAGGCGAGGCCACCGGCGAGGCTGACGATGACCAGCGACACCAAGCCGGTGCCGCCGGCCTGCGATCGTGCCGTCAGAATCGCGGCCGCCATCGCCGCTGCGGACACGGCAACGCCGGCGATGCGATTGAGCTCGAACGGGACCGGGTGGGCCCGGCGCATTAGGACGAGGGCAACGAGGAAGCCGATCGCCTCGGTGGCGAGCGTCGCCAGCGCGCCGCCGTAAAGACCGTAGGCAGGAATCAGCGCGAACATGAGAATCACACTGACCAGCAGCGTGAGAAAGGATTGCATGGCCAGCATGAACGGTCGCTCGGCGAGCTGGAAGCTGATCTGCACGTAAAATTGATTGGCGATGCCGAAGAAGCGGGCGAGCACCAAAGTCGGCAGCAACGCCGAGACGCCGGCCCGGAAGTCGATGCCGACGAGCGTGCCGGCGACCTGGTCCGCCGCGAGAGCGAGCCACACCGCAACGGGTGCGACGACGACGAGCAGAAGCTCGAGGCTTTCGGTCAGCCGCTCCCGCGTCGTCTCGCCGTGGTTCTCGGACAATGACCGGAACACCAGCGGCACGGTCGCCGCGGCAACGCTGGAGGCGATCATCACCATGAACTGGCGCGGCAGATCGGCGGCAACGCCGAAGATGCCGGCGGCGTCCTTGCCGAGCAGATAGGCGACGATGAGCCGGTCGCAGGCCGAGTAGACGGCGACGGACAATCCTGCCAGCGTGAGCGGCAGGCCGTAGCGCGCCAGTTGCATGAACTGGCTGCGCTGGAAGCGTGCGATGCCCGTGCGGTCGCCGACGAGATTCAGGACGATGCCAGCCAGCGAACCCAGGCCAAACGCCGCGAGCAGGCCGATGCCGCCCCAGCCGAGCCAGATGCCGAGGAGCCCAAAACCGACGCTCGCCACGCTGCGCACGATCGAGATCGCCGCGAAGCGATAGGGGCGCAACTTGGCGCGCTCGAACTCCTGGCCGACATCGACCGCATTGGCCATGATCGCGACGAACATGCTGGCGAGCAGCAGTTCGGCGCTGACGTCGCTGCGGAACAGGACAACCAGCGGCGTGGTGGCGCAGAGCACCGCGGTCGTGAGCGCGAAGGCGACCATCGCCGTGCCGCGGAAATCGACCTCCGCGGACATCGCCTGATAGCGCGACACCGAGAGCTTGATCCAGGCGAAGAAGATCGCGCCCAGGATGCCCGCAAGGCTGATGCCGACGACGTAGACGCCGTACTCCGCCGGGCTCAAGAGCCGCGTATAGGCGGTGACGGCGAAGAAGCCCACCGCCGCGGGCAGGATGTAGGCGACAAGATAGATCGAGAAATGGCGGTTCAGCATGCGATCACGGGACCGTGGGCGGCCATCAGGATTAACGGGTCGTTAAGACGATTGGGTGTGACGATCGGCCTCGCCGCTGGCATTGCCGAGGATAGGTCAAAGATAGCCGCACAAGCCTGCAAATCGGATCGCCAATGGAGCGCGCGCGCGGTTATCGCGCGTTAGCGTTAAATTTGCCCTGTTCTTGAAGTGACCGGCACGATCACGGAAAAGAGGTATGATAGCGAAACGTCGCCCGACTCCTCCGACGCACTGATGTGACTGACATGGACGTTGCCGAACGAACACGGGCGAAATCGGCCTCGCTTCCGCGCGGAGACGCCACTGCTCCCTCGGTTCCGGCACATCCAGGCGCGAAAGACCGCGACAGGATGGTCCTCAACCTCTTCTTCGAAGAACGGGACGACCGCTGGTTTCCCGGCGACCGTCATCTCCGGCCGCTGCTGCGCCGGTTGCTGCTGGGCAAGTCCTTCATCAGCGGGCAACGGCGCGTCCTGCTCAACCTGTGCGCAGGCCTCGATCGGCTCGGCATCCGTTACCGCGTCAACGACTATCGCCACATCCGCAAGCACCCCGAGGAACTGGCCTGCATCATCGGCCGGCCGTTCGTGCTCGACTGGTTCAAGTGGAAGAATCCGCTGCTGCTCGGCGTCGCCATGTACGACCATCCGATCGACGCACCGGAGACTCTAGAGCACCTCGACGTGAGGCGCGTGCTGGTGCCGTGCGCCTGGTATGCCGACATGTTCCGTCCGCACTGGCCCCACGTCGGCGCCTGGCCCGTCGGCATCGAGACGGATCTGTGGGTCCCGGCGCCGGGCGCACAGAAGACCATCGACGTGCTGCTCTACGACAAGATCCGCTGGGACTACGACCGGCACCAGCCGGAGCTGATCGAACCGATCCGGAAGTTTCTCGAAGCCCGCGGCCGCACCGTCGAAATCATCCGCTACGGCCATTACAAGGAAGAGGATTACAAAGCCGCGCTGGCGCGCTGCCGCAGCATGGTCTTCCTCTGCGAGCACGAGAGCCAGGGCATTGCCTGCCAGCAGGCGCTGTCGAGCGGCGTGCCGGTCTTCGCCTGGGATCGCGGCGGGCCTTGGCAGGATCCGAAATATTTCCCGCACAAGGTGAGATACGAGGGCAACGTGTCCTCGGTGCCCTATTTCGACGCGCGTTGCGGCATGACCTTCACCGATGCGGACAGCTTCGCGGCCGGCTGGGGCCGCTTCTGGTCTGAGGTCGACGCGGGCGGCTTCACGCCGCGCGATTATGTGCTGGACAACCTGACGCTGGAGAAGGGCGCGCTGCACTACTACGAGATCGCGGAAGCCGCGATGCAGCGTCACGCGTGACCAGGCTCGACCGACGCGAATTCCTGCTCGGCAGCGCCGCAGCGCTCGCGGCGAGCGCGTCTGCGTCCGCAGTGCCGGCTTCGAAGCGCGCCCAGCGCCGCCCGGGCTACGGCGCAGCCGCAACGCTGTGGGACCTGCAAGCCGATCCGCGGCTCGGCGAGGCCATCAGCACTTATTGCACGCAGGTCGTGCCGGTGCTCGAGCTGAAATGGCCGATGCTGCGGCCGAACGCGCATACATTCGCGTTCGAGCGCGCCGACGCGATCCTGGACTTCGCGCGCGACAACGACCTGACCATGCGCGGCCACGCGCTCGCCTGGTATCACGACATTCCGGACTGGACGAAGCAGATCAAGGACACCAGGGGCGTCGAGCGCGCCTATCGCGACCACATCGGCACCGTGGTCTCCTATTACAAGGACAAGCTGACGTCCTGGGACGTCGTCAACGAGCCGATCCCGGACAATCCCCGCAGTCCGAAAGACCGGCGCGACACGTTCTGGTCGCAGCATCTCGGCAACGGCTGGATTCCGCTGGCATTCCGCACGGCGGCTGCGGCCGATCCGTTCGTCAAGCTCGCCATCAACGAATATGACATCGAGTCGGCGAAAGACTCGTTCATCGCCAAGCGTGCGGCCTATCGCAACCTGATCATGGAGCTGCTCGACCAGGGCGTCCCGCTCCATGCCGTGGGGCTGCAATCGCATCTGCACGCCGAGCTCGAGATCGACACGCACGGGCTCGCCGAATTCGCGACCGAGCTGCGCTCCTGGGGACTCGAGGTGCTCGTCACCGAACTCGACGTCGACGACCAGAAGCTGGCGGGCAATGCGGCAGAGCGCGACGCCATCGTCGCCAAGCGCGTGGACGACCTGCTGACGGCGATCTCAGCCAGCGGCCCGGTGCGCTCGATCCTGACCTGGGGCATCTCTGACCGCTACAGTTGGATCAACGGCACCTTCACCCGCAAGGACAAGCAGCCGAACCGTCCGCTGCCGCTCGACGGCGAATTCAAGCCGAAGCCGTTCATGGACGTCATCAGCAAATTCACAAGGGACGCCTAGAGATCACCGCGTCTTGGGCGTTTCGAACGCGCACTGGTCCGCGATGTGATCGGGAGCCAGGCCCGGACTGCGACGTTCGCGCGACGAGAGACGGAACACGTCCCGGATGTCGTCGATCGACGTCGACGAATAGGACTGAATGCAAAGCGCGACCTGCCCGGGCGAGGCCGCGCGCATCATCGCTTCGATGGCGGGGCGGTCGAGCGGCGTGTCGTCCCAGTGCGAGACCGCGATGCTGTCCTCGGTGATCCGATGTCTCGCCAGATGTTCGGGCGAATTCGCGACGAAGTTTCCGTAAAGCAGATACTCGGAAAACTTCTTCTTCCGGCACAGCGCGAGCACCCAGTTCGAGCCGGTCGCCGACTTGATGGCGTCCGTCATCGCACGCACCGCGTCCTTGTCCCAGACCAGCGCGTTGCCGACATAATCGTCCGCCGGGAACGATCGCTCTCGGATGCCCAGAAGCTGATCGACGGTGCGGAGCCACAGCCGGTGCAGGGGATGATCGGCGCCGATGTCCTTCGGCGTGACGAACAGCGGTGTCTTTTCGCCGCCGGCATATTGACCGACGTCGAATTCGCGGAAGAACAGATTGTCCGAATCCAGGATACAGACGCGCTGCTCGGGCGCGTTGAGGACGCCGGCGATCTTCAGGATCTGCTGGATGTGCCAGCCGTGCACCGGTGACGACAGCAGCGACAGCCAGACGCGCCGCTTGCTGAGGAACTGGAGCGACGACGGCAGCGCGAACAACCATTTCGGCAGACAGCGCGAGGCCGGAACGATGACCCGCTTGTCGGAGGCGAACCGCGCGAACAGCGGCACGTCCTCATCGTTAACGAGAACATAATGCCGCGTATACCCCGTCAGCCAGGTATCGATGCTTTCGGCGAGCAGCGAAAAGCGTTCGATATCCTTGGCGTAGCTGGCAGTCAGCAGGGCAACGGAATGCATGGGCGCGCTCGGATGGCAGTCGAGCCGCAGTCATAGCGGCATCGAAGCGCGTTGGATACGTCCATTCGCAATCAAGGTAAAATGAATGAAGCATTAGTCATCCGACGGCAGTCCCCGCTTCAGCGCGCGGAAGCGCATCGGTGCCAGGGCGGAGGCGCGCTGCCACCAGTCGGCGACGCGGTCGTCGAGGGCGGTCACACCGCGGCCGCGGCCGGGGAAGATCCGGATCTGCTGGATTGCCTCTGCCTCGAAGCCCTTGGCCTTCCGCGTAATCTTGAGGGCGGCGCCTTCGCGGTCGCGCTGGGTCAGCGGCACCAGCAGACGGCCGCGCGGACGGAGCGATTGCAGCCAGAGCGGATGCGGGTGGGAAAAGCCGGCGTGCACGATGATGACGTCGGCGGGCTCGCCCACGTCCTTGCATCCGTCGCCTTGGACGATTGTGACGTTGCCGTAGCCGCGCAAATAGTTTGCCGCCTGGGCCGCGAGCCGCTGATCGAATTCGATCGCACGGACCCCGCCCTTTGCACCGACCATGATCGACAGCACCGCCGAGAAATAGCCGAGGCCGCAGCCGACCTGGACGACGCGGTCCCCCTGCTTGACGTCGAGAATGTCGATGAAATGCGCCCACAGGCTCGGCAGGCCGGTGTCGAGCTTGCGGCGTGCGTCGATGGCAACCAGCACATTGTCGTAGAGGCGAACGGGATCGGCGTCGGGCGTCAGCCGGTAGCTACGCGCTGCCCCGTCCTTGATCCGCCAGGGTCCTCTTGGGAGAAAATCCTCGCGCGGCACGGCGGCGAGCGCGTCGATCAGACGCTTTGACGAGATCCGCTCGCGCCTGGCGATCGATTCCACATAACGCGCACGCGCGGCGGCCAGATCGTTCATGTCACAGATCGGCCTGCTCGCGAGCGGGCGCGTCCTGGCCGATCTCGTTGACGAGATGCATCGCCTGCATCAGGTCCGGCGTGGAGAAGCCCTCGCTGAATCGGCCGACGATCGGCACGATCAGGAGCCTCGCATGCTCGCGCTTGCCGGCTTGATGCGACAGGCGCGCGAGGCTGACGGCGGTGCGAAGCTCCCAGGACAGCGCGCCTTGCTGGCGCGCGATCTCCAGCGACAGACCGAACAGTTCCTCCGCCTCCTGCACCGAGGCCGGTTCGCCATTGGACAACGTGATCTCGCCTTGCAGGCGATAGACCTCGGCGAGATAGGAGTGATCGCCGGTCCGCCTTGCCGTCGCAAGCGCGCCATCCAGCGCGCGCAAGGCGGCGTCGCGCATCCCGACCTTGGCATAGGCTCCCGCCAGCAGGCAGCGGAACCAGCAACCGGCGAGCCAGGAATCCATCGCCTCGTACTCGTCGAGGCCGAAGCGCATCTGGCTGAGGCCTTCGTCGGCTTCGCCAAGCTGGGCCAGTGCCCAGCCGCGCAGGATGGTCGCCTGCTGCTTCCAATGCAGGAAATTGTGCTCGGTAGACAGGATCATGGCGCGGTTGGCGTGGTCGCGCGTGCCTTCCACGTCGCGCAAATGCTGGCGGAGGTAGGCGCCGAACACCAGCGCGAAGGCGAGCGTGAAGGGGTGGCGGATCTTCTCGGCGTTCGCGATCGCCTGCTCGCTGTGCTGACGCGCCGCGTCGGGCCGGCCGAGGAACCAGAGGAGGTAACCGAGATAGGACAACGAGACCACTCCGGAATCGATGCCGTGCCGCTCCATCAGGTCGGAGTGCAAATCGGAACTGAAGAGATTGATGCAGCGGTGCAAATGGTGCTGCGAGACGGCGAAGCGGCCGCGATAGAGCATGGTCATCGCGATGGCGCGGTGCGCCTCGATCAGATAGCCGGTCTGCTGTGCCGGCTGGGTCCGGTCGTTCAGCCGCGCGCGCTTGGCGAACTTCAACAGCTCCACGCTGAGGTCGTGCGCGCGCGTGAGATCGGCGCGGATGAAATGGCACACCCAGAGCCCGCGCGTGGCAGCGAAAACCTTCTCGTCGTCGTCGAGCTGACGGCCGAGCTCCAGCGCGCGGATATAGTTTTCCTCGACTTCCTGCACCGCATAGCCTTTGGCGGCGATCAGCGCGTTGCCGAGCGCAATGCGCAGCTCGAGCTCCATCTCGTCCGCGCCCTGCATGCGCGCATTGGCCTGCACGACGCTAAGGCCGCGGCGCAGATGGCCGATCGCCTCCAGATTGGCGCCGCTCCTGGCCGCCCGCTTGCCGGCCTTGAGCCAGAAGCTCGCGGCGCCCTCGCTGTGGCCGGATTCGGTCAGGTGATGGGCGAGCAGCTCCGGCTCGCGCTCGGCCTGCTCCGGATACATCCGGGCGAGCGCCTCGGCGATCCGGGAATGCAGCTTACGCCGTTCGCTGTGCAAGAGGCTCGCATGCGCGGCGTTCTGGATCATCACGTGCTTGAACGCGTAGAGCGCGTCCGGCGGCTCGCCGCGCCGGACGATCAGCCCTGCCGCCTCCAGATGATCGAGTGCCGCCTCGATCTGCTCGGCCGGCGTATCGGCGACGGCGTGCAGGGTCTCGTAGGAGAACTCGCGGCCGATCGTGGCGCCGATCTGCGCGATGCGCTTGAACGGGCCCATCCGGTCGAGCCGCGCCATCAGCGAGTCGGTCAGGGTGGCCGGGATTGCGAGCTGCCGCCACGGCCCCGACAGCACATAGCGCCCGTGCCGCTCGGTCAGGAGGTTGGATTCGAGAACCGTCTTGGTCAGCTCCTCCAGGAACAGCGGCACGCCGTCGGTCTTGACGATGATCTCCTCGACGACCTCCTTGGGCAGCTCGCGCCCCGCGACGCGCTCGACCAGTGTGGTACGGAGCGGCCGGCTCAAGCGGTTCAGCACCAGCGTCGTGATGTGCGAATGCGCATGCCAGCTCGGCTGGAATTCCGAGCGTGCCGTGATGATGACCAGGATCGGCCGGTTCTGCACCCGCTCGACCAGCAGATCGATCACCTCGCGGGAGGTCGGATCGATCCAGTGCAGATCCTCGAACGCGATCACCAGTGGCATCCCCCGCGCAAGGCCGAGGAAATGGTTGACCAGCGCCGCGACGGTCGCATCCTTCTGCTGCTGCGGCGACAGGTCGAGCGGCGGATAGCGGTCCCCGGTCGGGATCGACAGCAGCCCGGCAAACAACGGCGTGACCTGCTCGATGTCGCCATGAGCTGCGGCAATTGCGGTCTCGAGGCTCGCCAGCGACAGCGCGGAGGGATCCTCGCGATCGAGGCCGAGCGAGAATGTGAGCTGCTCGACAAACGGATAAAACGCGGTGGAGGTGTAGTAGGGCGAGCACTGGAGCGAGACATGCCCATGACGGTCGCCCGATATCCGTTCGAAAATCTCCTGGATGACGCGGGACTTGCCTATGCCGGGCTCGCCGAACTTGACCACGACCTGGCCATCGCCGTCCTTGGCCTGCTGCCAGCGTCCCATCAACAGCGCGATCTCCTCCTCGCGATTGACGAGCGGCGTCAGCCGCGTGCCCATGGCGGCGGCGAAGCGGGTCTCCATCCGCGAGGCACGCAACACGTGCCAGGCCTGTGCTTTCCCGGATATCCCCTTCAGGACGTGGACGCCGAGGTTGCGGTAGTCGAACTTCCCCTTCAGCAGCGATTGCGTGGAGGCGGAGATCACCACGCCGTTCGGCGGCGCCAGGGCTTGCAGGCGCGCCGCGAGATTGACGGTCTCTCCGGTGGCGGAGTCGCGTTCTTCGGATCCCTGTCCGATCAGGTCGCCGACCACGACGAGCCCGGTCGCGATGCCGATACGGACGGCAGGTGAGTGGAGCGCCCCGCTTGGCTCGACCTCGCGCGCGGTCGACAACACCCGCACGATCTCGAGCCCGGCGCGCACCGCGCGCTCGGCATCGTCCTCATGTGCGGTCGGATAGCCGAAATAGACCAGGATACCGTCGCCGACGAACCGGGCGGCAAAGCCCTCGTACTGCTTCACCACGCGGACGCAGGTCTCGCGAAAGTCCGCGATCATGTCGCGGACGTCTTCCGGATCGAATTGTGCGGATAGCGAGGTGGAATCCACCATGTCGCAGAACATGGTGGTGAGCTGGCGCCGCTCGGCACCGATGCCCACCCGTGCTTGCGGATGCATCGCCGCGGCCGGAGCCTCTGCCTTTTGAAGCAGCGCCGCCATCGCCTGCTGAAGCCGCTTGCGATCGCCGAGCGGCAATCCGAGCTCGGCCAGGTCGGCATCGGTGAGATCGCCGATGACGTCGAGATCGAGACGGTGTTGCGCAAAAAGATCGATGTAGCGGCCGAGACCGACATCTTCGAGCCAGCGCTTGAGCCCGCCTTCCAAACTCGTCCCCGGCTCATTCTCCAGCATGGTGATTCCGCCCGACCATCACTCCGTAGAAGGGCTCCAGCGCCCCCTCAACCACAGATTTTGGGGCCAAAACTTCACCTCGGACTGGACGCGTTCCCAAACTTCTTGGAAGAATAGCTCAATCGGATCAAAAGGGAATGACGTTGTCGGAGATTGCATCCGGAACGGGCGAAGGATCAGCCGCCACGACGGCCGAAACGAAGATATTCGCGCATATCGGCGGCCTTCTCGAATTCTACGCCCGCAAGACACCAGCGGCGCCCGCACTCCTCGCCCCCGGCCGGCCGGTCCTCAGCTATGGCGCGCTCGGGGAATCGATCCGGCAACTGGTCCGGGCCTTGCGTGAGCTCGGCATCGGTCCCGCAGACCGCGTCGCGGTCGCGCTACCGCGCGGCGCGGACAGCGCGCTGGCGCTGATCGCGGTCGCCTCGAGCTGCGCTTGCGTGCCCGTCAATCCCGACCTGACCGCGGACGAGCTGCAACGTTATTTCAGCGAGTTGACGTTGAAGGCGCTCGTGACCCGGGCCGACATGAACTCGCCGAGCCGCGACGTCGCCAGGGCGCTCGATATCGCGGTGATCGATTTCGTGCCGGGCCCGCTCGACGATCTCGGCGGTTGCGCGTTCATCGCTCCCGCCATCGGGTCGGCGAATGCCAGCGGCAGTTCGCGCGGCGACGACGATGCGTTCATCCTGCTGACGTCGGGCACGGCGGCGCGGCCGAAGATGGTGCCGCTGGCCCATCGCAACGTCTGCCTCTCCGCCTACAATGCCGGCCATGTGCTGACGCTCAATTCGCACGATCGCCTGCTCAACGTTCTGCCGCTGTTTCACGCGCATGGCTTGATCTCCGGCCTCCTGACGGCGCTGGCGGCCGGCTCCAGCGTGATCTGCACCGAGGGTTTCGACGCCTCGTCCTTCTTCGGCTGGATGCGGGAGCTGCAGCCGACCTGGTACACGGCGGTGCCGACCATTCACCGCGCATTGCTGACGGCGGCGGAGGCGAACCCGGACCGCGCCCGGCCGTCGTCGCTGCGTGTGATCCGCTCGGCCTCGGCCTCGCTCGCGCCTGCGATTCTCGCAGGGCTGGAGGCGACGTTCGGCGTTCCCGTGCTCGAAACCTACGGCATGACCGAGGCGGCCTCGCAGATTGCGGCCAATCCGTTCGAGCTGCGCAAGGTCGGTTCGGTCGGCCGCGCCGCAGGTCCCGAGATCGCGATCATGGACGAGGCGGGCCGCACGCTCCCAAGCGGCGCGCACGGCGAGATCATGCTGCGCGGGCCGAACATGAGCCGGGGCTATTATAATGACGAGGCCGCGACGCGGGCCGCCTTCCGCAACGGCTGGTTTCGCACCGGCGATCTCGGCTACCTCGATGCCGACGGCTATCTCTTCATCGTCGGCCGTATCAAGGACGTCATCAATCGCGGCGGTCAGAAGATTTCGCCGCTGGAGGTTGAGGACGTCCTGCTCAGCCATCCGGCGGTGCTGGAAGCCGGCGTGTTCGCTCTCCCCCACGAGAAGCTCGGCGAGAACGTCGCGGCCGTCGTGGTGTTGCGGCCGAATTCCGAGGCGACCTCCGACCAGTTGCGCCAGTTCGCACGAAAGCGGCTTGCAGCCTACAAGGTCCCGAGCGTGATCCGCAGCGTGGCGGCGCTGCCGAAGGGCGCCAGCGGCAAGGTCAAGCGCAACGCCCTCGCCGCGCTGATCACAAGCGTGGAGATGCGCGACGAGACCCGGCTGCCGCGCAACGCGCTGGAGACCCAGCTCGCCGGGATCTGGGCTGGCCTGTTGGAGCTGCCGCAGGTCGGCGCCGACCAGGACGTCTTCGCGCTGGGCGCGGATTCGCTGGCGGTGACACAGATGCGCTCGCGCCTGCGCGACCGCTTCCATGTCGACTTCTCGTTCGAAGACATCTTCGATTGCCCCACGGTCGCAGCGCTCGCGGCCCGGATCGAGACTGCCGCAACCCGGCACGAGACGGCGCTGCCGGCCTGGCGCCGGCTTGCGGGCACCGACGCGCCGCTGTCGTTCCAGCAGCAGCGGATGTACGTGCTGTCGCGGCTCGACCCGACCCGCTACAATTACAATGTCGTCGAAGTCGCCGTCCTCAAAGGTCTCATCGACGTCGCGGCGCTTTCCACGGCCGTCGCGGCGGTCTGTGCACGCCACGACGTGCTGCGCTCGGTCTTCGTCGAGCGCCAGGGCGAGCCGGTGCAGCATGTGCTGCCATCGCCGCCGCGGGTCGGCCGCATCAAGCTCAAGCCCTGCGCTGAGGACAAGCGGCCCGCGATAATCCGGCGCAAGGCGCTCGAGCTTGCCCAGCATCCGTTCGACCTGACGCGCGAGCCGCCCTTGCAGGTGACGCTGCTGTCGTTCGACAAGAGCAGTCATGCGCTGGTGGTCAACGTCCATCACCTCGCCACCGACGGCTGGTCGCAGCGGCTGTTCTGGGAGGAGCTCGCCGCCCACTATGCCGCGGCGCGCAAGAAGCACCCGGCCGCCCTGCCTCCGCCCGCCTTCCAGTATCGCGACTTCGCGCTCTGGCAGCAAGGCTGGGCGCAGACGCCTGCGGCGAACGAACAGCTCGCCTATTGGCGCACACAGCTCGAGGGCGTCACCATGCTGCCGCTCCGGACAGACAGGCCGAGGCCTGAGGTCTGGAGCGGGCACGGCGCGCGACACTACCTCGAACTCTCCAACACGCTGTCCAGCGACTTGCGCGCGCTGAGCCAGGACCAGGGCGTCACACCGTTCATGACGCTGCTCGCGGCCTTCCAGTGTCTGATGTTCCGCCACACCGGGCATGAGGACGTCGCCACCGGATCGCTGATCGCCAACCGCAACCAGATCGAGACCGAGCGGCTGATTGGGCTGTTCGCCAACACCCTGGTGCTGCGCAACGATTTTGGCGGCGATCCGAGCTTTGGCGAGATGTTGCGGCGGGTGCGGCAGGTCACGCTCGACGCCTACCGCAACCAGGACCTCCCGATCGAAGAGGTGCTGCGCGCATTGCAGATCGCGCGCCGCAGCGATGGCAATCCGCTATTCCGGATCATGTTCATCCTCCAGAACGCCTCGATCGAGACGGCACGCTTTCCCGGCCTCTCTACGCGGCGGCTGGAAGTCGATCCCAAAGTGGCGCGCTTCGACATCACGCTCGAACTGGTCGAGGCCGACGGCGGCTTCAGCGGGTTCTTCGAATACGCCACCGATCTGTTCGACGCCGCGACGATCGAAGGCATGGCCGCCCAGTTCAAGACCCTGCTCAAAGCCGCCATCGTCGATCCGGAGCAGCGCATCTCGCGCCTGCCGCTCCTGACCGGGACCGAACGCCGGCAATTGCTGGCGAAAGGCCGGGGCGTGCCGGCCAATTTCACCATGCGCGGCAACTTGAGCCAGCGCTTCGACCGCCAGGCCAGCAAGACGCCGAACGCCGTCGCGGTCTCGGATGGTCGCACGTCCCTGAGTTATCGCGAACTGGCGCGCCGCAGCGGAGCCGTCGCGCACTGGCTGGCCCGCGAGGGCATCGGCGCCGAGAGCGTGGTTGCCTTGCTCGCGGATCGCGGGCCCGATTTGCTCGCCGCGATGATTGCGGTGCAGCGCGTCGGCGCGGCCTTCCTCAATCTCGATCCCGAGCAGCCGGCGGCACGGCTTACGACCATCCTCGGATCGAGCTGTGCCCGTGTGCTGCTGTCCGGACGGGCCCAATCCGCCATGGCCGAGGCGCTGCTCGATCCGCTGGTCGAGCGCATCCAGGTCGCCGAGCTCGAGGACGCTCTCGCATCCGGATCGACGAAGCCGGCCCGTCCGGCCCGGCGCGGCACCTCCAGCCTCGCTTATCTCGTCTACACGTCCGGCTCCTCCGGCGCGCCGAAGGGCGTCATGATCGAGCAGCGTGGTCTCTCGAACCACCTGGCCTCGCTGATTGCCGAGCTGAAGCTGTCGGCCAGGGACGTGATCGCACAGACCGCGCCGCAGAGCTTCGTCATCTCGGTCTGGCAATTCCTCGCCGGGCCGATGGTCGGCGCTCGCGTGCATATCTGCGGCAACGCGATCGTGCAGGACCCGATCCTGCTGGCGCGGGAGATCGAGCGCGAGGACATCACGGTGCTCGAGATCGTGCCTTCGCTGCTGCGCGTCATTCTCGATCGCATGGACGAAGCGCAGGTCCGGCGCGCCTTCGCGGGGTTGCGGCTGCTGATCTCGACCGGCGAGCCGTTGCCCGTCGATCTCTGCCGTACCTGGTTCGCCCGTTGCCCTGGGGTGCCGCTGATCAATGCCTATGGGGCGTCGGAATGCTCTGACGACGTCTCCCTTTATCGCCTGACCAAGGCGCCGGCGATCGCCACGACCAACGTTCCGGTCGGCGCACCGCTGCCGAACACCCAGCTCCATGTGCTCGACGCACAGCTTGAGCCGCAACCGATCGGCGTGACCGGCGAGCTCTGCATCGCAGGCGCCGGAATTGGCCGCGGCTACATCAACGACCCCGCCCAGAGCCGGCAGCGCTTTTTGCCCGACCCCTTTTCGCGCAAGGCCGGCGGCCGGCTCTACCGGACTGGCGATCTTGCCCGACGCCGCGCTGACGGGACGATTGAATGCCTCGGCCGCGCCGACCATCAGGTCAAGGTCCGCGGCTATCGCGTCGAGCTCAAGGAGATCGAGAACGTGCTGGCCGGGCACCCAGGGGTGCGCGCCGGCATCGTCGAACCGCGCCGCGAGGCCGGCGGCGACGTCAGGCTGATCGCTTACGTCGTCGCAAAGCCCGACAGCCGGAGTAGCGCGAGCGAGCTGCGCGAGTTCCTGAAGTCCCGGCTGCCCGGCTACGCCATCCCGTCCGCCTTCCTGTTCCTGGATCAAGTGCCGCTCAACGCCCATGGCAAGATCGACCGCTCCGCGCTGCTGGCGCCCGTCCAGCCGGAAACGTCCGGCTCCGCCGCGGCAGTCCCGGCGCGGCGCTTCACCGAGAAGGTGCTCTCCGACATCTGGATCGACCTGCTGAAGGCCGAGAGCATCGGTGTCACCGACAATTTCTTCGATCTCGGCGGCCATTCGCTGCTGGCCGGCCAGGTCATGGCGCGCGTCGCGCGTGCGCTCGGCGTGTCGCTGCCGATCAAGGTGGTCTTCGAGGCGCCGACGATCGCAGAGCTCGCGCTGCGGGTCGACGAGGCCGTGGCGGCGAAACCGCAAAAGCCTGCCGCAAGCATTCCGCGCCCGGCTGCAGGCGAGCTTCCCGCGCTTTCCATTGCGCAGGACCAGATGCTGCGGATCGAGCGGAAGCTGCCGGGGCTGCCGCTGTTCAACCTGCCCTTCGCCTTCCGTCTGGAGGGCCCGCTCGACAGGGTCGCCCTCGCCAAGGCGATCGACGACGTCGTGCGCCGGCACGAATCGCTGCGGACCGCATTCGCCTGGACCGGCGATGAGCCCGTAAGCCGCATCGCCGCACCGCGCACTCTTCGCCAGGTCTTGGCCATCGAGACGATCGGCGACGGTCACCCCCACAACAACAAGCGGCGCAAGGCGCTCGAACTCAAGAAGGTCAATCTCCTGATCCAGCGGGAGACCTACACTGCGATCGACACCACGCGGGCGCCGCTGCTGCGCGCCCGGTTGTTGCGGCTCCACGACGACGATCACGTGCTGCTGCTGACGCTGCATCACGCCATCGTCGACGGCTGGTCGATCGGCGTTCTGTTCGAGGAAGTGTCGCACCGCTATGCGGCACTGGCCGGATACGCCTCGGCGCCGCTGCCGAAGCCGCCGCCGGCCTTTTCGGATGTCGCACGCTGGCAGCGCTGGTGGTGCGGCACCGACGCCGCGCGCCGACAGGCTGCCGACTGGGTCGAGAATTTGCGCGAAGCGGGCCCTGTCTTCGGCGGCGAATCGAGCCCGCGCGCGTCGACCGGACACCATCCGATCAGCCTCGATCACGGATTGATCAGCCGGCTGACGGCGTTCGCCGGACAGCACAATGCCACGCTGTTCATGTGCCTGCTCACCGGCCTGAAGGCGATGCTGCTGGCCCGCACCGGCCGCACCGACATTGTGGTCGCAACCGCCATGGCCGATCGCGCCCAGCCGGACACCGAGCGGATCATCGGCCCGTTCGAGAACACGGTGATCGTCCGCACGACACTCACGCCGGATCTGTCGTTCGCGCAAGGTTTGGCGCGGGTGCGCCGGAGCGTGCTCGAGGCGCATGCGCGGCAGGAGCTGCCGTTCGAGGTCCTGGCCGACCGGTTGGAACAGCAGGGGATCGATCCGGCTTCGCTGCTCCAGGTCTATTTCACGCTGCAGAATCCGCTGCGCCGGCCGCTCGACCTGCCGGATCTCGCGATAACCTCAACGGGCAACGTCGCACGCGAAGGCCAACCGGTGCTGCCTATCGACCAGACCTGGTTATCGCTGATGCTCAAGGAACGTCCGACCGGCGTCACCGGCTCGTGCAATTACAAGCGTGATTTGCTAGACGGCCGGGAGGTCGGCGAATGGATGGAGGATCTCGTCGCGCTGCTGACGGCGGCCATCGCGCAAGCCAACGCACCGCTCGGCCGGTTGCTCGCACGCAGGGCCGCGTGACCCGGGCTCGGTGCGGACGACCACGGTCTCGTGCGCCAAAGCTGTGAATGTTCAAGTTGCACCTTGATTATTTGGCGTCACCGCGCAAGATTATTCGCACGTTTTGATTTGGACGATTATTTTGAATCGGGGGAGTGTTATGGGTTTCAGCAAATTTACCAAGAAGACCTCGCTCAGCGAGGAGGACCGCAAGGCGCTGCAGGACCTGCTCAATTTCGAGAAGGAGAAACTTCAGCTCGCGCTGAAGGATGTCGAAGACAGCCTTAAGGCCCTGCGTACGCCCAAGAAGAAATCCAAGAAAAAGAAGAAGTAAGATTCGTCGGTCGGGGACGCCGCACGATTCGTTGCGGATCGGCCGTTGCTTGTCGAGATTGGGGTCTCGCACAAGCTTGCGCCTGTAAACCGGCCTGCAAATCGACAAGAAGTCGCCTGGATGGACCGCTAGGAACGGTCCTTCCGGCTGATTCTTGCTCAGCTATTTCTTCCGTCGGGACCGGGGATTTTGCCGCGCCTGACGCCATGGGCCCAATTGATGGCAGACGACAGAATCGAACTCTTTGTCGGGCTGATCGAGACCATTGACGCGCCGGGCGCGGTCGAGGCCTGCCGACGCCTGCTCTCGGTCGACGAACGGGCCCGGGCCGATCGCTTCGTGTTCGAGCGGCATCGGCGGCAATATATCTTCGCGCACGCCATGTTGCGCCTGGCGCTGTCGCAGGTCGCTTCCAGCGTCGCGCCCACGGACTGGTCGTTCGGCGCGGGCCGCTACGGCCGCCCTTTCGTCGCAGCGCCAGCCACCTCGGCCGCATTGCACTTCAGCCTGTCGCATGCCGACGGCTGCGTCGCATGCGTGGTGTCGCGGCACGAGGCCGTCGGAGTGGACGTCGAAACCGTGTCGCGGCGCGTCGCGCCGCTGTCCACCGCGCTTCGCTTCTTCGCGCCGGAGGAGGTCGAAGCGCTGCGCGAACTGCCGGAGCCCGCGGCGATCGAGCGCTTTTTCGACTATTGGACGCTCAAGGAGGCCTATCTGAAGGCCAGGGGCTTTGGCCTGAATCTGCCGCTCGACGCCTTCGCGATGCAGGTGTCACGCGAGGCCATCGAGATCAGCTTCAAGCCCGACATCGCCGACGATCCGGACGGTTGGCGCTTCTCGCTCAGCTCGCCGTCGCCCTCGCACCGCCTCGCGATCGCCGATGGCTCCCGCACGCACGGCGGCCTTCCAATCAGCCGTCATGCCTGGCCGCTCCGGGAAGCGGCGGAATGACGCGGCTTCGGCCGCACCTCTTTCGCGCTTGCCGGGAGAGGCGAAGAGACCTCACCGCGCTTCTTCGAAGCCGGCCAGCACCGACGTCAGGTTCGCGCCGAGAATATCCGAGAGATAGCCGCCCTCCTGCACGAACACGGTCGGCAGCCCCATCTTCGCGATGGCCTGACCGATGCGGCGGAAGCCGGGGGTGGTGACCGCAAGTCCCTTCAGCGGATCGTGCTCGGAGGCATCGAGGCCGAGTGCAATCACGAGCGCGCCGGGTGCAAAGGATTCGATCGCCTTGCGCGCAAGGTCCAGCGCCTGCATGTAGCCGTCATCGCCGGTGCCGATGGCCAGCGGAATGTTGAGATTGGTGCCGAGGCCGGGTCCTTCGCCGCGCTCATGCGCGTAGCCCCAGACGTAGGGATAATACGCCACCGGATCCGCATGGATCGAGATCGTGTAGACGTCGGGCCGGGCGTAGAAGATGCCCTGCGTGCCGTTGCCATGATGGACGTCGACGTCGAGGATGACGACGCGCTCGTGCTGCTGCCGCAGATGCGCCGCCGCGATCGCGCTGTTGTTGAGGAAGCAGAAGCCGCCGGCCATGTCGCGATAGGCGTGATGGCCGGGCGGACGGCAGAGTGCGTAGACCGCGTCCTCGCCATCCATCACCATCTGCGCGGCGGTGACCGCGACGTCCGTGGCAGCGCAGGCGGCCGCCCACGTGCCCGGGCCGATTGGCGCGGCGGTATCGGCGGTGTGCCAGCCCAGCTTGCCGACGATGTGGGTCGGATAGGTCGCGGCATGTCGCACCGGGTGGATATTGCCGATCATCTCCGGGCCGGAATCGCCGAGCGCGGTCCAGGCGTCCCAGGCTTCGCTCAGGAACGACAGATATTCCGGACTGTGAATGCGCGCGCGAGGCCCCTGCCCGAATTTGGTCGGCTCGACCAGCTGGTGCTTGCCCTCCTTCAGCCCCTTGAGCAGGCGATCGGCGCGTTCCGGCTGCTCAGTGGTACGCTTGACGACACCACGCACCAGGAAGAATTGCGGATCGTGGCTGCGGTGCAGTTCGGTATGGACGGCTTTCACTCAAACACTCCGTGGTCGCAGGTTCTCTCGACATGCCACGAAAGTCTTGATCCCCGCGGCGGCCAGATGCAAGCAAGAAGAATGCCGTACCTGCCGCGCCAGACTCAAGCCGGCTCTAGCAACGTCCGCGCTGGAGGCAATGCTCGCGGCCCGGCTGGTCGGTGCGGAAGGCCTCGATGAAGCCGCCCTGGCGCTGGGTGACGAAGACGGTCTTGCCGTCGCTGCCGCCGAAGGCGAGGTTGGTCGGCTCCTTGGCCTTCAGCGCGATCTCCCGCTCGACGGCGCCATTGGGCTTCATCAGCGCGATCGTGCCCTTGAGAATGCGCGCGACATAGAGACGGCCGGTCACGTCGGTGCGCAGGCCGTCGACCGTGTCGGGCTGAAACGCCTTGACCAGCTTGGCGCCCGTCAGCTCGTTGCCGTTGATCGCATAGGACCAGATCTGGCCGCTGCTGGATTCCCCGACATAGAGTGTCTTGCCATCGGGGCTGAGATCGATGCCGTTGGTGGTGCCCATCGCACGCGGCGCCGACATCACTTGTCCCTGCACCGTGCCGTCCGCACCCTTCGCAATCCGCCAGATGTGGCCTTCCCTGCCCTTCCAGTTCGGATCGCTCGCATAGATGGTGCCGTCGCGCGCAATGGTGATGTCGTTGGGCTGGTTCATCTCGTCGGAGCGGAACCAGACGGCGGGCAAGGTCGCCCCCTTCGGAATCGCGAAGATGTTGTGTTTCTTGTAGTCGGCGATGAACATCGTACCGCTGCGGTCGAACCTGATGGCGTTGCCGATGCTGCCTTCGGGGAGCGTCGTGAACAGCTCCGACGCAATGCCGCCAGCGGGCAGCCTGCCGATCGTGCCGGGCTTGGCGAGATTGACGACGAAGAGATTGCCGTCGAGGTCGGCGGCAGGCCCCTCGATGCCGAAGGTGTATTCGCCCGCGGGCGATACCTGCGCGCTTTCGAACAGCTTCGTCTCCGCCTGCGCGGACGCCGCCGCGACGACGAGAACGATGCTACTGCACAGGCACCAGAAATTCCTGCCGGATGTAGTAGCCATCGCCGTCGGTGCACTCGCCGTTCAGATAGTGATCGGCCGGCCGGAAGAATCGGCTGAAGCCGGGTTTGTCTACAGCGCTCCTTTGTGTCACGACGACGACCTTGGCGGCCGGTATTTCGCCGCATTCCTTGTTGGTCCTGGCAAAGAACTTGCGCTGCGGCGGGCCGGGCTTGATCCGCATCCGCGTGCCCGGAACCATTCTTGCGACCAGCAGGTCTGCATTATCCAGCAGCCGCGTGTAACCCGGCTCGGTCTTCGGCAGGCCCTCGCCACCTGGCGGCATCAGCTTCTCCGCGCCCAAGCCGCGCAGGCGCGTGCGCAGCTTGCCGGCCTCGGGATCGCCGGGATAGATCCAGCCGTCCTGCGACAGCATGAAACGGAGCACGGCCCCGTCCTTCTCCGCCTCCGACTGGCCCGGCTTCAAGCCGAAATCGGAATGGCAACCGACGCAGTGCTTCTCGACCAGGCCCTTGCGCAAGCCGGTGAGCCGGGCGCTGTTCTGCGTGTCCCTGGCGACGAAGGCCGCGAGCTGGTCGATCATCGCCTGGCTGCGCGCATCGCACGGCAGCGGCGCCGGCGCTTCGCCAACGGCGCGATCGATGCGGATCACGGTCTTGTTCTTGTCCTCGACCAGCCAGATCGCGCCGTCCTCCGCAACCGCCATGCCGACCGGCGCACCCTGCGGCCGCGCGCCGTTGACGCGGTGCCAGCCGGCAATCAGCTCCTCGAACGGGGCGGCAGCGACCTCGCCGGCATCGGTCTGGAAGCTGCGCGTCGGATCGGCCGCGCAACTGACGTGATAGCTCACCGGGGCGGGGGTAGGCTTGGGGAAGCCGCGGTCGTCGACGTCATAGACGAGCAGCCGGCTTCCGGTCGGCCGATAGCCGTGCAGGCCGATCAGCAGCTTGCCCTCGAGCTCCGGAAATCTGGCGCCGCGATAATACAGCATCGCTAGCGGCGCACCGTGCGGCGGCAACAGCGAGAGCGGCGCCTTGTAGAGCGGATTGGTTGTGCAGAGCGACTTGTAGACCCCGGATTGCAGCACGCGCTTGAACTCGGGACTCGGGCTCGACAGGTCGTAGCAATAGGGCCAGCCATAATGCCTGCCCTGCTCGATCGCGTTGATCTCCTCGTTCGGCTCGAAGATGTCGGGCAGATCGCGGCCGTTCTCAGCCTGCAGGAAAGCGTAACCAGCATCCGGAAACATCGGGTGCAGCACCAGGGCCATCGAGTTGCGCAGGCCGCGCGCATAGACGGTGTGCGGCGGGTCGGGGTCGCCCGGCTTCAAGGCCGGAAACACACCGCCCGCCGGCGGCGTAAACAGCCAGATCGAGGCCAGCGCCGAGGCGCCCTCGGCCGCCGCACAGGGTCTTGTGATCGGCGCGGGCGTGACGCAGTCGTCGCTGTGCGAGCCGAGATTGACGAACAGCCGGCCGTCGCGATCGAACACGAACTGCTTGAGAGGATGCGCGCTCTCGTCGAGCCTCGTACCATCCGGCAGCGTGATCCGCCGCCCGGGCATGTGACGGATGATGGTCTCGACCGTGCTGCGTGGATTGTCCGCGAGCGGATCGAACCGGAAGATCGTCTCCGCAGTCGAGGCATAGAGCTTCCTGTCCGGGCCGATGACGAGGCCGAACGGATATTCGAGGCCCGTCAGCAGCTCCTTGAAGCGTTGCCCCGGCGCAGCGCGCGGATCGAGCAGCAATAGCCGGCCATCGGTGCGGCCCCAACCGCCCATGTCGGCGACCACGAACAGGTCGCGGCCGGGCACCTGGACGATCGAGCGCGGAAATCTGAGTCGATCCTCTTCGCTGGCGACGAGGCCGGCGCAAAATCCCGCCTTCATGTCGATCTGGATCCTGGGAAAGGCGAGATCGCCGCTGCCGCACATGTCCGGACCGATCGCATAGCCGCTCTTCCTGATCGGCTCGGAGCGGGCCGGAGCGAAACCCGGCAGTGCGGCAGCCAAAAAAGCTGCAAGGACGACCGCCGCCCGCAAGCGCAGGCTTCTCCGTTCGCGCTCGAATGTGAACTCTCTCACGCCACCCTCGACCTTGTTCCAAGACGCCGCGGCGTCGGCCAGCCATCACCCGCCTGTGATTAAACCGGTGACGGGCTTGGCGGCGACCAATCTCCGTAAATTCCCTGACCGGGTTCAACCCGAATGTTTCGCGAATGCCTCGGGTGGTATCGGTTTGCCGCTCCCAATCGCTCCCAATAGGAGACGCATATGGTCCAGGTCTTTTTTCATTGTTCCAACACCGAGGGCACGCTGATCGACCGCGCCGGCGCGGCTGTGTCCAACCTGACCGAGGCCCGCGACCGTGCCGCCCAGATCATGCAGTCGATGATCCTGACGCCGAGCAATGAAGACTGGCGCGATTGGGTGATCCATGTCAGCGGCGACGACGGCGAGGAGATTTTCGATCTTCCCTTCACCGCGATGCTCGGCAAGCCGCATTGAGGTGATGTCATGCTGCTCGCTTCCTTGAGCCTGCTGCGCCAGCCGCTGAGCATCGTTGCCGCCAAATGGCAGACGCTGATCCGCGTCGCAGGCAATCCCTATCGCCCCGAGCTGCACTACATGCGCGGCCCCGGCCCGAAATGGCGCGCCAAGTATCAGGCCAGCCGGCTGGACCGCATGCGCTGAGCGCAGCGGCTTAGAAACCGCACTAATCGTCGTCATGGCCGGGCTTGTCCCGCCTGCGCGGCCGAAGCCGCTTCGGCGCGGCGAAGGCCCGGCCACCCACGTTTTGGGGCGCGGATACGAAGACGTGGATGCCCGGGTCAAGCCCGGGCATGACGAGGGGAGAAAGTGCGCCCCACCTCACTTCCCCGTAAACTTCGCCTTACGCTTCTCGATGAACGCATTGCGGCCTTCGATGGCGTCCGCGCTCTTGCGGATCGTGGCTTGAAGCTCGATCTCGCGGCGGAACTGGGCTTCATAGGTGGAGTGCTCACTCTCCTCGACGAGCGCGCGCGTTGCGACCAAAGCGCGCGTCGGCCCTTCCGCCAGGCGGCGCGCCAGACCAAGGGCCTCATCCATCAGCTTGGCATCGTCGACGACCTGCCGCACCAGCCCGATCTCCTGGGCCCGTTCCGCGGTCAGCGGCTCGTTGAGCAGCATCAGCTCGAGCGCGCGCTGCCGGCCGACCAGCCGCGGTAAGAGCCAGGTCGAGCCGAGATCGGGGACCAGCGCGATGCGGCTGAACACCTGGATGAAACTCGCCGACCGCGCCGCGACGATGATGTCGCCGGCCATGGCGAGGCTGAAGCCACCGCCGGCCGCAACCCCGTTCACGGCCACCACCACGGGCACGCGACATTCGCGCAATGCCTTGAAAGCCGGCCAGTAGAACCGCATCACGCCGCCGGCGATGTCCTCGCCGAGCGCTTCGGATGCCTTCAAATTCTGTCCTGAGCAAAATCCCCGGCCGGCGCCCGTGAGGATCAGCGCGCGGACGGCTTCGTCCCCCGTCATCTCGCCGACGGCGCTGGCGAGCGCGCCGAGCAGGTCCGGCGTCATCGCGTTCAGGCTTGCCGGCTCGTCGAGCGTCAGAATTCCGACCGCGCCATCCCGCGCCTGTTTCACACCAGCCATGCCGCGCCTCCCTTTCCATGTTCTCGTTGGCGGCAATGTGCCATTGTCCGCGGGCTTCGCCAATCGCGGAGCTTCCAACCTCAGTGCATCGACGCAACTGAATCCAGAGATCAAGACGACATCATGCCTCATCAGTTCAGCCTCAATCAAACCGTCCGCAAGCCCGCCGTTACGTCCAAGGGCGGCATCGTCGCCTCGCAATCGCGGCGCGCGGCTGAAATCGGGGCGCAGGTGCTGGCGGCGGGCGGCGACTGCGTCGATGCGATCGTGGCAACCACCATGGCGCTGAACGTGCTGGAGCCCTGGAACAGCGGTCTCGGCGGCGGCGGTGCGATGGTGCTCTACCGCGCCAAGGAAAATCGCTACGAGGTGATCGACTACGGCATGTCCGCGCCGCAGAGCCTTCGCGCTGCCGACTATCCGCTGAGTGGCGAGGGCGCCGTCTCGGACCTGTTTCCTTGGCCCCGCGTGAAGGACGATCGCAACATCCATGGTCCCGGTGCGATTGCCGTCCCCGGCGTCGTCGCCGGAATGGAAGAGGCGCATCGCCGCTACGCCAGGATGCCGTGGAAGGATCTGGTCACGCCGG
The DNA here is from genome assembly GCF_058782905.1 of Bradyrhizobium sp. FW305-F6. Lineage (NCBI taxonomy): Bacteria > Pseudomonadati > Pseudomonadota > Alphaproteobacteria > Hyphomicrobiales > Nitrobacteraceae > Bradyrhizobium > Bradyrhizobium sp. FW305-F6. Next base: position 186,456 of record NZ_JBYSYD010000005.1, read on the forward strand.
CGGCCAGGCTCGCCGGCGAAGGCCTCCTGGTCGATTGGTGGACCACGGCGACGATTGCGGGGTCGGCCGCCGATCTCAGGCGCTATCCGGCCAGCGCAGCGGCGTACCTGAAGGACGGCCTGCCGCCGAGCGCGCCATGGGGCATCAAGGCCGAGACGCGGCTCCCGCAGGACATGATGAAGGCGACGCTGTCGCATCTCGCCGAAGCCGGACCGCGCGATTTCTACCAGGGCGATCTCGCCAGGAGCATCGCTTCCGACATCAAGGCTGACGGCGGCTCGCTGTCGGTCGAGGACCTCGCCGCCTTCCGCGCGCTTTTGCGCGAGCCGCTGGCTATTCCGTACCGCGACGGCAAGGTGTATGCGACGCCGGAGCTCACGGCCGGCCCCACCATGGCGCACGCGCTGCGCCTGTTGCAGCAGAGCCTGAGGCCCGCTGGCGCGCCGGATGCCGGCGCCTATGTCGAATACGCGCTCGCCTTGCAAGCGGCCTTCCGCGAGCGGCTCAAGGACATGGGCGATGCCGACGGCAAGCGCTCGCTCGGCGCCGAATATCTGGCTCCGGCCTGCACCACGCATTTCTCGGTGGTCGACCGCCACGGCAACATCGCGGCGGTGACGCAGACTCTGCTCTCGTCGTTCGGCTCACGCTATGTGACCCCGCACACCGGCATCACCATGAACAACGGCATCATGTGGTTCGATCCGACGCCGGGCACGACCAACTCGCTCTCGCCCGGCAAGCGCTGCCTGTGCAATTACACGCCCGTCATCGCCGAGACCGTGGACGGCAAGCGCCTCGCCATCGGCGCCTCCGGCGGCCGCCGCATCCTGCCGTCGGTGATGCAGCTCGTCTCTTTTGCAATGGATTACGGCATGGACCTCGACGCCGCCATCCATCAACCGCGCATCGACGCCAGCGAGGGCGCGGTGGTGATCGGCGATGCCCGCCTGCCGGCGGACGTCCGTGAAGCGCTGGCCGCGCGCTTCGACTATGAAGAGAGCCGGGTGCAGACGCTGCCGCAGAAATTCGCCTGCCCGAGCGTGGTGATGCGCGAGGGCGAAACGAATTCGGGCGCGGTCGAGATCTTCCAGCCCTGGGCCGATGCGGTGGCGGAATCCTGAGGAAGCTCGATCGCGCCACGGGCTCCTTAACCTCTCCCGCTTGCAGGAGAGGTCGGCGCGGAGCGCCGGGTGAGGGCTTGCGCCTCTCGGGGGTTCTCGCCTGTTGATGAACCCTCTCCCCAACCCTCTCCCGCAAGCGGGAGAGGGAGCACACTGCACTAAATCCCCAACCGGTCCCGCACGCGGCCTGCGATCACGGCGGCCGTCACACCGACCGGCCAGAACGCGTGCATCGGCATCGGCTTGATGCCCGTGATCGGCATGTCGATCTCGGCCTTGGCGCCGCCGATCAGACGGCGCGCGAGTTGGGCGCCCATCGCAGTCGCGAGCGCAACGCCGCGGCCGTTGCAGCCAAGCGAGATCAGGATGTTTTCCGCGGGTTCGTGCACATGCGGATAGTGGTCCGCGGTGATGGCGAGCCGGCTGTTCCAGCCGTGGGTCCAGGCGACACCCTTGAGCTGTGGCCATAGCCGCTCCGCGTAGCGCATGAGATAGGCGACATCATTAGGCGATTTGATCCAGCGCATCGGGCCGCGGCCGCCCATCAACAGACGGTTGTGCTGGTCGATGCGGTAGTAGACGGTGATGTGGCCGCTCTCATAGAGCACGGGGCGCGTCGGCATGATCGAACGGGCGACTGCGTCGGAAAGTGGCGCGGTGGCCGCGATCGAGGAAAACACCGGCACGATGGTGCGGCGGAGCGCCGGCCAGAGATCGTCGGTAAAGCCGTTGGTGGCGAGCAGAACCTTGTCGGCATTCACCACCGCGCGCGGCGTCTCGATACGCCAGCGCGTTCCCTCGCGGCGGAGCGACAGCGCCGGCGTCTCGCCATGCACCTTGGCGCCCGCCGAGATCGCGGCGCGCGCGAGGCCGCGGGCGTAGCTCAGGGGATGCAGATCACCGCCGCGGGTATCCAGCATGGCGCCGATGTAGCGGTCGGTGCCGGTCATCTCGCGGAGCTGCTCGCGGTTCAGATATTTGATCGGCATTCCGCGGCGAATGCATTGCTGCGCGGTCTTTTCGATCGCCGCCGCGCTGGGCTCATGATAGGCCGCGCGCAGCGTACCGTTCTGCCGCGCCTCGCACGGGATCTGGTAGCGGCGGATCAAATCGTGCGTGAAGTTCGTGGTGCCGTAGGCGAACTCGATCATGCGGCGGCCGAGCTCTGCGCCGAAGTCGGTTTCGATCTGATCGGGGTCGTGCTTCAGGCCCGGGTTGGTGTGGCCGCCATTGTTGCCCGACGCACCCCAGCCCGGCTCCTGCGCCTCCAGCACCAGCGCCTCGACGCCCTCCTCGGCCAGATGCAACGCGGTGGACAGGCCCGTATAGCCGCCGCCGACGATCGCGACCGCGACATTCCTGTCGACGTCGAGCGGGGGCGTCGCAACCGGCGCGACGGCGGTGGCGGCATAGAGCGAGGGCGGCAAAGGCAGGCGAGTCATGGCGAAGTCCGGTTAGAGCGGATGCAGCACGCGGCGCAGGAAGTCCTGCGTCCGCGCGTGCTGCGGTTGATTGAGCACCGATTTCGCCGGCCCCTGCTCGACGATGACGCCGCCGTCGATGAACAGCACGCGATCGGCGACGTCGCGGGCAAAGCCCATCTCGTGGGTGACGACGACCATGGTCATGCCGTCGTCGGCCAGCTTGCGCATCACGCCGAGCACGTCGCCGACCAATTCGGGGTCGAGCGCCGAGGTCGGCTCGTCGAACAGGATCGCCTTCGGCTGCATCGCCAGCGCCCGCGCGATCGCGACGCGCTGCTGCTGGCCGCCGGAGAGCTGCGGCGGATGCGCGTCGGCCTTTTCCGCGAGCCCGACCTGGGCGAGCAGCGCGCGGCCGCGCTCCAGCGCCTGCGCACGCGGCTCCCTCTTCACGTAAAGCGGCCCTTCGACCACGTTCTCCAGCGCGGTGCGATGCGGAAACAGATTGAAGCGCTGAAACACCATCGAGACCTGGGTGCGGATGTCCACGATCGAGGGCGCATCGCGGTTGACCTTCAGGCCCTCGACGCTGATCTCGCCGCGGTCGTAACTTTCCAGCCCATTGATGCAGCGCAGGATGGTCGACTTGCCGGAACCGGAGGGGCCGATGATGCAGACCACCTCGCCCTTCTGCACCGTGGCATCAATGCCCTTGAGCACCTCGACCTCGCCAAAGCTCTTGTGGACGTTGCTCAGCTCGATCATCGCTTGCCGGCCCGCTTCTCGAAGTGACGAACCAGCAGGATCAGCGGGATGCTCATGGTGAGATACATCAGCGCCACCAGCGTGAACACGCTGGTGTTCTTGAAGGTCGACGACGCGATCAGCTTGCCTTGCAGCGCGAGCTCGGCGACCGTGATGGTCGAAGCCTGTGAAGAGTCCTTGAGCATCATGATCATGACGTTGCCGTAAGGCGGCAGCACGATCCGCACCGCCTGCGGCAGCACCACGCGCCGCATGGTGAGCCACCAGCCCATCCCGATCGACTGCGCCGCCTCGATCTGGCCCTTGTCGATGGCCTCGATGCCGGCACGGAAGTTCTCGGCCTGGTAGGCGGAATAGGCGATGCCGAGCCCGAGGATCGCGGCCTGCAAGGCCGACAGCGTGACGCCGAGATCGGGCATCACGAAGTAGAGGTAGAACAACAGCACGATGATCGGGATGCCGCGGATCACGTTGATCAGGCTGGCGCTGAGCATCGACAGCGCCTTGATGCCGGAGACCCGCATCATGGCCCAGATCAGGCCGAGCACCGTCGACAGCAGCAGCGAGCCGATCGTGACGATGATCGTCAGCGCGACGCCGTTCATCAGGATCGGGAAGAACTCGACGGCGTCGTGCCAGAAGCCTTTCATCGGGCAGCTTTCGATGAGACGTGATCAGCCTTGCGCCTTCAGGCCCCATTTATCGAGGATCTTGTCGATGGTGCCGTTGGCCTTGAGCTTGGTGAGCGAGGCGTTGATCTTGCCGAGCAACGCGGCCTCGCCCTTGCGCACCCCGATGCCGACCGAGCCGACCGTGACCGGCTTGTAGCCGTCGACCAGGCGCACCTCGGGGAAGCCGCCTTGCTTCAAATTGTAGGCGAGGATCGGATAGTCGGCATAGCCGGCCTTGAGGCGGCCGGTGTTCACATCGCGCAGGATGTCCGGAATGGTGTCGTAGGCCTTCACCTCGGCGAACAGGCCGGACTTCTTCAGCGCGTCGACAAAGGCGGTGCCGACCTGGGCGCCGACCGTCGCGCCTTTCAGATCGTCCTGCGTGGCATAGGCCTTGGTGTCGGTCTTCGGCACCACGAGGCCCTCACCATAGCTGTAGATCGGGTCGGAGAAGTCGACGACCTCCTTGCGCGGCGGCGTGATGAACATCGCGGCGGCGATGATGTCGATCTTGCTCGAGGTCAGCGACGGGATCAGCGCCGAGAACTGCATCGGCTCGATCTGGACGTTGAAGCCGGCGTCCTTGCCGACTTCGGTGATGAGATCGACCATGATGCCCTGGATGGTGTTGGTCTTGGTGTCGAGGAAGGTGAAAGGAATGCCGGTCGGGGTCGAGCCGACCTTCAGCACCTGTTGCGCGCCAGCCGGCACCGCTGCAGCCATCGCGAGCGCCGCGATCGCGGCCTGAACAAAACGCTTCATCGCATCCCCCTTTGGGTCTGGCCGGTACGGCAGTCGCGCATGTCGCGATCAGACGTTGCGGGCCGCGCCGTTTCGGCCTATTTTCACCAATATGAAAATTTGGTCACACTTTCGCGGACGATGCAAGCGGTTTTCATGCACATGAAGGAAGCGGTTTGACGTGAGCGGTGGCAAAAGAATGCGCAAACCGGCCGCTGTGAAGCCGGCCAAGCGGGTGAAAGCCAAGGCCGTCGCCAAGCCGTCCGAGCCGGCGATGGACGTCGCCGTCGGCCGCCGCATCCGGGATCTCCGGAGGATCAGGCAATTCTCACTGGAGACGGTCGCTGCGCAAACCGAGCTTTCGATCGGTTTTCTCAGCCAGATCGAGCGCGGGCTGTCGTCGCCGTCGCTGCGCGTGCTGGCAACGCTCGCCGACGTGCTCGGCGTCGGCATCGCCGCACTGTTCGGAGCGAGCCCGAGCGCCGACGGCGCATCCGACCAGGTGGTGACGCGCGGCCTGCAACGGCCGGAGCTCAAGCTCTGGCGCACCGGCGTGTCAAAACAGTTGCTGAGCCCGGCCAGCGCCGACAACAAGCTCAATTTGTTCCTGGTGCATCTGGAGCCCGGCGGCTCCACCGGCGACGAACTCTACACCCATGACGGCGAGGAAGCCGGCCTCGTGCTCGAAGGCGAGATGATGCTGACGGTCGACAGCCAAACGTGGTCGCTGAAAACCGGCGACAGCTTTAGATTTGCGAGCCGCAGGCCGCATCGGTTCTCGAACCCGGCGCAGGATGCGAAGTCCGTCGTGCTATGGGTGAATTGCGTGACGGGAGCGGGGTAGCAATTGCCGTCATTCCGGGGCGATGCGCAGCATCGAACTATGGTGCGCAATTGCGCACCTGAGAACCTCGAGATTCCGGGTTCGCCTCTTCGAGGCGCCCCGGAATGACAGCGTCAATCACCCGAACCGATGATTATACCTGTCCACCGTCAGCGCGCTGACGTCGATCTCCGGCTTCTTGCCCGAGAGCATGTCGGCGAGCACGCGGCCCGAGCCGCAGGACATGGTCCAGCCCAGCGTGCCGTGGCCGGTGTTGAGGTGGAGATTGGCGTATTGGGTAGGGCCGATCACGGGGGGACCGTCCGGCGTCATCGGACGCAGGCCGCTCCAGAACGTCGCCTTGGCGAGATCGCCGCCGCGCGGGAACAGGTCGGTCAGTGAATGATCGAGCGTGGCACGGCGCGCGTCGTAGAGCTTGTCCGAGAAGCCCGAGATTTCGGCGGTGCCGCCGACGCGGATGCGATCGCCGAGGCGGGTGATCGCCACCTTGTAGCTCTCGTCCATCACGGTGGATTCCGGCGCGCCGGAGGCGTCCTTGATCGGCACCGTGATCGAATAGCCCTTCACCGGATAGACCGGCAGCGAAATGCCGAGCGGCGCCACCAGCCGCGATGACCAGCTGCCGAGCGCAAGCACGTAGGCATCCGCCTGCAACAGGCCGGCGCTGGTCTGAACGCCGCTGACACGTGCGCCCTCGGTGACAATACGGTCGATCGAGGTGTTGAACAGGAAGCGCACGCCGAGCGCCTCTGCATGCTTGGCCAGCGCCTGCGTGAACATGTGGCAGTCGCCGGTCTCGTCCTGCGGCAGGCGAAGCCCGCCGACGAACTTCTCCTTCACGCCTGATAGCGCCGGCTCGACCGCAATGCAGCCCTCGCGGCTCAGCACCTCGAAGGGCACGCCGTATTGCTTGAGCACGGCGATGTCTTCGGCGGTGCCGTCGAGCTGGGCCTGGTAGCGAAACAGCTGCAGCGTGCCTTGCGAGCGCTCGTCGTACTGGATGCCGATGTCGCGGCGCAGATCGCGCAAGCGATCGCGGCTGTATTCCGCGATCGGAATCATCCGGCTCTTGTTGACCGCGTATCGCTCACTGGTGCAGTTGCGCAGCATCTTGAGCAGCCAGACCCACATCACCGGATCGAGCTTCGGCCGGATCACCAACGGGCCGTGCTTCATCAGAAGCCACTTGATCGCCTTCACCGGCACGCCGGGACCGGCCCAGGGCGAGGAATAGCCGGGCGACACCTCGCCGGCATTGGCGAAAGAGGTCTCCAGTGCCGGCTCGGGCTGACGATCGACGACCGTCACTTCGTGGCCGGCACGCGCAAGATAGTAGGCAGAGGTGACACCGATGACACCGCTGCCGAGGATCAGAACTTTCACGCTTCGTCAAACTCCCGCGGCGCTCGCCGCTGCAAGGACACAACCCGCAACGGCGAGAGCAATTATCAGGCCACCCGCTTGATGGCATCGCCCAGGATCGAGACGATATCGTCGATGTGGCTCTTCTCGACGATGAGCGGGGGCGACAGCGCAAAGCTATCGCCGCTCATGCGGAAGTACAGTCCGCGATTGAAGCAGTCGACCATGACGTCATAACCACGCGCGCCGACCGCGCCATCGCGCGGCGACAGCTCGACCGCGCCCATCAGGCCGCAATTGCGGATGTCGATGACGTTGGGCAGGCCCTTCAGCGAGTGCAGCGCATCGCGCCAATAGTCGGCAATCGAGGCACCGCGCGTGAGCAGGCCTTCGTCCTTGTAGATGTCGAGCGTGGCGATGCCCGCGGCGCAGGCGGTCGGATGCGCCGAGTAGGTGTAGCCGTGGAACAGCTCCATGACGTTTTCCGGGCCGATCATCATGGCGTCGTGCACCTTGCGATGCGCGAACACCGCGCCGCAGGGGATGGTACCGTTGGTGATGCCCTTGGCGGTGGTCATCAGATCAGGCGTGACGCCGAAGAAATTGGCGGCGAACGGCGTGCCGAGGCGGCCGAAGCCGGTGATGACCTCGTCGAAGATCAGGAGGATGCCGTGCTTGTCGCAGATCTCGCGCAGGCGTTGCAGATAGCCCTTCGGCGGCGGCAGCACCGCGGTGGAGCCCGGCACCGGCTCGACGATGACGGCGGCGATGGTCTCGGCGCCGTGCAGGGCCACAAGACGCTCGAGATCGTCGGCGAGCTCGGCGCCGTGCTCGGGCTGGTCCTTGGCGAAGGCGTTGCGGGTGAGATCGTGGGTGTGGCGGATGTGGTCGACGCCCGGCAGCAGCGTGGCGAAGGCGCGGCGGTTGGCGACCATGCCGCCGACCGAGGTGCCGCCGAAGCCAACGCCGTGATAGCCGCGCTCGCGGCCGATCAGGCGGGTACGGCTCGCCTGGCCGTTGGCGCGGTGATAGGCGAGAGCGATCTTCAACGCGGTGTCGACCGACTCGGAGCCGGAATTGGTGAAGAAGATGCGATCGAGGCCCTTTGGCGCGATCTCGGCGAGACGCTCGGCGAAGTCGAACGCCAGCGGATGGCCCATCTGGAAGGACGGCGCGAAATCCAGCGTCAACAGCTGGCGCTCGACCGCAGCAGCGATCTGCTTGCGGCCGTGGCCGGCGTTGACGCACCAGAGCCCGGCGGAGCCGTCGATCACCTTGCGGCCATCGACCGTCGTGTAGTGCATGCCCTCGGCCGAGGAGAACAGGCGCGGCGCCTTCTTGAACTGCCGGTTGGCCGTGAACGGCATCCAGAACGAGTCGGTCTTGATAGTGTTCGGAATCTGATGAAGGGTCACGGCCGCGCTCCTTTGCTGAGGCCATAGCAGAGCCACGGTTTGGAATGAGCAACAAGTCCTTTTCTGTTGCGCCGCAACCCATTGATTTCAATGGGGCCGCCGGTCCATATTTGCGCGATCCGCAACACCTGCAACACAGGATTTGGGCATGAGCGTCGACATCGGTGGACGGCTGCGATTCATCCGGGCGCGCCACAAGCTGTCGCAGCGCGAACTGGCCAAGCGCGCCGGCGTCACCAATTCGACGATCTCGCTGATCGAATCCAACCAGATGAACCCGTCGGTCGGGGCGCTCAAGCGCATCCTCGACGGCATCCCGATGGGACTCGCGGAGTTCTTCGCGCTGGAGCCGGAAAGCCGACGCAAGATCTTCTACCGCGCCGAAGAGCTCACCGAAGTCGGCAAGAAGCCGATTTCGTATCGGCAGATCGGCGACAATCTGTTCGGCCGCAGCCTGCAGATCCTGAAGGAGCGCTACGAGCCCGGCAGCGACACCGGACGCGTGCACCTCGTTCATGACGGCGAGGAAGGCGGCATCGTGATCTCGGGCAAGCTCGAGGTCACTGTCGAGGACGAGCGCCGCATCCTCAACCCCGGCGATGCCTATTATTTCGAGAGCCGCCGGCCGCATCGCTTCCGCTGCGTCGGCGGCAAGCCCTGCGAAGTGATCTCGGCCTGCACGCCGCCGACGTTCTGAAGCGAGATCGGCGCATCCGGACTCCTACGGAGGCACCGGTTTCGTAAGGAGCTTGAGCCATCTCAATTTCTCCGGGCCGCGCCGCTATATATTGCCAGCCATAGCCGAACAGCCTGGCGCAAACGGCGCTGAGGTTATCGCCCGGAGTCCAGGCACTCCGGGGCCGCGTCGTAACAGGGCTCGCAGATGAAGATCACGCTCGCCAATGCAGAAGCCGCGCTCAACGAAGTCCAGCGCGACGCCGACAAGCTCCTTTCGCACGAGCTTCGCAAAATCATCTCCGAATACATCGAGCTGCAACGAGAGCAGCTCAAGGCGCTCCGCAAGATGCTGAACTGAGCCATTACGGCCGCCCTCCATAACCGCTGAACCCCGATCAATCCGTCGGCGACAAAGGCAGGCACCATCGCGTTAACCAGGGGCCGCCCATGTTCGTTCGCCTCCGTATCGGGATCGTCATCGGAAGCCTTCTGCTCGCCACGACGTCCTCCCGCGCATTGGATGGCTACCTCCGTGCGGCCAGCAGTGCGCCGACGGCCATCACGCTGTGCGGCGACGACGGCAACCAGATCAAGACCGCGGTCTGCAAGGAGAAGGGCTACGATCTTCTGGTCGCGGCGATCGACAGGGCCTTCGGCGGGGCGCTTGCCCGAACGCCCGCCAATGTCCGCCCTCTGCTGAAGCGCGACGAGGCCTGGTTTAACGAAATGATCCTGCAGGCTGCCGGCACGGTGGAGGAAATCGACGACGACGAATTGCGCGAGAGCTTCCTGACAACGCTGCGCCTGCGCGCAGTATCGTTGGAAGGCATCGCAGCAGGGTTTGGTCGCAGCGGGTTGGCCGGCAAATGGAGCAATGCGTTCGGCAGCGTCATCCTCACGCCCGACGGCGACGACGCCTGGCACCTCGCCATCGACATGCGGGTCGACTACGGCAGCAACCGGCGCCGTCAATGCCAGCTGAGCACGACGGTGACGCGTTCGAACGGCTGGCTGAACGGGCAGATCGCCTCGACCATGACCAGGCCAGCCAAGCCGCCGGAGGTCAAGCTCCGACGCCAGGGCGAGACGCTTCGTGTCGTCATAACCGAGCGCGACGAGATGACAGGAGATCGCGAGGATTGCGATTATCTCTGGCAGATCACCGGCACCTACTTCGCGAACGGGAATGCCGAGACCACCGACAGGGCCGACACCTCCTTCGTCGCACCGACCTTCGACTGCACGCGTCCGGAAACCGCGACGGACGAGGAAATCTGCGCCGATCCCGACCTTGCCCAGAATGACCAGCGACTGAACCGCGCCTGGAAGACGCTGCTGCCGCGGCTCGACGATGCCACGCGGCGCGCTCTGACGGAGGACCAGCGCAACTGGGTTCATGCCCAGGCCGTGGAATTCCCGGAATTCCTACATCCCGCCTGGGACAAGCGCGACTCGGAGATGCACGCCACGGCCGATGCGCGTGCCCATGTCGACGGCCTCCAGCGCGAGCGCATAGCCCTGCTCGAAGGCTTCGACGACGAACGCACCGGCCTTGCCGGCGTCTGGCTTGCCTACAACGCCATCATCAAGATCACCGTCGACAAGGACGGACGCCTCAAGGCAAAAGGCTGGAAGTGGGATCAGGGCGATTGGAAAGCCGGCTGCGACTACGACATGAGCGGAAAGGCCGTCAGTGGCGTCTTTCACTCCGACGAGCAGCGAAAGAACCCGGACACGCTGGAGCGCGATCACGCCATGCTGATCGTCAACCGGCTCGACGACGTTTTCTCCAAGAGTCGCTCCGGCAAGGACAGCGCTGACGAAGCAAAGTGCCGACGACGGCTCGACAGTTCCTCGACGGCACGGCTGTTTCCGGCCCGAGACTCGCCCGACATCAGCAATTTCTCCGGCTCGATCCGCTGATCGGCACCGGGCACCCCGCCCGGCGCCGATCAAGCTTTTCAGAGCTGCGTCACCAGATCCTCGATCCTGATCGGAAAGCGGCGGACGCGCACGCCGGTCGCATGCCAGACCGCGTTCGCAACCGCACCGGCGCTGCCGGTGATGCCGATCTCGCCGACGCCCTTGATGCCGAGCGCATTCACATGCGGGTCGTGCTCCTCGACCGTGATCACGTCGAGGGGCGGCACATCGGCATTCACGGGGACATGATACTCGCCGAGATTGGCATTCATGATCCGGCCGGTGCGCCGGTCGGTGATGGCCTCCTCGTGCAGCGCGAACGACATACCCCAGATCATGCCGCCGAACAGCTGGCTCTGCACCATGCGCGGGTTGACGATGCGCCCTGCCGCAAAGGCGCCGACCATGCGGGTGACGCGGACCTGGCCGAGATCGGGATCGACCTTGACCTCGGCGAACACCGCACCATGCGCATGCATCGCGTATTGCTCCATCGCGGCCGGATTCGGCGCGCCGGTGCCGCGCGCCTCGATCTCGGCAACGCCGGCGCGCGCGAGAATGTCGGCATAGCTCTCGCCACGGCTCTCGTCGTCACGGCGGATCAGCCTGCCATCGCGCGCAATCACGCCGGCATTGCCGGCACCGAACAGCGGCGAACGCTCGTCATTGGTGGCGAGATCAGCGAGCTTTGCGATCACGGCCGCACCGGCGCTATGGATCGCAGCACCTGCGGTTGCCGTGTGCGCCGAGCCGCCGGCGATGCCGGCATCAGGCAGGTCGGACGTGCCGGACTTGAAGTCGACGCGGTCGATATCGAGCCCGAGCTCGTCGGCCGCGATCTGGGCGAGCGCCGTCCAGGCGCCCTGCCCCATGTCGTGCGCGCCGATCTCCATGGCGCCCGAGCCGTCGCGCCGGAGCACCGCGCGGGCTTCGGCCTGGAACATCAGCGCCGGGAAGGTCGCGGTGCCCATGCCCCAGCCGACCAGAAGGCCGCCATCGTCACGCATCTGCCGCGGCTGGAGCGAGCGCTTCGACCAGCCGAAGCGCGCGGCGCCCTGTTCGTAGCAGGCACGCAGCGCCTTGGACGAGAACGGCTTGCCGGTGATCGGCTCGACCTCGGCATAGTTCTTTAGCCGGAAGGCCAGCGGATCCATGCCGCAGGCAAAGGCCATCTCGTCGATCGCGCTTTCGAGCGCGATCGAGCCCGTCGCTTCGCCCGGGGCGCGCATGAACAGCGGCGTGCCGGTGTTGACGCGCACGGCATCGTGCGAGGTGCGGATTGCGGGAGCCGCGTAGAGCGTGTGCGAGGCATCGGCTGCGGGCTCGTAGAAATCGTCGAACGTGCTCGACACGGTCCGCGCGTGATGATCGAGCGCGGTCAGGCGTCCTTCACCGTCGGCGCCGATGCGCAGGCGCTGACGCGTCGGCGCGCGGTGGCCGACCGGGCCATACATCTGCTCGCGGCGCAGCACCAGCTTGACCGGCTTGCCGACCAGCTTCGCCGCCATGATGCCGAGAACCGGCGGGCCGCCCATGAGCCCCTTCGAGCCGAAGCCGCCGCCGAGGAAGGGACTGCGGATGTGGATCTTGTCGTGCGCGATACCGAACAGTTCGGCAATGCGCGCCAGCGACAGCATCAGACCCTGGGTCGGCATGTCCACGGACAGCCTGTCGCCATCCCATTGAACCACGATCCCATGCGGCTCCATCGCGTTGTGATATTGCGGCGGCGTCTCGTAAGTCGCATCGATCTGCTTCGCGGCGGAGGCGAGCCCCGCCTCGATATCGCCATGGTGATGCTCCGCGGGATTACCGACACCGACGACCGGCGGCACGAAACTCTCGCCGGCGTCGAGACCAACCAGCGGAGGCAGCGTCTCGTAGCGCGGCGCGAGCAGCCTCGCGCCTTCCGTCGCGGCCTCCAGCGTCTCGGCAATCACGACTGCGATCGGCTGGTTGGCGTAGCGCACCTCGTTGCTGTGCAACGCGTCCATCCGGAACACGAACGGGTTGGTCTTGATCTCCGGATCGATCGCGAGCTGCGGCTTGTGGTCCGGCGTCATCACATCCACGACGCCGGGGTGGCCCTTGGCCGCAGCGACATCGAGCGAAACGACGCGACCACGCGCAATGCTGGACGCGGCGATCACCGCAAACAGCATGCCGGGCGGATGGTTGTCCGCGGCATAGGTTGCTCGCCCCGTGACCTTGAGGAGGCCGTCACGGCGTGTCAGCGGCTGGCCGATGTTCGAGCCGTGCCTGAGATGGGCGGGCGCGCTGGTCAAATTGAGCTCAGGCATGGATGACTCCGGAGGTCGAGGCAAAGGGAGAAGCCGGCAGCGCCGGGATACGCGCAGGCGTGCCGGCAGCGGCGAGCAACAGCGCGCGCACGACGATGCGGCGCGCAAGCTCGATCTTGAAGGCGTTGTCGCCGGACGGCTTGGCGTCGGCAAGCGCGCGCCAGGCCGCCTCCTGGAACGCGTCGACCGTGGGCGCGACGTTCCTGAGCACGTCCTCCGCGGCACGGGCTCGCCAGGGCTTTGCGGCGACGCCCCCGAGCGCAAGTCGCGCCTCCGCGATCCTGCCGCTCTCGATCCGCAGCGCAGCCGTGGCCGAGACCACGGCGAAAGCATAAGACGTTCTCTCGCGCACCTTCAGATAGCGCGCATGCGATGCAAACGCGCGCGCCGCCGGCGGCAGACGCACCGCGACGATGAGATCGCCGGGCTCGAGCATGGTCTCGCGCTCGGGCGCGTCGCCTGGCAGGCGATGCAGCTCGTCGAGCGCGATCTCGCGCCGGCCGCTCCTGCCCTCGACCTCCACGACCGCATCGAGCGCGACCAGCGGCACGCAGAAGTCGGACGGGTGCGTAGCGATGCAGCTCTCGCTCCAGCCGAGCACGGCATGGCCGCGGTTCTCACCCTCGCGCGCATCGCAGCCGGATCCCGGCTCGCGCTTGTTGCAGCGGCTGGCGGTGTCGTAGAAATACGCGCAGCGCGTTCGTTGCAGGAGATTGCCGCCGACGGTCGCGGCATTGCGCAATTGCGCCGACGCTCCGGACAGCAGCGCTTCGGCCACCGCGGGATATGATCTCGCGAATTCAACGTCATGCGCGAGATCTGCGTTGCTCACCAGCGCGCCGATACGCAAAGAGCCGTCGGCGAGAGTCTCGATGCGATCGAGCCCGTCGAGATGCGTGACGTCGACCAGACGATCCGGGCGGCTGACATCGCCCTTCATCAGGTCGAGCAGATTGGTGCCGGCGGCGAGATAGACCGCACCCGGCTGAGCAGCGGCGGCAACGGCCTCAGCGACCGTCGCAGGCCTGACGTAATCGAAGGATTTCATGCCGAGCGCCTCTGGTTGGATTCGTCCATATGTCCTTGCGCATCGAGCACGGCATCGACGATGCCGGCATAGGCGCCGCAACGGCAGAGATTGCCGCTCATGCATTCGCGGATGCGCTCGGGATCGTTGCCGGCCTGTGCCTCCTTGATCATGCCGATCGCGCTCATGATCTGGCCCGGCGTGCAGAAGCCGCATTGAAAGCCGTCATGGGCGATGAAGGCGGCCTGCACGGGATGGAGCTGATCGCCGCGCGCAACGCCCTCGATGGTGAGGATGTCGGCGCCGTCGTGGCTGATGGCGAGGGCGAGGCAGGAATTGATGCGCTTGCCGTCGACGAGGATGGTGCAGGCGCCGCACTGGCCGCGGTCGCATCCCTTCTTGGTTCCGGTGAGATGGAGGCGCTCACGCAGGAGATCGAGCAGCGTGACGCGCGGATCGTCGAGGACGAAGTCGCGCCGCGCACCGTTCACGGTGAGGCTGATGGAGTGGTTCATACAAGGCTCCGATCAGATTTGGACATGAGTCATCGTGCAGCGCGCCACCGCCGTGGCCGCCGTCCGATACTGCGCCGCCCGAACAGGGTGCGGCCGACGCTTGTAGGAAGATACGGAGGCATCCTCCGTTTAACAAGGGCGGTGCGGAAAAATCTGGAATTCGTCGAAAGCGCCTGCGTCCCCAACGCGATGCAGCCCTGCGCGGGTCCGGCGAGGGTTCAATCTAACCAATTCGTGATCTAGATTGCGCGTCATGGACGACCACACCGACCAGACCCGAAAGCCCCGCGCCGACGCCGTGCGCAATCGCGAGCGCGTGCTCGAAGCCGCCAAGCTGGTGTTCAATGCGGGCGGTTCGGAGGCGAGCCTGGAAGCCGTGGCCAAGCGCGCCGGGGTCGGCATCGGCACGCTGTACCGGCATTTTCCGACGCGCGAGGCCTTGTTCGAGGCGGTGTACCGCCGCGAAGTCGAGCAGCTCAGCGAGCTGGCCGAGCAGTTGAAGAATGCGAAGGATCCGGTCGAGGCGCTGCGGCGCTGGCTGCGCTCAGCGGTGGAGTTTGTTGCCACCAAGAAGGGGATGTCGGCAGCGCTGGCGCTGACTTATCAAAGCTCGTCGGAGCTCGCGGCGTTCTCGATGGAGCGGCTGACCAAGGCGATCGGCTCGTTGCTCGACCGCGCGGTCGCCGCCGGCCAGATGCGCGGCGATATCAGCCCAGAGGACCTGCTGCGGGCGCTCATCGGAATGTGCTACATGCACGACCAGCCCGGCTGGCAATCCTCGGTGCTGCGGATGCTCGACGTGTTTGTCGATGGATTGCGGGTGCAGCCGCCCGCCAAGGCCAAGGCGCGTTCGTCCAGAACAGCGAAGCCGACGACGAAGCCGGCGACGAAGCGCAAGCGGTAGGCAGCGCGCACTCGTGGAGCGAATGCCAACTCGGCAGGGCGGAGTGGAATTCTGCCTATCGCACGGGGCTTATTGCCTCGTCAGGCTCATCAGGCTGGTGGTATCTGCGAGATACGTTTTTGAAAGTCGGTTTCCGCCGCCAAGTGAGACAGCTTGTCCGGATTCTTGACGATGTAGATCGCGGCGATCCCGTCCTCGCGGATGTCGAGCGCGGTTGTCTGAAGCATGCCGCCTCCATCGAGGCTGACGTAGCCTGGCAGTCCGTCAATGGTGGCGACACGTAACAGCGTTGGCGGCACGGCATGCTTGCGCCGCTGCCTGGCAAAAAGTCGCAAGGCCCGTTCGATGCCCCGAATAACATTGCGGAAGGCAAGGACCTTGCCGCCACCATCGGTATGGATCTCGACATTGCTTGCCAGCAGCGCGGAAAGCGCCGCGACGTCCCCGTCGCGTGCCGCGGCGAAGAAGGCTCGGCTGATCCGGTCTGCATCCGCGGGTTCGACGTCAAAGCGAGGACGTGCGGACTGCACGTGCTTGCGGGCGCGCGCCGCGAGCTGACGAACCGCGGCCGGCTCGCGGCCGAGGGTGGTGGCCACTTCGGTCAGCGGCACGTCGAACACGTCGTGGAGGAGGAAAGCGGCCCGCTCCAGAGGCGACAAACGCTCGAGCGCCAGCATCAACGTGACCGTGACGTCGTCGGCGACCGTCTCGTCCAACTCCACGGAACCCACAAGTGGATCTGGCAGCCAAGGTCCGACATAGGTTTCCCTGCGCGCGCGCGCGGAGCGGCGTCGGTCGATGCACAGGCGTGTGACGATGCGGGTTAGATAGGCGGGAGGCGAATCGACGACACTCTCCGCCCCGACCCACCGCAACCATGTGTCCTGAACGACGTCCTCCGCCTCGGTGAGCGAGCCCATCATCCGATAGGCCAGGCGTGTCAGGCGCCTGCGCTCCGCCTCGAACGCGGTGGTCCGCCAGTCGTTCATCGCCGCCATCTGCTCCGCTCCCTCGCAATCATATCCGCTTACCCGTCGCTCGCGCATCCCGGGCCCAAGGATAAGACGATCGGGCGTGCCTGGTTGTGACATCGGCCGCTACGCGTGGAAATGCTGCGTGGCATGTCACACCCCGACCTCTTGGCCCGTCATGGCTTCGAGCGCCGATCTCCGGCGTTCCGAACATAGAGACACGTCATGAGCGAGAACAAACGACTGGTCTGGGCCGAGGTGGCGCCGCAGGGCGCAAAGGCCCTCTTCGGCGTCCACCAGTACGTCACCACGGGCACCGACCTGCCGAACGAACTGATCCACCTCGTCTTACTCAGGGTTTCGCAGATCAACGGCTGCGCGCACTGCATCGACCTGCACACCCGGGACCTCCTGAAGACGATGCCGTTCGAGAAGGTCGCCCTCGTTCCGGTCTGGGCCGAGGTGCCCCATCTGTTTCCCGACAAGTATCGCGCTGCGCTGGCGTGGGCGGAGGAAGTCACGCTCGTCAGCGAGACGCACGCGTCCGACGAGGCCTATGCGGCCGCAAGCGCGGCTTTCGGGCCAAAGGATTTGGTGGACCTCACAATCACGATTGCGGCGATGAACGCGTTCAACCGGCTGGGGGCGCCCTTTCGGCTCCCGGTCAAGGCCCAAGCCTGATTTTTGGCTTTCCATCGTCTCGGAGCGGCCCCAGAGCCGTTCCGAGACACCGGGCGCGTGGTTCATCGGCCCCCTGGCGCCGCAGATGTGCTATGATCGCGTCCGCCGGGGATCTCAACGCGGAGCCTGTCATGCGCATCGCAGCCTTGCTGGTCGCCTTTATTGTTGCCTGTCATCATGCAGCGTTTGCCGGCGATGTCGCGGCAGCCCAAAGCGTCATTCGCGCCCAGGAGCAGGCTTTCGTTCGCGGCGATGCGGCGGCGGCCTATTCCTATGCCGCACCGGCGATCAAGGAAATCTTCCCCGCACCCGACATTTTCATGTCCATGGTGCAGAGCGGCTACGCGCCGGTCTATCGCCACAAGAGTTTCGAGTTCGGCGAGAGCAAGACCGATGGCGGCTGGATCGCCCAGCGCGTCCATATCATCGATGCCGATGGCGAGGCCTGGGAGGCGCTCTACACGCTCGAGCAGCAGGCGGACGGGAGCTACAAGATCACCGGCTGCTCGCTGCTGAAGGCGGGGCAGTCGGCTTAAGTCGCGAGGCCCGGGCCGGTCTTGACCGCGCCCATCCACGAGCGGATCAGCAGCAGCACGACGATGCTGATGTTCAACGCATTCCAGGCGACGCCGTTGGCGAAGGCCGCGGCATAGGAACCTGTGGCGTCGAAGATGACGCCGGACACCCAACCGCCGAAGGACATGCCGAACACGGACGCAAAGATCACGATGCCGACGCGGGTTGCGGCTTCGCTCGCCGGCATCGCCTCGCGCACGATGATGGCGTAGCTTGGCACGATGCCGCCCTGGAACAGGCCGAACATCGCCGAGATCAGATAGAGCGAGGTGAGGCTGTCGAAGAACAGATAGAATACCAGCGCAAAGCCCTGCGCCAGCGACCCGACCAGCAGCGTGGGAATTCCGCCGATCTTGTCGGCGAGGTAACCCGACCCAATCCGGCTGACGATGCCGCAGGCCATCATCAAGGACAGCATCTCTGCGCCACGCGCCACGCCATAGCCGAGATCGCCGCAATAGGCGACGATATGCACCTGGGGCATCGCCATCGCCACGCAACAGGCGATGGCGGCAATCGATAGCAGCACTGTCAGCGTGTTGGTCGAGAGCCTGAGATCGACTCGCGGCGGCGGTGCGTTGGCATGATCGTGGACCGTGTTGCTGCCCATCTGCGCGCGCAGGACCAGAACCAGCACCGTCATCAGGCCGACGCAGACGATGGCGATGCCGATATGGGTATAGCGCCAGCCGATCTCCTGCGTGCCCCAGTTCACGAGCGGCGGCCATATCGTGCCGGCGACATAATTGCCGCTGGCGACGATGGTCACGGCAAGTCCGCGATAGCGCTCGAACCAATGCGAGACCTCCGCCATCAGCGGCGCGAAGGTCGCGGACGTCCCGAGGCCGATGAGGAAATAAGCCGCCACGAACTGCCAGAGCTGGCCCGACAGGGCCGCGAGCACGTTGGCAACGCCGAGGAAGGCGATGCTGATCGCCATCGCCGGCACGATGCCGAACCGGTCGGTGATCTTGCCGGCAATCACGCCACCGAGCCCGAAGCCGAACATCATCAGCGTGAAGGCCAGCGACACCGCGCCCCGCGTGGCGCCGAACTCGGCCTGCACGATCGGAATCACGACCACGACCGCCCACATGCCGACGGCCCCGATCGACCCGATCAGGACCGCAATGACCAGCCGCATCCAGGCCTGACGCGAATCAGGGGTGAATGAATGAGGCGTCTGTCCTGGAGGATGGGGCGCGTGCACGGGCTGGAACATGGCCTGCCGGTCGCCGCAAGGTCAAGCAGCGTGCTGCGATGTTGGGCATGCGCGGTGCACTGCGGTAAGAAGGAGCTTGGCGAACGCGCGTTTTGCCACTAGTTTGCATCCCGCGTGTGCACCTTGGCCGCGCGGAGAGCATATCGGCGGAATGTTGCTGCGATTGACGCGACCGGTACGGATCAAGGTGGGACGGATCATCGCCCTCGCCTATCTGTTCTGCGTGCTCGCGCCGGCCGCAAGCCTTGCCTTTGGCAGCGCGCCGGCGCCGTGCCTCGGTAACGAGGCCGTGCTGGCTGATCTCGTTCCGGTGCATCACCAGATGTCCACGAGCCATGGCGACGCCGCGCATGAACATGCGGGAATCCACGCTGATCACCACGCCGCCGCACAGGACGCATCCGTTCCGCATCATCACGACGGCAAGGGCACGGTGGGCCCGTGCTGTGCGATGATGTGCGTCAGCGCGCTGCCGGCCGATCTGCCCAGCATCACCACACCGGCCCGGCCGATATCGACCTGTGCGCCCGAGATCGTGCCCAGCCTGCACAGCGCCGCACCGCCTCAGCACTACCGCCCCCCCATCGCCTGATCTGACACGACGGCGTCGGTTTCGATGCGCGCTTTTGCGCGTGCGAACCTGTGGTCTCCAGATCAGGAATTACGACATGCTTGCGCTTTCAAGGGCGAAACCTGCCGCATCCGCGGCGGGTGAACGGCACGCTCTCTCCACCTGGCCGCTGCTGGCTTTGGCTGCGGTGGCACTGTCCGGCTGCATGCCGGCAACGACGCATATGGCCAGCGCAGATCCCGCTGATCCCGCTGCGAAGGTTGCGCCCGTCGTCTATCGCTCGACCATCGCGCCCTACACCAGCCTGCGGCCTGCGACGCCGGCACCATGGCGTGGCCGCAACGAGGCGGTGACGCCGCAGCCGAAGCAAGAGCGGTAGGAGCGCGCCATGACACCCCATCTCGCGCGAGGCCTGCTCGTCATCGCCGCGCTCGGCATGTCCGGTTGCGCCGCGTTCTCGCCCGACGGCGGCATGACCGATGTCTCGGACCTGACGAGCCGGACCATCAACAAGGACGTCGCCTTCGTGCGCTCGGCCGAGGGCGCCGCCGCGGTCGACGCCCGCGTCCGCCAGTTGCTCTCGCGCACGCTCAGCGTCGACGCCGCCGTGCAGATCGCGCTGCTCAACAACAAGGGGCTGCAGGCCGCCTACAACGAGCTGGCGCTGGCGGAAACCGATCTGGTCGAGCAGAGCTTGCCGCCAAATCCCGTGTTCGCAGTCTCGCGCATCACCGGAAACGGCGCGAGCGAGATCGAGCGCCAGGTGGTCGGCGACATCCTCGCGCTCGCCACCCTACCGTTTCGCTCCGACATCGCCCGCGACCGTTTCCGCGGCGCCCAGTTGCGCGCGGCACTGGCAACGCTGCGGCTCGCCGCGGACGTGCGCCGTGCCTATATCCGCACCGTTGCCGCCAATGAGATGGTGGGACTGCTGACCGACGCGAAGGCGACGGCGGAATCGACCGCACAGCTCGCGCTCAAGCTCGGCGAGACCGGCTCGCTCAACAAGCTCGACCAGGCTCGCGAGCAGGTGTTCTATGCCGAGACCACCGCGGACCTCGCCACCGCGCGGCAGGCTGCTGCGAGCGCCCGCGAAAGGCTGGCGCGCCTCATGGGGCTATGGGACGAAGGTCTCGATTTCCGCTTGCCCGATCAACTGCCGCCGTTGCCGCGCCGGCCGCTGGCCCTGCCCACGATCGAGGTCGATGCGGTGACGCATCGCCTCGACCTGCAGATCGCGCGGCTCGAGCTGGCCGCGTTGGCGAAGGCGCTGAACCTCACCGAGGCGACGCGCGTCGTGACGCTGTTCGATCTCGCCGGCATCTCCCGCCGCACCAGGGATCCGGAGGGGCCGCCGTTCAGCGAGCGCGGCTTCGACGTCCAGTTCCAGATTCCGATCTTCGACGGCGGTGAGGTGCGCGTGCGCCAAGCCGCCGAGACCTACAATTTCGCCTTCAACCGCCTGACCGAGCGGGCCGTGAATGTGCGCTCCGAGGCGCGCGACGCCTATCGGATCTATCGCTCCACTTATGACATCGCCGGCCACTACCAGCGCGAGATCATCCCGCTGCGAAAGATCATCACCGAGGAGATGCAGCTGCGCTTCTCCAGCATGCAGGTCGACATCTTCGCGCTACTCACCGAGGCGCGGCAGCGTCTGGCGTCGCTGCGCGGCGCGATCGATGCCAGGCAGCGGTTCTTTCTCGCGCAGGCCGATCTGCAGACCGCCGTCAATGGTGGCTACGCGCCGGCGGCCGGCACCGACAATCCCACCACCATCGCCGCGGCAGCGCCGGCCGCCGGCGGCCATTGAGACGGAGGCCAGCATGTTTTCCCGCCGAGGATTTTTAGGCAGCGCCGCGCTTGCCGGCGCGTCGGCCATCAGCGGCCGCGTGCAGGCTGCTTCGATTCCGGAAGCCATCACCATGGACAAGGTGGTGATGCAGCCGCCGCTGCATCCCAGCAGCGGCCCGGACTATCGCCCCGTGGTCACGCTGAACGGCTGGTCGCTGCCGTTCCGCATGAACGGAGACTGGAAGGAATTCCATCTCGTCGCCGAGCCCGTGGTGCGCGAGTTCGCCGAGGGCATGAAGGTGAATTTGTGGGGCTACAACGGCCAATCGCCGGGCCCGACCATCGAAGCCGTCGAAGGCGACAAGCTCCGTATCTTCGTCACCAATCGCCTGCCCGAATACACCACCGTGCACTGGCACGGCATGATCATCCCGAGCGGCATGGACGGGGTGGGCGGATTGACCCAACCGCACATCCAGCCGGGCAAGACATTCGTCTACGAGTTCGAGATGAGGAAGAGCGGGACCTTCATGTACCACCCGCATTCCGACGAGATGGTGCAGATGGCGATGGGGATGATGGGCATGGTGGTCGTGCATCCGCGCGACCAGAGCTTCCGGCCCGTCGACCGCGACTTCGTCTTCGTGATGAGCACCTATCGCGTCGACCCCGGCACCTACTTGCCGCACGTCAACGAGATGACGGATTTCAACATGTGGACATGGAACGCGCGGGTGTTTCCCGGCATCGATCCGCTGCCGGTCAGGCTCGGCGACAGAGTGCGCGTGCGCATCGGCAATCTCAGCATGACCAACCATCCGATCCATCTGCATGGCCACAGCTTTGCAGTCACCTGCACCGACGGCGGCTGGATTCAGGAGAGTGCGCAGATCCCGGAGACGACCACCGACGTCCCGGTCGGCGCCGTCAGGGTGTTCGACGTGCTCGCCGACAATCCCGGCGACTGGGCGTTTCACTGCCACAAGTCGCATCACACCATGAACGCGATGGGACACGACGTGCGCAATCTCATCGGCGTGTCGCGCAAGGATCTCGCCAAGGCCGTCGGCAAGCTCGCGCCCGATGGCATGGCCATGGGCTCGACCGGCATGGCGATGGGCAACATGGAGATGCCCACCCCTGAAAACACGCTGCCGATGATGACGGGCACCGGCCAGTTCGGCCCGATCGAGATGGGCGGCATGTTCACCGTGATGAAGATCCGCGAGGACCTCGCGCGCGACGATTACCGCGATCCCGGTCCGTACAAATTCCCGCAAGGCACCGTCGCCTACGAAGTGGCCGCCCCCGCCGCGGAGCCGGCGCGGCAGAAATCCGGCAGTTGGCCGATGAAGCACAAGATGTGAGCGTTTCGATGAACCGCCAACCGGAGACCACGATGAAGACCACGATCAAGCTCGGCCTCGCGCTGGCTGCGCTTTCGGCCGCGCCGGCCCTCGCCCACGACAAGCACGCTCACCCGACCTTCTCGGCCGGCGAGCCTGGCGATCCCAAGAAGCCCGCACGCACCATCGAAATTCTGATGAACGAGATGGACTACACGCCTGCGAAGATCGAGGTGAAGCGCGGCGAGCAAATCCGCTTCGTGCTGCGCAATGTCGGCAAGGAGGACCACGAATTCCTGCTCGCCACCACGAAGGAGAATCTCGCGCATGCGGTGGAGATGAAGAAGCATCCGCACATGGAGCACGACGAGCCCAATGCGGCGCGGCTTGCGCCCAAAAAGACGGCCGAGATCCTCTGGAAGTTCAGCAAGCGGGGCACGTTCGAATATTCGTGCCTTATTCCCGACCACCGCGAGTACGGCATGGTCGGCCACGTCACCGTGAAGTAAGCATGGAGAAGCTCATGAACCGCACCATTCGTATCGCTGCCGCGCTGGCACTGACCATCGGCCTTGCGACCGGGACTGTCGCCGCCGAGGGCGCCGCGATCAGCGGCGAGGTCAGGAAGATCGACGAGGGCGCCGGCAAGATCACGCTCAGGCATGGGCCGGCGAAGAGTCTCGGCATGGAGGAGCCCATGACCATGGTGTACCGGGTCAAGGATCCCGCGATGCTGAAGCAGGTGAAGGTCGGCGACAAGGTGACCTTCGAGGCCGAGGAAGCCGCGTCGGGGTACACGGTGACCAGGATGCAGAAGGCGAAGTAGCGGCGGCCTCCCCCGAGCCGTCATTCCGGGGCGCGCGCAGCGCGAGCCCGGAATCCATTTCCCCACGCCATCTGCGGCCCGATGGATTCCGGGTTCGATGCTTCGCATCGCCCCGGAATGACGGCTGGGCTCCCAAACACCCCCGTTTCACCCCTACGCCCCCTCCTCCGTTAACCCTTTGCTAACCATACACCCGGCAAGAATTGCCGGGTGAAGTCGAGTGTCGTCGGCCGCGTAGAACGGGGGACTCCCTGTGGACGCAAGTGCGGTGCCTCACTTTCGGAACGGCGGCCCGTCGGCCGCCGCGCAGACGTCTGGGGCGCGCGCACGGCAGTCGCGCGGGGGAGCAGCTACCATGGTCGACGTCACGGCAGGACAGGGCGTAGGCAGCGCAAGACCCTCGATCCCCTCCCTGAACGACATCGTCACCGTCCTCAAGCGCGGCGACATCGCGCTGGCGCTCGGCGTTCTCACCATCCTGGTGGTGCTGATCCTGCCGTTGCCCGCGATCGTGCTGGACCTGTTCCTGGCGATCTCGATCACGCTCTCGATCCTGATCCTGATGACCTCGCTGTTCATCCAGGCGCCGCTGGAATTCTCGGCCTTTCCGACCGTCCTCTTGATCTCGACCATGCTGCGCCTGTCGCTCAACATGGCCTCGACCCGCCTGATCCTGTCGCACGGGCACGAGGGCACGGCTGCCGCCGGTCACGTCATCGAAGCCTTCGGCAACTTCGTGATGGGCGGCAATTTCGTCATCGGCATCATCGTCTTCGCCATCCTGATCATCGTCAATTTCGTCGTCATCACCAAGGGCTCGGGCCGTATCGCCGAAGTCGCCGCGCGCTTCCACCTCGACGCCATGCCCGGCAAGCAGATGGCGATCGACGCCGACCTCTCCGCCGGCCTGATCGACGAGAAAATCGCCAAGGAGCGGCGCAAGGAGCTGGAGGACGAGAGCGGCTTCTTCGGCGCAATGGACGGCGCCTCCAAATTCGTCCGGGGCGACGCCATCGCCGGCCTCCTGGTCGTCTTCATCAACGTCGTCGGCGGCATCATCATCGGCGTGGCGCAGCAGGGCATGTCCTTCGCCGACGCCGGCCGCACCTACACGCTGCTGACCGTCGGCGACGGCCTCGTCACCCAGGTGCCGGCGCTGATCGTCTCGACCGCGGCCGGCCTGCTCGTCTCCAAGGCCGGCGTCTCCGGCGCCGCCGACAAGGCGCTGATGAAGCAGTTCTCCGGCTACCCGCAGGCGCTCGCGATGTCCTCGGCGGTGATGCTGGTGCTGGCGGCGCTGCCGGGCATTCCGACCCTGCCGTTCCTGGCGCTTGGCCTCGGCGCCGGCGCGCTGGCCTGGAACTCGCGCAACCGCAACCGGGTGGCGGCCAAGGCCGAGGCAGCCGTTCACGCCGCGCCCGCTCCGGGAACGCCGGGTGCGCCGGGCGCCGCCGCGACCGAGGAGCCGATCTCGGCCGCGCTCAAGATCGACGACCTCAAGATCGAGCTCGGCTATGCGCTGCTGCCGCTGGTCAACGGCCCCGACGGCACCGACCGCCTCACCGAGCAGATCAAGGCGCTGCGCCGCTCGCTCGCGATCGAGATGGGCTTCGTGATGCCGGCGGTGCGCATCCTCGACAACGTCCAGCTCGAGGCCAACACCTACATCATCAAGATCAAGGAGGTCGACGCCGGCACCGGCAAGATCTGGCCGAACCAGTTCATGGTGATGGATCCCGGCGGCAGCCAGGTCCAGGTGCCCGGCATCCACACCACCGAGCCGACCTTCGGCCTGCCCGCGACGTGGGTCGACGCCAGCCTCAAGGAGGAGGCCTCGCTCAAGGGCTACACCGTCGTCGACGCCGCCACCGTGCTCTCGACCCACCTCACCGAGCTGCTCAAGGCCAACATGTCGGACCTGCTCTCCTACGGCGAGGTGCAGAAGCTGCTCAAGGAGCTGCCGAAGGAGCAGAGCGAGCTGGTCAAGGACATCGTCCCCGGACAGGTCACGGTCTCCGGCATCCAGCGCGTGCTGCAGCTGCTGCTGGCCGAGCGCATCTCGATCCGCGACCTCTCGACCATCCTCGAAGGCATCGCGGACTCGCTCGCCTTTTCGCGCAATCCGGCCACCATGGTCGAGCACGTCCGCGCGCGTCTGGCGCGGCAGATTTGCGCGCAGAACACCTCGTATGCCGGCTACCTGCCGCTGATCGCGCTGTCGGCGAAATGGGAGCAGGCCTTTGCCGAATCCATCATCGGCCAGGGCGAGGAGCGGAGCCTTGCGATGCAGCCCTCGAAACTGTCGGAATTCATGACTGCCGTGCGCGAGGCCTTCGAGCGCGCCGCGCGCGAAGGGGAGGCACCGGTGCTGGTCACCTCTGCGGCAATTCGTCCCTTCGTGCGGTCCCTGGTGGAACGGTTCCGGGCTCAGACGACCGTGTTGTCGCAGGCGGAAATCCACCCCAGGGCGAGGTTGAAAACGGTCGGAAGCATCTGATTTGCCTTAAGAAGCCGTGTGTTTTTCAGTCACAGGCAAATGGTTTTTGAGTTCCCGGCGCCGTGCAGGCTAAAGCTCAAAAACCATCCGAAAGGCACATTACAGCTTTGAAATAATTATAGAAACGAGCCATCAGCCCCCATTTCTGATCGCGACTTTTCACGTCCATTCACGCTCTTGTGATGGCCTCTTGGGAACGAATCCCCCCAATACTAGGTTGTTGGGCACCGGAAGCATGAACCTGCCTGAAACGGCCGGCGACTACTTCGGGTAGATGGCGGCAGGAGGCTTCCATGAACCACTCGATCTACAGTGCAGACCGCGCGACCCATCTGAAAATCGTGGTCGTCGCCCTCGTTGCCGGCATCGCGGTTGCGGGCCTCGGCATCACTGCACGCGCGACCAGCTCGGACGAAGGCCTCACCCAGACTGCACGCGTCATGAAGGCCGGCAAGCCGGTCACCATCACCAGCGCGAACACCTCGGTCGTTCGCTAGGAGACATGAGTTTCAGGAATTCACGCGGCTCTTTACCAGCCCCCCAAAGTCGCCACGTGGATATGTAGACGACCCCAACCCCAAGTCGACTACAGAAAGCGCCCGCCCCCCACGGGCGCTTTCTCATGTCTGGGGGTAGCTTCTCGTTGCGCGAGCACCTGCCGAACTCCCAGATGACGCTCTCGTGTCCCGGACGCGCTGCAACGCTCTTCGCGTTGCTGCGCAGAGCCGGGACCCAGCAAGCCGCGGCACGTGCTGATGCATGGGCCCCGGCTCTGCAGCGCACCGCTGAAGTAGCGCTGCGCTGCGTCCGGGGCACGATAGTTGGGTCATGGCGGATACTGTCTGCACGTCGTCATTAGCGATGCTCCAGTGTACATCCCAGCGGCGGTGGGTAAGGTGGGCAAAGGCGCATAGCGCCGTGCCCACGATCTCCTTCGATGAGCCACAGGGCGTGGGCACGCTTGCGCTTTGCCCACCCTACGAGATCGAGCTTGTGGCACGCAGCTCATGTCGCAGACACGCCTTCGCGGCCTCGCGGCGCATCTTGCCCGAGCTTTGTTTTGTCGCCTCACCCTCTGAAATGAAAGAGGGCGCAGGGAAGACCGGGAGCCCGCAGGCACCCGAGGTCCACTGTGCGAATCTGCGTGGTGAGAAGCTGCACAGCGGCATACAGGTGTAGCCAGGACATCCCGGCCTTCCCTGCGCAGTGGTTTGACGGCTTATGTCGTGCTCTCCCCGGGGAGCGATGCACTATTGCCCCCGTCGCCTTGCGGATGGCTGATGCGCGTGCCCGGTCGGGCCGCCACATCACCGCAACACTTGGCGCACAGACCCCGGGCGCCAGGACCACACGATTTTGCCGTACGCAAGCCGCACCCGTCGTTGGCGCGAGGTCTCCGCTCACGGTTGCCCGCCCTGCGAAGCCGTTCGCGCCGGTGTTGCTCACGTCCACCGCCGCCCGACCCGCGTTCGTGACGATCGCGATACGCCCCTCTTCCTTGGGCCGGGTTGCCGCAACACCTACGCCGTTTCCGAATTTCGGTAAAGTGGAATATTTTACACGGCGCGGGTTGACCGGGCGCTGGGTGTTTCGCCCGTCGGGCAACGCAAGGGCTTGTAGAGGGGTACCGGGATGACCAACAAAACCACCGTCGTCATCTGCCGTGCGGGCGGGTATCCAGCGCCCCGCGGCTTCTCCGTCCCAATTACTGTCTCTGGAATACTGGATCGTCCGCCTTCGCGGACGATGACACCGCATGCTCAGAGCTATCTTGCCCCGTATGTCGGCGGGGGCGCCTGCACGGTCGGCGCGGCGGCGGCGAACAATTCGTCCTTGCTGCCCGACAGCGGCGGATAGATGCGCTTGCGGTTGATGGTCTGCTTGGTCGACTTGGCGGCCTGACCGGTCGTCTTGACCTCGCGGTCCCACCCCTCGGTGTAGAGCGCACCCCAGGCGCCGAGATCGAGCACGGTGACGTACCAGTCGATCCGCAGCGGCAGCATCGGCAGGCCGACCAGATCGGCCACCACATTGTGGCCGGCGAAGCGGCCCATGGGACGGGCGAACTGGCAGGACATCACGGTCGGATGCAACCCGTCGATCAGGCTCGAGGCAACATCGCCGGCCGCGAACACGCCAGGCACATCCGCGAGGCGCATGAAGGGATAGACCGGCAGCCGCCCGAGGCGATCGCGCGCGCTGCCGAAACTCCCGGCCAGCCGGCTCGCACGCATCCCGGCGCACCAGATCACGGTCTGCGCCGCAATGAACTCGCCCGAGTCGAGGTACACGCCGGCCGCCTCGACCGAGGCGACCCGCACGCCAAGCCGGGTCTCGACCTGCAATGACGACAACGCCGTCTCGATGACGGGACGCGCATGCGCGCCGATGGTGACGCCGATCGCCGGATTGGGATCGACCAGGATGATGCGTCGGCCGCCGGTGATGCCGGCACGCGTGAGCCTGTCCGGCATCTCGGCCGCGACCTCGATGCCGGTAAACCCGGCGCCGACCACGACGACGGTCGAGCGCCCCGGCGATGCCTCGCTGCGTCCGAGCGAGAAGAGGTGATGCTCGAGGCGGAGCGCCGCGGCATAGGTGTCGACGTCGAAGGCGTGCGCGGCAAGTCCGGGAATATCGGGACGCATCACCTCGCTGCCGAGCGCCAGCACGAGGCGGTCGTAGCCCAGCCTCTCCTCGCCGCCGCTCGTGACCAGCGAGATCTCGCGCCGTACCGGATCGATCGCCTCGACCTCGCCGAGGCCATGATCGACACCGATCGGATCGAGCAATCGCGACAACGGCAGCGCGACCTCGCCGAGATCGGCCTCGTAGTTGCGTACGCGGATGTTGTGATAGGGGTTGCGGTCGATGAGACGGATCTCGATATCGCCGTCCGCGCCGATCTCCTCACGCTTGCGCGCAGCGCCGATGGCCGCCCACAGGCCTGCAAATCCGCCGCCGAGCACGATGATACGCGCCATGTCCGCCCGCCGCGCTTTCCGAAGCAAACCCGCGGTCTGCCCGCGCGGGCAGACTAGCTCAACAGGCGGCGCCGGCCAAATGCGGCAGCGCCCTACGCCTCGCGCAGTTCCGAGGGCGTCGCGCCGAAGCGCTTGCGGAAGGCGCGGTTGAAATAGGACAGGTCGGAAAAACCCGAGGAATGCGCGATATCGCTGATCTTCCGCGCCCTGGCGCGGGGATCGCCGAGCAGCTTGCGCGCATGGAGCAGGCGCTGCTCCAGCACGAATTCGGTGAAGGTGGTGCCGGCCTGCTCGAACAGCCGTTGCGCCTGGCGCGGGCTGAGGCCCGACCTGGCGGCGACCTCGGACAGGCAGAGATCGTTGCGGCCGAGAGCAGCCATCACGTCGGCGCGCATGAGATCCAGGCGGGCCGCCGCATGTCCCCGCCCGCGCGCAAGGCTTGCATGCTCGGCATCGGTGCCGAGCAGGAGGCCGACCAGATCGACCATGTGCTGCGCGGTGAGGCGCTGGCCGACCGCATCGAGATGCGGCGCGTGGTTGGCGGCGAGCGCGTGATAGCGAAAGATGGTCTCGGCGACGGCGCCGTCCGACAACACCTGCGAGAGCTTGTCCTCGGCGCGCGGACTGATGTCGAGCAGCGCGCGGCGCGGCATGCGGATGGTGGTGAAGCGGTCCTCCGCGGTGTGGCCGACGGTGCCGGTGGCGGCCATGTCGACGAGCACCATCTGCGCCGGCGCGAGCTCCACAGTGTGACCGTTCTGCCCGACGCGGACGAGCCCGGCATGGGCCGCGATCAGCATGAGATCGTCGCTGCCGTCGGAAAGGTGGCTTTGGCTGCGGGAATATTGCGCGGACGCGCCTTCGGCAATGCCGAGCGCGATGTTGTCGACGACGCTGATCTGGAGCCGGCAGTCGACGCTGTCGCCATGGCTCGGCCCGATATCGAGGCCGCATGGACCGACGGCCCGTTCGCGCCACTGCTCGAATGCCGCACCGTGCGGCAGCCCCGCATATTGGTGCCGGAAGATGCCTGGCGTTCTCGTTGCATCCATCTGATGTTCTCGCCCTTTCCGGCATCGCCGACTTCAAATTCCGGGGATTTGACGCCCGGGATCGGGCGGAGGTTCAAATCGGGGCCGGATTCGGGGGCATTTGTCGGGCTGCGACGCCGGGATGGACGGTGGCGACGCCGGACCCCGCATGAGCGGCTTGTCCGCCGAAGCTCGAGCGAAGGCGGAGGCCGACATGCGGGAAGCATCGCCCCGGATGTCGCTTCGCTCATCCGGGCTACGCGCCCTACTTCTGCGCGGGCGCCTGCGGCTGGGACGGCGGCACGGTCTCGATCAGCTTGCCGGAAAATATCGGCGCCGAGGTCGGCCGGCCGTCGGGTGAGCCGCCGGCCTGCTCGACGGTGACGGCATAGGTGGCGCCGTTGACGACGTCGGCATCGTAGGAGGCGAGCAGCGGGCGCGCGGTGAAATCGCCGGCGCCGATCACGCCGAGCGAGCGTGGCCGCGGCAGCTTGTCCGAGATCAGCCAGAGCTCGAAGCTCTTGCCGGGCTCCGGCGCCGCGCCGACCTTGCGCACGGTGAAATTCCGCGTCGCGCCGTCGACGGTGAGGATGAAGGCGGGGCCGCCGCCCTGGTCCTGCAGCAACGCGACATATTGCGCGGAGGCGGCGAGCGGCGCGGCCGGGGTCTTCACCTCGACGGTCTGGATGCGCGTTGGCGGACGCAAGGCGCCCGGCAGCGCCTCCGGCCTGAAGATCTGGAGCGACAGCGTCACGAGCAGTGCGGCGGCCAGCGCGCCGGCGACGGACGCGACGGCGCGCCAGCGCTTCACGCGGCTCTCGAGCCGGATCACGTTGCCGTTGTCGATCCCAGGTGCCGGCGGCGCACGAACGACGTCGAGATCGGGAGCGTGGACCTGCGGGATGAATTGCGGCGCGATGTCGGAGATGGCGTCGGGCTCGGGACGCGGCGGCTCGCCCTGCTCTGCGTCGGAATGCGGTGCCGGCGGCGCACTTTCATTCGAGGATACCACCGTCTCCGGCGAGGGCGGCTCCGACACCGGCGGCGGCGACGCCTCTGCGGCCGCGGGCGGCTCTTGCGCCACGGCGATGCGCGCGATCTCGGACCTGATGTTCTCCCACACGACCGGACGCGGCTCGACCGAGCCGACCATCTGATTGAGCGCGCCGAGCCGGTACGACCACGCCTGCACGATCGCGGCGAACGCCTCGTCCACCGCCATCATGGTCTCGACCTGCGCGCGCTCGTCGGCGTCGAGCGTGCCGAGCGCGTATTCAGCGGCGAGCGCGATATGGTCCTCCGTGTAGGCCATCACTCTCCTTCACCTCTCCCGAACGGAGAGGTCGATGCGCCCCGGAAGATGCGAAGCATCGTCCCGCGCAAATCGGGTGAGGGGTTCAGGTCCCATGAGCGTGCGCAATCCCTCACCCGGATCGCATCTTGCGATGCAATCCGACCTCTCCCTTCGGGAGAGGTGAGGCAAGAAGGCCGCGTTAGCATAGACACTCTCTCATCATCCTCTACAGCCCGAGGCACTCCCTGATCTCCAGCATGCTGCGCCTGAGCCACGTCTTCACCGTGTTGACGGGCGCGGCAAACTTCTCCGCCAATTGCTCGCGGCTCCAGCCGTTGTAATAGGCGAGCAGCACGAGCCTCTGACGGTCCGGCTCGAGCCGGCCGATGCATTCCAGGAGCCGCTTCAGCTCCTCGGTCATCTCGCGGCGCGCGAGCGGATCGGTGCTCTCGGCCGCGACCTCCATCGCCTGAGGCTCTTCCTCGATGGAGGCTTCCGACTTCTTGCGCACGATGTCGATCGCCCGGTTCCGCGCGATCGAGACCATCCACGTGATCGGCGAGGACAGCGCCGGATCGAACCGGCCGGCGCCGTTCCAGATCTTGACGTAGGCCTCCTGAATGACCTCCTCCGCGAGATCCTGTCGGCGCAAGATACGGAGCACGACGCCATAGAGTTTCGCGCGCGTGGCGGCGTAGAGGCGCTCGAACGCGGCCTGATCGCCCTTCGCCACCGCCTCGATCAACCCGACCAGCTCTGCTGGCGTCAGCATTCAGCCCCCCGACACGCGGCCTGCGGCTTCCCTTCACCTCTCCCCAGCGGGGAGAGGTCGATTTGCGCAGCAAATCGGGTGAGGGGGCGCAGGATTAACGGGCGACCGTCACCCCTCACCCGGCGCTCCGCGCCGACCTCTCCCAAGGGAGAGGTGGGCACCGCCGTCGCTGGCACAGCATTCATTTCCACCACCATAGCGCGCGGCAAAGCCGACCACCAAGGGGTGCGGCGCCACGTTGTGGACAGCAGATGCGAAAACCCGGACCTTGCGGGTCCGGGTTTCAGATTTTTCCGATGGTCTGGCGCGCGCGCGCCGGTCAGGCGACGGCGCCGATGCGGGCGCGCATCAGGCCGATGCTGTCGAGGTCGGCCTGCTCGCGGGCGTTTTCCTCGGCGCGCTCGCGGGCCTGGTCGCGCTCGTCGAGCAGCTCGACCTTCTTCAGCTCCTCGAAGGCCTCGGCCAGCGCGGCCTTGGCCTCGTCGAGCTGGCCCTTGAGCTCGTCGGCCGAGCGGGTCAGGTTCTCGCGGCGCTGGATCGCGGCCTTGGCGTAGGTTGGATAGGCGAAGTGCGAGGGATCGTTGATCCCGGCGCGCTCCTGCTCGGTATGGATCTCGCGTTCGAGATCGACCGACATGCGCTGGAAGTCGGCGATCATGGTCTCGATCTGGGTGACCCGGCGGCGCTTCTCGTCGACCTGAAACTTCTTCAGGCGGATCAGGGTATCTCGTGACTTCATCGACTCGTACTCCCCAGAAGTCCCCCCGCTGCACGTGGGACGACACCGGTCGCCCCACGGGCCCGACGGGGGCCCAGACCGGCTCTGCTACTTTGTGGGATCGGATGATGACCGGACAAAGTTAGCGTTCCGTTTCCAAATTGCCGAGGATTTGCGACAACTGGCGGTAGCCGTCGGCGAGCGAGGCATTCTCGTCCTTGCGCTGGCGCAGGAACGCCTCCAGCGGCTCGTGCAGGCGGATCGCCTCGTCGACCTCCGGGCTGGAACCGGCCCGGTAGGCGCCGAGCCGGATCAATTCCTCCATGTCGGCATAGGTGGCCATCACCGCCCGCGCCTTCTGGATCACCGGCCAGAACTGCGGATCGGCGGATTTCGGCATGGTGCGCGAGACGGATTTGAGGATGTTGATCGCGGGGTAGCGGCCGCGCTCGGCGATCGAGCGCTGCATCACGATGTGGCCGTCCAGGATGCCGCGGACCGCATCCGCGATCGGCTCGTTGTGGTCGTCGCCGTCGACCAGCACCGTGAAGATCGCGGTGATGGCACCCTCCCCCAGGCCCGGCCCGGCGCGCTCCAGCAGCTTCGGCAATTCGGTGAACACGGTCGGCGTGTAGCCCTTGGCGGTCGGCGGCTCGCCGGCGGAGAGGCCGATCTCGCGCTGGGCCATGGCAAAGCGCGTCACCGAATCCATCAGGCAGAGTACGTCCTTGTCCTCGTCGCGAAAATATTCGGCGACCGCGAGCGTCAGATAGGCCGCCTGCCGCCGCATCAGCGCCGGCTCGTCGGAGGTCGCGACCACCACGACCGAGCGCGCGAGGCCCTCCTCGCCGAGATCGTCCTGGAGGAATTCCTGCACCTCGCGGCCGCGTTCGCCGATCAGCCCGATGACGCTGACGGCGGCATCGACGTTGCGCGCCAGCATCGAGAGCAGCACCGACTTGCCGACGCCGGACCCTGCGAAGATGCCCATGCGCTGGCCGCGGCAGCAGGTGAGGAACGTGTTCATCGCGCGCACGCCGAGATCGAGCGGCGCGCCGACACGTTTGCGCGAATGCGCCGGCGGCGGCGTGTTGCGGAACGGCATCGGCGAGGAGCCCTGCGGCAGCGGCCCCTTGCCGTCGATCGGCTCGCCCAGCGCGTTGACGACGCGGCCGAGCCAGGCCGCCGAGGGCCGCACCTGATTGGCGGCATTGGCGATCACCGCCTTGCAGCCGCGCCGGACGCCGTCGAGGCCGGCGAACGGCATCACGACGGCGTTGTTGCCGGAAAAGCCGATCACCTCGCAGGGGATAGTCCGGTTGGCGCCGGTCTCGATCACGAGCCGCGCGCCCACGGACATCGCGTGGATCGGACCGGCCACCTCGACCATCAGGCCGCGCACGCCGACCACGCGGCCATAAATGTTGATGCCGTCGATGTCGCCGATCTGTTCGGCAAGAGCCTTCATCAGGGGGCCGCCCTCGTCATCCGGGACATCACGGAGAAACTCTTAAGTTTCGCCATATTTCTGAACGGCGCTTAACTTCGTGTTTACCCGCATCATTAATCATTGCGTCACTGTCTTTGAGACTGAGCGTGGCTCCCCTTCAGAAGAAGGCTGAGTCGCGGGAGTCGGTTAGTCCCGTCTCTTAAAGTGGAACTTGAACGGAGCTGGGTGACGAAAGCTGCTTCACGCGCAACACCTTAGGGCGATTCGACAAAAATTGCACCGGGAGGACTTGCGCTCCAGAATCAGAGTTTGTTAACCATCTGTTGTCAGGATCCGAATCAGTTGTTCAAAGGCGTTTTGTTGAGTGCCGCGAATGCGGCCGACCTGACGCCCAGGAGCGGCGACTATGGGGAACTGGCATGCGCGTTTTGCTGATTGAAGATGACAGCGCCGTCGCGCAGTCGATCGAGCTGATGTTGAAGTCGGAGAGCTTCAACGTCTACACGACCGATTTGGGGGAAGAAGGCGTCGACCTCGGTAAACTATACGATTACGACATTATCCTTCTCGACCTCAATCTGCCCGACATGTCCGGCTACGACGTGCTCAAGCAGCTCCGGGTCTCCAAGATCAAGACACCCATTCTGATCCTCTCCGGCCTCGCCGGCATCGAGGACAAGGTCAAGGGTCTCGGCGTCGGCGCCGACGACTACATGACCAAGCCCTTCCACAAGGACGAGCTGGTGGCCCGCATCCACGCGATCGTGCGCCGCTCCAAGGGCCATGCCCAGTCGGTCATCCAGACCGGCGACCTCGTCGTCAACCTCGACACCAAGACGGTGGAAGTCGGCGGCCAGCGCGTGCATCTGACCGGCAAGGAATACCAGATGCTGGAGCTGCTCTCGCTCCGCAAGGGCACGACCCTCACCAAGGAAATGTTCCTCAACCACCTCTATGGCGGCATGGACGAGCCCGAGTTGAAGATCATCGACGTCTTCATCTGCAAGCTGCGCAAGAAGCTCGCCAACGCCTCCGAAGGCCGCAACTTCATCGAGACCGTGTGGGGCCGCGGCTACGTGCTGCGCGAGCCGCACGAAGCCGACGAGCGCATCCCCGCCTGATCTCCTGGGTTTACGTCGCGAGCCGGTGGCTCGCTCCTCCCAGCCTGGACCCCGCCGCAAATGGCGGGGTTTTCGTTTTTTGGGGCCTTCCCTTGCACCAGGCACCTTGCGCGAGCTGAGCGCGCGCCTCGTCCTTCGAGACGCGCGCAAGGGCGCGCTCCTAAGGATGAGGCTAAGAGGCAGCCGTGCCCGTTGAAACCGGCGCAACTCGCGCGGTCCTCATCCTGAGGGCCCGCCAAAGGCGGGCGTCTCGAAGGATGGCCGCAAGCGAAATCGGTGCAACAACCCGGTCGATACGACTTCATCCCTCTCCAACCTTTGAACCACTAGCCTTCCCCTGCCGACGAATGGTCGCTGCACGATGGGGGAACGATGATCCTGCAATCACTCGCCGGCCTGCCCGCCTTCCTGGTCTATTTCTGCACCGGGCTGATCGCGATCGTGGCCTATCTGTTCGTCTACACCCGCATCACCGCGCACAATGAATTCCAGCTGATCCGCGACAACCAGCCGGCCGCGGCGATCGCGCTCGGGCTCAGCCTGCTCGGTTTCGTGGCGCCGCTGGTCAGCGCCATCGCGCATTCGGCCAACGTGCTGGACTGCCTGATCTGGGCGACCATCGCGCTGATCGTGCAGGTCGTCGTGTTCTATCTCGTCAAGGTTCCGGTGCCGGACCTGTCGAGGCGCATCGATGACGGCGAGCTCGCCCCCGCGATCTGGCTCGGCCTGTCCTCGCTCGCCGCGGGCCTGCTCAACGCCGCCAGCATGATCTACTGACATGATAGCGAAGTGATATGGCCGACAAACCCGCCAAGACAGAATTCGGCAAGCGCCGGCCGGTCGCCGAGCCGGCGCCGCCGCGCACGCCGGCGAAGCGCTCCGGCCATGTCGCGCTGCTGGTGATGGGCACGCTCGCGGTCGGCACCACCGCCTACACCTTGATGCCGCGGCAGAATTGCGAACCCACGCCGGGCGCCGTGCCGGGACAGACGACCACGACCTGCACAAGCAGCAGCAGTTCGTCTGGAGGCAGCTCGCGCTGGCCGTCGCGGACGAGCTTCTACAGCGGCGATTCCTCGAGCCATTCCTCGTCGAGCACGTCATCCAATGTCAGCCACAGCAGCGTGAGCCGCGGCGGCTTCGGCTCGTTCGGCCACGGCTTCTCGGGCGGCGGCTGATCCATGCAGCGCATCACATGCCTCGAGCGGGACGACTGGCGAGAGACGGCGGCGCGCTGCGGCTTCGTGTTCCACACCATCGACGGCGAACGCTATTGGGACGAGCGTGCCTATTACGGCTTCACGCTCGACGAGATCGAGCGCGGCATCGAGGCGCCGACCGGCGAGCTCGACGCCATGTGCCTGGAGCTTGCCGGCCGCGTCATCGGCGACGAGCGCTATTTGCGCCGCCTGAAGATTCCGGACGCGTTCTGGGGCCTGATCGCCGAGAGCTGGACGCGCGACGACCGCAGCCTCTATGGCCGGCTCGATCTGAAATACGACGGCAAGTCACCCGCCAAGCTGCTCGAATACAACGCGGATACGCCGACCTCGCTGTTCGAGGCTGCCGTATTCCAATGGACCTGGCTCGAACAGGCGATCGAGCGTCGCGTCATCCCCGCGCGTGCCGACCAGTTCAACTCCATCCATGAGCGGCTGATCGCGGCGTGGAAGGAGATCGCCGGCGGCCGGCACGTCCATCTCACCGGCATCACCGGCAATGCGGAAGACGCCGGCACGCTCGCTTATCTCGAGGACACCGCGCGCCAGGCCGGGCTCTCGACCAAGCTACTCGACATCGAGCAGGTCGGCTGGCGCGACGAGCCTCGTGGATTCGTCGATCTCGACGATGCCGACATCGCGCTCGCCTTCAAGCTCTATCCCTGGGAGTGGATGTTCCACGATTCCTTCGGCGCAAAGCTGAAGGACGCAAGCACGCGCTGGATCGAGCCGCCGTGGAAGGCCGTGCTTTCCAACAAGGGCATCCTGCCGCTGCTGTGGGAGATGTTTCCGAACCATCCCCATTTGCTGCCGGCCTTCTTCGAGGACGACGCGCGGGCGGCGGAGCTCGGCACGTCCTATGTGCGCAAGCCGTTGCTGTCGCGCGAAGGCGCCAATGTTACGCTGGTGTCCGGCGGCATGCCGCTCGACGAGCAGACAGGCCCCTACGGCGCCGAAGGCTTCGTGCGGCAGGCGCTGGCGCCGCTGCCGAATTTTTCGGGCTTCTATCCGGTGATCGGAAGCTGGCTGGTCAACCACGAGCCCTGCGGCCTGTCGATCCGCGAGGACGAGAGCCCGATCACCGGCAACCGCTCGCGGTTTCTGCCGCATGCAATTTTGTGAGGTCGTCATTCCGGGGCGCTCGCGAAGCGAGTGAGCCCGGACTCCATAACCATATGCGGATCAAAGGAGCTGGCTCTCCCAGCCTGCCTGTTACGATGGCATGTGGTTATGGATTCCGGGCTCGGCGCTTATGCGCCGCCCCGGAATGACGAGAGAGCTCACTTTGCCGCGGCGATCTTCAGCGACGGCGGCATCAATCCGCCCATGGGCCGGCCGGAGCGCGCGGGGTTGAGCTGGTAGAGGCCGCGGCGGTCCGCGATCGGGCGGAATGCGTCGGTGATGCCGACGACGGATTCGGCGGCGCCGAGCAGCAGCGTGCCGTCGGCTTCCATCGCCTTGGCGAGGCGCTCGAAGATCACCGCCTTGGTGTCCTGGTCGAAATAGATCAGCACGTTGCGGCAGAAGATCACGTCGAACGTGCCGAGATGGGAGAAGTCCTGGAGCAGATTGAGCTGGCGGAACTGCACCATCGCGCGGATGTCGGCATTGAGCTGCCAGAGCTCGCCGGCTTGCGCGAAGTACTCCATCAGGTGCTGGATCGGCAGGCCGCGCTGCACCTCGAACTGGCTGTAGAGGCCGGCCTTCGATTTCTCCAGCACCTCCTGCGACAGGTCGGTGGCAACGATCTCGACGCGCCAGCCCGCGAGCGCCGCGCCCATCTCCTTCACGCACATGGCGATCGAATAGGGCTCCTGCCCGGTCGAGGATGCGGCCGACCAGATACGCAGGCTCTTGCGCGCCGCGCGAGCCTGGATCAGGCCCGGAAGGATGCTGTCGCGCAAATGATCGAACGGGATCTTGTCGCGGTAGAAGAAGGTCTCGTTGGTGGTCATCGCCTCGACCACGTCGCTCGCGAGCCGTCCGTCGCCGTTCCTGATCTTCAGCACGAGATCGGGGATGCCGGGAAGGCTTGCCTTGCGGGCGAGCGGCAGCAGCCGGCTCTCGACCAAATACTGCTTGTCGGCCGAGAGATCGAGGCCGGAGCGCTCCTTCAGGAACTTGCGCAGGTAGTCGTAATCCGTCGGCGTCACGAGCGGTCTCCCGCGAACAGGCGGTTGACCTTGGCGCCGATCTGATTGAGCGGCAGGATCGCCGCGCAGATGCCGGCATTGGCCGCCGCACCCGGCATGCCCCAGACCACGCTGGAGGCTTCGTCCTGTGCGATCACGCTGCCGCCGGCGGCGACGATGTCCTTGCCGCCGCGCATGCCGTCCGAGCCCATGCCCGTGAGGATGACCGAGAGGATGTTGCCGTGCCAGATGTCGATCGCCGAGGTGAAGAGCGGATCGACCGCGGGCTTGCAGAAATTGACGGCGGGGCCGTCATCGAGCGCGATCACGACGTCCGCGCCGCTGCGCGCGACGCGCATGTGCTTGCCGCCGGGCGCAAGATAGATCCGTCCCGGCTTCACCGGCTCGCCGTCGACCGCCTCGGCTGCCGGGCGGCGGCTCGAACGCGCCAGATGCTCGGCGAGAATGGTGGTGAAGGTCGGCGGCATGTGCTGGGTGATGAGCACCGGGAAGCGGTCGATCACCGAGCCGAGCTCGGTGACGAGCGCCATCAGCGCCTGAGGGCCGCCGGTCGAGGAGCCGATCAGGAGCACCTTCGGCGCCTGGCTCGAGAACGGACGCGTCGAGGTCGATCCCGACGATAGGGCAGACACGGCCGGAGCGGGCGCAGGCGCCGCAGGCCGCGCAACGGGGCCGCGCGCGGCCGGAGCCGGGCTCGCGGGCGCCAGCGGCGGACTCGCGACCGCGGGCTTGCGCCGCACCCGTGCGCCGAGATGGCGGATCTTCTGGACCAGATCGTGATGGAAGATGTCCGCGGCCGAAGCCTCGCGCGTCGATTCCGGCTTGGGGATGTAATCGGCCGCGCCGAGCGACAGCGCCTTGAAGCTGATCTCCGCGTTGCGGCGGGTCAGTGTCGAGGCCATGATGATGACGAGATCGCGCTTCTTCGCCAGAAGCTGCGGCAGCGCCGAGAGGCCGTCGAGCTCGGGCATTTCGATGTCGAGCACCGCGACATCCGGGTTGATGCGATCGAGCTGGTTGACCGCCTCGAGCCCGGTGCGCAGCGACGCCGCGACTTCCATGTCGTGCTCGGCGCCGACCCAGCGCGAGATCAGACCGCGGATGACGACGGAGTCGTCGACGATCATCACCCGCAGCGGTCCGGCTTCGCGCGACGGGCTCGTGGTGGAATTACCTGCGAATGCAACACTCATTACTCACCAACTCAGCTGAAACGGTTCAGTTGAAAACAAGCGCCGAAGGATCCGTTCAGCCTCCGGACGAACGCTCAGATAAGGCCGACTTCCTGGAATTTGGCTGTCACGATATCCTTGTCGAACGGCTTCATGATGTATTCGTTGGCACCCGCGTGCAGAGCGCGTGCGATATGCGCGACGTCGTTCTCGGTGGTGCAGAACACCACCTTGGGCTGGTCGCCGCCGGGCATCCGCCGGAGATGGCCGAGGAACTCGTAGCCGTCCATGACAGGCATGTTCCAGTCGAGCAGCACCGCGTCGGGCAGACCGCGCTTGCAGGCCTCGAGCGCCTTCTCCCCGTCCTCGGCTTCGAGGATCTGAAAGTCGAGCCCCTCCAGGATCCGGCGCGCAACCTTGCGGATGACGCTGGAATCATCGACGACGAGACAAGTCCGCATGTGAACCTCTGCTTCCTCCCCCTTGCGGGGCACTTCCAATTACTGGCACGTCGTCGGCGTTGCCGCCGTATCAGGCCGCCATCATCTCGGGCGCGAGCTCGAGGACGCGGTCGACGTCGAGGACGACCATGAGCTGGCCGTCGAGGCGATGCACGCCGCCGGCGAGCTTGGCCATGCGGGGGTCGAGGTTGACGGGATTCTCCTCCATGCCGGCCTCGGGCAGGCGCAGCACTTCGC
Organism: Bradyrhizobium sp. FW305-F6; assembly: GCF_058782905.1. NCBI lineage: Bacteria > Pseudomonadati > Pseudomonadota > Alphaproteobacteria > Hyphomicrobiales > Nitrobacteraceae > Bradyrhizobium > Bradyrhizobium sp. FW305-F6. Next base: position 227,243 of record NZ_JBYSYD010000005.1, read on the forward strand.
CGATCTGGTCGATCAGGAGGCCGTAGGATTCGCCGCGCAGGTCGACACCGACCGCCATCGCGGTCTTGTCGTCCTCGTCCCTGGGCAGGCCGAGACGCGAGCGCATGTCCACCACGGTGACGATGCGGCCGCGCAGGTTGAGGACGCCCGCGATCTCGTGCGAGGACAACGGCACGCGGGTGACGCGCTCGGGCATGAACACGTCCTGCACGCGCGAGATCGGCAGGCCGAACAGCTGGCCGCCGATCATCGCGGTGACGTATTCGACCATGGCGCCTTCGGCGGACTGGGTCTTGCTGGTCATGTGTCTCTCCTGTTCCCTGTCCTGCTCTATGCCGCGGCCCGGTTCAGCTCGGAGGCGCCGGCGGCGCCCGCGGTCTGCTCCTTCAGCGCCGCGATCAGACCGGGACGGTCGAACTTGGCGACGTAGTCGTGGAAGCCGGCCTGGCGGCCGCGCTCGATCGCCGCCGGCGACACCAGCGCCGAGAGGCCGATGATCGGCATCGAACCGAGATTGTTGTCGGAGCGAATGACTTCCGCGAACTCGAACCCGTTCATGTCGGGCATCTCGATGTCGGTCAGCACCACGTCGAAGCTCTGGGCGCGCAGCGCGGCCAGGCCCTCCTGCGCGGTCGGCGCGGTGCGGACGCGATATCCGGCCGCCTTCAGCACGGGGGCCAGCATGTTGCGGAAGAAGGCGCTGTCGTCGACCAGCAGCACCGACTGCGAGTGCAGCGACGGCTTCATCTCCTTGCGGGTGAACCAGTCGGAGAACGCCATCGGCAGGAAGTGGCCGACGTCGATCACCTCGGTGGCCTGGCCCTTGATCACGGCCGAGCCCAGAATGCCGGAGGAGGAGCCGCCGACCTCGATGTTGAGCCGTTCATCGACGATGTCGATGATCTCGTCGACGACGAGGCCCATGGAGCGGCCGTCGTCGGCGAACACCAGGATCGGCTGGGCGCCCTGGCTCGCGACGGTGACGCCCTCCATGGCGACCAGCGGCATCAGCTGCTCGCGGTACTGCACCATGTAGCGGCCGTTGGAGAACTCGATCTTGTCGGCGGGCAGCTCCTCCAGGCGCGTGACGAGGCCGAGCGGGACCGCCTTGGGCTGCGAGGAGCCGGCACGGAACACCAGCAGCGAGGTGGTCTGCTCGCCGGAGCCGACGTGATGGGCGCCGTTCTCGTCACCCATGCCGTGGGCCGAGGAGCCGGCGGCGCCGAGCGCCTTGGCAATGCCGTTGGGATCGATGATCATGATGACAGCGCCATCGCCCAGAATGGTGTTGCCGGAGAACATGTCGATGTGACGCAGCTTCGTCGACATCGGCTTGACCACGATTTCTTCGGTGTGGAACACGCCATCGACCACGATGCCGAAGGTCTGGCTGCCGACCTGGGTGACCACGATGAAGCCGTTCTCGGGATCGGAAGCCGCGCCGTCGTCGATCTTGAGCAGCTTCTTCAGGTGGATCAGCGGCAGCAGCTTGTTGCGGAGCCTGAGGACGGCGGTGTCCTTGATCCGCTCGATGCGGTGCTCGCTGTTGGCGCGGGCGCGCACCAGCTCGACCACCGAGAGCTGCGGGATGGCGAAGCGGTCGCCGGCAGCTTCCACGATCAGGGCGGAGACGATGGCGAGCGTCAGCGGGATCTTGATGGTGACGGACGAGCCTTCACCGGCGACCGACTTGATGTCGATGGTGCCGCCGATCTGGTCGATATTGGTGCGGACCACGTCCATGCCGACGCCGCGGCCCGAGACCGAGGTGATGGCGGCGGCGGTCGAGAAGCCCGGCGCGAAGATGAACTTGTGGATCTGGGCTTCGCTCATCTTCTCGAGTTCGGCCTCGGTGACGAGGCCTGACGAGATCGCCTTGGCCTTGATCTTCTCGGTGTTGAGGCCGCGGCCGTTGTCGGCGATGCAGATGATGATGTGGCCGCCCTCGTGATAGGCGGACAGGCGGATGGTGCCCTGCTCGCCCTTGCCGCTGGCGAGGCGCTCGGCGGGGGTCTCCAGGCCATGATCGGCGGAGTTGCGCACCATGTGGGTGAGCGGGTCCTTGATCAGGTCGAGCACCTGGCGGTCGAGCTCGGTGTCGGCGCCGTGCATCTCCAGTTCGATCTGCTTGCCGAGTTCGGACGACAGATCGCGGACGATGCGGGGCAGCTTCTGCCAGGCATTGCCGATCGGCTGCATGCGCGTCTTCATGACGCCTTCCTGCAGCTCGGCGGTGACGTTGGAGAGGCGCTGCAGCGGCACCTTGAACTCGGTGTCCTCGTTGCGGCGGGAGATCTCCAGCAGCTGGTTGCGGGTCAGCACCAGCTCGGAGACCATGGTCATCAGGTGCTCCAGCGTATCCACGTTGACGCGGATCGACTGGTTGGCGATGCGGTCGCCTTCGCCCGCCATCTCCTCGCTCATCGCCCTCTTCGGCGCGGCCTTCTCCCTGGCGGGTTTTGCGTCCTTGGCAATTTGGGCTTCAGCAGCCGGCGCGGGCTCGGCCTTTGCTTCGGCAACCGGCGCGGGCTGTTCGATCGCGGTCTCGCGGAAGGCGCGCTCGAGCTCGTCGAGCGAGACTTCGCCCGGACGCAATGGACGCTCCAGCGTCTGATCGATCAGCGTGCCCGTGGTCATCTCCTTGGCGGGCTCCGGTGCAGCGGCCGGCGCTTCCGGCACCAGCGGAGGCGCATCGGCAACGGGAGCAGCAGCAGCGCCGGCAGCCATGGCGGCCATGCCCTGCTCGACCATCGCCTCCAGCTTGTCGATGAGGTCGCGGTCGTTGCCCTCGGGCTCGGCTTCGGTCGCCTCCAGCCCTGCGAGGATCTCCTTGATGCGGTCGATCGAGGACAGGATCACCGTCACCGCCTCGGCGGTCACGGGCATGCCGTCGCGGAATTTGCCCATCAGGGTCTCGCCGGCATGCGCCAGCGCTTCCAGCCGCGGCAGCCCGAGGAAGCCGCAGGTGCCCTTGATGGTGTGGACCAGGCGGAAGATGTTATCCAGAATCTTGGCGTTGTTCGGCTCCTGCTCGAACTTCACCAGCTGATTGTCCACGGTGTCCAGGCTCTCGCTGGTCTCCGTCAGAAACTCCCGCAACAGATCATCCATGAAAACAGGCCTTCATACAGGAAGGGCGCGCACGAGGCGTGATGCGCCATTTCGGAATGGAGCCAGCTTCACCGCAAAGCGTTTAATATTGGTTGAGTATGTGCAAAAGAACGGAACCAACAAAGAGATAAGGCGCTCCGGACAAGCCGAAGCGCCTCGTAAAGAATTGGTTAAGAGGCTGGGCGCAACGCGCCGTTTACGAAGCGGTAACGATGATGGCTTCGCCTTCCGGCTTGAGCGTCACGGTGAGCCCGCAGGCCTGCGCCAGCAGCCGCGTATAATAAGGCTGGATCGCATGCGCATCCGCAGCAGGACCGCGCTCACCGCTCAGGAGCTCGGAGATGTTCTGCGGCAGGCGGGCATTATGCCCGGTCGCGGTGATGCGAAAGCTCATCGTCTCACCCTCGCCGATCGGATCGACGACCAGCATGCCGCCGCGCGGAATCGTATGCTGCGCCACGACCAGCATGTTGAGCAGCAGCTTGACGCGATTCTTCGGCAGCAGCAGCCGCGGCAGATTCCAGGTGATGGAGCACTTGCCGTCCTCGATATGGCCTTTCGCCATGGTCTGGGCATCGCCGAGATCGATCTGGGCGCCGGAGGAGCCGGCGGCGCCGAACGCCAGACGGCAGAACTGGAGCCGGGCGGAGGCGGTCTTGGCGCTCTTGCGGATCAGGTCGAGCGCGAACTCGCGGTCCTCGGGCTTGGGATCGTCGTCGAGCACTTCGAGGCCGTTGACGATGGCGCCGACCGGGCTGATGAGATCGTGGCAGACCCGCGAGCACAGCAGCGCGGCGAGTTCGAGCATGTCGGGGGCAGTGGTAGGCGCGGGCGACGAGGCGTCAGACATAAAAGGGGGTCCTGGAGGGTTCCTGGAATTGCACGGCGCTGGACGCCGCGAATCACGCATGCTTGACGGATGCCGCGACTTCTAACATTCGCAAGCCTGCGGCAGCTAGCTTGCGATCGGATCGAAGCGGCCATAAGCCCGGGCGAAACGATCAAGGCGAATCAACCGAGGCGAATCGGTCGAGGAGGAACCAAATTGCCGACGAATGAGGCATCCAGGTGAAGCGGATCATCGACGGAGCGGCCGCAGCCGGCCTGATGGAGCCGCTCACCGCGCTGGTGGTGAAGGCCGGCGAAGCGATCCTTGCCGTCAACCGCGCCGCCATGCGGGTCGACGGCAAGCAGGACGGCTCGCCGGTGACCGAGGCCGACCTTGCCGCCGACCGCATCATCGCCGACGGCCTCGCCCAGCTCGCGGGCGAGGTGCCGACGCTGTCGGAGGAGCGGACCCAGCTCGCCTCCCCGCCGTTCCAGGGCAGCTTCTTCCTGGTCGATCCGCTCGACGGGACCAAGGAGTTCGTCGCCGGCCGCGACGAGTTCACCGTCAATCTTGCCCTGGTGACGGAAGGCGTGCCGCTGCTCGGCATCGTGTCCGCACCCGCGCTCGGGCTGCTCTGGCGCGGCATCGTCGGCCGCGGTGCCGAGCGCGTGACGTTCGACGGGGCGACCATCAGGGCCGCCGAGCCGATCCGCACCCGCAAGCTGCCGGCGCGGGGCGAGCCCTGGGTCGCGGCCGTGAGCCGCTCACACGGCGATGCCGGGACCGAGGCGTTCATCGACAAAAGGCCCAACGCCGTGAGGATGACCTGTGGCTCGGCGGTGAAATTCGGCCGCATCGCGGAAGGCAGCGCCGACATCTATCCCCGCTTCGGACCGACCTCCGAATGGGACGTCGGGGCCGGCTGCGCGGTCGTGACCGCCGCCGGCGGCAAGGTGACCGACGGCAAGGGCGGCGAGCTCCGCTTCGGCCAGCACGGCGGCACCGGGTTCATCATCCCGGCGTTCATCGCCTTCGGCGACGCGCAGGCGGCAGGCGGCTACTGACCGGCCGCCCTACTGGCCGAGCTTCTCCTGCAAGGCGGGCCAGCGCTTGCCCACCTCATAGAGGATACGGTCGGGATCGGCGACGAAAGCGTCCCGCGTGGCTTCCCGGTTGAACAGATAGAGCCGCTGCGCCACGATCGCGAAGAAACGGGGATTGCCTGCGACGGTGACGCCGCGGGCGATATCGGCCGGATCATAGCCGCCGAATTGCGGTCCATAGATCTCGGGATGGGCCAGGAACGACGCGCGGTTGCCCTCGTTGCGAAAGCGCCAGACTGCGCCCCAGAGGTTGGCCTCGAACTCCGCCGTGCCCTGCACGGCCTGGCCGTCGACAAAATAGGCGACGGGGTCGAATCCCTCGATGGCGACGCCGCTGAAGCGGTTGACGACGACCCGTTCGGTGGTGGCAGCCGCCGCCGGCTGCCGCGCGCCGATGAGCCCCATGCCCGACAGCAAGCAGACGAGGAGGCCGATCAAGGCGATTCCGGGGCGCAAAGGGCTATCTTCCTGCCGTTGTGCCGTCATAGTTGCTGCGGATAACATTCGAGTCGAGGGGACGTCCGGCGAACCTAGAGCCGTGCCTGTTGGCGTCAGGTTAAGGAAGCGACCGGATTCGGTACCAGGGGTTTTTTATGACTTTCGCATCACGCCTTGCTGCGCTCGCGCTTGCCGGATTGGTCGGCTGGATCGTGCCGGCCTCGGCCCAACCGGCGCCGGCGCCGGACCTGCCGCCGCCGCAGCGTGCCCCGACGCCGAACACCTATGGGCCGGACGAGCTCGTCACGACCGGCCACCGCTTCTTCGGCAACGTCTCGCGCGGGCTCGCCTCGATCATCGAGAAGGCGGTCAGCCAATGGGGCCTGCCCAACGGCTACATCCTGGGCGAGGAAGGCTCCGGCGCCTTCGTCGCCGGCCTGCGCTATGGCGAAGGCACGCTCTACACCAAGAATGCCGGCGACCTCAGAGTCTACTGGCAGGGCCCCTCGCTCGGCTTCGACTGGGGCGGCGACGGCGCGCGCACCATGACGCTCGTCTACAACCTTCCCGCCACCAACGCGATCTACCAGCGCTTCGCCGGTCTCGACGGCTCGGCCTATATCATCGGCGGCTTCGGCATGACGGCGCTCACCGCCAACAACATCGTGCTGGTGCCGATCCGCTCCGGGCTCGGCCTGCGGCTGGGCGCCAATATCGGCTATCTCAAATACACGCCGCGCGCGACCTGGAACCCGTTCTAGGTCCCCTCCTCCCAACCGGCTAGCGATCAAGGTTAACGGCAGAGCGGGGCTGGCTTTTTGCCGGCCCGCCATGGCATGGTCGTTGGTGAATTTTTCCTTAAGCTTGGGAGTTCTGGCCCATGGTCGAACCGATCATGTACCTGGCGATCGGTTTCCTGCTCTCGATGCTGTGCGGGCTTGCCATCGTGCCGCTGGTGCATAACCGCGCGGTGCGCCTGACCACGCGCCGGCTCGAGGCCGCCACCCCGCTGTCGATGGCCGAGATCCAGGCCGACAAGGACCAGCTCCGCGCCGAGTTCGCCATGTCGGCGCGGCGGCTCGAGATGAGCGTCGAGCAGCTCAAGAACAAGACCACGAGCCAGCTCGCCGAGCTCGGCAAGAAGAGCGACGCCATCAACCGGATGAAGATCGAGCTCGGCGAAAAGAACGCCACCATCTTCGCGCTCGAAGCCCGCGAGAAGGCGGTCAAGGAGCAGCTCCGCGCCACCGAGGAGGAGTTCAACGCCAAGACCGCAGCCTTGCGCGAGGCCGAGATCGCGTTGGCCGACAAGCAGGCCGAGCTCGCCAAGATCAACTCCGAGCTCTCCGACCGCTCGATGATGGCGGAGAGCCGGCAGGTCGAGCTGGTCGCGGTGCGCGCGCAGATCGAGGCGCTGAAGATCCGCGTCGGCGATGCCGAGAAGGAGTTTGCCGCGACGCAGGCGCGCCTGGCACAGGAGCGGACAGAATCCGAGACCGCCTCGCGCGAGCTCGCCGAGGCACGCGGCCGCGTCGAAAATCTGAGCCAGCGCGTCACCGACCTCGACCGCCAGCTCATGGTGCAGGTCAAGGAAGCCGAGATGCTGTCGGCCCGCGTCGCCGACCTCGAGGGGCGCCTCGCCACGCAGGGCAAGCTGCTCGCCGAGCGCGACTACGAGAACAATCAATTGCGCCAGGCCAACGACGCGGCCGAACACACCATCAAGGAGCTGCGCGTCGAGATCGCTGGCCTCAGCGGCGGCAGGTCGTCGGCGGCCGTGGAAACGCTGCGCGCGGAAAAGGCCGCGCTGGAAGAGCAGCTCCGCGCCACCCGCGACGAGCGCGCGAAACTCCAGCGCGACGTCAACGCGATCCAGCAGCAGGCCGAAAGCTCCTGGGCCACCGAGCGCATGGAGAACGCGCTGCTGCGCGAGCGCATCAACGACATCGCGGCGGAAGTCGCCAAGCTCGCCATGCAGCTCGAAGGCCCGAACTCGCCGATCGAGGCGCTGCTCGCGGCCGAGGCCGGCGCACCGCCGAAGCCGGCCCCACGCCCGGCCAACGATGCCGCGACGGGCAGCGCACCCGCGGCCCGCCTGCCCGAAGGCGGCGGAACACTGGCCGAGCGCATCCGCGCGCTCCAGGCCCACGCCTCCCGCGCCCGCCAGCAGGGCGCGTAAGCGGCCCAAATCGCCGCCTCCGCCGCGAATGAGGCCACCGAGGCGAGGTTTTCCGGCCTCGCGGCGCCGGGAAACTTGACACCTCAAGCCCGCACTTCTAAATCGCGGGCTCCAAGGCACCGGCCGGCCGAAAGGTCCGGCCGCCTGCATGATGGTCCCGGGCGCATAGCTCAGCGGGAGAGCGTTCCCTTCACACGGGAGAGGTCCAAGGTTCGATCCCTTGTGCGCCCACCACGCTTCGCCAAAGGCTTCGCGTGGCACAGCCACGCCCAATCTTCGCGAAGCGTGTCCGGCGTCGCTCGAAGAGCGTAGACGGACTGGGGGTATTGCCTCCGCTCTGTCGAAACTCGAAAACAACCCCATGCACAGTAGCGGGCGCGAGCGAAAGCGAGAAACCACGACTTTTCCGAATTTTGATTGAGGCGTCGGGCAAAACCCCGAGCCGCTTCGCAGTTCGTTGTGGGAACGATCTTCCCGCTTCTGGCGGCTGGGTTCCTTGAGCGCTGACATTGCTGCGGCGCGGACCGCGAAGCTCGGGCTTCAGCGCCATACGAACAAGCCGTCGCTTGTGAAGTAGTTCACAGCTCCAGAGCGTGCCTTATGCGAGTTTCGGCCCTGCTGAGCTGAGCAGCGGAGAACTATAATTTTCGCGATAGAGCTTCATTGGGGGCAATGGGTCTTTGCGCAATTTGCGCATTCATCGCCAAGGTCTTCCAGCTATTCACCGCATCAGCTGCAAGGAGGATGCCGACAGTTTTTGGCTTACCACTCTTTGCGATACCAGCGTGCACGACACTGCTCCGATAAAGTGATCGCTGAGCGAATGAGGTCGGTCGATGATAAATTCCAAAGAGCCGCGCGACCTGAAAGACGTGTTGAAACTCGATGCCTCCGAAGTCCAACTGAAGCACCTCAAGTTCTTTCCGGCCATGACCGGGTGGTTCGAGCCCACACTCCTTCTGAAACTGCTTCTCAATGTCATCATATCGAAACTGTTTGGGCAGTACGCGGACCGCAGATTGACACATGCGGCCCTCGATAAGCAAACTTTCGAAGAGAGCCGCAGTACCACGGATTTGAGAAAAGATATCGGTGATGACCAAGGAGAGGTCTTGATCGATTATGTCGCCGACCTGGGTGACGGGTTCGATGCAACCTATGCCGTCGCTTATGCACTTGCACAGCCCTCGCTAACGCTGCCCGAATTCGAAAGACCGCTTCCTCGCGCCCACGTATTGGTGATGGGCGGCGACCAGGTCTATCCTACAGCTGCGCGCGACGAGTATATCGCCAGGCTACGGCGCCCCTACGAATTTGCGTGGCCTAAAAGTGATTCTGAGAAGCCGCGCCCCCTGCTCGTACTCCCCGGCAACCACGATTGGTATGACGGGCTTGTGGTTTTTCTAGCCCTCTTCTGTCGATCTAAATCGACAAGGATTGGAAACTGGGCAACGAGGCAGCGCAGGAGCTACTTCTCCGCCCGAGTCACCAACAACTGGTATATCTGGGGTATAGACATCGCGCTCGTGCGCGAAATGGATCAGCCTCAGGCTGACTACTTCGTTGATGCCGCAAACAACATGCCTGACGGCGCCAACATCATTCTCTGCAGTGCAGAACCTGGTTGGTACGAAGCCGAGAAGGAAGGCGACTCGTTTCGGACCCTTGGATATGCTTCGCAGATCGCGGAGAACGCTGACAAGCACCTTCGTATTCCGCTCGTGCTATCGGGTGACTCACACCATTATGCTCGCTATCAGGGTGCCAACAGTCAGTTTATCACATCGGGTGGAGGCGGCGCGTTTGTCCACGGCACTCTCGAACTGAAGGATTCAATCAGTACGGACTGGCTGAAAGAGCGAGACGCAACTCTCTCGTTGCAGGCCGAATATCCGTCGAAGGAGGAGAGCAGAAGACTTCTTCGCGAGCAGAGCAGGTTTTTCCATAAAAATCCTGGACTCTCGTACGTTCTTGGCAGTTTCTACGCGATGTGTTGCTTTGTGCTGACACAAGCGCCAATCCCAGAGACCATTGTCGGGACCTGGCTTATGCTCTTCCTGGCGTTCTGGGGCTATTTCGGATACCAGGAGGGTCGTTTCAGCGCCGCAACTATGCTGTACTCGGCCGCGCATGCGCTGGTTCACTTCGCTGCAATTGTGATCTTGAGCACCGTTCTCTGGCTTGTGCGAGAGAACCTGTTGATCCTCGGGAGTCACTGGCTTCTTTGGGCTCTGGTCGTGGCGTTCCCCGTGCTCCCTCTGGGCGCTCGCATTGGGGGCTGGATTTTTGGCAAATATCTACAGCTTGCTTGCCTGCACTTGAACCGATGTCACAACGATGCCTTCAGTGCAATGCGACTCGATACTCACCGGCACTTCTTGAGAATGCGCATTGTCGGCGATGTGTTGACCATTTGTCCGATCTGCATCGATCAGCCGCCATCCCGAGCAGCGTGGCAGACAAATGACGAGCGCAGCCCAGACAAGCCCTCGCTGTTCGTGCCGCCGCGTAAGTTCAAGCCCCGACTCTTGGAGCCTGCCATCGTAATTGCGGCAGAGGAGTCCCTCTCGTCTGCGGATGTCGATCCATCTGCTGAGATCTTCCAAAGGAAAGATGATCAGTAGAACTAGATCCAACGCGCGGCCGCGCCGCTCGGTAGAGCGCGACAGGACCAGTCACGAGTTACGGACCCGGGAAGCACAGGCCGGATCGTCCCCTCACCGCTTGCGCGTTCGCGCGACGACGAACCACAGGGTCGCGTTGGTGAGCTCGGCGGTCACTTGGTTCGGCGTCGCCGGCGGCACGTCGCGGTGATCGACGACGAGCAGGCATGGGCCTGGCTTCGCGATCGGGACTGATGCGACACCGTCGGCGTCGGTCTTGAACTTGGGGATGTCCTTCTCGGGAAGCGCGGTTCTGGCGTCTCCGCGTTCGACCTCGGCGCCGGACAGCGGCTTGCCCTTGAACAGCACCTTGACCCGCAACGCACTGCCCGGCTGCACCTCGGCCGGATCGGAGAGAGGTACGATCTCGAGGTCGTGTCCGAGCACCTCCTGCCAGGGCGAACCGGGGCCCGAGATCGCCTTCGCGAATTTTCCCGACCATAGGCTTTCAGCAGCGTCCGGCACCAGCCGGCGCGTGGCATTGCGGTAGAGGCCGCTTGCGGTCTTGACCCAGACTCCGTTGTCGTAGCGCCCCGCGATCAGGGTGTGTCCGCCGTCTGCGAACGGCTTCGAGCGCGCGACCTGGACGCCGCCTTCCGATGCCGCCGCCAAGCCGTCGAGCAGCGAGCGGCGTCCGCTCGCCGTGATCGCGACGAGGTCCACGACCTTGTCGGCAAAGGCAGGCGGCCGGTCGTCGGGATGACCGTAATTGACGATGACGCGGCGCGCACTGGCCGGGCCCGACAGGCTCAGCCAGACGTCGTGGGCCAGCAACGGGCCGGCCGAGCCGAACAGCAGAGCGGCCGAGACGAGAGCGCGTTGGACGAACGGGAAGCACGGAGTCATTTGATCACCAGTCCAGTGTTTGCCACAGCCGTTGCGGTCGGGAATCGGTAAGTGAGGCCCGCAAGCACGGCCAGCCTTGGTTGCGCGCTGACGAAGATGTCAGAGGAATTGGCGCCGGTGGGATCGCCGAAATTGATGGCGATCTCGCTGAGGCGGTCGCCGGGATACCACGTCGCCTGGCTGAACGCGGTCCAGCCCTCCGGCCAGCTATAGGCCAGCTTGCCGGTGACGCGCGAGTAGGGCGAGGTCGTGATCAGGCCGTCCTGCGTCAAGTTCTTCTTGCCGACGAACGTCACGTAGGCAGAGCCGGAAAGCATCTGCGCGTTGCCGGTCGCCACATTGAAATCGATGCCGACATTGGCGACGTAGTTCGGCACGTTCGGCACGAAGTAGGACGGCGCGGCATCGACCAGGCGTGCGCGGACGCCGCCATAATTGGCGAACAGCGACACGGTGCTGACGGGATCGGCGACAACGAACACCCGCGCATCGATATCGTAGCCGTCGCGCTGCGCCTTGCCGAGGAAGGTGACCGGCAGGCCGGGCGCCGCCTGGAACGCCTCGTTGGCGGAATCCGTGGTCCAGTAGCTCGCAAGAAACCTGACGCGGTCGAAGGTGAACTGGACGCCGCCTTCGCGGCTGACGATCCGGAACGGCTGGATACCGGGATTGCCGATCAGCTCTGCAGGGACGTCGATGCTGCGGAAGCCCTGGCCATAATTGGCGAACAACTCGAGCCATTTTACGGGCGTGATCGCGACGCCGAGCTTCGGACTGGCAATGCCGTTCGAGATGTTCGGCGTGCCGCCCGGCGTGATGCGGTCGTCGATGTCGTAGTAAAATTGATCGTAGCGTCCGCCCGCCGTGAATTTCAGCCACGACAGCGGCTTGACCTGGACCTGCCCGAAGCCGGCGACGTTGGTCTGCGTCAGTCCGACATTGACGACCGCCGGACCGGTGACGGCACGCGCGGTGGTCGGCGCCTGGAAGGCTTCGATGACATCCGTGCGCCAGTTGCCGCCGAGCAGCACCTGCACGGGAATGTCGTCGCCGATGGCGCCGGTCCAGACCTTGCTGAGCCGGCCGCCCACCATGGTGCGGTCGTCGTGCTGCACGCGCTGGCCGCCCCCGAAGTCGGCAAAGCGGTTGGAGAACTGATGGCTGACGAACAGCGTGCCCTTCAGTTCCTGGTCCTGTGCGCCGGAGGCGTAGTTGGTGACGAAGTTTTCGAGCTGCTTGTTGCCACCGTCGGTCCGGTTGGTCGCCGAACGCTCGGAGATCGTGCCGGCGGCGATGGCATCGCGACTGGCATAGCCGGGCGCGCCATATTCGGTGCCGTAAGCCTGCGCGCGGAACGAGATGGTGGCGCCGTCCGGCAGCGTCGTCGTGACCTTGTTGAACGAGTTGTAGCGGTTGACGAAGCTGTTATCGCGGTAGCCGTCGGTGTGATAGCCCTCGAGCGCGAGATAGGGCAACCACGCGCCCTGCGTGGTGCTGTAGGTCGCAACGCCACGGCCGGTCCCTTGCGTGCCGCCTGACACCCCGATGCTGGCGAACGGCTCGGCCTGCTTGGTCGTGATGTTGACCGAGCCGCCCATGTTGGAATCGCCGTATTCGACCGAGAACGGCCCGCGCACGATCTCGATGCTCTTGACGGTCTCCGGCAACAGGACGTTCAGGTCGGCATAGTTCGGCGTGTGCAGCGAGGAGACTTCGTTGAGCGGCACGCCGTCGATTGAGTAGGCGATGTCGCGCCCGTGCTCGGCGTCGGTGTAGCCGCGCAGCGACAAGCCGTAGCCGACGGCCCCCTGCCCGTAATTTGCGACGTTGAAGCCGGGCAGCGAGCGGAACAGATCGCCGTAGGTCGACACCGCGAGCCGGCTGATCGCCGGCGCGTCGACCACCGTCACGCCCGCCGGCAGGGCGGTGACCGAACTCGACACGTCGCCGCGGCCGACGGTCGCGCCGTTCGCATTCCAAAGCCCCGGAGAGGATGCCGGCTGCGCGGGGCGCGTGCGCTGCGCGCCGGGCGCGGCAGTCCGGGCTTGCGACGGCCTGGATTGCCGCGCACGCTTTGGCGTCGGCTCCGGCGCAATCACCGTGACCGGCGGCAACGCGGCTGACACGGTCGAGGCCGGGCCGGTTTGCGCGTTGACGGATTCGCCGGCTGCAAACCCGGACAATGTCATGCCTGCCAGCGCCAGGCGCCATGAACTTCTACGCAATTTACCCCCCATCGTCGGTCACGGCGCTTGATGAGCCCTTGCACGCCGTATGACGATCCCGTCAGATGATCATATCTTAGTATGACAATTCGAGTCGATCGTCATACGCGCATGAGCAAGTTGCGCGCCAGTTGCAGCGTCGGCATGGCCCTTTGGGAAAGCCCTTGGGATTCAATTGCCTCAGGAACGCCCCGCGCCGGCGTGCGTCGCTGATGGGAGGGCGAAGGATCCAAGCTCTGGCAACCGGTTATCCATTGGAGGTAATCAAGTGGCCAGATCGTGAGAGTCCGTCTTGAACATCCGGAGGAGCAACGCATGGCGACCATCTTCATCACCGGCAGCACGGACGGCCTCGGCCGCGCGGCAGCGCAATCGCTGCTCGATCAAGGCCACGGCGTGGTGCTGCATGCGCGTTCGGCCGATCGTGCCGCATCGCTCGGCGGGCTCACCTCGCGTGCCCAGGGATTGGTGGTTGGCGACCTCAGCAGTGCCGCGGAGACGAGAAGCATCGCGGACCAGGTCAATGCGATCGGGCGCATGGACGCGGTCATCCACAATGCCGGCGTCTACACGCGGCCGAGCCGCGGCGCGACGCCGGAAGGCCATGCCGAGACGCTCGCCATCAACACGCTTGCGCCGTACATGCTGACGGCCCTGATCGCGCGGCCCGGCCGGCTGGTGTATCTCAGCAGCGGATTGCACCGCGGAGGAGAAGGCTCGCTCGACGATCTCGATTGGACGAAGCGGGCCTGGAATGCTTCCAAGGCCTATGCCGAGAGCAAGCTGCATGTCGTCGCGCTCGCCTTTGCGCTGGCACGACGCTGGCCAAACGTTCTCTGCAACGCCGTCGATCCCGGCTGGGTACGCACGAGGATGGGCGGCGCGGGCGCGCCGGTCGATATCGACACCGGGCAACGGACGCAAACCTGGCTGGCGGTGAGCGATGATCCCGCCGCCATGGTCAGCGGGCGCTACTGGCATCATCTCCGGCAGGAGCAGCCGGCGAGCGAGGCAACCGATCCGACATTTCAGGACGCGCTCATTGCCAGATTGAGCAAGCTGACGGGCGTCGCGCTACCGGAGGTGTAGCGCACAGGGCGCAATGACGGAGCAGGCTTCACGCCGCCCGCTCCGGCCGCCACGCCGCGTAGAGACCGACCAGGGTCCCGATCGCGGCCAGCGCGGCCGCGAGCAGCACCTGCAACTCGCCGTTGTCGGTGGGGCCGACCGCCGACACGATCCGGGTCACGATGACAAACAGAACGCCCACGGCAGCCGTTGCACCCACGCAGAGATAAGCGAGCTCGCGCCACAGCTTGCCGCCGAGAAGTCCGAGTGCGGTGAAATACATCGCACATGCGTTGGGATGAACGAACAAGGCAATCCGCGCGTAGCGACCATAGGCGTGGAGGAGCGACTCGCAGCGGCGCAGTGCCGCTTTCGAGGCGACCCGCTGCAAGAGCGGCCTGAAAAAGCGCGCCTGTCCGTAACTCACGACGGCGCCCAGGATGATGGCGAGCCACGCCACGACAAACACCGAGACGTCGGCGGACTGCGGATTGAGCGCCACGGACATCAGGATGAGCGCCGTGCCGGGAAAATAGCCGAAATAGGGGAAGACCGATTCCATGAGCACGCAGACGAACATGAAGGCGGGAAACCACCACGAGCCGCTCGCGCCCTGGACGATTGCGTTCAGGTCGAACAGGTTCGTCCTGTACAGGACGAGGTACATGCACATGGCCAGTCCGGCCAGCGCGTAGAATGGCAATGCGCCGGACAGAAACCGTCTCATTCAACCGAGCTTTGTTTCGCGGACAAGGCGCAGACCATCGATATCGAGGAAACCCGTGGCGCATGCTTTAGGCGAACGGCATCGCTCCTGTCGATAGCCATCATCGCGATCGGCCTGACCACGCCTACACAATCGACAGGATCTCGATCTCCTGCGCGCCCGAACCGATGACGTCTCCGACCGCCTTTCCCATCAGCGAACGCGCCACCGGCGAGACGTACGAGATCGTCCCTGCCTTGGGATCGGCTTCGTCCTCGCCGACGATGCGGTAGGTCTGCACCCGGCCGTCAGCGCGGCTGAAGGTCACGGTGCTGCCGAAGGCGACGGTGTCGGTCGCGACAGGGTCGGGCATCACCTGCGCCGTGCGCAAGCGTTCGGTGAGATAGCGCGAATCGCGCAGGGGCACGGCCGACTGCCGGCGCTTCTCGTTGACGTCCTCGATTGCCTGCGCGGCTTCATAGGCCTTGCGCGCCTCGGCGAGCTGCGCCTGCAACGCATGAAGGCCGGCTTCCGTCACGAGGTTGGGATGCGGCGAGATGGGGCGATCCGGCAACAGCGTCTCGGACGCGGTTTCGGCGCTCTCTTCCTTGGTGAAGGCGACGCTCAATTGAAGATCCTGTCGAGCTGTTTCGATGGCGGCGCCAGGCGCCGCGAAATATCGAACTATATCTCAAGTTCGACGAAACGACGGAGCTTGAAGACGAGATCCGGCAAGGCCTGGCGGAACCGGGTCGCGTTCTGGAAACTGGTCGAGAACGGCGCGAAGGTCAGCATGGCGTTCCAGTTCCGGTAGCCATAGACCGTGACCGAGACGCCGGAGGCCGGAAAACCGTCCATCTTGCGCAACTCGCCGAGCACGAGGTCGGCGATGGCCTCGGCGGGAAGCAATTTACGGCCATCCGGCGTTGTGGCGATCTTTGCCGGCGGCTCGACCGTCTTCGTTTCGGCCGGCGCGGTAACGGGTGGAGGCTCGGACTTGATCTCGGGCTCAGCCGGCGCAGCGTCGCCGGCGGGCGCCTCGACCGTCTCGGGCTCGTTCGCCGGGGCCGTCGGGGGCGCTTCAGTGAGCGGCGGCGGGGTGTCTGCGCGCTTGTTGCCGCCCAGGATGCTGGTGATCATGGCCACCAGACCAGCATCCTTCCCGTCCTCGCTCATTCCTTCCCCCGGACTTTGGCCTTTGGAGCGAAGCGACATTCGCCTCGCTCAATAACGCTTCGGATCGCCACAATGTATGTGGCTTGATCCCATGGCCAGGGCCATCCTTCAATGGGCAACGGCGCCGCAGCCGGTGCGACCGCCGCCCCACCATGCAGCCCTTATTGCTTATCGAACGGGATGTATTGCTGGTACTGCTTGGGGACCGAGCTGCGGTAGCGCGAAGGCACGGTTCCGGTGTCGACCGAATGATCGATCTCCTGCTGCCGGGTCATCTTCTTCTTGGCCGGCTTCTTCGCGGCGCCCTTCTTGGCGTCGGTCGTGGAACTGTCGGTGGTGGCGCTTGGCGCGGTCGCTGTCGCAGCCGGCGCAGTGGTTGTCGCGGCAGGCGCCGCGGTTCCGCCGGCGGCCGGCGCTCCCTGCGCCAGGGCAAGCGGCGTTTGCATCACGAACACGAGCGCTGCCGCCGCGGCCAGCAAATATGATTTCTGCATCAGAACCTCCAAAAAATGCTTGATCCGAATGGGCCAACCTAGGCCTCCGGCATCGACGCGTGCAAGTCCGTCTACGATAGGTCCGATCCCACGCCGGAACTGTGGTGGGGATCACATTGCAAACCAGGGCCTGCGTCATGATGTGCCTCACCTCGAACGCACCGCGCCATGCCGACACCAACAGGCATGACCGTGCATCCGTCGCCCGGAACGCCTGGGCACGGCGGTTCGACCCCATCGAAGGAGATTGAAATGCGTCGCACCATCCTCACGCTTGCATCGTTCGCAACCCTGATCGCCGCGTCCTTGTCGGCGGCGCCGGCCCAGGCCGCGAACGACAGGTTCTGCCTGCAAGGCCGCAGCTGGGGCTATCCCGGCAACTGCCAGTTCGCCACCTATCAGCAATGTGCCGCCACGGCTTCCGGCACGTCGGCCTATTGCGGCATCAACCCGCGCTACGCCTATTCGCAGCCCTACTATTACTGACGGGAGCGCGGCTGAAGACAGTGCGGCGTGCGCGACAGCGCACGTCTAGCCTCGGCGGATCAACGCCGGGGCTCCGCATTTTATTCATGCGCCTTGCAGCTGCATCGTCCCCGAACTCTCGCGTGTGGTGCCAAGTTGCCACAACTGGCCGCAAATCCGCCGCGCGGGCGAAGATGCGGATTGCTCGTCTGCAGCAAGTCCCGACAATTCGACTCGAAGTACTCATTCCGATTCGCATTTCAGGACAGGCTGGTTGGGGACATCGTGCACAAGGCCGCATTCATCGCATTCAGCTGCTTCATGCTCGCCGCACCGGCAATCGCCGCCGACCTGCCGATCAAGGCCGTCAGGACTCCCGAGCCGCTCAATCTTTGGCAGGTCGAGGTCGGCGCACGGTACTGGTACAGCATCGGCCGCACCGCCTACGACTTGCACAGCACCGGATCGCGATACTCTCCGGTCATCTCGCGGCTCGACTATCACAACATGAGCACGCATTCGGGAGAGGTTTTCTTCCGGCTCGACAGCCCGATGAAGTTCTTCGTCAAGGGCTACGGAGGATTTGGCGGCATCACCGGCGGCACCATGAACGACGAGGATTTTCCGCCCTTCTTCAACGGGCCGTACACGAAGACGGAGAGCCAGACCCGCGGCTTCCTGGGCTACGCCAACCTCGATGTCGGCTATTCCTTCTACGAGTCACGTCCCGTCAATGCGGAGCCGCGCCTTCGCCTGGGCGGCTTCGTCGGCTATCATTACCGCGGCGAGCTGGCCGATGCATGGGGATGCCGGCAGACGGTGCCCGGCGGCCAGATCTGCGAAGGCGCCGGCGTCCTCGCCGGCAGCGTCAAGGTCATCACCGAGCGCGACATCCTACACGCGGTCCGCGCCGGCGCGGTGGCCGATCTCTGGTTTACGCCGGCGCTCAAGCTCACCGTCGATGCCGCCTACACGTATTCCGACGTGAGGGCTTTCGACACGCACTACTTCACCTTCGGCACCGAGCCGTCTCGCGGCTACGGCCATGGCTTCCAGCTCGAGACAGTGATGTCCTATGCCGTCACGCCCAACGCGAGCGTGGGTATTGGCGCCCGGTACTGGCACACAGGAATCAACGACTTCACCGAGCCTGCGAGCGGAGCACCGGGGCAGGCGCAGACCTATCAGGTCGACCGCTACGGCACCTTCATCCAGAGCAGCTTCAAGTTCTGAGCGAGGCAGCTCGACGGCCCCGCGCCATCTTCGGCGGAAGGGACCGCTCGCTGCTGCGAGCGACCCCGCGGCACTCACTCTCCCGACGGTGAAGGTTGGCGTCCCAGGTGGCGCGCCTTTATGAGTCGTGCTTTAGAAAACCTCGACGCCGGAATCCTTGATCACCTTGCCCCAACGGGCGTAATCGGCCTTGATGATGTCCGTGAATCCCTCGGGCGTCGACGTGGTGACGAGCAGTCCCTGAGTCTCCAGGCGGGCTCGAACATCGGCTTGAGCTCCGATGCGTACGACTTCCGCATTCAGGCGCTGGATGATCTCGGCCGGGGTACCTGCCGGCGCGACCAGGCCGAACCAGGAATCGACGACGAAGTCCGACACGCCGGCTTCGGCTGCGGTGGGGACGTCGGGCAGCTGTGACGAACGCTCGCGGCTGGTGACGAGCAGGCCCTTGACCTTGCCGTCACGGATCTGTGGCGCGAGCACGGTCAGCGTGTCGAACGACAGGTTAACGACGTTGCCCAGCAGTGCGTTGACCGCCGGGGCACTACCCTTGAACGGCACATGCAGAAGCTTCGTGCCGGTTTGGCGCTGGAAGAGTTCGCCGCTCAGATGGCAGAGGGTGCCAGGACCGCAGGACGAGTAGGTGAATTTGCCGGGATCCTTGCTCGCGGCGGCGACGAGATCCTTGGCGTTCGAGATCGGCGTGTCCGGGCTGACCGCCAGCACGTAGGGAACCGTAGCCAGGTTCGACACCGGAACGAAGCTCTTGAAGGGATCGTACCTGATCTCCTTGTTGATGTGCGGCAGGATGGTGAGCTGGCCGGCGGGAGCGAGGGACAGGGTGTAGCCATCGGGCTCCGCAGTGGCGGCGGCTTCGGCCGCAATCGCAGTGCCGGCGCCTGCCTTGTTCTCGATCACGACGGGCTGCTTGAGCGCCTCGCTCAGCTTGTCCGCGTAAATGCGTGCGACGGTATCGGCGGCGCCCCCGGGAGGAAACGGCACGATCAATTTGATGGTGCGGCTGGGCCAGGCGCTGGCGCTCGCAGCACTCGCATTCACGAGTACCGATGCGGTCAGGACGGATGCGGCCAGCAAGGCAAGAGATCGAACGAAGCGCACAGCAGGAATCCTCATTGAGTTCGACAAGCCCGCACGTCCGTTTGGCTGCACGTCGCCCAGGAACTTGCCGCGGTAGACCATTGAATAAATGCTATGCGGCCGCCCTCTCGGCAATGGAACCACTTTGCAAATGCGCGCCGGTCGAAAGAGGATTACTTCTGTCTGATGCGCGATGACGAGAAGATGCGCCTAAGGGCCTGCGCGGACCGAAGGATCACTGAGTTCGGGATTGGGAAGACAGCGACGCAGGCAAGGGTCTAAGAGGCCGCTAAGCCGCTCTCCCGCAGCCGGCTTGCGAACCAGCGCGACTGCGCCTCGTCGAGGGCCGCGCTGACATAGACTTCCGACATCGTGACCGAATGTCGGTCCAGCACCAGCAGCAAGCCAATCCAGAACGGAAACCAGACATGCACGTCGGTGAGCGCCCTCAGCTTGTGCTGGTCGTGCTCCAGCGGCGTGTGATTGCTGGCCTTGCGGATCTCGACCGCGAGCAGGTTGTTCGGGATCTCGCGCTGATGCACGACGACATCGGGATAGATGGATTTGCCGAGATGGTCGTCGGTCGAGATGATGGTGCCGTGCGGCAGGTGCAGCGTGCGTTCGCCGAGCCGGTCGTAATTGCAGTCGGTCGACCAGCCTGGAAAATGCTTCTCCAGGTGCACGGCGAAACGGTGCGTGACCGCCCGCTCGCCGACGTCCTTCTCGAACAGGAAAGTCTCTTGGGCGTAGAAGTCCCTGACAGCCGCGATCACCTTGTTCAGCTCGGTCTGCATGGTGCCTCCGAACTCGCGGCGCTCTGGCTGCTGGCGTCCTACATCTGGACTTCGATCAGGCGCGGGCCCGGCTCTGCAACGGCTTCGGCCAGCGCCTTGTTGAACTCGTCGGCGTTGGTGACGGCGCGGCCGGGCACGCCCATGCCTTTGGCGAGGGCCACGAAATCCAGCGTCGGGCGGTCGAGCCGGAGCATGTCGTTGGCACGCTGGCCGGGCTCGCCGGCGCCGACATTGTCGAACTCGCCGCGCAGGATCTGGTAGATGCGGTTGGCGAAAACGATGGTGACGATGTCGAGGTTCTCGCGCGCCTGCGTCCACAGCGACTGGATCGTGTACATCGCGCTGCCGTCACCGACCATGGTGATGACCTTGCGGTCCGGGCAGGCGATGGCAGCGCCAATCGACAGCGGCGTCGAGAAGCCGATCGAGCCGCCCATGTTTTGCAGCCAGTCGTGTGGCGCGGCGGCGGCCGTTGGCGGGAAGAAGGCGCGGCCGGTGGTGAGGGATTCGTCGACCAGGATCGCATTCTCGGGGATCGCATACGCAATCGCCTGCGCGATCGAGGCGTGGGTCAGCGCGCCGGTCGGCTTGAGCAGCTCGGCCAAGGCCTGCGGCTTGACGTCGTTGGCGCTGGCCTTGACCGCGCCGGCAAGCGCCTCGAGCGCCGCGACCGAGTTCTCGCCCCAGGAGGTCATGCGATGCACGTCGCAGCCTTCGGGCCGCAGCACGCTCGGCTTGTTCGGGTAGGCGAAGAACGCGACCGGATCGTCGGACTCGACCAGCACGATGTGGCGGAACTTGGCCAGCATCGGCAGCGCCTGGTCGATGACGTAATGGATGCGGTCGATCGAGAAGCGGCCGCGGCCACGCGCCATCTTCGGGCGGAAAGTCGGGCCCATCACGGTGCAGCCGGTCTTGCCGGCGATGCGCTCGGCCAGCGCCAGGCCCTGCTCGCTCAGCGCGCTGCCGGTCATCAGGAGCAGCGTGCCCTCGCCGTCGCCATGCAGGATCTTCGCGGCCTGCTCGACCGCCTGCGGCGAATAGCTGGCGCGCTGCTGCTCGGCCGGAACCTCGGCAATGGCGTCGGCCTCGTTCCAGGCGGTGTCGGCGGGCAGGATCAGGGTTGCGATCTGCGGCGGCGCGCTCTTCGCGGCGGCAATGGCGGCGGCGCCGTCCGCGGCGACCGATTTGGCGTCCGGCGAGGTGCGGACCCAGGACGACATCGGCCGGGCCAGCCCCTCGATGTCGGAGGTCAGCGGCGCGTTGTAGCCGATGTGGTAGACCGCGTGCTGGCCGACGATGTTGACGATGCCGGAATTGGCCTTCTTGGCATTGTGCAGATTGGCCAGGCCGTTGGCGAGGCCGGGGCCGAGATGCAGCAGGGTCGAAGCCGGCGTTCCCTTCATGCGGAAATAGCCGTCGGCGGCGCCCGTCACCACGCCTTCGAACAGGCCGAGCACGCAGCGCATGCCGGGGACGCGGTCGAGTGCCGCGACAAAATGCATCTCGGAGGTGCCCGGATTGTGAAGCAGACGTCCACCCCACCCTTGACCATCGTCCGCACCAGGCTTTCCGCGCCGTTCATTCTTTTTGCTCCGCAATCGGTCTTTTGAGGGTGATCCGTCCGATCAATCATTGTTCGCGCGTCCCGTCAAAGCAATAGCCGCCATCGCCGCCCTGCCCCGCGCGGGCATGTGCCGGTTTGGCTAATGGTCCGCGGCCAATCGTGGTTGCCGAATTGGTAACGCCAATCGGTTGAGATGACCCGCCTCACGGCGCCGTGGCTTGCGGAATCCCCCCAAATATGGCCTGTGACGTTCATTGAATCGATTTCTTGCTGGGGAGACCAATGATCCGGTTTTTTGCCGCGCCGATTGCCACCATCGCACTGCTGTCGGCCATGGCGGGCGGCGCCTTCGCCGAAGAGTTCGACAGCCGCGACGTCATGGGCGGCGGCCCGAACTTCTTCCGGTCCGGCGCCAATCCCGTTCCCCGCACCACCGTCATGTACAACGGCAACTACGCCCCCGGCACGATCGTGGTGAACACCGGCGAGCGCCGGCTGTATCTGGTGCTCCCGAACGGCCAGGCGCTGCGCTACGGCATCGGCGTCGGCCGCGACGGCTTCCGCTGGGGCGGGGTGCACAGGATCACCGCCAAGAAAGAATGGCCGGACTGGACCCCGCCATCGCAGATGCTGGCGCGCCGGCCCGACCTGCCGCGCCACATGAAGGGCGGCGTCGACAATCCGCTCGGCGCACGTGCGATGTATCTGGGCTCGACGTTGTACCGGATCCACGGCTCCAACGAGCCGGAGACGATCGGCCAGGCGGTGTCCTCGGGCTGCTTCCGCATGACGAATGACGACGTCACCGACCTCTACGGCCGCGTCGGCGTCGGCACCACGGTTGTTGTGCTGAACAACTGACCCGGCGAACTCTTGTAGGGTGGGCAAAGCGAAGCGTGCCCACGAATTGTCGGCTGTCGTCGAGAGATCGTGGGCACGGCGCTTTCGCGCCTTTACCCACCCTACGGCACCGCGCGTGAAGGCGCAGGACCCTCGCAGGCCGCGTGAATCTGCGGTCTTGTGCGCGAGAGGCGAATGCGGCAGCGTCGCGCGACGATGAGCGCATTGAATCAATCTTCGGCTGTTCTTCGCGTCGCACTGCTGGCGTACACGGCATTCGCCTGCGCGGCTGACACCGCTATCGCGGCCGGGGCGGGCGAACTGCCTGCGATCACCTCGCGTCAGCGCGCGGAGAAGAAGAGCTTTACCGACGGCGAGATCGTCGAAGGCTTCCTAAAGACCGCGTTCGGCGCCGAATATCACCTCGCCGGCCGGGTCGACCGCATCCGCAAGTTCGACGGGCCGGTGCGCGTCTACGCCGAGAGCGACCGAGCCGATCGCAAGGCGCAGCTTTCGAAGGTCGTGGCCGACATCGGCAGGCGCGTGCAGCATCTCGACATCGCCATGATCGAGACCAATGAAGCGGCGAATGTGCGGGTGAAGCTGGTGCGCGACCGCGACCTCTTCCGCACCCTCACAAGCTTCTACGGCGCCGAGAAGGCGCGCGAGATCCGCTCCTCGCTCGATCCGCAATGCCTGTCTGGCTTCCGCAAGAACGACAATTTCGAGATCGAGCATTCCGACGTCATCCTCACCGTCGACAACGGCGATTTCACCTTCCTCGACTGCGCCTATGAGGAGCTGCTGCAAGCGCTCGGGCCGATCAACGACACCGCGAGCGTGCCGTGGACGATGTTCAACGACAACGTCTCGATGGGCTATTTCGACGTCTACGACCAATACATTCTCAACCTGCTCTACGACCCCCGCATCAAGGCGGGCATGACCGTGGCGGAGGTCAAGGCGGTGCTGCCCGCCGTGCTCAAGGACGTCCGCGCCTGGGTGAAGCGGGTGAATGACCTGAAGCAGTGAGGCGGTCTTGCCCTCCCTCTCCAGGCCCCCGCCTGCGGCAGGGCTATCGCATACGGGTTTTTGAAAGACCTGAGCGCGCGCCTCGCCCTTCGAGACGACCGCTTCGCGGTCCCTCAGGGTGAGGCTCAGCAGCACCGACACCCGTTGAAACCAGCGAAACGCATGCGGTCCTCATCCTGAGGGCCCGCCAACGGCGGGCGTCTCGAAGGATGGCCACAGGTGAGATCACTCCCATGTGCGATTGCCCTGCCGCCTGCGGGGAGGCCACGCAAAACCCGCTACTCGTCCCCGTCCTTCTTCCGCAGCAGATCCGTCGCCAGATCCGACAGCTTCGGCGGTGGCAGCGCGGCGAACGGCAATGGCCTCGTGACGTCGATCGCGGCGAGGCCCAGCCGCGCCGTCAGCAATCCGTTGAGCACGCCTTCGCCGAGCCGCTGCGACAGCTTCGCCGCGATGCCGTGGCCGAGCATCTGCTGCACCAGGCTGTCGCTCGCGGCCATGCCGCCGGTGATGGCGAGATGGGCGATGACATGACGTAGCAGGCGGATCATGCCGAACGCGCCGGGCCGACCGCCATAGAGAAAAGCGAGCTGCCGGATCAGCCGCAGCGCGGCGACAAACACGAACAGCACATCGATCGCCGCGCGCGGGCTCACCGCCGTGACGATCGAGACCTTTTGCGCAGCTGACGACACCAGCCGCCGCGCCTCGGCATCCAGCGGGGACATCAGTTCGCGCTCGGCGAGCCGGATCATGTCGGCGCCGTCGATGATCTCATCGGTGTGGCTCTCCAGCGAGGCGCGGGCGCGCGCCAGCTGCGGGTTCTGGTGCGCGATCTTGAGCAGGTCCTGCACGATGACGCGGCTTTCCTTGCGGTCGTCGCTGGCGAGCACGGCTGCCGCGCGCGCATGCAGCTTCTCGATCGTGGCTAGACGCGCGAGCCCGAACGCCTCGCGTCCGATCACCACCGCGAGCGCCACCGCGGTGACGACAGCGAAGGCAAGTCCGACGAAGCCCAGAGTTTCGTTACGCGCGAACAAATCCTCGACGAGATGGACGACGCCGAGGCCGGTGCCCAGCAGCGTCAGGCCGGCGAGCCCGGACCAGAACAGCGTGCCCCAGGGAAAACCCCGCCGTGCCGGCCGGACAGCTTCGATCGGCACCGGCAGCAGCGCCGGATCCGGCTCCGGCGTGATCTGGATGGTGGCGCGGCCGAGCCGTGTCGTCTCGTCCGCCTCGGTGACGACGACGCCGGGATCGTCGAGCCGGAACGTTGCCGGCCGCCGTGGCTTCGATCGGTCGTTCATGCGAGCTTGTCTCCGATCAGGAATTGCAAGGCACGGTCGAGGCGGATGTGTGGCAGCGTCGGCTCGTCCGTTCCCTCACGATCGAGCTTGGGCGGACGGAAGCGCAGGAAGCGGAAATCGCTGTTCCCGGCGGCTTGCGTCGAGAGCCCGCGGAACGCGTCCGTGCCGTTGAACAGCGGCTCGGGATCGAGCGGCAGGTCACCCGGAAAGGTCGCCACTTCCGTGTTGCCGTCGAAGAACTCGCCGCCCGCGCTTTCGCCCGCAGCCGGCGTTCCCAGGATCGACGGCAGCTTGTCACGGCCATGCGCCACCTGCGCCTCGCGGGTGGCGCGTACGGCGGCGAGCGCGACGACGTCGATCACAGCGCCGGTATTCTCCGCGCGCGCAACGGCGCCAGAGACGGCGCGGCGCAGCACGGCCTCGAGCCTGTCGTGGCTGGAATGATGCAGATGGTCCGCCTTGGTCGCCGCAAACAGGATGCGGTCGATGCGCGGGCGGAACAGGTTGGACAGCAGCGTGCTGCGGCCGATGTTGAAGCAATCCAGGATGCCGGCCAGCGCGGCTTCGAGATCGTGCAGCGCCTCGGGGCCGGCGTTGAACGCCGACAGCGCATCGGCCAGCACGATCTGGCGATCGAGCCGCGCGAAATGATCGCGGAAGAACGGCCGCACCACGACGTCCTTGTAGGCCTCGAAGCGGCGCACCATCATCGCCCACAGCGATCCATCTGGCGCCTGCCGCCCAGGAGGCACGTCGAGCGGAGCGAAGGTCAGCGCCGGCGTATCGGCGAGATTGCCAGGCATCAGGAAGCGGCCGGGCGGCAACAGGCTCATCGCAAACCGTTCATCGCGGCAGGCGCGCAGATAATTCGTGAACAGCCTCGCGGCCGTCAGCGTCGCCTGCTCGTCCTCGCGCGCTTCGGGCTCGAGCGTTGCGAGATGCGCATGCCAGTCGGCGGCGAGATGCGCGCGCGGCGCCTCGCGCGACAGCGCGATGCTCTCCGCCGACCATTGCTCGTAGCTCTTGTTGAGGAGCGGCAGGTCGAGCAGCCATTCGCCGGGATAGTCGACGATGTCGAGCGTCAGCGTGCGGTCGGCGCCGTTCGGGCGCTGGTACTCGATGACGAGCCTGAGCTCGCTGATGTCCACCGTCGAGTTCGGCCAGCGCCGCTCCCCGGTCAGCACGCGCAGATGGGTCTCATAGGCAAAGCGCGGCACGGCGTCATCGGGCTGCGGCGCGAGGTGCGCTCGCGCGATCCGGCCCGAGGCATAGGCCTCGAACACCGGAAACCGGCCACCGCGCGTCAGCCCATGGACCAGGGCGGTGATGAACACGGTCTTACCGGCACGCGACAGGCCGGTGACACCAAGCCGCACCGTCGGATTGAAGAAATGCTCGCCATAGTCAATCAGCGCCCGCGCCGACAGCCGCGCTTCTTCGACCATGTCATGGAAACTGAATGCCATCTGAACGTTAACGGATCTCGGGCGGGCGGGATGTGCGGCCGTTCACAAAAGTGGCAATTGCGTGCCGAAAATCAAGCTTTCATACTTCCACCGCCATTGTCGGCAAATCAACCGTTTGAACGACGTGCCGACCCTGGAAGACCCATCGAAGAGGACCTCGTCTCAGCGTGTGCGGATTGAAATGACCGTCTTCCAACTGAAGCAGCTTGCCTCCACCTCCGTCCATGCCGCCGCCGACGTGATCGGCTGGAATTACGACCGCGCCGAAATGATCGCGGACGCCGTCATCCATGCGATCGGCGTGCTGGCCGGCATCGTCGCCGCGACCGTACTGGTGGTGCTGACGGCGATCTATGCCGAGGCCACCGACGTCGTCGGCGTCTCGATCTATGTCGCCGGCCTGCTGTCGATGCTGGTGTTGTCAGCGACCTATAATCTCTGGCCGGTGTCGCCGGCCAAATGGCTCTTGCGCCGCTTCGATCATTCCGCGATCTATCTCCTGATCGCGGCGACCTATACGCCGTTCATCCTCGAGCTGAAGGACAGCGTGTTCGCGCTGGTGCTGCTCGCCGGCGTCTGGTGCGTGGCCATCCTCGGCATCGTCCTGAAGCTGTTCTATCCCGGCCGGTTCGACCGCGTCTCGGTCGGCATCTATCTCGCGATGGGCTGGAGCGGCGTGATGCTCTATGGCCAGGTCGTCAAGGCCTTGCCCGCGCTGGTTCTGGGCTTCATCCTGGCGGGCGGTCTGCTCTACAGCTTCGGCGTGATCTTCCACGCGTGGCGGCGGCTGCGCTTTCAGAACGCGATCTGGCACGGCTTTGTCTTGGCCGGGGCGGCATGCCATTATACCGCGGTGCTCGACCTCGTGTTGAGCTCATAAGTTTTCCGCGAAGCGGTATAAGGCGAGAGGAGACGTCGCATGCAGGTGACCGGCAAGGTCGTGGTCGTCACGGGCGGCGCAAACGGCATCGGCAAGGCTATGTGCGAAGCCTTTCACAATGCGGGCGCAGCCAAGGTCGTTGTCGCGGACATGGACGCCGCCAATGCAAGGGCGGTCGCCGCCACGGTGGACGGCGCGGCCTTCAAATGCGACGTCGCCCAGGAAAAGGACATCGCCCACGTCATCGAGGAAACCGAGCGGCAGTTCGGGCCGATCGCGCTGTTCTGCTCCAATGCCGGAATCGGCGGCGGCTTCGATCCGATGTCGGAGAACGCCGGCGGCGCCTCGGACGAGCCCTGGCAGCGCAGCTGGGCGATCCACGTCATGGCCCATGTCTATGCGGCGCGGCATCTCGTGCCACGCATGAGAGCGCGCGGCGGCGGCTATTTCCTGAACACCATATCGGCCGCCGGCCTGTTGTCGCAGGTCGGCAGCCCCGCTTATTCCACCACCAAGCACGCCGCGGTCGGTTTTGCCGAAAGTCTCGCGATCTCGCACAAGGCCCACAACATCAAGGTCTCGATCCTCTGCCCGCAGGGCGTCGACACCAACATGCTGCGCTCGATCCCCAAGGGTCCGCAATCCGGCGACGGCGACCTGACGCCCGAGCAGGTGGCGAACGACGTGCTCGCCGGCCTCGAGCAGGAGACCTTCCTGATCCTGCCGCACCCGCAAGTGCTCGGCTACATGCGCAAGAAGACCGAGAACTATGATCGCTGGATCGGCGGCATGGCCAAGATCCAGGCGAAGATGCGGGAGGAGTTCGGGAAGTGACGGCTAGGTCATCCCGGGGCGGTTGAAGCGCATTTGCGCCAAACACTCGCTGTCGTCCCCGCCTAGTGCGCAATTGCGCACGGGGGGCGGGGACCCCATAGCCACAGGGAGACGTTTGGCGAAGATTGGCAGTTGTTCGGTACTGATACCGGTGTCTAGCCGATAGATCACGCGGAATGGGTCCCCGCCTTCGCGGGGACGACAGCGGTGGTCAAGCAGCTGACTCCACCTCGTCCCCCACCCGGCTCTGCCGCAGCGCCCGCGCATAAAGCATCATGCCCTCGCGCACCTTGCGCTGTTCGGCTCCCGTCAGTGTCGCCAGCGCGCCGCGCACCTGCTGCCGGCCGAAGGCATGCAGCGCTTCCAGCGTGCGGCGGCCCTTCGCCGTCAGTGACAACAGCTTGCTGCGCGCATCCGCCTCGTCCGGCGTCTCCCTGAGCTCGCCGCAATCGATCAGCTTGCGCACCATGCGGCTGACGCTGGATTTCTCCAGACGCAGGAAATCACCGAGCTCGCCCGACGTCATGGGACCGCGGATGCCGATCTCCAGGATGGTGTGCACCGCCGAGGGCGGATAGTCCGATGCCGCGACCGTCGCGTCCATGAAGCCGAGCTCGCGCACCATCAGGCGCGAGGCGGCGCGAATATCGTCGATCAGCGAAAGCTCGGCCATCTTGACTCCCGGCATATAGTTGTATCATACAACTATATGGGCGCAACGCCGCGCGCAAGTGTCTGGAGTGGGCGATGAGCGGGACTTTGCCGGCAGGTCAGCGGATGAGCGGCAAGGTCTGCCTCGTCACCGGCGGCGGCAGCGGCATCGGCCGCGCCACCGCGCTACGCATGGCGTCCGAGGGCGCCGAGGCGATCCTGGTCGCGGGCCGGCGCGAGGCCGAGATCGAGGCAACCGCCGTCTCGTGCCGCGAGCTCGGCGCGAACGCGATCGCGATTCAGACCGACATCACCAAGGAAGACGACGTCGCGCGCCTCGTCGGCACAGCCGTCACGCGTTGCGGCCGGCTCGACGTCGCCTTCAACAATGCCGGCTTCCAGGAGCGCCGCGCACCGCTGGAAGAACAGGGCACGGAGATCTACGACAGCGTGTTCGACACCAATGTCCGCGCGCTGTTCCTATGCCTGCGTCATCAGTTGCCGGCGATGCTGGCACAGGGGCGCGGCAGCATCGTGGTCAACGCCTCCGTCAGCGGCGTGCGCAATCCAAATCCCGGCTTTTCGCTCTACTCGGCCTCCAAGGCTGCCGCGATCTCGCTGACGCGCTCGGCGGCGATGGAGAACGCGCCGCGCGGCATCCGCATCAACGCCATCGCCCCCGGCCGCGTCGTCACCGACATGATGCTGCGCGCCGGCGTCGGCGACGTCGCAACCGTCAGCGCCGGCCTGCCGCTACGGCGGATGGGAAGTCCGGAGGAGGTGGCAGAGGCCGTGGTGTGGCTGGCGTCCGATGACTCGTCCTACGTCGTCGGCCACGTGCTGGCGGCGGATGGGGGATTCCTGGCGTCGTAGTTAATGGTGCCGTGGCGCCTCAATGCTTCTGGCCGTACAGCACCGGCACCGCCGAATCGACGACGACCTCGACGAGGCTGGTGCCATCGAACGCCATCCCGCGCCTCAGCGCCTCGTCGAGCTCGGCCGCCTTCGTCACCCGCACCGCATCGCATCCCACGCCTTCGGCGAGCCGTACGAAATCGATCCCCGGCAGCTCCAGCCCGGGCACGTTGCGCACCTGCATCACCTGGCTGAATGAGCGCATCGCGCCGTAGCCGGAATTGTTGATGACGACGACGGTCAGCGGCAGCTTGCGCTGCGCGGCGGTCCAGAGCGCCTGGATCGAATACATCGCCGAGCCGTCGCCGATCAGGCAAACCGTGCGCTGCTTCGGCTTGCCGAGCGCCATGCCGACGGCAGCCGGCAGGGAGTAGCCGAGGCCGCCGCTCGACATCGTGTAGAAACTATCCTGGCCCGGCATCGGCATGAACTTCTGCATCGCCGGCCGGTGCGAGGGCACTTCCTCGACCAGCGAGGCGCCCTCGGGCATCGCTCGCGACAGCGCGTGCAGAAGGAATTCCACCGGCAGCGGATCGGCCGCCTGCGGCGCTGGCGGCAACGTGCGGCCCTTCGGTGCCGCGCGCTTGCTTTCGGGCAAGAGGTCGAGCAGCAGGCTCAGCGCCGGCTTCATCGTCGCGATGATGCTGGTACCTGATGGCGTGACCGCGGCCGCGTCGGGGTCATCGGTGATCTGGAAGATGGTCGCGCCGCCGTCGAAGATCGCGGCGTGGCCTTCGACATGGAATGTGAACACCGGCGCGCCGATGACGACGACGAGATCGTGCGCGCGCAGCGCATCGGAGAGCTGCGCCGGCGAGGCATGCAGGAAGCCCGCGAATTGCGGATGCCGCTCGGGAAACGAGCAGCGCGCCGAGAACGGGCTGACCCAGACGCTCGCTTTCGCCTTCTCGGCGACGCGCACCATCAGTTCGACCGCGCCGGCGCGATCGATGCCGGGGCCGACCACGAGGGCCGGGTGCTTTGCCGCGCCGAGTGCCGCCGCCAGCGCTTTCATCGTATCAGGCTCGGGGCCGATCTCGCGACTCACCTTGCGCGCCTCGACCGGCGCACACGCATGCGCCCAGTCGTCGACCGGGATCGACACGAATGTGGGACCACAGGGCGGCTGCATCGCGGTGTAGTAGGCCCGCGCGATCGCGGCCGGCACATCCTCGGGCCGCGCCGGCTCGACGCTGTATTTGACATAGGGCCGCGGAAATTCGGAAGCCCGCTCGGCGTAGAGAAACGCCTGCAGCGGCAGGATCGAGCGCGCCTGCTGGCCCGCGGTGATCACCAGCGGTGTCTGGTTGCGGTGCGCGGTGTAGATGTTGCCGAGCGCGTTACCGACGCCGGCGGCCGAATGCAGATTGACGAAGCCGGCATTGCGCGTTGCCTGCGCATAGCCGTCGGCCATGCCGACCGCGGAGGCCTCCTGCAGCGCCAGCACGTAGTCGATGTCGTCGGGCCAGTCGCTGAGGAACGGCAGCTCGGTCGAGCCGGGATTGCCGAACACTTTGGTGATGCCGAACGATCGCAGCAGGTCGAGCGTCGCCTGCTTGACGGTGACGGACTTGCTGCCGGTCTTGCCGTTCTTGGCCATTGGTTTCCGTCCCTCTTCATTCCTCATCCTGAGGAGCGCGTCTTCGCGCGTCTCGAAGGATGAAGGCCCGGCGGGTGGCCTCGCCCTTCGAGACGCCGCTGCGCGGCTCCTCAGGGTGAGGGTCTAACAACGGTGGCTCACCACACCGCCGTGCCCTTCATCGTCGGCTGGCCCTCCGCGTTCGCGGTCCACAGCTCCATGCCTGCCTCTATCTCGTTGGCATTGACCGAGAACTCGCTGCCCTCGAACAGCGGCTGCAGCCCGCGATAGGTGAACTTCTTCGGCGCCTTGCCGCCGTGAAGCTTGGCCGCCATCTCGATGATCAGCGCCGCCTGCAGCGGGCCGTGGAAGATCAGGCCCGGATAGCCCTCGACCTTGGTGACGTAGTCGCGGTCGTAATGGATGCGGTGGCCGTTGAAGGTCAGCGCGGAGTAGCGGAACAGCAGCACGGGATCGGAGACGTGGGTCTCCCGGTGCTGCGCCTTCGGCGGCGGCGGCGGGGCCTTGGCGGTCGCAGGAGCACTGCTCGTCATCTCGCGGTAGACGATGTCCTGCCTCTCGCGGATGGCGGTGCCGCGCGGCGAGGAAATGCTGTGCTCGACCGAGACGAAACAGAGCGTGCCGGTCGAGCCTGTCTTCACCTGCACATCGGCGATGCGCGAGGTCCGCGTCGATTCATCCCCGACGCAAAGCGGCTGCAAGAACTCGATCTCGCCGCCGGCCCACATCCGGCGCGGCAGCGGCACCGGCGGCAGGAAGCCGCCGCGGGTCGGATGGCCGTCAGGACCGAGCATCGACATCGGAAACACCGGCTGCGCCAGGCACCAATGCACCGTGAACGGCGCGGCGTCGCCCTTCCTGGGCTCGCCGACCTCCTGGAACAGCGTCGCGCGCAGCCCCATCACGAGCTGCGCGGTGACGATGTCGGTCGCCTCCGTGCTGCGGCCGATCCATTGCCGCAAATGGTCGATGTCGAGCTTCTCGGTCATGACGCCTCGCTCTTGTTATGTCCGGGAGTTTGGTTTTTCGCCGATCGCGGGCACCGCGCCATAAGAGCGCGTCTCGCCGACGATGATCGGCGCCGGCGCGGGATAGCTGACGCGGCCGTTCGGCGTGTCGACCTCGATGCGGCGCAGATGCGGATGGTTGGTGAGGTCGGCCATGGTGTTGACCTCGGCAAAGGCGATGTCGGCATCCGACAGCCGCTTCAAGAGCTCGTTGCGCGTCATCCCGGCGAAGGCATCGGCCACCGTCGTGTCGGTGAAGTCGCGGTTGCGCACGCGCTCGACCATGTTGGCGACGCGGGGATCGGCAGGCAGGTCGGGCTGATCGAGCACATTCGCGCACAGAGTCTTCCATTCGCGCTCGCTCTGGATCGAGATCAGGATGTCCTTGCCGTCGCTCGAGGTGAACACGCCATAGGGCGCGATCGAGGGATGGCGCAAGCCCATGCGCTTGGGTGGATTGCCGGCTTCCGCGTTGAGCAGCGGCACGGTGCACCAGTCCGCCATCACGTCGAACATGGAGATGCGGATATCGGCACCCTTGCCGGTACGCCCGCGCCCGATCAGCGCCTCCAGGATCGCCGCATGCGCGGTGGCGCCGGTCGCAACGTCGACGATGGACATGCCGACCCGCGAGGCGCCGTCGGGATTGCCGGTGATCGAGGCGAGGCCGCTCTCGGCCTGGATCAGCAGGTCATAGGCCTTGCGGTGCGCGTAGGGACCCGTGTCGCCATAACCGGTGATGGTGCACGAGATCAGCTTGGGATAGTCCTTCAAGAGCCGTTCGCGCGAGAAGCCGAGCTTGTCCATCGAGCCGGGCTTGAGGTTCTGGATCAGCACGTCGGCACTGGCGATCAGCTTTTCCAGCTCAGCGCGGCCTTCGTTCGTGGTCAGATCGACCACCGCCGATTGCTTGCCGCGGTTGAGCCAGACGAAATAGCTGCTCTGGCCCTTGGCCGCCGCGTCGTAGCCGCGGGCGAAATCGCCCTCGGGCCGTTCGATCTTGATCACCTCCGCGCCGGCATCCGCCAGCCGCGACGAGCAGAACGGCGCCGCGACCGCCTGCTCGACCGCGATCACCCTGATCCCGTCAAGTGCTCCCATGGCCGCGACCTCAGTACGAGCGCGGCATGCCGAGCACGTGCTCGGCAACGAAGGAGAGCACGAGGTTGGTCGAGATCGGCGCCACCTGATAGAGCCGCGTCTCGCGGAACTTGCGCTCGACGTCGTACTCCTCGGCAAAGCCGAAGCCGCCATGGGTCTGGATGCAGGCATTTGCCGCTTCCCAGGACGCGTCGGCCGCCAGCATCTTGGCCATGTTGGCCTCGGCGCCGCAATCGAGCCCGGCCTCGTATTTGCGTGTGGCTTCCTTCACCATCAGCTCGGCCGCCCGCATCGAAGCATAGGCCTTGGCGATCGGGAACTGGATGCCCTGATTCTGGCCGATCGGCCGGCCGAACACGCTGCGCTCCTTGGCATAGTTCGTCGCTTTGGCGATGAACCACTTGGCGTCGCCGACACATTCGGCGGCGATCAGGATGCGCTCGGCATTCATGCCGGACAGGATGTAGCGGAAGCCCTTGCCTTCCTCGCCGATCAGGTTCTCCGCCGGCACCTTCATGTCGGTGAAGAACACTTCGGTGGTGGCGTGGTTCATCATGGTGCGGATCGGCCGGATCTCGAGGCCGTTGTTCTTGGCCTCGCGCATGTCGACGATGAAGACCGACAGGCCGTCGGTGCGCTTCTTGACCTGGTCCTTCGGCGTGGTGCGCGCCAGCAGCACCATCAGGTCGGAATGTTCGGCGCGGCTGGTCCAGATCTTCTGGCCGTTGACGATGTAGCTGTCGTTGCCGTCCTTGCGCGCGAAGGTCTTCAGCGAGGAGGTGTCGGTGCCGCTGGTCGGCTCGGTGACGCCGAACGCCTGCAGGCGCAGTTCGCCGCTCGCGATCTTCGGCAGGTACTTTGCCTTCTGCTCGGCATTGCCGTGCCTGAGCACCGTGCCCATCGTGTACATCTGGGCATGGCAGCCGCCGCCGTTGCAGCCCGCGCGCTGGATCTCTTCCAGGATCGCCGCGGCGGCCGAGAGCTTCAGGCCCGCGCCGCCATATTCCTCGGGGATCAGCACCGAGAGATAGCCGGCCTCGGTCAGCGCATCCACGAACGCCTTGGGATAGGCCATCTCGCGATCGAGTTTGCGCCAATATTCGCCGGGGAACTGCGCGCACAGCTTGGCGACGGCGTCGCGGATGTCGGCGTAATCTTCGGTGTGGTGATCTTCACTCATGGCGTTTCCCGTTGGTAGCGGCAGTTAAGATAACGCCGGCCGATCCCCAGGCGTTGTGAAAACAACGCCCTCCCCCTATGCTCATTTGTTATAGCGTATGGAGTAGCCTTCCAGGATTGGCAAGCATGGATTTCCGGCAGCTCAGGACCTTCAGTTGCGTGGCGGAGCTCGGCAGCCTGTCCAAGGCCTCCGACACGCTGCGCGTGGCGCAGCCGGCGCTGAGCCGGCAGATCAAGCTGCTGGAGCACGAGCTGCGCACCGAGCTGTTCACGCGCAACGGCCGCGGCATGGTGCTGACTGAGGCCGGGCGCCTGCTGCTGGCGCGCACCGCCGGCATCGTGCGGCAGATCGACCAGATCCGCGACGACATCCAGTCGTCCAAGGGGCCGCCGTCCGGGCAGGTCGTGCTCGGCCTGGTTCCGACCGTGAGCTGCGTGCTGTCGGCGCGCTTTGCGCGGCGTTGCGTCGAGACGTTTCCCGGCATCTCGCTGCGCATCGTCGAGAGCTACAGCGGCCATCTGGTCGAATGGCTGCATCGCGGCGAGATGGACCTCGCCATCCTCTATGGCCGCTCCGCCGATTTGCACCTCAACGTCCAGAGCCTCGGGCGCGACAACATCGTCGCGGTCGGCCCGCGCGGCTGCGGCCTGGCGCGCAAGAAGAGCGTCGATATCGGCTGGCTGCTGCGGCAACGCTTGGTGCTGCCTTCTCACTCGCACGGCCTTCGCGCGCTGATCGAGCACGCGGCCGCCCAACGTAAGATCAAGCTCGACGTCCAGCTCGAGGCGGATTCCTTCCGCGTGCTGACGAGCCTCGTTGAGGAGGGCCTCGGCTTCGCGCTGCTGCCGCCGTCCTCGGTCCACGGCGAGGTCGCGGACGGACGGCTGGAGACCACGCCCGTATCCAGGCCGATGACGCGCGAGCTCATCTTCGCTTCTCCAATCGACCGGCCGGTCTCGACGGCTTCGCTCGCCGTCACCGCCCTCCTGCGCGAGGAGGTCGCCGCCTGCCGCAAGGACGGCGTGTGGGACATCAAATTGAGTTAGACGGCGTGTGGTAGAACAGCCGGGCGCCATCGTGCCTTCGCATCTGGCGCGAGCTGTCATGCCGGAATTTTATAGCTGGGATGCCTGCCCTCATCCTGAGGAGCGCGCTCTTGCGTGCGTCTCGAAGGATGAAGGCCCGGCCGGTGGCCTCGCCCTTCGAGACGCCTGCTCCGCAGGCTCCTCAGGGTGAGGATGTAGAGATCAGTTGCCGGGGAAGCGTAATCAGCCCGCTATCCGCACCGGCAGCGTCTCATACCCCTTGATGAAGCTCGAATAGATCCGCTTGGGCTCGCCGACCACCTCGATACGGTCGAAGCGTTTCAGCATCTCCTCCCAAACGATCTTGAGCTGCAACTCGGCGAGGCGCATGCCGACGCAGCGGTGGATGCCGAAGCCGAAGGACAGGTGGGTCCGCGGGCGCGGTCGGTCGATGATGAACTCGTTGGGCCTGTCGAACATCTCCTCGTCGCGGTTGCCGGAGACGTACCACATCACGACGCGGTCGCCCTTGCGGATCGGCTTGCCGCCGATCTCGGTGTCCTGGAGCGCGGTGCGGCGCATATGCGCCAGTGGCGTCTGCCAGCGGATCACCTCGGGCACCATGGAGTCGATCATGGCAGGATTGGCGCGAAGCTTGTCGTACTGCTCGGGGTTCTCGTTCAGCGCCAGCACCGAGCCGGTCATGGTGTTGCGCGTGGTGTCGTTGCCGCCGACGATGAGCAGGATGATGTTGCCCATGAGATTGTCGGGGTCCATATGGCGGGTGGCCTCGTTGTGCGCCATCAGCGACAGCAGGTCGTTGCGCGGCGCGGAGTTGACGCGCTCGTTCCAGAGCTTCGACATGTAGGCATAGCACTCGTCCATCTCGCGGCGGCGCTCTTCGGCCGAGGCGACGATGCCGCTCTTGGGCAGCGCGGTCGAGACGTCGGACCAGCGCGTCAGCTTGCGTCGCTCCTCCCAGGGGAAGTCGAACAGCGTCGCCAGCA
The DNA here is from genome assembly GCF_058782905.1 of Bradyrhizobium sp. FW305-F6. Taxonomy (NCBI): domain Bacteria; kingdom Pseudomonadati; phylum Pseudomonadota; class Alphaproteobacteria; order Hyphomicrobiales; family Nitrobacteraceae; genus Bradyrhizobium; species Bradyrhizobium sp. FW305-F6. The sequence goes on from NZ_JBYSYD010000005.1 coordinate 264,083, forward strand.
TTTGCGTGGTCAGCTCGATCGAGACGCGTTCGACGAAATTGAAGGTCTCGTTGCGCGGCAGATTGTCCAGCACCGTCTGCGAGCGCTGGCGGATCAGCTTGGCCAGTTCGTCCAGATGCTGGGGCGTGAACATCGGCGAGACCGTCTTGCGCTGCGCCGAATGCCGGGGCTGGTCCATCGCGATGAAGCTCGGATAGTCGTAGCCCTCCGGCACGTCGCGGATCGAGATGCCGCCGAGCTTGGAGTCCGAGGAGAAGATGCCGTGATTGGTGTCGACATGCATGATGTCGTTGTACTTCACCACCGACCAATAAGGCTCGATCGGCGCGTTGGTGCAGTAGTGCACCGGCTCTTCCTTGCGCAGCCGCTCGAACCAGGGCCACAGCGTGTCGTCCTGGAACAGCCGTGGCGCGCCGGGGTGGAATTGCGCCAACGGCGTTGCATAGGCCTCCTCGCGGGCCCTGCGCATGCGTTCGGCCTTGTCCACTTTAACCGGCGCTTGGATGTTCATCGTGGTTGCTCCAGTTGTTGTCTCACCTCTCCCGCTTGCGGGAGAGGTCGCGCGAAGCGCGGGTGAGGGTTTTATCCTCTCGGGGGCTGTCCCGTTGCGGAGAGACCCTCTCCCCACCCCTCTCCCGCACGCGGGAGAGGGAACGCAGCGTCCCTGCCGTTATAGCTCAAACTCACGCCGCAATCTTCACCGGCAGCTCTTCCAGGCCCTTCACGAAGCTGGAATAGACCCGCCTGGGCTCGCCGACCACGTCAATATGGTCGAAACGCCTAAGAATCTCTTCCCAAATAATCTTGAGCTGGAGTTCGGCAAGCCGCAGGCCCACGCAGCGATGAATGCCGAAGCCGAAGGAGAGATGCGTGCGCGGGCGGGCGCGGTCGATGATGAACTCGTAGGGCTTCTCGATCACCTCCTCGTCGCGGTTGCCCGAGACGTACCACATCACGACCTTGTCACCCTTCCTGATCTGCTTGCCGCGGAACTCGAAGTCGGACAGCGCGGTGCGGCGCATATGCGCCAGCGGGGTCTGCCAGCGGATCACCTCCGGCACGAAGCTGTCGAGCAGAGCGGGGTTCTCGCGCAGCTTGCGATACTGTTCCGGATGCTGGCTCAGCGCGAGAAGCGAGCCCGACATGGTGTTGCGCGTGGTGTCGTTGCCGCCGACGATCAAAAGGATGAGATTGCCGAGGAAGTTCTTGGCGTCCATGTCGCGCGTCGCGGCGCTGTGCGCCATCATCGACAACAGGTCGCTCTTCGGCGGCTGGGCCATGCGCTCCTTCCAGAGCCGGGAGAAGTAAGCTGCGCATTCCGTCAGCTCGGCCATCCGCTCGTCCTCGGTCGCGACGAGGCCGTCGGGGCCCGGAATGGTGGTGGCGACGTCGGACCAGCGCGTCAGCTTGCGGCGGTCCTCCCAGGGAAAATCGAACAGCACCGCCAGCATCTGCGTCGTGAGTTCGATCGAGACGCGGTCGACCCAGTCGAACACCTCGCCGCGCGGCAGGTTGTCCAGGCACTCAGCGGAGCGCTCGCGGATGTTGATCGCGAGATTGTCGAGATGCGTCGGCGTGAACATCGGTGCCACGGTCTTGCGCTGGGCCGCGTGGCGGGGCGGGTCCATGGAGATGAAGCTCTCGCGGCGCAGGTCCGGATCGATGTCGCGGATGGTGATGCCGCCGAGTGCGGAGGCCGAGGAGAACACCGCGTGGTTGGTCTCGATCTCCATGATGTCGTTGTAGCGCGTCACCGACCAATACGGGCCGAACATGGAGTCCTTGCAATAGTGCACGGGGTCTTCCCGGCGCAGGCGATCGAAATAAGGCCAGAACGTATCGGTCCTGAACAATTCAGGGTCGCCCGGATCGAACTGCTCGAGCGGCAACGAATTGGCACGTGCGCGTAGCGCGTCGAGCTTGGACGCGTTTTCGATGGTCCCATGCATGACCACTCTCTCCCTGTACGTGAACCGCGCGTCGTTGAATTCTGCGCTACGGTATTTGATGCGCAATTACAGCCGGTTGTGTGCGCCGGGGCAAGGGAGAGTTTTGCCACATCCAACCCTTGCGAAAGGGAAATGAGCAGCCCGGATGAGCGAAGCGACATCCGGGAGTTTGCTCGCGTTCCCGGGTATCGCTCCCGCTCACCCGGGCTACAGGACTGGCCATGAACCTCCCGCGTGATCCTCCGCACATCGATTGTCGCGAAATCATGCCAAAAGCGGACCGGAATCGCGCTAAATCGAACCCGCCCATCTTGGGGACCGACTAACCTCTGATCTATAGTTTGCCCGGAACAAATTCGCATCCCGAGGTTGCCGTGAACAACATGCAGTGGGCCCCCATTGGCTCCGAACCTTTACCCCCGCCCCTGCCGCCGACGCGGGTCGACTTCTCCGGCAACCGTTCCGAGTTTCGCAAGCTGGTCACCAAGGGCGCCTTGCTGGAGCTCGTCACCTTCGGCTTCTACCGGTTCTGGCTCGTCACCGACATCCGCCGTCACCTGTGGACACACACCGCGATCGACGGCGATGCCGCCGAATATACCGGCCGGGCCAAGGAGCTTCTGGTCGGCTTCCTGTTCGCGCTCGCGATCCTGGTGCCGATCTATCTCGCCTATTTCCTGGTCGGCATCGAGTTCGAGCGCTGGCAGGGCTTTGCCTCGACGCCGCTGTTCCTCGCCTTCTACGCCTTCGGCCAGTTCGCGATCTTTCGCGCGCGGCGCTACCGCCTGACGCGCACGGTCTGGCGCGGCGTCCGCTTCTGGATGGACGGCTCGGGCTGGGCCTATTCCCTCCGCGCCGTGCTGTGGGGCCTGCTCGTGCTACTGACGCTCGGCCTGGCGCTGCCCTGGCGCGAGGCGGCGCTGGAACGCTACAAGATGCAGCACACCCATTACGGCGATCTGCGCGGCGATTTCGACGGCGACGGCTGGACCTTCTTCAAGCGCGGCTGGTGGCTGTGGCTGCTCAGCCCGGTTGCTATCGTCATCTTCCCGCTCGCCCCGTTCCTGTATGCCGAGTTCAAGGCGCGCCAATGGCGCTGGTGGCTCGACGGCATCCGCATCGGCGGCGTCAGCCTGTCCTCGCAATTGCCGCACGATGCGTTCTACGGCCTGTACTGGAAAGTGATCGGCTGGTGGACGCTGCTATCGGGCGCTTTCGGTGCCTATATGGTCGGTGCTACGATGCTCGTGCTCACGCTGAGCGGCCTTTCAGCGGAGGAGATGTTCGCGGGTGACAATGCCGGCAAGAGCATCCCCATGGTGGTCATGATGGTGATCGGGTATTTCGCGGTCGCCCTTGCCATCAACATCGTCATGCGCGTCTATCTCCAGCGCGATCTCTGGGCCAAGGTGCTGGAGACCGTCGAGGTGCACGACATCGCGGCTGCGGCGGATGTGCGCGGCAGCGGCCAGCTCGCCGGCGCGCTCGGCGAAGGTTTTGCCGACGGACTGGATGTTGCAGGATTTTGAGCCGTGAGTGAGTTGTCGACCGACGCTCCAACGCAGTCCGTCAAGCCGACGATCTTCTTCGACGGCGTCTCAAGCCGCAGGCGGCCGGTGACGCTGACCCTCGGCGATGCGCTCGAGATTTACGAAGAGGGCGGAACGCCCCTTCGGTGGCCCTATGCCGACATTCGCCGCGCCGACAGTCCGCCCGGAATCCTGCGTTTGGCTGCGACGTCCGCGCCGCCCTTGGCTCGGCTGGAAATCCGCGACGCGGCTCTCGCCGCCGACGTGACCGCCCATTGCATGCGCCTGGACGAGCATCGGACCACGCGCGGCGGTGTCGCCAGGATCGTCGGCTGGTCGGTGGCGGCGGCCGTCTCCATCGTCTGCGTCGTGCTGTTCGGCGTGCCGCTTGCCGCCGATCGTCTCGCGCCGCTGGTGCCGAAGCCGGTCGAGCGGCGCATCGGCGATGCCGCCGAAGTGCAGATGAAGACCCTCTTCGGCCGCAGCGTGTGCGAAGATCCCGCAGGCAAGGCCGCCTTCATCAAGCTCGTCAACCGGCTGCGCGATGCGGCCGGCCTCGACGACACCACCACGGCGGGCGTGCTGCCGACGTCTATACCGAACGCCTTCGCGCTGCCCGGCGGCAAGGTGTTCGTGCTGAAAGGCCTGCTCGACAAGGCCGAGAATCCCGACGAACTCGCCGGCATCCTCGCCCACGAGCTCGGCCATCTCAAGCATCACGACAACATGCGCGGCCTGATCTACAACGGCGGCACCTCGTTCCTGATCGGCCTGTTGTTCGGCGACGTCACCGGGTCCTCGGCCGTGATCTTCGCCTCGCGCAGCCTGGTCGAAGCCTCCTATTCGCGCGAAGCGGAGACGGACGCCGACACCTTCGCGATCGAGATCATGCACAAGCTCGGCCGCTCGCCCAAGCCCGCAGCCGAATTGATGTTCCGCATCACCGGCAAGGAGGGCGGTTCCGGTCTGACCAATATCCTCGCCAGTCACCCGCTTACCGAAGATCGCCTCGCCCGCATGACGAGGGAAGATCGTCCCGTCAGCGGCCCGCCGCTGCTGACCGACAAGGAGTGGCAGGCGCTGAAGGGGATCTGCCGCAGCGGTAAGGTGTGACCACCCACCCTCAGCGTGTCACTTCGCCGGGGCTTGAGGCGGATTCGACCCGGTGGTGACGTTCGGCGCCGTGTTCGCATCCTGGGTCGTGGTCTGGGGACCGAACTCGCGTCCATTGTAGAGGAAGACGGTCGCGACTACCGCAATCACGAAGAGGGCTCCGACCGCCCAGCCCACCGGGCTATTGCGGCGCGCACTGTCACTCCTGCGGTCGTCATTCTGATTGGTCATTGTTGCTCTCCATTGCAATGAGGAGAACCTCGCGCGCCGCAAGCTGTTCCAAGAGCCTGAGGCGGGAGCCGAACGAGCGGCCGCTGTGCCGCGAAATGCTACCTCGTTCCGTAGGCGCGGTCGCCGGCATCGCCGAGACCGGGCAGGATGAAGCCGTTCTCGTCGAGGCCCTCGTCCACCGCCGCGGTCCAGATCGGCACGTCCGGGTGGAAACCGCGCAGCCGTTCGAGCCCTTCCGGCGCGGCGATCAGGCAGGCGAGGCGGATGTCCCTGGCCCCGCGTTCCTTCAGCCGGTCGATGGCGGCGACGGCGGTGTTGGCCGTGGCCACCACCGGCGTCACCACGATCGCCAGCCGCTCGCCGAGATCGGACGGCGACTTGAAGAAGTATTCCACCGCGGCAAAGCTCTGCGGCTCGCGGTAGATCCCGATATGGGCAACGCGTGCGGTCGGCACCAGGTCCATCATGCCCTCGACGAAGGTGGTGCCGGCGCGCAGCATCGGCACGAACACCAGTTTCTTGCCGGCGAGCTTGGCCGAGTGCATCGTCGCCAGCGGCGTCTCGATGACGGTGTCGGTGAGCGGCAGATCGCGCGTCACCTCGTAACACAGGAGCATGCCGATCTCCTTCGTCAGTTCGCGAAAGGATTTGGTCGAGATGGACTTGTCCCGCACCAGCGTCAGCTTGTGCTGCACCAGTGGATGATCGACGATCGTGACGCCTTCCATGGGATGCTCTCTTCTTCCCTCCTCCCCTGGTGGGAGAAGGTGGCGCGAAGCGCCGGATGAGGGGTTGTCTCCGCGAACTCGAACTGAGAGATGGGCTCGCGGAGAGAACCCCTCACCCGGCTTCGCTGTCGCGAAGCCACCCTCTCCCACAAGGGGCGAGGGTCAGAACACCGTGCCGTCGCTGATCACCTTGAGCGGCGGCGAGCCATCGGGACGACGCGAAAATGCAATGGCGCGGCCTGCTGCCCAACTGCCGCCTTCCAAAATGCTCGCTAGCGGCAAGGTCTCCGGCGTGCGACCGAGCTTGGCGCGAACCAGTTCGGCAAGACGATCCAGCAGCGCCACCGTCAGCGCGCGCCACTCCACGACGAGCAGTGAATCCACCGCATGTGCGCGCTCGGCATCGGCAGCATCGCGCAGGCGCAGCACGTCGTGATCGACGAACAGGCCGCCATTGCGGTATTCGGCGAGCCCGGTCAGGCCGTCGATGTCGGTGACGGCAAAGCCGGCGCGCTGCAGCGGCTCGATCAGCGAATAGCTCAGCCATTGCGACAGCTTGTGCAGCGGCACGAGGCCCGCGGTCGCATCGTCGGCCTTGATCGCCGGATGACGCCAGCAATCGCCGAGAGGAATCCCTGCGAGCTCGAGCCGTGAGGGCCAGATCGGTCCGAGCTGGTCCAGCACCGCCGACAGGATTGCGGGCGCGGCGATGACATCGCCATCCGCCTGCGCCGCGATGTGATCGAACAAGCCGCCGGGCCGCGGCGTGTCATTCGCGCCGAAGATCTCCGGCCGCGCAGCGACCAGCCGGCCTAGACGCTGCAGCAGATCGGTGCGCCCGTCGAGGCCGAGCAGCGGATTGGCGTCGGTCACCTGAAAAGATGTACTCAGCGCAGCGGGCGGCAGCTTTGCGAGCACTTCCGCGTCGGCCCTGAATGGCATGTGCGTATCGCGCGAGAAGAGCCCGTTCGCGAACATGTCGAGGCTCGCGATCGCAAGCCCTTCCGAGCGGCCGATGGCCTGTCCCGTCGCCGCATCGCGGTATCGCCACGCCGCACCTGCACCGGCATCGAGCAGCACGCTGACGATGGCGAGGTCGAACTCCGCGCGCGCCCGCGCCGCGCGGTCCGGCCAGGATGCAGCGTCGGCAAGCCGCGCCCAGCGGTCGACGCCGCCAAGCACGAAATGCCGCCACCGCGCGTGGAAGGGGATATCGAGCGCCGGGTAGGCCTTGCGTGTCACCGCAAGTACGGCCTCCGCGACGCCGTCGATGCGGCCGAGATCAACCGTGAAATGAGTGAGTGCGCCGGCGAGGCCGATCTCGAGCATCTGCTCCGCCCGCGCGCGCACCGCGCTTGCGGCGAGCAGCGAGCGGGCTTGTCGTTCCGAAGCGTCCGCCATCGCGATCAATATTTTTCCAGCGAACGCCCGACCACGCCGTTCACGTCCTTTTCCGGCGCGATGTCGGTGGAGTAATAGCCGGCTGCCTTCTTCGCGGCGATCTCGACATGGGCATCGGCGGGAATCAGCTCCAGCGGGATCGGCACGCGCTCGACGATGTCGATGCCTTGCGAGGTCAGCGCGTCGTATTTCATGTCGCTCATCGACAGGAAGCGGTCGATGCGCTTGAGGCCAAGCCAATGGATCGTATCCGGCATCAATTGCTGGAAGCGCGCGTCCTGGACGCCGGCGACGCATTCGGTGCGCTCGAAATAGGCGGCGGCGGCATCGCCATCCTCCTGCCGCTTGCGCGCATTGTAGACCAGGAATTTGGTGACCTCGCCGAGCGCGCGGCCTTCCTTGCGGTTGTAGACCACGAGCCCGAGCCCACCTTCCTGTGCGCCGCGCGCGGATTCCTCGATGCCGTGGATCAGATAGGGCCGGCAGGTGCAGATATCGGAGCCGAACACGTCGGAGCCGTTGCACTCGTCATGCACGCGGCAGGTGATCCTGGTGCGATGATCAGGCAGTTTCGTCACGTCGCCGAACAGATAGACCGTGGTACCGCCGATCGGCGGCAGGAACACCTTCATGTCCGGCCGCGTCACCAGCTCGGGAAACATGCCCGCGGTCTGCTCGAACAGCGTGCGCCGCAGCTCGGTCTCGCCGGTGCCGAAGCGCGCCGCAAGGCCCGGCAGGTACCAGACCGGATCGATCGCGATCTTCACCACGGACACGCTGCCATTGGCGTGCACGACCTCGCCGTCGGCGCGCAACCGCTTTGCGGCGAGTGCTTCGCGGATCTCCGGCAGGTCGAGCCGCGCCCGCGTCACCGCGATGCTCGGGCGGATGTCGGCGCCCTCGGCGATCTCCTGGCGGAAGTCTTCCGCGACGAGGTGCCCCCAGGGATCGAGCGCGACGATCTTGGCGGGATCGCGCCATTGCTCGAACGGGCCGATGGTCGCGGCCGGAAAGGTGTTGGTGAGGTCGGGCCTGCGAATCGGATCGAGCGCGCCGGCGGACACTGCGAGCGCGCGGTACATTGCGTAGGACCCGCCGTGGCTGCCGATCACGTTGCGATCACCAGTGCGCGACACCGTGCCGATGATGGGCCCGCGGGCGCGGGCATCCGCCGCGCCCCAATGGATCGGGAAGGCGGAGGTCCGGCCCGGCTCCGGATGGGAGGTCAGGCGGATGTGGTCGGTACGGTTCGCGCGGCTCATGTCCAGGCTCCCAAAAAGCCAACGGCCCGCCGCTCGGACGGGCCTGGCTCGCTTGCGTCGCCGAACCGGCGGCGCAAACTCAATCCAACATATTGTAGCGGCCGACGACGACAGACAAGTTAATCGTGGAGGGGCGCTTGGGTGCCGCATTGCGGTCGTCGCGGCGGCGCGTCTTGAGCGCGTGCGCTCATACACCGGCCCATCTCGGCCTGCGCGGCCAGTTCAAGAGATTGAAATATTGTCGGTTCTCGTGCTTTCAAGGGGGCGATTGGTTTGGCCGTGCGGACGGCGAGGTCCGTAAGCACCGCCCCTTGCCCGGAGACTGCCATGCGCGCCGCCAGCTATGTCGACCCCCGCAACGGACGGCTCTACCCGCTCGACCAGCCGCGCTGGTGCTCGGACGAGCGAACGCCGCTGCTGGTGACGCCGGGGGCCGGAATCTCGCGCGACGATGTCGACACGCGCACGCGCTCGCTGTGGCGCTACCGGGCGGCGCTGCCGGTCGAGATCATGAACCCGATCACGCTCGGCGAAGGCTGCACGCCGCTGGTGCAGCAGGGCTGGGGCGAGCTGCGCCCGCTGTTCAAGCTCGAATGGTTCAACCCGACCGGCAGCTTCAAGGATCGCGGCTCTGCGGTGATGCTGTCCTACCTGCGCCAGATCGGTATCTCGGCCATTCTGGAGGACTCTTCCGGCAATGGCGGCTCGTCGATGGCGGGGTTGGGTGCGGCCGGCGGCATGGGCGTGAAGATCCTTGCGCCCGCCTCGACCTCGCCGGCCAAGATCGCGCAGGTCCGCGCTTACGGCGCCACGGTGCAGCTCGTCGAAGGCCCGCGCGAGGAATCCGAAGCCGAGGCCATCCGCCAGTCGAGCCAGACCTTCTATGCCAGCCACAATTGGCAGCCGTTCTTTCTCGAGGGCACCAAATCACTGGCCTACGAGATCTGGGAAGATCTTGGTTTTCGCGCGCCCGACAACGTCATCGTTCCCGTCGGTGCCGGCAGCAGCCTGCTCGGCTGCGCCTTCGGCTTCCGCGAGCTGTTGAAGGCCGGGCAGATAGCGAAGCTGCCGCGCCTGTTCGCTGCGCAGCCGCAAAACTGCTCGCCGATCGATGCGAGTTTTCAGGCCGGTGTCGATACGCCCGTCGCGCGCGAGGTGAGCAAGACCATCGCCGAGGGCACCGCGATCAAGAACCCTTTGCGCCTGCGCGAGATCATCGGTGCCTTGCGGGAAAGCGGCGGCGGCACCATCGCGCTCACGGAGCAGGAGATCGTCACCGCCTTGCGCCGCCTCGCGCATCAGGGCCTGTTTGCCGAGCCGACCTCGGCCAGCGCAGCGGCGGCGCTGGACAAGCTCGCGGCGGCAGGATCGATCAAGCCGAACGAGACCACGGTCGCGGTCGTCACCGGCACCGGCTTGAAGGCGGCGACGACGGTGGCTGATCTGGTGCAATAGGTCGGAGCGGGCGCCGTGCCTACCCTTCCCTGGAGGGCCCCTCCAGAGGAGGGTAAGCGCCCGCCAGCACCTTCCACTGGAACAACGGCGAGTCCTTTGGCGGTGACAATTCCGGCGTCCAGCCGGTGAGCTTTTCAATCGCGTAGGTGTCCATCACGAGGCCGCGCCAGCGGCGCTCGGCTTGGCCGAGCCGCTCGCGCGTCGCCGGGATATGCTCCCACAATGGTGAACGATCATCCGGCTCGCGGCCGACATAGATGCCGGCGTGACCCCTGATCCTGTCCATGCCGGGATCGGCGAAATCCTGGAAGCGGCCGCGTTCGTTGATCTCGATCACGGGCACGCGGCCGCGGAATAGCCAGCGCATCATGGCGTAGGTACGGTAGTCGGTGGTGGCGATCCAGGTCGCACCCGTTTCGTCGAGCGCCGCCTGCGCGCGCGCGGCGACCTGGTCATAGCCGGCCTCCGCGCCGATCGGATCGATCTTGCCAAGGAAATTCCAGGGCGCGGCGACGTAATAGAGAAACACGATCACGACGAAGGCGATGCCCGAGACGATCGCCGTCTTGGCCCAGAACAGCGACGATCTGAGCATCCGGGCCGACCATCCCTCCTTCGTCATGATGGCGAGGTTCACGGCAGTAGCCGCGAAACCGACTGGCCACATGAACATCGGCCAGGTGTCGCCGACCCGCAGTGTCAGCGACTTGAAGAAGAAATAGAGGAACGGCACCAGTACCGCAGTCGACAGCAGGATCGCGACCGGCTCGCGCCTGCGATAGCCGCGCCACGCCGTCATCACCAATCCCGACAACACCACCGGCAGCATGACGAACCCGACCAGGCCGAATTGCAGGCCGATGTAATCGCCGATCGTGCGCAGCGAGATGCCGTAATTGGCAGTGGCGCGCACGCCCTGGAATCGGAACGAGGCCCAGTCATGCTGCGCGTTCCAGATCAGCACGGGCGAAAACACCAGGGTCGCGACCAGCACCGCGAGATAGGGGTAAGGACTGCGCAGCCAACGCCAGCGCCAATCCGGCACCAGCAGGAAGGCGGCAACTGCCGGCGCGAACATGATCGCGGTAAATTTCGACAGCATCGCGAGGCCTGCGAACAAGCCGGCCGCGAGCCACCAGCGGCCGTCGCCGCCTTGCGCGAGCCGCACCAGCGACCACACCATGGCCGTTGCGAAGGGGATCATCGCGACATCGGGCGCGACCTTGGCCATCAGCAAGCCGTAATAGAGCGCGGCCTCCGGCATCAGCACCGCGAGCACGACCGCGCGCGCATCATGCGTAAGGCGACGGACGATGTCGGCGAGCAGCAGCTGCGTCACCAGCATCGCGACGATGCCACCGAAGCGGACCCCGAGCGCGGTATCGCCGAAGATCGCGGTACCGATACGGATCAGCCAGGCGATGCCCGGCGGATGATCGAGGTAGCTGAGCGCCGCTTCCTGCGACCACGTCCAGTAATAGGCCTCATCCGTGCGCAGATCGATCGCGGAGGCGTAGACGATGCGCAGCAACGTCATCGCGGCGACGACGAGCACCGCAACAAGGAGGAGCCGGCGTTCGGCGCCGTCGGGCTTCGCAGAGATGTCGGCAGCGATCGTCACGCCGGCGCTTTTCCCCAAACTGGGAGGGGGAGTCAATGTGGGGATCGTGACGCAACAGCGCTGTCGTCCCGGATCGGCGCGCGCCTAGGGGCGCCCTTGTCCGGGACGATAGCGGAGTGTCAGGCGCCTTCCCGGGCAGGTACCTCCGCAACCTGTCCACATCGGGAATCGAACGCTGGGCTGGCCGTTCTCTTTCATGAACTGATACAATCGAATCATGGCCGCCGCTCCGATCCAGATGTCCGTCGTCCGCGCCACCGGCATGCGGCAGGTGCGACTCATCTGCGGTATCATCCTGTTCGCATACGTGGTCAGCCATTTCCTCAACCATGCGCTCGGCAACATCTCGGTCGAGGCCATGGAGGCGGGGGTCATCTACCACACCCTGTTCTGGCAGTTCCTGCCGGTCTCGATCGTGTTCTACGCGGCTGCGCTGACCCATATGAGCCTCGGCATCTATGCGCTGTATCAGCGCCGCCAGTTCCGCTGGCGGGCGATCGAGCCGCTTCAGCTGGTGCTGGGGTTGAGCATCCCCGCTCTGGTCATGGGACACGTGATCGGGGTGAGGCTCGGCTACACGCTGTACGGACACGAGAAGCTCTATCCGCAGGAGCTTTACTTGTTCTTCGTCGTAGCGCCCGGCGTGCTGTGGCAGATGACGATCCTGCTCCTCATCGCCTGGGTGCACGGCTGCATCGGGATTTATTTCTGGCTCCGCCTCAAGCCGTTCTTCCCGCGCGCAGCCCCTTATCTGTTGGCGGCCGCAGTCCTCGTTCCGACATTGTCCCTGCTCGGCATCTACCAGGGCGGCCGCAGCATCGAGATCGAGAGCGACGATCGGGATTGGCGTACGCAAAATCTCGGCCGCCGCCAGGTCGGCACGGTCGCGGAAAACAATACGCTCGACCGTATCGCCGGTGGTCTCACCATGGGATATTTCGGACTGCTGGGGCTGGTGCTGGCGGCGCGCGGCGTCCGGGCCTGGCGCGAACGGCGTGGCGGCATGATCGCGCTGTCCTACGGCAACGGCAAGACGGTGCGGGTCCCCAAGGGCCTCTCCGTGCTGGAAGCAAGCCTGCGCCACAATGTGCCGCATGCCAGCGTCTGCGGCGGCCGCGCCCGCTGCTCGACCTGCCGCATCCGCGTCATCGGCGATCATGACGCGCTGCCGACGCCGTCACAGCGTGAAGCCTTCGTTCTCACCCGCGTCGGCACTGCCGATCCGTCGATCCGGCTGGCCTGCCAACTGCGGCCGACCTCCGACCTCTCCTTCTTCCAGCTCTTCACGCCTCACATGCATGCGGCGGACGGAGCCTCGACATCGGCCGCGATCGGCCAGGAGCGCTATCTCGTCAGCCTGTTCGTGGACATGCGCGGTTCGACCCAGCTGGCGGAAAAGCGGCTGCCGTTCGACACGGTTTTCATCGTCAACCGCTTCCTCGGCGCGGTGTCGCAGGCGGTGATCGAGAACGACGGCCAGCCGAACCAGTTCGTCGGCGACGGCATGCTGGCGCTGTTCGGGTTGTCTGCGGATCCGCAAACAGCCTGCCGGCAGGCGCTGAAGGCCGCCTCGGGAATCGCGGCCCATATCGACCAGCTCAACGAACTCCTGAGCCACGATCTGCGGCAGCCGATCCGCTTCGGCATCGGCATTCACGGCGGCGAAGTCATCATCGGCGACATCGGCTATCGCGATCACGTCGTCTTCACCGCGCTCGGCGATGCCGTCAACGTCGCCGCCCGCCTCCAGGACATGACGAAGACGCTGGCCTGCGAAGCCGTCGTCTCGGAGGAAGTGCACCACACCGCCGGCCTTGCCGACGATGCCCTGCCGCATCAGGAGGTCGCCATCCGCGGCCGCGACGAGCCGCTTGCCGTGCGCGTGGTGGCGGACGCGCGGGAGCTGGCGGCGCTGGTCGAGAGCAGCGAGCGCGTTGCGGCATAGGTGTCACGCAGGAACCCGGCCCGACGCGCGCGGGTCAACTGACCGCGAAACGGGCAAAACCGGCAAGAACGCCGCGAAGTTGAGCGGAATTCGGCGAAATGCCGATGTGGTTTGCGCTACCAAGCCCGCCACATTCCGCGTATCCTGTTAGGACCGAACCGGCCGGTTGGCGGGGACTGGCGGCTCGGAGATTTCGGAGGAAGACCCGCGGAGAAGTCGTGATGGCTAAAGGTACGGTCAAGTGGTTCAACCCGACGAAGGGTTATGGATTTATCCAGCCTGCGTCGGGGGGCAAGGATGTGTTCGTGCATATCTCGGCAGTGCAGAAGGCCGGTCTGTCGACGCTGAACGAAGGACAGACGGTGGAATACGAAGAGATCGCAAACCGGGGCAAGACCTCCGCAGAGAACCTCAAAGTATAAGCCCGCGCCAGCCTTTGCTGCCTCCCGGACCTGTCCGGGAGCGGGGCCAAGAAAATTTCAGAAGATGGCCAGTGCACTCGACGACAGGCGTTGCGATTGCACGAGGATAGCTATTTTCCCTTTGAAGACCGCTCATTCAACGCCACGGCAATGACAATCGCGACGGCACGTCGTCAGCCCACCGGCAACGGTGCGTCGCGCTTGATCTCCTCCATCACCGCATAGGTCCGCGTCTCGCGCACGCCCGGCATCGACAGCAGGGTCTCGCCGAGAAAGCGTCGATACGCGGCCATGTCCGCAAGCCGCGCCTTCACAAGATAGTCGAAGCCGCCGGCAACCATGTGACACTCCAGCACTTCGGGGGCGAGCTTCACCGCGCGGGCAAAGCGCTCGAAATTGTCGGGCGTGGTCTTGTCGAGCAGCACCTCGACGAACACCAGCAGGCCAAGGCCAAGCCGGTGGGGGTTGAGCCGCGCGCCATAGCCTTCGACGAACCCCTCGCGCTGCAGGCGCTTCAGCCGCTCGCCGATCGAGGTCGGCGACAACCCGATGCGCTCGGCGAGCTCGACATTGGCGATGCGGCCATCCTCCTGGAGGATAGAGAGGATTCTCCGGTCTATTCGATCCAGTTCCATATCTTATCTAACCGAATGCCCAAGATACTTCATTTTCTAAGGCAAAAAGGCTAAATTGTCTATCGAACTACGGTCACGCGGGCCTTATCCTGGATTTCAACCACAGGACATGCCATGCCGAGCACCCCGCCACCCTTTTCCGCCCCCTACGCACCCGACGACGGCGAGATCGCCGCGCGCCTGTTGCCAGCCTCGCATCTCGCCCCGCCGCAGGAGGCGCGGATCGACCGCACCGCGACGCGGCTGATCGAGGCGATCCGCAAGCGCGACGACCGGCTTGCAGGTAGTCTTGGCGGGGTCGAGGACATGCTGCGGGAGTTCGCGCTCTCGACCAAGGAGGGGCTGGCGCTGATGGTGCTGGCCGAGGCGCTGCTGCGCGTGCCCGACGCGCGCACCGCCGACCAGTTCATCGAGGACAAGCTCGGCGAGGGCGATTTCATCCATCATGAGACCAAGTCCACGGCGTTCCTGGTGAACGCCTCGGCTTGGGCGCTCGGCCTGTCGGCCCGGGTGATCCAGCCCGGCGAGACGCCCGACGGCACCATCGGCAGGCTGGTCAAACGGCTCGGCGCACCGGCGGTGCGCACCGCCACGCGCCAGGCGATGCGGCTAATGGGCAATCATTTCGTGCTTGGGGAGACCATTGAGCAGGCGCTGGAGCGGGGTAAGCCGCGCTCCGGCCAGAAGCCGCGCTATTCCTTCGACATGCTCGGCGAAGGTGCGCGCACCGCGGGGGATGCAAAACGCTATTTCGATGCCTATGCCAGTGCCATTGATACGATCGGCAAGGCGGCAGGCCGCCATCCCCTGCCCGACCGGCCCGGCATCTCGGTCAAGCTCTCGGCGCTGCATCCGCGCTTCGAGGCGATCAGCCGCGGCCGCGTCATGCGCGAACTGGTGCCGCTGCTGCTGGACCTCGCACAGCGGGCCAAGACGTATGACCTCAACTTCACCGTCGACGCCGAGGAGGCCGACCGGCTGGAGCTGTCGCTCGACGTGATCGCTGCGACGCTCGCCGATCCCTCGCTTGCCGGCTGGGACGGATTTGGCCTCGCGATCCAGGCCTATCAGAAGCGCGCTGGCGCGGTGATCGACTATGTCGATGAACTCGCCCGCGCGCATGACCGCAAGCTGATGGTGCGCCTCGTCAAGGGCGCCTATTGGGACACCGAGATCAAGCGCGCGCAGGAGCGGGGGCTCGACGGCTATCCCGTGTTCACGCGCAAGGCGATGACGGATCTGAACTACATCGCCTGCGCGACGAAGCTTCTCGCCCTGCGGCCGCGCGTCTTCCCGCAATTCGCCACCCACAACGCGCTGACGGTCGCGACCGTGCTGGAGCTCGCAGCTGATGACGGCGGCTTCGAGTTCCAGCGCCTGCATGGCATGGGCGAGGCGCTGTACGAGCAGCTCGCCAAGGATCACCCGGACATTGCCTACCGCACCTATGCGCCGGTGGGCAGCCACCGCGACCTGCTCGCCTATCTGGTGCGGCGGCTGCTCGAGAACGGCGCCAACTCCTCCTTCGTGGCGCAGGCGGCCGATTATCGCGTACCGGTTTCAGCGCTGCTGAAGCGCCCGGCGGATGCCATTGGCCGGCCGCCACAGGCAGCTCATGCCAAGATTCCGTTGCCGGCAGATCTGTTCGCCCCGGAGCGAGGCAACTCGCGCGGCGTCGAGTTCGGTGAGCGCGCCGCACTCGACCAGCTCCTGACGGACGTAAAGGCCGAGGCGGCCGATCTCGAGCCTGTCACAGATAGAACACCGGATCAGGCCAACGCGGCTGTGACGGCTGCGCGCGCCGGCTTTGCGGCCTGGAGCCGAACGCCTGCAGGCACGCGCGCGGCGGCGCTGGAGCAGGCCGCGCATCTGCTGGAGAGTCGCAGCGCGCATTTCATCGCGCTGCTGCAAGCCGAGGGCGGCAAGACGCTCGACGATGCGCTCTCGGAACTGCGCGAGGCCACGGACTTCTGCCGCTACTACGCCGCGCAGGGCCGCAAGCTGTTCGGTGTCGAGGTCGCGATGCCGGGGCCGACCGGCGAGAGCAATGCCCTCGCCCTGCGCGGCCGAGGCGTGTTCGTCGCGATCTCGCCGTGGAATTTTCCGCTCGCGATCTTCCTGGGTCAGGTCGCGGCGGCGCTGATGGCCGGCAACAGCGTGGTCGCTAAGCCGGCCGAGCAGACGCCGCGCATCGCGCGCGCGGCCGTCGCGCTGCTGCACGAGGCCGGCATCCCCACAAGCGCGCTGCATCTCGTGCCCGGCGACGGCAGGATCGGTGCGGTGCTGACCGCGCATCCCGATGTTGCCGGCGTGGTCTTCACCGGCTCGACCGAGGTGGCGCGCTTGATCAACCGCACGCTCGCCGCCAAGGACGGTCCGATCGTGCCGCTTATTGCCGAGACCGGCGGCATCAACGCGATGATCGCCGATGCGACCGCGCTGCCCGAGCAAGTCGCCGACGATGTCGTGACCTCCGCGTTCCGATCCGCCGGCCAGCGCTGCTCCGCATTGCGGCTGTTGTTCGTGCAGGAGGACGTCGCCGACCGCATGATCGAGATGATCGCGGGCGCGGCGCGTGAACTCAGGATCGGCGATCCCTCTGACGTCGCAACCCATGTTGGACCGGTGATCGACGAGGAGGCTAAGCAGCGCCTCGATGCGCACGTCGCGCTGATGAAGCGCGAGGCGCGGCTGCACTTTGCAGGCCAGGCGCCGGACGGCTGCTTCGTCGCACCCCACATCTTCGAGCTGAAGGACGCGGGCCAGCTCACCGAGGAGGTCTTTGGCCCGATCCTTCATGTCGTGCGCTATCGCGCCGAGAACCTTGCGCATGTGCTGGAATCGATCGCGCGCAGCGGCTACGGGCTCACCCTCGGCATCCATTCCCGCATCGACGACACCATCGAGGCCATCATCGACCGCGTCCAGGTCGGCAACATCTACGTCAACCGCAACATGATCGGCGCCGTGGTCGGCGTGCAGCCGTTCGGCGGCAGCGGCCTGTCCGGAACCGGCCCCAAGGCCGGCGGCCCGCACTATCTCGCGCGCTTCGCCACCGAGCAGACGGTGACGATCAACACCGCGGCTGCCGGCGGCAATGCCGCGTTGCTTGCGGGGGAGGAGTGAGGCCCTGCGTCAGGCGCCGTTGCATCCCGGCAAAACATCGATCTAATGCTTCCATGACCGGCCCGCGCCAATTCCAGCGCGCGGGAAACGACTGAAGCGAGGGAGCGACGCTGCGATGGACAAGGGCATTTTTGCGGGGCTGAAGGTTCTGGACTGCGCCAGCTTCATCGCAGCACCGGCGGCGGCGACCGTGCTGTCGGATTTCGGCGCAGACGTGATCAAGATCGAGCCGCCCGGCACTGGGGATCCCTACCGCAACCTGCCCAATTTGCCGGGATACCCGACCGGCGAGCACAATTTCGCCTGGCTGCTCGAGGCGCGCAACAAGAAGAGCATCGCGCTCGACCTCGCCAAGCCCGAGGCGCAGGCGGTGCTGTACAAGCTGGTGGCGGAGGCCGACGTCTTCATCACCAATATGCCGCCGCCGGTGCGCGCCAAGCTCGGCATCACCTATGACCACCTCGCCCATCTCAACGACCGGCTGATCTACGCCTCCTTCACCGGCTACGGCGAGAAGGGCGAGGAAGCCAACAAGCCCGGCTTCGACAGCAACGCCTATTGGGCGCGCTCCGGCCTGATGGACCTCGTCCGCGCCGACACCGATACCACACCGGCCCGCTCGGTCGCCGGCATGGGCGACCATCCCTGCGCCATGGCGTTCTACGGCGCCATCGTCACCGCGCTGTATCAGCGCGAGAAGACGGGCAAGGGCTCGCACGTTGCCTCCAACCTGATGGCGAACGGGGTGTGGGCCGCGAGCGTGCTGGCTCAAGCCAAGCTGTGCGGCGCCAAATTCGGCGAGCGGCGCCCGCGCGAGCGCGCGCTGAACGCAGTTGCCAATCACTATCAGTGCAAGGACGGCCGCTGGCTTATCCTGTCGCTGCTGAACGAGGAGAAGCAGTTTCCGACGCTGGCCAAATGCCTGGGCCGCGAGGACCTGATCAACGACCCCCGCTTCGTCACCAAGGCCGACCGTCACGCCCGCTCGGTCGAGTTGATCAAGATCCTGGACGAAACCTTCGCCACGAAGGATCTCGCCGAATGGCGAAAAATCCTCGACGGCAACGGCCTCGTGTTCGGCGTCGTCGCCATCCTGGACGACATCCCGAACGACAAGCAGATGATCGACAACGAGGTGCTGGTGCCGTTCGAGAACGACACCATGCTCACCATCAACAGCCCGATCTGGATCGACGGCGCCAAGAAGGTACAGCCGCGCAAGCCGCCGGCCGTGGGCGAGCACAGTGACGAGATTTTACGCGGCGCGGGATACGATGAAGCGGCGATCAAGCAGTTGCGGTCGAAGGGGGCGGTGGGGTGATGCCGGCGCGGCGGCGTTACTTCCGCGCGATCAAGCCGCCCACCAACTCCAACAGCTCCGCCTTCGCCTCACGGCGGAAGCCGGCTCTGGGCGCGGCGAGTTGACGAAACAGCAAGCCGATCAACGCCGAGACGAACAACTCGGCGTGGCGGCGTGGGCTTGGTGACTTCGCGGCTTTCAGCGCAAGCTCCGCACTCTGTCGCCACGTGTCAAACCACTCGGCGACCACGGGCCGATAGCGGGGTTGCCTCGCGGCAGCCAGGAAGGCCTCATAGCAGGCGATATGCGTCTCGGCTTCTCTGCCGAGCTCTCGGACGTAGAAGTCGACCAGCGCATCGATCCAGGCCTCGACCTCGAATGCCTTGTCCTGAAGGCTGAGGGCCAGCGCACGCAGCCGACCGACCTCGCGCGCCAGGGCGAACTGCAGCGCCGCCTCTACCAGCGCGTCACGGGGTCCGAAATGATGCGTGACCGCACCGAGCGAAACCCCGGCTTCGGTCGCAACCGCCCGGTGAGTCACGCCGTCCAGTCCATGTCGCCCGATGATGCGGAGCGTCGCCTGCATCAGGGACCGCTCGCGCTCGCCCGACTCTGTTTTTGAATCCCTGCTCATCCGGCGCCTAACATCCAGCTCTTGACCAACGGCAGAACAAATGTTCCGTTATGCGGATCATATGTAATATCGCTGTCCGCCTCCCCGAAGGCAAGGAGCGTTCAATGCCCCGCTACCGCCTCCACTATTTCCCCGAGTCAGGCAACAGCTACAAGCTGGCGCTGATGCTGACGCTGTGCGGCGAGACGTTCGAGCCGGTCTGGACCGATTTCGCCGGCGGCGTCACGCGCACGGCGGAATGGCGCCAGGCCGTGAACGAGATGGGCGAGATTCCCGTGCTCGAGATCGACGGCGTGAAGATGACGCAGACCGCGCCGCTGCTGCTGAAACTGGCCGAGCAATACGGCCGCTTCGGCGCCGAGACGGAGGACGAGAAGTTCGAGCTGCTGCGCTGGCTGTTCTGGGACAACCACAAGCTCACCGGGTACATGGCGACGTATCGCTTCATGCGCGCCTTCACCGAGAAGAACGATCCGCAGGTGCTGAAGTATTTCCGACGCAGGCTCGAGGATTTCCTCGGCATTCTCGACGGCCACCTCCAACACAACGCCTTCGCGATCGGAGCAAGGCCGACCGTCGCCGACATCTCGATGATGGCCTATCTGCATTATCCGAGCGACGAGCACGGCTTCGATTTCGCGGCGAGCCATCCCGCCATTCATGCCTGGCTCGGCCGCATGGCCGCGCTGGCTGGCTGGAAGCCCGCCTATGAGCTGCTGCCGGGACAGCGGATGACGAACTACGCGAAGTGAGAGCGCCGCCTAGCGCAGCGCCAGCCAGCCCAGCGTGAACAAGAGCCCGCCGACAATCACGGCCGTCGCGATGGCCCAGATGCTGACGCGGGTGCTGCCGGCGACCTGCTTGGCTTCCTCATTGCGCGCGATCTCGCGGTTGCGCTCTTTATTGGCCTCGCCGGTATTCGTCATGAATCACCCCAAATCGCTCGTGGGCCTGATGCGCTAATGCGTCTTGATGAAGCACATGCCGATACGGCGCGAGGCCGCGGCGGCCTGGCAGGTGAGACCGTTAGCACAGCTCCATGACGTAAAACTCCTGTCCGGCGTTCCCGATCCAGGAATTGGCAGGGAACAATGCGCGCCCCAGCCGTCCTGGTATTCGGTGCCGGCGAGCTCGCGTCTGCCGCGAGTCTGCGGCCGGCTGGCAAATCCGCGTGAGAAATCAGGATCTTTGCCGGCAGCGAAGGCGGCCAGGATGTCGCGGCGGCGGAGCTGGTCGCCGAAGAAATGCGGCGAGGCCGGCACGATGCTGGAATTCGACGGCTTGTTCGCGAGCCAGTCGACCCCCGGGAAATGGAAGCCGCCGATGCCGCGGGTCTGGTGACAGCCGGCGCAGGTGATATCGTTGAGACGGCGCTGGAAGCCTGCAACCGAACGGACGTTATGCATGTCGATGCCACGCGCCGCGGCCTGTTGCAGCGCGCCGACCACGTCATTGTCGGTGAAGACGGGGTTGCCCTTGCCCTCCCCCTGCATCAAGCCGAACTCCGGCTGCAATGCCGAAGCATCGAGGCCGGCGGGGGTCGGCACTACAGCGGCCTTGGCCAGGAATTCCTCCGGGATCAACACGGTGCCGCGATCGAATTCGCGCAAGTTCTCGGACGCAAGCAGCCAGGCCTTGAAGTCGCGCCGAAGCGCAGCGTCGCCCAGGATGCGGTCGCGGTCGATCTGGTTCTCCAGCGCCGCCTCCTCGAACGTCTTCGTGGCAGCGTCGTACTTGAAGACCTTGAGCAGATAGTCGGAGCGGAAATCGTGCAGCGCCGATTTCGGCGCGACGGAGACCTGGATGTTGGTCTCGATGCGGTCGAGCATGGCGTCGCCTCGACCGAGCAGCAGCCCCTGCCAATCGCCGTTGTCGAGCCAGCGCCGCGCAATCTCGGCGCAGCCGACCGGCTTGCGGCTCGCATCCGCCTGACGCGGATCGCGCGCCTTCATCACGAGATTGAGCGTCATCGGCAGGCGCGTGGCGGTCTTGCCGCCATCCGGCCCGTTGTCGAACCGCGCGAGACGATAGATCAGCCGGATCTCGCCGCAGGCTTCTTGCAAGACATAGGCGCGGTCCATGCGGTTGACGATGCCCGCCAGCACGAAGCGCGTGTCGCGGGATTTCAGATTGGCGAGGTCGAACAGCTGCACGTCAAAGCCTTCGCCGGCGCCGATGGTCTCACCCGGATAAGTCGCCTTGTAGCGCGCGATGTAGCGGTCGAATTCGTTATCGATCGCGGGCGGAATGTGTTTCAGCTGCGGCAGCGAGGAGAACATCAGCTCGGTCGTGAGCGGGACCTCGGCACTCTGCTCCGGCGACAAAAGGCGCGAGATCGCTAGCGTATTGTCCCTGTCGAGCTGGCGCAGGAGAGCGGGATCGATGATCGCCGTGCCGCGCGTCAGCGGCGCGTTCTCCGCTGCCGCAAGCGAAACGTCACCGCCCAGCAATGCGACGGCAGCAAGGAAAATTCGCAACGCGCGGCTCATGCCTGAGGTAACACCGCGTGGGGACGCCTATTCAAGTAAAAAGGCGCCTCACATGGTGGTGAAGCGCCTCTTCGAATGGTTGGATCTGAGCCGTCAGCGCCCGACGATCAGCCCCCTGCCGGTGACGACGACCCAGCGGCCGTCCTGGCGACGGATCGCATCGACCCGGCCAACGCCGGGAATGGGGTCGCCGGGATAGACCTCGTAGAGGCCGTCGCGGCCCTCGATCAGCGCACCGCCATTGCCGGCGCTACGCAGCCGCCACCCGTCGATCGTCGGCAGACGCCCGACCTCGGTCTTTGGCGCTGCAGGTGCCGGGGCCGGCGCAGCGGCGGTCGCCACCTGGGTCGGCGCAATCGAGCCGGTGGTCTCCTTGGCAGGAGCGGCGGCGGCCTGCGCAGGCGCGGCACGAAGCTTGTCGACGGCCTCGGACAGCTTTGCGATTTTCGCCAGCGGCTCGGCTTGCGCCTTCTCGAGCTTGTCCAGGCGGTCGTTGGCGCGATTGGACTGGGTGATGCCGGTCTTGGAGCTCTGCTCGACATTGGCCTTCAGGGCGACGAGATCGGCATCGATCCGTGCCACGGACGCATCCAGCGCGCTGGTGTCGGCGACCTGCACCGGAGCCTGGGCGGGTGCGGCGAAATGCATCATGCCCGCGGTCGCGAGCGCGCCGCTGATCGCGCCGACGCTCGCCGCAATCGCCACCACCGCGGCCATCGCCGACAGGCGGCGCTTGCCGCCTGTTTCGCGCGGCTCATCCGCCTTCACATGCGGAGCAAAATCCTCGCGCTCCCAGGCGCGGTCGGCGGGCGGCATGACGATGAGCTTGCCGGGCTTCGGCTCGGGCCTGGCCTCGGATTTGGCCTCCGTTTTGGCCTCTGTCTTGGCGTCGAACTTCGGCGCCTCAATCCGGGGCGGCTCGACCCTCGGGGTCTCCTTAATCGGATCGGGCTTGGGCGGCGCCTCGTGGTCGGGGGCGATCGAGGGGGCGTCAATACCGGCGGCAGCCACGACGTCGTGCGGCGCTGCGACGTCGACAGCACCGGACTCCTGGGCAGCCTGCTCGGACAATGGTTCGCTCACGGCGCAAATACTCCAGTCTCGGTTGACTTTTTGGTAACTTTCATTGCTTGCGAATTCCTTACTTCGGGACCCGCTTACCGAAATTTTAGGAAGTTATCCGGGGCCGAATTGGGCCGGGAAAATGGAACCGGTGTGGCGGCGTGAAACAATTCGTAATCGTGGGAAGATGAACGGCGGCGGAATGCCGTCTCTGTAGCTTTCCGTCATCCTGAGGCGCGAGTGGCGCGGTGCGCTGCACCGCGCAGGGAGCCTCGAAGGATGAACGGCCGAGCTACAACACCCGGGCCGTCGCCCCTCGAGGCTCGCCGAAAGGGCGAGCACCTCAGGGTGACGGTGAGAGAGTTAGGGGGCGGCATTCACATCACGACCGGCGCGTCCGGTAGCTCGTTCGAATGCGACGTACCCGGCTGAAAGTGCCTTGCCAGCTCTTTCGACACCGCTTCGATGCCGGCGATGACGCCGCGCTCGAACTGGCCCGATCTGAACTCGGCCTCCATGGCGTGGCAGATCGTTTCCCAGCCGGCTGCGCCGACGACGGCATCGATGCCGCGATCGGCGATGATCTCGACGTCGCGGTCGGCCAGCAGGAGATAGACCAGGACGCCGTTGTTGTGCGCGGTGTCCCAGATGCGCAAATGCGAGAACAGGTCGAGCGCGCGTTCGCGCGCCGGCTGGTTGCGAAACAGCGGCGCGCCGTCGAGCGCGCCTTCGACAACGAAACGGACCTGGCCGGAATGCGTCGCCTCACCCTGTTTGATCGCCTGCTCGATGCGGGCGAGCACGTCAGGCGGAAAGATCTGCCTTGCCCGCCAAGGATGCTGCACGAGATGTCTGGCAATGCGCTTGATGCTCATGACCGCTACCAGCTCCCCGAGGCGCCGCCGCCGCCAAAACTGCCCCCGCCGCCGCTGAAGCCGCCGCTGCTCGACGATCCGCTGCTCCAGCCGCCTCCGGACGAGCCGCTGGACCACGAGCCGCCGCGGGAGCGCCCGGTGCCCGGCGCTATCGCCGAAAACAGGTCGGCGATGAAGCCGATGACGAAGCCGACGGCGCCGAGCGCCATGGCGAGCGCGAAGGAGCCGAGAATGAGCCAGGTCAGCGCCGCGATGATGCCGCCGACCGCGAGCGAGCCGAGCAGGCGCCCGAACACGGCCCGGAAGAATCCGCCCACCCCGATCGAGGCGAACAGCGTCACGATGAAGAGTGGCGCGAGATCGTCCAGATTGTGGGCGAAGTTGACGGTGCGCGAGGGCGCCGGCAGCGGCTCGCCGTCGATCACGCGGATCATGCGGTCGACGCCATCGGAAATGCCGCCCGCGAAATCGCCGGTCCGGAACTTCGGCGTGATGATCTCGTCGATGATCCGGCGCGAGATGACGTCGGTCAGCGCGCCTTCGAGGCCATAGCCGACCTCGATGCGCAGATGCCGGTCGTTCTTGGCGACGACGAGGATCGCGCCGTCATCGACCTTCTTGCGGCCGATCTTCCAGGCCTCCGCGACACGGATCGAGAACTGCTCGATCGTCTCCGGCTGGGTGGTCGGCACGATCAGGACGGCGATCTGACTGCCCTTGCGGCTCTCGAAATCCTGCAGCTTCTGCGATAGCGCGGCGACGTCGCTGCTGGAGAGCGTGCCGGTCTGATCGACCACGCGGCCGGTGAGCTCGGGGACAGCGACGTCGGCGTGGGTGGGAAGCGTGAAGGTGAAGAAGAGGGCGATAGCGAGGACGCATGAGGCCGCCACGGAATACGCCCGCCACACACTCGGTCTCATCGCCCGCCTTGTGCGCTTTGCGCACTGGGGCAGGCGATCCAGTATCCCAGAGGCAGCCGTGCCTGAACCGAGAAGCCGCGGCGTACTGGATTCCCCGCTTTCGCGGGGAATGACAGTGGTGGGTGGGGTGAAGACCATTCGCAAAACGGCGCGCGCTTACTTCGACGGCGCCGGTGCCGGGTTGAAATCGACCTTCGGCGCGGTCGAGATTGCCTTCTCGTTCTCGACCGAGAAGTTCGGTTTCTCCTTGTAGCCGAACATCATCGCCGTGAGGTTGCTCGGGAACGAGCGGATGGTGACGTTATAGTCCTGCACCGACTTGATGTAGCGGTTACGCGCCACGGTGATCCGGTTCTCGGTACCTTCGAGCTGCGACATCAGGTCCTTGAACAGGGCATCCGATTTCAGCTGCGGATAGTTCTCGGTGACGACCAGCAGCCGCGACAGCGCGCTGGAGAGCTCGCCCTGGGCGGCCTGGAATTTCTGGAACGCGGCGGGATCGTTCAGCACCTCCGGCGTGGCCTGGATGCTGCCGACCTTGGCGCGGGCATTGGTGACGCCGAGCAGCACGTCCTTCTCCTGCTGCGCAAAGCCCTTCACCGAGTTGACGAGGTTCGGCACGAGATCGGCGCGGCGCTGATACTGGTTCACGACCTCGGACCAGGCGGCCTTGATCTGCTCGTCCTCGCTCTGGATCGCGTTGTAGCCGCAATTGGTCAGGCTCAGCGAGGCCAGGGCGGCCAGCACGGTCAGGATCTTGCGCATCAAATTTCTCCCGGTGGAATCGGGCGCAAGCTATCAGATTACGCGCTCGAGAAAAGCAGCCGGCTGACGCAAGCCTCTTGCCTATCGCAGGCTGACATAGTCAACTCCGCGAAACAAAAGCGGAAACGCCAGGGGAAACGCGATGAGCTCGTTCGAGACCATTCTCGTGGAACGGCCGGAGCCGGCGATCGTCCGCGTCGTGATGAACCGACTCGACGCGCGCAACGCGCAGAACCTGCAAATGACCTACGACCTCAACGCCGCCTTCGACGCGGCCGTGCAGGACGATACGGTCAAGGTCATCATCCTCGCCGGCAACGGCCCGCACTTTTCGTCCGGTCATGACCTCCGTCCCGGAGGCAAGAATACCGCGGGCGTCGACTTTCCGCCGATCGGAAATTGGGGCGGCTTTGCCGAGCCCAATGCCCATGGTCGCTTCGCCCGCGAGCAGGAAATATATCTCCAGATCACCCGGCGCTGGCGCAATCTCGCCAAGCCGACCATTGCCGAGGTGCACGGCAAGTGCATCGCAGGCGGTCTGATGCTGGCCTGGGCCTGCGACCTCATCGTCGCCAGCGACGATGCGCAGTTCTGCGACCCCGTCGTCACCATGGGGGTCTGCGGCGTCGAATGGTTCGTGCATCCCTGGGAACTCGGCGCGCGCAAGGCCAAGGAGTTCCTGTTCACCGCGGACAATTGGAGCGCGCAGGAGGCGCACCAGCTCGGCATGGTCAACCAGGTGGTGCCGCGCGCGGCGCTGTCCTCACGCGTGCTGGAGCTGGCGCGCAGGATCGCGGCAAAACCGTCCTTCGCGCTGAAGATGACCAAGGAGGCGGTGAACCGCTCGGTCGACGTGATGGGCCAGCCCGCCGCCATCGACCAGGCCTTCGCACTGCATCAGCTTTGCCACGCCCACAATCTGCAGGAGTTCGGCATGATCGTTGATCCCTCCGGCCTGCATCCTTCCGTGCGCAAGCCGCCTGCGGCGGCGGAGTAGACGCGATGGACCTCGATCTCAGCGACGAGCAAAAGCTGCTGCGCGACAGCGCGGAGCGCTTCGTAGCCGGCAGCTACGATGCCGCTCACCGCCGCAAGATGGCGAACGATCCGCTCGGCTTCAGCCCCGCGGTGTGGAAGCAGTTCGCCGAGCTCGGCTGGCTGGCGCTGCCGCTGCCCGAGGAGTTCGGCGGGCTGGGCGGCGGCGCGGTCGATGTCGGCATCCTGATGGAAGCCTTCGGACGGGGCCTGGTTTCGGAGCCCTATGTCGCCACCGTCGTGCTGGGAGCCGCGTTGATTGCCAGATGCGGCACCGCGGAGCAGAAGCAGGCGAGCCTGCCCAAGGTGGCGGACGGATCGCTGAAGCTTGCGTTCGCGCATTCCGAGCGCGCGGCCCGCTTCGATCTCGCCAAGGTCGCGACATCGGCGACCAAGACGGCGCAGGGCTGGCGCCTGTCCGGCAGCAAGATCACCGTGCTCGACGGCCACGCCGCCGACGAGATCATCGTCTCCGCAACCCTGCACGATCATCACGGTCCTTCGGGGCGGATCGGACTGTTCGTGATGCCGGCAACGGCAGAGGGCGTCACGATCTCCGACTATGCGCGCCTCGGCGGCGGGCGCGCCTGCAATATCGAGCTGTCGGACGTGCACCTGCCCGAAGACGCGCTGCTCGGAGACGGCGGCAACGCGCTGCCCGCGATCGAATGGGCGGTCGACCGCGCCATGGCCGCGCTCGGCGCCGAGGCCGTCGGCATCATGCAGACGCTGCTCGACACCACGCTCGACTACACCAAGATCAGACAACAGTTCGGCCGGCCGCTGTCCGCCAACCAGGTCATCCGCCACCGCCTCGCGGACATGGCCATGCAGGTCGACGAGGCGCGCTCGATGGCGCTGCGGGCGGCGTTGAAGGCAGATAGCGCGCCGACCGAACGGGCCCGGGCAGCGTCCGGCGCAAAAGCCAAGATCGGCAAATGCGCGCGCTTCGTCGGCGAGCAGTCGATCCAGCTCCATGGCGGCATGGGCGTCACCGAGGAGCTCGAGGTCGGCGCCTATTTCAAGCGCCTCGTCGCCTTCGACACGCTGTTCGGCGGCAGCGCGCATCACTATGCCCGCCACGCCGAACTCGGCCGCATGGCCTGACACCGGGAGAGCCTCATGGACCTGTCGTTCAACGCAGAAGAGCGCGCTTTCCAGAATGAGGTGCGCAGCTTCATCGCCAAAAACCTCACCGAGGAGATGAAGCGCGCGACCGCGCTGACGCCGTCGGTGTTCTCCGACCCCGATATCGGCATGGCCTGGCAGCGCGCGCTGCACGCCCAAGGCTGGGGCGCGCCGGGCTGGCCGGTCGAATATGGCGGGCCGGACTGGACGCCCGCACAGCGCTGGATCTTCGAGACCGAATGCGCACGCGCCGGCGTGCCCAATGTCAACGTGATGGGCGTGAAGATGGTCGGGCCCGTCATCATCGGCTTCGGCTCGCCGGAGCAGAAGAATTTCTACCTGCCGCGGATTCTCTCCGGAGAGGATTACTGGTGCCAGGGCTATTCCGAGCCCGGCTCCGGGTCCGACCTCTCCTCGCTGAAGACGCGCGCGGTGCGCGACGGCGACGACTATATCATCAACGGCACCAAGATCTGGACCACGCATGCCCATCACGCCAACCGCATGTTCGCGCTGGTGCGCACCAGCGACGGGCCGCGGCAGCAGGACGGCATCAGCTTCATCCTGATCGACATGAAGACGCCGGGCATCACCACGCGCCCGATCCTGACCATCGGCGGCGACCACGAGGTCAACCAGGTGTTCTTCGACGACGTGCGCGTGCCCGTCGCCAACCGCGTCGGCGAGGAAGGCAAGGGCTGGACCTACGGCAAATATCTGCTCGAGTTCGAGCGCGGCGCGGGCATCGCCTCGGCCAAGCTGCGCGAAGGGCTGAAGGCGATCTCGGATCTCGCCGAGTCCGACCTCACCGGCCGCGCCATCGACAGCCCCGACATCGCAACGCGCATCTCGGAGGTCGAGGTCGATATCGACGCGCTGGAGATGACCGAGCTGCGCGTGCTCTCCGCGCTGCAGACCGGGCAAAATCCCGGCGCGGTGTCGTCGATCCTGAAGCTGCGCAACAGCGAGATCCGCCAGGCCGTGACGCGGTTAGGGGCCGACGTGATCGGCCACGACGCGCTTCACGTCGAGCCGATGCGACCGCTCTACAAGCTCAACCACGAGCCTGTTATCCCTGAGGAAATGCTGACCGTGATGCCGGAATATCTCAACGGCCGCGCCTACACCATCTTCGGCGGCACGTCGGAGATCCAGCGCGATATCATCGCGAAGATGATGCTGGGGATTTGACGACGAACCGGCGCCACATCATCGGTGTCGTCCCCGCGAAGGCGGGGACCCATAACCACAGGCGGCTGTGGTTACGGGGACTCGGAGTTGCCAGCTTCGCGCCACAACCTTCGCGCCACAACCACGCCCTGTGGTTATCGGTCCCGGGCTCGCGCTTCGCGCGCCCCGGGACGACAGCCGAGTGTGACGCGGGGACTACCCCGCCGCCTTCGCGTCCCGGATCGCCTGCCAGATCTTCTGCGGCGTCAGGGGCGTGTTCAGCTGGGTGATGCCGAGCTCGGCGAGCGCGTCCATCACGCCGTTGGTAACGCAAGGCGGGCCCCCGATGGCACCGGATTCGCCGCAGCCTTTTGCACCAAGCGGATTGGTGCGGCAGGGCGCAGAATCGTCCAGCGTCACCACGATCGGCGGCACGTCGTCTGCGCGCGGAATGCAGTAGTCCTGGTAGCTCGCGGTCAGCAGCTGGCCGTCGGCATCGTAGGAGACGCCTTCGTACAGCGCCTGACCGATGCCCTGCGCGACGCCACCATGGATCTGGCCCGAGACCAGCATCGGGTTCACCGCGACGCCGACGTCGTCGACTGTGGTGTAACGCACGACGCGGGAGACGCCGGTCTCCGGATCGATCTCGACCTCGCAAATGTGCGTGCCGTTCGGCCAGCTGGGACCGTCGACCTCGCCTTCGGAATCGACGCTGAGCTTGGCGCCGTTCTCCTTCTCGGCGAGATCGAACAGGCTGATGCGGCGGTCGGTGCCGACCACGGTGAGCATGCCACCCTGATACTCGATGTCCTCGACCGAGGTCTCCAGCACGTTCGCGGCCTTCTCGCGCGCCTTCTGGATCAGATCGTTTGAGGAGACCGCAACCGCGGTGCCGCCGACGAACAGCGAGCGCGAGCCGACGCTGCCGAAACCCGTGGCAAGATCAGTGTCGCCCTGCACGACGTCGATCTTGTCCATGGGGATGCCGAGCGTGTCGGAGATCATCTGGGTGTAGGTGGTCTGCAGGCCCTGCCCCATCGCCATGGTGCCGGAATGCAGCACGACGCGCCCTTGCGAGGTCGCGTGCAGGCTGACCTTCTCGGTATGCGCGCGGCCGCCGGTCCATTCGATGTAGGAGGTGAGACCGCGCCCGTAGAGCAGGCCTTTCTTCTTGGCCGCCTTCTTGCGCGCGGCAAACCCGTCCCAGTCGGCCAGCTTCACGGCACGGTCGAGCATGTGGGCGAAGGCGCCGGAATCGTAGACCTGGCCGGCGGCATTGGTATAGGGCAGCTGCGCCGGCTTGATGTAGTTGGCCTTGCGGATCGCGCGCGGATCCATGCCGATCTTTCGTGCAGCAGCGTCGAACAGGCGCTCGACGATGAACACCGCCTCGGGCCGCCCGGCGCCGCGATAGGCGCCGACCGGCGCGGTGTGGGTCATCACCGACTTCACCTCGAAATGCACCAGCGGCAGATCGTAAACGCCGGTCTGGACGAACGGCCCGAGCACCAGCGGGATGATGTTGGCCGCACCCGAGGAATACGCACCGGTGCAGCCGATCGACTTGACGCGATAGGCCAGCACCTTGCCCTTCTCGTCCAGCGCGAAGGACGCGGTCGAGGTGAGATCGCGGCCGTGGGTGCCGCCGACGAATTCGTCGGTGCGGTCGCCGCGCCAGCGGATCTTCTTGTTCAGCTTGGTCGCGGCATAGGCGACGATGCCGTCTTCCGGATAAAGGTTGGTCTTCTGGCCAAAGCCGCCGCCGATGTCGCCGACCAGAACGCGGACGCTGTCCTTCGGGCGCTTCAGCACGGCTTCCGCCAGCACGTCGCGGGTCGAGGCCGGCGTCTGCGACTGCACGTGCAGCAGGAGACGGCCGGTTTTCTTGTCGATCTCCGCGATGGTCGAGCGCGGCTCCATCGCGGACGGAACGAGGCGCTGGCTGACGATGTCGAGCTCGACCGTATGCGCGGCCTTGGCAAAGGCTTCGTCGACCTTGGCGGCATCGCCGTAAGCCATGGCGCCGACGATGTTGTCCGGTGCCTCGGGCCAGACGACGGGCGCGCCGGGCTTTACCGCCTCGACCGGATCGACCACCGCGGGCTGCACGTCGTATTCGACCACGATCGCCTCGGCCGCGCTCTGCGCCTCCACCCGCGAGGAGGCCACCACTGCGGCCACGGCCTCGCCGGCATAGCGCACGACCTCGTGGGCCAGCAGCCGGCGCGGCGGCACCGTCATCGGCTTGCCGTCGGGGCGCTTGAAGATGTTCAGCGTCGGGATCGTCCCGATGTCGTCCTTGACGAGATCGGCGCCGGTGTAGATCGCGGTGACGCCGGGCATCGACGCCGCGGCGCCGGTGTCGATCGAGACGATCTTCGCGTGGGCGTGCGGCGAGCGCAGCACGTGCAACCACAACGCGCCCTCCTCCGGCTTGTCGTCGATGAATTGCCCCTTCCCGGTGAGCAGCCGCTGGTCTTCCAAACGCTTGACGGGTTGTCCCGCTCCGAAACGCAAATTGCCGGGAAGAATGTTCATTCCGTATGTCCTCGAAATCCGCAAAGGCGACCGTGGCGGTTTTAGCGGATTTTGCGGTCCAGACAACCGAGCTCCGGCACATCGGCCATACGCGTCAGAACCCCTTGCTGGCGCCGATGGGCTGCCTAGGACCGGTCGATATCGACGATGCCCACATTCACGTCACGGGTGTCCGAGCCGCGCTTGACCGTGAGCCGAACGGTTTTTCCGGCCCCGGCCTGCTCCAGCGCATCGGTCAGGTCGGCAAGGCGCCGCACCGGCTTGCCTTCCACCGCAGTGATGATGTCTCCCACCGCTCCCGTGGAAAAATTGACACCGCGAATCCCGGCACGCTCGGCAGGGCTACCGGGGGCCGTCCGCACCACGATCACCCCCTCGACAGCAAGCCGGGTCGAAACATCCTCGCCGGCGGCCACGATGCCGATGCCCGGCGTCGGCACTCGGCCGTTGCGGATGAGCTCCGGGACGATCCGGTTCACGACGTCGACCGGGACCGCGAAGCCGATGCCGGCGTTCGAGCCGGACGGCGAGATAATCGCCGTGGTGACGCCGATCAGCCGGCCCGCGGAATCCAGCAGCGGCCCGCCCGAATTGCCCGGGTTGATCGCGGCATCGGTCTGGATGACGTTGGCGATCTCCCGGCCGCCATGGGTCGGCAACCTGCGCTTGAGCGCACTGATGATGCCGGAGGTCATCGACTGGTCCAGTCCGAAGGGATTGCCGATCGCGAAGGCGGATTGCCCGACTTTCAGGTCGTTCGAGCTGCCGAGCGCGATCGGAGCCGGAAGCTCGCGCACGCTGCGGATCCGCAGCACGGCGAGATCGTAATTGGGAGCCGTGCCGACCAGGTCCACCTGGGCCACCTCTCCCGACGCAAACCTCACCGCGATCTCGCCGCCATTGGCGATGACGTGATTGTTCGTCACGAGATGACCGTCGCGGTCCCAGACGAAGCCCGTGCCGGACGCATTGCCCTGGCTCTCCTCACCCATGAGGGGACTGGCTGCCGATTTGGCTGCCACCTGGACGACCGAAGGTGACACGCGCTCGAAGATGTCGATGGTGGCCTTTTCGCCTTCGGACAGCGGCCCCCGCTGCTCGACGGCGCGCGCGGCGGGCGTGGTCCAGGGGACCTGCAGGATCTTCGCGGCGGTGACGGCAAGCAGCAGGGCGGCGAAAGCTGCTGCGGCAAGCGCATAGCGACGATTCATCGGGATCACCATCTGTTATGCTGAATGCGGGGCTCTGAGATGCACATGCATGGAGGGCCTTGCTCAGGCAGAAACGTCGCAGACGAGCGGAAGTTTCTCGGTCAGGTAAGGGGCATTTGCTGCCGTGCACGGGTGCCGGGACGAATTGCCGCGTAACGAGCAATTATGTCAGATCGCGCAGAGCCGTCTCCACGACCTTGCGCGCCTCGGCGGTCAAAGGTGCCTGCGGCGGGACGGGGTCGCCGACGTCGTAGCCCTGGATCGCAAGCCCGGCCTTGATGCAGGCGGCGAGGTTGAAGCGGGCAAAGGCTTCGTTGATGCGCCACAGCCGGCGCTGCAGCGCCATGGCCTCGTCCCACCGTCCGGCCTTGCAGAGCTCGTAAAGCGCAACGCTCTGGCGTGGGATGATGCAGGCAGGTCCCGCCATCCAGCCGCGGCCGCCGATCAGCATCACCGCCGCCGGAATGTGGGCGGAGGCCGAGAACACACGCAAGCCATCGCCGCAGCGGTTCATGATCGAGAGCAGCCGGCCGGTATTGGTCGAGGCATCCTTGATGTAGCCGATGCGCGGATGTTCGGCGAGGCGCGCAACGACGTCGAGGGTGAGATCGGAACGCTGAAATTGCGGGTTGGTGTAGATGACGACGGGAATGTCGACGGCATCCGCGATGGCGCGGAAGTAGGATTCGACCTGGGCATCGGCCAGCGGGAAATAGGCTTCCAGGATCGCGAGGACACCGTCGGCACCAAGTTTCTGGTAGGCTTTCGCCTGCGTCACCGCGTCCGCGGTCGAGGTGGAGGCGACGCCCGCCACAACAGGCACCCGGCCCTTCGCGGCCTCGATCGTGGTCTGCACGACAGCGCTGCGTTGCGCGGCATTGAGATAGGCGAATTCGCCGGTCGAGCCCAGCGGCGTCAACCCGTGCACGCCGGCGCCGATCAGGTCATCGCAGAGCTTGCCGAGGACTTCGGTGCGCACATTGCCACCGGCATCGACGGGCGAGACGAGATAGGGGAAGACACCGTGGAATTCGGACATGTGCGCGAAGGTCCCAGCATCGGAACCCGGCAAGGCCCCGTCGATTGCTGCTATCATGTGAGAAAATCGCCAGCAAGCCGGGCTTTGACGACTCCTTAAGGATGTTGCGAACTGGCCATCATGACGCGCCCCATCCCCTACTCGGTTTTAGGGAGTGATGGTGATGGTGCCCGCATGCCTCTCACAATGCTGTCCAGGTATCTGCATCCCGATCCGCGCATCCGGCGCGAGCTGGTCGATCTCCTGTACACGTCATTGCCGCAAGTGTTTGCCATCGGCGTGACATCCGTGACGGGCGCCGTGGCGCTGACGGCCATGAGCGGTGACGCCGGCTATGCCGTCATTTCGGGTTTGATCTTCGTCACCGCGACCGCCCGCGTCTATTCCCTGCTTCGCTACAAGGCTCGCGCGGCCCAGTTGTCCGACGCAGACGTGGTTCGCTGGGAGCGGCTTTACGGCGCCGGGGCCTCGGCGTTCGGCCTTGCGCTAGGCCTGCTCTCCTATCGCGCGCTCGCGCTCGACGACGACCCCG
Source organism: Bradyrhizobium sp. FW305-F6 (assembly GCF_058782905.1). Lineage (NCBI taxonomy): Bacteria > Pseudomonadati > Pseudomonadota > Alphaproteobacteria > Hyphomicrobiales > Nitrobacteraceae > Bradyrhizobium > Bradyrhizobium sp. FW305-F6. The sequence continues at coordinate 298,201 of NZ_JBYSYD010000005.1, forward strand.
GCGCGTGGATCGCGTTCGGCCTCTCGATGTCGTTCTGCGTCGGCATGGTCTCGCGCGCCGCGATCCGGCCGTGGATCATCCTGAACACAGCCGCCATCCTCCTGCTGCCGACGATCGTCGGCGGCCTGCTCCGACCCGAATTTGCCTACAAGATCGGCGCGATCATGCTGGTGTTCTTCTGGCTGACCCTGCGCGAGGCCTCGAAGCATCTGTCGGCCGCGTTCGTCGAACGCGTCGAGGCCAAGCATCGTCTGGCGCGGCAGGCCACGCACGACTTTCTCACGGGATTGCCGAACCGCGCCGCGTTCTTCCAGGCCTTGGCCGAGACGAGCGGCGATTTCGCGATCGTCGCCATCGATCTCGACGGCTTCAAGCCGGTCAACGACCGTCACGGCCATCAGGCCGGAGACGATCTGCTGCGCCAGGTGGCCCAGCGTCTGTCGTCCTGCATCGGCGACAGCGGCATCGCGGCACGCTTTGGCGGCGACGAGTTCATGATGCTCCGACCAGTCACAGCGGGCGAAGCCGGTCGTGAGGAGGCGCTCGCACTGGCGCGTCAGGCCATTGCCGAGCTGTCGATGCCCTTCTTGTTGACGGACATTCCGGTATGCATTGGCGCAAGCGCCGGCATTCTCGTCAGTACCGATGCCGTCAGCGCGGGCTCGGCCTCGCAATTGCTGGAACGGGTCGACCGTGCGCTTTATACGGCCAAGCGCGCGGGAGGCGGATGTTGCGTCTGGTCGGACGAGCACGCCGACCTTCGCGCGGCAGGCTGAAGCAGCCGCCTTCGATCACGCCTTGAGCAGCCGCACGCGCGTACCCCAGGGATCGACGGCCTCGAGGCCGCCTGCGAGCGCCGTCACCTTCGCACCGGCCTTGCGCAGGCGCTGCTCCTGCGCGGCGAGAATGTCCGGCTTTTCCGTCACCAGTGAGAACCAGGCCAGGCCGGTCATCTGATCGTCACGCTGGCCCGCGCCCTGGCTCTGCCAGACGTTGATGCCGAGGTGATGATGATAGCGGCCCGACGACAGGAACGCCGCGCCGCTGCGGCTGCGGGTCGGATCGAGACCGATCGCGCCATGATAGAAATTGCCGGCCTGCGCGAGATCGCCGACCCGCAGGTGCATGTGACCGACGCGCAAGCCCTCCGGCGCCCCGGCATAATCGGGCACGCGCGAATTGGTCAGCGACAGCAGGTCGGGAATGTTGAGTTCGTCGGTCGCCATCTTCACGCTGCCCTCGCTCCACTGCCATTGCGAGGGATCGCGGTCGGCATAGACCTCGATGCCGTTGCCTTCTGGGTCGTCGAGATAGACGGATTCGCTGACGAGATGATCGGCAAAGCCCGACAGCTTCACGCGGTGCGAGGCGGCGTGAACCAGCCAGCGCGCCAGGTCCTTGCGGGTCGGCATCAGGAAGGCGGTGTGATAGAGGCCGGCGGCGTTGCGCGGCTCGATGGCCGCCTCGGGGCGGGCTTCCAGCACCAGCAGCGCGATGCCTGATGTGCCGAGCTTTGCCGCGATGCCCGAGCGCTCCATCACGGTGAGCCCGATCACGTCGCGGTAATAGTCGGCGACCTTGTCGAGGCTCTTCACCCGCAGCGTCACCATGCCGACCCGCATCGGGGTACGACTGGCAAAGGTCGGGCCGCCGCCCTGCGGCGTGCCCTCGGCGCGCGCCGCGGCGGCGGCCGCCGCCGCGAGCGAGGTGGCGCCGGCGAGCTGCAGCAGGGTGCGGCGGGTGAGGTCGATGGTCATGAGGGCTCGCAATCCTTGCAGCAATCCTTGGGCCATGGGGCGCAATCGCGGGATTGCTACACGTTGCCGTGAGGCGCTCCCAATCACATGTTCGTCGGCCGTGGTCCTACGGGCTCGGCCATCCGTCATGTCCTGGCCACCCGGCCAGTTTCGCCAACGCCCCTGACATCCCAGATTGAGGGCAACCCCAGGAGCACGCCATGACCGATCCCAGTCCCCTGTCTTCGCTGTCGTCCGCCCTCGCGGAGGCGGTGGCGCGCACTGCACCCTCGATCGTCTCCGTGCACTCGCACCGCTTTCGCTCGACCGGCTTCGTCTGGAACACGGGCCTGATCGTCACGGCGGACGAGGCGCTGGCCGACGAGGGCGAGGTCGAGATCGGCCTGCCCGACGGCCGCACGTGTCCGGCCAGCATCGCCGGCCGCGACCACACCACCGATATCGCGCTGCTGCGTGCCGACATCGCATCGGCGCCAGCCACGCTCGCGGCAACCGTTCCGCCGCTGGGCGCATTGGCGATCGTGGTCGCCACCGACCGCGACACGCCGAGCGCAGCGCTCGGGATGGTGTCGACCTCCGGCAAGAGCTGGCGATCCCTGCGCGGCGGCGACATCGATGCACGGATCGAGCTCGACGTCCGCCTGCGCCCCGCCCAGCAGGGCGGCCTCGCGCTCGATGCCTCGGGGCAAGCGTTCGGCATGGCCGTGCTCGGCCCGCGGCGCGTGCTGGTCATTCCGACTACGACGATCGAGCGCGTCGCGGCGCAGCTGGAGGTACGCGGGCGCGTCGCGCGCGGCTATCTCGGCCTCGGGCTGCAGCCGGTGCGGCTCGACGACGGCGTCGGCGCCATGGTGATGCACGTCGACAAGGCCGGGCCTGCGGCGGCGGCTGGCATCCGCCAGGGTGATGTGATCGTCGCGGTCGACGGCCAAAAGCTCTCCGGCGTGCGCGCGCTGGCGCGGACGCTCGGACCTTCGAGCGTCGGCGCCGTGATCGACCTCGCGGTGCGCCGCGGCGGCGAGCCGGCCGGCTTCAAGGTCACCGTCGGCGAGAGGCTGGAGACGTGAGCGAGGGCAGCTCCCCGGAAATCGTGCTCGCCCTGGAGATCGACGATCCCGCTCTCGCCGAGCGCCTGGCGAAGCTGCTCGGCAACGTCACGGGGCTGCGGCTGGCCGCGCCTGGCGAAGCTGCCGCAGCGACGATCGTCGCGCGCGACCCCCGCAACATGCCTGATGACATCGCACTGACCCAGCGCGAGCTCGACGTGCTGGCACTGATGGCCGAGGGCGCCTCCAACAAGATGATCGCCCGGCAGCTCGGCATCTCCGTGCACACCGTGAAATTCCACGTCGGCTCGCTGCTCGACAAGCTCGACGCCACCGGTCGCACCGATGCGGTCGCGCACGCCGCGCGCCGCGGCGTGATCGAGCTGTGAACGAAGGCTGCTCTCTCCTCGTCAACGCATAAGGCGTTTCGCAGGCCCTGAGCGCGCGCCTCGTCCTTCGAGACAACCGCTTCGCGGTCTCCTCAGGATGAGGCTAAGCAGCGTCGGTGCTCGTTGAAGCGGGTGCCGCACACTCCGACCTCATCCTGAGGGCCCGCCAACGGCGGGCGTCTCGAAGGATGGCCACAGGCGAGATCGCTTCCCTATGCGACTCCCCTGCCGAAACAGCGGAGAGAGACAAAAGACGTCACGCCCGCTTGCCGCCGTTCTTCTCCGCCGCGCGGCGCAGCGCTTCGGCGAGGGCGCCGCCGCCGGAAGAAGCCTCCTGCTTGCGCGGGGCCGACGAGGTCATGCGGGCGGGATTGCGTGGCCCGCTGTCGCGCTGCATACCGGGGGCGTCTTTCTTGGCGCCGACCTCGTCGTCGAGGCGCAGCGTCAGCGAGATGCGCTTGCGCGCGACCTCGAAGTCCAGCACCTTGACCTTGACGATATCGCCGGGCTTCACGACCTCGCGCGGATCCTTGATATAGGTCTTGGACATCGCCGAAATGTGCACGAGGCCGTCCTGGTGCACGCCGATATCGACGAAGGCGCCGAACGCGGCGACGTTGGTGACGGTGCCCTCGAGGATCATGCCCTTCTTGAGATCCTTGATCTCCTCGACGCCTTCCTTGAACACGGCGGCCTTGAACGCCGGACGCGGGTCGCGGCCGGGCTTCTCCAATTCTTTCAAAATGTCGGTGACGGTCGGCAGGCCGAAGGTCTCGTCGACAAAATCCTTCGGCTTCAGGGTGCGCACGATCTCGCTGTTGCCGATCAGCGCCTTGATGTCGCTCTTGGTCGCCGACAGAATCCGGCGCACCACCGGATAGGCTTCCGGATGCACGCCGGAGGCATCGAGCGGGTCCTCGCCGCCGAGGATGCGCAAGAAGCCCGCGCACTGCTCGAACGCCTTCGGCCCGAGCCGGGGCACGTCCTTGAGCGCCTTGCGCGACTTGAACGGGCCATTGGCGTCGCGGTGCGCGACGATGCTCTGCGCCAGGCCAGAACCGACGCCCGACACGCGGGCGAGCAGCGGCGCCGAGGCGGTGTTGACGTCGACGCCGACCGCGTTCACGCAGTCTTCGACCACCGCATCCAGCGATTTGGCGAGCTTGGCCTGGCCGAGGTCGTGCTGGTACTGGCCGACGCCGATCGCCTTCGGCTCGATCTTGACGAGCTCGGCGAGCGGATCTTGGAGCCGTCGCGCGATCGAGACCGCGCCGCGCAGGGTGACGTCGAGGCCCGGCAGCTCCTCCGAGGCGAAGGCCGAGGCCGAATAGACGGAGGCGCCGGCTTCCGACACCACGATCTTGTTCATCTTCAGCTCGGGCAGGCCCTTGACCAGCTCGGTCGCGAGCTTGTCGGTCTCGCGCGAGGCGGTGCCGTTGCCGATCGCGATCAGCTCGACGCGGTGCTTGATTGCGAGCCGGCCGAGCGTCGCCAGCGATTCATTCCACTGCCGCTGCGGCTCGTGCGGATAGATCGCGATGGTGTCGACCACCTTGCCGGTGGCGTCGACGACCGCGACCTTGACGCCGGTGCGGTAGCCGGGATCGAGCCCCATGGTGACGCGGGTGCCGGCGGGCGCGGCCAGCAGCAGATCGCGCAAATTCGAGGCGAACACGCGCACGGCTTCGGTCTCGGCCGAATTCCACAGCCGCATGCGCAGATCGATATTGAGATGCACCTGGATCTTGGTGCGCCAGGCCCAGCGCACGGTGTCGACCAGCCAGCGGTCGCCGGGGCGCTTGAGGTCGGCGATGCCGAACCGCTTCATGATCTTCAATTCATAGGCGCTCGGCACGCCCGGCGGCGGCGCTTCGGCCTCGGCCTGGATTTGCAGATCGAGAATCTCTTCCTTCTCGCCGCGGAACATCGCGAGGATGCGGTGCGAGGGCAGCTTGGTCAGCGGCTCCGAGAAATCGAAATAGTCGGCGAACTTCTCGCCCTCGGTCTTCTTGCCGTCGCGCACCTTGGAGGCCATGCGTGCATTGCTCCACACCTCCTCGCGCAATGCGCCGATCAGGTCGGCGTCCTCGTCGAAGCGCTCGACCAGGATGGCGCGGGCGCCGTCCAGCGCGGCGGCGGCGTCAGCGACGCCCTTCTCCGCGTTGATGAAGCCTTCGGCCACGACCTTCGGATCGTTGCCGGGCTCAGCCATGAGCTGATTGGCGAGCGGTTCGAGCCCAGCTTCCTTGGCGATCTCCGCCTTGGTGCGACGCTTCGGCTTGAACGGCAGATAGATGTCTTCGAGGCGGGCCTTGCTGTCGGCGGCCATGATGGAGGCTTCAAGAGCGGCATCGAGCTTGCCCTGCTCGCGGACCGATTCGAGAATGGCCTTGCGGCGATCCTCGAGTTCGCGCAGGTAAACCAGGCGCTCCTCCAGGGTGCGCAATTGCGCGTCGTCGAGCGCACCGGTCGCTTCCTTGCGGTAGCGCGCGATGAAGGGAACCGTGGCGCCGCCGTCGAGCAGCGTCACCGCCGCCTCGACCTGCTCGGCGCGAACCCCAAGCTCCTGCGCAATCTTCTGGTTGATATTTGCCACGCGAGACTCCCTCTATTCAAGTCCGCGGGCGCAGGGGCGAACCACCGGTCGCGGGACGCCGCTTATGGACCAACCAAGGTTGATTCATCAAGGTACGAAGCAGCATCGTCGACAGAGGATTTTTTTGCCAGACCGATGCGATCTCGCCACAATCGTAGGCGCGCGACGGCTTGACATCAACCCTGCGTTCCGTGCCTGCTTGCTTCGCCGGACCACTGAACTCCACGCGAGGACCAATCATGCCCAAGACATCGGTCGGCGTCTTCAGGATCGCCACCGCGGGTCCCGGCGACGTCTCCGGCCTGATGGACTTGATCGGCTCCGGCGCGATCGATCCCAACTCGATCCTCGCCATTCTCGGCAAGACCGAGGGCAATGGCGGCGTCAACGATTTTACCCGGGAGTACGCGGTGGCCGCGCTGTGCACGGCGCTGGCGCCCAAGCTCAGTGTGTCGCCGGAGGCAGTCGAGCAACGTATCGCCTTCGTGATGTCCGGCGGCACCGAGGGCGTGCTGAGCCCGCATATCACGGTGTTCACGCGCAGCGAGGCTGCACGACCGGGCCCGTCCGGCAAGCGCCTCGGCATCGGCATGGCGCACACGCGGGATTTCCTGCCCGAGGAGCTCGGCCGCTCCGCGCAGATCACCGAGACGGCGAAGGCGGTGCAAGCCGCGATGACCGATGCCGGCATCAGCGACCCCGCGGACGTCCATTTCGTGCAGATCAAGTGCCCGCTGCTGACCAGCGAGCGCGTTGCGGCGGCAAACGCGCGCGGCAACAAGACGGCGACGACAAGCGCGTACAGCTCGATGGCCTATTCGCGCGGCGCTTCGGCGTTGGGAGTTGCCGTCGCGCTCGGCGAGATCGGCTCCGACCTCGGCGACGACGACGTGCTGCGACGCTACGATCTCTTCTCCAAGGTGGCCTCGACCTCGTCGGGGATCGAGCTGATGCACAATGTCGTCATCGTGCTCGGCAATTCGGCGTCATCGGCAAGCGAATATGTGATCGGGCATGCTGTCATGGAGGATGCCATCGACGCCGCGGCGGTGGTATCGGCGTTGAGCAGCGTCGGGCTCAGTGCGGCGCCGCAAACCGCCGCGGGCCGCACGCTCGTCAACATCTTCGCCAAGGCGGAGGCCTCGCCTGACGGCGCCGTGCGCGGCTTCCGCCACACCATGCTAGAGGACACCGACATCAGCGCGACACGCCACGCCCGCGCAGCGGTCGGTGGCCTGATCGCGGGCCTTGCCGGCACCGGCGCAGTCTACGTGTCCGGCGGCGCCGAGCATCAGGGGCCGGCCGGCGGCGGGCCGGTTGCGGTAATCGCGCGACTGTCGGAATGAGCGAGTCCCAGCCGCGATCGTACGACCTGTCCGCCCCACGCAACCCTGCCCCTCGCGGCGGCTCGGTTGATTCACACGGGCCGTTGCGAAAAAGCTGACGCCGCGACCTTAAGGGGATTTGACTTCATGACTTTGCCGATGAGCTGGAACGAATGGGCGCAGCACGATGGCGTGGCGCTGGCCGGGCGCGTCCGCAAGGGCGAGCTAACGGCGAAGGAGCTGGCGCGCCAGGCCGCCGCGGGCGTCGCCAAGGTCAATCCGGCGCTGTCCGGTGTGGTCGAGCTGTTCGAGGACGTGATCGCCGATCCCACCAAGGACGGCGCCAATCTGGCAGGTCCGTTCGCCGGCCTGCCGTTCCTGATGAAGGATCTCGGGCCGACCATGAAGGGCCGGCTGCAGGAGATGGGCTCGCTCTTGATGCGCGGCAATCGCGCGAGCGCCGATACGTTCCTCACCGGTAAATTCCGGCAGGCCGGGCTCAATTTGATCGGGCGCACCACGACGCCGGAATTCGGCGTGTGCTCGTCGGCCGACAATCCCGCCGTCTACGTCACGCGCAATCCCTGGAATACCGACTACACCACCTGCGGCTCCTCGGCGGGCAGCGCCGCGATGGTCGCCGCGGGCGTGGTGCCGATCGCGCATGCGACCGACGGCGGCGGCTCGATCCGCATTCCCGCCGGCGTCAACGGCAATATCGGCCTGAAAGTCTCGCGCGGCGTGTTCTCGCTGGCGCCGCACATGTCCGACCTCACCGGCCTCGTCTCGATCCAGGGCTGCCAGTCACGCTCGGTGCGCGACACCGCCGCCTTCGTCGATCATGCGCGCGGGCCTGCGCCCGGCGAGTTCATGCCGTTCTGGACCACGGCGCAGCCCTATTCGGAGATGATCAAGCGCGACCCCGGCAAGCTCCGTATTGCGCTGTCTCACACCTGGGGCAATTACACCGCGGCGCCCGAGCTCGCCGCCGAGCTGGAGAAGGCCGGACGCTTCCTCGAAGGTCTCGGGCATCACGTCGACTACGCGCTGCCGGAGATCGACCTCCCCGCCGCGTTCGAAGCGCAGACCACCTGCTACATCTCGAATTTCGCAGTGGTGATCTCCAACATGCTCGCCGCGCGCGGGCTCACGAGCCCGCCGGAAGACCTGATCGAGCCCATGAACATCCGGATCTGGGAAGCCGGCCGGCACACCAGCTTCGCCGAGCGGGCGAAGATGCAGGCCGTGTTCAACACGACCTCGCGCGGCTTCGGCGCCTTCTTCGAGCAGTGGGACGTCATCCTGACGCCGATCACCGCGCTGCCGACGCCGAAGGTCGGCACGAGGGAGTATCTCACCATCTCCGACAATCCCGATGTGCGCGACTGGTTCGAGAATCTCTGGCGCTTCTTCGCCTTCACGCCGCTCGCCAATCTCTGCGGCATTCCGGCGATCTCGATGCCGATGGCGAGCCAGGATCACGGCCTGCCGCTCGGCATCCAGGCCATCGCCAAGCAGGCCAATGACGGCCTGCTGCTACAGCTCGCCGCCCAGATCGAGCGCGCGCTCGACGGCAAGTGGAATGGCGGCAAGACCGCGAAGGTGCATGTGGCGAAGGCGTGAACTATCGCTGCGTCCTGCTTTAGAGCGCGATGCGATTGGGTTTAATCGCTTTCCACGTGACAGATGCACTCCCTCCCCCGCTTGCGCAGGGCAATCGCATACGGGAGTGATCTCGCTTGTGGCCATCCTTCGAGACGCCCGCCGTTGGCGGGCCCTCAGGATGAGGACCGCATGCGTTTCGCTGGTTCCAACAGGCACCGGTGCCGCTTAGCCTCACCCTGAGGGACCGCGAAGCGGTCGTCTCGAAGGGCGAGGCGCGCGCTCAGGTCTTTCAGATGCGATTGCCCTGCCCGCTTACGGGAGAGGGCTGAGGAGAGGGTGTTTTCCGCGGTAAGACAATCCCCAAGAGGAGCTAGCCCTCACCCGCGGCTTCGGCGCGACCTCTCCCGCAAGCAAACGGGAGAGGTTGCACCGAGCCCGTGGCATCGATTCAAGCCAAAGCCATTCCGCTTCAGCAAAAGTGCGATCGCATCGACACGCGATCGCAACCGCCTCAGTTCTTTACCGCCGGTATCTCCTCCGCCACCGGCTGCTTCTGACCCTGCTGGTACATCGCCAGCGCCTTTTCGAGGGCTTCGCGCAGCGCCAGCGCTGCGGCGACGCTGCAACGTAAGTGCGCGGTCTGGACCACGTCGACCCTGACGGCGGCGCCGACCGGCATCAACAGGTTCGCGGCGAGCTCGATCTGGATCGCGCCGTTGTGATGGCCGAAGCAGGATGCGCCGTCGAAATAGATGATCGGCGCCCGTTCGGCACTGGAGGTGGAAATGGTGACGGGCCCCTGGGCGGTCGAGGGCATTTCGGAATCGGCCATGGGCACTCCTTGCGAGTCAAACGAACGAAGCCCCACCATCGTCGCTTCGGTCCGCCCTGTCGAGGGCCAACCACCCGGGGCCGTCCGGCAGCGCCCATTCCGGGTTTTGCGCGACGGCGGGCACTGGTCTAGAACAGCGCCATGTCCACTTCACCTGCCACGCACCTGTTCGAGGAACTCGCCGAGGCCATCAAGGGCCGCCGCTCGGATTATGGCCAGATCAGCGGGCTGCAGCTCGACCGATTCGCGCCTGGCGAGGCCTGGTCCAGCCTGCCCTACCGACCCGTCTTCGTCGGGGACACCGAGACCGGCGTGCTGCATGGCGGCGTCGTCACCGCGATGCTCGACGAAAGCTGCGGCATGGCGGTGCAACTTGCGCTCGACGGCACACGCGCGATTGCGACGCTGGACCTGCGCATCGACTACCAGAAGCCGGCGACCCCCGGCCTCGACATCAAGGCGCATTCGGTGTGCTACCGCACCACGCGCTCGATCGCCTTCGTGCGCTCCACCGCCTATCAGGAGTCCGAGGACGACCCGGTCGCAACCGCGACCGCCTGCTTCATGATCGGCGCCAACCGCACCAATATGCTCGCCGACCGCCTGATGGATGCGCGCAGCATCCCCACGCTGGAGGCGCCGGAGCATCCGGACGGGCCGTTCGCACGCAGCCCGTTCGCCCGCGCGCTCGGCATCCGCGTCAACGACGACGGCACGCTGACGATGCCCTTCTCGCCCCAGATCATCGGCAATCCGATCCTGCCCGCGATCCACGGCGGCATGACGGGCGCCTTCCTCGAGACCACCGCGATCGTCGGCGTGGCGCGCGAACTCGGCGCTGCCGCGCCACCCAAGCCGATCGGACTGACCGTCAACTATTTGCGATCGGGGCGCGCGCTCGACACGTTTGCCGACGTCTCGATCGTGAAACAGGGCCGGCGCATCGTCGCCTTCGAGGCGCGGGCCTGGCAGGACGATGCGGACAAGCCGATCGCCACCGCATTCGGCCATTTCATGCTGCGGCCGACGCGAGGAAGTGACGAGGAATGAGCGCATCTCGACTTGACGGCCGCAGTCCCCGGCCACAACGAATAGCGCGCCCCCACGAGAGGTATTGGATCGCGGCATCCGCTCGACATCGTCGCCATGTTCGCCGCGCTCTGGCTGCTGGCATCGATGGTGCTCGACGCCTTCACGCCGAAGGAGCTGACCGCGGTCATGATTGCAGTTGCGATCGGGCCCGCGATCCTCGTCACCGTCGTGTTCTACTATTTCAACTGCCCGCGGCTGGATTTCGCGCTGATATTCGCCGCGCTGTGGCTGATCTCGGACATCGCCATCGCCTTCGTCTCGCCGACGGGCCTGCCGCATTTCCTGATCGCGCTCGGCGCCCTGCCCGCTCCAGCGCCGCCACGAGCAGTTGCCCGCGCCTTCGCCGAAGCGGGCTAGTACAGAATGCTCAAGTCTGACCCCATTGCCGCGGCGCCTTCACCTATCCCGCTTGCTTGCGGGAGAGGTCGCGCGTTCCGGGCGATGCGAAGCATCGTCCCGCGCGCGGGTGAGGGTTCTGGAGCGACCACCCTGCGACCGACTTGGCGCACGGCGTGGTCCACAATGGCGTTCGCTGTCGTCACATGGCTATCCTGATCCCGAGTCTCGGCTTCGCGCGCTTCGACAGCCGTGACGAGCTACGACTGGCAGAACGGCTGAAGGACTTCCTCGAGGAGAACGCCGTCGTCTGGCACAACCTCCCGGTCGGCCCGCTCAACCGGCATCCGGACTTCATCATCGTCCATCCCGCGAGCAGCCTGCTCGTCCTCGAGGTCAAGGACTGGCGGCTGGAGACGATCGTCTCGGCGGACAAGACCAAGGTCGAGCTGCTAACGGATCGTGGGGTCGTACGCGAGAGCAATCCGCTCGAGCAGGCCCGCAGGTACACGTTCGAGGTCGAGCGCACGCTGGAGCGGGACGAGCGATTGCCGATCGACATCGCCAAGGACAATCGCAACAGGATCTCGGTCAAGCGGGTGGCCGTGCGGTTCCTGAGCATGCACAGCGCGAAATGCCTGGAGTTTCCTTGCGTCGCCATTGCCGGCCTGGGCGCGCTCGGCCGCCACGGCGAGACCGTCGAGGAATGCGTCAGGCTGACCTATGTCGGTGTGACCCGCGCGACTCACGAGGCGCTGCTGACCTATTCGAACGAGTCGTCCTTGGTGCAGCGCTTGATCGCCTGACGCAGCGCATCCGCTCTCTCACGCCGTCGTGCCGTCGATCGAACGGCGGATCACCCGCTGCACTTCCGCATTCGACAGGAACAGGTCGTGGTTGATGATGCCCCAGCCTTCCGCCGAGGCATCGACCACGCGCACGCCGAGCCGCGCGATCGCGGCTTTCTCTGCGGCGCCGACCCTGGTCATGCCGCCTGCGAGCTGCCCCGACAGCGCCAAAGCGCGATCGTTGGTCGAGGCGATCACGGTGATCTTGCCGGCGAGGGGGCCGATGCGCTGAACCGCAGACGAGAACACATCCATGTCTATGTCGGGCGCGGCAAACACGACGCCGCCGATCTTGCTGGTGACCGTATCGCCATAGCGGCCGTAGAGCTGACGCAGGCTTTCCAGCGTCAGCATGGTTCCCATGCTGTGCGCGACGATATGCACGCGGCCGGCGCCGGGCGACGACACGAGCGAGGAGAGCACGCGTTCGAAAGCGTCGCGGGACCACATCGCGCTGTCGCGGTCGTAGGCGTAGTCGAACAATCCTGCCCTGGAGGGCCAGGAGAACGCCATGGTCCGGCCGCGGAACCTGATGCCGTCTGAGAGATGAGCGGCATCCAACACGGCCGTCTCGAATGTCTGCTTGAAGCCGTGGACGTAGATCAGCACGTCTCCTTCGCCCGCCTGCGCCGCGAGATCGCCGGCATCGGCCGGCACCGGTTCGACACGATCGAGTCGCCAGGTGCCAAGCCCGACAGAGGCCAGGGAAAGGCGGCTCTCGTCCGGCGCCGACAGCTTCACCTGCGCGACAGTCATGCTGGTCGCGCGCTCCGGGCCGAACCAGGGTTTGGTGCGGCCGCCGTTCACGGGCTTGCGCGTGGTGGTGACGAGCAACGTGGGATCGGCGGAAAGGGACGATGCGTCGTAGCGCGCGCCGGTCGCGCCGAGCCCGGCGCATCCGCCGAGCGCAAGCGCGCTCCCTGCCGACAGGAATCCGCCGAGGAGAGCCCGGCGCGAAATCAAGTTGGAGTCGCGTCGTAGAAGAGGTCGGACGATCACAAGGAACCTTCGGGAACTTTGCCCACCATAACGCCGCCCCACACAGCTCCTGAATGACAATGGGGGCGAGAAGACGGCGGAGCTGCTTCCAGTGGATCATGATCACGGCGCCAGCGTGAGTCGTCCGGAACCTGCGGCGACCGGCAATCTGCTTCAACGGCGCAGATAGCGCCAGCCGACGACGACACCGCTCACCGAGACGATGGTGCCAAGAATCGAGAGCAGCCACACCACGACGTCCCAGGCCGGGCGATACATCAGCAGCAGGCGAAATCCAAACTGTGCAGCGCGTTGAACAGCCAGCGATATGTTCGACGGCTGCTGTCTGCGCGGCCAATGATGTCGCCGGTGACGGGGCTGATGTGAAACCATGTTTTCGCGTCATCATCGAACACGACGCGCAGAACCGGCAACTCGCGGTGGTGATGATGCGCATACCAGTAAGCATCGTATTCTTCGAGGACCGTCCGCTCCGCCACGCGGGCTAGCGGCAGCAGTTTCGCTGCGGCGGTCCAGAGGCGATCCTGCGTAATTGCGGTCGTCTGGCCCGACGCCACGTCCAGCGGCCTCTGCGTGCCGTCACGCGATGCGGCGATCATCATCGGGCTGCCATCGAGCCAGACGAAGCGCGCTTCGACCACGGAGAGTTGCGGCGTAGGTGACTTCGTCGCAATCGTCGGCGCATCATGACCGGCATAGCGTTGCAGCACCTCGCGGCCCGTGTTGCGACCCGTGAAATAGTCGCCGGGATTGAGCGAAAGCCAGCCGGAGAACATCCAGGTCAGCACGAAGATGCCTGCGATCAGGCCCGTGACGTGGTGCCACGCCATCCAGCCACGATAGGGCGTGATCCTGCCGCTCGCATAGCGCCGCTTCAGCCGTACGCGAAGGATGCCGATCCAGATTCCGGTGACACCGACGATGAGGCAGATGCCGGAGATCCAGAGTACGACGAGCCGCCACAACGGGCCATCCTTGCGCAAGACGGTCGGGTAAATCCAGTGCGGGATCGAGCCGAGCCAGTTCCACACACGCTCGGTGCGGTTGGTGTCGAGTACGATCTCGCCGGAGCGCGAGGACACATAGAGCCTGGTGCCGGCATCGTCGCCGAGCCCGATGAGGTAGAGCGGGCGCAGCGGATCGTAACGCGCCGTTACGCTCCATTGGTCGCGGTCGACCATTTCTTCGAGGTGCGGCGATCTGCTCGCGGGATGATGCTGCGCAACCGCGAGCGCCTGCTGTTCGGAAACACCCGTGATGACGCGGCCGTCGGCGGCGGAGATCGCCTGCCGCCTGCCGTCCCAGCCGGTGATCCGATACACGGGTTCGTCCGCCAGCATGGACAACCGCAGGTCGCGTGGATACTGCGTCGCTCCCGCCGCCTTCATTGCGTCGTCCGGCGACAGCGTCACTCTCGCCCACTGAATGTCAGGGAGCGCTGCCAGCTTCTCCTTTTCGGAAAGGCCTGGAAACGCGACGTACATCATCACCACGCCGGAGATGAACCACATGGCGAAGAACAGGCAGGTGACGATTCCGACCCAGCGGTGGCCGATATACAGCCACCGCCGGAGTGTGCGTTTCACGCGCGACACGGTCAGAACTTCACGTTGACTGCGACTCGCGCCGTGCGCGGCATGCCGAGCAGCCACTGGGTCGTGCCGCCCGACGTGGTGTAGACCTCATCGAACAGATTGTACACGCGGAACGACACGGTGGTGTTGAGATCGGGCTTCCACTGCACACCGGCGTTGACGATGTTGTAGGCTGGGCGCGTCATCGTGTTGGCATTGTCCGCGTAGGTCTTGCCGACGATCTGCACGCCGGCATTGACCGACCAGTTCGGCGCAAAGGCCCAGGTCGCCCAGATGTTGGAGACGGTCTGCGGGACATTGACCGGGACATTGCCGGCAAAATTCACCGCGACGCCGCCGACCGACTGCACGAAGTCGTCATACCTCGCGCGCAGGAACGCGGTGTTGGCATCGATCCGCCAGCCATAGTCGAGCAGAAAACCAACTGAAGCTTCGACGCCGCGCGATGATTGCTGGCCGACCTGGACCGTCAGCGAGGGAATGTTGGGATCGCGGGCCAGCAGGTTGTTCTTCACGATCTCATAGCCGGCCAAGGTCCATTCGCCGCGGCCGCCCCAGAACGATTGCTTCACGCCGATCTCGATCTGTCTGCCGGTGGCAAGGTCGAAATTCTTGTTGGCGGACGACAGTGAGATCAGGCCTCCGACCGGATCGACCGCCGTGGCATACTGGCCATAGAAAGCGAGGTCCTTGACGGGTGTATAGACCGCGCCGGCGCGCCATGTCGTCGAGGAGAACGATTTTTCGAAACTGTTCGCGGGCGTGACATAGTCGGTGCGCGTGATCGTCGGTTCATCCTGTCGAACGCCAGCGATGATGGATAGCTGCTCGGTGACCGAGAGCCGGTTCTCGGCGAACAAAGCGTATTGATTGGTCACGCTGCCGTAACCGGGAATGGTGGGGTTCGGGCTGTTGAAGACGCCTGGATCGAAGCTGTAGGGGTTGACGGACGACGAGCCGCCATAAGGTGAATTGTTGGTGTGGGTGAAATCGATGCTGTTGACGTCGAAGCCCGCCAGGAACTCGTTGGCCATCCCAAGGACATGCCCGCGGAATTTCGCGTCCATGCGGTTGCCGACCTGCTGCTGATCGTGAAAGATCTCGATATAGCTGGTTCGGTTGATGAGGCCGGTAGCGGGATTGTAGGCGTAGCTTTCGACGTCCTTCCAGTGCCGCTTGGAGTTCAAGTAGTACAGCGTGTTGTGGATCGAGATTCCATCGGCGACCTGCCAATCGGTCTTCACCTGGTTCCAGCTGTCCTGGTAGCGGATGTGGCTGTCGCTGACATTGTAGTTCTTGAAGCGTAGCGACTCTTCGAGCCTGCCGTTGATCAGCGGCGTGCCGAAGTAGCGCGACGGGTTGCGGTCGCCGTAGTCTGTGGACAGTGTCCAAGTGACGTCTTCGTTCTGTTTGACCTGGACCACGGCATGAAGCGCGACGTTCGAGGTGTTGTCACGATCGACCCATCCATCCGACATGTTGCCGGTAGCGGTGATGCGATAGGCGACGTCCTTGCTGATCGGACCGCCACTGTCGACCGCAATTCGCCGTCTCATGTTGCTGTCCAGCGAGATTTCGGCCTGGTTGCGAGGGATCCAGGACGGCAGTTTCGACACGATGTTGATGGCGCCGCCGACCGCACCCGCGCCATACATCACCGATGCAGGGCCGCGCAGCACCTCGATGCGCTCGGTCGACCATGTGTCGAACGGAAAGGTGACCGTGCCGGCGCCGATGTAAAGCTGGGTGCCGTCATAGAGCGTCATGACGGACCCAAGGCCCGTGAAGCCGCGGGTATTGAACGAGACCCCGCCGTTGCCCGGTGCCGGGCTCGCGGTGAAGCCGACGGCGTTTTGCGTCACCGCGTCCAAGATGTCCTCCTGGCCGCGTTCGGCGATGGTTTCGGCAGAGATCACCTCCACGCTGGCCGGCGTCTGCAGCCGCGTCAGCCCGAGCCGGCTGCCGGCGGTGCTCGCGCCGGTGAGATTGAGCGTGGGTGCGGCGAACGCGGGACCCGTCCGGTCGGCCGTCGGAGCACGCGTGTCCGAAGCTACGCTTCGCTGCTGATGACGAGAGCGCGAGGGGCGCGTTGCATCGCTACGCCGGGTGCTGCGAGCATTCGGCGGCGCCGCTGGCGGCTGCACTACGACAGGATCGAGCGTCTGGGCCGGCCTTTCCGACTGTGCCCAGCCGTCCGTCGACAATATGAGGCAGGAGAATGCAACTGAACGGAGCAACGCGCGGCGATGTCGTGGCGCGAAAACTATGCGGGAGATCATCTATCGACTCGCGATAACGTGGCACGTCACCGCGAACGCAGTTTGGCCGCTGCCTCAAGAAGACAGCTCAACACTCACCAGGACACCCCGCCCAATGTGCTCGCGTGTGACCACGACTGACGGCAGGTCTCCTGGCTCGCGGGTCGTTGCCTGTCGCCGCCTTCCCAAGCCCGCAGGCCCAGTGGCGTTTGGCGAAGGCTCACCGCTTACAGTTGCGGGGGCAGCCACGGCATTGGGGAAATCCCCGCACCGTATTCCCTATTGATCCCCCGAAGGAGAACCGTCGCAGTCACCCTAGTTTTATTTGCAAAGGGCTGTCAACTGGCTGACCCGACACAGATCAGCGCGTCCCACCGTCATCGGCGACGCATCGATCGGCAGGCGATACACCAATTTCCTGTCACCCAGTCCGGCGCGCGGCCTTACCTGGAGACCAGCAAGACTCGGGCAGCGAGGTCGCGAGATCGCGGATGCGTGTCGCGACCGAGTTCGACAATACCGCACGGACGGGCTGGTTTTCGAATTGCGTGACGCCCAAGGCAACACAATTTCAACCTAACCTCTGTAGGCCTGTTACCGTCTCGTTCCACGGGTCGCTTGCATGAAATCGGCTTGGCGTTTTTCTCTCCTGCTTCTCCTTCAACTCCTCGTGGGGGTTTCCGCCCAGGCGCAGGAGGGCGAAGTCGTCAAACTATCAGCCAGTATCGCATATCAGCGCGTTGCGCGCTGGGATGCCGATCAGCTCAACAAGATTCTGAAGGTCGATACGCCCGCCTTCGCCGGGATCACGACAGCCTATAGCCCGGCGCGCAATGCCGTTCGGCTCTATCGCGTGACCTATTCGTCCGTCATACCCGAGCGCGGCAACAAGCCGACAATCGCGTCCGGATTGCTGGCGATCCCCGAGGACAGCGGCACCTCGTTGCCGCTGGTGTCGTACCAGCACGGCACGGTCTACGGAAAGCAGGAGGTTCCGTCCTTTCCGCAGCAATCGCCGGAAACGCAGTTGATGATCGCCCAGTTCGCCGGCCAGGGCTATATCGTGATCGGCGCCGACTATTTCGGGCTCGGCACGTCGGCCGAGCCGGAAGGCTACATGGTGAAGGCGAGCCATCAGCAGGCGACCTATGACATGCTGACGGCGAGCCGCGCCGTGCTCGATCACCTCAAGCTCACCACGACCAAGCTGTTCCTCGCCGGCTGGTCGCAAGGCGGTTTCGTGACCATGGCCATGCTCGAAAAGCTCGAGCAATCGGGCGTCAAGGTCGACGCCGCCGCAACCGCGAGCGCGCCGGTCGACGCGTTCGTCGCGCTCAACGGCTTTCTCAGTTTCCCGCGCAAGAACGATGCGAGCTGGGTGAATTCGCTGTTCATCCTGACGGCGTTCTCCTTCGAGAATTACTACGGCGTGCCGGGGCTCGCGCGCTCGCTGATCGCGGATGCTTATTACGACGTGGCGCGCAAGGCTTATATGCGCGAACCCTTCAATCCGGCCGACGTCCCCACCGACCTGCACAAGCTGATCCGCGCAGACTATTTCGATCCGCAGTTCTTCGCCGCATCAGCCTACGGGCGCCTGGTCGCGCAGACCCAGGCGTATCGCTGGATCGTCAAGAGCCCGGTCCGCAACTATTACGGTGAAAGCGACGAAGCCATCAGCGTCGGGCTGGGTCAGCTCGCCATGACCTATCAGCGTGCAATCGGCAGTGGCAACCAGGCGGTGGAGGCGGTCTCGACCGGCAGCACCAGCCATCGCGGCACCTTCGCCACGGCGGTGCCGAAATGGAAATCCTGGTTCGACGGGCTGTGACGCGCGCGCGAATACGCATGATGCATCGGCATCGACAGAGGTGGTCGGCTTCCTGAAAATCTGCATCATGCGCGCCGGGACTGGGCGCCAAGCGGCCGGTCTCGGCCTCCGGAGCTGCTGCCGGGCCTTTGGAGGCTTTTTGCAATAGCTTTTCGGAGTGACTAAATGAGCGGCTTGGTGATCTCTGGCGGCCGGGTGGTGGATCCAGCCAGCGGGATGGATGCCATCGGCGACGTCGCGGTGGTAGACGGCAGGATCGCCGCGGTCGGCGCCTCGCTCGGCGGCGCAGAGCGGGTGATCGACGCAACCGGGCTCGTCGTCGCGCCCGGCTTCATCGATCTGCATGCGCATGGCCAGTCGGTCCCGGCCGACCGCATGCAGGCGTTCGACGGCGTGACCACCACGCTCGATCTCGAGGCAGGCGTGCTGCCGGTTGCGTCCTGGTATGAACGGCAGGCCAGGAAGGGGCGCGTGCTGAATTACGGCGCCGCCACCAACTGGGCCTTTGCCCGCATCGGCGCGATGACCGGCTCCAATGCGGAGAGCTCGCTGGAAGCATTCGGCGCTGCCATGCGCGACCGCCGCTGGATCGACAATGTCGCGACCGATTCGGAGGTCGCCGGTATCCTGGAGCGCCTATCGCGCGGCCTGAACGAGGGCGGCATCGGCATCGGCATCCTCAACGCGTATGCGCCGGGTGCCGGCGTGCAGGAGCTGACGGCGGTGTGCCAGCTGGCTGCAGCCAAGGACGTGCCGACCTTCACCCATGTCGCCTTCATGTCGCGCATCGACCCCGAGAGCGCGGCGGAAGCCTATATCCGCCTGATCGGCTATGCCGGCGCCACCGGCGCGCACATGCACATCTGCCACTTCAATTCGTCGAGCAAGACCGACGTCGAGCGCTGCCGCGCGCTGATCGAAAAGGCGCAAGGACAGGGCCTGCCGATCACCGTCGAGGCCTACCCCTACGGCACCGGCTCGACGGTGCTGGCCGCCGCCTTCTTCAGCGACCCGGAGTTCGTCGAGCGCAACGGCACCGGATACGATTCCGTGCAGCGCGTCACCGACGGCTATCGCTTCCACGATCGCGAGGAGCTGCTCAAGGCGCAGGCCGAGGAGCCGTCCTCGCTGGTGCTCTGGCACATCCTCGACACCGAGAACAACGCGCATCACCGCGACCTGCTCGACATGTCGGTGCTCTATCCCGGCGGCGCGATCGCCTCCGACGCGATGCCGTGGACGCTCTCCGACGGCACCACCTACACCGGCGAGGCCTGGCCGCTGCCGGATGACGCCACCTCGCATCCGCGCTCGGCCGGCTGCTTCACGAAATTCATCCGCGAATGGGTGCGCGAGCGCAAGGCCGTGTCGCTGCTGGAAGGCGTGCGCAAATGCGCGCTGATCCCGGCGGAGATCCTGTCACAGAGCACGCCCGCGATGCGCGCCAAGGGCCGGCTTGCAAAGGACGCGGATGCCGACATCGTCGTGTTCGACTACGAGAAGCTCTCGGATCGCGCGACCTTCACTGCGATGAACCGTGCGTCCGAAGGGGTACGGCATCTGGTCGTCAGCGGCCAGGTGCTGATCCGCGACGGCATTCTCGACGTCGAGGCGCGGCCGGGAAAACCCGTGCGCCGTCCCGTGGTCGCGAGCTGACCCATGCCGGTCCCCATTCTGCTGGTCACCGGCTTTCTGGGGGCGGGCAAGACCACGGTCGTCAATCATCTGCTGGCGCACGCAGAGGGACGGCGCATCGCCGCCGTGGTCAACGATTTCGGCGCCATCAACATCGATGCGGAGCTGATCGCTGGCGCCAGCGAGGGCGTGGTCAGCCTCGCCAATGGATGCATCTGCTGCTCGCTCGAGGGCGATCTGTTGCGCACGCTCTCGACATTGCTGCGGCGTGATCCCAAGCCGGAATACATCGTCATCGAGACCAGCGGCGTCGCCGATCCCGCCGACATCGTGCGCAACCTGATGGATCCGGTGATCCTGCGCGAGGCGCCGCTGGAGACGGTGCTCTGCGTGATGGACGCGACCGCGCCGCCGGCTGCCCTCGAGGATGCGCTGCACCGGTCGCAGCTCCGCGTCGCCGATATCGTGGCGCTGAGCAAGCTGGATCTGGCGGACGATGGAGCAGGAGCGCGGATGCGCGATGCCATCCGCGCGCAGCGCGTACCTGCCGTGGTGGTCGATGCGAACCACGGCGAGATTGCTGCCGCGCTGCTGTTCCCTGGGAACGTCGATCGCGCGCCGCCACGTGATCCCGGTCCTCGCCGGCCGGCGGAGGAGCGCTTCGAAACACTGAGCTGGACCTCGGACAAGCCGGTGTCGCTGCCCCGCTTGCAGCAGGCCATCAGTCGTCTTGCGCCGAAGCTCGCGCGCGCCAAAGGCCTGTTCGAGACCGTCGAGCAGCCCGGCCGCCAGATGGTATTTCAGTTCGCCGCCGGCCGCGCCACGCTGGCGCCCGGCGATGCGCCAGTGACAGACGTGCCGCGGACGCGGATTGTCTTCATTGCCGAGCTTGGTGTGCTGTCGCAGGCGGAGCTCGATGCGATCATGGAGACGTGCGTTGTGGGTGAGTAGCGCGATCCGCACCGATCGCACGCGTACCAGCTCCCGCGGAACGCGGCCATGTCACTCCCCCTCCGATCAGCGCGGTTTCCGGCCGGGTCAGACCTTTCCAGCGGTCATGCTCAAGAGGGCACGGCAATTCCGCGCCCGGCACGCTCACGCGAATTGCGCGATGCCGTTTCCGACGGACCAGTTCTCCTTGGGCGCGTCGAGCACGTTCACGAACACGTCCTCGGGCCGGATCCCCGGGCTCTCGCCGAGCAAGTCGGCGATTCGCCGGTACAGCGCCTTTTTCTGCTCGGTGGTGCGCGAGGCGAACACGGTGATCTGGATCAGCAACGCGTCGTCGCTGCGCGCGAAGCCGTAAGCATTGCCGCAGCGAAAATTCGCTGGCTCATGCTCGGTAATGGTCATGAACGCGTCGTCCTGAGGCACGTTCAGGGCCTCGCGCATGGCGCGGTAAAGCCCGTCGAGAATCGCCTGCCGGTAGGCCTGAGGCTTGCCGGCGCGCATCGAGATGTGGAGGAGAGGCATCGTGCGTTCCTTTGCATGCGGTCCCGACCGGAACGGCGCCGTGAACGCCGCCGGCTGGCCGATTGAGGAAAGGGCTATCAATCCCGATCAATTTTTGACACGATGTCCAGAAAGCAGATTCTTGACGTCGTGTCAAATACTTTGTGGAGGAAGCTTGAGGCCGCGCGAATTCGATCATGACGAGGTGCTGCGCATCGCGTTCGACCAGTTCTGGCGCAAGGGCGTGCGCGGCACCTCGCTGTCCGACATCGCCCGCGATGCGGAAGTCCAGCGCGGAAGCCTCTACAACGCATTCGGCAGCAAGGAGGCGCTATTCCTGCAGGCCTATGAACGCTACGCGGGGGATTATCTCGCCGCGCTGGAAAAGGCGCTCGGGGCGGGTTCTCTGCGCAAGCGCCTCACCGCGTTCTTCGATCTGACCATCACCAATTTCCGCTCGGGCACGCCGCCGCGCGGCTGTCCGACGACGCGCGGGCTCATGGAGCTCGGCGCCGCCGAGGGCGAGGGGCTCGATGACAAGGCGCGCCTGGCTTTTGCGAGCCTGATCTCGCGCATCACCGCACTGCTTCAGAACACGTTGACGGCCGGCGCGGCGCGGGGCGAGTTTAGCGGCAATCCCGTGGCTGCGGCGCTGCACATCGTCACCGTGACGCGTGGCCTCGCCGTGCTCGAGCGAGCGTTCGACGACGAGCCCCAATTGCGCAAGATCGCCGCGCACACGATTGATCTCGTGCTCGGCAGCAAAGGCGGATAGGTATCAGCACAGCGCAAGCGCGTTGACCGCGCGCGTTGCCGCATCCTGGCTTCCGGAGCCGACGAACTGGCAGACCACGGATTCGAGCTCGCCCGGCTGCCGGCGGCGTGCGATCGCCAGCAGCCGCATCAATTCCGCCTCGTCCTTCGACAGGCGCTTGCAGGACGGCGGCATGAAGCAGAGTTCGCAGGGCCGGCCGCCGCGCAGGATCCTGACGAGAGCGGCGGCGCGTGCGACCAGCAGTGGGCTGTCGGCGATGCCGGGCGCTTCGTCGGCAAAGCGATAGGCCGCCTCCCAGCAATCGGAGGCGCCGGTCGCGTAGGCTGCTCCGATGAACCGGAGCAGCGACAGCGCGACGCGGCAGAAATCGTCGCAGCCTTCGACGCTCCGTGGCGTCGCCAGCGCGGCCTGGAGCGGACAGGGCTGCGATTGGCCGGCGTCCGCGGCCACAGACCCACATGCATCCTGCATCATGAACGATCTCGTCAATGCAATGTGGGACTGCCCACGAACCAGCTCTTCATCGCCATGATCCGGTGATGGTCGAAAGACTGCGCATGCCGGTCGGGCAGGATGAGGCCGGCCATGCGGAAGATCGTTGCAAGCCCCCGGACCGGCGCGAGCGCCCAATCGGCGCCGAGCGGCGGCAGCCAGCGCTCGAACTGCTCGCGCGCGACATCGACGCGGTCCTGCTGGGCCGCGGCAATCGCCCGCAAGATCCCGTGCTCGCTGTCTGACATCCGAGGGCAGGTCGGGCAGTGCACTTCGATGGCCGTATGCGCCGTGCACGCGAAGACCTCGATGATGGAATCCAACGAGAGCACGGCGTCGCCGACGCGAAAATGGTCGTACACCTCCTGGATGTCGGCGGCGGTCGGGACCGCGCCGCCGCTGCGTGCCTTCGCCCGAAATCCCCAGATGAAGAGCCGCTCCGCCGCGCTCAGCGTAGGGAGATCGAGGGGCCTGGTATGTGTCGCATGATGCATTGAGCCTGTGACCTTTGGCTGCGAGCGCGCCAGAGCTGGCGCGGATGATCTGCGCCGATCGTTCTGCCACAGGCTCGCGCAAGTCAACGCTGCGAGGGCCGATATCGAGGTCTTCTAGAGTTGGGGACACGCCGGTACTGCTCAAACGTGCGCAAAGAATGTGCAGCGGGCTCATGCTCTTTGCTGCGGCAGTTCATGCGGATGCGGCGGGCGGCCGTACCATATTGCGGCACATTCACTCATAACCGGTGCGCGCGCATCCGGTTTACGACACCTTAAGCGGAATCGAGGCATATCAGGCCTATTCGAGCGATGCTCAAGTCGCCCCCAAGTTGATTGCATGCGCCATCCGTGTGTTGCGCGCCCCATCTCCAGAGAGAACGACTGTGCTGAACCAGATTTCGATCCGTTCCAAACTTCTCAGTGCCGTGCTTGCCATGGCGGTCGCGATCTGCTGCGTGACAGGCGTCGCGCTGTGGTCGATGTACCAGCGGATGTATCAGGACAGGGTCAATGTCCTGAAAGCCATGGTCGAGGCAGGCTATAGCCTTGCGCAAAAGTACGAGGCCGCTGCGGCGGCAGGCCAGCTGACGCGGGACGAGGCGCAGGCACGCTTCAAGGATGCGCTGCTCAAGATCCGGTACTCCGGTGAAGAATATCTGTTTGCCCATACCTACGATCAGGTGGGCTTCGCACATCCCAGTCCGAAATTGATGGGCAAGGACGTTTCGGGCATCAAGGACGCCAAGGGCGTTCCCGTCATCCCGGCCCTGGTCGAGATCGTGCGCAAGAAGAACGAGGGAACCTATGCCTACGACTGGCCGTTGCGGCAGGACGATCCGACCACCGCGGTGAAGTTGTCTTACGTCAAAGGCTTTGCACCCTGGAACATCTTCATCGGTACGGGTGTCTTCGTCGACGATATCTGGACCGACTTCATGGCCATGGTCTGGAAGATCGTCGGCATCATCGCGCTGCTCGCGCTTCCGGCCATCAGTCTTGTCGGGCTGGTCGGGTTCGCCGTCAGCCGCAGCATTCGCGGCGTCGGCGCTGCGATGCAGGCGCTGGCCGATGGCGATTTGTCGATCGAGCTGCCCGAAGCGAAGCGGGCCGACGAAGTCGGGCAGATGGCGCGCGCCACGATGTATTTCCGCGATCGGATGGTGGAGAGCGAGAAGCTGCGGGCCGAGCAGGAAAAGCTCCGATCGGACACCGCCGACCAGCGACGGCATGACATGCACCGGCTCGCCGACGATTTCGAGCATGCGGTCGGTGCGATCATTGAAACGGTGTCGCAGGCGGCCGGCAACCTCGAGAACTCCGCAGCGACCCTGACATCGAGTGCCGACAGGTCCCAGGAGCTTGCCAGGACGGTGACGGCCGCCTCCGGCGAAGCCTCGACCAACGTCCAGTCCGTGGCCGCCGCGACCGAAGAGCTGAGCTCCTCGATCACGGAGATCAGCCGGCAAGTGCAGACCTCCGCCCGTATGGCGGGCGAGGCGGTCGCGCAGGCGAACAAAACCAACGAGCGGGTCACCGAGCTGGCGCGAGCTGCGAGCAGTATCGGCGACATCGTCGCGCTCATCAACGGCATTGCCGCGCAGACCAATCTGCTGGCGCTGAACGCCACGATCGAGGCTGCGCGCGCAGGCGACGCAGGCCGTGGTTTCGCGGTCGTCGCTTCGGAGGTGAAGCTGCTGGCGGAGCAGACCGCCAAGGCCACCGGCGAGATCAGCGAACAAGTCAACGGAATGCAGACAGCGACCGGCGAATCCGTCGCAGCGATCAAGGAGATCAGCGATACGATCGGCGGCCTCTCGGAAATCGCATCCGCGATTGCCGCCGCGGTCGAGGAGCAGGGTACGGCCACCCAGGAAATCTCGCGCAACGTCCAGCAGGCTGCGCACGGAACCCAGCAGGTGTCCGCGGGCGTTTCCGACGTTCAGCGTGGTGCGTCGGAGACAGGCGCCGCTTCGTCGCAGGTCTTGTCCGCGGCCCAATCGCTTGCCGCCGACAGCGGCAGCCTGAAGCAAAAGGTCTCCTCTTTCCTGTCCTCCGTCCGCGCGGCCTGAGGGAGCAACTTGCCCGAAAGGCACGTGGCGACCACGACGCCGTTGCTGGTCGCGAAGATCGACGCCCTGTCCTAACCGTTGGGATTGCGATCCATACCGCCGTTCGCTTCGCTGAGGGCGATGGACGAGAGCTGATGCGGGAGCGCGACGGCGTGCGACGCGTGGCGGCTGAGTCCCGCGTCGCAGGATCACGCGGAGGCCGTCATCGCGCTGGGTGAGGCCGCGCGCAATCTTTTCTCCAACGTGCCGGCCATCGCTCGGATCCCGTCTGCCGCCGCGTGGAAGATCGGCCATATGACGGCACGCGTGGCTGGCTCATATTCCGGCGGACGGGAACGACCGGCGCAGCGGCCTCCTCACTCTTGACGACTGCGCTTAAAGTGCGGAAGCAGGGTCATCTCACCTGCCGACCCGCGCGTCGTTGCGCGGTATGGAGACGCCGCATGTCGTTCAAGAAGCTCCTGATCGCCAATCGCGGCGAGATCGCCATTCGCATCGCACGCGCGGCGG
The DNA here is from genome assembly GCF_058782905.1 of Bradyrhizobium sp. FW305-F6. NCBI lineage: Bacteria > Pseudomonadati > Pseudomonadota > Alphaproteobacteria > Hyphomicrobiales > Nitrobacteraceae > Bradyrhizobium > Bradyrhizobium sp. FW305-F6. The sequence goes on from NZ_JBYSYD010000005.1 coordinate 324,140, forward strand.
CCGACGCGGGCATCGCGACCGTCGCGATCCATCCAGCGGACGATGCGCTGTCGCTTCATGTGCGCGTTGCGGACGAGGCGGTCGAAGTCCCCGGCCGCGGCGCGCGGGCCTATCTCGACATCGAAGCCGTGGTGAGGGCGGCAAAGAGCGCTGGTTGCGATGCCGTGCATCCCGGCTACGGCTTCCTCAGCGAGAATGCCGCGTTCGCAAAGGCCTGCTCCGACGCAGGTATCACCTTCGTCGGTCCAAAGGCGACGGCGCTCGAGCTGTTCGGCGACAAGGTCGCGGCACGGCAACTGGCGAAACGCTGCGGCGTCCCCATCATCGCCGGCACCAGCGGGCCGTCCGCGCTGGAGGAGATTGCGGCGTTCTTCACCTCTCTCGGCAGCAACGCGGCGATCGTGATCAAGGCGATGGCGGGCGGCGGCGGCCGCGGCATGCGCGTTGTGGAGAACGCGTCCGATCTTTCCGAAGCCTATGCGCGTTGCCAGTCCGAAGCCAAGGCCGCGTTCGGCTTCGACGGCGTCTATGCCGAGCGGCTGATCCGGCAGGCACGCCATATCGAGGTGCAGATCATCGGCGACCGCCATGGCGCGATCTCCCATCTCTGGGAGCGCGAATGCACCATCCAGCGCCGTCACCAGAAGCTGATCGAGGTGGCGCCGAGCCCTTCGCTGAGTGATGCGCTGCGCGGCCGCATCATCGAGGCCGCGAAGCAGCTGGCCGCTGCGGCCTCTTACGACAATCTCGGCACCTTCGAGTTTCTAGTCGACGGCACGGCCGAGGACAGCTTCGCCTTCATCGAGGCCAATCCGCGGCTCCAGGTCGAGCACACCGTCACGGAAGAGGTGCTCGGCCTCGACCTGGTCCGCGCCCAGCTCGCGGTCGCCGCGGGCAGCACGCTGGCTTCGCTCGGTCTTGCGCAGGGATCGATCCCGAAGCCGCGCGGCCATGCCATGCAGCTACGCGTCAACATGGAGACGCTGGATGTGTCCGGCGCCACGCATCCGACAGGCGGCGTGCTCGCATTGTTCGAGCCGCCGTCGGGCCCCGGGGTGCGCGTCGACAGTTTCGGCTATGCCGGCTACAAGACCAGTGCGGCCTTCGACTCGCTGCTGGCCAAGGTCATCGTGCACACGCCGGGCGAGGCCTGGCATGACGTGGTTGCGAAGGCTTCGCGCGCCCTGCGCGAATTCCGGATCGACGGCGTCGTCACCAACATCGCTTTCCTCCAGGCGGTACTCGCGCATCCCGATTTCAGGACCAACCGCATCGCGACCGATTTCATCGATCGCAACATCGCCAGGCTCGTCGATGCCGCCGACGGCGCGGCAAAGCCGCTTTACTTCGCGGCGGCGGAACGCAGTGGCGCGCACGGCGCTGAGACACATGTCGCGCAAGTGGTGCCCGAAGGCGCGGTGATGGTCGCGGCGCCCTTGCAGGGCACCATCGTCACCATCCAGGTGAGGGAAGGCGAGATCGTCCGCCCCGGCCAGCAACTCGCCGTGATCGAATCCATGAAGATGGAGCATCTAGTGATGGCCGAGCAGGGCGGCCGAGTCATGAAGCTCGTTGCCGGCGACGGCGTCACGCTGATGCATGGCGAGCCGATCCTGTATCTGGAGCCGCTCGACATTGCCGCCGATAGCACGGCTTCGGAAGCCGAGATCGATCTCGACCACATCCGTCCCGATCTCGCGGAGCTGATCGCGCGGCAGGCCAATACGCGCGACGAGAACCGTCCGGCCGCCGTCGAGCGCCGCCGCAACACCAACCAGCGCACGGCGCGCGAGAATGTCGCGCAGCTCGTCGACGACGGCTCGTTCATGGAGTATGGCAGCCTCGCGATCGCGGCGCAGCGCCGTCGGCGCAAGCTCGACGACCTCATCAAGAACACGCCCGCCGACGGCCTCGTCATGGGCGTTGCCACGGTGAACGCCGGGCAGTTTGGCCCCGAGGGCGCACGCTGCATCGTCGTGGCCTATGACTACACCGTGCTCGCGGGCACGCAGGGCCACATGAACCACAAGAAGATCGACCGCATGCTGACGCTGGCGGAAGATTGGCGCGTGCCGCTGGTGTTCTATGCCGAAGGGGGCGGCGGGCGGCCGGGCGACACCGACCGGCTCGGCATGACCGGGCTCGACGGGCCGTCCTTCGTGCAGTTCGCAAGGCTCTCAGGCCTCGTGCCGGTGGTTGGCGTGGTCTCCGGCTATTGCTTCGCTGGTAACGCGGCGATGCTCGGCTGCTGCGACGTGATCATCGCCACCAAGAACGCCTCCATCGGCATGGGCGGCCCTGCCATGATCGAAGGCGGCGGCCTCGGCGTCTATCACCCGGCCGAGGTCGGCCCTGCCTCGTTCCAGTCGCCGAACGGCGTCATCGACATCCTGGTCGAGGACGAGGAGGAGGCGACGTCAGTCGCGCAGAAATACCTGTCCTATTTCCAGGGCGCGGTGACGGACTGGGAGGCCGCCGATCAGCGCCTACTGCGCCGCGCCATCCCGGAGAACAGGCTGCGCGTCTACGACATCCGCAGCGTGATCGACCTCGTCGCCGACAAGGACAGCGTGCTGGAGCTGCGCCGTGACTACGGCGTCGGCATGATCACGGCGCTGATCCGCATCGAAGGCAAGCCGTTCGGCCTGATCGCCAACAACCCGCGCCATCTCGGCGGCGCGATCGATGCCGATGCCGGCGACAAGGCCGCGCGCTTCCTCCAGCTCTGCGATGCCTTCGATCTGCCTGTTGTCTCGCTGTGCGATACGCCCGGCTTCATGGTCGGCCCCGAGGCCGAAAAGACCGCGATCGTGCGCCACGTTTCCCGCATGTTCGTGACCGGGGCGAGCCTCACCGTGCCGCTGTTCGGCATCGTGCTGCGCAAGGGCTATGGGCTCGGCGCACAGTCGATGATCGGCGGCGGCTTCCACGCCTCGTTCTTCACCGCGGCCTGGCCGACCGGTGAGTTCGGCGGCATGGGCCTCGAAGGCTATGTTCGCCTCGGCTTCCGCAAGGAGATGGAAGCGATCGCCGACCCCGAGGAGCGCGAGACCTACTATCGCAACAAGGTCGCCGAGCTCTACGCCAACGGCAAGGCGGTTTCGATCGCCTCCGTGTTCGAGATCGACAACGTGATCGACCCCGCCGAAACCCGACGCTGGATCATGGCGGGACTCCGCACGGTGCCGAAGCCGCCGCCGCGGACGGGGAAGAAGCGGCCATGCATCGACACGTGGTGAGGGCGGTGCAGCAAATCGGCCTTGCCTGAGGCAGTCTGTATCCACATCGTCATGCCCGGGCAGAAGCGCGAAGCGCGTCTTCGCGCTAGATGCCCCGGGCATCCACGTTCTTTCGCAATCGCGGCAACGCGTGGGTGACCGAGACAAGCCCGGCCATGACGACGATGCGAGAGTATCGCCTCGCCGGTTCCCGATTGACATCCCCGCCCGTGGTGCCAGACTTTGCACAATAATACAGGGTGGAGACGTCCGCGATGGCCAGCCTTTCGGCCTCGAATCATGTCGCCCGTGTCTTGTCCGTCGCCAACCAGGTCGCGGACCGTTTGGCCGACGTCGACGCCTCTTCGCGGATTGCCAGTTCCTGGCGGCGATGCCTCGTGGATCACAAGCTCGATCCCGCCCGCCGCGGCCCGCCGCAGACGCTCACGGCAGCCGAAATCCGCCATGCCGCCGAGCCGATGGAGGAGATGATCAGGCTCGCAACGCCCGAGCTCGACGATCTCGCCCGTGTGCTGCGCGAGGCCGGTTACTGCGTCAATCTCGCGGATGCGAAAGCGACCATGCTGTTCAGCCGCCTGCCGGGCGAAGCCGATGCAAAGATGTTCCTGGACTGGAAGATCTACACCGGCTCGAACTTCGCCGAGACCTTTGAGGGCACCAACGGGCTCGGCACCGCCCTCGCGGAGCAGAAGCCGATCCTGGTGCATCGCGACGAGCATTTTCGCGCCCAATGGCACATGTTCTCCTGTGCCGTGGCGCCCCTGTTCGACCAGGCCGGCCGGCTCGCCGGTGCGATCAACATCACTTCCTGCCGCGAAGATCTGGAGCGCGCCGCGCATCAGCTCGCACTCGCGGTGACGATCCAGGCGGCCCGGCGGATCGAGAACGCGATCTTCCGTGCTCACTTCCGCAACGCCTGGATCGCCACCGTGCCCGGTGACGGCGGCAGCGTGCTCATTGCCTACGACGATGACCGCCGCGTCGTCGGCGCCTGCCGCTCCGCGCGTGCACTGCTTGGCTTCACCGACGGCATGATCGCCTCCGGGATTGATCTGTCCCGCTACGTCGATTTCGATCGTCAGTCTACCCGTGGCGCGGATGAGGTTGTCGCGCTGCGTCGCGCGGACGGCGGTCCGTCGAGACGGGGGCATGTAGCTCCGCCACTGCGGGCAAGGTCGCCTGCGCCGCGCCGCGATGCGCCGGTCGATCGTTTCGATGCCCTGCACCAACTCGCCGGCCGCGATCCCGGGTTGATCCGAAGCGTGAAGCGGCTCAGGCGCGTCACTGACCACGACCTGCCGGTACTGCTGCATGGCGAGACCGGCGTCGGCAAGGACGTGTTCGCGCGCGCCATTCACGCCGCGAGCAATCGCGCGCGCAACAATTATGTCGCGCTGAATTGCGCGGCCATGCCCGAGAGCCTGATCGACGCCGAGCTGTTCGGCTACGAGGCCGGTGCCTTCACCGGCGCGCGGCGCGACGGCTCGAAGGGCCTGATCGTGCAGGCCGACGGCGGCACGCTGTTCCTCGACGAGATCGGCGACATGCCGATCGGCTTGCAGACGCGGCTCTTGCGCGTCCTGGAGAATCGCGAGGTCTGGCCGCTCGGCGCGCTCAAGCCCGTCGCGGTCGACATCCGCTTGATCAGCGCCACGCATCGCGATCTCGGCCGTATGGCGGAAGAGGGCGCCTTCCGCGCCGATCTCTACTTCCGTCTGCGCGGCATGGAGGTGCGTCTCCCCGCTTTGCGCGAGCGTACCGACCGTGCCGACATCATCCGCCAGATCGCGCGCGAAGAAGCGCCCAATTGTCGCCTGTCGGACGAGGCGTGGTCACAGCTCGCGGCCTATCCGTTCCCCGGCAACATGCGCCAGCTCCGCCACGTGCTGCGGCTCGCCGGCTGCACCGCGGAAGACGATGTCATCGCGGCTGCCGATCTCGATCTACCTCCGTTCGGCGGACGGGCGGCAGAGCCGGACCTCGCGGCGGCCGAGCGCGCCACCATCGTCGAGGCTCTGCGCAAGCACGGCGGCCGCGTGACGGAGGCGGCGCGAGCGCTGAAGCTCAGTCGCGCCACGCTGTATCGGAAGATCAAGCTGCTGAAGATTGCGACGGCATCGTAGGGCGAGACGGGTGAGAGCTCTTTATCTCCGCGAGCGCGAATTGTAGGGTGGGCAAAGGCGCATTGCGCCGTGCCCACCATCTCCAACCGAATGCCGCAGTGCGTGGGCACGCTTCGCTTTGCCCACCCTACGAGACTTGTTTCGATAGGCGGAGAGAGACCCCTTATCCGACAAGGGAGAAGGGAAGAAGTCCCTCACGAAAAATCCGTCCAGCTCAGATGCCGCGCGTCGAGGTCGCCGATCGTCACGCCCTCGCGCATCTCGCGTGGCGTGTGGAAATTGCTGCGCAGGTACACCAGCGGCGTGGCCGCGGCGGAATGCGAGGCGCCGCGGACCTCGCCCACGAAAATCGAATGGGTCGTCGTTTCGAACTCTTTCGCCAGCGTGCAGTCGAAGGCGGCGACCGCGTCGGTCAGGACCGGTGCGCCCGTCACGCCCCGCCTCCATTGACCGAACGCAAAGCGATCGTCGCCGCTGATGCCCTTCTGGCCGCTGAAGGTGAGCGCGAGCACCGCGTGGTCCTCGTGCAGGAAGTTGATGGCAAACGCGCCTTCCTCGCGGATGCGCCCGTGCGCACTGGCGTTGCGGTTGACGCAGACGATCAGCGAGGGCGGCGAGTCGGACAGTGAGCAGGCCGAGGTCACCGTCAGGCCCGTGCGCTTGCCGTGCTCGGCGCCGACCGTCACCAGCGCCACAGCGCCTGCGCATTGGCGCATCGCCTGCTTGAAATCCTTCGCGTCGACCGTCACGCAGAAATCTCCGGAATGATTGCGGGTGCAGCACGATTGCGCCGCACCCGCATTCGGTCAAGCCGCCTTCTTGGCGGAGCCGAGATGCGCAAGGCGCGGCATCACCTCGTTCTTCAGCAGCGCGAGCGAGTGATGCCAGGCTTCCGGCTTGTGCTTGTAATCGAAGCCGAACACGCAAAGCACGCCGAAGCCGCCGACCTCGTCGTAGATCTTCTCGATCTTCTCGGCGACCGTCGCGGGCGAGCCGACGATCCAGTTCCGCTTGGCGCAATATTCGACGGTGACGTCGCTGTCGGGCACGTCGGGGGCGTGCTTCAAATAGTCCTTGAAGCCGAAATGACCGAGCAGAGGCAGGAAGTACTCGCTCATCATGCGCCCCATCATGTCGCCGGTCGAGAGCTTCCAGGCTTCCTCGTCCGTATCGGCGACGAAGACCTCGCGGACCAGGCGCCAGTCCTGCCGGTTCGGCTTGCGCCCGGTCTTGGCGGCGCCGATCTCGACCGAATCCCAGTGGCTGGAGACATAGGCCGGATTGAGGTTGAGGCTCATCGGAATGAAGCCGCGCTCGCCGGCGAGCTTCAGCGTGTCCGAGTTCTTGGAGAGACCGGCGACGCCGATCGGCGGATGCGGAGCTTGCAGCGGCTTGATGTGGGGCTTGAGGAAGTCGAACATCGTGTCGGGCTTCGTCACCGTCCAGAACTTGCCCTTGTGGGTGAAGGGCGCCGGTTCGGTCCATAGCTTGAGAATGATCTCAAGCGCCTCGCGGGTCATGTCGCGGTTCTGTCCGCTCATGCCGTCGACGTTGAACATCGCCCAGTCGCTCGGCAGCCCTGAAGCCGCGACGCCGAAGTTGAGCCGTCCCTCGGAAAGGTGGTCGAGCATCGCGACGCGGTTGGCGAGTTCGGCCGGATGGTGATAGGGCAGCAGGAAGCCGCCCGGCCCGATGCGCAGCTTCTTGGTCTGCATCAAGGCCTGCGCGATCAAGAGATCCGGGGTGGGATTTGGTTCCCAGGGCGCGGTGTGGTGCTCACCGATCCAGGCCTCCTGGTAGCCGAGCTCGTCGAGCCAGCGCAGGACCTGCAGGTCCCAGTCGTGCCCCTCCTTCAGGCCGCACTCCGGCGGATGCGAGGGCATCGTGAAATAGCCGATCTCCATGGGTTTCCTCTCCACAATTGACGCGTCTTGTGCGCGGTTCACGGATGTGAGTAGGACGGTTTCAGCAAGCGGTGTGCCAGCGAAACGGGCGTCCGTTTCTGAGAGAAAAGGCTGGTTTGCCGCGGCATTAGTCGATATCCCGGGGCAAATTTCCGCATCGCCGTCTCATTGTTGCGAGACGGTGTCTTGTCGGTGAGACGAAAACCGGCGATGAGACGAGGATAACGTCGAGATGACCGAGCCCGCCTATGTCGCGGTGGATTGGGGCACCAGCAGCTTCCGGCTCTGGCTGGTTGATCGCGTCGGCGAGGTGCTGGCCGAGCGCCGCAGCGGCGAAGGCATGCTGACGGCCGCTGAAGACGGCTTTCCCGCCGTGCTGCAAGCGCACCTCGCGGCGGTCGAAGCGCCGGATCATCTGCCGGTTCTCGTCTGCGGCATGGCGGGCGCCAGGACTGGCTGGGTCGAGGCCGGCTATGTCGACACGCCGGCGCCGCTTGCGGACGTCCTGAAAAAGGCGGTGCGCGTGCCGGGTGAAGCGCGCGACATTCGCATCCTGCCGGGTATCGCGCAGCGCGATGCAGCGGCCCCGGACGTCATGCGCGGCGAGGAGACGCAGCTGCTCGGCGCGCTCGGCCTCGAGGCCGCCGGCGAGGCGCTGGTCTGCATGCCCGGCACGCATTCGAAATGGGTGCGGATGAAGGACGGTACCGTGGAGCGATTCTCAACCTTCATGACCGGCGAGCTGTTCAGCGTGGTTTCTCGTCAGACGATCCTGTCGCTCGCCGTGGCCGGCGCCGACGAGGCCGAGGATGTTGCAGGCTTCAAGGCGGCGGTGAAGGCCGCATATGACGCGCCGGCCTTCGCCGCCAACCTCCTGTTCACGGCACGCTCGCGCCAGCTGCTGTTCGGCGGCACGCCGACTGCCGCGCGCGAGACGCTGTCGGGCACGTTGATAGGCGCCGAGCTTGCGGCGGGCCTGTCGGGCAACGTGCCGCGAGCCGGTGTGACGCTGATTGCGTCGGGGCGGCTTGCGGTGCTGTATCGGTACGCCTTCGACGCCTTGTCCGTCCTGGTACGGCCGCTCGATGCGGATGAAGCCGTCCGCCGCGGACTGTCCATGGCGGCCGCCGCAATCTGGACGAAGAGGGATTTTTGAGATGAGCGTTGCCTTTCCGCCGATGCAGCGGCCGCTGGTCGCGATCCTGCGCGGTGTCAAGCCGGAGGAAACCGAGGCGATCACCGCCGTCCTGATCGAGGCCGGCATGACCGCGATCGAGATTCCCCTGAACTCGCCCGATCCGTTCCGCTCCATTGCAACCGCCGTGAAGCTGGCGCCATCGGGCGTGCTGATCGGGGCCGGCACGGTGCTGACCACAGCGGATGTCGATCGTCTCGACGATGTCGGCGGCAGGCTGATGGTCTCGCCCAATGTCGACACCGAGGTGCTGGCACGCGCGCATCAGCACGGCATGGTGACGTTGCCCGGCGTGTTCTCCCCGACCGAGGCGCTGCTGGCGGCGCGTGCCGGCGCATCGGGCCTGAAGTTCTTTCCGGCCAGTGTGCTGGGAGCCGCCGGCATCGCCGCGATCCGCGCCGTGCTGCCGGCGGGCGTGATGATCGCCGCCGTCGGCGGCGTCTCCGACCAGAATTTTGCCGAGTACGTCAAGGGCGGGGTGACCGCGTTCGGGCTCGGCTCCAGCCTCTACAAGCCCGGCATGTCGGCTGCCGATGTGGCGGCGCGCGCGAAAGCAACGGTTGCGGCCTACGATCGGGCGATTGCGAAAGGCTGAGACCGTAATAAACTAGCCGTGAACCTGTCATAGCCTATTGTGCCTCATATTGCCGCGATGCTGATGTTGATGCATCGCATATTCTGACTGGCGCAGCAGGAGACCGACATGGCGATCAACAACGTGGCCGATCTGTTCGTGGCAACCCTCGAACAGGCCGGCGTCAAGCGCATCTACGGCATTGTCGGCGACAGCCTGAACGCGCTGACGGAGGCACTGCGCCGCCGCGGCACGATCGAATGGATTCACGTCCGCCATGAGGAGGTCGCGGCGTTCGCGGCCGCCGGCGAAGCCGAGATGACGGGAAGCCTCGCGGTGTGCGCAGGCTCCTGCGGTCCCGGCAATCTGCATCTGATCAACGGCCTGTTCGACGCGCATCGCAGCCGTGTCCCGGTGCTGGCAATCGCGGCGCAGATCCCGTCCGCCGAGATCGGCGGCGGCTATTTCCAGGAGACCCATCCGCAGAATCTGTTCCGTGAATGTAGCCATTATTGCGAGCTGGTTTCGGATGAAAGCCAGCTTCCTTTCGTGCTGGAGAACGCGATTCGTGCGGCCGTGGGCCTGCGTGGCGTCGCGGTCGTGGCCATGCCCGGCGACGTCGCCTTCCGCAGTCCGCCGAAGCGTGCGCTGTCGACGGCGCGCGGCATCCATGTGGCGGCGCCGAAGGTGGTGCCGCAGGCGGACGAGCTGCAGGCGCTGGCCGATCTCCTCAACGGCGCCGAGCGCGTCACCCTGTTCTGCGGCCGCGGCTGCGCCGGCGCGCATGCGCCCCTGATGCAGCTCGCCGAGACGCTGAAGAGCCCGATCGTGCATGCGCTCGGCGGCAAGGAGCACGTCGAATACGACAATCCCTACGACGTCGGCATGACCGGCTTCATCGGCTTCTCCTCGGGTTACGCCGCCATGCACGCCTGCGATACGCTGGTGATGCTCGGCACCGACTTTCCCTACAAGCAGTTCTTCCCGACCGACGCCAAGATCGTGCAGATCGACATCCGACCCGAGAATCTCGGGCGGCGCTGCAAGATCGATCTCGGCCTGGTCGGCGACGTCAAGCTCAGCATCGAGGCGCTGCTGCCGCTGCTCAAGGCGAAGACGCAGCGCAGGCATCTGGACGACGCCGTCGCGCATTACAAGAAGGCGCGCGAAGGGCTGGACTCGCTGGCGAAGGGCACACCTGGCAGCAAGCCGATCCATCCGCAATATCTCGCCAAGGTCATCAGCGACCATGCCTCCGACGACGCGGTCTTCACCGCCGATGTCGGCACGCCGACGGTGTGGGCCGCACGTTATCTCGACATGAACGGCCGCCGCCGCCTGATCGGCTCCTTCGTGCATGGCTCGATGGCCAATGCGATGCCGCAGGCGATCGGGGCGCAAGCGTCGCAGCCCGGCCGCCAAATCATCACGCTCTCCGGCGACGGTGGCTTCACCATGCTGATGGGCGACCTCATCACGTTGACGCAGGAGAAGCTGCCGGTGAAGGTGGTCGTCTTCAACAACGGCGTGCTGGGCTTCGTCGCGCTGGAGATGAAGGCGGCCGGCTTCGTCGACACCAATGTCGACCTGGAGAACCCGGACTTCGCCGCAATGGCGCGTGCGATGGGTATCTTCGCCAAACGCGTCGAGGATCCCGGCGAGCTCCCCGGCGCGATGAAGGAAATACTGGCGCACAATGGGCCGGCGCTGCTCGACGTCGTCACCGCCAAGCAGGAGCTGTCGATGCCGCCGACCATCACGGCCGAGCAGGTCAAGGGTTTCAGCCTCTGGGTCCTGCGTGCCGTGATGAACGGCCGCGGCGACGAGGTGCTGGACCTCGCGAAGTCGAATCTGCTGCCGCGGTAGGAGGTGATGGCATCACGAGTGATGCGATAGCGGCGGTCTGCATATCACATGCGATCGCGCTGGCGGGGAAGCGCTTGGCTATGGTGCTCCCTGGTGAAACTCAATTGCCCCGCTTGACCAGCGGGCATTCGCTGTCGGACAGCGAGGCATAGACGTCGCCGCTCGGGATTTTCTCGAGCACGTTGTAGTACTCCCAGGGCGCCTTGACCTCAGACGGATCCTTGACCTGCACCAGGTAGAAGTCGTGCACGAGCTTACCGTCCTCGCGCAAGGTCGCGCCGCGTGCATAGAAATCGTCGACGGGCGTCGCGCGCATCTTCTCCAGCACCGGATCCGTTGCATCCGTGCCGATGGCGGCGACCGCTTTCAGATAGTGGCTGACGCCGGAATAGACCGCGGCTTGCGGTGCCGTGGGCATGGCGTTGCGAAGCTTGAAGAAGCGCTGGCCGAACGCCCTGCTCTCGTCATCCAGCGCCCAGTACCATGCCGTCAGCGTGGTCAGGCCCTTCGCGATTTTCGGGCCCATGGCATGAACGTCGGTGTCGAACATCAGTTCGGCCACCGGCTTCTGGCTTCCCGTGTTCATGCCGAACTCGTTCCACTGCTTCATCAGGTTGACGAGCTGGTCGCCGGCATTGGCGAAGGCGATCGCCTTCGCGCCCGACGCCTTCGCCTGCAGGATGAACGAGCTGTAGTCCGCGTTGCCGATCGGGTGATACACCGCGCCCAGCGACTTGCCGCCAGCCGCCGCCAGCACGCGCTGCGATTCCAACACCATGTTCTTGCCGAACGCGTAATCGGCCGCGATGAAGAACCAGGTTTCGTAGCCCTGGCTGACCAGGGTGCGGATCGGTCCCGACACCAGATTGTAGGAATCGTGCAACCAGGCCAGACCGGTTCGCGAACACTGCTTGCCCGTCAGCTCGGTGGTCGCCACCGCCGAATAGACCGCGATCTTGTTCTTGTCGCGTGCCAGCGACTGGATCGCCAGCCCCACCGCGGAATTGGACACGTCGGCGACCATGTCGACGCCGTCGACGTCGAACCATTTGCGGACGATGCCGACGCCGATATCGGGCTTGTTCTGGTGGTCGGCGGTCAGAATCTCGACCTTGATCGACGGCGCCAGCTTCTGAAAGTCTTCCGCCGCCATCCTGGCCGCCGCGACGGAGCCCGCTCCCGACAGATCGGACAATGGCCCGGCCTGGTCATTGATGATGCCGATCCGGACCACACCGCCGGAGAGTTCGGCGGCCCGAGCGGCTGGCAAGGATGCGATGAAAGTCCAAACGACGAGAAGGGTAGCGATACGGCCGTGCCAGATCATGCGAACACCTTTCCAATAATGACGCTTGTGGCCTTCCTCCCTGTCGCGAACGAGCTTAAGCCGCCGTCGCTTTTGCCTTGAGTTTCGAAACCGCCTTCTGCACCGCGGCCGCGCGCCTTTGCAGCCAGGGTTCTGCCTCGCGGCGCATGCGGGAAATCAGCTCATCCGGCGCATTCTGCACGGTGATGTCGAACGGCGGCTGGGGCTGATATTCCAGCATCAGCTGCAGGTTTTTCGCGACGTCTTCGCCGCACAGTTCGGCGGCGACCTGGAAGCCGAAATCGATACCGGCGGTGACGCCGCCGCCGGAAATACGGTTGCGGTCGACCACGACGCGTTCATCGACGGCGATTGCGCCGAAGGCGGCGAGCTGGTCGCTCATCAGCCAATGGCAGGCCGACCTGTAGCCGTCGATCAGGCCCGCGGCGCCGAGGACCAGGCAACCGGCGCAAACCGAGGTGATGTAGCGCGCCGATCCGCCCTTGTCGCGAACGAAGGCAATCACCTCGTCATCGTCCATGATGGCGACCTGCCCCGGGCCGCCGCCGATGCAGAACACGTCGAGATCCGGACAATCGGCGAAGGTCGTGGTCGGCAGCAACGGCAGACCGACGTCGCTGACCACGGGCTCGATCCGCTTCCACAGCAGGTGCATGCGAACGTTCGGCAGGCGGGCAAACACCTCGAAGGGGCCGGTGACGTCCAGTTGCGTCATCCCGGGATAGTACAGAATTCCGATCTCGATCCGCTTGCCGGTCATGTGGCCCTCCTGCGTTGGACGGACCGATGTTGACAGCGGAGGCTGTTTGCCGAAATGTCATAATACACGCAATTCCTGCCAAGCCTTCCCTGGCAAAAAGGCGCTGCCGATGGCCCGTTCCGCCGCCCGCCGTGTGGTCTTCGTCCTGTTCGACGATTGCCTGCTGCTCGACTTCGCAGGGCCGCTGCAGGCCTTCGAGCTGGCCTGCGAAACGTTCGAAGCCGGACGCGCGCCCTATGTCTGGCAGATCTGCTCGTTGAAGGGCGGGCCGGTCAAAACCTCGTCCGGCCTGGAGGTCATGACGACCGCCCTCGCCGACTGCGACCGCAAGTCCATCGACACGCTGATGGTCGGTGGCGGTCCCGGCGTCCACCGCGCCGCTGCAGACGCCGCGCTGGTCGATTGGTTTCGCCTGGCGGCGCCGAAGGCAAGGCGCGTCTGCTCGGTCTGCACCGGGACGTTCGTCCTGGCTGCGGCCGGGCTGCTGCACGGGCGGCGCGCGGTCACCCACTGGGGCTCCTGCGACCTGCTTCGCGCAAAACATCCCGACGTGTCGGTTCAGGTCGATCCGGTCTTCGTGCATGATCGCGGCATCTGGACATCCGCCGGCGTGACGGCCGGCATCGATCTGGCGCTCACGCTGCTGGAAGACGATCTCGGCCATCGCGAGGCCATGCGCATCGCGCGCCGCCTCGTCGTCTTCCTCAAGCGGCCCGGCGGGCAGGCGCAATTCAGCGTGCCGCTGTCAATGCAGGCCTCGGAAGATCGGGCGCTCGAGAAGATTTCGAACTGGATGCAGGAAAATCTCGGCCGCGATCTGCGCGTCGAAAGTCTCGCCGAACGAGCTGGCATGAGCCCCCGCACCTTCGCGCGCGTCTTTCGCCAGAAGACCGGCCGCACCCCCGGCAAGGCGGTGGAAGAGCTTCGCGTCGAGGCCGCCCGCCGCGCGCTGGAAGAGTCCGCCGCTCCCATCAAGGAGATCGCCGCGCGCACAGGCTTTCAAAACGAGGAGCATCTGCGCCGCGCGTTCCGCCGCCGCCTCAACGTGCTGCCGCATGACTATCGGATTCGATTCTATCAAGGGGAGAGGCAATGAGCGGAGGGCGGGTTGCCTGAGCTTCGCGCGTTCAGCGAATGGTTGGCTCGTCATATGGCGAATGACGTGATCCCGCCGCGGGTGCGCGCCATTCACAATCACAGCGCGTCCGCAAGGGCGCGCGGCTCGACGAGCAGGCCCTGTCGTTCGTAACGGCGGCGAGTCCTGCTGAAGCGGACGACGACCGCATATCGGGCACTGTTCGCCTTCGCGCGCCGCGTGAGCAGGGCATCGCCGGCCGGCAGAAATTCGAGATCATCGAGGCCAACGCAGTGCAGACAGGCCGGGCCAGGAGGCTCCATCATCAGGAGACCACCGGAGCCGCCGCAGCGATGGCATGTCCACTCCTGGTTCAACGGCTGGATCACCACCAGTTCCGGGGCGCGGCTCGCCTTCTCCGCCAGGCGTTCGCGCTTCGCCTCGGAGAGTTGCGGCGACACCCGATGTGTCCGGTATGACGCCTCGATCCCGGGATCTCCGCTTCGGCTGAAGCGCAACTCCCGGCGTTGCGGCGTACGATTTGCACCTGGGACGTTCTTGATGACGGCCGGCGCAATCATCCCGTTTGAAATTGAAATGCTCGATCCGGTCTGCAGGCTGCTGCCGCAGAACCTCGGCAACAGTAGGCTGAGCCGGATAGTCGACGACAGGCGCTTCGCCGAAGCCGTCTACAAGGTGGCCCTCGCGGGCAGCGTCATGGATCGCATGGGGTATTTTGATGACCGCGGTCGACTCTGACCTCGGAGCTACGGGTTCGCGAAGCGGTGAGCACCCAATGGCAAGAGACGGGCGATCCTGGCATCAGGCTGCGAGGGAACTATCCGGCTTGGGCAGCCCTTGAAATTTGGCATATATCGGCATATGCTTGAGGCCTATGCCTTGGAGATAAACCGTGCCTGACCGTAGACACGTCAGACTATTCCGCAACGGTCGCAATCAGGCGGTTCGCATTCCCGTCGAGTTCGAGTTGCCCGGCGACGAAGCGATCATGCATCGCGACGGCGATCGTCTGGTGATCGAGCCGGTGCGTAAGCGCGGACTGGTCGGCCTGCTCAAAACAATGAAGCCGCTGGACGAGAGTTTTCCTGAAATCGACGATCCCGCGCCCGCGCCGGAGAGCGTGTTTTGACGCGCTACATGCTGGACACGAACATCGTTTCCGACCTGATAAGAAATCCGCAGGGCAAAGTTGCAAGGCGGATCGCCAAACTGGGCGAGGACAAGATCTGTATCAGCATTATCGTGGCGGCCGAACTGCGCTACGGCTGCGCGAAGAGCGGATCGAAGCGACTGCTCAAAGCTGTCGAAGACCTGCTCGGCGAGATAAATGTGCTGCCGTTCGAAGTGCCAGCCGACACCGAATACGGCGGAATTCGCGCCAAACTGGAGGCGGCGGGAAAGCCGATCGGCGGCAACGACCTGCTGATCGCCGCCCATGCTTATGCGACTGGCGCCACGATTGTGACCGCCAATACCAGCGAGTTCAAACGTATCGTCGGCCTGAACGTCGAGAATTGGCTTGCTTAAGAACACTTACGAGCAAACCAACCGAGCTTAGCGGCCTAAACAGACGCGGGTGGAGCAATGAGAGGGCCGATCCCAGGCCCCGAGTTCGCAGTCACATTCTGAATGGCGGCGATTTGGCGCTCCCTAGGGGAATCGAACCCCTGTTTCAGCCTTGAGAGGGCCGCGTCCAAATACCCCCCTCTCGACATCTACCAAACTATACCAACAAGGGCCGGTTTTGACCTGAATCGAGGGCGGAAAGATGGGAAGGGCTTCTGATATACCCCCCTCATCTACTATACCAATTTTAGAATGATCGAAGCGGTTCGGCGCCTGGTCGAGGCTTACCGCCGTAGTTCAGAAGCGCGGCTGCATCGCAATCTCTGGATCGGCCTCGACGTAATCGAAGGTCCAGAGGCTGAGATTGCTGTCGGAGCAGCGGAGCGGTTCGGCGATCGTGTAGATCCGACGGCGGCGGAAGGCGGGCGGGCTTTGCTGAAAGAGCTCGCTCTTCGGAACGCCGACGTTCATGAAGTACGGCCGATCGAGATAGCGTTCGGGCCGGTTGGTCCAGGCCGGCACTTCGCCGAGATCCCACCGCCTCGCGAGGTGCTCTCCCGCGGCCCCGAGCAGCGCGTTCAGCACTGGATTGGGTGCGAGATCCGGCTCGTCCTCGATGCGGCGCCGCCGGCTTTCAGGGTCGGGGTCGGTGTGAAATTCAACGAGAAACCGGGCCAGTGCATGTTCGTAGGGATGACCTTGACGAACATCGTCGAGGATTTCAGCCAACGAGCCGGGCGGAATGTCATCGACGATGCTACCGCCCAGCCGACGCACCTTCTGAAGCCCGGTAATGGCTGTTTGTCTCGCCTCGAACTCTCTCATCTGACGACCTGCGATCGAATGTGTTCGATCAGCAGTTTGAATCGCCACCGTGCAAAAGGCCAGCGCGAGCAATTCCCGTGAACATCAAGGCCACTTCGGATTGTTGATATGGCCGATGTCGTGGTCGTCGGCGCCCCAGTCGCGCACATGCACGCTGCCGTCGGCTAACACTTCCATGACCTTGTTGACCAGATCGTCGTTCATGGCGGCGTAGGCGTCGAGCGCTTTCTCGAAAAGGGCGGCGTGGTGCTGTCCGCGGTTGTTCGGCGCTTGCGGGATCAAGATGACCAGGCCGGGATGGATCTCGATCGCGGCGTGCTGCTTCAGGAAATCGCGACGGTTCAGGGTCACGACGATGTAATCGTTGTCCACCGCAAAAGGCACCAGATTCCAGTCCTGCCAGCCCGCCTTGCCGATGTGCGGCACGTAGTCAGCGTCGTAGCCCCGAGCCTTGGCGATGGCGACGAGGTCGGCGTTCAGGCATTCGTCGATCAGAAAGCGATCCATCAGTGCTGGGGCGCCGGCGCGTCCATGGACCTCCACCCGGGGCCGTAGGTGGTCTCGGCCCAGCGCGCGACTGCGTCGATCCCGTCCACCGGAAGGCTGGGGTAGTCGCGGAAGATCTCTTCCGGCGAGCAGTCCGCCCGCAGGTAGCTCAGGATCGTCTCTGCCAAGATACGTGTGCCGCGAACGACGGGGTCCCCGCTCATCACCGTCGGGTCGCTAACGACCTCCGTCATCACTGCCGCACTTCGTCTCGGCGCAGCCATCACCGTCTCCATCGCGAAATCGCTCGTTCCATCAATATCGGCCGCATCCCGGCCGGGCGCAACGGCACCGGTCCGCCTGTCCAAATTAACCATGTGGAACAAGATCCTCGACTCTCGGCCTTGTATTTGGCAGTTTATACTACCAGATGTTCATTTCCAATAAGGGAATAAACCGCCGTGCATACCGCGATGAGCCGAGAACAGCGTCGATTGGTCGAGACCATGCGCTCGACCGTGAGCGATTACGGCGACGTGCTGCGCTCTCGGGACGCGTACGCGGGCGGCATGCAGTGGCTGACGGTGAAAGGCCGCGAATACCTGACGCGGTACCGCTACGACCCTGTTTCCGGAGACAAGAAGGCCGTTTCGCTCGGCCGTCGGACCCCTGAGACCGAGAAGATCCACGACGCGTTCATGAAGGAGCGCGCCGAGCTCGACGGCCGGATCGCCCAGCTCAGGCCTGCCATGGCCGAACAGGCAAGGATGGCCAAAGCTCTCAGGCTGTCGCGCGCTCCTTCCGAGGTTGGCGGCGTGTTGCGGGCGATCGGCACGTCGGACCTGATCGACCACGTGACGCTGGTCGGCGAGGCTGCGGTCTACGCCTACGAAAACGAGATGACATCCCAGTTGCCCCGCGAGGTTCTGCCGGACGAGGGTCTCGACCTTCTGGTCGCCGGTGTGCGCGCGGTGGACTCGATCGACGAGCTCGTCGCGGTGCTGCGGCGGGCCAAGATCCCGGTCCGTCCGGGCCGCGCCCGGGGGCGGGACGCCGCCGAACTGCGGACCGAGGAGAACCTGACGATCCGGCTGTTCACGTCGTCCTCGATCGATCGGATGGTGGACGACTACGAAAGCTATTCCGCCGGCCAGGCGCCGCGATGGGCTGCCGAGCAGACGCCGATCCGCTCGGTGGTGATCGACCGGTCTGGACGGGCCGCCTCCGTCTCGGTGCTGGAGCCGCGGGCCTGGGCGATCCTGCGCTGTGTCGTGCTCGATATGGACGAGATGTCGGTGGGCCGCCGCGAGACTTCGACCGAACTCATCTCGACGACCGCGCGCATGATCCAGGACCGTTGGCCGGAGCCGTTTTCCGAGGAAATCTACGGCTTCGGGCCGTTACGTGATGCTCTCGAGGGAGAGGAGTTTCCGCCCCCGCCAAGACTGTAGCGGCATCTCTATTCCAAGGATTCGTTTACCGCCACCTCAGGATGTGGCGGGCGCTTAGGTATTGTTCAGAGTCGGTGCGTTTATGTTGTCGGCAGTTCAGAGTTCATCAGGAGCGGAGCGGCCCTTGTCGTTCCGTACAGCCCGTCACATGGCTCGAAATGCCACAGTGCGGTGCCCCACGGCGCCGCAGCCGCTTTATCACGTCACCGTTCCAATGCCCGTGGAAGGCATGGAAGGCTGGACGGCACGCGTGCTTTGTCTGCAGCATCCCGGCGGCGAGATCGAGGTTTTCCGCCCGCTGCTGAAATACTTCAAAGCGCACCCGACCCGGTCCAGTTCGTGGCAAGACACTGCCGCGCAGGCCATCGGGCTCCTTTGGGACTACAGCGTCGCGACCCGGGAAACTCGACCGAACCGCGGCGCGCGGGACCTGTTCCGCGATTTCGCGCTATCGCTGGCGAAAGGCACCATCGCGACCGACTGCACCGATCCCACCGGACTGTACTGGCCTTCGACGCCGTACGCGCGTTGCAAAGGGCTCATCAAGGCCATCGAGAAGTTCGCCGGCTGGTGCGACTACGAAGCCGGCAGCGGATCGCCGCTCGCTCCGGACTACGTCCCGCTGATCCCGCAGACGGGCGAGCACGTGGCTGCCATGATCCGTTGGAGCCGGCTGCGCGAGGGATCGATGCTGAAGCACATCGCTCACGCTCCGCGCTCGCAGCCGAAGAGCATCGTCGAGCACGGGCGCGAGCCCGCCGGACGAAGCGCCGAGCCGGTCAAGTTCTTCCCGCCGGAGCATGCCGCCCGCCTGATCTGGGAGGGCTACAAGATCCCCGGGGCCGAGCTCGAGGCGAACGTCTTCCATCGCTACAACGTGCGCAACATGATGATCGCGCTCCTCGACGGGTGGGGCGGCCTCCGCCGCTCCGAGGGGCTGCATCTCTGGGTTCAGGACGTCGTCGAGGATCCCAACAACCTGGACCACGCGCTGGTCGTGCTCAACCATCCCGCGGAGTCCAAGGTCGAATTCACCGATCCGATCAGCCTCCGGGTCGAGACCATGACGCGGCGCGAATTCCTGAAGCGGCAGTATGGGTTGCTGCCGCGCAACGACGTTACGCGGGGCGGTTTCCACGCCGGTTGGAAGGGAATGGACCTCGATCCGCGGTACCAGTCCTGCGTCTTCTGGATCGACCCCGACGCCGGCAGGCTGTTCTGGGCGCTCTACTGGGGCTACCTCAACTACGTGCGCACGCCCATCATGGCGGAGCGGATCAAAGCCGGCGGCGGCGACCATCCGTTCCTGTTTGTCTCCATCAAGGGCGATGAGAACGGCGAGGGGTCAGCTTTCCCCGGAGAACCGTACTCGGAAGGCGCGTACGAACGCAGCCACGCGGCTGCGGTCGAGCGTATCGGTCTCGAACACAAGAAATACGCAGGCACCACGACGCATGCGCTGCGCCACCTGTACGGCCAGACGCTCGAAGCGCAGGGGCTCCCTCCGCAGGTCATCAAGAAGGGACTCCATCATCGCAACTACTTGTCGCAGGTGCCCTACACCGTGCCGGACAACAACAAGATCAGCCAGAAGCTTCGGGAGGCCCAGGACAAGATACTGAAAGGAGAAATCCGCGCGGTTGCGCCGCTCGCGAGCTCCACTGCCGAGGCGCTGCTCAAGATCCGCGAGTTCATGTCGGGAGGTCCCTTTGGCTGACAGCGATTTGACCTTCATGACGAACGAGCTGATCGAGGGGCGCTACTTCAATTCGAGCGAGGACCGATTCGCGCTCATTCCGAGCCGGGCCGACGAGCCCCTCGAATTGCAGCAGATCGTGGAAGCTCACATCCGCAAACACGCGGAAACCGACGATCTCGACACCAAGAACGAGGTCGTTTCCGAACTCATGGACCTGCATCGTCAGGGCCTCATCCTGTGGCCGCTGGGCGCGCTGTGGGGCCGGTCAGCCATGGGCGAAGTAAATGAGCAGCGCTTCGCGCGCAGCGTCCTCGACCATGATCCGGGCCTCTATGACGTCAGGAACGTCATCCTGGAAACGAAGCACTTCCAGGAATCGAAGTGGTCCGAGAAAGAGAAGGCCAATCGCAGCTTCGTGTTCTGGAAATTTGCCGCGGCCTTGCACTTTGCCGGCGAGGGCATCGACGGCATCGAGATGATCCAGGAAGTTCACCTGGTCAAGATGGCCGAAGCTTTCAGGGTCGACGGTGGCTGGAAATCGTGGGTGCCGTCTGCCACCCGGAAGCATTTGCGCTACCTCGCAGGCTTGCTCGGCGACCTTCGCGGCGATCCGCTGTTTGCAGTCGCAGTTCGGCAGGACCTGCGCAAGTCCAAGGCGGCGGCGCGGCTGACCGACATCCTACGCCACGCACCACACCTGAAGTGGATCGAGGAGCAGTTCGAACTCTGGATCGACCAGCAGAACGTGCTCACCAAGGACAACTACAGGGACGGCCTGCGGCTGCTTTTGACCTACCTGGCTGGGCTGCCCTCGGAGCCTGCGCGCGACCATCTGGAGCTTCTTTCCGAGCCGGTGCTGCGCCCGCTCCTCGAGTACGCGAAGAAGTGGTCGGCGGCGTCCGCGCGCATCAATGCGGTGGCCAAGATCCATCACTTCTGCAGGTATCTTTCCGACGAAATTGCCGCGAACGGCGGCAAGAAGATTGAACTTGGTTTCCGTGAGGCCGACCTCGACCGTTTCAAGTCGAGCCAGGCGGTTAAGGGCCCGAGTTCGGCGCATAGCGACGTCCGGGCCCGTCCCATGCCGCCCCGCTACCACCAGATGCTGAAGGAGATCATCCGGGAGCAGGACTTCAAGTGGGCGAAGGAGTTCACGCGGCAAGAAAAACGCGTCCACTGGATAACCTGGTTCAACCCCGAAAAGGGCACCACCGAACCCGTGTTCTGCGAGGTTCTACCTCGCATGCTGCTCGTCCATCTCGATCTGCCGCTACGCAACGTGCAGGTTCGCCGCCTCGACAGCGGCGAAGGCGACTCCCGCGCGTGGGACCCCGCAACTGGTCGCTGGAAGGCGGCGACCGGCCCGCATGCGGGCTATTGGGAAGGCGTCGGGGCAAAGAATCCTCGCCGCGGCGTCTTCCGGGAAATCCAGACCCTGACCGGGCAGATCACCGGCTTCTGGGTCAACAGCAACAAGACCCAGGACGGCGGCGGCCTGTTCGGCGAGAACAGCGGGTACGAAATCCCGTGGCAGCACGAAGAGGCGCTACGCAACCTCGCCGAGATGCGCGCCTGGCAGGAAAAGTATAATCCCGTCGAGGGGCCGCTGGAGCACGAGAATCTGCCTTCCAACGCCTTTGACGACGACCCGTCGCAATTGGTCAAGACCATGCTGCCGGCGCGCTTCTACCTCTTCCGCTACCCGGACAACTCCGGACCGCGCGGCAACGAGGCGCCGGTAGGCTACAAGCTTTTCTATCAGTTCTTCCACGATGCGCTGGCGGAGCTCGAGCGCCGCCTGAAGGAGGAAGATCCGGACTTTCCGGTCAACATCATCACCAAGTGGGAGGGCGATTCTCCGAAGGCCGCCATCTTCACCATCCACGGCATGCGCTCGGCGAATCTGACCTCGCTGTACATGGCGGGGGTGCCGATCGAGATCTTGAGCAAGGTCGTCGCCGGACACGCGACCATCCTGATGACGCTGAAGTACACCAAGTTCGAGCCGGTGCACGTCAACGAGATCCTGACCAAGGCCCGCATGCAGGCGCTCGCGACCGCGCGGGACGAATTCCCGGACCTGCTCAAGAGCGCTTCGCTCGAGCAGGCCATGCAGATGACGGCCCGACTGACCGAGGACGGCGTCCGGCAGATGAAGGGCCCCTACGACGAAGCCAGCATCTGGGCGAGGCTCGACATCGGCATCTGTCCGAACGGGGGCACTCAGTGCCATGTCGGCGGTCCGGTCGTGGTCCAGCGCAACGACAAGGGCAAGAACAGGTCTAAATACGCCCGCGTGCCCGGCGGGGACCGCAATTGCGTGCGCTGCCGGTTCTTCGTGACCGGCCTGCCGTTCCTCATCCCGCTCTGGTCTCACGCCAACGCGATCTTCGCCAAGATCGACCGCGTCGCGAAGAAGATGGACGCCTGCCAGAAGGAGACCGAGAAGCTTAAGGTCGAGTGCAAGCGGCTGAACGCCGCCGGCGAGCAGGCCCCGCGCAGCATGCGGCAGCGGATCCGGCAGCTTGAAGAGGCCTGGATGACCGATGCGGTCATGCGCGATCAGGCGCTGGCGGATGCCGAGGCGACGATGCTCCTGATCGAGAAGATCCGGGTGATCGACGGTGCCTCCGCCGACGGTGACAGCAAGCTGCCCATGTTGCTCGCCGACGACATGTCGCCTGAGGTCGTCGGACGGGAATCGACCAGGTTCGAGCTCGTCGACGCGGTGGTCCAGGCCTCCCGCTGGTTTCCCTCGATCGCCGACGACGGTCTCGAGATGGAGCGAGATAGCTCCCTCGACAAGATACTCTATCGGAATGGTTACGCTCCCATCACCCTCTCCTCCCTGAGCGATGCGGAGCGCCGGCGGGCGGCGGATGCTCTTGCTGCCCTAATCCTCGTCGAACTGCAGGCAACGGAGGCGCAGAACCTGATCGACGGCAGGAAGAGCCTTGCCGACTACGGCGGCTTACGGGAGCGGCTGGAGGCCGTCGCCCAAAAGGCGATCGGACGCCCCATCGAACGACTGGCGCTGCCGCGCCCGGGAACGCCGGCCACCATCGACGCAACGGCAGAGGAAGCCACGTGACGCGTTCCATCCTCCCCGAACTGCTCCGCGACCTGGAGCTCTACCTCGACCGCCAGGCTATCGAGTGGCAGCGGCAGCCCGAGCACGACCGCGTGCCCACCCTGCCTGCCAACCCTGACAGCAAGGTCAACGTGCGCGCCATCATCCTGGCGCTCGGCCGTGCGCAGTCGCAGGAGCAGCATCTCTTCAACAAGCCCGAGCTCAAATCGGCCATCAACGCTGTGGCCATCGAGCAGGGGCTGAAGCCGATCGGATCGCGGAGCGATGTTGAGAAAGCCATCGCCGACCGGATGCGAAGGACGGAAGCTAGGTCGAACGAACTGGCCAAGACGGTCGCGGAGCAGGCTTCCGTCATCGAGAAGCAGCGCCGCACCATCGACGGTTTGCGTGAGCAGATCAGGATCTTCGAGGAGACCGGTCAGGTGCTCAGGACCGCACCGGTGCGCACATGAGGGTGATGGTCGACAGCATCGTCTCGGAGAAGCCGTACGGGGTAATTTTTTCCGCCACGGTGGCCGAGGAAGGTAGTCGTCGGCATGGACAGCGGCTGCGCGTGCGGGCCGAGCTACGGCACCTGCTCGGTGTGCCGACAGTCGGGGACACCTGGGAGATCGACGGAGACGTCCTGCAGACTTCCTACGGCCCCCAGCTGTCGGTCCGCACGGGTCGTCGTCTTCTCTCGTCTGGCCGCCTGGTCAAACAATTTCTCGCCTCTCACGTGCCCGGCGTCGGGACTGAGCGCGCTGATCGGCTGTGGAACGCCTTCGGCGAGAACCTGCCCGAAGTGCTTTCCACCGACGACATGCTGGACGCGATCGCTGCGGCCATGTCGCCGGAGAAGCCGGTTCTCGGAAAGCGCCTCGCCGTGCTGGCCGTCTCTGCCTGGCGCACTGCGAGCAGCGAAGCAGCGCTCGTCGCCTGGCTGGACCGGCTTGGAGTACACGACCTCCGGGTGGTCCGCCAAATCCATCGCGTGTTCGGAAATGCCGCCATGGAGCTTGTCGCGGCGAACCCCTACGTCATGACCCCTCTGCTGTCGTGGAAGCAGATGGACGAGCTAGGCAGGCGGCTTCTCCGCGAGGATGGGCGCGAACCCTCAAGCAATGCCAGGCGCTGGGTGGGCGCCGCCGACGAGGCGGTCAAACGGATGCTCCGTCGGGGCGATACGGCCGCATCGCTCGCAGACTTCACTGCCGAACTCGGCGCGCTGCTGGGGGCGCTGGCCGACTGCGATTTGGCGCTGAAAGCCGCTCTCGGCAACGGAGCGGCACTGCGCGCCGGCGACCAACTGCGGGCTCCCGGGGCCGCGGCTCTCGAGGATGATCTCGTCGAACGCCTCAAGACCCTCTCTTCCAGGCCGCTGGAGCCGCGCCTGAAGGCGATGGCGCCAAGTCGCTGGGCCGAGATCCTGGCCGACCTAGCGGGTCCCGGGCGGGCTCTCCAGCCCGAACAGAACGCCGCTGCGGTCCAGATCATGTCCCGCCCTCTGGCGTGCCTGGTCGGCGGCGCGGGGACGGGCAAGACGTTCACCTGCAAGCTGATCTGTGACCTGTGGATCCGCTTCGGTGGAGACGTGCTCCTGTGCGCCCTCGCCGGCAAGGCGGCGCTGCGGCTGTCCCGTTCGACCGGCCGTTTGGCGAAAACCCTGTCCAGGACATTGGCGGAGCTCGCCGAGCGCGACGACCTCGAAGCCCTTCTCGTCGACGAAAACGCGTCCGAAGACGAAAAGCAGAAGGCCAAGCTGAAGCTGGACGGCCTCAGCCGGATCACCGACAGCACGCTCGTCGTCGTCGACGAGGCTTCCATGGTCGATCTCCCGACTTTCGACAAGCTGGCCAAGCGGCTCCGCCCCGGCAGCCGGCTGCTGCTCGTCGGCGACGAGGCTCAATTGCCGCCGATCGGTTTTGGCTTGGTTTTTCACAAGCTCGTCGGCGACCCCTCTATCACTTCCCGCCTGACGCAGGTTCATCGCCAAGCGGCCGCCACCGGCATCCCCGCGGCCGCCTCGGCGATCCGGACGGGCGGTCTGCCCGACTTCTCGCCCTTTGCCGGTCCGACCCACGGCATCTCGTTCGTCGACGTAGCTTCAGAAAACCTTGCTGGCGCCCTCGACGACGTCATCGAGCGGTTGGGCGGTCCTGCCGACGTTCTCGTGGTGACCGCCACCATCGGCGGCGCGGCCGGCGTGGAGTCCGTGAACGAACGCCGGCACGCCCGCCACGTCGCTGTTGGTCGCGAGGAGCTTCGGGGCTTCTTCGGGCGGCGTTTCTCGGTAGGCGAGCCGGTGATCTTCGGCCGCAACGACTACCGCGCCGGCCTGTTCAACGGACTGCTGGGGCACGTCATCGAGCTCGACTTCGAGAGTCGCGCTGTCAGCGTCCTGTTCGACGGCGACGGCGAGCCGAAGAAGCTTGGGGACGAACACCTCGTCGACCTCGACCTGGCCTATGCGGTCACCTGTCACAAGTGTCAGGGATCGAGCGCCAGGCGCGTCGTCGTTCCGATCTACGGCACCCGCCTGCTCGACCGGTCCTGGCTCTACACGGCGGTCACGCGCGCCGAGGAGCAGGTCGTCTTGATCGGCGACAGGAACGTGTTCGGTACCGCCGTAGCGAAGCCTCCCGCTGCGACCTTCAGGAAAACGGGGCTGCAATGGCCGTGACAACAAGGAATTCATCCGGGCTCCCGACGTTCGTTCGATTGATCCCCGGAGCCGCCCTCGCGCGACCCGTCCGGCGACGACGCGCGCAAACTGCAAGGGCGGAGAGCGAAGCGTCCCTTGCAGGTGAGCACGGCGGCGGCAGGGTCTTGAGCGAGAGGGCGGACGGGATCCTTCGATTGATCCCTGGTGAGCCCGAGCGGAATTCTTCTGAAATCGAGAATTTGAGGAGGACATCGTGAGCAAGCAGTTGATTGCGCAGTTGACCGAGGCAGCGAAGGCCTGCCTTGCCGACCAGAAAGCCACGACTTCCAACGAAAGCGTCAAGCGGAAGCTCGACGTGCTGTCGGGCATCTGCGAGAGGCTCGCGACCACGCCTGGCGAAAAGCCGCTCACCATCGCCGAGGTTGCTCGTCGTCACAACGACCTGAGCGAGCAGACGATCCGCAACGGAGGCGCCAAGGGCAACCGCTACATGCACGTATTTCGCGCATGGGAGCGTGTGGCCGATGCCTTTATCGCGGCCGACCGTCCCTCGCCGCGCAAGGGCGTCCAGATACTGACCGAGAGCGACCTCCACAGCATCAAGGACCCCGTCCTGAGGCACCAAATCACGCTGGTGTTCGCTCAGAATAAGGGCCGGTACAACGAGATTAACACCCTCAAAAAGCTCTTGAAGGAGCGTGAAATCAGGCTCTCGGAGGGGCCGGA
The DNA here is from genome assembly GCF_058782905.1 of Bradyrhizobium sp. FW305-F6. Lineage (NCBI taxonomy): Bacteria > Pseudomonadati > Pseudomonadota > Alphaproteobacteria > Hyphomicrobiales > Nitrobacteraceae > Bradyrhizobium > Bradyrhizobium sp. FW305-F6. The sequence continues at coordinate 350,712 of NZ_JBYSYD010000005.1, forward strand.
GCATCGAAGCCTGACCGGCGGAGAAGACCTTGTTCTTACCTCAGCCGAACTCGACGCTGTCCGTGATTTCATCAACCCCAAGAAGATGAAGGCGAAACACCTGAAGCCCTCTAAGGACGACGGCGTTCACACCGTCGATGGGCAGGCGGTCGCGGACCCGGGCTTCCTCTCGGCACTCCGGAAGATCTCGAAAAGCTACGAACTGCCGGAATGAGCAGTCCGGGACTTCGTCGGCTCGCGTGGGACCGTTGATCTGAATCAACAGACAGACACGGGCGTCGGCCGATGCTTTAAGAATGAAATCACCCAGTGAGAGCCAGCCTGGCAAAAGGCTCCCTGTCCCGGCGTCGCGGCGCACGGCAGAGATGCTTCGCATGATCGAGGAGTACGCAGATGACCTGCGGGAGATCATCAAGCAGCTTCGAGGATCACTGCATTGAACAGTGCGGCATCCGCTTGGCGCGGCATAGGCGCTCTTGCGCCCGGATGAGATGATGCTGAACGGTGGCGCTCCGTAAGGGAATCGAACCCTTCTTTGAGCCTTGAGAGGGCCCTGTCCTAACCGATAGACGAACGGAGCAAGGTCCGCGAAGCGGGCCTTCTACTAGTCTTTGCGAACCTACCAAAATAGGCTCTCTACACTCCCTTTCGGTACATATACCGAGGCAAAAACCCTATCACCTACATACATGGTATGGTCGGAGGGGGGTATTTATCTTCCTAACCGCTAGACGAAGGGAGCGTGAGGGTTAGCCAATAGCCTCGAAATTTGTCCGCCGCAAGGACCCGAACCGCCGTTTTACGGCTCGTTGGCAAATTTCAGCTTTCCGGCCGGCTTGAGCGTGTGGGCGTCGAAGGTGCGGATCTCGGTCACGCCGCCGAGGTCCAACGTGACCACCACCCGGTCTCCGGCGACCCCGGTGGAAACGATTCGAGCCCCCTTCGGCAGGGTGGCGATGACGTCGCCGCCGGCTTCCACCGCCCTTCCCTCGGACTTGAAAAGGCGGTAGCCCACCGCGATCAGCACGGCGCAGAACGCCAGCGCCGTGGTCAACCCCGCGATCAGCATCATCCGCCGCACCCGCGCGAACAGCGCGGCCTGCTCGGGGGTCGGTTCGGGAACAGCGGTATCAGACGTCGTCATGGAAAGCTCTGGGTCAGCGCAGCGGTTGGAGGTCGTGGTCGGGGGCGACGAGGGCTCGGCCCGGCTCGACCGCGTGCTGGCGGCGCGCCTCACCGACCTGTCGCGATCGAGGCTGAAGGCCCTGATCCTGGCGGGCGCCGTGCAGCTGAAGGCCGCCGCGGTCCGCGACCCCGCTTATCACGTCAGTCCCGGCGATACGATCATAATCGACGTGCCCGAGGCGGCGCCCGCCGAGCCCAAGGGGGAGGAGATCGCCCTCGATATCGTGTTCGAGGACGACGACATCGTCGTCATCAACAAGCCCAAGGGCCTCGTGGTGCACCCCGCGGCGGGCCACGAGACCGGCACGCTGGTGAATGCGCTGATCGCCCATTGCGGCAGCTCGCTGTCGGGCATCGGCGGGGTGCGACGGCCCGGCATCGTGCACCGGCTCGACAAGGACACGACGGGGCTGATGGTGGTGGCGAAGAACGACCTCGCCCACGCCGCGCTGTCGGCGCAATTCGCCGACCACGGCCGGACCGGCGAGATGCGGCGCGGCTACATGGCGTTCGTGTGGGGGGTGCCGCACCGGCACCGCGGCACCGTCGATGCGCCGATCGACCGCCATCCGCATGCGCGCGAGAAGATGGCCGTGCGCCAGGGCGGCCGCGAGGCGGTGACGCATTGGGACATCCTGGAGAGCTTTGCCGGCCGCGACGGCAAGCCGGTGGCCGCCCTGCTCGCCTGCGAGCTCGAGACCGGCCGCACGCACCAGATCCGCGTCCACCTTGCCCATATCGGCCATCCGCTGATGGGGGATGCGGTCTATGGCCCGCATTTCAAGACCAAGGCGAACCAGCTGGGCCCTGAGTCGCAATCAGCATTGGCGGCGCTGGGACGGCAGGCCTTACATGCTTACCTGCTGGTGCTGGAGCACCCGAGGACGGGAGAACTTCTGCACTGGGAGGCGCCTTTGCCGGAGGATTTGGTTCTCCTGGAAAGCGCCCTCAAAGCGGCGCTATGACGCAGCCGGCTTCAGAAAGGCTTTACATTACAAAAAGTTATAGCTGCCACACGGGGACGTGACGTCAGCAATCCTTCCCTTTTTGACCCCCAATGAGGTATATTGCGCGTGCGTTGAAATGACCAACGCGGAACATCGCAGCCCGGCCGGCTTTGACACAGCGGTCGTCTGCCTGGCCCGCCGCTATCGGGGGCCTGAACCATTTGGAGGGCGCACTATGGCCCGTACCGCTTCGTTGCCGGTCCTCAATGGAGAATCCGGCCTATCTCGCTACCTCGCCGAGATCCGCAAGTTCCCGATGCTGGAACCCCAGCAAGAGTACATGCTCGCCAAGCGTTGGCGCGAGCATGACGATCGGGACGCGGCGCATCAGCTCGTCACCAGCCATCTCCGGCTCGTGGCCAAGATTGCCATGGGCTATCGCGGCTACGGCCTGCCGATTTCCGAGGTCGTCTCGGAAGGCAATGTCGGCCTGATGCAGGCGGTGAAGCGATTCGAGCCCGAGAAGGGGTTCCGTCTCGCTACTTACGCCATGTGGTGGATCAAGGCGTCGATTCAAGAGTACATCCTGCGTTCCTGGTCGCTCGTGAAGATGGGCACCACCGCGAACCAGAAGAAGCTGTTCTTCAACCTGCGCAAGGCGAAGAGCAAGATCAACGCACTGGACGAGGGCGATCTCCGCCCCGACCAGGTGAAGACGATCGCCAAGCGCCTCGGCGTCACCGATCAGGACGTCATCGACATGAACCGCCGCCTCGGCGGCGACGCGTCGCTGAACGCTCCGATCCGCGACGACGGCGAAGCCGGCGAATGGCAGGACTGGCTGGTCGACAATACGCCCAACCAGGAAGCCATGATGGCGGAGCACGAGGAGTATGATCACCGCCGTGACGCGCTGAACGGCGCCATGGGCGTGCTCAACCCGCGCGAACGCCGCATCTTCGAGGCTCGCCGCCTCGCCGATGATCCGATGACGCTGGAAGACCTTGCCGCCGAGTTCGGCGTGTCGCGCGAGCGCGTCCGCCAGATCGAGGTCCGCGCCTTCGAGAAGGTGCAGTCCGCGGTGAAGGGCACGATCGCAAGGGCCGAACAGGCTGCGCTGGAAGCCGCGCACTAAGCGACGTCCAGCACGAGAGATTGGCGGATCGAAAGAGCGAAAAAGCCGGCGGCAACGCCGGCTTTTTTGTTGCCGTGAAGGAGGAGGGTGGGCACTCCGCCGTCATTCCGGGGCGCGCGCAGCGCGAGCCGGGAATCCATTTATCCACCAACTCTGACACAAGATGGATTCCGGGTTCGCGCCAAGAGGCGCGCCGGAATGACAACCAACTACTCCCCCCACTGCCTTGCCATGGTCGCGAGCGTGCAGCCTTCGCAATAGCGGGCGTCCTTGTAGTCGATCCAGTTGTGCGCATAGACGCGGTCGAGCGGGATGCCGTAGCGCGTGCGCAGCACCTTGACGAGGATCTTCCACGCCGCGACCTGCGCCTCGGTCGGTGCCGTCGTGACATCGGGATAGTTGCCGGCGAACTCGACGCCGATCGAATTGTCGCGCACCACCTGGCGATAGGTCGACTTGTTGTCGATGTACTTGTTGTCGTTGCGGTTGGCGCCGTCGCCATGGGTCGGCACCAGGTTTTCGGCGACCGCCCAATACACCGTGCCGTCAGTCTCGACCCACACCGTGACGCCGCGCCGCGTCGGGTTCTTCGCCTGCGCCAGCGCGCCGCCGCGCGCCGAGCCCGCGGGTCCCTCGGTCTGGTGCACGATGATGTTGCGCCAGGGGTTGGCGTTGCGGACGTCGCCCCAGGGCGCCAGCCAGACCATCTTCAGGCCGGGAATGTCGGGCGTGCCGGAGGCGCGCGCGAGCCTTGCAAGCTCGGCATCGTCAGCGGCGGCAGGAGCGACAAGAAGGAGCGCGGCGAACGCAGCCGCAGCCAGGCGAGACATCATCAGGCACGTCCAATGCAACCGAGGCAAGCCCACTTTACGCGAATTTGCGCAGCGCTTCGATCGTCTCGGGCGAGAGCGGCGGCGGGGCCGGATCATAGACCGCAAAATCGTTCTTGCCGTTCTTCTTGGCGGCATACAGGGCGTGGTCGGCATTGGCCATCAGGCGGTCGGGGAAATCGCCGATGCTGCGATCCCACTCCGCGACCCCGATCGAGATCGCGATCGGAATGTCGCCGGGGGTGCAAGCCTCGGCATCCTGACGGCAGGCCTCGAGCACGCGGCGGGCGATGGTGGCAGCTTCGCGCAGCGACGAGGACGGCAGCACGACGCAGAACTCGTCGCCGCCGGTGCGGGCGAGCATGTCGCCGGGCCGCAGCCGCGTCTGCGCCATCAGGGTGAAGTGCTTGAGGCAGGCATCGCCGGCGGCATGGCCGTGAGTGTCGTTGATGGCCTTGAAGCCGTCGAGATCGATCACCAGCAGCGAGAACGGCGCGCCGCTGCGTCCCGAGCGGGCACATTCCTCGGTCAGGCGCTGCAGGAGATGCCGCCGGTTGGCGACGCCGGTGAGATCGTCGAGCAGCGCAAGGTCCGCGACCTCGTTGCGCAACCGCTCGATCGCCATCAGCAGGCAGGCGAAGTTCCAGCCCATGCCCAGGAACACCAGGAGCAGGATCATCAGCGCCTGCAAGCCGTTGAAGCTGGTGGCGACGATGGGACCGCCATAGCCGAGCAGCGCCGCGGCGGAGCGGACCACGTGAATGAACAGGAGCAGGAAACCGACGATCGCAGCGAGGCGCGCGCCCGGGTTTTCCCGGCCGCTCTGCCTTCCGAGAAGCAGCGGCAGCGTCAACACGATCGGTGTCGATTGACCCAGCGAGTAGATCAGGACCCGCATCGGCATGTTGTCGGTGACGAGCAGGAAGAAGGCGAGACCGGCGCTGCACAGAACGGAGTTGGCGACCGCCGCCGGCCAGGACACCGGCCGGTGATAGAACCGGGCGACGCCCATGCAGGCGAGCCACGACGAAAAGATCATCAGGGCGCCGCCGCCGATCAGCGGAAAGCCCGGATCCATCACGTCGCGCAGCATCGAGACCGCCGCGCCTGCCGCAGCCAGCACCGCCGCCGCCGTCCAGTACCGCGCCGCCTCGAATTTGGGATAGGCGTGCGACACGTAGGCCCAGATCAGGCCCAGCGCCAGGAAGTTGATGACGATGACGGTCCAGAGTGTCGGCACGCTCAGCATGGCGACTGCGGGACGCGCATGATCCCGCCCTCTTCGTTTGGCAACTGCCCGTACATACCCGCCCCCGTGTTCTTGTGGTGGATCATGCGCGCGACGCGCTTAATGGAGTCTCACCGCGATCGCGTAAACTCGGGCATTGGTTTTGGATTGATGAATCCTGCGGACGGATTCCGGAAGCATTAAGCAAGCCTGCGACGGGCGCGAGGGCGGTGCAACGGGCGCGCGCCAAGCGGATTCGCGCGGCAAAATCACCCGAAAATGCATCTGAGCTGTGGATAACGTGATGACGGAGATATGACGGTGCGGGGCAGAGACCTGCGAATCTGCTGAGTTTGTCGTCGAGGATGTTGCGAGGCTGGCCCTCCGCCGAGCATCCCTCGTGTCGCGTTCCACCATTAACCCCTAAGAGGATACTATGGCTAAGAAAGCGAAGAAGGCGGTGAAGAAGAAGGCGAAAAAGGCCAAGAAGGCGAAGAAGAAGTAACGAGGCTTCTGTTTCTTTTGCCCGGGTGGACTGAGCTCCGCCCGGGCGTCGGGTCGAAGAGTTTGAAGGTAGCGGGCGCAAGGCCCGCTTTTTTGTTGAGTGAGTATTCGAGGCGCCCCCGCTCTGATGGCGTCATGGCCGGGCTTGTCCCGCCTGCGCGGCCGAAGCCGCTTCGGCGCGGCGAAGGCCCCGGGCATGACGAGACTTTTCGAGAGCTGACGAAGAGCCTACCGCTCCGACAAAGCGAGCTTGGCGCCGAGTGCGGCAAAGCCCGCGGCAAAGCTGCGGCGCAGCCAGGCCATGACTTGCGGGCGGGAGATGACGCGCTCGCGCACCGCGGCGGCGCAAAGGCCGTAGACCACGAACACCGCGAACGTCATCGCCATGAACGCGCCGCTCAATTCCATCATGCGCGCCAGCACATGGGCCTCGTCCGCCGCGATGAACTGCGGCAGGAAGGCGAGAAAGAAGATCGACAGTTTTGGATTGAGGATGTTGATCAGGATACCGGTGACGACAACGCGGCCGTTCGAGCGCTCGCGGATTTCGCCGTCGACCGCCAGCGCCCCCGTCTCGCGCAGCGCCTGCCAGGACATGTAGAGCAGATAGGCGACGCCGCACCATTTCAGCACGGCGAAGGCGAGCGCGCTGGTGTGAAGCACGGCGGCAAGCCCCAGCATCGCCGCCGCCATGTGCGGCACGATGCCGAGCGTGCAGCCGAAGGCGGCCGCCACGCTGGCGCGGGAGCCGCGGGTCAGCGCCGCCGCCAGCGTGTAAAGCACGCCGGTACCAGGCGACGCGACGACGATGAGCGAGGTGAGCAGGAAGGACCAGGTCATGGACCGACGCTATCACCGCCCTTCGCGGTGGGGAAGCCGGGTTTCGATCCCAGACCGTCACCCTGAGGTGGCCGCTTCTTCAGCGGCCCTCGAAGGGCGACGGCCCGGCTATCGCGGCATCTCGGCCCTGCATGCTTCGAGGCTCCCGCGCGACGCGTTGCGTCGCGTGGGAGCACCTCAGGATGACGGGATTGATAGTGGATTTGCTTCGCAACAGGCGAAGCTCTCGTCTCAGGACAGCTGCGCGAGCTCGGCCTCGCGCAGCACGTCGAGCGGCGCCCAGGGCTTGGCCCAGAATTTGGCGCCATCTGGCAAGGGCTGCATCAGGGGGCGGCCGGAGGTGACGACGACGTCGAGCCTGGGATTGCGATCCTTGGCGACGTGAGCGAGCTCGACCCCGTTCATGCGGCCGGCAAGCTGCACGTCCGTCAGCATCAGGGAGAGCACGCCGGCGTTCTTGTCGAGGACGCGCTCGGCGGCCTCGGCGCTTTCGCACTGGATGACCTGATAACCGCTCTCTTCCAGGAGAACGCACAGCATCTCACGCTGCATGATGTCGTCTTCAACGATGAGCGCTGTCGCGCGAAATGGTTTCGATTGTCCCATCGGCGGCTCCCAATGCATGCCTAGTAACGAATGTTAAAAACCTGGGGCGCCCGAGGTTCGGTTCCATTCTGAAAAAATGTAAAGCATAGTTCCCGCATCAAGGCTTGACGGGGAGCATCATGACGACGATTCGCGGCGCCGCCGCCATCACGGGAGCCGCCAGCGGCATCGGCCGCGCGCTGGCCATCGAACTTGCACAGCGCGGCTGCGATCTCGCGCTCGCCGACCGAGACGAGGCGGGACTGAAGGCGCTGGCCGCGGAGATCGGCCCGGCCCGCAAGGTCAGCGTCCACCGCGTCGACGTCGGTGAGGCTGATGACATCGCGCAGTTCGCGAGCGAGGCGGTCGCGGCCCATCCGGCGCTGAACATCGTCGTCAACAATGCCGGCGTGGCGCTGATGGGCTCGTTCGAGGAGATCGACCAGGCGCAGATGGACTGGCTGTTCGACATCAATTTCTGGGGCGTCGTGCACGGCACGCGGGCCTTCCTGCCGCATCTGAAGACGAGGCCCGAGGCGCACATCGTCAACCTCTCCTCGATCTTCGGCATCATCGCGCCGCCGGGCCAGGCGGCCTATGCGGCGGCCAAGTTCGCGGTGCGCGGCTTTTCCGAGAGCCTGCGGCACGAGCTCAGCGTGGCGGACAGCCCGGTCAAGCTGTCGGTGGTGCATCCCGGCGGCGTGGCCACCGCGATCGCGCGCAACGCGCGCACCGGCGTCGGCGTCACCGACAATGCCCGCCGCGCGCAATCGATCGAGCGGTTCGAGACCGCTGCGAAGACGACGCCGAAGCAAGCCGCGCTGCGCATCATCAGGGGCATCGAGCGAAACGAGCCGCGCATCCTGATCGGCAACGACGCCCGCTTCATCGACCTGCTGCAGCGCTTCCGCCCGGGGACATACTGGGCGCCGCTGCAGCGGCGACTGGAGAAGATGGCGAAGGGGACGTAGGCGCGTGGCGCTCGCTTCACCCTCCCATGAAGGGCAGGGCAATCGCATGTGGCGCGATCTCGCCTGTGGCCATCCTTCGAGACGCCCGCCGTTGGCGGGCCCTCAGGATGAGGATCGAGGACGTTGAGCCTGTTTCAACGGGCTCCGATGCCGCTTAGCCTCATCCTGAGGAGACCGCGAAGCGGTCGTCTCGAAGGACGAGGCGCGCGCTCAGCTCGCGCAACGAGCCAAATGCGATAGCCCTCCCCTGGAGGGGGAGGGTCGCTACGCATGTAGCGAAGCGGAATGCGTAGCGGGGTGGGGTGACGGTCTCTCCACATCCGACACTGCCCGCTTGGAGAGATCACCCCACCCCGCTCGCGCTTCGCGCGATCGACCCTCCCCCTCCAGGGGAGGGTGAAGTCACTGCCCCGCCAGCCGGTCCGCGAAATAGCCGATGGTCTTGCGATAGACCACCGCCCTGTTCCACTCGCGCATCGCCTCGAAATTCGGCGTGCCCTCGCCATAGGGCTGGCCCATCTTGAAGCCGCTGGTGTGGAGCAAATTCGCGGTCGAGGCGAGCACGTCGGGGATGCTGTGGCGGAGGTCGACATGGCCGTCGCCGTCGAAATCGACCCCGTACTTGATGTAAGACGACGGCAGGAACTGGGTCTGGCCGATCTCGCCGGCAAAGGCGCCGATCATGTCGCGCAGCTGCAGGTCGCCGCGCTGCACGATCTTGAGCGCGGCGAGCAGCTCGCCCTGGAACAGATCGGTGCGGCGGCAGTCATGCGCCAGCGTCGCCAGCGTGCGGACCACCGGCAGCTTGCCGGTGTCGCCCTTGCCGAAATCGCTCTCCAGCCCCCAGATCGCGACGAGGATGTAACGCGGCACGCCGAACTTCTGCTCGACGCGCGAGAGCAGCGCGGCATGGCGCTGGAGCATCGCGCGGCCGGCATTGATGCGGCCGGGGCCGACGCGGGTCGAGACATATTGCTCGAAGGTCTTGTTGAAGGTGTAGCGCTGGCGCCGGTCGAAGGCGAGCACCGCAGGGTCGGGAGTGACGCCGCCGAGCGCGGCGCTGGTCACGCTGGCCGAGACGCCGGCCGACTGCGCCTCCTGCGTCATGCTGGCGATGAAGCTGTTGAAGTCGCCGCCGCAGCGCGCGGCCTGCGCCGATCCGCCGGCCAGAGAGACGACGAAGGCGGCGGCGAGCAGCAGTCTCAGCATGTGGAGCAATCCCCGAAAATCCCTGGAAGCAGCGCGATCATGCCCGGGAAAGCAGCGAGCGTCAAAGCGCAAGACTTGAATCAGAAGAGGGCTTGATCCGCATCAAACTGTCTCACGCGCCTGCTTTCTAGATTGGGACGCCAACAGGCGAGCCGCCGAGGAGATGAATCCATGACCGGAATTACCCTGAGCACCGAGCAGATCCGCAATGCTCCTGCAGCGGTGCGGCAATGGATCGAGCAGGAGGTGATCCATTCGCTCGGCCTCAGCCCGCGCGCGCCCGCGACGATCCCGCCGCAGGCCGCCCACCTCGTCGCCTGCAGCGTGGAGGACGTCGCCGGCGTGCTGGAACATATCAGGGGCGTGCTTCCGGCCGTGAACGTGCTGCTCGAGCTCGGCCGCCCCGGCATCAGCATCGGCCGGCCCGCGGTGATGACCTTCCGCCTGATGGACATCCTGCATCACACCCGCCTGCCGGATATCGGCAGCGTCCTCACCTGCCTGGAGATGATCAACCAGGCGCTGATCGAGGTGAAGAAGGATCCGTCCGTGCGGTTCTGCGGTTTCGACAATGAAGGCCACTGCCTGATCGCACCGCAGACGCAAGCGAGCATCGCGACGCTATGGCAGACCATGATGGAGCGGCAGCAGGCGGCGCGCGTGGCGGACAGCCGGGCGGCGCCGGCGGCGTGAGGCGGATGGTATCGCCAAGCCCTCCCCTCGTCATTGCGGGGCGCGCAACGCGCGAACCCGGAATCCATTCCTCCACCGTCTCTGCCGCCCGATGGATTCCGGGCTCGCAACTTCGTCGCGCCCCGGAATGACGGATGGGAGAGCTGGGGCGCCATGATAACCTTGCGTGCGCCGCACCTCCGCGCGATCGGTAACTCCATTAAGCCCGTATGAAACGACCAGCCATGTCGAGCCATCAGCAGCCTCGCCCCTCCCTGCTCCGCATCCCCCTGTTCCGCCTGCTCGCCATCAACCTCGCGATCGGTGCCTGCGCCGCGGCGATCCTCGTCGGCGGGTTGCTCTGGCTCAACCCCGGCCGTCTGCGCGAGCTGATCTTCGCCGACAGTTCCCCCGGCATCGCGCTCGCCGTGCTGCTGGCCTCCTTCCTCATCACGTTCGGCTCGGCCGCGATGGGCAGCGCGATCATGGCGCAGGGGCGCAAGGAGGACAGCGGCAAAGACGGCGACAGGGACAGCGGTCACGGATCGCCGCTGGCATTGCAGGAAGTGCAACGCCCGCGCGCGCAGTGACGCGCCCGCCGCGACGGGCAAAGCCAGCCGCCGCACATACCGGATCACATCATCTGCACGCAGTCGGGAAGATTTGCAGCTTGGCGCACCTTCCTGCGCAGCGCGCTGCCCGCGCTGCGTTGTGCAATTGCGAGGACGAATAATGTGGTTCAACGAACCGAAACAATTGCTTCGATGCGTGTAGGCACCGCCTGTCGCAACCAGCGCATATCTGATGCGCTCGCTGCGACATCAGCGCCGTCACGATTTGCTTGCCATCGCAGGACGCCTTCTATAGCCTTCTATTTTAGGTTGTCGCCCCGCCAGCCCCGGGCGACGCTGAAGAGATAAACGGCGGGCTTCGGCCCGCCGTTTATTGCAGGGCATGTCTTGAAGGGCATGTATTTAAGGGCATGGCGACGAGCCCGAAAGCCATAAGCCCGAAAGTCATTTGACTGCGGCGTCCTGATCGTGGACAAGCCGCCATGGCCAAAAAACCCGGAACCAACCCGAAAGGCGAATTCGCCTTCTTCAACGTCGTCTACGAAGACGATTCCCAACGCTCCAACCGCCGCGTGCCCGCCGAGCTCCTCGGCGGCCTCGACGGCGACGAACCCGCGCGCAGCTTCATCAGGGAACAGGACCGTGAGATCGCCGAGAAGAGCGGGAGACCGCCGCTGGAGATCAAGCGGATCGAACGGGTGGGGGTGAAGAAGAAGTAGGGTGTGACTGCTCCACGTCGTTGCGAGCGCCGCGAAGCAGTCCAGCAATGCCTCCGCGGAAACACTCTGGATTGTTTCGGCGCGCTAGCAAGCACGGCACAGCAAAAAACGGCGGGCCAAGGCCCGCCGTTTTGCTTTGGATCGCTGCATGCGATCAATTATCCAAGAAGCTCCGCAGCTTCCGCGACCGCGACGGATGCTTCAGCTTCCGCAGCGCCTTGGCTTCGATCTGCCTGATACGCTCGCGCGTCACGCTGAACTGCTGTCCCACTTCTTCCAGCGTGTGGTCGGTGTTCATGCCGATACCGAAGCGCATGCGGAGCACGCGCTCTTCGCGCGGGGTGAGCGAGGCCAAAACGCGCGTGGTGGTCTCGCGCAGGTTGGACTGGATCGCGGCGTCGATCGGGAGGATCGCGTTCTTGTCCTCGATGAAATCGCCGAGGTGTGAATCCTCCTCGTCGCCGACCGGCGTCTCCAGCGACAGCGGCTCCTTGGCGATCTTGAGGACCTTGCGGACCTTCTCCAGGGGCATGCCGAGCTTCTCGGCGAGCTCTTCCGGGGTCGGCTCGCGGCCGATCTCGTTGAGCATCTGGCGGGACGTGCGCACGATCTTGTTGATCGTCTCGATCATGTGCACGGGGATGCGGATGGTGCGGGCCTGATCCGCAATGCTGCGCGTGATCGCCTGCCGGATCCACCAAGTGGCGTAGGTCGAGAACTTGTAGCCGCGGCGGTACTCGAACTTGTCGACCGCCTTCATCAGGCCGATGTTGCCTTCCTGAATCAGGTCAAGGAACTGCAGGCCGCGGTTGGTGTATTTCTTGGCGATCGAGATCACCAAGCGGAGGTTGGCTTCCACCATCTCCTTCTTGGCCTGGCGGGCCTCGCGCTCGCCCTTCTGCACGGAGTGCACGATCTTGCGGAACTCGACGATCTCGAGGCCGGTCAGCGCGGCGAGCTGATGCACCTCGTGGCGGAGGTCCTTGATGCGGTCCTTCTCGTGGTGGACGAAGTTCTTCCAGCCCTTGGCCGAGAGTTTCGAGACGCGGTTGAGCCAGCGCGGATCCAATTCAGAACCCGTGTAGTTGCGCAAAAAGTCCTCGCGGGCGACGCCGTGGCTGTCGGCGAGGCGCATCAGGCGGCCCTCGTGCGAGACGAGGCGCTTGTTGATGTCGTAGAGCTGCTCGACGAGGCTGTCGATGCGCGCCTGGTTGAGGCGCAGCGACTTCACCTCGACGATGATCTCGTCCTTCAGCTTCTTGTACTTGCGCTCCTGGTGCGGCGAGAGCGACTCGTTCTGGAGCTGGTTCTGGATGTCCTGCTCCTGAAGCTTACGCAGCTTCTTGTAGCTGTCGGCGATGCGGTCGAAGATCTCGACCACCTTCGGCTTGAGCTCGGCCTCGATTGCCGCGAGCGACATCTGGTTCTCGAACTCGTCGTCGTCCATGTCGGACTCGGCCGCGGCCTCGCCCGGATCCTTCTCTTCGCCCTCGGGGGCGGCCGCGGGGGCCGCGCGGAACGGGGTCGGCGCCGGCGGCGCTGCAGGCGGTGCGACATGCGCGGGCGCGGCGCCGGATGCCGTGGCTTCGCCGCCCTCGGCCGAGGCTTCGCCGTTCTCGCCATTGGGACCTGCGATCATCGCCGTGTTCATGCCGGCCTTGGCGTCGGGGCCGGCATAGGTGGCTTCGAGATCGATGATGTCGCGGAGGAAGATCTTGCCTTCGTTGAGCTCGTCGCGCCAGATGATGATGGCCTGGAAGGTCAGCGGGCTTTCGCACAGGCCCGCGATCATCGCCTCGCGGCCCGCCTCGATGCGCTTGGCGATCGCGATTTCGCCTTCGCGGGAGAGCAGCTCGACCGTGCCCATCTCGCGCAGATACATGCGAACGGGATCGTCGGTGCGCTCGCCCGGCTCGCTCTTCTTGACCTCGGTGACAGCCTTCTGGGTGACCTCGACGAGCTCGTTGTCGGTCTCGTCCTCGCCCTCGTCCTTCTCCTCTTCGCCTTCGCTGTCGTCGGCTTCGGTGACGTTGATGCCCATGTCCGAGAGCATCGACATGATGTCCTCGATCTGTTCGGGCGAGGTCTGGTCGGACGGCAGGACTTCGTTGAGCTGATCGAAGGTCACGAAGCCGCGCTTCTTGGCCTGCTTGATCATCTTCTTGACGGCCGCGTCGGACAGGTCGAGCAAGGGAGACGGCGCGTCCTGGGAGTCCTTCTCCGGCGCATCCGCTGCCTTGTCGTCCTTTTCCTTGTCCTTCGCCTGCAGCGTCTTTGCCTTGGTGGCCATCCATTGCTCCTAAACGCGCTTCATGCGAGACGCCCGCCGCGCCTTCGCGTGAATTCACATGAACCTGTTGCTCGACGCTCTCGCTTCGGCAGCTCTCGACACGGAAAGGGCGGCGCACAAACCTCTCGCCACCCCCAACTTTCTCTCGCCGGAATTGCCTAACGCTTCGTCAGCCTCTTTGTCGCGGCGGATGCAGGTATATTGCCAACAGTGATTGCGCGGATTCATTCCTGACGCGTCTGTTCTGCCTGCGGCCGCCTCTGGGCCAAAGTGCTACAAGACCGTTAAGCCTCGATTAACCCTGTTTTTGCCGCCAAACCTAGGATTTGGCGAGTCTTTTAGCGGTTCCGGCCGCGGCCGTCCGCATGATTCTTTCATCACGTGCTCTTCTGGAGCCGGCCCGACAGCTCGCCAAAACCCTCGATCAGGGCCTCGGTGCCGTCGACTTCGCTGATCCGAGCCTTGACATCACGCAGCCATGCCAGATTGGCCTCGCTGGGGTCCTCCCCCAAGGCCAGCTCGGCGTCTTTCAGCTCTCTAAGTAGTGAATGCCACTGCCGATGCAAGGCAACGAGCTGGTGCCAGGTGGCAAGAACGTCGTCCCGTGCCGCGCCCTCCAGAGCGGCCCACACCGCCTGGGTCGTGATGGCGCCCTCAACCCGTTGAAGGGCCTGGGAAAAACCGCCCCGATCGAGATCACTGCGCATCTTTTCGGCGAGCTCGCCGGGGTCCGGCGAGTGGTGATGGTCGTTGGCGAAGGCGGCGATGATGCCGGCCCTGAGCTTGTGCGCCTCGGGATGGGCGAGTTCCAGGGCGGCGACCTCCTCCAGATGCTCATGCAGCAGCCAGGGGTGGTTGATCAGGCATTGCAGGATCAGGGCTTCCCGGCGGGAGATCGCGCTGCGCTGTCCCCGCATGATCGGGCTCGCCGCCAGCTGGGGGCTCGCCGCTTGGTAGGGGCCGGAGGGAAGCGGGATGGAACCGGGCGTGCCGCGGCGGCCTCCGCCGAATCCCTGGCCGCCGAATCGATTCGCGCCTGCCCGCGGCTGGAACGAGCGGCCACCGCCCGGGCGGAAATTGCCCCGGCCGCCGAAGCCGCCGCGCCCGCCCTCGGGCGCGAAGGTGCGCTGCAGCCGCTCGACGAACTCGTCGCGATAATAGCGCCGCACCACCTCGTCGCGGATGCCGTTGGTGAGCTCCCTGATGCGCGCCTCCAGCGCGGCGCGGCGCTCGGGCGTCGCAAAATTTCCGCCCTCGAGCTCGCGCGACCAGATCATGTCGGCGAGCGGACGGGCCGCAGCGATCACCTCCTCGACCGCGCCGCGCCCGCCCGAGCGGACGAGATCGTCGGGATCCTGCCCTTCCGGCAACAGCGCGAAACGCAGGCTCTTGCCGGGCGCGAGGAAGGGCAAGGCCAGGTCCGCGGCGCGATAGGCCGCCTTCTGGCCGGCGCGGTCGCCGTCGAAGCAGAGGATCGGCTCGTCCGCCATCTTCCAGAGCAGCGCGAGCTGGCTCTCGGTGAGCGCAGTGCCGAGCGGCGCCACGGCGCCGGCAAAGCCCGCGGTGACCATGGCGATGACGTCGACATAGCCTTCGACCACGATCAGCGGGCTGCCGTCATACGTGGCTTTGCGCGCGGTCTGGTGATTGTAGAGATTGTCGCCCTTGTGGAAGAGCGGCGTCTCCGGCGAATTCAGGTATTTTGCCGGTACGTCCTTCTCCAACGCGCGCCCGCCGAAGGCGATGACGCGGCCGCGCAAATCGGTGATCGGAAACATCACGCGGTCGCGGAAGCGATCGTACGGCACCGGGATGTCGTCGCCGGCCACGAGCAGCCCGGTTTCGACCATGTCCTCGACGGAAACGCCGAGCTTGCCGAGATGCTCCTTCAGCGCGAAGCGATCGGGCGAGGCATAGCCGAGGCGAAACTGCAATTGAGTCGCCGGTGAAATGGCGCGGTCGGCGAGATAGCCGCGCGCTTTGGCGCCGACCCGCGAGGCCAGCGTCTCCGCGAAGAACTTGGCCGCGAGATCCATGACGTCATGCAGCGATTTGCGCCGCTGCTCGTGCCGCGCGGCATCCGGCGTCACCGCCGGCAGCGGCAGGCCCGCCATGCCCGCGAGCCGCTCGACGGCTTCGGCGAACGGCAGGCCGTCGGTCTCCATCACGAAGGTGATGATGTCGCCATGCTTGCCGGAGGAGAAGTCGTGGTAAAAGCCCTTCTGGTCGTTGACGTAGAAGGACGGCGTCTTCTCCTGCTGGAACGGGGACAGCCCCTTCCACTCCCGCCCCGCCTTCTTCAGCTTGACGCGCTTGCCCACGACTTCGGAGACCGAAAGCCGGGCACGAAGCTCGTCGAGGAACTGGGGCGTGAAGCGCATGGGGCTCGGGGTCTAGCGCGAATCAGCGTGAAACGGGCGAAGGATCAGGGATATAGGTGCGGCGCTGCCAAAGGCCAGGTTTGGGAGGGTTATCCGGGTTATTCGACCTATGCACAGGCCCGACAGTCATTGCTCCGTCATTCCGGGGCGCGCGTAGCGCGAGCCCGGAATCTATTGCTCACAGCATTCCGGCGGCGCGATGGATTCCGGGCTCGCGCCAAGGGGCGCGCCCCGGAATGACGAGCCACTTGCACCCCGCCCGGTTCCACGCTTCCATAGCTCCCCATGTTCAGGACCTTTCGAGGCGGCCAGAGCGGGGGCTGGCGCGTGATCTCGATTTCAGCCGTGACGGGCGAGCCCCTGCCCTTCATGCCGGCGCTGTCGGTGACCGACAGCGACGCCGTGTCATTGCCGCTTGTCCCCTCGCGGAGTGGATGGCGGCTGGTGGGGGTCGCAAGCAGCCTGCGTTACACCGAGCGGGCCGAGAAGCAGCAACTCGTGGCGGTGCAGGCGGGCCTGGGCCGTCCGGAGGCGACGTCAGCGGCGCTGATCCCGATCCGCAAGTCGCAGGCTTGGTGGGAGCTGACCCAGGAGGAGCGCCGCAAGATTTTCGAGGACAAGTCGCACCACATCGCGAGCAGCCTGCGCTTCCTGCCCGCGGTCGCGCGCCAGCTTTATCACTGCCGCGACCTCGGCGAGCCCTTCGATTTCCTGACCTGGTTCGAATACGCCCCCGCCGACGCCTCGCTGTTCGAGGAGCTGGTGGCGATGCTGCGGCGAACCGAGGAGTGGACCTATGTAGAGCGCGAGGTCGACGTGCGCGTGGTGAAGGAAGTGTTGTCGGCTTAGCCATCCAGGAAGCGCCCGGACGCGATGCGCGGCAGATCGGTGACGGGCCAATTGTAGACGTAGGTCCAGGCCTTTTGCGTGGCGCCATCCGCGCGCGCTACGTCGACCAGCAGCCGCAGATATTCGGTCGGCTCCGGAAAGCCCTCGCCGCAGGCTTCGTACATGTCGAGCTCGCGCAACAGCTCGTCCGGCACACGCAGTTGAAACAGTTCGCCGTGGACGACGTCCGACGGCGCGTCGGAGAGCAGCAATCCCGGATAGTGCTTCACCAGAACGAGCCGGCCGCGGCAGGTGGCTTCACCGAGAAATTCCGCATGGCCCGCCAGCAGCCGCGCCATCGGATGGTCGAAGCCGCGCATCAAGGTGCCGTAGACGAAGAGGCGATCTGTGGTCATGCTGCCCTGATGTTGCGACGTCGGTGCAATAGCGTTACTCCGTTTAGCCAAATTATCCTTTCATAGGCAATCCGGATGGACCTTCACACGGCCGAGACGACCGAACACCTGCTCGGCGAGGGGGATAGTCCGCCCGTTCATGAGGTGAATGCGAGCGGGAGCTCGCACTTCCTGCTCACCTCGGATCACTACGGACGGGCGCTGCCCCGCGCGCTCGGCGATCTCGGCATCGCGGAAAGCGAGCTTGCCAGGCACATCGGCTGGGACATCGGCATCGCCGGCGTCGCCGACCGGCTTGCCGACCTGCTCGACGCGCATCTGATCGCGCAGCGCTACTCCCGGCTCGTGATCGACTGCAACCGCCCGCCCGCGTCAGTAAGCGCGGTCCCCGTCATCTCCGAGGCGACCGCGATCCCGCGCAACGAGAACATTTCGGAGCGGGAGCGCGAGGCGCGTCGGCGCGAGATCTTCGAGCCCTATCATGATCGCATCGACGCTGCGATCGACGCCCGCCTGCACGCGAAGCGGCCGACCGTGCTGGTGTCGCTGCACAGTTTCACGCCGGTCTATGCCGGCGTCGCGCGGCCCTGGCACGTCGGGGCGCTCTACAATCGCGACGCCGTGCTGCCGCATCTGCTGCTCAAGCACCTGCACGGGGAAGGCGATCTCGTCGTCGGCGACAACGAGCCTTATGCCGTAAGCGACCTGACCGACTACACCATTCCCGTCCACGGCGAAGGGCGCGGCCTCGTCAGCACCGGCATCGAGATTCGGCAGGATCTGATCGCGGACCCTACGGGCCAGCAGCAATGGGCCGAGCGGCTGGCGCGGATCCTGCGCGAGATCGAGGGCGAGCTGCGGCCGAGGCTGTTGCCGTAAGGCTCACTTCGCCCGGGTCAGCGCCAGCCAGATGCCGCCGCCGATCATGAAGCCGCCGGAGATGCGCGATATCATGCGGGTGCGGCGCGCCGAGAAGAATTTTCGGGCGCGGCCGGCGGCGATGGCATAGAGCGCATCCGTCATCACTGCCGTCACCATGAAGGTGGCGCCCAGCAGCGCGACCTGCGGAAAGTGCGGCTGGTTCATGTCCATGAATTGCGGGATGAAGGCGCCGAAGAACACCAGCACCTTCGGGTTCGACAGCAGCACCAGAAATCCCTGCAGGAAGAAGCCGCCGCGCGGCGGCGGAGGCGGGGCGTCGACATCGACGCCCTCGACCGGCGCCCAGATCAGCTTGATGCCGAGCCAGATCAGATAGGCGGCACCGGCAAAGCGCACCCAGTCGAACCAGTAGCCCATGGTCGCCATCAGCGAGGTCAGGCCGACCGCGACGATGCCGATGACGATGGCAAGCCCGGCTTGCGCGCCGGCAACGTTGATGAGCGCCGCACGCGTGCCGTGGCGCAGGCCATTGGCGATAACGAGGGTGACGATCGGCCCCGGCAGCAGCGCCAGCGCAATGCAGGCGGCGACGAAGGCAAGAAAGGCTTGCATGGACATCATGGAAAGACTCACTGCGGTTCAAGCGCATTAATGCATGGCGACGCCTGGAACGAAAGCCACGTGAGTCGTTCCAGGCATTGAGGCGCTTGTTGACATGCAACCATTTAGTTGCCTATTATCGCCGCCATGGATGAGGTCTTCAAGGCGCTCGCGGACGGCTCGCGACGTTCGTTGCTCGACAGGCTTCACGCCAGGAACGGCCAGACGCTGAATGAGCTCTGCGAGGGGCTCGCGATGACGCGACAGGCCGTCACCAAGCACCTTGCCATCCTGGAGGACGCGAACCTCATCACCACCATCAGGCACGGCCGCGAGAAGCTGCACTACCTCAACCCGGTGCCGATCCATCAGATCGGCGAACGCTGGATCAGAAAATTCGAGCGCGGCAAGCTCGCCGCACTCGGCGAGCTGAAAAGGCAGTTGGAGAAGGGCGACGAGTAAGCCCGCTCAACGAAGGATTTGATGCACGATGAACCTCGACCAGTTCAAGCCTCTCACCGTCTACACCATCTACATTGCCTCGACGCCGGAGAAGGTGTGGGAGGCGCTGACCTCGGCCGAGTTCAGCCGCGCGTATTTTTCCGGCTTCGCGGTGGAGATGCAGCCGAAGCTCGGCGGCAGCTTCATCGTGCGCGCCCCCGATGGCTCGGAGCACATCCGTGGCGAAGTGTTCGAATACGATCCGCCCAGGAAGCTGACGGTGACGTGGAACGTGAACTGGCCGGGTCTCGTCGAAAAACTCGGCATCACCGTCGTCACCTACGAGATCGAGCCGGCCGGCGAAGCCGTCCGCCTCACCCTGAGTCAGCGGCACGACCGCGAGCTAAGCGACGACATCCTTTCCGGCGGCCGCACCGGCTGGCCCGCGATCCTGTCCGGATTAAAGAGCCTGCTGGAAACCGGCAAGGCGCCGAAGATCGAGATGGCTCCGCCGGTGAAGCTGCTGGAAGCGCTGAAGGCGATGGGGATCGAGACGCCGTAGACGCCGTGTCATTCCGGGGCGCCCGTCGCGCGAGCCCGGAATCCATTTCGCGGCAGAGTTGGCGGATCAATGGATTCCGGGTTCGCCTTCGGGCGCCCCGGAATGACGACTAGACGGGCACCGGCGCCACCAGCCGTCGGTACAGATGCCACGTCGCGTGCCCGAGCACCGGCAGCGTCACGACCAGCCCGAGAAAATAGGGCAGCGCCGAGACGATCAGCAGCATCACGATGACGGCGGCCCAACCGATCATCGGCAGCGGGCTCGTCACCACCGCGCGCACGCTCGTCACCATGGCCGTGACGAAATCGACGTCGCGGTCGAGCAGCAGCGGGAACGACACTACGGTCAGCGAGAACAGGATCAGCGACAGCACGGCGCCGACGGCATTGCCGATGCCGAGGAACAGCAGGCCCTCGCTGGTCGTCAGCACCACCGTCATGAATTCCTGCAGGCTCGAGAACGAGGCGTTGAGGCCGAGCAGCAGCGCGATCAGGAGCCGCACCTGATACATCCAGACCACGAACACGAACAGCGTGACGAAAGCCATCCAGCCGATCTCGCTACGCGAGCGTATCGCCGACCAGATGGCCCCGAATGAGACCGGCTCGCCGCGCTCGCGGCGGCGGCTGATTTCGTACAGACCGATCGCCACGAAGGGGCCGATCAGGGCGAAGCCGGCGGCAAGCGGATAGACCAGATAGACCATGCCGAAGGCAGTGAGACAGAGCATGATGACGATGCCGCCGGCGGCGTAGAGCGCACCGAAGCAGAGGCCGTAGAGCGGCAGAGCCTGGAAATCGCGCAGACCTTCGACCAGCGACTCGGCGATGTCGACCGCCGCCACGCGACGCACCACCGGATCGACCTTGCCCGAGATGGACATCAGCTTCCTCCGTATTCCGACGCGATCGTTCGTCGCGCGCATGCGGCGATATTAGCGCCGCCGCGCCGAGGCGCAACTTGACGCCGGCCGGCACAACGCGTGGCGGCGGCACGACTATGCTCGCAATGCGAAATCTTTAGCGTTTGTTGCGATTTTTGCGCCGATGTTTATGGACGAGGCACATGATCGTGCCTCAAATTGTACCTCCGAGCACCGTCGCCCCAGAGCGGATCGTTCACCGATGAGCCTGCGTACCCGGTTACTGATCCTCGTCATTGCGGCCATGCTCGTGCCGGCAATTCTGGTCGGGCTGCGCTTCGTGCAGAACCGGACGAGCGAGATCGACGCGGCGCTGGCCAATCTGGCCGCCTCCGCCGACGACATCGCCAGCGATCTGAACGAGAAGATCCAGGGCACCGCCCAACTTCACTATGGTCTCGCCCGCGCCCGCGATCTCGACACGCGCGACAAGGCGGCTTGCTCGGCCTTCCTGTCGGATGTCCGCGAAGAATATCCGCAGTTCACGGGTATCCTGACCATCGATCCGGACGGCCGCCTGTTCTGTGACTCGCTGCGGACCAACCGCACACTCGACCTGAACGACCGCGCCTATTTCAAAGAGGTCAAGAACCTTCAAGGCGTCGTCGCAGTGGAGCCGGTGTTCGGCCGCCTCACCGGATTGTCGGTGCTCCAGATCGCCTATCCCGTGCGATCGGAGGCGGGTGCGCTGAAATTCGTGCTGCTGGCGTCTTTCAACCTGAACAAGTTCGCGGAAGTTCACGACAAGCGGCTACCCGCCGAGAAGGACATCCTGTTTGTCGACGCCAAGGGCACGGTCCTGGCGGCTCCCAAAGGCGGCGGCTGGAGCGAGCCCGTCGGCGGGTCCATCGCCAGCTCCGAGCTGTTCCGCTTTGCGGCGTCGCCCGACGGCATGCCATTTCGGGAAATCACCGACCGCGACGGCCGCACGCAGATCTGGGGCGTTGCGCGCTCGCCCGCGATCCGCAAGGCCGGCCTCTACATCCTGGTCGGGCGATCCAAGGACGGACTTGTCGCGGCGGCCAGCCGACGGCTTTACGAGGACATGGCGATCCTCGCGGTCGCCTCGCTGCTGCTGCTCGCCGGCCTGTGGATGCTCACGACCGTGAGCATCGGACGGCAGGTCGGGCGGCTCGCCGCCATGGCAAAGAGCCTCGGACACGGCGATCTCCGTGCGCGCATTCCGGAGCCCCATCCAAGCGGCGAACTCGGCGGATTGATGAGTTTGCTCAACAACACGGCCGCATCGCTCGAGCAGCAACGCGCCGCCATCGCCGATCTCAGCCACAAGCTCAGCCAGTCCCAGAAGATGGAAGCCATGGGCCAGCTCACCGGCGGCGTGGCGCATGATTTCAACAATCTCCTGACCGTCATTCTCGGCAATGCGGAACACCTCGCCGACAGGCTTGCGGGCGACAAGGAATTGCACCGGATAGCGAACGACGTCGCGACTGCCGCCGAGCGCGGTTCCGACCTGACGCGGAGCCTGTTGGCCTTCGCCCGCAAGCAGCCGCTGCGGCCGCGGGAGATCGACATTGCCGAGCAGGTGACCGGCATGACGCAGCTGCTGCGGCGGAGCCTGGGCGAGCACATCGAGTCCAGCTTCGAGTTCGCGCCGGATCTATGGCTCGCCAGCGTCGATCCCGGCCAACTGGCGACGGCCGTGCTCAACCTCGTGCTCAACGCGCGCGATGCGATGCCCGACGGCGGCAAGCTGACGGTCGAGGTGCACAACGTATCGCTCGGTGAATCCGACCTCGACGTCAATGGCGAGCCGCGGCCTGGCGACTACGTCATGCTGGCCGTGACGGATACCGGAACCGGGATGAGCAGCGAAGTGTTGGGGCGCGCGTTCGAGCCTTTCTTCACCACCAAGGAGGTCGGCAAGGGGACGGGCCTTGGCCTCAGCATGGTCTACGGGTTTGCGCAACAATCCGGCGGGCTGGTGCAGATCCAGTCCGAACCGGGGAAAGGCAGCGTCGTCAGGCTTTTCTTTCCCCGCCTCGCGACACCGCCGAGCGAAGAGCTGCTGCCGCAAGAGCGTGCCACCGCACCCGACGGGCACGAGACCATTCTCGTCGTCGAGGACGACGACATGGTGCGCGCCTATGTCGAGAACGAGCTGAAGGCGCTCGGCTACCGCGTCATCGCGACGTCGAACGGGCCCGCCGCGCTGGACGTGCTGCGCCAAGCGGGGGACATCCAGCTGCTGTTCACCGATGTCGTGATGCCCGGCGGCATGTTCGGGCCAGAGCTGGCGAAGCAGGCCATGCAATTGCGGCCTGGTCTCAAGGTGCTCTTCACCTCCGGCTACAGCCAAGATCCCGTCAAGGCGTCCGACGGAATTGGCGATGCCCGGATTCTTACCAAGCCGTTCCGCCGTAAGGATCTCGCCGCGATGCTGCGCGCCGCGCTTTCGGAGCCGGAGCGGTAGGACGTGGACACGTGTTTGGAACAGCGCTCCGATACGGCCGCATTTTGATCTCTCCTTAGGTCGAGGCAACCGATCGACGCTATTGGTTCGTCCGACCTTCACGGTGGTAACGATTGGTACAAAAGGACATGCCTGGTGTACTTTACTGCCTTTCTGATCGTAATAGTCTTGAGCACGGTGGTATCGCTTCGTCGATCAAGGAATCTATCGAGCAACTCTCGGGGGGCCGGCCCGGCCCAAAGGCTCGCAGCGCGGCGGCGGGCGCTTTGGCCGGCGCTCTGCGCGGCTATTTTTGGGCTCGGGCTGCTCGCATTTCATCATATTCAAGATAAGCAGGAATTCGGTCCCTCTGTGACACTCGATCTCGCGGCGTTTACTGCCGCATTCCTCGGCGGCTGGTTTCTTGGCGTCATTGGCGGGATGGAATGGGATTGAGCGGCGTGATCAACGCAAAACCAAAATGTGTCGAACTATCGTGGCCGACAAGCTAGCATGACTCTGGTATCCTCCTGCTGCCCTGGTCTGGCCCTTCAGCCAAGATCAGGATGCGAAGCTATCCCCTCGCGCGCAGCTCGCGGCGCAGCACCTTGCCGGTCGCCGTCATCGGCAGCGTCTCTGTGAATGCGACGATGCGCGGATATTCGTGGGCGGCGAGCTGCACCTTGACGAAGTCCTGGATCTCGCGGGCGAGCGCGTCGGTGCCGGTAAAGCCGGGCCGCAGCACGATCCAGGCCTTGATCGACTCGGTGCGGATCGGATCGGGGATGCCGACCACCGCGGCCATCGCCACCGACGGATGCTTCATCAAGGTGTGCTCGATCTCGGACGGGCCGACCCGATAGCCCGCGGTGGTGATGACGTCGTCCTCGCGGCTGACATACCAGAAATAGCCGTCCTCGTCCTGCACGCCGAGATCGCCGGTGAGCAGGAAGTCGCCGGCATATTTCTTCGCGGTCGCCTCCTCGTTGCGCCAATATTCGAGCATGGTGACGGGGCATGGCTGGCGCACGCCGATGATGCCGCGCTGGCCGCGCGGCAATTCCTCGCCCTTATCGTCGACGATGCGGACGTCGAACCCCGGCGTCGCCTTGCCCATCGAACCCGGGCGGATCGGAAACAGATTGGAGTTGCTGCCGATCACGAGATTGCACTCGGTCTGGCCGAACACCTCGTGCGCGTCGATGCCGAAGGTCTCGCGCACCCAGCCGAGCAACTCGCCGCCGAGCGACTCGCCACCGGTGAAGATGCTGCGCAGCCTGACGCCCGGATGCTTCACGCCGGCCTGCCGCATCAGCTTCAGCGCGGTCGGCGGCAGGAAGACGTTGCGCACGGAAAGATCGGCCATCATCTGCATCGCCGCCAGCGGCTCGAATTTTCGTGCGCGGTGGCCGACGAGAGGAATGCCGTGGTACCAGAACGCGAACAGCCCGTTGATGAGCCCGCCGATCCAGGCCCAGTCGGCCGGCGTCCACATGAGATCGCCAGGCCTCGGCAGGAAGTCGTGGCACATCTCCACGTTCGGGAGGTGACCGAGCACGACGCGGTGCGCGTGCAGCGCGCCCTTCGGATTGCCCGTGGTGCCCGAGGTGTAGATGATCAGCGCGGGATCGTCGCATGAGGTATCCACGCGCGTGAAGTCGGGCGAAGCCGCCTTCACCGCACCCCAAAACGATGTCGCGCCCGACGGCACACGCCCGCCGACGACATAGACAGTCTTCAGGTCAGGCAGGCGGTCGCGCATCCTGGCGAGCTTCTCCCAGCCGCCCTCATCGGTCACGATCGCCTTGGCTTGCGAATTCGACAGGCGGAACTCCAGCGCGTCCTCGCCAAACAGCGCGAACAGCGGGATCGAGATCAGGCCGGACCGGAAGGCCGCCATATGCACAATCGGCAATTCCAGCGACTGCGACAGGAACACGGCGACGCGGTCGCCGCGGACAAGCCCGTCCGCCTTCAGCACATTGGCAAAGCGGCGCGACATCTCGGCGATCTCGTCGAAGGAGGTGCGGCTGGTGGCGCCGTGCTCGTCGACATAGATCAATGCCAGCCGGCCCGTGCCGTCGGCATGACGATCGCAGCACGCCTCGGCGATGTTGAAGCGCGCAGGGATGTCCCAGCGGAAGTTGCGATAGAGCTCGTCGTAGGTCGCGGCTTCGGTCAGCATGTAAGGCGTTTCCACGATGTCTCGTTGTTATCACCAGTCTAGGGCGGCCAATGCTGGGACAAGTCCCTCTCGTCATTCCGGGGCGATGCGAAGCATCGAGCCCGGAATCCATCGGACGGCATTTCCTGCGGCTCGATGGATTCCGGGTTCGCCCTGCGGGCGCCCCGGAATGACAGCGAGTGAGTTACCGCACCGTTGCAAAGAACTTCCTGACATCGCGCACGAACAGCTCCGGCTGCTCGAAGGCGGCGAAATGGCCGCCCTTCTCCATCTCGCTCCAATGCGTGATATCGTGGAAGTTCGGCTCCATCCAGCGCCGCACTGGCGTGATGATCTCCTTGGGAAACACCGCGACACCCGTCGGCACCTTCACCACCGGCGTGGTGCGGCGTTTGCCAAAACTCTCCCAGTAGAGCCGCGCCGAGGAGGTCGCGGTCTCCGTTGCCCAATACAGCATGACGTTGTCGAGCAGTTCGTCCTTGCTGAAGATGTTCTCGGGATGGCCGTTGCAATCGGTCCAGGCCCAGAATTTTTCCAGGATCCAGGCGGCCTGCCCGCTCGGGGAATCCGTCAGGCCATAGCCGAGCGTCTGCGGCCGCGTCGATTGCTGCTTGGAATAACCGGAGTCGAGATCGGCATAGTGCTTGAGGCCAGCGAGCGCACGCTTCTCCTCCGCCGTCGGCTCGCCCTCGACCTTCGGCGCCGCGCTGAAGGCGAGCGTGATGTGGATGCCGGCGCAATGCTCCGCGTCCTGCGCGCCGAGCGAGGTCGTCACCGCCGAACCCCAGTCGCCGCCTTGCGCGCCGTAGCGCGCATAGCCGAGCCGCTCCATCAGCTTGGCCCAGGTCGCGGCGATGCGGTCGACGCCCCAGCCGGTGGTCCTCGGCTTCTCCGAGAAGCCGAAGCCCGGCAGCGAGGGACAGATCACGTGGAACGCGTCGGCGGGATTGCCGCCATGCGCAGCGGGGTCGATGAGCGGCGCGATCACTTTCTGGAATTCGACGATCGAGCCCGGCCAGCCATGGGTGATGATCAGCGGCAGCGCTGACGGCTCCTTCGAGCGCGCATGGATGAAATGGATGTCGAGCCCGTCGATCTCGGTGGTGAACTGCGCGAAGCGATTGAGTTTTGCTTCGCGTGCCCGCCAGTCGTAGCCGTTGGCCCAGTATGCGCAGATCTCCTGGATCCATTTGAGCGGCGCGCCCTGGCTCCAGTCGTCGACCAGTTCGGCCTCCGGCCAGCGCGTGCGGGCGAGGCGTGACTTGAGGTCGGCGAGGATGTCGTCGCTGACGGCGATGCGAAACGGCTTGATGGCGGTCATCGTGCCTCCCCTTGTTCTTCTTGTCATTCCGGGGCGTGCGGAGCACGAACCCGGAATCCATTGATCAGCAGAGTTGGCGGCCCGATGGATTCCGGGCTCGTGCTTCGCACGCCCCGGAATGACGGCTCAGCCAGACAGCGCAGCCTTCACTAGGCCCGACGCTTTGCCGAAATCCATCTGCCCGGCATATTTCGCGCGCAGCACGGCAATCACCTTGCCCATGTCCTTCATGCCGGCAGCGCCGGTCTCGCCGATCGCATCCGCGATCGCCTTCTTCACCTCGTCATCCGCCATCTGCTTCGGCAGGTACGCCGAGATCACCGCGATCTCCTCGCGCTCCTGGGCGGCGAGCTCGGCGCGGCCGCCCTTGTCGTAAAGCTCGACCGACTCCTGGCGCTGCTTGATCATCTTCTGCAGCACGGCGAGCAGGTCGGCGTCCGACAGCGGCGGCTTGCCCTGTCCGCGCGCGTCGATGTCGGCGTTCTTGATGGTGGAGTTGACCATGCGCAGCGTGGACAGCTTGCGCTCGTCCTTGGCCTTCATGGCCTCCTTGACCGCATTGTTGATGTCGTCGCGCAGCATGATCTTGATCCCTTCGCATATCCAAGGCCTGATCTAGGCCGTTCGTGGCCTTCAGACAACCTCGGTTCCGAGCCATTCGGTGAGCGCCCGCACGGTCGCTTCCGGCTGCTCGGCTTGCGGCAGGTGCCCGCAGCGATCGAGGACCACGAGCCTTGCGCCGGCGATGCCCTCAGCCATCTCCTTCGAGAGCGTATTGGGGATGGTGTTGTCGGTATCGCCCGTCAGCACCATCGTGGGGCATTTGATCGTCGCCAGGGTCGGCCGCGAATCCACCCGCGCGATGATCGCGGTCTGCTGCCGCAGATAGCCGTCGACGCCGACATCCTCGTCCTGCGCATGCACGAGCTTCAGGATCTCGGCATCGTTGCGCCGCGACGGATGCACGAGCTCCGGAAAGCTCTCGTCGCGAATGGCGCGAAGCTCGCCGCGCCTGGCGCGCGCCATCAGGCCCAGCCGGCGCGCAGTCGCCTCCGGCGTATCGGGCCGCGCCTGGGTGTTGATCAGCGCGAGCCTAGCCACCCGCCCGGGCGCCTGGCGCATGATCTCGAGCGCGATGTAGCCGCCCATGGAATGGCCGGCGAGCGCGAAACGCGGCGGAGCCTCGCGCAGCACGCGGGCGGCGATATCGGCCATGCTGTCGTCGCGGATATGGTTGGCGACCATCACAGGGCCGAACCGCCACAGCGCGGGGATCACGGTGGCATAGATCCGTGCCGAGGACGCCAGCCCTGGAACCAGGAGAATCGGGGTCGTCTGGTCCATTATTGCCTCGCAAGCCCAGGAAATTGCCGGAAATTGTGCGGCGGAGCTTAAGGGCGGGAGGAGGCCTGTCAAATATGCAAAAACGCATGTGAATCCGGCCTCTCCCGCTTTGACGGGCGCGCGCGGGGGGACTATGAAACGCGCTCATGACACAACATGATAACGATCCCGCCTGGCCGGACCACAAACCGACCGCGCTACTCGTGCTTGCCGACGGCACGGTGCTCGAAGGCTTCGGTCTCGGCGCCGAAGGCCACGCCGTCGGCGAGGTCTGCTTCAACACCGCGATGACCGGCTATGAGGAGATCCTCACCGATCCATCCTATGCCGGCCAGCTCATCACCTTCACCTTCCCGCATATCGGCAATGTCGGCACCAACGACGACGACATCGAGACGGTGAACATGGCCGCGACGCCGGGCGCGCGCGGCGTGATCCTGCGCACCGCGATCACCGATCCCTCGAACTACCGCGCCACCAAGCACCTTGACGCCTGGCTCAAGGCCCGCGGCATCATCGGTCTCTCCGGCATCGACACCCGCGCCCTGACCGCGCTGATCCGCAGCAAGGGCATGCCCAACGCCGTGATCGCGCATTCCAGGACCGGCGAGTTCGACCTGCACGGCCTCAAGGAAGAGGCGCGCGAATGGCCGGGCCTCGAAGGCATGGACCTCGTACCGATGGTCACGTCCGGCCAGCGTTTCACCTGGGACGAGACGCCCTGGTTGTGGGACAAGGGCTTTGGCCGCCAGGAGAAGCCGGAGTTCAACGTCGTCGCCATCGATTACGGCATCAAGCGCAACATCCTGCGCCTGCTCGCAGGCGTCGGCTGCAAGGTGACGGTGGTGCCGGCGACGACCTCGGCCGAGGACATCCTGGCGATGAAGCCTGACGGCGTGTTCCTGTCCAACGGTCCGGGAGATCCGGCTGCGACCGGCAAATATGCCGTGCCGGTGATCCAGGACGTCATCAAGTCGGGTACGCCGACCTTCGGCATCTGCCTCGGCCACCAGATGCTCGGCCTTGCCGTCGGCGCCAGGACCAAGAAGATGCATCAGGGCCACCACGGCGCCAATCATCCCGTCAAGGACGAGACCACAGGCAAGGTCGAGATCACCTCGATGAACCACGGCTTTGCCGTGGACGAGACGACGCTGCCGAAGGGCGCGACGCAGACCCACATTTCCTTGTTCGATGGGTCCAATTGCGGCATCCAGCTCGACGGCAAGCCCGTGTTCTCGGTGCAGTACCATCCCGAGGCCTCACCGGGCCCGCGCGACTCGCACTATCTGTTTCAGCGCTTCGCCGATCTGATGCGGCAGAAGAAGAGCGCGTAAGCACTCGGCGGCCCGGCGGGAGCCCGCCGGGCTGCGCCGTCACGGACGCATGAACATGAAGTCCGTGTCGGGGTCGCAATTTTCGGCGATGAAGCGCAGCTCCGCCTGGATGTCGGGCACCGACCTCGTCTCGAGATATTTCGAGATCACCAGGTTGAGCAAGGCGCGGCAGACGGCTTCGTGCCCGAGGCCGGACGTCTCCGCCTCGTCGACGGCTGCCGAAAAATGACGCTGCGCTACCTCGGATGCGGACATGGCGTTCCCTCTCTTTCGCTTTGATGTGCGTGCCCGCCCTCGGCCGCCCGCGCCTTGATCTCCGTCAAGCCGGCGTATCGACTGGTGCTGGAACAAGGCGGCGAGCGCCTTCTTGATTCCCGGACAATTGTGACCCGGAGCCCTGCCATGCCAGCCGTCCGCGACAATGCCGAACCGCTCGCCATCGTGTTCGAGGATGACGGGCTCGTGCCGAACAACATCCTTCCGTTCGTGGCCTACCAGGGCGCGGTGAAGCTCGATCCGAAACGAGCCGAGGAGACCATCGAAGAACTGTTCGAGGCAAACGGCTGGGGCGGGACGTGGCGCAACGGCATCTACGACTATCTGCACTATCACGCGACGGTGCATGAAGTGCTCGGCGTCGCGCGCGGCAGCGCGCGCGTCCGTTTCGGCGGCGACCACGGCCGGGAGCTGGACATCAAGGAGGGCGACGTCGCGATTCTGCCCGCCGGCACTGGGCATCAATGCATCGAGGCCAGCCACGATTTCTGCGTGATCGGCGCCTATCCACCCGGAGCAAAGATGGAGATTACGCGGGCGACGCCGGAGAATCACGCGGAGGCGCTGAAGACGATTCCGCAAGTGGCGTTGCCGCCCGCTGATCCCGTGACGGGGAGGAACGGCGCATTGATGCGGTTGTGGCGGTAGCCGCAAGCGCAGTGCCCTAGGGTGGCAAAGCGACAGCGTGCCCACCAATAAGTTCAAGCCGTAGCGAAAGGTTGTGGGCAGGGCGCGCGAAGAGCGCGCCTTTGCCCATCCTACGGGACCTGTCCCGGATGATGCAGCCGGGCCTTACCCGGGCCTTACGCCTCGTTACCGCCTTCCGGCCTCGTCGCCTCGAACAGGAACCAGGTGCGGCGCTCGGTCTCGTCGATGAAGTTTTCGAGGATGCTGGCGCTGGCGACATCGCCGGCCTCGTCGCAGACGTCGTGCGCCTTGCGCATCGCGGCCGCGACATGCTTGTTGTCCTGCATCAGTTCGCGCAGCATCTCACGCGGCGGGACGTAGTCCTCGTTGTTGTCCTTGATGGTCTGGAGCTTTGCGACCTGGCCGATCGACTTCAGCGTGGTGCCGCCGATCTTGCGGACGCGCTCGGCAAGCTGATCGGTGGTGGCGAAGATCTGGTCGGACTGCTCGTCGAGCAGCAGGTGGTAGTCGCGGAAATGCCGGCCGCTGATGTGCCAGTGGAAATTCTTGGTCTTCAGATACAGCGCGAACGCGTCGGCCAGCAGCACGTTGAGCGCCTCCGAGACCTTCTTGACCCCATCGGGCGACAGATCAGTGGGGGTATCGAGATCGGGCGAGACCTTGTTGGTTTTGCTCACGGGAAACCTTCCTGTTAGGACGCGGGACATTGACGGCGCGCCGTCGCACCCCTAACGCAAGGGTGGGCAGCGCGGTTCCTAGATAGGAACCGCTGGGCGGGATACCATGGACGATTGGATCGATTATTACGACTCCACGCATACGATCTATGTCAGCAAGCTGCATCGCGACTTGCACTTCCAGATCATTGCACGGGACATCATCGGCTACATCCCCTCGCCCGAGGCGGTCGTGCTGGACTATGCCTGCGGAGAAGCGCTGTCGGCGAACCAGGTGGCAGCCGCCTGCGGCCAGCTGATCCTGGCCGAGCCCGCGCCCGGCGTGCGTGGCCGGCTGATCGCCCGATTTGCCCCGAACACGAAGATCCGCGTCCGCTCGCTCGACGACGTCCGCAAGATGCAGGACCAGTCGATCGACCTCGTCGTGATGAACTCGGTCGCGCAATACATGACGCCAGAGGAGCTCGATGCCGCGCTGCTGAACATCCGCCGCATCCTGAAGCCTTCCGGCAAGCTGGTGCTGGGCGACATTCTCCAGCCCCATGTCGGCATGGTCAGGGACGTGACGGCGCTGCTCAGCTTCGGCCTTCGTCACGGTTTCTTGAAGGACGCGCTGATCGGGCTGATCAGCACCGCACTGTCGGATTACCGGCAGTTGCGCTCGAAGATCGGGTTGCAGCGCTACAGCGAGGACGAGATCACGGCCAAGCTGAAGGCTGCCGGCTTCGCGGCGCAGCGCGCCCACGGCAATATCGGCCATAATCGCTGGCGAATGACCTTCATCGCCCGGCCGCCTCTGGACCGTTAAGCATAACGGCCAGCTGTGGTGGCCTGTCGCAGGCTGATCGGGAATAATCTCGACGGCCCGGTGGCGGAAGTGTCTACGCGGGGGCGATGCATCGCTCTTCATCCTGGTTCAAGTCCAGGCCGGGTCTCCAGCCTTCGCTGCCTCCGCCAGCGTCGGCTCGGCAAGCCCTTTCGTGGCGAAGGCTGCCGCGGCGAAGCTCGAAGGGGCGAAGCCGGGCACGCGCGGTAGCCGACCACGCCAAAACCCGCCAAAATTGCCGGTTGATGGGCGTTTTCGGGGTTTCGCCGCCCCAAAAACTGGTTTAAGACCCACCCGCGCGCGAGGGAGACCCCGCGCTCTCGCCAAATGGGGACGCGCGGCAAGCGCGCCCTTTTTTTGTGCCCAGATCCCAGCCCGTGAGCGGTGATGCCCAAACGAACCGACATCTCGACCATCCTCATCATCGGCGCCGGTCCCATCGTGATCGGCCAGGCCTGCGAGTTCGACTATTCGGGCACCCAGGCGGTGAAGACGTTGAAGGAAGAGGGCTATCGCATCGTCCTCGTCAATTCCAACCCGGCGACGATCATGACCGATCCGGAATTGGCCGATGCGACCTATATCGAGCCGATCACGCCCGAGATCGTCGCCAAGATCATCGAGAAGGAACGTCACGTCATTCCCGGCGGCTTCGCGTTGCTGCCGACCATGGGCGGCCAGACCGCGCTGAACTGCGCATTGTCGCTGCGCCGCCAAGGCACGCTGGAGAAGTTCGACGTCGAGATGATCGGCGCCACCGCCGATGCGATCGACAAGGCGGAGGACCGCCAGCTGTTCCGCGAGGCGATGACCAAGATCGGGCTCGAAACGCCGAGATCGCGGCTCGCCAATGCCTCCGAGCTGAAGAAGTCGTTCCGCGACAAGTATCAGGCCGCGCGCGCCAAAGCTTCGGGCGCCGAGCTCGAAGAACTCGACCGGCAATGGGTGCTGGGCGAGAGCGAGCGCCGCAAGCGCTACCAGGAATATGCGCTTGGACAGGCGATGATGGCGCTGTCCGAGATCGGCCTGCCCGCGATCATCCGCCCCTCCTTCACCATGGGCGGCACCGGCGGCGGCATCGCCTACAATAAGGAAGAGTTCCTCGACATCATCGAGCGCGGCCTGGACGCCTCTCCCACCAACGAAGTGCTGATCGAAGAATCCGTGCTCGGCTGGAAAGAGTACGAGATGGAGGTGGTGCGCGACAAGAATGACAATTGCATCATCGTCTGCTCGATCGAGAACCTCGATCCGATGGGCGTTCACACCGGCGACTCCATCACGGTTGCGCCGGCCCTGACGCTCACCGACAAGGAATACCAGATCATGCGCGACGCCTCGCTGGCGGTGCTGCGCGAGATCGGGGTGGAGACCGGCGGCTCCAACGTGCAGTTCGGCGTCAATCCCGAGGACGGCCGAATGGTCGTGATCGAGATGAACCCGCGCGTGTCGCGCTCTTCCGCTTTGGCCTCCAAGGCCACCGGCTTTCCGATCGCCAAGGTCGCCGCCAAGCTCGCGGTCGGCTACACGCTCGACGAGATCGCCAACGACATCACGGGCGGTGCCACGCCGGCCTCGTTCGAGCCGACGATCGACTACGTCGTCACCAAGGTGCCGCGTTTTGCTTTCGAGAAATTCCCTGGCGCCTCGACCACGCTGACCACCTCGATGAAGTCGGTCGGCGAGGTCATGGCGATCGGCCGTACCTTCCAGGAAAGCCTGCAAAAGGCGCTGCGGGGCCTCGAGACCGGATTGACCGGCCTCGACGAGATCGAGATCGAGGGCCTCGGCCGCGACGACGACAAGAACGCGATCCGTGCCGCGCTCGGCACGCCGACGCCGAACCGCATTCTCCAGGTCGCCCAGGCCATGCGGCTCGGCTGGTCGAACGATGACATCTTCAAGTCCTGCAAGATCGATCCCTGGTTCCTCGGCGAAATGCGCGGCATCATCGACATGGAGGAGAAGGTCCGCAAGAACGGCCTGCCCGGCAACGCGTTCGGCATGCGCACCCTCAAGAGCATGGGCTTCTCGGACGCACGTCTCGCCGTGCTCGCCGAGACCACGGAAGCCGAGGTGACGGCGAAGCGCCACGCGCTCGGCGTTCGCCCGGTCTACAAGCGCATCGACACCTGCGCGGCCGAATTCGCCTCGCCCACCGCCTACATGTACTCGACCTACGAGGCGCCGTTCGCAGGCCTGCCCGCGGACGAGAGCACCCCGTCGGACAAGAAGAAGGTCATCATTCTCGGCGGCGGGCCGAATCGCATCGGCCAGGGCATCGAGTTCGACTATTGCTGCTGCCACGCCTGCTTCGCGCTGCACGATGCCGGCTACGAATCCATCATGGTCAACTGCAATCCCGAGACGGTGTCGACCGATTACGACACCGCCGACCGGCTCTATTTCGAGCCGCTCACCGCGGAGGACGTGCTGGAGATCATCGCCAAGGAGCGCAGCAACGGCACGCTGCACGGCGTGATCGTGCAGTTCGGCGGGCAGACGCCGCTGAAGCTGGCGCGCGCACTGGAAGCCGCCGAAGTGCCGATCCTCGGCACCTCGCCCGACGCCATCGACCTCGCCGAGGACCGCGACCGCTTCAAGCGCGTGCTCGACAAGCTTCGTCTCAAGCAACCGAAGAATGGCATCGCCTATTCGGTCGAGCAGGCTCGTCTCGTCGCCGCCGATCTCGGGCTGCCGCTGGTGGTGCGCCCGTCCTACGTGCTCGGCGGTCGCGCGATGCAGATCATCCGCGAGGAGAACCAGCTCAACGACTATCTGCTCGGCACGCTGCCGGAACTGGTGCCGGCCGACGTCAAGGCGCGCTATCCCAACGACAAGACCGGGCAGATCAACACCGTACTTGGCAAGAATCCGCTGCTGTTCGACCGTTATCTGTCCGACGCGACCGAAATCGACGTCGACTGCCTCTCCGACGGCAAGGACACTTTCATCGTCGGCATCATGGAGCACATCGAGGAAGCCGGCATCCATTCCGGCGACAGCGCCTGCTCGCTGCCGCCACACTCGCTTGAGCCTGAGATGATCGAGGAGCTGGAACGGCAGACCCGCGACCTCGCGCTCGGCCTCGACGTCATTGGCCTGATGAACGTGCAATACGCCATCAAGGACGGCGAGATCTACGTGCTCGAGGTCAATCCGCGCGCTTCACGCACCGTGCCGTTCGTCGCCAAGGTGGTCGGCACGCCGGTCGCAAAGATTGCCGCGCGAATCATGGCCGGCGAGAAGCTCGCCGATTTCAAGCTGAAGAAGGCACAGCTCAAACACGTCGGCGTCAAGGAATCGGTCTTCCCGTTCGCGCGCTTTCCCGGTGTCGACACCGTGCTCGGACCCGAGATGCGTTCCACCGGCGAGGTCATGGGGATCGACCGTTCGTTCGCGATCGCGTTCGCCAAGAGCCAGCTCGGTGGCGGCACGCGGGTGCCGCGCAAGGGCACGGTGTTCGTCTCTGTGCGCGAAAGCGACAAGACCCGCATTGCAGAAGCCGTGCGCGAACTGCACTCGCTCGGCTTCAAGGTGCTGGCGACGTCGGGCACCCAGCGCTTCCTGACCGATCAGGGCATCCCCACCGAGAAGGTCAACAAGGTGCTGGAGGGGCGACCGCACATCGTGGATGCCATCACCAACGGCGACGTCCAGCTCGTCTTCAACACCACCGAAGGGCCGCAGGCGCTGGCCGACAGCCGTTCGCTGCGGCGCGCGGCCCTCTTGCATAAAGTACCGTATTACACCACTCTTTCCGGGGCCGTGGCGGCCGCGCAGGGCATCCGCGCCTATCTGGGCGGGGACCTTGAGGTTCGGACCCTGCAGAGCTACTTTTCGGAAACCTGATCGCTGGAGGCGGCGAAGCTTCCGCTAAGTGGTTGGCGATGAAGGTACAATGGCCGGAGGAACTGTCCGGCCAGACGGTTGTTCTGTTCCGGCGCCAAGCCCATATCTGTCAAAGTTCCGGCCGCTCGGGATCGGGCTCCGGAAGCACAACGAATCAAGGTTGGTCGCCCCACCGTGTTCCGGGGCGCACGATCGAAGGACGAGAGAGACGATGGAAAAGGTTCCGATGACCCAGGCCGGCTTTGTCGCGCTCGGGGAAGAATTGAAGCAGCGCCAGTCCGTGGACCGTCCGCGGATCATCGAGCATATCGCGGAGGCGCGCTCGCACGGAGACCTGTCGGAAAACGCGGAATATCATGCCGCGAAGGAAGAGCAGTCCCACAATGAGGGCCGCATCGCCGAGCTCGAGGACAAGCTCGCGCGCGCCGACATCATCGACATCTCCAAGCTTTCAGGCGACACCATCAAGTTCGGCGCCACCGTAACGCTGGTCGACGAGGATACCGAGAAGAAGACGGTGTGGCAGATCGTCGGCGAGGTCGAGGCGGACGCCAAGAAGGGCCGCATCTCCATCACCTCGCCGCTCGCGCGCGCGCTGATCGGCAAGAAGAAGGGATCGACCGTCGAGGTCAACGCACCGGGCGGCGCCAAGGCGTACGAGATCACCAAGGTGGAGTGGCGGTAAGGATTCGCCGTCGCGTTGAGACGTTTTGAAAAGGCCGCGCATGCGCGGCCTTTTTTGCTTCTGCGGATTGCTGGGCTTGTGGTGGAGGCACACTCTCACCACGCGTCATTGGGGACGGCGCGTCCAAGTCCCGGAGTGAGGGAGCTGATAGACCGCTTGGCCCGCCTACCTTCTTCCCTTCACCTCGAGCGGCACGGCCGCCTCGTATTTGGAATTATGCAGCACCAATGACGTGCGCACATTCCGCACATGGGGCGCGGCGGTGAGGTGCGTGACGAAATCCTGGAAGGTTGCCATGTCAGGAGCGACGCATTTCAGGATGAAATCGACCTCGCCCGACAGCATCCAGCATTCGCGTACCAGGGGCTCGGCGCGGACGAACGCCTCGAAGGCGCGCAGATCCGCCTCGGCTTGGCTGGACAGGTGAACGGCGGCGAACACGGTGACGTCGAAACCGAGCTTGCGGGCATCCAGGAGGCCCCGATAGCCTTGGATATAGCCCTCCTCCTCCAGCGCCCGGACACGGCGCAGGCAAGGCGGTGGCGAGATGCCGACGCGCTTGGCCAGCTCGACATTGGTGATTCGACCGTCGGCCTGGATCTCGGTGAGAATCTTCAGGTCGATCTCGTCTAGGTTCCGCGACACGTGATTGGAACTCCTGGCCTTTGCGGCGGTATTGGGTGATTTGTCGAAATCCTCATAGCCCAGTACGCACCGGCAGCGCAATTTTATTGCGCGAACAGCACAACCAAGTTTTGTTCCCTGTTGGAAAAATCCGCCGAGAGGGAATGCAATTCTTGCATAGCTCACCAGAAGGCTTAGATTAGCTCTGACATTTCAGCGCCTCCGCGAGGCCTCCCGGCACTTTCCGCGCCCGCGCTGCAAATCCCCCGTGAAAGGCGTCCATCGAAATGTCCGCTCCTGTTCATGCAAAGGTCGTCATCATCGGCTCCGGCCCCGCCGGGTACACGGCGGCGATCTACGCGGCGCGCGCGATGCTGGAGCCGATCCTGATCCAAGGCATCCAGCCGGGCGGCCAGCTCACCATCACCACCGACGTCGAGAACTATCCCGGCTTCGCCGACGTGATCCAGGGTCCCTGGCTGATGGAGCAGATGGAGAAGCAGGCGGTCCATGTCGGCACCAAAATCGTCACCGACCTGGTCACCCGGCTTGATACGTCGCAGCGGCCGTTCCGCCTCACTTGCGACAGCGGCGACGTCTATCTCGCCGACGTCGTCATCCTCGCCACCGGCGCGCAAGCGCGCTGGCTCGGGCTGCCGTCCGAAGCCAAGTTCCAGGGCGGGGGCGTGTCGGCCTGCGCCACCTGCGACGGCTTCTTCTACCGGGGCAAGGACGTCATCGTGGTCGGCGGCGGCAATACGGCGGTCGAGGAAGCCCTGTACCTCACCAACCATGCCTCGCAGGTCACGATCGTGCATCGTCGCGATCACTTCCGCGCCGAGCGCATCCTGCAGGAGCGCCTGTTCAAGCACCCGAAGATCAAGGTGATCTGGGACTCCGCCGTGGATGAGATCTGCGGCACCGAGAGCCCGAACAAGGTCACCCATGTCCGGCTCAAGAACGTCAAGACCGGCGCGCTGACGGACGTCAAGACCGACGGCGTCTTCATCGCCATCGGCCACGCGCCGGCGACCGAACTCGTGAAAGACCAGGTCAAGCTCAAACCCTCGGGCTATGTCGAAGTCGCGCCCAACTCGACCGCAACCTCGGTGCCCGGCCTGTTCGCCGCCGGCGACGTCGCCGACGAGACCTATCGCCAGGCCGTGACGGCCGCAGGCCTCGGCTGCATGGCCGCACTCGAAGCCGAACGTTTCTTGGCCCTTCGCGCCAGCGAGCGCGCGGCAGCGGAATAGAATCATGCCTCGAACACGCGACGGATTTACGGATATGGATTGGGACAAGCTGAAGGTGTTTCACGCAGCAGCGGAAGCGGGCAGCTTCACGCATGCGGGCGAGCAGCTCGGCTTGTCGCAATCGGCGGTGTCGCGCCAGGTCTCGGCGCTGGAGCAGGAGCTTTCGGTCTCGCTGTTCCACCGCCACGCGCGCGGCCTGATCCTTACCGAACAGGGCGACCTCTTGTTCCGCACCGCGCATGACGTGTTCATGCAGCTGCAGGCGGCGCGCGCCAAGCTCACCGACAGCCGCGAGCGGCCCAGCGGCGACCTCAAGATCACCACCACCCCCGGCGTCGGCATCAACTGGCTGATCCCGCGGCTCGGTGAGTTCACCGGGCTCTATCCGGAGATCCGCATCTCACTGATCGTCACCGACGAGGAGCTCGATCTTTCGATGCGCGAGGCCGACGTTGCGATCCGCACCCGCAAGCCGACGCAGCCGGACCTGATCCAGCGCAAGCTGTTCGCGATGGGCTTCCACGCCTATTGCTCGCCGGAATACATCAAACGCTTCGGCACGCCCCGCACGCTGGAGGAGCTCGACTCCCACCGCATCATCACGCTCTCGGACGGCAATTTCGCGCCGCATCTGCAGAACCGCAACTGGCTGGTCGAAGCGGGCCGCAACGGCTCGGGTCCGCGCGAGGCCTATTTCAGGGTGAACAACATCCTCGGTCTGGTGCGCGCGTGCCAGCAGGGTCTCGGCATCGCCGCGCTGCCGGACTACCTCGTGGAGGAACAGAGCAAACTCGTGCAGCTGTTCGGCGAGTCGGATTCGATCCAGCTCGACACCTACTTTGTTTATCCCGAGGAGCTGAAGACGGTCGCGCGCGTGCAGGTGTTCCGCGACTTCGTGGTGAGCAAGGCACAACGCTGGCCGTCCTGATTTCCGCATGACTGACATGCGGCCTCGGCTGTTGCTGCAAGGCGCTCGGCAAGCCCATAATGTTTGCACGCTGAGCCTTCGCGTTGCGCATTTGTCCCCCTCCTCCAGTGGCGCGGGAGTTCAGTAATCCCTCTTGGAAGGTGATTGTGTCGGCCTCACGTGGCCAATACCTAAGCCGGGCCCTTCGGGTCCGGCTTTTTTTCGTCACGACGCGCTTCGCCTTGCGCGTGTATTGACAGTTCCACGCATACCCCGCATCATTTGGCAATGATCACGAAGTCGTGCGCCATCGTTTCGAAAAAAGGTCCCCATCCCGGGGCCTCGGATTTTTGCGCGCACTAAGCTGACTTCGTCATCGCGTACAAAATCCCGAAAACCCCGCCGCCTGGACGGGGTTTTTTCATGTGCCCTCCGTCTCAGGCATTTTTCCCGAGAAGGAGATGGAAACATGACCGGACTACGAGATCATCTGCACGGACTGTGGCTGCCGCTGGTGACGCCGTTTCGCGACGGGCGCCTCGACGAGACCTCGCTGCGGCGGCTGACGCGGCACTATTGCGGACAGGCCGTCGACGGCTTCATTCTGGGGGCGACGTCGGGCGAAGGCATGACGCTGCGCGAGGCCGAGCTCGAACGCCTCGTCGCCGTCGTGCGCGAGGAGATGGCGGCCGGCGGCCGCACCTTGCCTGTTAGCCTCGGGCTCTCCGGCGCGGACACCTCGCGTCTCAAGGAGCGCCTCGACGAAACCGCGGACTGGCCGATCGACGGTTACCTGATCGCCAGTCCCTATTATGTGCGACCGTCGCAGCGCGGGCTGCTGGCGCATTTCGAGGCCCTCGCCGACCACGCCGCCTGGCCGCTGGCGCTCTACAACATTCCCTATCGCTGCGCGGTCAACATCAGCAACCAGACCATGTTGCGGCTTGCCGCGCACAGCAACATCGTCGGCCTGAAGGATTGCGGCGCCAGCCGCGAGCAGTCGATCGCGCTGCTGCGCGACCGGCCGAAGGGCTTTCGCGTGCTCACCGGGGAGGACGCCAATTATTTCGAGGCGCTCGGTGACGGCGCCGACGGCGGCATCGTGCTGTCGGCCCATGTCGAGACCGCGACCTTCGCCGCCGTCCATGCCGAGCTGAAGCGCGGCAACCTCGACGCCGCGCAGGCACGCTGGCAGGACGTCGCGGAGCTGACGCGCCTCCTGTTCGCCGAGCCCAGTCCCGCCCCGGCAAAGTACTGGCTGTGGCGATGCGGCCTGATCGACAGTCCCGAAGTGCGCCTGCCGATGGTCGAGGTGAGCAGCGAGCTTGCCGCGACGATCGATCGCGAGATCGAGCGGCGGACGAGGGTCGCGGCGTAGCGGGCTTCCTTCCCCACAATGTTATTCCGGGGCGCGCGGAGCGCGAGCCCGGAATCCATCGGGCAGCGGAGTTGGTGGATGAATCGATTCAGGGCTCGCGACTTCGTCGCGCCCCGGAATGACGATGGAGAGGCGGTGCACCGCGCGCCCGTGGTTAACATCGCCCCAACGGCCTTCGCGCGCGCCGCGATCCGCATCCACGCCTCGTTTACGCGACCGCGCCTATCGTTCTTCTTCAAAGGCTTCCACAGAGGGAACAACCATGGGGCATCGCATCCAGCCGACGGCTGCGCGGCAATTCGCGCCGGCCGATCTCTTGCAGGGAATTCTCGTCGTTTCGTCGTTCGGGTTCTGGGCGGTGATGCTCGGCCTGATGCCGGTGCTGCTGCTTCGCGTCTGGCTCGCCGGCTGAGCCAGGACACCGCGGGATGGTTAATCCGTGGTAGCACCTGTGTTCAAAAAGCACCGACGGCTGCGATCCGGATCTTAAAACATCGCTGCTATCACCGACGCCCATAAGCGAAGAAATCGCGGAGGCGTTTGTGAACAATCATAATGAACTGGCGTCGCATTACGACGCCGGGCAGCAGGCCTTTACCACCGAGGACATTCTCTGGGCCGTCGGCATCTGGTCGGTGATCCTCACTCTGTCGCCGGTCATCGTGTTCTACATGCTGATGGTGGCGTGAGGTTTCATCCCGTCATTCCGGAGCGCCCGAAGGGCGAATCCGGAAT
This sequence comes from Bradyrhizobium sp. FW305-F6, assembly GCF_058782905.1. NCBI lineage: Bacteria > Pseudomonadati > Pseudomonadota > Alphaproteobacteria > Hyphomicrobiales > Nitrobacteraceae > Bradyrhizobium > Bradyrhizobium sp. FW305-F6. The sequence continues at coordinate 391,895 of NZ_JBYSYD010000005.1, forward strand.
CTCGAGATTCCGGGTCTGGCGCTTGCGCGCCATCCCGGAATGACGCGGGACCCCGGAAACGCAAAACGCGCGGCTCTTCCGCGCGTTTGTCGTCCGGGGAACGAATGATGAAAATCAAGCCGCCTGCTTGTGCATTGCTCCCGACGCCGACGCCGTGCCGCGAATAGCCTTCACCGAACGTTCGATCGCCGCCCACAGTCTCGCAATTTCCTGAGCCGCACGACTCTCGGCCTGATACTCGCGCGCGCCCTCGCCGTGGCTCAGCGCCATCAAGAGATCCGAACGGTTGGTGATCTGGCCGCCCCACACCGGAGCACGGAACTTCGCCAGCGCCTCGCGGGCGATGGTGACGATCGGGCTTTCGGATTCGTCACGCTTGGCCGGGGCGCCGTTGAGCACGACCGCGTAGGGCTTGCGCGCCGCGCGGCACATCTGAATCGTTTCCTGCACGGCGTTGACGTCGAACACGCCGGGACGCGCCGGGATGACCACCATGGTGGCATTCTTGATCGCGTCGTCGACGACGGCCGACAGGTTCGGCGGCGTGTCGATCAACACCCATTCATAACCGTCGCGCTTGGCCGCGGAGACGATGCCGCTGACGGAGTTGACGGCAGACTTGATCGGCGGCTCGTTGGTGCCGCGCAGCTTGTGCCACAGCGTCAGCGAGCCCTGCGGGTCCGCGTCCACCAGCATGACCTGCTTGCTCGCCTTGATCTGCGCGGCAAGATGCGCGGCGAGGGTACTCTTGCCCGAACCGCCTTTACGTGATGCAAAAACAATAACGTTCATACCTTCGGCCTCCAGATTGACCCCAGGCCGCGAAAATGAATCAGCGCGCTGATTCGTGAAAGATAAATTTATCGAAGGTTGCGCCGACGCCACGAAATAACAAGTCGTGTTGGCTTTTGAGTCACACTGCAAGCTGTGACGCCGCGCACAAATCGCGACAAGACGTTTGGGGCCCTGCCGATCGTGCATTTTTTGAGCAACGGACGGGAGAAAACGGAACGCAACCTGCCCGCGTAAATCCTCAGCGTCTCAGGTCATGTCGGCCGACCCCTCTCCGCGCGTCTGCTCGGGGCAATGCCCGCGAACAAAACGAGTCCGGTGGCTGTCGCGAGGCTGATGCTTGGCCCGCAGCCTGGCTGCCGCGCGACGCACGCCGTCCGGCACGGCCGGAGTTTCAGGACGGGAACGCGCTTTGCGGCGCGCCTAGCCTTGGGTGGATTTCTTCTTCGGGGCGGGCTTGGCGGTCTTCTTCGCGGCTTTGGGGGCGATCTGGGTCGGCTTGCCGGCGCGCTGCTCGCCCGCCGCCGGTCCGCGGCGGAAGAACACCGCGCATTGCGGCGACAGCTGCGCCTTCTTCTTGATCATGCAGGCGGTGATGGCATCGACGTTCGGGATGAACTCGTTGCACAGCCGCATCGCGTCGGGCGTGCAGGCCTGCTGCTCCTCCTGGGTGTAGGCGAGGCCGGCGCGCGGCAGCACCAGGACGGCCAGGGCCAGCGAGAGGCCAGCAACGGCCAAGGATGTCTTGAAGCGGAACGCCGGCATCGATTCCCCCAAATGTCGAACAGGAGGGAATAGTGGGTGAACGGGCGTTCGTTGGCAACCGAGGGGGAATGCGAAAGGTCGGCGCTGTGCGGTCTCGGCAACAGGGGCGGTGATTGAGCAAAACCTTGGCGCGGCTGAGCGCACGCCTCGCCCTTCGAGACGACCGCTCCGCGGTCTCCTCAGGGTGAGGCTAGGCAGCATTGGTGCCAATTGGAACAAGTGCCACGAACTCGGTCCTCATCCTGAGGGCCCGCCGGAGGCGGGCGTCTCGAAGGATGGCCGCAGGCGAGGACCCTGCCGCGCTTCCTCCCGTCGAGCGGTCATGGAAGCCCACGCTTCCAAGCCCTCCAAAACACAAACTGCGAAAACAACCCCATGCACAGTAGCCAAGTCATTGCAAACACTCACGTCGCCAAATCTTAGGATTTTTCGAAGTCGAATTTGACTTGTCGGGCAAAACAGGGGCATGATGGCACCATCAAAATGCGCGGGATGGCGGGCTCGTTCTCCTGCGCTTGATCAGAAGAAGCAGCGGGCGTGGAGGCGACATGGGTGGGAATGAGGCGGAGCTGCCGCTTGCGGGCGTGACGGTGGTTTCGCTGGAGCAGGCGATCGCGGCGCCGCTGGCCAGCCGGCACCTCGCGGACTGGGGCGCGCGGGTGATCAAGATCGAGCGGCCGGGCGCGGGCGACTTCTGCCGCGACTACGACCACGTGATGAACGGAATGTCGAGCCAGTTCGTCTGGACCAACCGCTCCAAGGAGAGCCTCGCCATCGACATCAAGAGCGAGGACGGCCGCAAGGTGCTCGACGCCCTGCTGCCGAAGGCGGATGTGTTCATCCAGAATCTCGCGCCCGGCGCGGCGGAGCGGCTCGGGCTCGATGCCGCGTCGCTGCTGCGCAAATTTCCGCGCCTGATCGCCTGCGACGTCTCGGGCTATGGCACGGGCGGTCCCTACAGCGACAAGAAAGCCTATGATCTCCTGGTGCAATGCGAGGCCGGCGTGCTCGCGATCAACGGCACCGAGGCGGAGCCGGCCAAGGTCGGGCTATCCGTGGTCGACATCGCCACCGGCATGTACATCCTCAACGGCGTGCTGATGGCGCTGTTTCGGCGCGAGCGCACCGGCAAGGGCACGGCGTTTCAGGCCTCGCTGTTCGATTCCATCACGGACTGGATGAGCTATCCCGCGTTCTACACCGAGAGCACCGGCCGGCCGCTGCCGCGCACCGGCGCGAAGCACGCGACGATCGCGCCCTACGGCCCGTTCCGGGTCGGCGACGGCAACACGATCTTCTTCGGAATCCAGAACGATCGGGAATGGCGCGCGCTGTGCCGCATCGTGCTCGGCGACGCCGGCTTCGCCGACGATCCGAGATTCCGCACCAATCCGCTGCGCATGGAGAACCGCGACGAGTTGCAGACGCATATCGAGCAGCACTTTGCATCGATGAGCGGCGAGGAGGTGCTGCGGCTGCTGGACGAGGCCGCGATCGCGAACGCGCGTCTGAACTCGGTCGAAGCTTTCCTGAAGCACGAGCAGCTGCATGCGCGAGGCCGGGTGCAAAGCTTGGGATCGCCCTGCGGCCCCGTGATGAGCTTCCTGCCGGCGCTGACCATTCCCGGCGTGACGCCGCGGATGGATCCGGTGCCGGACGTGGGGCAGCACAATGAGGCCATCCTCGGTGAACTCGGCCTGGCGAAGGACGCGTGATGATGGGCTTGCAGCGGCCCACCCGGGCCTACCTCGCCGTCCCCGCGCATCGCGCCCGCCTCGTCGCCAAGGCCGCGGCTTCTAGCGCGGATGCGGTGTTCATGGATCTCGAGGACGCGGTGCCGCCCGCCGAGAAGGCTCTTGCGCTGACGGAAGCCGCCGCTGCGCTGGGCTCGCTCGACTGGGGCAACAAGCATGTCACGGTGCGGCTCAACGCCGTCGACAGCCCGTTCATCGCAGTCGAGATTCGCGCGCTGGCGTCCCTGCCGCGCCTGAATGCCGTGATCGTGCCGAAGGCGGAGCGCACCGGCGACATCGTCGCCATCGCCGAGCAATTGCGTGCGGCCGCGCCGGAGCGCGCCGCGCCTGTTGTGCTCGAACTTCTGATCGAGACCGCACTCGGCCTCGTCAATGTCGACGCCCTCGCCGCCTGCCACGCCAGCATCGCCGCGCTGCATCTCGGCGTCGGCGATCTCGCGGCCTCGCTGGGTGCCCGCACCTCCGACGTCGGCATCTCGCCGGACGGCTACCGCCACGTCGGCTCCGCGCAGAGCGGCTACGCTTCCGCGCCGCTCGACCTGTTCGCCTATCCCATGATGCGCCTGCTCGTCGCCGCCCGCGCATGCGGCCTGCGCGCGATCGACGGCCCCTGCGGCGCGTTCCGCGATATCAGGCTGACCGAAGCCAGCGCGCAGAAGGCCGCAGCGATGGGCTTTGACGGCAAGCAGGTGATCCATCCCGACCAGATCGAACCGACGCTGCGCGCATTCACGCCCTCGGCCGAGGAGCTGGCCCAGGCGCGGCGCGTGGTCGAGGCGATGGAGCAGGCCGAGGCGCAAGGCCAGGGCGCGGTGACGCTCGACGGCAAGATGATCGACTACGCCAATGTGCGGATGGCGAGGCGGATCATCGAGCTGGGGACGTAGCGCAAGGTTCTCGCATATGACTTGTAGCGGCCGGTGCGCACGCCTCGTCCTTCGAGACGGCGCTGAAGCGCCTCCTCAGGATGAGGCTAATCAGCGTCGGTGCCTTTATAATACTGCAACCACGCACTCCGTCCTCATCCTGAGGAGCCCGCTTAAAGCGGGCGTCTCGAAGGATGGCCGCAGGAATAGCTCTCAAATGCGATCACCCTGGAGTCTTGAGCGCGCATGGCAACCTTGCTGATCGTCGCGCCGGTGTTCGCGCTGATCGCGGCCGGCTATGCCGCAGTCATGTTTCGCTTCGTCTCGGAGGGCGCGCACAAGGGCATCTCGGAATTCGCCTTCAGCATTGCGATCCCTGCGCTTCTGTTCCGCACCATCGTCGTCTCGGAATTCCCCGATGTCAGCCCCTACCGGATGTGGGGCGCCTATTACGGCGCGCTGGCGCTGACCTGGATCGCGGCGATGGCGGTCTCGGCGCTGCTGCGAACCCCGCGCGGCAGCCGCGAGGACGGCGTCGTGTTCGCGATCGGCTCGGTCTACGGCAACATCGTGATGCTCGGCATCCCCCTCGTGCTCTCCGCGCTGGGAAACGAGGCGGCAGGCCCGATGGCGCTGATCTTGTCGGTGAACACGCCGCTGCTCTGGCTCTGCGGCATCCTGCAGATGGAGCTGGTCAACCAGAAGCGCACCGGCTCGCCGCTCACGGTGATCCGCCCCGTGCTCGCCGACCTCGCGCGCAACCCGCTGATGCTGGCGATCGGCTTCGGCGTGATCTGGCGCCTTACCGGACTTGGCCTCACCCCCGTCGTCGACCGCACCATCGAGCTGCTGGCGCAAGCGGGCTCGCCGACGGCGCTGATCGCGCTCGGCATCAACCTGTTCCGCTTCGAGGTGAAGGGCGAGAAGCTGAGCATCCTCGTGATGTGCGCGCTCAAGCTCGCGGCCATGCCGGCAGCCGCGTTCGTGCTGGCCAGACTGCTCGACCTGCCGCCGGTGGCGGCCGGCGTCATCGTGCTGTTTGCGGCGATGCCGACCGGCGCGAACGCCTACATCTTCGCGGTGCAGTATCAGCGGCTGGTCAACCCGGTGTCGGGTGCGGTGGCGCTAGGGACGCTGCTGGCGGCGATCACGTTGCCCGTGGTGGTGTGGATGGTGGCGGGAGGGAAGTAGGCGGCCCGTCGATTGCAGACACCGCTATGCAACAGCCTGGCCGGCGCGCCAGGCCATCTCCCAGAAGTCTGCCTCCAGGCGGGTGGCTTCCTTGAAGATCGCAATCAGCTCGGCCTCGCGGGCCGGCGTGGCGTAGCGACCGGCGAGATGCTCCATATGCGCCTGCGCCCTGGCGGCGACCTCCTGGTATGGCGCGCCGGCATATTCGTCGATCCAGACGCGATAGGCGTTCGTCGCGGCATCCGCGGCGAGCCGCGTTGCGATCTCCGCGTATCCGATCACGCAAGGCGCAAGCGCCACCTTGAGCGCCAGCAGATCGCCGCGCATTCCCGCATCTAACACGTAGCGCGTATAGGCCAGCATCTCGGCCGCCGGAGGAGCTTGTTCAAGGTCGTCCGGGGACAGGCCCCAATCGGCACAAAGCTTCACATGCAGGTTCATCTCGACATCGAGGATGGCCGACAGGCCGGTCGCGGCTTCACGCATGTCGGCAAGCCTCGGCGACTTGTAGACCGCGAGCGCGTAGGCGCGCGCAAACTCGATGAGGAAAAGATAGTCCTGAACGAGGTAGTGACGAAACGCAGCTTCGGGGAGCGAGCCGTCCGCCAATCCGTTCGTGAAGGGATGCTCCGTATAGGCCCGCCACTCACTGGCCGCGGCTGCCTTGAGACGCTCGAAAAAACTCACGATCTTGTCCGCCTGCTTGCTTGTCCATCACACGTCATCGGCTCGCTACCGATAGCGCATTGCCAACGGAGGAGCTACGGGCGGCGGACAAAGCTGGCTTTGGGAATCGGCGGATTGGCCGCTTCGAGCGCACCGATCGTTTGGCATCAACCTGCCCCGCTTCACGCTGAAAGCCCGGCAACGGTCAAAGGCTGTCAACCCGGTGTCAAGCGTAATGGCGCCGGGGACGATGCTGGCGGCGGTGTCGTTTGCCGGTAATGGTCTGGGTGGCGGTGAGGTGTCGACCAGCGACGCTGCACGGCCTCCCCGCGCCCAATTGCCGATCAGCGCAGGCCGAAGAACGAGAGCACCGCAGCAATCACGACGATCAACCCGATGATATAGATGATACCGTTCATAGCTCAGCTCCTCAGCGTTGTCAGTCCTGCCGCAGCTACAAACACCCGGGGTCGTGAAAGGTTCGCCGCCGACATCCCGCGGTTTTCCGCCGGGAGCCGGGAACGAAAACCGACCATCCTGTTCGCCGGGCGGGAGCCGCGCGATCATTTTGCCTTTGCACGCAAAGGTCGCTAGTCTCTCCTGATACGTTCAGGGAGGGTAACATGGCACAACGCGAAGAGATGCTCGCACTGGTCCGGCGCGCCTATGCCGCACGCGACAACGATGACGCCGAGGGTCTGGTCGCCGCTTTTCATCCGAGGGGTCAGTTCGCCCTGATGGGCGACAAGGCCGCACTCGAATTGACTGGAAGCGTGGAGGGACACGCAAGCCTGCGTGGTGCCTTCAGCAAATTCATTGAAGACTTCGGCTTCGAAGGCCGCGAGATCCTGGCCGAGCTGGTTGATGGAGACAGGATCGCCATCCATTCCCGTGTCGATGTTCGGTATCGTCCGACCGGAAAGGTTTTCAGCACCGAGATCCTGGACCTGTTCAAGTTTCAGGACGGCAAGATCGTCGAGTTGATCGAGTTTGCGGATACGGCGCAGGTGAAGATGATGATTGCGTGAGGACGCGACGGTAGAATTTCATACACCGTCACCGTGATCCCGTCCGTATCCCAAACAGCCGCTCGTCGTGAGGGTAGCGCCCGACATGCGACACGCGGATGCGCGCCGCATTCACGTGTCTCGGATTGATGAGATAATTTTGCGCAAACGGCACGATGACAGACGGCACCGACACCACAGCGGTGCGTTTCTCGTCAAACCATGGCCTCAACATATCACGTGTCACCCTGGGATCGCCGGCCCAATTCGGCGACATTTTTTCGAAGTCGCTCAAGCTTACCTTTTCGACAGCGAGGTTATCAGGCACGTCAATACAAAGCAGCTGATAGCTGGTCGGCAAGTCCTCCACATCGATCTCCAGATGCACCATCACTTCGAGCAGCGCCGAAGCCGGATGATCCGCGGCGTAGACCACGTGCCGGCCGCGATCATGCCACCGGCCGTCGGTCTTCAGACCGCCAATGCCGGAAAGATCGTCAAAGTTGGAGATGCGCCAGATCCTCACGCCGAATCCTCAAGCGAGGATGCCGTGATCGATCCGATGCAACATCTCCTCGACCACGCGCGCGCCCGCCTCCGTCGCGAGGTATGCGAGCGGCGTCTCCCCGCCCAGCGCCTTCTTCGACTTGCGCAGCCAGCGGTGCGCCTTCGCGGCATCGCCGAACACCTTTGCAGCGAGCCGGTCGACCCGGGCCAGTCTCACCGCCTTGTCGGTCTCCTCGACCGTCAGCGGCTCGCCATCCGACAGCCGCCGCGCCAGCGTGCGTTTCGGCACGACGAGGGCATGGATTTCGTCGTCGCTGTAATTCGAGAGGCGCTTGAGCGCAGCGGGTTCGATGCGAAACAGACTGTTGCCGTCGATCACGACATCGAACAGCTCGACCGAGGCCTGCGCTTCATCCGCCGTCCTGCCGACCCCGAGCGACGGCGCATCGGTGACGGTGGAGAGCCCCGTGACCGCATCGAAATGCCCCCGCACGACAACCGCGCCAGGGTGCGGTTGATAAGTCTGGTCCGGCTCGGCGGCGGACAGGAACTCAGCCGCAGCCGACTTGCGGGGTTTGTCTAAAGGAGATTTGCGAGACGCACTCAACGACTGTTTCTGGTCAGGCCGCTGAGTAAGGGCCGACGCTGCAATGGCCTTGATCTGCTTGGTGCTCAACGAGTCGTGGACGCGGCCGCCACCCGAAGAGGCTCGAGCAATACCTTTGCCACTACGCTGGTTCTTACCCATGAGATTACATCCGGCGACCGTTATGCCAAATGCCCAGCTGACTTGGCCAGTTGGCATCTAAGCACATGCACGGATGTATTCAAGTATGTTCGCACTCGGGTTCACCGCCGCAATGCTGCCAGGCGGACGCTAAGCCGCGTCAAAGGACGTGCCGGCCCCGGCGAACCCTAAGGCAAGACTCTTCACAGCCATCAGCCGCGTAGCATGGGTTGAGCCCTTGCGAACCCATCTAGCCAATTTTGTTGGTAACATCACATCGCGCAGCCTACCGTCGTGACTTCGGCCGCGCGGATGCTGCTTATTCATCGCCGCGCCTACGAGGACCGGTTGCGAAGGAAATATGGGTTTCGCGAGCGGCTCAACCCATCCTACGAGCTTCAAGATGATCTGGCGATGTTTATCGATCGTGCAACAGCTGGAACGATCAGTCCGTCTTGAAAAGGCGGATCGCATAGGCAGCTACGGCGACAAAGCCGCCCTTCGGCGCGACGGCCATTACAGCACCACCCTCAGGCGAAACTTTGGTAACTCCCGTTACGATCAGTTGGTTGTCGTCGATGCGCCCGCCCCAGATCAACCCTTCTTCGGTGCTACTAAAGAAACTCACGGCCGGTGCGCCAGTCTTTCCTGGAACGGAAATCAGGTCCACGTCGAAATTAAAGGTCTGCGACCGGCCTGGATCGATTGCCAAGTTTTCGGCATCGACCAGTTTCGGACTGCCGGCACTCAGGTCGAACAGCCAGATGTTCTTGTCGGCTGCTCCGACTGCACAGTTTGCAACGGCTAATATTTCTCCTGCAAGCGAAAGCGCGTTGATACCGCGTTGTGCGCTGGCATTGTAGCGATGTCGGAACAACAACTTGCCATCTGGAACACTGATCGCGACCAGGTCACCGTCCTCGGAGCCGCTAATCACACGATCCCCCCGCCAAGCAGCCAAGCCGCGGATGTTACGCAAATCCCATGGATTAGCCGGCTTATCGGGCGAACTCACATCGACCGTGTTAGTAAGCCGATATTGTCCGTCGGACTCCCGGCGCCATATCAGCACGCGCCCGCTCTCGTGACCTGAAACAAAGTATTCGGCCCCATTCGCTGTCAGAGCCAAGCCACTGTTAGCAGTACCGACCGCCAGATCATAGCCGGGATTGGCCGCGAGTTCGAACGGAGCGCCGGCGCCCTTGCGCCTCCAGAGTGCCAAACGGCTTGGACCGTCGGACGTGAAGAAACTCGAATCGTCAGTTGATGCAAGCATTTCGATCCCACGTCCAGAGGGAGTTGACATCGCCTGCAGGATTGCTGGACCGTACTCGTTCTGCACCGGAGTTCTGAACACCGAGATCGTCCCATCCCAACGTCCCACTGCAAAGACGCCATCACCGATCCAGCCGAGGACCTGCGCGAGGTTGATCGTCACACCGGCCGGCTTGATGCTCTGGGCCGGACGCTCATAAGCGGAAACAGGATTGGCCGACACGATACCCGCGGCGACAACGGCCGCCACTACCGTTCGTCTCATCAGCCAAATGAAATTCAGGTTCTTGGCAGAAACTTGCATATGGCCTCCGTCATTCGATGAGGGCATAAGAAAGCCATGACTGGCTGCAACCAATAGCACGGCGCTTGGTAGCGAGGCCGTAGCTATTTGATTTTTGGGGGGACGGCGGGCGCAGCTAAGGGTTGGTTGTAATGGTACAGTTGGGTGGGCTCGAACCACCGACCTCCTGTTCCACAGACACCGCACGGGCTCCGCCGATGCTACGCAACTCCCGCCTTTTGTACGAAAATCATAGTCTTATCAATTAGTAAGATCGCCGCCCCCCGCCTTACGTGCGCTGCAATTTGCGCTATGGTGGTAGCTACGTGGTAGCTACAGAGGCGATCGATGGCTGTTTCGAGTATCACGATCCGCGCAGTGCAAGCACTCAAGCCAGGCGAGACAATTTGGGACGCAGACCACCGCGAGGCGGTGCGGGGCTTTGGCGTTCGCCGCCAACGCGACCGGGCGACCTACGTTCTCAAATATCGAGTGTTCGGTCGGCAGCGCTTCGTCACCATCGGTGCTCACGGCGCCCCTTGGACGCCGGAGCTCGCACGCAAGGAGGCCAAGCGGCTTCTGGGCGTGGTTGCCAATGGCAAAGACCCGGCGGACGAGAAAGCCAAGGCGCGCCTACAGGCGGCCGACACCCTCCGAACCATTGCGGATCAATATCTGCGGACCGCCAAACAAAGGCTGAAGCCCAGGACCTATTCGGAAATAGAACGCTACCTGTTGGTCAGTTGGAAACCCCTGCATTCGGTCTCGGTCTTCCAGATCACTCGCCGCCATATCTCGGCTCGTATCGCTGACTTCGCATCAGTTCATGGAGCGGTCTCAGCAGCCCGCGCCCGTACAGCCCTGTCCTCAATGTTCAACTGGGCAATACGCGAGGGCCTTGAGATCGCTGCGAACCCGGTTCTCGGCACTAACCGACCGGCGCAGCCGGGAAGCCGCGAACGGGTCCTAACGGAGACGGAGCTATCAGCCATCTGGCACGCCTGTGAAGATGACGACTACGGACGCATCGTGCGTTTGTTGCTGCTCACAGCCCAACGCCGTGATGAAGTGGGCAGTATGCAATGGGCCGAACTTGACACCAGTTCGGGGCTATGGACGCTGCCAGGCACCCGGACCAAGAACCATCGCGAGCATTTGCTGCCATTGGTTCCCGCCGCCCTGGCCCTACTCCCACCCCGCCGAGATGGTCGAGACTTCCTCTTTGGTGACGGACCCCGACGCAGCGGTGACCCGCATCGCGGGTTTTCAGGCTGGTCAAAGTCGAAGTCGGCGCTTGATGCGCGCATTGCGGAAGCCCTGGGTGAATCCCTACCCCATTGGACCGTTCATGATCTTCGCAGATCGGCGTCCACTGTGATGGCCGACCGGCTTGGCGTGCTGCCACACATCGTGGAGGCGATCCTAAACCACGTCAGCGGCCACCGGGCTGGCGTAGCTGGTGTCTATAACCGCGCGCGGTACGCGGCCGAGATGCGCGAGGCGCTCGAACGTTGGGCAGAACACGTCGCGGCCTTACCAGCCCAAAAGCCGGGGTGTGCTGGCGCCGGCTCTCATCCTGATTTCTTCCACGAGGCAGCCTGGGTCCATTCCTAGTTCAAGCTAGCCCGCGAGGGGTCGAGGCTTCTAGTCGAGAGAGGCGCTCGCCCCCCGCCCAGTTCAAATCCGGACACCTCGGCGGCGAGTACGCTGCCTTGGTCCGAGAACCGGTTTTGGTACGTTACGCAACACATGACTTACCTACCGCTAAGTGATGATTTATGAGAATCATAAATCACAAAAAATCAAGCAAAATCAATAAATTAACGAACAAATGCAACCCGGATCTATACCGGTTCTATATAAGCGATGTCGAATAGATCGTCGTTGCACCGATCGCGATCGTGATAACCCCTACAGACCCCTGAAGACCGCGATTGGCCCAGGTCAGCCAACGCGCTGACGCCACGAGCGGCACCGCGATCACGGCTGACAACGCACCCATGCCCAGCATCGAACCTAATCCGAACAACAAAACGTAGAGAACGCCATACACTGGATCCGCGACCTGTGTAACTGCGAGCACTAGAAGCGCAGCCGACCCCGCCATTCCGTGCATCAGGCCCACGAGCAAGGATTTCCACCGAAAGCCGTGATAGTGCGCATGACTACTGCGCCGATGGGCAATGTTGTCCCCAGCATGGCCGTGGAGATGGAGGTGCTCGGAGCCGTCGTCGTGCCGATGCTGATGGAAGTGCACTCGGTCGCGCCACAATCGCCATAGCACGTGCGAGCCAAGCCCAACCAGCATGATGCCGACCGCCGTTTCCAACGGCCGCGAAAGATGTTCGGGAATCGCCTGGCCGAATAGGATCGCCGCACCGGCAAACACGAAAAGCGTGACCGTATGACCGAGCCCCCAAGTCAGGCCGTGCCTGACGATATCGCCGACGTTAGTCCGTCGCGCAGCAATGCTGGATACCGCCGCTATATGATCGGCTTCAAGAGCGTGCTGCATTCCGAGCAGAAAGCCCAACCCCACGATCCCAAACATGCTTTCCCCGGTTTCATTTACCGTCACCAAATCTCAAGCAAAAGCAGATTCGCGGGCTTTGGCGGCTTCATTTCGGAGCCAGGCATACCAGCCGGCCAGCCCCTCGCCGCTCCGCGCCGAGACCTGCAGGACGCCGATATTCGGATTGACCTCGCGCGCATTTGCAACGGCCCGCGCGACGTCGAAATCGACGTGCGGCAGCAAATCGGTCTTGTTGAGGATCATGATTTCCGCGGCGCGAAACATGTGCGGATATTTCAGCGGCTTGTCTTCCCCCTCAGTCACCGAGAGGATGACCACTTTGGCGCGCTCGCCGAGATCGAACATCGCCGGACAGACGAGGTTGCCGACATTCTCGATCATGACGACGGAGCCGGCAGCCGGCTTTAGTTCTGCAAGACCGCGCGCCACCATGTCGGCTTCGAGGTGGCATCCCGTGCCGGTGTTGACCTGTACCGCGGGCGCACCCGCCGCTCGGATACGCTCGCCGTCATTGGCCGTCGCCTGGTCACCCTCGACCACATAGAGTTTCAGTTCGCCCTTCAGGTCGCGAATGGTGCGCTCCAGCAGCGTGGTCTTGCCGGAGCCCGGCGAGCTGACGAGGTTGAGCGCCAGAATGTCTCGCCCAGCGAACCAGGCCCGGTTTTTGGCCGCCAGGGCATCGTTCTTGGCCAGGATGCGCGTTTCCAGCTCGATCACGGCGTCCGTCGTGCGCGGCCCGTGATCGTGGCCATGGCTGTGATCATGATGCCCGTCATCGTGGGCATGGCTGTGCCTGGTACCGTCGGCATGGACATGGTCATGTTCGTGGGTATGACCATGCTGGTGATCATGGCCGTGATCGTGCTCGTGGCAGTGATCGGTACCGTCGGCATGGACATGGTCATGCGAATGATGGTGCGCGGGATCGTGGCCGTGGTCGTGCGCACCGTCATCATGACCATGTCCGTGGCGATGGCGCGTTCCATCGGCGTGAACGTGCTCATGCTCGTGCGAATGGCCGTGATGATGGTCATGGCCGTGGTCATGACCGTGATTGTGACGGGTGCCGTCGGCGTGGACGTGATCATGGTCGTGGGAATGGCCGCCCATCGTCGTTTCCTTTCCGGTCTGGAGATTGAGAATGGTGGCGCCGGTTTTGTCTCCGCACCCGCAATGTCCGCACATCAGGCGACCTCCGTTTCGAGTTCCATGTTCTTGATGTTCAATTCCTCTCCCTGCAGCCGCTTGAACTGCCGCGAACCGCAGCCGCATGGCGTAAACAGGGTGTCGGCGACGAACTCGGTGCCGCATGCGTCGCAGCGAGCGCGCCCGACGATCGGCCTGATCTCCAGAGTCGCACCGTCGAGCGCCGTCCCCCGCGCGACCGTGTCGAAGCAGAAGGCGATGGCGTCCGGCATCACGCCGGACAGGTTTCCGACCTCGAGCGTGACGCGGCGGACCCTGCGCCCTTTTGCGGCATCGCCGACGATTGCGACAATATTCCTGACAATGCCGAGCTCATGCATAACAACGCCCTCAACAGATCCGGGGCAGCTGTTCGCCGACCAGCATGTCGACGATCCGCCGCCCGCCAAACACCGTGCGCATGGTCACGCGCCCGGCCTCGCCCTGATTGACGCGCCCGATGATGCCGGCGCCCCCGCCCAGCGGATGGGAACGCATTGCGCCAAGCGCCGCCTCGGCTTGCTCGGGCGGCACGATCACGACGATCTTACCTTCATTCGCCAGATAAAGCGGATCGAGCCCAAGGATCTCACAAAACGCCTTGACCTCCTCGCGGATCGGCGTGGCCCCCTCGTCGATCTCGATCGCGATCTGCGATGCATCTGCAATCTCGTTGAGTACTGTCGCAAGACCGCCGCGAGTGGCGTCGCGGATGAACCGCACCCCGGGCGCCGCCGCCAGCAGCGTTTCGATCAGCCCGTGAAGACAAGCGCAGTCGCTTTCAATCAGGGTGTCGAGCGCCATATCGCCCCGCGCGCACAGGATCGCCGCGCCGTGATCACCGAGCAGGCCATTGACAAGTACCAGGTCGCCAGGTCGCGCGGCGTCGACACCGAGCGTGCTTCCGTTGCGGATCACGCCAATGCCGGTCGTGGTAATGAACAACTTGTCGCAAGCGCCCCGCTGCACCACCTTGGTGTCGCCGGTGACAATCCGGACTCCTGCATCTCCAGCGGTTTTCGCCATCGAGCGGGCAATCCGCCGCAGCATATCGACGCTCATGCCCTCTTCGACAATCACGGCACAGGACAGATAGAGCGGGATCGCGCCGCCGACCGCAAGGTCGTTGACGGTACCGCATACCGCGAGTTCACCGATGTCACCTCCGGGGAAGAACAGCGGATCGACCACAAAGGAATCCGTAGTGAACGCCAGCCGGTCGCCATGGCGTGCCAGTTCGGCCAGATCGAAGCGCGCCTGGTCTTCCAGCGGCGCCAACACATGATTATCGAACGCGGCAACGAACACGTCGTCGATCAGGTCTTTCATCGCTTTGCCGCCGCCGCCATGAGCAAGCGTCACGGTGCCGACACTGACCTTGCCGAGCCGCCTTGTACGGATAAAGGGCGCGACGTTCATACCGCCTCCTTGTAGCGCTTGACGCCGCCATATTGATAATAGGCCGCGCATGCGCCCTCTGACGACACCATGAGTGCGCCCAGTGGAGTTTCCGGTGTGCAGGCCGACCCGAAAACCTTGCATTGCCATGGCTTGATCACGCCTTTGAGAACTTCGCCGCACTGGCACGATTTCGGATCGGCGATTTTCAGGTTCGGAATTGCGAACTTCTGCTCGGCATCGAAATGCAAGTATTCATCACGCAGCCTGACGCCGGAATGGTCGATCGAACCGAGCCCGCGCCACTCAAAGAACTCACGTAGTTCGTAGACGCGCGATACGGCCTGCAGTGCGGGCGCATTGCCACCGTCTGGGACAATGCGCGCATACTGGTTCTCGATGTCAGCGCGCCCCTCCTTGATTTGCTTCAGCACCATCCAAATCGACTGCAGAATATCGAGCGGCTCGAAACCGGCGACCACCATCGGCTTTCTGTAAAAGTTCGCGATGAACTCGTAAGGCGCGGTGCCAATCACCATCGAGACATGCCCCGGACCCAGGAAGCCATCGAGCTGCAGCCCTGGGCTATCGAGGATCGCCTTGATGGTCGGCACAATCGTGATGTGATTGCAGAACACAGAAAAATTACGGATACCTTCGGCTTCCGCCTGGAGGATAGTGAGTGCCGTCGACGGCATCGTGGTTTCAAAGCCGAGTCCGAAGAACACCACCTCGCGATCTGGGTTCTTGCGCGCCAGCGCCAGCGCATCCATCGGCGAATACACCATCCGCACGTCCGCACCTTCAGCCTTGGCCTGCAACAGGCTCTTCTTTGAGCCGGGCACACGCATTGCGTCGCCGAAGGTCGTGAATATCACGTTCGGATTCTCGGCGATCGACACGCAGTCGTCGACCCGTCCCATCGGCAGCACGCAGACCGGACAGCCCGGTCCGTGGATCAGTTCGATTTCCTTCGGCAGCATGCCTTCGAGGCCGTAGCGGAATATTGAATGGGTGTGGCCGCCACAGACCTCCATGATGTATAGCGGGCGCTCCGCCGGAATCGTCATGGTCGCGACCAGCGCCTCGATCTCCTTGATCAGGACGCGCGCCTTGTCGCCGTCGCGAAATTCGTCGAGATATTTCATGCCGCAGCTCCCTTGGTCGTTGCCGATCCACGGTCATCGGCTAGCAGCGTGTGAACGAGATCCCACAGGATGTGATAGGCGGCGACGTGACATTCCTGGGTACGGTGGATCGACGAAGTCGGCACCACCAGACAGAAATCCACCACGCCCGACGACTTCATTTTACCGCCGTCGCCACCGGCCAGGCCGATGGTGACAATGTTCATTTCCCTGGCCTTGGTGAACGCCGACATCAGATTCGCCGAATTGCCGCTGGTGGAGATACCGATCAAGGCGTCCCCCGCCCTGCCTTGCGCCAACAACTGGCGCACGAACACATGGTCGAAGCCGAGATCGTTACCGACGGCGGAAATCATCGCGAGATCCGCCACCAGATTGGTAGCGGCCAGCGCCGGACGCCCCGCGGTGATCGGATGGACGAACTCCACCGCGACGTGGGACGCATCGCAGCTCGAACCGCCATTACCCATTGAGAACAGCCGGCCGCCGCGGCGATAGACCTCAGCGAGCGATTTGGCCGCGGCGACAAGGACCGCGGCGTTTTCGCCGAAAAAGCGCGTATTGGTCTCGCGGGAATCTCGGGCCTTCTCCTCGACGGAATGCAGCAGTGCGGCGTCGAGCCGCGCCGGGGCCTGCGGTTGGCCGTGCAGGAACGGATAGAGCGCCTTGAGGTCACCATCGTTGGACATGACACGAACCTCCCTATTCGGCCGCCGATAACCGCATCGCTTCGATCTCGGCCTGGGCTTCGCCGAGTTCGGTGAGAATTTGCAGTGTCAGCGCGGCCTCTTCCTCGTTGATCCGGCTCATGGCAAATCCGACATGCACCAGCACCCAGTCGCCGACGCAAGACTCCACCAAGTGCTCGTCATTGACGATGCAGGCGATGTTGATCAGCCGCTTGACGCCGCCGACATCGACGGTCGCAAGCTTCCTGGTAACGTCGTTGATCTCTACGATCCGTCCGGGAATGCCAAGACACATGACGCGTTTCCTTCCGACTGGTTTCTTATCTGTTGGCTATTGGAATCGATGAGATGCGCGGCGGCGATCGCCGCCTGACCGAGTGCCAGGCCGCCGTCATTGGCGGGCACCAGCGCGTGCGACAGCACCGTGTAATGATCGCTTTCGAGTCGGTGGCCGACCTCCTCGAACAGGATTCGGTTCTGGAAGCAGCCGCCGGACAACGCCACAGTGTCGAACCGCCGCGGGCCGGTTTCGTCCTCGCCGCTGGCCAACTTCTTCGTCATGGCGACGATCGATTTTGCCAACCCCTTGTGAAACCGCGCCGCCATGACAGGGGCCGGCGTCTTCAGGATGAGATCGCCGAGCACCGCGTGCCACATCGCCAGCGGCTCGATATAGGGTAGTCCGGAACCCCTGAGATTGGGGATGCTGAGGGGGTAGCCGAGCGTATCGTCCTCGTGCCGCAGCGTGTCCTCGTCGACGATGGCTTCCAGCCGCGCCGCCGCTTCGCCTTCATAACCCTGCCGTTCCCGGCAGACATCCAGCGCGGCCGCAACCGCATCGAACAGCCGCCCGCATGAGGTGGCTTGCGGCGCGTTGACGCGGTTCCTGATCATGGCGTCGAGCGTGGCGCGCGGCTTTCGTTCGAAATAGCCGTGCAGTTCCAGCTCCTCGAAATTCATCGCAAACGCCGGCCAGGCCATTTCAGCCATCAGATGGGCGTAGAGATTGCGCCACGGTTCGCGTGCCGCTTGCGCGCCGCCCGGCATCGCAACCGGCTTGAAGGTGCCGAGCCGCTGATAACGGCGATAGTCGGCAAGCAGGAACTCGCCGCCCCACAGCGAATCGTCGCCGCCCCATCCCAAGCCGTCGAGCACGATACCGAGAACCGGGGGGCCGTCCAGTGGATGACCGTTCTCGGCGAGACACGAGGCAACGTGGGCGTGATGGTGCTGGACCTCCAGCAAGGGGATCGTATCGGCGGCGGCGCGCGCGCGCGCCAGTTTCGACGACAGATATTCCGGGTGCAGATCAGCGACCAGCGCGACCGGATTGTGATCGAACAGCTTTTGATACAGCGCGAGGTTCTTGCGGTAATCGTCGAAGGTCCTGAGCTCCTCGAGGTCGCCCTGATGCTGCGACAGGATCGCCGCACCATCCTTGACGAGGCAAAACGTCGATTTCAATTCGCCGCCCATCGCCAGAAGTTCCGGCGCGGTCTCGAATCCCCCAGGCAACCGGATGGAGCCGGGCGCATAACCCCGGGCGCGTCGCATCACGCGCGGGCGTCCCATCACGACACGCGCCACGGAATCATCGATCCGGTTGGCGATCTCGCGGTTGTGCATCAGCGCATAGGTCGCGATGCCGCCGAGCCTCTCGCCCGCCTCTGAATCGTCGATCACCTGTGGTTCGTCGGACAGATTGCCACTCGTCATCACCACCGGCCGGCTCATCCGCCGCAGCATGATCTGATGCATCGGCGTGGTCGGTAGCATGAAGCCCAGCGTCCTAAGACCCGGCGCGATCGCATCCGGCAGCTTCTCGCCGCCATCGGCGCGCAGCAGCACGATCGGCGCAGACGGACCGGTCAGCAACGCCACCTCCTCTGGGCAGACGCTGCAATAACGCCCGATCACATCCAGGTCGCGCGCCATCAGTGCGAACGGCTTGGCGTCGCGCTTCTTCAGATGCCGTAGCCGGGCAACCACTTCGGCCTTGCTGGCATCGCACGCCAGCTGATAGCCACCGATTCCCTTGATGGCGACAATCTCGCCGTTCTTCATAAGTCCGCAGGCGGCATCGACATCGTCCATCATCGAAAACTGATCGAAGCTGAACGGAAGACGATCGAAGCGGATCAGCTTCGCTTTGGGACCGCAGACGTGACAGGCAATGGCTTCGGCGTGAAAGCGACGGTCGGCCGGATCGTCGTATTCCGCGCGGCATATCGGGCACATCGCGAACGGCGCCATCTCGGTATTGGCGCGATCATAGGGAATGCCCGTAACGATGCTCAGCCGCGGCCCGCAATGGGTGCAATTAGTGAAGGGATAACGGTATCGCCGCTCGAACGGACTGGCGATTTCCTCCGCGCAGGCCCCGCAGATCGCGGCATCCGGCGCAACCTGCGTATGCGCAGCGCCACCAAGGCTATCGACAATCGCAAACTCGGCCGGCAGATCGCCGAAATAGGGGTGCGACGCCATGGCATCAATGCGGGCGAGCGGTGGCGGCTCGCGCTCAATGCGACTGGTCAACTCGGATATGGCGGCTACGTTGCCGAAGACACGGATCAGAACACCGTTGGAATCGTTGAGCACCTCGCCAGCCAGGCCGAGCTCACGCGCGTAGCGCCAGACCGTCGGCCGGAAGCCGACCCCTTGCACGCGACCGCGCACCCGGATTTCGACCGAGACCCGCTCGTCCAGTTCGACGATGTTGCTGCGACGGCTCACGACGCGGCCTCCCAGAGCAGAACTCGGTTATTGCCGGCATCGGCAATCGCAAGCAGCTTGCCAGACGCCGCGGCGCTGTAGGGCCAGCACACGCTATCGCGGCTGGCGGCACGCCAACGGTTGTCGCCTTTGTCGGAAAACAGCGGCTGCCCGGCAAGCGCGATCGCGGGCGAATCCATTCCAAGGCCGTCGAGCTCGAAGCCGAGCAGCCGGGAATTGGCGGTGTCTGCCACGACGAGCATACCGCCTTGAACGGTCAGCCCGTAGGGCATGTTGAGCGCACTCGAGTTCGGATAATAGGAGGCGCGGTTATGATCGAGCCCGATGAAATCGGTCTGCCCGAGCACGAAGTCGCAAGCGCGGCCGGTCGATTGCGGAAAATTCCGCCACGCCATGATGCGGTTGTTCCCGGCGTCGGACACGAACAACATGCCGCGCGCCACTGCGATGCCATGAGGCCATCGCATTCCCAATGCGCCACCGGCCTGCCCCGCATTGTCGTCTCGGGTGACGAAATCGCGCTGGCCGAGAACCACATCGGCCGGCGTGCCGTTCGCGTGCGGAATCGTATTCCAGATCAGCACACGGCGATTGCCGGTGTCGGCGACAACGAGCTTGCCGTCGGCGACGGCGACGCCATAGCTCCAGTTCAAAGTGTCCGCGGTGGGCAGGCTTGCTCCGCGGTTGGCGATCCCGCCGGTGAAATCAGCCTGACCGAGTACGACGTCGGCAGGTTGGTTGGACGTCTCGGGATAGCTGTGCCAGATCAGCACGCGGTGATTCCAGGCATCGGCCACCGCGAGAATGCCGTCGCAAGCCGCGACACCGGTCGGCATGTTGAGCGTAGCGGCGCCAACCTCGCCCTTGGCGTTGCGGCCTTCGCGCGAAAAATCCGGCTGGCCGATCACGATGTCGGCCCCCACCTGATCGTCCAATGGAGGCTTGCGCCAGATCATCAGCCGGTGATGCCCGGTGTCGCAAACAAACAGCGGGCCACGCTCGCTTGCAAGGCAGGCGCCGCGCGGGCCGAACAACGTATCCGCGCCGGGTACGATCGATCGGGCCAGCCCGTTCGCGAGCGCCTCGCCGCCAAGCACCACGCGCGCGCCTGCGGCAGACAGCAGCGGCAGCGCCACATGGTTGTCGCCGGCCCGGGGTAGAGCCTTTTGCAACCGTCTGGCGGCAAACGAGACCTGCATGGCTATTTCGACATCCTGACTTCGACGCGCTGGCCGACGACGCGCACGGCATGCGACTGCAACTGAACTTCCGGCGCAGTGAGGCATTCCCCGCTGGAGAGATCGTACCTGAAGCCGTGATGCGGGCAGGTGATAATGCCATTCTCGATATCGCCGTCATGGATCGGGAAACCAAGATGCGCGCAAGCGTTCTGGAAACAGGTAACGGTGGCGCCATTACGCGACAGCAGAACCTTTTCGCCGCCCAGCTCCATTGAGCGGATCGACCCTTCGGGTATTTCTGACAGCAAGCCAGCAGCGAGCCAATTACCTTTTGCACCGAGCGCGAACGGACTAACGAAGCGGACGCCGCTATCTTCTGAGCCGGCGAGACCCTTGACCTGCACGATGTTGGTAATCTCGGGACATGCCTCCTGAACCGCCTTTTTCACGCCGGCGTGGAAAGTCAGTGCTGAAGCCGGACAGCCATCGCAGGCCCCAATAAACCGAACTTCGACGGCGGGCGGCTTCACCTTGACGAGTTCGACGTTTCCACCGTGCGAAGCCAACATGGGGCGAATGCTTTCAAGTGCAACTTCAACGCGCTCATTCAAGCTCGGCTTGACGATGTCGTGCCGCCGCAGGACGGCATAGACCACTTCGTCTGCAATAGCGCTCTTCATGGCGGCGAATGCCGCAGGATCCGTTTTCAAGGACCGGACCAGACGACGCAAGGCCTCGGCATTAAGGGCCTCAATCGAGAGCTTGTAGGCTCCAACGGCGGCCCGGTGTGTCTCCTCCCATGTCGCGAATAAGGCCTCCAGCCGCTCAATATCACCGACGAAGCCGGCAAGATCGTCACGCGTGGTCGATACCATATCCTGATCGTGAGCGTTCATTTTGTTCTCACTTGCACGATCCGCATGCCTCATCGATAGCGGAGATTCCGAAACAAATACGGCTGCAATCCGCCTCCTAGCAGCGCGGCCACGAGCGCCGCTATCCACAGCGGCGCGCCCACCTTCGCGATTGCGATCAGTAACAATGCCGTAACGGCAATACCGATCAGAATCTTCTGAAAGGCCTTGCCTGGTTCCGCGAATAACTTGCCGCGAAAAAACAAAACGATTGAATTTTGAGCCATAGCGAACATGAGATTTTCCTCAACCAGTGACCGTAAGGACGAAGAGTCCGATGACGACGCCGGCGACGCCGGCGAGCGGACCGTAAAATCCTCCCAACATTGCGGCGAGTTCATTTCCCAGTACCTTGCCGCCGACGGCAATGCCACCGACGGCTCCGCCCACAATCGACGCAACCGCGCCGAACACAAAGGAAATGGCCAGCATTTCGGGGGAATAGGGTAGATTCATCGCTCAACAAACTCCTCTTTACTTGGTTCGGGATCGCATGGATTGGCGGCCATCATGGCCGTTGGTCGGTGGTAAAGCTAACATCTCGCGCTCGATCTGGTTGAATGCTTCCGCAACGAGACGCGCCTTTTCAGGTTCGCTGTGCGCCACGAATATCTCGCGCGCTTCGGCGTAATAGGCGCGCGCCTGCGCGAGATTGATCCGATTTCCGCTCTCCGGATCCGCGGGATCATCGGGCAAATTCCATAAGCAATTTGCCTTATTCGAGATGGTGTTCGCGTATTCCAGCGGGGTCGTCTGCCGTGTACGTACTTTCAAGGCTTCGTCGTAGGCCTCGATCGCGCGAATGTTGTTCTCAAGAGTGTGACTCGATGAAACGTATTGCAGCGCATTGCCGAGATTGTTCTGCAACATCGCGTATTCGGTCGGGTTGTCGATCAGCGTGACAACCTTGAGACCTTCCTCGAAAGCCTGCACCGCAAGCGCTTCGCGCATCTTTCCACGCTCGTCGGTCATCGGTATTGAAAGAAATGCAGTCGCAAGATTATTCTGCAGGATCACGAATTCATGCGGATACTTGGCCCGGGTGAAAGTTCGAAGGGCACGCTGGTAGGCCGAAATCGCGTCGGTGATACGCGCCCGCCCAACGCCAGCCAGATTTTGCAGCGCAAGGCCAAGGTTCATTTCGGCCTCAGCTAGTTCTTCCGGTTTTCCAAAATCGATCAACGTCGGGATGGCTTGCTCGAACGTCGCGCGCGCTTGCTCAAGCGACGCCGTTCCCTCTTCGGGAATGGCCTGCAGCGCAGTGCCTTTGCGCGCCAGGATTCGCGCCGCCAGAAGCTGCATCTCTTCCGGACAGATTGAAAGCGCCTTGTCATAGAGCGTAACCGAGGCGCGCAATTGATCGGGTGATTTGGGTTGCTGCTGCAGACCCATCGCGATTTCCATGAGCATTTCAGCGCGCTCGGAAGGACTCGCGTCCGCATCCTCTGCAGCCGCGAGTGCTGCACGCACTTCATCTCCGACAAGACTTGTATTCACTCGTTTCCCCCAATCGCGCCTTTTCGGCTGCATGTTTTTATTTCGCGATCCATGCTAACCGGAACGAGTCGCAAATGTCTAGTTGTTTTTCTAATTGCAAACTTACTTTACATGTCGAATGTGTCAGCCGCGACCAGCGCGCCCTGTTCTGCCGACCAGACGACGGACAGTTGCAGCGCGATATCTTCGTTGACGCGATGTTCACGGAAGAAATCGGGGGCATGAACAACGCGATCACCAAGCTTGTTGCGGAGTTTGAGAAGATAGCCGCCCGCGGCCGCGTGCCGGACGGGCAAGACGCAAAGGTCGCGTTCGCGGCGGATTAAAATGACGGCCTCTAGCGCCGTGAAATAGCGATCGTAAATCTCGCAACTCAGGTAGAGCGCCCCGCGCCTGAGTGTGACGGTCGCAGCCGCCGTCACGACGTTGCCCGCCGCTCGAACAGGCGCGCTTGGATCAGTCCGCTGATGCGGTCAGCGACTTTCGCGACTGCGGCTGAGACGGCTGGCGACAAACCCATCCCTAGATCCACCGTCGCCGCCTCGATCAGCAGCACCATTACGTCAGAAGGAAAGTCTTCACGAAAGATCTTTTTACCCGCGAACAGCGCGTGATCCCAACGGAAGTCATGCAGGTTGAGAGACGCTTTGTAACTTTGCTCGAGTTCGTTGCCCGGCACCTCGAAGACTGCGCCCGGCTCCGAACCGGAGCGGCAAGCATCGACAACGATCAATGTGCGGCAACCACGGGCCGCAAACATTGTCGCCATTCCGTCGGTACCTGCAGCAAGCAGCCGAACATTTTGCGCGTCGCGGCAGACGCCGCGAGCTTCCAGCATCCGCAGAACCTCGATGCCCGCTCCATCGTCGAGGCGATTTGGGTTTCCGCACCCGACAACCACAATCATGAGGAGCCTCCCGGATTCGAAGCATTACCATTCTGCAGCCGGATTGCACTCACCAATCGATGTCGCATTGCATCATCCGGGATCGGTCTGAGACATCCGATACCCGATAGAGGGCACTTCGAGCCAGCCGTCCTCGCCGGCATCCTCTTCGGCCACCTGGCGGGATACACGGTCTAGAAGGCGTTAGCCATGCCGCGGGAGCCGTAGGACTTCGTGAGCAGGCCTCAGATACGCCAGAGCCTGCATGACCACTTAGGTTCAACCGGTATATCGAGTTCAGGCAACTCGCAATATTGCCGGTGAACCTTGTAATACATGCAGGTTTCGCACAACTGCTCGATCTCCGCGTGCTCAATCGGTGCGAGTGTAAACCCTCCGATTGCGAGCTTTGCCTTCAGATCAAGGCCTGCTGCCTTGAGCCGGAACACGATTGACTGAACTTCCTCATGTGTGTCGGCACGAGGAAACACTTCGGTCTTGAAGCCGCCCTCAAGGAGACATCTAATCTCATCGCGAAGCTCTTCGTCGCTCATAGACCCCATCTTCCCGGGTCACCGTCCGTCGAACTGGAACGTCAGATTCGCCACAATCGGCACCACCATTCCGGTTCGACCGGAACTGCAAGTTCAGGCAGGTCGCACCATTTTCGATGCACGAGGTAGTACATGCACTCCAGGCAACGCTGTCTTTCCGGTCCGTATGGATGATTCACAAAGCCACCGACAACGAGCTTGCCCTTAAGATCCTTCGGATCAAGCTGGCGAAGCTGGAGAAGAATGTCGGCGAACTCTTTATCGGTCTCGGGAAAAGGCTCGACTTGCGTCTCAAGCCCTTTCTCAAGCATGTCGGCGATCGTCTTGAGCAAAACCCCGTTATCGGACGCCATATGCGACCGCCTTTCGCGATGAATATTTCAGTTCAAGGCCTTGGAGTCGCAAGCCCACCTTCCCCACGATGGGCCAACGACTTTAGATTGACAATGACTGCTTAGGCCGTCCGAAAGCGAGCCAATTCCTCACCCGTCTTTGCATCGTGGGCATGGACGGTGCAAACGAGACAGGAATCATAGGAACGACAGACGTGACCGACCTCAACGGGATCGTGCGGGTCCTTGATGGGGGCTCCGATCAGGGCTTGCTCCATCGGCCCGCGAATACCGTCCGACGACCTCGGTCCGACGTTCCACGTTGTCGGGGCAATAATCTGGTAATTCTTGATCTTGCCCTCCTTAACTTCAATCCAATGACACAGCGCGCCGCGGATCGCCTCAGTCGCGCCCCAGCCGCGGCCGTCCCTCTCGGTCGGCTTGATGTACCAAGGATCGTTCAACTTGAATTCGCGCAACGCGTGTTCAGCCTGGCGATACAACTTTACGCCCTCATGCATGCGCGCAAAGTGACGCAGCATCACGCTGGCGCCGCCGAGCTTCTTGTACATATCGAGAACCAGCGGATCGTAGTGCTGCCAAGATTCGCCGTGCTTGCCGCCCGCGATCAACTGACGCGATAGTGGTCCGGCCTCAAGGCGGCCGCTTTCATCATGGCGCACGGCAGTCGACCAAGAATACTGACCGTCCATGTTCACGGTGTTTTTCTGTGTCGGCACGGTCTTGCGGTCAAACGGATGCAAGCCGCCCGGCTCGTCGTACCAGGAATGCATCGTGTCTTCGCGCGTAAACTTCTGGTCCATCAACTTGAACTGATCAGTCTTGCCGTCGTAAACGCCACTTTTCATAATCAACGCCGCATTGCGGCCTTCGATCGTCGGCTTTTGGTATTTGTCCTCGTGCGGCAAGTAACCCCACGAAACGAAACGACCATGGCCTTTGCCGAACTTGTCCATTCCGCAATCGAGGCTCATGCGCCAGAACATGCCAAGATCCGAATTCGCATGCTCCGGCTTCTCGTCCAGCCAAGCCATGAAGTCGTCGAGGGTTTTGATTTCCTCGTAACGCTCCAACGAACAACCCAGCCAGATCTTCTCCATCCAATCACGGCGGAAATATTCGAGAATCGACCATGCACGGGTGACGTCGGTCAAAGTCGGGGCGCACATCACACCGCCAGGCACCATGTAGCTCGAATGCGGCCATTGCCCCCCCAACAGCGCGTAGATCTCAACCGGCTTGCCGGAGATGGTGACGCCGATTTCGTAATTGCTGCCCGTGTACGGCGACCATCGCTTCACGGCCTCCTCATAATACTTGGACTTCGCATAATTTTTGTGGGTGTAGTCGATCATGAAGAGGCCGTAGTGATGGCGCGGCAAGCTCTGGAGACTTTCGACGAGCTGTCCGAGATTGCGCGCCAGGATCGCATTACGGGGCACTTCGGTTTGCCACGCGGTATCGAGGGCCCACGCAGCGCATGTCAGATGCGAGGCACCGCAGATGCCGCAAGCGCGCGGCGTGACGACGAGGCCGGCTTGCGGATCCTTGTCCCGTAAAATGACCTCGAAGCCGCGAAACAACTCGGCCTGGGTCCAGGCGTCAACGACGACGCCGTCCTGAATGTTAACACGAACGTCAAGGTCCCCTTCTACTCGACCGACGGGTGAGATATCGAGGGTTTGGACTGCTGATGGCATGATAATTTATCCTATTTGGCATGAAGGCGCGAAGATGCATTCGTAATTGGTCTGGCGAGTATTTCCGTCAAACGACGAACATGTCTTCTTCGGCCCAGGCCGGAGATGCAGCTTTTGCGGCCGCGGTGAGCTTGATGTAACCTGCCTTATCGACCCCCGACGGCATGTCCTTCGGAACGCCCATGACGGTCTGAGTCTTGAAGACGGTACCTGGCATAAGATCGAAGAACGGGAATTCTGGCTCCGTACATCCCATGCACGGCATGCCCGCACGCGTTTTCGACGACTGCCGATTCCACAAGATGCGGTTGCAGGGCGAGTGCGTCATAGGACCTCGGCATCCGAGATCATAGAACAAGCAACCTTTGCGCTGCCCATATTCAGTCGCCGAAACCTTGTAGGCGAAGTGCATGTTGCGGGTGCAACCCGTCTGCGTGAAACTAGTGAAGAAGGTTTTCGGCCGCTGGAATTCGTCGAGCGACAGATCGCCGCCACGCCCCGTAGCCACCGCGACCACGATTTGCGTGATCCAGTCGGGGTGTGCGGGACATCCAGGTACGTTGATGACGGGCAAGCCAGCCTTGGACTTGTACCCTGCCCCCAGGAAACCGCCATGCTTGCGCTTCAAGAACTGCAAGCCCTCGCTATCCGACGGATTGGGCGCCGTTGCTGGAATACCGCCCCATGTCGCGCAGTCCCCGATGGCCACGGTATAGCTCGCCACTTTTGCGAGGTCCGCGACCCAATCCTTCATCGGACGGCCTGCAAATCGATTCCATTCACCGGTGCCATTTGGTGCGTTGACGACAGTGCCCTCAAACACAAAGATATCGAGCGCGAGTTCGCCGGAAGTCAGCGAGTTCAACAACTTCTTCAGATTGTCTCCCAGCTCCATGCCAAGTGACGGATGCCAGAGCACATTGATGCCAAAGTCCGTCACAAGATCGCAGGCGCTCGGCTCCTCCGCATTGAGAAACGACATCGTATTTCCGGAGCACGCTCCGCCCTGGAGCCAAAGAAGATTAGCCATCAGTTTCCTCCAACATTGTTTTGTCGCCAACCAGAAGGGCGTCGCATACTGATTAGCAAATCGCGTGCCGGTTTGGTCGAGAGCTAAATGACTACGGTATCTCAGCAGCTTAACCGTCACGGGGTACTTTTGGCACCGCACACCATGGCTGAACGTGAATGCAAACGAAGTTAGCGGTGCAAAGTTGGTATTCAGAAATACGCGCGAAAGCGGCCGCATCAAAGCCCGTATTTGGCTGCGGCACGTACTAAGATATTTTTTATCAAGGCTTGATAGAAGCAAGGCATTCCATGACCGCGGGGCACTCAACAAATGATCGAAGATATTAAGCGAGTGGCGCAACTGCACACATTGAACGCAGAGACCTGGCATTGCCTCCAGCAAGCATGGCCTGCCATCGAACCCCACGCAGAACGCATACTGGTAGAATTTTTGACACACTGCGTCGACGAACCAGCGTTCGCACGGATCGGCTCTGATCAAAAGACCGCTTTGGTTGCCGAACAGCTTGCGCACTGGCAGCTCGTTTTTACCGCCAACCTTCGTGACGAGTATCTTGAAAGCACACGCAGGATGACGTTGGCGGTCATGGAGGCCGGGCTCTCGTCCCACTGGCCCATGACCGTCGCAAATTTTTGCCAACAAGGATTTGCTGCGATCCTTGCAGGCAAGCACCGGTTCGCGCATGCTCGACGGGATCGAGCCATACATGCGCTGATAAAGACGATCATCTTCGACGTGGATATTGCTATGTCCGACTACCTCGCATGTCAGCGGGAGCTCGAACAGCAACGGAAGCTCGAAATCGAGGCAGCTATCACGGACTTCGAAGACCGCGTTGCACCGGCGACGGGTGCTTTTTTGGAGGCATCGACTATGCTCAAAAACATTGCTGAAGTTCTCGACGATGAAGCAGGGATTACCATTGAGAAGGCGAGCTATGCCAACGAGGTGTCTGGATTAATCGTCAAACGGATCGAGAAGGGCGCAGAAGTCATCAAGGAGGTACTGACTTCAATGTCCGGAATCGCTCGACAAGGCGTCAGCACCCAGGACGTGGCAGCCGAAGCAGTCGAACGCAACCGGAGCACGTCGCAAACGATAGCTAATGCCGTTGGACAAATCGGATCAATCGTCGGGACGATCTCCAAGATCGCTGCGCAAACAAACTTGCTTGCCTTGAACGCCCGAATCGAAGCCAGTCGAGCTGGCGCTTTGGGCAATGGTTTCGCGGTCATTGCGACGGAGGTGAAGGCTCTAGCGGTTCAGACATCGACCGCGACCACAGAGATCGCAGCGCAAATCAACGCCGTGGAGCAAGCAACCTCACTTTCAGTCGAAGACGGAGAATTGACGTGCCGAACAATCGGCGAGATCGCAGCCGTCGGGCACGCCATAAACGCAGCGGTCGAGGAGCAAGGGGACGCTACGCGCAGAATTAACCGGAACATCTCCGACGCCGCTAGGTTCGCACAGGCGGTTACTGAATCGATTGGATCGATGGAGGCGATGAACAGCCACGCCAAAAAGAGCGCCGGCGACCTATCTGGGTTGGCGAAATCGCTCGTTTCGCATGTTGGTACGCTCCAAGCCGACATGTTGTCGTTGCGTCATCGCGTTTTAGGATAGATCGAAATGCGGTGCCGGCCGACAAACATTTCGTCGACCGGAAGGTGCAATAGTAGAAGGTATTGCTTCACCCGTTGAAGTAAACGAGGAACCTTGGAGGCGGAAAGTAAGCCTCCGGTTCTAGAAGCGATAGCTCACACCCGTCCCGACGATCCAGGGGTTAATTCTTACCTTGCCGACAATATTGCCGTTGGCAAAACTGACACTCGGCTGCATGTCGACATATTTGACGTCAACATTGAAGCCCCAGTGCTTGTCAAGCATGTAGTCAAACCCGACATTTCCAACGATGCCTGCGGAATCGCTGATGTGAACATTCAGCAGAGCGGGCTGCCTCAGGCTTTGGTCCAAAAACCAAGTGTAGTTCGCGCCAACGCCAATATAAGGCCTGAATGCGCCGAAGTTGGTAAAGTGGTACTGCAGGGTTGCGACCGGAGGCAACAGAACCGAGTGTGCCAGTTGTCCCAACGGAGCAATCGTACCCGACCCAGTCACGGTGTGCGGCGAGAAGGCTGCAACGACCTCAAGAGCAATGTTTTTCGTAAAGAAGTAGGTCACATCGACCTCCGGCACGACCGAAGTGCTCACGTCAACGGAAGCCCCAGCGATCGGCGCGCCGGCCGCGCTCAAAGTCGCCGACGCGTCAGGGACAACGGCGATGGCGCGAACGCGAAGCATCCACGGACTCTCCTCATAGAGCACGGGAGCGGGGGCCTTGACCGGATACGTAAGGTCGGCTGCAGAAGCCTCGGCAGGCAAGCCGGCAACAGCGTTGAGTACCATTGCGACTGCAAGATAGAATCTTTTCATGACGTCCCCATCCAATATCTGTTTCCTCGACGCAAGCCGAATTGGCTGCGCTGCCAAACGTCTTCTTTTTCTTTTGATCGAGCGTTGCAACTAGCGTGCCTAATCTAGAAAAGGAAAAAAATTCATTTGCTCGAGTGGCTTAGAACAATTTACGATTTTTGGTGCCGAGTACAGGAGCGCTAGATCGAGCAAACCTACCTTGTAGCAGCAAACTACGTTGTCAGCTGACGTCCTTCTGCGGTTGGAAGATTCACCACCACGCCGGGTATCGCGCAGATATTGGAGCATCAAATGACAGACTAGCGCGATCGGGGCGCGACAGGAGCGAGCAGCATCGAAGTATCGATTTCGACCGGCTTCCGAAAGGCACGTTGAGATAGCGCAGCTCGCCGCCGAGAATGGCAGCAGAAACTATTGGGCGCGTGCCTATGACGAGGTTCGCAAACCACCTGGCTCTATCCATTCCAACCCAGGCTGTCTGTTCCGGAAGGGCTGCTACGGCGGCCAAAAGATGCCAATCAGAAGGGAAAATGACTTCCACGACGGAGGGCCAAAGCCAAATTGCAACGTCGGGCCGCGCGGCACTAACCGTGACGATTTCCGCAAACCGGGCAAGATACCTCGAGCAGATATCCGAACCAGATTCCGCGACAGCGGCTACACCAATGCCCGGTCGCCTGACGCTCGGGAAAGCCGAGACTCTTCGAAAGCGTGCTCATGCCGAGTTCTCGGAACGGCTCAGAACTTCCCGCAGGTGAAACGCGCGATTGGGGAAAACGAACGACCTCCGCCGGCGAATTAGCCTCGCCAGAACCTAGGTCATCGTTTGAATCCGCATCGTCAGCCATCGCTACACCCTAGTTGGGTTCGTTAAGACTATATCGCTTGATCTTGTTGGCTAAACCAACGCGCGAAAGGCCTAATTCGTTCGCCGCACGGCTCTGGTTCCATCGATGGCGCACCAAAGCCTCATGGAGAATGTATTTCTCGAGACTCTCGACCTTGTCCTTTAAAGTCGCTCCCTGAGGCATATAGGTGTTGGCCACACCAGAATGCTGCCGGGGGGCGGCCGCGAGTATTGCGGGCGATATGTATTTTGTTGTCAGATATTCGCCGTCCTCAGCCAAGGCGACCATGCGACGGATTTCATTTTCGAGTTCACGAACGTTGCCGGGAAATTCGAATGCGGACAGCTTCTCGAGGACTCCCGCAGATATGCCGAGAATTTTCCGACCGATCGCATCACTATGCTTGGCGGCAAAAAATTCCGCGAGCGCTGGAATGTCGTCAGGACGGTCTCGAAGCGGCGGCACTTCTAGCTCGAAACCCTTGAGGCGAAAATACAGGTCCTGTCTGTATTTTCCCTCAGCAACGAGTGTCTTTAGCGGTCGATTGGACGCCGCAATGATACGAACGTTGCATGTCTGTGTCTTGTCGGAACCGAGTGGCTTGACCTCGCCTTCCTGAAGGAAACGGAGGAGACTCACCTGGAAAGACGCCGACACTTCGGAGATTTCATCAAGGAAAACTGTTCCACCATCCCCGGCGCGAAATAGACCAAGGCGGTCGGAAATTGCACCCGTGAACGCTCCGCGCTTATGCCCGAACAATTCCGATTGAAGCAATTCATCGGACATACCGCCGCAATTCTGAACCATCAAGGGGCTGGCCTTGCGGTTCGAGCTATAATGTATCGCGCGTGCTAGCAACTCCTTGCCAGTCCCGGTTTCGCCCTGGATCAGGATCGGTAGTTCCGTCCGGGCAGCCTTACGAGAGAGATCACAAAGCTCGCTTAGTTTTTCGCTGACGTAGACGAGTTTCTCGAACCGCTGGCTCTCGGGATGCAAAGATATCCCGCTGCGTACATGGAGTCTCATCGAGTCTGCTGGAATTTTGAACTCACGTGTCAGCATTCGATGGCGGCGTGCAAGTTCGCGTGATTCCAGACCGCGTTCAACGACCAAACCTATTTGCTTCGCATCGAGTGGCTTGCGCACAAATTGGTAGATAGCCGCGGGCAAAATGGCCTGCTGGGTCAGCTCGGTCTTGGCGTCAAGCGCCAGCACGCGAATGACGTCGGGATGGGTAACACGCAGATTGGCGAGAAAACTCAATCCGTCGCCACTTGGGCCATGTTCCGCCAAAACGATATCGATATGGGCATCGGACAGTGCGCTGGCCGCATCTTCAGTCGAACGAGCAGTTAGGACCCGGTAATCATACTCTCCGGACAAGACATCGGCTGTAGCGGACCATTGCGGACCACCTCGCGCCAAGATGAGGACCGTTCCGAGCGTTTCCATGCAATATTCTTTTCAAATTGAAAACCTACTTAGCAGCACCGCGGAGACCATTCAACTCCTTTTTCGCGCGCGGCCGCAGAGCTGATCGAAACGATGCCGAACGCCGTCGCGGGCCGGCATTCCCTTCCAAGACGATCGGCGCACGCGCGATGGAGCAAGACCGACGACGCCTGCTCTTTTATCTCGCGCGCCCGCGTTGTCTCGGTTCCACAGGAACATCGAAATCTACGAGCTCATCCAGCCCGTCGATGACTG
Organism: Bradyrhizobium sp. FW305-F6; assembly: GCF_058782905.1. Taxonomy (NCBI): domain Bacteria; kingdom Pseudomonadati; phylum Pseudomonadota; class Alphaproteobacteria; order Hyphomicrobiales; family Nitrobacteraceae; genus Bradyrhizobium; species Bradyrhizobium sp. FW305-F6. The sequence continues at coordinate 424,529 of NZ_JBYSYD010000005.1, forward strand.
CAAAAGCGCCGTCGAACTGCTCTCCCCAGAAATACGCGCTTCGGGTAATCAGGACCGGGATCCCAGCGCGAGATGCCGCCAACAATCCATTGCGCGAGTCCTCGATAGCCAGGCAGTCACAGTTCCGAAATCCGAGCAGGTTTAGGACTTTCAGATAAGCATCGGGCGCTGGCTTCTTCCTTTCGACTTCGTCACCTGCGACGATGGCGCTGAATAGCTTTATTCCGTTTTCGCCAAGCGTCGCTGAAAATAGCGCCTCCACATTGTGCCGCGATGTCGTCGTCGCGATTGCAAGACGCTGCCCACGGAGAGTGGCCGCGTGAATTGCCTCAACTACACCTGGCCGTAGCGAACACGCTCCGGAGGCCATGAGCTGTGCGTAACGTGCAGTTTTAAAGCGATGGAGTTCTGCGAGCTCGTCGGACGAGATGTCGATCCGACCTGAGGTAAGACGGGTAAAGTGGCGAATTCTCTCCTTGCCGCCCGCAACCTGCAGAAGATTCGTGTAGACCGGAACGCTCCACTCCCAATCCAAATCAAAATACGCAAAAGTCTCGTTGAAGGCACGGCGGTGCAGCTCTTCGGTTTCAGCCAGCGTGCCGTCAACATCGAAGATGAGGGCACGGAATCGTTTCATGGCAAATTCAAGCTAAGTGTCGCGCACGCCGCTCGGAATTCGGCATAACCATCGATGGTCACGTCGGGACAAAGCTCGCGCATAGGAATTTTAGAGTAGCCAAATGAAACGCCAATCACCGCGACACCAGCGGCCCGCGCGCATTGCACGTCGACAATGCTGTCGCCTACCATGATCGCATCCTCTGTGTTGATGCCCAGGTACCCGAGCGTATCAAACAGCGGAATAGGTGACGGCTTTGCAGGCCTTCCACTGCGGGCTCCGACGATCACGTCAACATATCTGTCCAACCCCAGACCCTCGACCACGCCGACAGCCTTGTCCTCCACCTTGTTCGTGCAAATACCAATAGCAGCGCCGTACGCTTTCAGCTCGGAAAGAACAGAAACGACCCCGGCGTAAGCTCTGGTCGTCTCGGTAAGCCGAGCCCCGTATATCACCTCGTAGGATTCGACGATGGCCCGCAATTCTTCTACGCCGAAGACGATTCCCCGCGCGTGAAAGGCGCGCTCGACAAGGACATCAAGACCGTCGCCTATGAATGTGCGAATTGATCCCTCCGAGAATGGCGACAGATCCCTGGCGACCAAGAGGCTGTTAATCGAGGAAGTGATGTCCCCGACGCTGTCCACGACCGTACCGTCAAGATCGAAGACAACAGCGCCGGGCCACCGCCCCTTCCCTCTCCGATAGTGCTTATCACCAGCCGTCAGCATCGCCGTCCGGCCTCAGCGGCACCCCGAATCGCTGAAATGTTTGCCCGATACGCTTCCTCCGTACCGCCGCGGAACACGGCCGACCCCGCGACAATCGTGTCGGCGCCGGCTGCCACAACCTGAGCCGCGGTCTCGACGTTGACGCCTCCATCAACCTCCAATCGGATCGACCGCTCACCAATCATTCCCCGAATGCAGCGGATCTTATCCAGTTGCGACTGAATAAACGATTGCCCGCCAAATCCAGGATTCACCGTCATTACGAGGATGAGGTCGACCCGGTCAAGGACATGCACGAGTACCTGCTCGGACGTAGCCGGGCAAATCGTGACACCCGCCTTCTTGCCCAACCCCCGGATCGCCTGGAGTGAACGGTCCAGATGCGCGCCGGCTTCCGCATGCACCGTAATGATATCAGCTCCAGCCTTAGCGAAGGCTTCCAAATACTGATCGACCGGCGCAATCATCAGATGGACGTCGAAGATCTTGGTGGTACGTGAACGTACGGCCTTGATAACGTCGGGACCAAAACTGATGTTAGGAACAAAATGTCCATCCATCACATCGCAATGGATCCAGTCCGCGCCAGCTGCGTCAATGGAATTGATTTCGCCGCCCAGGCGCGCAAAATCGGCGGAGAGGATCGACGGAGCGATAACGATAGGTTTAGGCATCGGCTCAGGATTTCCTCTCGACTTTTAGACGCTCGACGGATGCGGGGCGGGATTTCGCAAACACTCGACTCGCCAACACGTCAGACGCTTCGATCGATTTGATGTCATCGACAACGAGGACTCGATCAATATCGGCAACGAGACGGTTCGCCTGACGTAACCGCATTCGGTCGAGCGCATTGCGGATCGATCGTGCATTGGAAAACAATGGCTGCGTCTTGCGCAGCGCTATGTAGCTAATGAATGCCGCGCGCGCATCCACACTGAATTTGTAATTCATACCGTCCAGCATTAGCTCGGCGATCACGAGTAGCTCGTCCTCGGAGTAGTCCGGGAAATCGATGTGATGCGCGATGCGGGACCGGAAGCCGGGATTGCTGGCAAAGAACTTGTCCATGCGGTCGCCGTACCCTGCGAGGATCACAACAAGATCCTCACGTTGTGACTCCATGACCTGCAGCAATATCTCGATCGCCTCTTGTCCGTAGTCGCGCTCGTTGTCTGGCCGATGCAAATAGTAGGCTTCGTCGATGAACAGGACGCCACCCATCGCCTTCTTGAGAATCTCTTTGGTCTTGGGAGCCGTATGCCCGATGTACTGGCCCACCAGCTCGTCGCGCGTGACTGACACCACTTGTCCCCGGCGCACGAAACCAAGTTTGTGAAGAATTCCCGCGATCCTCAGCGCCACGGTCGTTTTGCCAGTACCGGGATTGCCGGTGAACGACATATGCAGCGTGGGCGTCTCCGAACTCAGCCCCATTCGTTTGCGGATACGCTCGATCAGCAGCAGTGACGAAATCTCTCGAATGCGGGTCTTGACGGGCTGGAGACCAATCAGCTCGCGATTGAGCTGCTCAAGAATCTCGTCGATGCCGACGACCTCAAGTTCCTCTCGAAGACTGACGCTATCTGTCATCGCTTACCGTCTAGTAGCATCGCACAAATTCCGACGCGCACGTCTCGCGTGCAGGTTTCGGCAAGAACAAGGAAGCTCCGTCACCGCTTCGGCGGTGACGGAGCAGTACACCCGGGAGAAACCGCGACCAGGGAGGTAAATGGTGCGTTCCGGTCCGGATGGTATTACGCACCATAGCGTCGGCCTTCAGGGCGATCAGCGGCGTAGGATTTGGTTGTGTAGCGGATGTTGCGGCCCTCAACCTCGTGCCGTTCAAGCCGGAAGCCGGGTTCGTCCTTCGGCCGGTTGACGATGAAGGACATCCGCACCGACTCCCAGCCATGGCTGGAATCGAACGCCGACATCCGGATGTAGCGATCACCGTAAACCTTGCGGCATTCGTTGAGCTCCATCAGCACGCCGGCAGCATCGCGCAGGTCGAACATCGGCAGGCCCCACATTTCCCAAAACGTGTTGCGAGGATGCGGATCGTCGGTGAATTCGATGTTCACCGCCCAGCCCTTGCCGAGACAATACTGCACCTGCGCCGAGATCTGCGCATCGGTGAGATCGGGCAGGAAAGAGAAACAGCCTTGGGTAACGCGCATGGTCCTGCTCCTTATATCGAGACGCTGGCGGTGGGGGCGTAGTCGGGCATGTCGGTCGATTCGTAATTGAAGGTGACGTCCTTCCAGACCTCGAGCGCGGCTTTCAGCGGCGTACAGGTCTGCGCTGCCCTGGCGAGGATATCCGGTCCCTCGTGCAGATAGTCGCGGCCTTCGTTACGGGCCAGGATCATCGCTTCCAGCGCGACGCGGTTGGCGGTGGCGCCTGCCTGGATACCCATGGGATGGCCGATGGTGCCGCCGCCGAACTGCAGCACGACGTCTTCTCCCAAATGGTCGAGCAACTGGTGCATCTGGCCGGCGTGAATGCCGCCGGACGCCACCGGCATCAACTTGTTGAGGCTCGCCCAATTCTGCTCGAAGAACACGCCGTGTTCGAGCCGCATCGGGTTATGATCCTCGCGGCAGATGTCGTAATAACCGCGCGTGGTGGCGGGGTCGCCCTCCAGCTTGCCGACCACCGTGCCGGCATGGATATGATCGACACCCGCAAGCCGCATCCATTTTGCGATCACGCGGAACGAGACGCCGTGGTTGCGCTGCCTTGTATAGGTCGAGTGCCCTGCCCGGTGCAGATGCAGGATCATGTCGTTGCGGCGCGCCCATTTCGCCATCGACTGGATCGCGGTGTAGCCGATCACGAGGTCGATCATGATGACGACGGAGCCGAGCTCCTTTGCAAATTCGGCGCGCTCGTACATGTCCTCCATGGTGCCGGCGGTTACGTTGAGATAGGTGCCCTTGATCTCGCCCGTGGCGGCCTGCGCCTTGTTGACGGCTTCCATGCAATAGAGGAAGCGCTCGCGCCAGTGCATGAAGGGTTGCGAGTTGATGTTCTCGTCGTCCTTGGTGAAGTCGAGACCGCCCTTCAGCGCCTCGTAGACCACGCGGCCGTAGTTGCGGCCGGACAATCCGAGTTTCGGCTTCACGGTGGCGCCGAGCAGCGGCCGGCCGAACTTGTCCATCCGCTCGCGTTCGACCACGATGCCGGTCGCCGGTCCCTGGAACGTCTTCACGTAGGCCACCGGCAGCCGCATGTCCTCGAGCCGCAGCGCCTTCAGCGGCTTGAACCCGAACACATTGCCGATGATCGAGGCCGAGAGGTTGGCGATTGAGCCGTTCTCGAACAAATCAAGGTCATAGGCGATATAGGCGAAGTATTGCCCCGGCGAGTTCGGCACGGGATCGACGCGGTAGCACTTGGCGCGGTATTTCTCCGCGGCTGTCAACCGGTCGGTCCACACCACGGTCCAGGTCGCGGTCGAGGATTCACCGGCGACCGCTGCCGACGCCTCGATCGGATCGACGCCATCCTGCGGCGTCACCCGGAACAGTGCGATAATGTCGGTGTCCTTGGGCTCATAGTCCGGCTCCCAATAGCCCATCTTCTTGTATTCCATCACGCCGGACTTGTAGCGATCCTTGCCGCGGACGGTCATCGAGATCTCGTTCATGCTGGTCTCCTCAGGTTCGGTTTGGCGGCGCGGCTCAAGTGATCGAAAAGGTCTCATCTCATTCGGCAGCATCGGCCATCGATCCGATCCGGGGATCGAGGCTGCCGCTACGGTAACGTTTCGCCATTTCCGCGAGCGGCAACACCTTGATCTTCGTTGCGTTTCCCGCGGTGCCGAACTGCTCGAAACGCTCGCGGCAGAGGTCGCGCATCGCATCCATCGCCGGCTTCAGGAATTTTCTCGGATCGAATTCGCTCTTCGTCTGGGTAGCTACCTTGCGAAAAGCCGCCGTCATCGCCAGCCGGCAATCGGTATCGATGTTGACCTTGCGGACACCGTGCTTGATGCCGCGGGCAATCTCCTCGACCGGCACGCCCCAGGTCTGCGGCATCTCACCGCCGAACGCGTTGAACATGTCCTGTAGCGGCTGCGGCACCGAGGACGAGCCGTGCATCACCAGATGGGTGTTCGGCAGCCGGCGATGGATTTCTTCCACCACATTCATCGCCAGGATGTCGCCATCCGGCTTGCGCGAGAATTTGTAGGCGCCGTGCGAGGTGCCCATCGCGATCGCTAGCGCATCGACCCTGGTGGCGCGGACGAAATCGACCGCCTGGTCCGGATCGGTCAGGAGCTGATCGTGGCTGACCTTGCCCTCAACACCGTGGCCGTCTTCCTGTTCGCCGCCGCCATGTTCGAGCGAGCCGAGCACGCCGAGCTCGCCTTCCACCGAGGCGCCGATCCAGTGCGCCATGTCGACCACGCGGCGGGTGATATCGACATTGTAGTCGTAATCCGCTGCCGTCTTGGCGTCGGCCTTCAGCGAACCGTCCATCATGACCGAGGTAAAACCGTGCTGGAGCGCGGTGGCGCAGGTCGACTCCTCGTTGCCGTGGTCTTGGTGCATGCAGAGCGGAATCTGCGGGTACATCTGCTCCAGCGCATCAATCATTTTCGCCAGCATGATGTCGTTGGCGTAGGAGCGCGCGCCACGCGAGGCCTGGATGATGACGGGCGCGTCGACCGACGCCGCCGCGTCCATGATCGCCAGCCCCTGCTCCATATTGTTGATGTTGAACGCCGGCACGCCGTAGCCGTGCTCGGCCGCGTGATCGAGTAGTTGTCTCAGCGTAATTCGCGCCATATCGGCTACCTCACATTTTACTGGTCTTGAGAACATTCACGCCCGGAAGCACGCGTCCTTCTAGCCATTCAAGAAACGCCCCGCCGGCCGTTGAGACGTAGGTGAAGCTGTTGCTGACGCCCGCAGCCGAAAGCGCAGCGACTGTGTCCCCGCCGCCGGCAATCGTTTGAAGCGTTCCGGACAGAGTCCATCTTGCGGCCGCCTTCGCCAGCGCGCTCGTACCGCGGTCGAATGGCTCAGTTTCGAATGCGCCGACCGGACCGTTCCACAGCAGCGTCTTTAGATCGCCGAAGAGTTCCTTGATGTCGGCGACGGTCTCTGGACCGATGTCGAGAATCATCGCGTCTTCCGGGACCTCTCTAATGTCTACGGTCTGATGCTCCGTGTTTGCCGCAAACTCGCGGGCAACAACCGCGTCGCGTGGCAGGACGATGTTGCAGCTGTGCTTTTCGGCCTGGCGAAGAATGCGTTCGGCGAGGTCGCCTAACTGGGGTTCGCAAATCGACCGACCAACCGAAATCCCCTGCGCATGCAAGAACGTATTTGCCATGCCACCGCCAATGATGAGGTCATCGACGTGTTTGACGAGATTTTCGAGCAGGGTAATCTTCGTGGAAACCTTGGCGCCTCCAACGATCGCCCCTACCGGCCGAAGTGGACTGCCGAGTGCGCGATCCAACGCCGACAGCTCGGCCTGCATTCCGCGACCGGCGAAAGACGGCAGCAAATGAGCAATACCCTCGGTGGAGGCGTGGGCACGGTGGGCGGCGGAAAACGCGTCGTTGACGAAGATGTCGCCGAGGCCTGCAAGGGTCCGGATGAACGCCGGATCATTGCTCTCCTCGCCAGGATGAAATCGCGTATTGTCCATCAGCAGTATGTCGCCCGGCTCCGCCGCAGCCACTGCGGCGCGATGCGGGCCGTTTCTCCAGTCTGTGGCCACGAACTGTACGGGCCTCTGCAAGCATCGTTCGAGAGCCGGGCGTAGCGGGGCAAGCGAGTACTCGGCAATGACCCTGCCTCGTGGCCGCTCAAAGTGGGAGAGCACGATGACAATCGCCCGCTTGTCTGCCAGCTCCGCGAGCGTCGGAGCAATGTGCCTTATACGCAGATCGTCAGTCACACGCCCGTTTTTCATCGGCACATTAAGATCGACACGAACGACGACCCGTTTTCCGGCCACGTCAATTCCATCGAGTGTTCGCAGAGATGCTGTCAAAGAAGCCTCCCCAGCGCCACCGCGGTGTCGCTCATGCGGCTAGAGAAGCCCCACTCGTTATCGTACCAACTCATCACACGCACGAAGTTGCCATCGATGACCTTGGTCTGGTCCATATGGAACACAGCCGAATTTGAATCGTGATTGAAATCAACTGAGACGTTTGGAGCGTATGTGACGCCGAGGACGCCCTTCAAGTGGCCATTCGCCGCCTCATCGATCGCTGCGTTGATCTCTGCGATCGATGTCGACCTTTTGGCAATGAACTTGAAGTCGACGACCGAAACATTCGGCGTCGGTACACGGATAGCAACCCCGTCAAGGCGGCCATTCAGCTCAGGTAGTACAAGACCGACGGCCTTCGCCGCTCCTGTGGAGGTCGGAATCATCGAAGTCGCAGCGGCGCGCGCGCGATAGAGGTCTTTGTGCAAGGTATCCAGCGTCGGCTGGTCTCCGGTGTACGAGTGGATTGTCGTCATGAACCCCCGATCGATTCCGACGGCGTCGTTCAGGACTTTGGCGACCGGCGCAAGGCAGTTCGTAGTGCAGGACGCATTCGAAACCACCAAATGTTTGTCGTTCAGATTTTGGTGATTCACCCCGTAGACGACTGTGAAATCGGCGCCATCAGCGGGTGCCGAAACGATAACGCGTTTGGCTCCTGCCCTCAAATGCGCCGCAGCTTTGTCGCGTGTTGTGAAGACACCCGTGCATTCGAGCGCTATATCGACTTCCAACGCTGTATGGGGCAGCGTCGCGGGATCCTTTACGCACGTCACCTCTATTAGCCCTCGGCCCACATCGATGGTGTTTCCAGCAACCCTCACTTCGTGCGGGAAGCGGCCATGTATGGAGTCAAAGCGCAGCAGGTGAGCGTTCGCCTCGACTGATCCAAGATCATTTATGGCGACGACTACGATATCGCGGCGCCCGGACTCCACGATTGCGCGCAGCACATTTCGACCTATACGCCCGAATCCGTTGATAGCTACTTTGACCGGCACTATCTCAGTCCTTCCATTCGAGAACGCGCGATCGAGCGCATCGCCGCCACCGCAACAGCTTCCGGTGTCACGCCGAACTCGCGGTAGAGCACGCTTGCCGGGGCGGATGCGCCGAATCCGGTCATCCCTACAAATTCACCGTTTGCATCGATCCAGCGAGCCCAACCTCCCTGAACAGCCGCTTCAACGCCGACGCGTGGGCAGCGGCCAAGAACAGTTGATCGATACTCGCTAGTCTGCTTCTCAAAAAGCTCGAAGCATGGAGCCGAAACCACTGCGGCACGGACATCGTCCTTTGCGAGCAGGCGAGCGGCATCGATCGCGATGGCGACTTCGGATCCCGTTGCTATCAAAGTCACGTCACGCGGGCCCTCGGGATCAGTCACTAGATAGGCGCCGAGAGCGACCTTGTTCACGCCTCTCGCATCGCTGCGGAAAGTCGGCAGCGCCTGGCGCGAAAGACACAAAACGGACGGACTATGTTCAGCCCGCAGGGCGCAGTCCCAGGCCTCGGCGGTTTCAACCGAATCGGCAGGGCGGAATACAAGCAAGTTCGGAATCGCTCGCAGCGACGCCAAATGCTCAACCGGCTGGTGGGTCGGACCATCTTCGCCGAGGCCGATCGAGTCATGCGTCATCACGTGAATAACGCGCAAGCCCATCAGTGCGGCCATCCTGATCGCGGGCCGGCTGTAATCTGAGAACGTCAGGAAGGTCCCGCCATAAGGAATGAAGCCACCGTGGAGGGCGATGCCATTCATTGCGGCGGCCATCCCGTGCTCGCGGATGCCGTAATGCACATAGTTGCCTTGAAAGCACCCAGGCTTGATGGGCTTCTGTGTCTTCGCTTGGGTCAGGTTGGAATGCGTCAAGTCGGCCGATCCGCCAAGCAGATTGGGCAGCGCCATAGCGAGCGCGTCGATAACCAGTTGCGAGGCCTGCCGCGTGGCAATCATAGGACGCTCGGTTCCAAAACGAGCGCGGATCGATCGGTAGGCTTCATCGTATTCGTTCGACAGTTTTCCTGCCAAGACATCCAGCAAACGACAGCGAGCGATAGCATCGGGCTGCAGAGCACGTTGGGCCCACGCCTCATAGGCCACTTGTCCCCAAGCGCCGACCGCCCGCCACGCGGACAGCACGGCTGCCGGGATTTCGAATGGCGGATGCGGCCAGTGCAGGGCAGCGCGCGTTGCTTCAAGTTCTTCAGCACCAAGTGGGGCACCATGCGCCTTCTCAGTGCCCTGCCGCTTCGGCGCGCCGAAACCGATCACGGTTCGACAGGCGATCAGGGATGGACGGTCAATTAGCCGCTCCTCTTCGATGGCCTTGGCGATAGCTTGAGGATCATGACCGTCAATGCGGCGGACTGACCAACCGGACGCGGCAAAACGCACGATCTGATCGTCGGAACACGAAAGAGACGTGGGTCCATCGATCGATATTTCATTGTCGTCATAGAGAACGATCAACCGACCGAGCTTCAGGTGGCCCGCCAGCGATATCGCCTCATGACTGAGGCCTTCCATCAAGCAGCCGTCTCCACAAATCACATAAGTGAAATGATCGACGAGGTCATTGCCAAATCGGTAATTCAGCAGTCGCTCGGAAAGCGCCATGCCAACGGCGGTCGCAACTCCCTGACCAAGCGGCCCGGTCGTTGTTTCGACCCCTGCCGTGTGACCGTATTCGGGATGGCCAGGGGTTTTCGATCCCCATTGCCGAAACGCCTTGAGCTCCTCGAGCGTGACGTCTTCATAGCCAGTCAGGAACAGGACCGCATAGAGAAGCATCGAACCGTGACCTGCGGATAAAACGAACCGGTCGCGATCGGGCCAATCCGGATTCTTCGGGTCGAACTTCAGAAAGCGCGAGAACAGAACAGTTGCGACGTCGGCCATGCCCATTGGCATACCTGGGTGCCCAGAGTTCGCCTTTTCTACCGCGTCGATTGCAAGGAAACGGATGGCATTGGCCATCTGCCGGTGCGAGACATTGAGGTCCCTCGCTTCGATACGGCTTGACATATCCAACGTTGCTCTTTGCGGAAAGGCAATAAGATCGCTCGTCATGCACGTCTCTTTCGGTCGATCAGTTGCAGGATTAATGGCGTCAAGATTAGCTGCATCGCGAGATCCAGCTTCGATCCGTGAATTACGATCGAATTCGCCCGCGACATGAAGCTATTTGGGATCATCGACAGCAGGTAAGGAAAATCGATGCCACGCGGGTTCTTGAGCCGGATCACGACCATCGACTCGTCCGGTGTTGGGATCCATCGCGCAATAAACGGGTTTGAGGTATCGACGGTCGGGACGCGTTGGAAATTGATGTCGGTCTCCGCAAATTGCGGACAGATATAATTGACGTAATCCGGCATGCGGCGAAGAATCGTGTCGGTCACCGCCTCGGTGGAATAGCCGCGCGCGCTGCGGTCACGGTGCAGCTTCTGGATCCATTCAAGATTGATGACGGGAACGACTCCGATCTTGAGATCAGCATGCTGCGCAACATTGACCTTTTCGGTCACGACAGCGCCGTGGAGTCCTTCGTAGAAAAGCAGATCGGAAGCATCCGGGAGAGGGCGCCAATCGGTGAAGGTCCCAGGAGAACTTCCGTGGAGCGCGGCTTCCTCGTCGTCGTGGACGTAGTACCGTGTCGTGCCCGATCCGGTTTCACCATAGGCCTTGAAGACGGCCTCCAGTTCCTCGAACAGATTGGTCTCGGGGCTGAAGTGACTGAAATGCTTGTTGCCGCGCTCGGTTTCTTCGGCCATGCGGTTGCGCATTTCTAGGCGGTTGTAGCGATGGAAAGCATCTCCCTCGATATAGGCGGCCGCCACATTCTCGCGGCGGAATATCTGCTCGAAGGTTCGTTTGACGGATGTCGTACCTGCCCCGGAGGAGCCGGTAATCGATATGATGGGATGCTTCCTGGACACGATAGGTCAGTCCTTCGGGTCAGCTGCGAAACAGCCCACGGTGGGCGAAGAGCGGAGCATTTTTCTCGGATTTGATATCCGGGCTCATGTGTAGGCGATCGAGGCGCCGCACCTTGTCTCGGGAGCCCATGATCAACGGCACGCGCTGATGAAGCGTGTTTGGCGAGAGATCAAGTATCCGCTTACGGCCCGTAGAGGCGGCGCCTCCGGCTTGCTCCATGATCAACGCCATTGGGTTGGCTTCGTAGACGAGGCGCAAGCGGCCTTCGCCGTAGCCTTCTCGCGCGTCTGCAGGGTAGAGGAATATCCCGCCGCGCGTCAGGATGCGGTAGGCTTCCGCCACCAGCGATCCAATCCAGCGCATGTTGAAATCCTTGCCTCGTTCTCCGTTGGCGCCAGCCAGGCAATCCTCAATAAAGGCCTGCACCGGTGGCTCCCAATGCCGCTGGTTCGACGCGTTGATCGCAAATTCCGCGGTATCCGCTGGGATCTGTACGGCCGATCTGATCAGCTTGAATTCGTTCTCACCGCGATCCAGCGTAAAGATATCGACGCCGCAGCCGAGCGTGAGAACGAGTGATGTTTGCGGACCGTAGACAAAAAAGCCTGCACCAAGCTGAGCGTCGCCACGCTGAAGGAAGGTGGAGCGAATGTCTCGCGGTGTCGGTAGAATCGAGAAAATCGTGCCGACCGACATGTTGGTGTCGATATTCGATGAACCATCCAACGGATCGATGGCAATGCTGATGGGTGCAGCCGGGTACAATATCTCTGGGTCCGTCGCTTCTTCTGATGCCAAAGCTGCGATCGGAAGCGGCTCAAGGGCTGCGCGGATGATCCGGTCAGCGCGGATATCGAGATCCTTCTGGACGTCTCCGTCGGTGTTGCGTCCCTGAGGCTGCCCAGTAATGCCGGCCAGCGCACCGCAACCCGTCAGATTGGAAATCTCGATCGAGGCCTGCGCGAGAGCATCGATAACTTCGGTCACGGCTCGGCGAAGCGGGTCCATGCCGGCGTAATCATTTAATGATCGGCGCAAACTCAGGCCCGGATTCATTAGTTCGCCTCCCCTTCCGACGCTGCAACTGAGGGAATCGGGTGCCCGTCCCTCGTTGAAGCCGTAGATCGAGGTTGACTGCGTCAGCTAAATAAGTAAAATTTCATTATGTTTGGTGTGAGCAAAGTTTTTAATATATGTCTGGGCTGCTCGACCTAACGATCAGGCAATTGCGGGCGCTTGCGGCACTATCGGCCAACGGCAGCATCACGGCGGCTGCCAACAAGCTCAATCTCACGCAGCCTGCGGTGACGCTGCAGTTGCGCAAACTTCAAGATCTGGCGGGACTGCCGTTGCTTCAACGTACCAGCGACGGAATGTTGCTCACCGGAGCAGGGCGAGAGGTCCTTGCGTTGCATGGACGCATAGAGGCTGCCATGTCGTCCTGTGCGACCTCACTGGATATGATTGCAGGCCGAACCGGTGGTCGCGTATCGATTGGCGCGGTTAGCACTGCGAAATATTTCGTCCCTTTTGCCATCGCCGCATTTTCAAAACTTCATCCCAAGATCGATATTAGCCTGTCGATCGGCAATCGTCAGGAGATCCGTCAAGCGCTGCGCGGCTACGAACTCGATTTCGCGATCATGGGCCGCCCGCCGCCGGACGTTGAGGTGGAAACTCATCTGATCGGCGATCACCCCCACATCATCGTTGCGCCGAGGGGGCACTGGCTCGCGCAGGATTTCGGTCTGGCCGCAGTAGATCTCACCCACGAAACCTTCCTCACGCGCGAACAGGGTTCGGGGACGAGGATGCTCATGGAACAACTGTTTTCTGACACGGAGCTTCAGCCGACTGTCGGTATGGAGATGAGCAGTAATGAGACAATTAAGCAGGCGGTGATCGCCGGTCTCGGGATTGCGTTCATCTCCGCGCATACCGTCGCGACTGAACTTGAAGACGGACGGTTGGTGGCTCTTGATGTCGCTGGCTTGCCCGTCGTTCGGCAATGGTTTGTGGTCAGGAGGCAAGACAAGGTGCTGCTACCTCCGGCACAAGCTATGCTTGATTTTCTGAGAGCTGAAGGCTCGCGCTTTCTTCCCGGGATGCCGGGAAAAGCGCTTTAGACTAGAAGTGCGATGGCCGAGAAGGGAACCGCAGCATAACGCCCTCAGAATTGTCCGGCGAGCGTCAGGCGAATCGCCAGCGGTTCGACCGGATGCAGCACGCGGTCCATCACCCCGGTCTGGCAAACCACAGCCGGCGCCGTCGGCGCCCCCGCGGCAGGAAAGCACATTGCAAATAACGAATCCGATTTGATCAGCGAACCATAGGCATAAGTGATCTGGTCGGATCGGCTATTGAGCAAATTGAAACCGTCGAGTTGCACGCGCCATCCGTTCTCGAAGCGGTAGCCCAGCCTTCCGTTAAGGAGCCCGGTTGCCGGAGATACAAAGGCTCGGTCCTCCGTAAGAGGTCGTGGTCCGAAATAACGATAGCGTAGGCCGGAAAACCACCCGGTTTTCTCGCCGAGCGTGATACCCGCAGAAGCGATCATGCTGGGAGCGCCGGGAATGTAGTTGCCGGGCGCGTTGCCAATCTGCGCCGCGGGGAAGCCGGCCAGCGATGCATACAGGGCGGCTTGATCCGGATCGTCGCCCCGGAAGCGCGCATGCGTCATGGCAATGTCCCCCTCCAGGCTGAGCCACGACACCGGCCGAAAATCGTTGGTCCATTCGATCCCATAGCGGCGGCTCGGCCGGCTGGCCTCAGTGTCGCCGGCGTCGCCGGAAAACAGGATTTCAGATGCCGAGTCGAGCATGAACAGGCTGACCGCGCTGGTCAGGCCTGGGATGGCCTTGGTGCGCAGGCCGACTTCCGCGCCACGGGTCTTGACCAGAAACGGCGAGGCCTGCAACGCAGAACCATCGGTGGGCGATTCCGTGATCGTCACTCCGCGGGCGTCGTTGCTGTGAAATCCCTCGCCGGCGTTGACGAAGAATTCGGTCTTGGCGAATGGGCCCAGCACGACACCGAATTTTGGGCTGCCGATCGCCGCACTGGCATTGCCGGAATTGGCCGGGGCGAAATAGGAATTGACCGAGGTCTGGTAGAAGTCGCCGCGCCAGCCGACATTGGTTCGCAGCCAGTCGGTCCAGTGCAGCGTGTTCTGCACAAACACGCCGACGCTGCCCTCGCGCACCGCATCGCTGCGAATCGGCGACAGGAATTGGCGCTGCACGGTGTTATTCAGGTCCAGCCTGATATCGTCGTAGCGGCTCTGCACGCCGAATTCAGTTTCCATCGGCAGGCCGGCAAACTGGTTCTTGAAGGTGTGCGACGCGTTGATGCCGCCCAGGATGCGGTCATCGTGCTGATGAAATTGATCGCCGTTGACGGGATCGGCGAGAAAATACGTGAAGTTGTTCCAGAGATTGAGCGAACTCTTAATGACGTAGAAATTAGCTTTCGATGCCCCCCCGGCGTCGGTTTGCGCCCAGCGCCCCGACAGCGAGAAGCGGTCGGAATTGCCGCCGTCGCTGGGATCGAACGCGCCATAGAGGCCGATCTGCCCGGATGCCACCGCGCGCGATGGTATCTGGTCGGTGGAATTCCACTTGTTCGCATAGGCCATGCCGGTCAGCGAGAAGCCGTCCTCGAAAGTGCCCTGGCTGTAGCGCATCACGCCGTTCAGCTTGCGCAGATTGTCCGGATTGTCCCACGGGCCGTTGTAGGTGTTGACCTCACCCGCGACCAGCAGGGTGCCCTCACCCACTTTGGCGGAGGTGACGCCAAGACCCCGGCGATAGCCGAAGCTGCCAATGGTCATCGACGCCATGGTCCTGATGCTGTCGAGTAGGTTGATGTGAACCGAGCCGACTGAAGAGAAATCGCCTTCGTCGGCGAAATAAGGGCCTTTCCGGATATCGACCGAGCGGATCAATTCCGGAATCAGAAAGTTGAGGTCGGCATAGCCCTGCCCGTGCGCGTGTGTACGCATGTTGACGGGCATGCCGTCGATCGAAATCGCCAGATCGGTGCCATGATCGAGGTTGAAGCCGCGCAGGAAATACTGGTTGGCCTTGCCGTCGCCGCTGTGCTGCGTGACGATCAGGCCGGGCACGACTTCAAGCGCTTCGACAGGCCGAGAAAACGGCCGCGCATTGACCTCCTCGCCGCTGACATTTTTTGCGCTCGACGATGTGATCGGCGGCGCCGCAGCCCCCAGGCCGTTCGCGACAGGAACGGCGTTGGAGACAGCGGCGACCGGGCTTTGGATCGGGTTACGCTTTGATTGCCCGCGTTTAGCGGCGTCGTTCTTTCGTTTAAGATTGGTGTCCTGGCGCCACCGAGGTGCGTTGACCTCAATGGCAGGAAGCTCAGTGGGTCTGGCGTTCTGTGCCGATGCGCTCGATACGACGTCAGCCAGACAAGCCATCAACACTGCGCCGCACCCGCATGCACACCGATGGATCACTTGAAGCGCCGTCGGCGACCGGCGCGATGAACGGATCGGCTCCCCAACCGAAGTGAACCCGCTCGAAGATGCCCGCATAGCCGTCCCCAATCGTAGCCTCCCGTAACGAGAAACACACAAGGATCGGCGTCTTATTTGCGTGACAATGGCCGACTTGATGTATGAATCCTCGATGTCAGGCCCGTGTTCTGGCCCGACACGAACCGCACGCTGACATAGCGAGTATGATATTGTCAATACTTCAGCATACTCTTTGCAACCGGCAGGAGAATCGAATTGCAGCGCATCACGATCACTCTCGACGACGACCTGATGGACGACCTTGATCGCATGATCGCCGAACACGGCTATCAGAACCGTTCCGAGGCGATCCGCGATTTCACCCGCGCCGGCATGCAGCAGGCCGCGCAAAAGATGGGAAACTCCGGAGAATGCGTCGCCGCATTGGTCTACGTCTACGACCATGCCGCGCGCGATCTGTCGCGCCGCCTGGTGGAGAATTACCACGGGCACCACGATCTCTCGATGGCGACACTTCACGTTCACCTCGACGACGACAACTGCATGGAGGTAACTGCCTTGAAGGGTATTGGCTCAGAAGTTCAGCATTTCGCCGAACACATCATCGCCGAGCGCGGTGTGCGTTACGGCCGGCTGGTGATGATACCGACCGAGGATGGCAAGAAGACCGCCTCAACTCGCAAAGCAAGTAACCATCGGCACCGCTGATGTCCGGCCAACCCTATGCCTCGGTGTTCGCGCGACGACGGGAAAACTTCCGGCTCCCGTCGCGCGATCATCCCTCGCCGCCTATATGCTTCCGGCGGATACGCCGCACCACGGACCAGATCGTCAACGCCGCAATCGGCACAAAGGTGGCGATGACAAGATTCGGCTCGACCGGAAGCTTTCCGGTGTCGTGTGCAGCCTTGGCGAGATATCCGAATAGTCCCACGACATAATATGTGATCGCAGCGACCGACAACCCCTCGACCGTGGTCTGCAAGCGCAACTGCAGGCGGGTGCGGGCGTTCATCGATTGCAGTAATTCCTGATTCTGCTGCTCAAGTTCAACATCGACGCGGGTTCGCAGAAGATTGGCGGCACGCGATAGCTTGGCCGAGAGATTGGCCTGCCGCGCCTCCAGCGTGACGCATGTACGCATGGCCGGCGCCATTCGGCGCGCCAGGAACGAGGACCATGTCGGGAATTCACCGAGCTTCCGCTCGCCGATCGTTACTAGCCGCTGTTGGACGATTTCCTCATAGGCCCGGCTGGCACCAAAACGAAACACGCTCGCCGCAGCACCTGCTTCAACTTCCGCAGCGAGTTCAGTCAATTCGTTCAGCAAATGGCGATTACTGGAAAGATCATTTGCATTGCGCATCTCATCGGTCACCTCGGCGAGCCGCCGTTCGATCATACTGATCGAAGGCGCGAGCCGTCGAGCTTCCGGCAAACCAAGAAAGGCAAGTGTGCGATAGGTTTCAATCTCGATGACGCGCTGAACGAGCGCTCCCGCGCGCTCCGGACTCATCCCGCGGTCGATGATAAGGATACGCACGAAGCCCGAAGTTTCAGTTTGAAAATCCGTGGCATAAACAGCCTTACCGTCAGAATTCTCGGCAACTGCAAGGCTTGTACGCTGAAACAATTGCTGCGGGATAGTGCGTTCGGCATTTTCGGACAGAAGGTGCAGATTGACCGCCACCAACAAGGGGCCGGGCTGAGGAACAAGCGCCATCGGCGATGCAAGCGATGCAGCACTCGGCTCGAATGGTCTCGTATCGGCTTCAGACGAGATTTCCCAGCTATAGGTCGTGAATTCGGAATGCTGCTCCCAGCGCAAGCGAAGCTCTCCGAACGACACGCGATGGTATTTTTCTTCTGGCGACGGTGCGGCGATGCCGTGCACTACGCAAAATTCAACAAAATTCGCTCTATCTGTCTGCGCACGTCCGCCCGAGGTATCGAACGCAAAGTGAAGGATTCGGCTCGGAACAGAAATCGATGTGAACGGCCGAGCGTGCAACTCACTTAAAACCGCCGCGCGCAACGGATGGGTCGTTAAGCCGACGGCATTGTTATCGCCAATAGAGACAACGTCACTCACAACGGCGTTCCGCTATACGATTTCGAATGCCATCGCATAAAACAATTCATCAAGCGTTACCGTTTCCCGCTGCTAGCGTTCGGCCACCGTTGGTAGCGCAGGCGCATGTGCCAGCCTTCAAAGGTCGAACTGCAGAATTTTCGCCCACTAGAGACTAGCGTCATAGGCGACGTTATACGAATTATCTCTAACCGAATTCAAGGTATTCACAACGGAGCGACCTGTTCAGCAAGAGCGGCACATTTGAATGCGGTCACAAGGGCTGTTAGCTGTTTGGGTAAACGTATTCGCTTTACGACTAACGCAGCCTCCGTCAGGTATGTTCGAGAGCGGGCCACGCAGATGTATTGACAACCTATCTGGCTGAACCATCAGGCAGTTACGCGAAGAGAACGAGCGCCGCAATCCAATCCCGACTTTCGCTTACGCTCTTCACAGCAAAGATAATTTACATCTGATTGGCGGCGGCTATGCGAGCGCCCTGCAAAGATCCTTTACACGTCGGCGCCGTCAGACCTGGCCATCTTTCTCCAGCGAGGGTTAGTAATCCATGCCGAAGCGTTTTGCCGTACCCATCATCAATACTTGGCGGCGTCAATCGGCAAGGGTAGAAGACAACTGAGAGCTAACTCAAACGTTGTGCACTTCCCTTCGAAGGCAGAGGTGATGGTAGAGCATGGACAATGACTCGAGACTACCAAGCACACCCTTTGTTGCGCGAGCATCGACCGTCGGTCTCCAACATCTCCGATATGCCGTAGCGGCCGCAGATCACGGCAGTTTTCGGCGAGCGGCGGATGCGTTGCTGCTCCGGCAATCAACCTTGAGTCGCTGTATTCGCCAGCTCGAAGGCTCAATTGGTATTGTGGTCTTCGACCGGTCAAGCGGTGGCGTTCGAGCCACTGAAACCGGTCGTACTTTTCTTCGAGAGGCCCGATCGATCCTGGGACAACTGGACGCATTGATCGCGGCCACACAAACCAGCGGGCGTGGCGAGGCAGGGCGACTCACGATCGGTTTCTATACATCACTCTCGGCCGGGAACCTGCGCGCGACCCTACTGGATTTCAAACAGCGGTTTCCGCAGGTCGAACTTGGAACAGTCGAGAGATCACGGATGCAACTCGTCACCTCGTTGCGGCATGGCGCATTGGATATTGCGATCGTCACCGGCGAGGCGGCTCTCGAAAGTAACAACGTCTTGCCGCTATGGAGCGAACGTGTCTTGGTCGCATTGCCGGAAAATCATTCCCTGGCAGACCGAGACACAATTTATTGGACCGACCTTCGGAGTAAGATCGTTCTGCTGAGTCAATACGATCCGGGCCGAGAACTTGAGGACCTTCTGATGTCGAAGCTCGTCTCCCCTGAGGACCGCCCTAAAATCGAACGCCATGACGTCAGCCGTGCGATCATTAAGAGCCTCGTGAGTGTGGGGTTCGGCATCAGCCTAGTGACTGAATCTGACATTGGCGCAAGCTTTTCGGGACTGATTTATCGGGACCTACGCGATGGCGCCGGAGCGAGCCGAATCGGCTATTCTGCTCATTGGAGGTCAGATAACGACAACCCGGCGCTGGCGAGTTTTCTTAGATTTCTCGGAGAGCGCTATCCTTCACCGTCCTAAGCCGTTTGATTCATGCGCCGAGCTTTTCCGAAGGCGCGGTCAACGGCCATGAGCCGCACCAGCATCGGTGCGATGAGTTTGGAGGGATCGGCGATTGGCTGCTCGCTTTCACGAGCTGGCACGGTGGCATAGGCACTCAGATCGCGATGCACGGCGGGCGAGCTCTCGCTGGGGCCGCGGCGAAGCGCCTGGATAATATCGCCGTTGTTGCCGTATCCGAGCCCGCACCCATTGCACATCCAACGCGGAGCAACGTGGAGAGAAGTGCCGCTCTGAACAAAGCGTCCCAGTGATTGTCGACCTCATCCTCGAGACCCGCATAACCGGCTGCATCAGCGCCAGGCTGACGCTCCAACACGATGAAACGACCGTTCGGCATAACCAGGCGAGTCCAAACCAGCAGTTTTCTCACGCTGCCGAGCGTGCGCTATCCGGTACCCGCCAGTTGCTGGGTCGCTCGGCGGGTCTTTGCAAACGCGCGATCGGTCGCCATAAATCGCGCGAGCATGGGCGCGATCAGTTTGCCCGGGTCAGCAATCGACCGTCCGGTTTCTCTTCCAAGGGCATCGGCGTAAGCGAGCAGGTCACGGTGCACGGCCGCCGGAAGTTCTACCGCTAACTTTACTGGTTTGTCGTCTACGATCGAGCCGAGTTTAAGTTTTGCCATCTCCCTATCCTTTATACGGCTCAAGCACCAAATCGCGGTTCACGATCACACGGACTGGGAAACCCGCCCGAATAGCGAGGGTAGGCTGGATATTGAGATTTCGCCGAACCACCTGTTGTCCCGTTTGATTTAGGGAGTCTCCTGCCCCACGACGCAGCGCCTGAATAATATTGCTGTCGTTACCGCTAGAACCGAGTTCGGTGCCAACGCTCAACAAAGTCGAGAGCGCCGCGCCTTTGAACAGTTCGAGCCAGTGATTGTCGACCTCATCCTGAAGGCCAGCGTAACCACCAGCATCGGCTCCGGGTTGGCGTTCGAGCACAATAGAGCGACCATTTGGCATTAAGAGCCGGGTCCAAACCAGGAGGACGCGTGACTGCCCGAAGGCGACTTGGCTGTCGTAGATCCCGATCAATCGGGCGCCTTGTGGGATCAACCGCGCTCGCCCGGTCGGCGTGTCATAAACATTTTCTGTAACCTGCGCGGTGATTTGGCCCGGCATATCTGAGCGGATCCCGGTGATGAGAGCGCCCGGAATGATTGTGCCGGCTTGGACCACGAAGGGGGACGCCGGCCTCGCCAAGCGATCGGGACTGGTGGTTCGGCGATCGACAGGCGCGTTGACGAATGCGAGCTTCCGATCCTGACCGTTCTGAGAGAAAACCTCGTCCGACGACGACGCTGCGTTTGCTGATGCTTCATTGGACGTAGAGTTCGCGCCCGATGGCCGAATATTCGTGGCGGCGAATACTTTGCTAGTACGAGCCGCCTCCGACTCTTGGTTCACTCGTTGCTGTTCTGAATCAACTGCGAGCGGACCGGATTGGTTTTGTGCAGCGACAATCGGACGGCCGAGATCACCCGGCAGCGGCGGTCCGAGTCGCGGAGCTTCCCGGGGCATTCCGGCGTAGTCTTTTGGCAGGCTGGAGAGTTGATCTGCTACGTTGTGGTGATCGGTCGAGTAGGAATCATCCGAGGCAGGCGCACGCCTTTGACCGGTTTGCAGGGCCCAGAAGATAGCACCAGAGATGAAGGTAAGCGCCACAGCCGTGCCTCCGACCAGAGCTTTGCGCGAGAGGCGCGAAACCCGAGCACGATCGGGCCGAAGCCGGAAGGAGTTCTCAACCTCCACCTCGGGCTGCGGCTTATCATTGGTGCGGCTTGCGACCTTGCCCTCAGCATCAGTCATTGAGGCCTCCCATCTGTTCGGATGATGCGCACCTTTTGTTGATCTTCACCGCCTAGCCGCAGTTCGGCGGCTGCAAATAGCCGATCGACGATGAGTGCATTTCCGAACGCTCGGTAATTGACGAGCGCCGTTTTGCCGTCCGAGTTGATGACGAACAGCGGCGGCATCTCGCCTTGGCCAATACCAGGCGACAATTCGATGTAGACTTTGCGTCCATCGTCATAGGCATTGACAGGGCGCCAGGGCGGGTTGTCTCCTTCGAAGCGATAGCGATAGCGCCGCTGGGCAGGACCCGGAATAAACGGCTTCAGCGAGAGAGCACGATCGCGCGCAGCTCGATCCTCAGGATAGAACCAGGAGACTGAAGGCATGTATGGCTTTTCACGGGAGCGGAGTTCGATCAGATAGGTCCGCCGATCTGTGTTGAGAATTAGGTTGGTTTCGATGGCCGCCCGGGTCGGCTTGACCATGATATGGACCCGCCGTGTGTCCCCGCTCCCACTCTCGGTATCGCCGACGACCCAACGCACTGTGTCGCCGGCAGCAACAGGTCCCGAGCCGATCAACTGCTCTCCCGGCTCCAACGCAATATCGGTAATCTGTCCTGGTGCGGCATAAACTTGATAAAGCGCGCCGGAGCTATATGGAAATACCTGAACGGCGTTGAAGTAGCCTGCCTTCCTGGGCTGAACGCGAGCCGCATCATTGGCGCTGTCAATCCGCTCAATCGGCTCCCTGGCTTCCTTTTCCTTGCCGCCGCGCGCGGGTGTCCAGGCGGGCGGCACGTGAAGTGATCGCGGACGATCGTCCGCCAACTGCGGCTGATCGGGAGGCGCCGGGATTTCGTCGTCATAACTGATTTGCGGCGGCTTGAATGTTGTGCAGCCCGAGAGAGTATAGGCGCAGATCAGAAGAGCTGAGAGCCTCTTTCCAGTTTTCTTTGGCGGTGACATGAGGGCTGTCAGTATCACTGTCCAAGCTCCTTTGACCAATTGATGGCGTTGACGTAGATGCCGAGTGGATTTTTCCGCAGTCGGTCGACATCGCGCGGCGGTTGGATGACGACGGCGAGGATCGCGCTCCAGCGATCGGTCGCGGCAAGCTGGCCGTTCTCGTAGCGACGTTCCGTCCAGGCCAGGCGAAAGCTGTCGGGTGATGCTCTGATGACGCTGGACACTTCAACCGCGACCTGGGTTTTGCCAAGCTTCGCGAACGGATCGTTGTTACGCGCGAAATCGTTCAGCGCAGCGGCGCCCCGATTCGTTGTAAAATCGTAGGCGCGGAGCCAATCTTCGCGCAGGACGATGGCGTCCATGGGAAGGCCGCGAACGTGCTCGATAAAGCGAGCGAGGTAGAAGGCGATCTGAGAATCGGACGCCTGATAGGTTGAACTCGCCGGCTCGACCGCCCTAGCTTCCCCAAGACGATCAACCTCAACCACCCATGGAGTAATCGTCCCTTGCGACGACTCCCAGGCGAGAGCAGCGGCGAATCCTGCGGCAAGCGCCAGACACGCAAAGGCCATCAAGCGCCAGTTCTTGGCCTGGACGCGGGCAGAGCCGATCCGATCGTCCCAGACCTGAGCGGCTCTTTGATAAGGAGTAGTCGGCTCTGGTGTGCGGCCATAATGAACAGCCGATCGTTTGAACATGCTTGACCTCTTGAAAGAAAGAAGAGTGATTGCCGGCGGGCCGGTGATGCGTTTCGGGCGGCAGCTTCAAAACCTCGATTTCAATGATCAGGATTTGAGAGATCGACGGAGGCGCCGCCTCCGCCGTGATCGCCCGAGCGAACCGCTTGTGTGGCCGTTGAGACCCCATGACTGATCGTTTGTGCGCGCTTCATGCGACGTACCCAGGCAGGCGCATCGGCATTGCCGGCATCGCCCGAGGCACCGCTTTCCTTTCCAGATTGAGCCGCGGCCCCTCGCAAGGGACTGGCCGCGCTGGAGGCGCTCGCCTCACCGGATAGCCCGCCCGATCGGATTGCGGACGCGGCGCCGCCAGCCAAAGCACTCCCTCCCCGAGCCGCTCCCCCGACTGCGCCGGCGGCGAGGCCGGCCCCGCCTGCCGCGAGAGCGGCGCCGGCAGCAACCACGCCACCTGCCGCCATCGCCGTACCGACCGCAGCACCAGCGCCAAGCTGTGGTCCGCCGGACACAATGCCATTGGCAATACCGGGGCCAAAGATGCCAAGGCCCAACATAGAGAGGGCCGCCAGCACCAGCGCCATCGCATTTTCGATGGTGGGCTGATTGCCACCGAACCCAGACGTGAACTGGGAGAACAGGGTCGATCCGATGCCTACGATGATCGCGAGCACCAAGACCTTGATGCCCGACGAGATGACGTTCCCGAGAACCCGTTCAGCGGCGAAGGTGGTCTTTCCGAACAGACCGAAAGGGATCAGAACGAAGCCTGCCAGCGTCGTCAGCTTGAACTCGATCAGGGTGATGAAGAGCTGTATGGCGACGATGAAGAATGCGAGCAGCACCACGATCCAGGCAAACAGCAGCACCACGATCTGAACGAAATTTTCGAAAAAGCTGACGTAGCCCATCAGCCCGGAAATGGAGTCGAGGATCGGCCGACCAGCATCGAGGCCGACCTGAGCGATCCTCCCGGGCCTCAGGAAGTCGGCTGACGACAGACCCGTTCCCGAGGCCTTGAGCCCTAGCATTACAGTTGCCGTTTTGTTTTGAGGTGGGCGCGCCGAGCGATCGCCTGATGAGCTCTGCGCCAGAGTGACCATGCGATGATGTGGGCGGGCTTGATCCGCTTTCGCGCGAGCCTGATGGCGATGCGCCGAATTTCCTGGATTGACCATCGGATCAACGACGGGGCGGCACTGGCTTTGCTTTTGCCGTGGTCCGGCGTTGTGTTTTTTTGGGCTGCGGCGGATTGGCATGATGGCGGATCACCGCCATCATGGCGAAGGCGAGCATGGCCATGGAAACGTGGCGATGCCAGCCATGCCAGGACCGGCTCTCATTGTGGTCGAGCCCGAACTCGTTTTTGGCGGTCTCAAAGCTGTCCTCGATCGCCCAGCGATGGCCTTCGACTGCGACCAGCGTTTCGATGGTTGTCCCTGCCGGGCACCAGGTCGTGAAGAAGGCAAGATCGCCATCGGCGATGCGGCGACGGATCAGCAGGCCGCGTGTCCACAAACCGTCATTGGCGCTGTTGAACTGCCCGGCATCGAGATCGGCCAGTTCGCGATAGCACCAATCATGCAGCCGCGGTCCTTTGGTTCCGTCCCCTGCCGACAGTCGTTTCCAGTCGGACGAGCGCCGCGTCGCGGCGATGTCCGCGGCGGTGCCAGAGATTGATCGCCGCTTGCCCCAGGAATTGAATACGTGAGCGCTGTTGACTCCGAGGACATAGCCTTTTCCTGCCTGGCGTAGTTGCTGTTCGATGTCGCCAACACCGTAGACCGTATCGCCGGCAACCCACTTGAATGGGACGGACGCTGCTATCGCGCGTGCGATCATTCTCGTCGCAAGCTTCGGTTTGGTCGCAAAACCTGTGTCGGCAGGCACGTATGTGGCTTCCAGACGATCGGGATCGTCGGTCCATTGCTTCGGAAGATACAGCGCGCGATCGATGAACGCATGACCGTGGCGCGAAACGTAGCTGGCGAAGACGCCGATCTGGCAGTTCGTGATCTTGCCTGCCGAACCGGTGTATTGCCGCGCCACGCCGCATGACGCCTTGCCCTGCTTGAGAAAACCGGTCTCGTCGATGACGAGGACCGCGTCGTCGTCCGCCAAATGCTCGATGACATAGTCGCGAACAATATCCCGCAAGCCATCCGCATCCCAATCCCTGCGCCCCAGGATTGCCTGTTGCCGCCAAGGGCCGGGATCGCCAGCCGCCTCCGCCCGCATCCACCCGGTCTTGCGTTGCTCTGCGCCCAGCAGACCTTCCAGGAACAAACCCGCGTTCCTCGCAACGCGATCTTGATTGAACAACGGACGTATCCGCTTCTTGATCTCACGAAGCGACACCGCCCATAACGCAAGCGTCTCTTCAATCGACGCAGCCTGCGTCCACGATCTTCGAATCATGGTTGCCCATGGATTCAGAAATTTCCATAAAGGGCAACTGTAATGCTAGGCTGGTAAAGCTCTCGAACACGACACGGGCAAGGTTATTCCAGTTGCCGATCAGGAAGGCGAAGACTCCGACAAACAGGGTTTTTTTGACCAGCCGCGCGATAATGTCCTCATCGGTGCCCCAAGCCCAGAAAAGGCCTGCGAGCGTGATGTCGATAGCCGCGAGCGTGGTCGCAAGATAACCAACGTCCCCTCCAACCAGGCCGAACCCGGAGTCGATATAGCGGGTAAAGGTCTCCAGAAACTGGTCGATGATGCCTGTACCGCCCATCTATCGCTCGCTTTCCAATGGTGCCGGGAACAAACCTGACGGCATCCGACTCTGATCCTTTGCGGACGCAGGCGGCCGGGTCCCTGAATCGGACTGCTCGGGATTGCTTGGTGACCCTCTGTCGAACCCCAAGAATTGGCGACGTTTGTCGGCCCACAGCTTACGGCACTCGGCGAGTCTTTCTTTTTGCTCGTAGCTGATCGTGCGGCATCGCTCGAGTTCTGCCGCCACGGGATTGGAATCCCGAACGACCGATGTGGCGGACTCGGGGTGATCTTCATCGCCGCGTAGGTGGATCGTGCAGGCGGCAACGGCCAATATCCCGACACAGATTGTCGTGCACAGAGACAGCGCCTTGAATGCGTTGACTTCGCGCATTAGTGGAACATCTGCACTGTCGAGGGTTGATAGCCTTGGCTCTGCGTCAGGAAGCGCCGGAGTTGTTCCCTGCCCTGATCTTGAGCGGCCGTTCGCTGAGCCAAGTCCAAGCTCTGAGCACGTCCCTGGGCGGCGACCGTTGCCGTGAGATCGGCAAGTTGCTGTGCCTGAAGCCCGAGAAGCTGATTACCCGCCTGGCTCGCTTGCAGTGCGCCCGTCGCGCCCTGGCTCGCATTGACGAGCGCGGACATCTGGACACGATTGCTGTCGAGGTTACCGACGACGGTAGCCTGCACTCGCATGGTGTCCTGGAAGCCGGCGACCGAGTTCTGCCAGCGTGATTGTGCATTGGCGATCAGTGCCTGGTCCGAGACGTTCGATGCCGCCGGCGCGTACGTGGTCGAGAATGCGCGGTCGATCTGCTGGATGTCGTACGCAATACGCTGAGCCTGGGTGAGCAATTGCTGCGTACGCTGGAACGATTGCTCCAACTGCTGCAGCGATGAATACGGCAGGCTCGCAAGATTCTTCGCCTGATTGATCAACATTAACGCTTGATTTTGCAGCGATGTGATCTGGTTATTGATCTGCTGTAGCGCACGCGCCGCCGTCAGAACGTTCTGAGCATAGTTGTTGGGATCAAACACAATCGATTGCGCGACCGCGGCTCGAGGTGTCTGGGCCGCGGTGAGAGCAATCAGACTAGCTGCGACAAATACTGTAAGACGCCTCACGGGAGGACCTCCTGCTTTGCCAGTTGCGGGATGAGGTCACACGCCCAGGCGAGTTCCCGGGCCTTGAGCAGACCAGTCACAAAACCTAATTGTCCGTGCTCGGTCAGAACTCGGTCGATCAAGGCCTGGTCGGCCTTCGAGGAAGCCGCCGTGAAAGCGAGAGCAACCTCGCCAAGACCGAGCTCGAACAGGCGGTTGCCCCGGCGCGACTGGCAATAATAGTCTCGTTTAGGGATCGCCCTGGCCAGGATTTCGATCTGACGGTCGTTGAGCCCAAACCGCCGATAGATCGCCATGATCTGCGGCTCAATGGCGCGATCGTTGGGCAGCAAGATCCGGGTTGGGCAACTTTCGATGATGGCCGGCGCGATCGCCGAGCCATCGATATCGGCAAGCGATTGAGTCGCAAACACGACAGACGCATTCTTCTTACGCAGCGTCTTCAGCCATTCGCGGAGTTTGCCGGCAAAGTCTGCATCATCGAGAGCGAGCCAGCCCTCGTCAATGATGAGCAGCGTTGGCCGGCCATCGAAGCGGGCTTCGATCCGGTGGAAGAGATAAGACAGGACGGCCGGAGCGACCGCGGTTCCGATCAATCCGTCTGTTTCAAAGACTTGAATCGATGAGGTGCCGAGGCGCTCATTTTCGGCATCGAGCAGTCGCTCATATGGACCACCGAGGCAATAGGGTTGTAGCGCCCGCTTCAAGACGTTTGATTGGAGCAGCACAGAAAGGCCGGTGAGGGTCCGCTCCTCGACCGGTGCCGATGCCAGCGAAGTCAGCGCGGTCCAGACATGCTCCTTGGTCTCGGGGGTAACGTCGATCTTTTCGCGGGATAGAATCGAGGCGACCCATTCTGCCGCCCAGCCCCGTTCGGAAATGTCATCGATTTCTGCAAGAGGTTGCAGCGAAACGAAATCGGCAGATTCGCCCGCGATCGCACCGCCGAGGTCATGCCAGTCGCCCTCCATGGCCAACGCAGCCGCTCGCATGGACCGACCGAAATCAAAGGCGAAAACCTGTGCCTCCGGGTAGCGGCGGAACTGCAGGGCCATTAGCGCCAGGAGCACGGATTTGCCGGCGCCGGTCGGTCCCACGATCAGGGTATGTCCGACATCGCCGATATGAAGCGAGAAGCGGAATGGCGTCGCTCCCTCCGTTTTGGCAAAGAATAGAGGGGGCGCTTTGAAATGATGATCCCTCACTTCACCAGCCCATACCGCCGACAAGGGAATCATGTGCGCGAGGTTGAGAGTCGAGATCGGCGGCTGTCTGACGTTGGCGTAGACGTGTCCTGGCAGGCTGCCGAGCCACGCCTCGACCGCATTCACGGTTTCAATCATGCAGGTGAAATCGCGCCCTTGGATGACCTTTTCGACCAACCGTAGTTTTTCATCCGCCGCGCGGGGATCACCGTCCCAGACCGTGAACGTTGCGGTTACAAAAGCTTCTCCAATTTGATCGGTGCCAAGTTCCTGCAGAGCAGCATCGGCATCGAGGGCCTTGTTATGGGCGTCGGTATCCAGAAGCGCCGACGCCTCGTTGGTCATCACTTCCTTCAGGATCGCGGCGACTGACTTGCGCTTGGCGAACCACTGACGCCGGATCCTCGTTACAAGCTTCACGGCGTCGGTCCGGTCGAGCATGAGCGCTCGCGTCGACCAGCGATATGGGAATGCCAGACGGTTCAGGTCATCCAGAATTCCAGGCACTGTCGCCGTTGGAAATCCGACGACCGTCAGCACACGCAGGTGGGCCGTGCCCAACATCGGCTCCAGGCCGCCGGTCAATGGCTGATCGGCAAGCAGTGCATCGAGATACATAGGTATCTCAGGTACCCGGACGCGTTGGCGTTTAGTCGAGATCGTTGAGTGCAGGTAGGTCAACGTCTCCTGATCATCGAGCCAGGCACATTCCGGCATAAAGGTTTCGATGAGTTGCAGGACGCGGTTGCAGCGATCGACAAATCCGGCCAAAAGCTCTCGCGCGTCCGCACCAATGGTCTGGTTGCCTCCCTCGTAGAGAAACCGTTCCGCTAGGGCGGCTCCTTCCGCGGGAGGCAGGTAGACCAAGGTCAGGAAGTAGCTTGATTCGTAGTGGGCGCCGGCTTCCTCGAACTGTGCCCTGCGCTCGGCGTCGACCAGGGCGGATGCTACATCCGGGAACGTATTCGGAGGATAGGGCCCTGCGGCATGGCGTTGGGCCTCGACAAAGAGCGCCCAACCGGACCCAAGGCGACGCAAGGCGTTGTTCAAACGTGCTGCGACAGCAACAAGCTCGGCAGGTACAGCGCTGTCGAGATCAGGTCCTCGAAATTTTGCGGTCCGCTGAAACGAGCCGTCCTTGTTGAGGATAATGCCCTCGTCGACCAGGGCGGCCCAGGGCAGAAAGTCGGCTAAGCGCGCATTCGAGGAGCGATACTCGGCAAGATTCATCATGGGAGAACTCACATAGACAAGTGACCGGGAATACGTACGTGTCGGCGCGCGACCTCGACGAACTCTGGATCGCGCTTGGCGGCCCAGACAGCCGCCATATGACCGATGAACCAGAGGAGAAGACCGGCGAGCCAAAGGCGTAGACCGAGGCCGAGTGCCGCGGCCAATGTGCCGTTTATGATGGCAACGGCTCGCGGCGCGCCGCCCATGAGAATCGGTTCGGTCAACGCTCGGTGCACGGGGGCGACAAATCCTGTGATCTGCTCATCCATCAGATCACCACTCCGCCGCCAAACGAGAAGAACGACAGAAAGAAGCTGGATGCGGCAAACGCGATCGACAAACCGAATACGATCTGTATGAGCCGACGAAAACCGCCCGATGTGTCACCGAATGCCAGCGATAGCCCGGTCACGATGATGATGATAACGGCGACGATCTTGGCGACCGGCCCCTCGACCGACTGCAGGATCTGGTTGAGCGGCTGCTCCCATGGCATATTCGAGCCCGCGGACCAGGCCGGCCCAGAAAGCAGGCAGAATATCGCAAATGTCGCGCTCGAAACGGCACTGCGGCCGAGAGGTAATCGGTGGTTCATGGTTGGTCTCCTAATGCTGAAAGGCTGTAGTCACCCGACGTCCCGAGCCCGGTGACGTGAGCAAGTTCGGAAAGACGGCGATCGGCGCCACGACCATTGAGAACGGCTATGACGTTCACGGTCTCGGCGATCAGAGCGCGCGGCACCGTGATGACGGCCTCCTGAATGAGTTGCTCGAGCCGACGTAAAGCTCCGAGCGCGCTGCCTGCGTGGATGGTACCGATTCCTCCGGGATGGCCCGTGCCCCAAGCCTTAAGCAGGTCGAGAGCCTCTGCCCCGCGCACCTCGCCGATCGGGATGCGATCGGGACGGAGACGAAGAGATGAGCGGACAAGATCCGAAAGCGAGACCACGCCATCCCGTGTTCGCAGGGCCACAACATTCGGCGCCTTGCACTGGAGTTCTCTGGTGTCTTCGATAAGGACGACGCGATCCGACGTTTTCGCGATTTCCGCGAGCAAGGCGTTTGTGAGGGTGGTTTTTCCGGTTGACGTTCCGCCGGCGACCAGGATGTTCTTGCGTGAGCTAACAGCTTGTCGCAGTTCTACAGCCTGCTTCGGCGTCATGATTCCCGCCGCGACATAGTCGTCGAGGGTGAACACAGCAACGGCCGGCTTGCGGATTGCAAATGCCGGAGCAGCGACGACCGGAGGCAATAGACCTTCGAAGCGTTCGCCGGTCTCTGGCAGTTCGGCCGACACTCGGGGCGCGCCGGCATGGACTTCGGCACCCACATGATGGGCGACCAGCCGTACGATGCGCTCGCCGTCGGAAGCGGACAGGGTTTCACCCGTATCCATCAGACCACTCGACAGCCGGTCAATCCACAACCGGCCGTCGGGGTTGAGCATCACCTCGACAACCGACTCATCTTCGAGGAAACGCGCGATAGCGGGGACAAGCGCAGTGCGCAGCATTCGCGCCCCGCGAGAGATCGCCTCGGACTGATAGGAATGGATTGCCACCGCTGCCCCCCAACTGAGGTCGCCTCAAGCGCTCTCAGTGGGTTGACTAGAAATGCCAGAGCCCGGCTCAACGCAACAACTGACGTAGGGCGGTCGTAGCCTGGCGCAGAAAAGGAAATGTCGGGATGAGTCGTTTGTCGCGGATTCCTGTTCCTCGCAGAAGACTGAGGCAAGCATCAACCCAGAGGTGCTTCAAATGGGTGGATGATACTTCCTGAGAATCGTCCCGTGTGAATGATGCCGACGCTCTTTTGGGGGGCGTCAGAGGCACGACAGCGATCTATTCTCACTCGGACCACTTTTCCGCCGAAGCCTGCGAAAGGTGAAAATGGCGCAAATGCGCCGAAGGAGTTAGAGATTACTGTTCGCTACTTGATCACCATTCTGTCGCCTCGTGAGTATCGAACATCGCGCCCTGGATCGGAATCGCAACAAATGCTATTTCGCGATCTGTACGCGGACGCGCAAACCAAGCGTACAGATTCATGCTCAAATTTCGGATCCAAGGCCCGGCGAACCAGAGTAATGCGACAGCTTGAAAGGCCGCACTGAGACCAAACGCCACTTGGTACGCCACAACCGGATAGTGACCGTCCTGAGGCAACCATTGTCCGACGACGAGCCCCACCCCATATTGGATCGCGAACGCCCAACCGAAATGCACAAGGTTCAAGGCGCCGTTCGCACGCGCGGCAAGTTCCTGCGGAAAGTACTCCGCGATCATCGCATAGCTGAGGACCGTTGCCGCTCCGGTAACTGACACGATACACCAGGGCAGCAGTGATGGCAGCGGTACGCGGAGTACAAGTGCAAATTCAGCCGCAATGAATAGCCCTCCCAGGACTGCCACCAGTACGTCGGCCGTTACGCCGCGTTTGCGCAGTCGATCGGCTATTACACCCAGCACCAAAGCTCCGAAACTCAGCCCAAGGGCCATGATAAGCAGCTGCTTTATGAGACTTGGCCGATCCAACCCTTCGACATCCGTAAGCCAAGGCGCAGCCCATAGCGACTGAAGAGCCCAAGATGAGCCGATACAGGCAGCAGAAAGCGGAGCAAGTCTTAGGAACCGAGCATCAGCAAAGACAGACCATACCGTAAGCTGCCGACGGAAGGTGGTGGAGCCTGCAGAGGCAGCAGCTTTTTCCGGCACCGTGAAATAAACCACGCCGGCGAATGTCACCGTTGCCAACGTCAGCAATTCGAAGAGGCTGCGCCAACCGACCCACTCCAGCATCCAATCAGTTGGTGCCGTTGCGGTGACTGCGCCAAGCGACCCCAGCATGATCATGCAGCCGTTGACGAGCGCAATACGTTCCTTTGGAAACCAGATCACAATCGCCTTGAGCCCTGCCATCAATGAGGCTGCAACACCAAGTCCTATCAAGGCACGGCCAGCAAGCAATTCCGAAAACCCCGTCGCGGTACCAAACAGAGAGGTCCCGCCAGCGGCCATAACCAGCAACACGCCTTGGACGCGTCTCGGGCCAAAGCGGTCGAGAAGAACGCCAATGGGTATTTGGGCGCCTGCGAAGACGAGGAAGTACACCGATGCCAACAGCCCGATCTTCGCGGCATCTAGCCCAAATTCGGAAGCCAGGGTCGGAGAGATTGCGGCATTGATTGTTCGGAAGAGGAAAGAGAGATAGTAGCCAGCGGCAAATGGCAGGAAGACGGCAAGGACCAGGCGCCAACCTTTGGGGTGGCGGTCGCCGCGATCCTGCTGTTCAACTGTATGCGGCGGCCCATTCGCCGGTCGTTTGGCGTACGGGTCTTTTACCTCAGCAAGTTCAAGTCGGTCAGCAAAACGAGTTCGGCAGGTGTCGAAAGTTGGGATTGCTGCCGCCCTCCCCGGCGGCAGCGGGCATTTCGTGGCCGATATCTGCGTTCGAACCAATGTCCCGGCGAATCTGCGCCGGCTCGGGACCGCGCTGTCCTTGCCGGCCGACTATGGATTCAGGTTGGTTGGGCGTGGCGTTGAGACGATCGATCGTCTCCTGCAAAAGCGGACGGCTTTGCCGGACACGCCGATCGACTTGCTCTGCCAAGACCTTGAAGCGCTCATCACCGAGCTGGCAGGCTTCATGCTGTTGCTGTTGAGGCAGAGGTGGCATCACTGCGAGGTGATATCGCGCATGCAGCGCGACCGTCTCTGCGATTGTTCGCAAATCGCGCTCCAGAGAATCAAATCGGGCATGGATAGCTTCAAAGCTTTTCTGCGCTGCATTTTCGACGGATGGCTGCGGGTTCATGAACTGCGCTAGCGCCGCCTCCACGACCATGCTTTTGCCCACGCCTGGACGTTCGGTCGCAGCTTCGAGTTGCGAATGAATATTCTCGCTGAGCCGGATAGTCACTTTGCGCGTTCCCGAGGAAATGCGTTTGCGAAGCGATGGCGCGGGCCCCGCGGCTCGGCCCGCTGCTTCTAGATCGACTTCACCGTCGAACTGCATTTCGCTCTTCTCCGTGCTCAGGCGCACCGATCGGCACCGCGACGACGATCGCAAAGGTTTGCCATGGGGTGATTGATTCCGATGGAGAGTACAGAAGAGCAGCAACATGGAGGTCGCAACCTTCGACGACCTCGATCGTACTCTGGCGTAGCGAAAGAAGGGATTGGCGGGTCGATCAATTCCCCTCGGCGTCGCCTTTGCTTCGGAGCGCGATTTCGAGATCCTGGGAATCGGCGCTCACTTCCTTGAGCATGGTCGATCCGCTGGATAGCCGCCGCCCGAGCGCTTCGACAAAACGATCGTAGCGTTCAGCGCCTTTCGCGCGCGCCGCAGCGCTTGAATGCTCCGGCAGCGCCGGCGTCGACGTTAGCCAAAAGCGGATGAACAGCGCGGTCGTCTCGAGTGAGACTGTATCGTTGCGCTCAAGCCGTTCAAGCAATCGCACGATCCGGTCTAGCCGCTTCGCGATGGCGGCTTCTCGGCGGTCGGCGTCGTCGGGAGAAAGAAACGACGCGATCGCAGCTTCCGCAATCAGCGATTTGGGCTTGCCCTGACGCTTTGCGAAGGCCTCAAGGCTGGCATACGTTTCAGGATCAAGGTAGATGCTGAGTTGGGTCTTTTTCATGTCGACGAGCCTAGAGATCCATCGGATCGTCCGGATCGATACTGACGGAACGCGCAACACCCTGCATTGAACGGCTCAGAGTCCTCGCTTGCACGGCATCGGCGTCGCCATCATCCGGATCAGCATCAAATTCGTTCTCGACAAGCGGTGCGCTGATCACGACATCCTCGTGTTGCGGCAGTTCCGGCTCGCGGCGAATGCCCCCTTCGGGAATATTGCCTCTCCGCTTCGCTTTCCCTAGCAGTTCGAATGAAGGCGCAATTTTCGTCCGGCCGGACCAATCGTCCGGCTGCGCGACCAAAGCGAGCGAGCTACCGTGGGACGGCTTCATGATCCGACTCTTAAGCTGTGCATCCTCGTAGTATCGCACCTTGTTGGCGCGCACCGGATGCACCCCCGAGATCATCACGATCGCATCGTTTTGCGGGAGCTGCATGACTTCCCCGGGCGTAAGTAACGGCCGGGATGTTTCCTGACGGCTGACCATGAGATGCCCAAGCCACGGACTCAAGCGATGCCCGGCATAGTTCTTCATCGCACGCATTTCGGTCGCGGTCCCAAGCGCGTCGGATACCCGCTTGGCCGTGCGCTCGTCGTTGGTCGAGAACGCGATGCGGATGTGGCAGTTGTCGAGGATCGCGTGGTTTGGCCCATATGCGCGTTCAAGCTGGTTGAGGCTCTGAGTAATCAGGAAGCTGCGGATTCCATAACCTGCCATGAATGCCAACTGGCTTTCAAAGAAGTCGAGTCGTCCGAGGGCAGCGAACTCATCGAGCATCAGGAGCAACTTTTGTCGCTTTCCGTCGACGTTCAGGCTCTCTGTCAGTCGCCGCCCTATCTGGTTCAGGACCAGTCTCATGAGGGGCTTCGTGCGGGCGATGTCGGATGGCGGCACCACCAGGTAGAGCGAGATGGGACGGGACCCGTCGACGAGATCGCGAATGCGCCAATCGCTCCGTCCCGTGACCTTGGCGACAACGGGATCGCGATATAACCCCAAGAAACTCATCGTGGTCGACAGCACCCCGGAGCGCTCGTTCTCGCTCTTGTTGAGAAGTTCCCGTGCCGCCGAAGCCACCACGGGATGGACGCGCTCTCCGAGATGCGGTGTCGCCAGCATTGCATTCAGCGTCGTCTCGATGGGGCGCAACGGGTCGGACAGGAAGTTGGCGACGCCGGCGAGCGTCTTGTCGGCTTCCGCATAGAGAACATGCAGGATTGCGCCAACGAGCAGGGAGTGACTGGTTTTCTCCCAATGGTTCCGGCGCT
Organism: Bradyrhizobium sp. FW305-F6; assembly: GCF_058782905.1. NCBI lineage: Bacteria > Pseudomonadati > Pseudomonadota > Alphaproteobacteria > Hyphomicrobiales > Nitrobacteraceae > Bradyrhizobium > Bradyrhizobium sp. FW305-F6. The sequence continues at coordinate 459,761 of NZ_JBYSYD010000005.1, forward strand.
CGAGCGCGCCTTCGGGATCGACGAGAATGTCGGCGATATTTTGGGCGTCCCGGACCTCGCAGTCGCCCTTGCGGATCTCAAGGAGCGGATTATAGGTCGCGCTCGCTTGATTGGTCGGATCGAACAGCAGCACCGGTCCAAAGCGGGCCCGCCAACCGGAGGTCAACTGAAAGTTTTCGCCCTTGATATCGTGGACGATCGTCGAGAACGGCCAAGTCAGGAGCGTCGGAATGACCAGACCTACGCCCTTGCCCGAACGGGTCGGCGCAAAGCACAGGACGTGCTCGGGGCCGGCGTGTCGGAGATATCTGCCATCGAAGCGGCCGAGCACAACCCCGTCATGTCCCAAAAGGCCGGCTCTCTTGACCTCCCGTGTATCGGCCCAGCGCGCCGAGCCGTATGTCGTGACCTGTTGGGCTTCCCTCGCGCGCCAGACCGACAGCGCGATGGCGATGATGACAGCAGAGAATCCGCCGCCTGCGGCAATGCAGGCGCCCTCGATGAATATTCTGGGCGCGTAGGCGTCGAACTGGAACCACCAGATGAAAAACGCAACCGGCTGATACACTGGCCAGTGCCCAACCGTGAACCAGGCTGGGCCGAGTTGCGGCTGGAAGGCGAGACGCCAGGCCGTCCACTCGGTGGCACCCCAGAGGAATACAAGCACGACGATGGAGACGAGAAATAACTGCCCCCAGAGAATTTTGGTCGCGGACATGGGAGGGCACATGCTCCGCAATTCGGACCCGTGCAACGATCATATTCTTCGTGTAGCAGGCGCTCGCATCCTGGCGCAGAGATCGGTCGGTCAAAGGGAAAGGTCGCGCTTGCGTCCAAAACTCCAGTCGACGCCGCCGGGACCGGCGATGCCGTTTACATGCTTGCCAAGTTCACGCTCAAGGGACGGTATCCAGGGCACGAGTTGGAAGCCCAGGCCGTTGTCGATCATCGCAAACCGGCCGGAGGCCAGCGACAGTCTTCGGCGATAGACCCCTGAAACGGCCTCGCCGGACTCAGCCGGCATATGCGCCAACCCCGTTTCCTCCGCCAAGCGCCGACCCACGCTGTCGAGTTCTCGGTTGCGCAAGGTCCCGATCAGATTGCGGCCGACAACAACCTTGTCTCCATCGCGGCGGACCAGACCCCTCTCCGCCAACACGTCGATCCGCCGATCAAGCGCGGTGCGGACTTCGGCGCCGAATCCAGAGTGCGAGAGATCGGCGGGTTCGCGGGCAACCAAGCGCCGGTCGAGCCAGGTCGCCCCGTCCGCCGCTACTTGCTGGTCGAGATTGAAGTCCGAGCGGACGGCAAGCGCAATGCGTTGGCGGCCTTTCGCATCCTCAAACCGGCGCAACTCCACAATGCCGCCGATCGGACCGTCGCCGGCCGTATCGAGGTCGGGGAGTTTGAGATGATGCACACGCCCGTCAACTCCGTCGACAACAGCGAACGCGGTTCCCCTCAACTCGTCATCAAGCCCGCGGGCGATGAGACGGCCGATCACGGGTTCGCCGTGGGCTTCGCCCTCAAGCGCCCAGGCTGATGGCGCGCGAGATACGCCGTCCTTGGTAAGAGTCTTGTGCAGCCGCTTAATGATATCGCCGCGTTCCCCAAGCGCCCGCAAGCGCTGTTCCGCGTCGGCGGCCAGAACCCAGCGCGCGGGACCGGCCGGCTCCGCAAGCCCGAGCCGCTCGAGGGTCCGCATGCGGCCGATCCGAATCTCCCGCAGCGGATCGCGTCCGCCATCGCCTCCTGGCCGAAGATCGATAACCCCTTCCGCCGTTCCCGCTTCCCGGCCCAACACCCGATCAAGCTTGGTCCAGCGTTCGCTTGTGACCTCCGCTTCAAGGCCGCGCCGGATCTCGAGCTCCGATCGCGGGCCGAGTTCCCGGGTAACAAGATCTCCGGCACGCGCCCGCAAGCCGATCCCGATGTAATCGCGGCTGATGACGAGATCTGAACCATCATCAGTGCGGCCTCGCACGAGGATATGAATATGGGGGTGTTCGGTATTCCAATGATCGACGGCGACCCAGTCTAGCCGCGTACCGAGATCGCGCGATGCCTGGTCCATCAGTTCGCGGGTACAACTCCGCAAGCTTTCCAGTTCGTCGGCATCATCCGGCGAAACGATGAACCGGAAATGATGCCGGTCCCCGTCGCATCGCTCCACAAAAGCCCGGCCATCCGCATCATCGCCAGCAGCATCAAAGAGTTTACCCGGCGATCCGTCGCGGGTGACGCCGTCGCGCTTGAGATAACCGATATGGGCTCGCAGTGCTCCGGGCGAGCGCATCCGGCGTACCACACGCGCCTTGACCATAGCGCCGCGAGCGCGGTTGTTGAGGAGCCGCGCTGCGGCAAGGCTCGCCGCCCGGCCGCGACCGAACGAGCCGCCTCTCTTGGCTCGGCCGCCTGGGAGACCGCCTGCTTTCTGAGCGGCTTTGAGGGCCTGCGCGAGAAACGACTTTGCTTTGGGCGCGCGGGTCGAGCGGATACGGCCTGGACGGATGCGGAAATCGTCGTTGCGGCTCATTGTGCCCGCCGCAAGGTGTCGAAAACTGAGAAAGAACAATGGCCTATCGCGAATGACAAATTGCGCGGTACCCTCGCAATGTTTAGCGCATGCTTGAATTTGCTAACATTTCCCAACCGACCGACCGGCCGCACCTTGCGGCTTTTATCCTGCCCTCCTCTGTCGCTGGTTCCGAGCGCCCAACTTCCAGGCCAACAGTGTCTCGGTACGCGCGGCGATTTGCGACAAGATGCGGTGCGAGCGAAGCGAGCGCTTGCGATAGCGATCGTTACCCGGAGGGCCGAGACACCCGTAGGGTGGCTCGGTGAGGAGCGAAGCGACGAGTAGAGCGCGGGCCGAAGGCATCGCCCGTACGCCGGCAGCCCGTAAAGATCGCACCCCTCCGCGAACCCTTGCCGTGCGAGCCAGGCTCCCTCAGCACCAAACCCGAAAGTCTCAACATCACGATCGTGTTGCAGCGTTTCGAATGCAAACCGAATGTCCGTCACGGTGCGCCTATCCGGTCAACAAACAGGGGAGCCTCCCGCCAAGGAAGTGCACGCCTGCCGTCAGCTGCGGCATGTTCACGCTGCTCGTTGTCCAGCAATGGTGTGACCGCCGCAACGTAGGCCGTAGTTTCCGGAGGAAGCGGCCGACCCGTCGCCAGGTGTTGTTCGTACCGCGCCGGACCGGCGTGATAGGCAGCAAGGAAACCCGCCGATCCAAAGCGATCCTGCAGCTCCTTGAGGTAGGCGGCGCCTGCCAGTATGTTGTCGCGGGCGTCAAACGGATCCAGACCGAGACGATAGCGGGCGCTGAGCTCGACCCAAGTGCCGGGCATGAGTTGCATCAGGCCTAGTGCGCCGCGAGGCGACGTTGCACGTCGTTCACCCCCGCTCTCGATCTTCATCACGGCGCGAATCCATCGCTCCGAGATGGCGAAGCGCTGTGCCGCTTCGGTGATGAATTCAGTGTACTGAGATGCCGGTTCGGAACGCGGCGTATCCGCGGCGAACGCTGTGTCGCACAGGGCTGACTGTAGAAGCGCTATCGCGAACGCTAGTAGCGCAACGAGGACGCGGAGCATTGGCGAAAGCGGAGGAAATGCTGAAAAAGGCGAGTCCAGGGCCTGTTGAGCAGGCCGGGACGGAAGGTCGGACGGTGTATCAGCGGAGCCGCAGACGGTGGATCGGAAGCAAACGGCGTGCATGTCTACTCCTCCGCGGTCCACAGAGGTACGGCCTGTCCAATGACCGCGGAGATGGGTAGCGGTCCAAAGTACCGGCTATCGAGCGAGTCTTCCGATTGCCAGTTCATCAGAAAGATTTGCCCCTCGTCGAGTACGCGGCATCCCTGCCAGGTGGGCAAGGGGCGATTGCGACCGTCGCGCTCGCGAGCCTGCCCAATCTCAATGCCGTCGACGACGATCAACGGTCCGGTCCGGCATACGGTCTGCCCGGGAAGGGCAAGGACGCGTTTGAGCATGGGAACGCCCACGGGCAAGTAGCCGTTCAGATCGAGGAATGCGGCAAGCATGTCGGGCGGACGAATGGCGACGAGTTCAGTGACAGTCAGCGGGCCGGCCGACTGAATCCGATAGAGACCGATCGGCACGCTGCTTGATGCGTTCCAAATATAACGGGGCGACGTCTCACCAAGCGTTGAAAGCAGGAGAGCTACGGCTCCGAATGTGCTCAAGATCGTTGGGCAGCGTGCGCTCATGAGGTTATTCTCCGGCGATGGAGCCAAGCCTGGTGTCGCGATCGGGTGTATGGCTTGGGCGTCTCGTTGACCGACAAACGGTTGTGGACGTGGTGCCAGTAGTCTGGTGCTGCGTCTGCGGGATCGATGTCGAGAGCCTCGACAGCATCGACCAATTGCAGCACTCGCTCGACTTTCGGCCAGCCAGACAGGCGCAGCAAGATTTCGCCGCCAGGGCTTACCCATGGAACGGTCGCGTAGCGTTGCCCGGGCATGACCGCACGCAGGATGTCGATGCGAGACAGAACTGTTCCGAAGTCGTTTGACGACCAACGTACGAACGCGAAGATGCTGCCTGGTTCGAAAGACAATACGCGACGACTATGGTCGAGGATGCGCTCGGAGGCGTGACGACCGAACCGAATCCGGTTCTCAATGCGCTTTTCGACCCACAGGATCTCAACTGTCGTGAGTTCGCTCATGACACACCTCGAGGTGATGGATCGGATTGAGTCTGCGCGACTAGACGCAGCCCAAACGCTCTTCGCCTTTCCGGGAAGGAAAGGTGGGCGCTCGACGGGAGCCGTGTCGCCGGCGCTGAACGGATGTGGTCCGTTAGAGGGAATCCGAAGGATTCCCTGTTAGTAGAGTTACGGGAGGAGAAACATGCCGCGCACCAAAGGTTTAAGCGCGATTTCGGTCCCCGATAGCACGAGGATCCGGTCCCCGATGGCACGATAATTCTGGTCCCCGATAGCACGAGAGAATTCACAGCTTGTCCCCCGCGTCAGGAATGAGGCCGCGTCGTCGCAGGCGCGCTTCAAACGGATCGATGAGGGTTGGCGCAAAATTCAGACGCTCTGCACCGGTCGGATCTTGTGTAATGACGAGCTCGTAGCCCGGCAGTGTTTGCCGACGGACGATCTGGCGCAGGTCGTAAGCGAAGTGTTTGACGGGAGATAAGCTGCCCGACTTGGCGTGGAGATGCACAATTTCGAAGCTCCAACCGCCGTTCTGACGACCGCCGTGCTTGCGGACGAGGCGATAAAGCCAACGCTCGAGGCCGCCTGTCAGATCAAAATATCTGCGGTCGATTGTCAGGACGAGCGCATCGTTCAAAACACCTGAGTAGAACCAATCCGGCAGGATCAGCTCAAGTCCGCGGGGCTTCCCGTGCGTGTCGGACGTTTCCTTCCATTCGTTGATCCAGGAAAAGCGATGCCGTCGACGCTCTGTCGGTTGTCGAATCGACGTCATGACGGTCGTCGCCTGTAACCTGTCGAGCGCAGCCTTGAGGCGGTCATAGTCGCGAATGCTGGTGCTGCGGCCAATGAAGGTCAAAATCTCATATGGCGTGGTCGCCATCAGGCGCGAGGTCTTCAAACCTCCGTCACGCGCCTCAACAATCTGAGACGCAGCCCAGATCAGAACGTCCGCGTCCCAAATCGTTGCCATGCCATGCTCGGCAACGGCTTCGACACGGATTGTGATGGTGCCGGCACGAAAGTCGATCGGCACAATGCGTTTGGTCTTCGCCAGCGAGAAGAACGGATATGCCATGAGGTCTTGCGCATCGCGTGCAGCCAAATCGCCGGGCAGCGCTCGAAACAATTCGAGTTGATCCCGTTCAGAACGTCGGCGCCGATGCGGAGTGAATTGATTGTCCGACATCGTCAGCGGCGCTCCTTTCCGGCATACGGCGCAGGCGGATGGCGTTTCGCAGGCAGAACGGTCCCGGCCCCGGGATCGCTGGTTGATGACTTGGTGCCACGGTCGGCCCAGGCCTTGAGATCGTCGAGCGCATAGACCACCCGTCCGCCAATCTTGCGGTACGCGGGACCGGTGCCATAGGTCCGGTGCTTTTCGAGCGTTCGGCCGGAAAGGCTGAGAAATCGTGCTGCTTCGGCCGTCCGCAAGTATCGCTGCGGTATGCCGGCGCCGGGATCGGACATTTGGGAGACTCCGTGTGCATTGGCGCGCAACCGGCGTAGGTCGCGCATCCACGAGCACATTGGCGGAGTCGATCCGCGAAGGGGGATGCCGAAGTTAAGGGGGGCTAATTTCGATACCCCCAGCATACTCCTATTTTTTTCGGGACGGCGGACGCAGTATTCTGCGATAGCCGCCACGCATCAGCGCAAAGCCGCTCTGAGCCAAGCGGATGATCCGATTGCGTAGATCATGGGTTTTCCAGTCGCGTTCGGAAATCCGTTGGGGGCCATACAGGACTTCGGCAATTTCCCGGTACGTGGCTCCGTCCATTCGTCCGTCTAGCACGCGCAGAGCCAGCGTCATTCGGCGCCGCTGAGCAGCAGAAAGCGCATGGAGAGGCTTCCCAACCGGTTTGCCATTAAGTGCCCGAAACAGGCGGCGGCCAGCATCTGCTCGATACTCGTAGTCTTGATCGAACGAAATTTCGACACGATAGGTCGCGGCGATGATGGGCGCCTCTTTCAACCACACGCGGTGCTCGATACCGTGCAGATGCAGCACAGCGTGCCAGCCATCAGGGCCTTCTCGCAGCTGAGCTTCATTGAGATCTTTGAGATCGAGACTGACGTGGGAATCCACGCCGGGCGACAACTCAACGGGTCTTACTGGGATGACCGTCGGAAGAACCTCGGGCGCCCAGAAGATTGTTTGTTCAAAGAAAGGTCGAGCGGGATCAGCTACGAAAAACTAACCCCCAATGATGTCGGATGCCGGCCGAGGGCGGACGAGCTCGGCAATCGCTTTGGAAATCGGGGTTGCGGCGCAGACACTCCCAGGCAAGGCCAGTCAGAAGCCCCTCTTCAACGCGGTTATAGTAGTCATCCGACGACCTCCAGTTGAACTTCGACATACGCGTCCCCGTCGCACTGCAAAATTGCGGCGCGATAATCCTGAGCAGTCATGGTTGCAGGAAGCCCCAGATCGCGCATCGCGTGATGCAGCGGATCGATCGGTCCAAGCCGTAGAAAGTTTTGCTACTGAAAATGAAAATCAGAGCTAAAGATTTGGATTCGACGCTCCGCCGCGCAGCAAATGTCGATAACCGTGCTCAGTCATCCATTTCGCGCGGGTCAGGTGCGTGTCAAAAGCACGTTTCGCGCGATCATGCTCGAGGTCTGGGTTGATGTGCAGCACGATTTGCGCCACCTCCCGCCAGTCGGCTCCCTCCGCGTCTGCATCAAGTATGCGCAAATAAGTTATGACGTGCTCTTCGTCATAGACAGTGAGCACGGGATCCGTGGGCGCAGCGTCGGCGACGTCTGGATCTCGAGGTGGTTTCTTCATGAGAAAATCATAGAACGAATAATTCTAACTTGCCAGAAAACAAAATGCGGACCGATTGTAGCCCTTCTTTTGCCGCTGTCAGCAGAATTCCCGAGCGTTGCTCTCTACGATCTGTCTAAGGCCGCTTCCGAATTGGCTTGCGAGTGTCTCCCCGATTGCTCACCAGCATTACTCCCTCGCCGCGCTCCGAGACCAGGAACATGATTCCAGATGTTTCAAGGGCAGCGCGAACGCGGTCGCGCGTATCCTCGCGCACCTGAAGTCCGTTCTCGGACTCGAAGCGCTTCAGCGCCGTTAACGCGACCAAGGCCTTGTCAGCGAGCGTCTCTTGTGTCCAACCGAGAAGCGCGCGTGCGGCCCGCACTTGGCGGGATGTGATCATGCATGATCACATCCACAGCAAGCCGATCAAGCGCTATGGAAACGACTATAATAGTCGCCTTGGTCCCGTGTCTAGCCCGTTTTTGCGGGTTTATGACGACGATACGGTCGTCTGTAAGGGGGCGGCGCGTTGGGGGAAGATTCGTCGAAGCCCCGCCCGATTCGCTCGGGCGGGGCCTCGCGGCGAGACTTACTCGCCGTTCTTCCGCGGCCGCGACCACAGCAGGGTGTAGCCTTCGCCACCCTCGTCGTCGAACAGGTTGGCGTAGATCGGTGCGTTGAAGGAGGGATCGTCGAGCTTGAGCGAGAGATAGTCGCGACCTTCCTCGGAGCGCTTCGACCAGGCGGCGCCGATCTCGGTGTTATGTGGTGCACCACATAAGGCCGATTATGCGAAGCGTGGCGTTATGCGGAGTGGTGGCGTCTGAGTGCAGGTTTTCCGCGGGTTTCGGGACCGCCGCGCTCCGCATAATATCGTGAGAGAAGCAGCGGCGCCTCGCGCAGGGCGAGGCGCCGCAAGCTTGCGGGTCAGCGCGACCAGACCAGCGCGTAGCCGTCATCGACCGCGACGAGGTTGGCGTAGATCGGCGCTGAGAAGGACGGGTCGTCGAGCTTCACCGAATGATAGACGGTGTTCTCCTTGGAGGTCCGCTGCCACGCGGCACCTATCTCGACGTTGCCGGCCATCACGCGCAGGCTCGGAGCCTTCTCGTTCTCGGACGGTTCGGCCGGAAGGAAGCGCGCCTTGATGTTGAGCGAGAGCGTCTTGATGGTGCCGCTGTAGGATCCATCTTCGGCGCGGGTGAAGGTGCCAATCTGAGCCATGGTGATCTCCTGTTGTTGTATCCAAGCCCGCGACCATCGCGGCCTTGATGGCGATCTTTGAGCGCCGCAACGACCGGCCCGCAGCCTTGGCCCGCAGCGAAGCGGAGGATGGCGGGCTGAGCGATCTTGTTGCCTCGCGAGGAATGCCGCCGCTTGGCGGCAGGGGAAGAAGATCGCGAACGAGCCATTGCGGGTAAAGGTCGGCGAGCGCAGCGAGCGTATTGTGGCGCGTGATCTGCCAGCAAAAGGCCGCTATGGTTTAGGCGGAAGCAGCCCCACAGGAGAGCATCGGCTCAAAGGCACTTCACAACTGCGGCAATGACGGCGGCGTCACGGCAGCATTCCGCTCTCCCGGTGCAATTGAGCGCCATTAAGCCTCACCCGTAAGAACGCGAAGAACCGGCCTATGCGCGCTGGCAGCAACAGCGAGAATGCGGCACGCGCAGGACAAAATGACGCCGCCGAGTGAGGTGCGCCGACTCGGTCCAAACAGCCCCGATCTTCTGTGGACAGACGGCCTTGTCGTGACGCCAAGCGCTCGGACCGTCGCAGAACGCCGCATGCTGTGGCCTCCAAGCAACAAAGGAGGCAATCATGTCGAAGCAGAAACGCAAGCATTGGAACAGCGTAGAGAGTCGGCTGCACTTTGCGAAACCGTATGTCGATGGCTTCGAGAACTGGCTTCAAGACCATGGATACACGCCGAGCACCATTGAAGAGAAGGTGAGACTACTCGCAGGCTGGACCGACTGGATGCATGCGGCGGGTTTTGCGCTCGACAATGTTTTGGACGGGCTCACTGCATCCGCGGCTGCCTTCAAAGGGAAGAAGAGCATCCGCGCCTACGCCGGCGCAGGTCGGCTGTTCATCCGCTATCTTCAAGATCGAGAAACCCTTCCCAGATCGGCACCACCGCCATCGCCGACAGAGATCTGGCCGCTCCTTGCGGCATTCCGGCGCTGGATGCGCGACCAGCGTGGTGTGGTCAACTCAACGCTCGATACCTATCAGTCGACCCTGGTCGATCTTCTCGAAGCGCTCGGCGACAATCCAACAGCCTTTACCGCCCATGCAATCCGAGCCTTTGTCCTTGAACGTGCCAAGCCGCACAGCCGCGGGCGCGCTAAATCGATTGCCGCTGCAACACGGGCGTTCCTCCGCTTCCTGGTGGCGACTGGACAAAGCCCGGTAGGACGCGATTATGCCGTCCCCGGCTTCGCCAACTGGCAATTGGCGTCGGTTCCGAGATTCCTTGCCGCAGACGATATCGCCCGCGCCATCGCAGCTTGCGAGGGCGAAGGGCGGTTGCGCGACAAGGCGATCGTTCTGCTGCTTGCCCGTCTCGGGTTACGGGCCAGCGAGGTGGCCGATCTGAAATTGGCCGACGTCGACTGGCGGAATGGGCGCATTACCGTCGCCGGCAAATCCAGACGCGAGGAGTGGCTTCCGCTGACCCAGGAGGTCGGCGATGCGATGATTGCCTACATCGAGCGAGTCAGGCCACCGTTGTCGACGCCCCGTTTGTTCATCACCGAAGCCGCCCCGGTTCGACCGCTGACCCGCATCGCCATCAAATGCATCGTGCGTCGCACGCTGCTCCGAGCCGGGATCAAAAGTGCCCATCAAGGAGCCCATGTGTTGCGCCATTCCGCAGCCACGACGATGCTTCGGCATGGCGTCAGTTTGACAGGCGTCGGCGCCGTCCTGCGTCACCGATCGCCGGCAATGACGATGCACTACGCCAAGGTGGACTTCGCCCTCTTGTCGGAGATCACGCAGCCCTGGATCGGGAGGCTGCCATGCTGAGCGATGACGCGGAACGTTACATCGAGCTTCGCCGGACTCTTGGCTTCAAGCTCCGAAAGCCGTCGCGACACCTTCAATCCTTTGCGCGCTTTGCGACGGAAAAGGGCGAGAGTTATGTCAGCGCCGCCACAGCGCTGGAATGGGCGACGATGGCGCCAACTCGGTGCACCCGGCATCGCCGCCTCGGTGACGTGGTGCGGTTCGCGCGCTTTTTGCGGGCCGAGAATACCGCTCATGAGGTGCCGGTCATTCTCTTTGCCGAACGCGCATCGCGGCCCGTTCCCTATATCTACACGCCGGATGAATTGACTCGGATCCTTGAGGGCGCCGGCCAACTCCGCCGGCAAAAGCCCAACCCCTTACGTCGGCAGCTCTATGTGATGCTGTTCGGATTGATCGCCGCCACGGGGCTGCGCGTATCCGAGGCGCTCGACCTTCGGTTCGACGACTTACTGGCCGACGGTGTCTTGCATATCCGCGACACCAAGTTCGGCAAAAGCCGGCTCGTGCCGTTGCACCCGACCGTGGTGGAGGCTCTCGACCGCTATCTCGACAGGCGCCGCCTTGTCGCGGGATCGGACGATCACCTGTTCCCCTCGGCGAAGGGCAAGAGACTCGCCTCCAGCACGGTGAACTATACATTCCGCTGTGTCCTGCGGTTTGCGAATATTGCTCCGGAGCGGCCCCGGCGGCCGCGCATTCATGACCTTCGCCATAGCTTCGCGACGCATGTTCTGGAGCAATGCAACACCGAGCGCGACGCGGTCGCCCGACACTTCGTCGCGCTGGCGACCTATCTGGGCCACGTCGATATCAAGCACACTTACTGGTACCTACAGGCGACACCGGAACTGATGACCGACATCGCCGCCGCGGCCGAAACGTTGATCATGGGGGAGCCCATATGACCCTCCTTGCTCCTCTGATCACCGGCTTCCTGCGCGACTACATGCCCCGTCAGCGGGGCTATAGTCCGCATAGCTGCGAGGCTTATGCCTACAGCTTCCGGCTCTTGTTCGCCTTCGCGGCGAAGCGCATCCAGACAAAACCCTCGCAGCTTCTTATCGAACAGCTCGACGCGGCATTGATCCTGGACTTTCTTGGTCACATCGAGCGCGAGCGCGGCAATGGAGCCGCCACCCGCAATCTGCGCCTTGCCTCGATCAAGACGTTCATGCGCTACGTTGAATACCAGGTGCCTTCGGCTCTGGAGCAGATCGGTCAGATCCACGCCATCCCCGTCAAGCGCCACGATCAGAAGCTTATCCGTCACCTGGTCATGGTGGAGGTGCGCGCGATCCTGAATGCGCCGGACCTCACGACACGTCTGGGCGTACGCGATCGGGCGATGATGCATCTTTGCTTCGCGGCCGGACTGCGTGTCTCGGAACTGGTTGGGGCCATGATGGCGAATCTATCCCTGCAGCGGCCGCCGAGCCTTCTGGTCCTGGGCAAAGGTCGCAAGGAGCGATGTCTTCCGCTTTGGAAAGAAACCGCAGCCGATCTGCGGGCGTGGTTGACCCTGCGGGGCTCGGTTCGTGTGCCCGAGCTCTTCGTCAATGCCGAAGGAGCGCCGATGACGCGGGCCGGCTTCGAGTACGTGCTGGAGAAGCATGCTCGGGCGGCGGCCGAGACGTGTCCGTCCCTATGCAACCGTTCGATATCGCCTCATCAGCTGCGCCACAGTTGCGCGGTGATCATGTTGCAGGCCACACACGACATCCGAAAGGTCGCCTTGTGGCTGGGCCATGCCGATATCCGCACCACGGAGGTCTACCTGCGGATGGATCCCTCCGAAAAGCTGGAGGCGGTTGAAGCGGTCGTTCCGCCGGAGCTGCGGCGCGGACGGTTCAGAGCGCCGGATGCGTTGATCGCCTCTCTGTTAGCGGACACATCGCCGCCGCCGGCGTGAAAAAGCCGAGCTTCACCGAGTGGTCGCGGTCCGTCGATATCCTCGGTGCAGCCCTTGCTCGCTTGCATTGCCCACCCAGTTCCGGCAGTTGTCGTTCGATCGCAAACCGGCGAGCGAATGCCTTGAGCCGTGCGTGATCGTTGACGATGCGGCAGCGCCATCATCGCCGTGGTGTTGGTATACTGGGCCATCATCTCCGTTGCTGTGCGCAGCCTGCGAACACGCGGACCTTTTGATGTCGGATCACGCCCCGGGATGCGGTCGCTGCGCTTCCCGGCCTGATCCCCGCAACGCTTGCAGCAACTTCTTTCCCCGCTGCTGCGCAGCTTCCTCGCGCGACAAACAAGTTGCCTTCAGCCGTCCTGCGCTGCGCTGCGGGCCTTACGGCTGCGGGTCGGCCGTCCCGGGGCTTCGGATCGCCATCAAGGCCGCGATGGTCGCGGGCTTGAAACAGAAAACGGAGATTATCATGGCCCAGATCGGTACCTTCACCCGCGGCGAAGACGGCGTGTTCGCCGGCACCATCAAGACCCTCTCGCTCAACGTCAAAGCGCGCCTCGTCCCAGCCGACGAATCCACCAACGACAAGGCCCCGGACCTGCGGGTGCTGGTGGGCAACGTCGAGATAGGTGCCGCGTGGCACCGCACCTCGAAGGAGAACACCGAGTACCACTCGGTCAAGCTCGACGATCCGTCCTTCCCGGCGCCGATCTACGCCAACCTCTTCAAGGGCGAGACCGACTACACCCTCGTCTGGTCACGCTGACCGACCGCTACCGCGACGGTTCGCCCGCCGAGCCGTCGCGGCTCTTCCCTCGGGATTATGTGGAGCGCGGCGAGCCCGAAACCCGCGGAAAACCTGCACTCAGACGCCACCACTCCGCATAACGCCACGCTTCGCATAATCGGCCCGGCCGACGAAGATGCGGTGGCTTGGAGCCTTGTCGTTGGAGGGGCTGGATTCTGCGACGATGCGGACGCCTTTGGCCTGCAGGCTGAGGGTGACGATCTCGCCCTGGAAATCGTTGCCGACCTTCTTGAAAGAACCGATGTTAGCCATGCTACTTCTCCTGTTGTGTTTCGAGCCCGCGACCACCGCGGCCTCGATGGCGACCTGAAGGCAGAAGACGATCGGCGACGCACCCGCTTGGGCCGCAGCGCAGCGGAGGACGCCGTCGTAGAGACTTTCTTGCCTCGCGAGGAATGGGCTTCAGCCCAGGGGAAGAAAGTCTTGAGCGACGGCGTTGCGGCTCAGACGATCGAGGCGCAGCCGATCTTCGGCCAGATCGAGCCATCACAGAGGCCACGTGCGTCGCGTGCTGAACCACAAGTCCGGGAGAAGATGGCGGGTCTCGGTTCAGTCAGGCAAGAGGTCGAAACGATTGGGCGTAGGAAAAGAAGCGAAGGAAGGCAAAAGCGGTAGTCGTCGGCACAAAGCCAACCGCGAAACAACGGCTTCAGCCGCCGCATCTATGTGCGCTGGACGCGATCAATACCACCTCGTCGAAGCGCTCCAGGGAAGGCCGCGACTATCTCTCGTTCAAATGCGTGGACCCGCGTTCGGTGCGCCGCTTGAGCTGACCAGTTCGACCGACAGGCGGCGCAAGATTATTGCTGATGCGCTGCGGCTGTGAGAACCGGTTGAGCATCGCTCTCCAGCGACCTGCCCGAATCGCGCGGGCGGGTTTCGGTGAAGACGGTCAACCTCATCCACGCCGAGCCACCAATAAAGACCGCGCCGACACAGGCGAAGATCTCGCGCCATAGCAATGACGGCACGCCGATTTGCGACATCGCAAATACGACCTGATAGCCAGCAAGTGTCGCCGGAAACGTAAACAGGGCGGCAATGACGGCGCGGGTGGTCACGGGGCGTATCATTGCGAAGGCCGTTTGACCGATCGCAAGAGTTATGCCGCCGGCGGCAATGCCGATAATCGGCGCTCCAAGGAGGCCGGCGCCGCCGTGCAATGCAAGCATGAAGACGTTGAGACCGACAAAGAATGGCAAGGCGTATACCGCCAGCGTGACGATCAACCAGCAGAACAAGCCGATGCAAGCGATGTTCAGAAGAAGTCCGAGGGCGAGCATGGTGGTGGCTCCATATGCAAAGGGGTATGGTTGCGCCTTCCACCACCACCGCGGCGCAAATTCGAGGATGCAATCGAAACGAGGCGGAGTTGCGGCGATGCAACTCAGCCTCGGTGGTGGAAGATGGCAGGTCGGCGCCTACGAGGCGCCGAATTTCCAGACGGCGATGCCGAGGCGCCTTGCCTTGTCGGCGAGGTTGTCCTGGATCCCCGTGCCCGGAAAATGCATGACGCCGATGGGCAGCAGTTCGAGCATGGCGTCGTTGCGCTTGAACGGTGCTGACTTGGCGTGCTTGGTCCAGTCCGGCTTGAATGCGATCTGTGGTACCTTCCGAGTGGTCGCCCATTTCGAGGCAATGAGTTCCGCACCCTTCGGCGAGCCGCCGTGGATCAGGACCATGTCGGAATGCTTGGCATGAACCTTGTCGAGGCGATCCCAGATCAGGACGTGGTCGTTGAAGTCGAGGCCGCCGGTGAGTGCAATTTTCGGCCCGGCTGGCAACATGACCTCCGCCTCAGTGCGGCGCTTGGCGGCGATAAAGTCCCGGGAATCGATCATGGCCGCGGTAAGCGTGCGGTGGTTCACGATCGATCCCGATCGAGGATGCCAGGCCGAGCCAGTGTGGACCTGAAAGCGTTCGATGGCCTGATCGCGAAAGAGCTCAAGGCAATTGCGTCGTTCGATCAGTGTGATGCCTTCTGCCGTCAAGCGCTCGAGTTCGACCGATCGCACCTCCGAGCCATTCTGCTCGCGCTGGCTCTTGCGCTGAGCCTGTTCGTTGTCGTCGAGCTGACGACCAATCCGGTCTGTTGCCCGGTGGAAAAGGTTGACCGTCGACCAGAGCAGGTCCGGCAGGTCCGGCTCGAGCCGGGTGTCGTTCAGCGTGGCGACCAGCGCATCGAATATGTCGGCAACTGCGGCCGCGATCATCTTTCCTTCGGGCAGTGGTCTGGGATCGGGCTGGTCGTCGAAGGGACGGTAGCCAAAGAGCTGCAATTCGTTGAGGACGATGTCGGTGGAAGACGAGGCGTGCGGCGGTTCGATGTCGTCGTGATCGCTCATAGGGAGGTGTCCTTTGCCGGATCGGCCGCGTCCATCGCGGCCTTCGTGGCGATCACCAGACGGCGGGCGGGACGGGCCCGCACCCGGAGCAACGCGGAGGGCCGCAGCGCCAGCGGAGGATGGTGGAGGCCGGCTATTTTGCTTCGCGATGCAAAGCGCGCTGGCACCCATATATAATGTGAGCTTCCTTTCGCTGGCGCGCGGCGGAAAATAGCTGGCCGCAGCCATTGCCGGCCCGAGCCGCTTGCCGTCCGATCGCCCTCTAGAAGGCCCTGGTCGCGCCTCTCTGGCACTGGACCGTCGCGCGAGCGAGCTGTCGACTTTGATGGAAGCCGCCCGCGCCTAGTCGACAGTGGCCGGCAAGAACAAGAAGCGGGAGACGTCCTCCGGTGCCAGCTGGATCCGTATCGCTGCTCGGAGGGTGTCGAGGCCGAAGACGTGCAGGTCCTCGTTGAAGTCGCCAAGGCGGGGCGATAACGGGATCGCTTCGATGCCGGCAGCTTCGGCGCGTTGCAGCAGAACGGCTTGCACATTGTCTCCAGCTGCATCGTCATCGCGCGCGATATAGAGCCGACGCAAACTCGACGACAGTGCCATGGCTGCGAGATGGTTGGCCGACAGTGCAGCAGCCATCGGCAAGGTTGGAAGCACGTAGCGCAGCGACAGCATGGTCTCGATGCCTTCGCCGGCGACAAGAACGTCGTCGTCGACCGCACCAAAACGCACGGCGTTGCCGAGCAGATCGCCCATGGCTCGTCGTGGGGTATCGATCGGGGCCTTGCCCAATCGCACCCGGTCAAAGCCGTTCGGATCGAGCCAGGTGCGGTGCACGCCGGTGATTTTGCCATCGAGATCGGTGACGCGAGCGATCATCGCAGGCCAGGTCTCGGTCGGCAGGTGCTCCTCTGGCCGGTAGTAGCAACGCGGATGGAAGCGCAGGCTACCGCCATGATGCACGTGCGCTATTCCGCGATGCTGCAAGTAAGTCTGAACGACGGTGCCTTCGATCGGCCCCGAGATAGCAAACAGTCGCCGTGCGGCCTCTTGCGAGCCGGCAGGTGCAGCAGAACGGGTGACTTTCGGGACGATTTCAAGTTCAGGGCGGGGCAGCTTCAGAAACCGCCTCGCCTCCTCGGCGACCTCGCGGAACTCGCGAAGTCCGAGACTTTCGCGGATGATGTCGAGGAGATCGCCATGCTCGCCGGTCGCCGCATCAGTCCACTTGCCGGCTGGTCCCTTCGTCGAGTCCTGGAGGCGTACGAACATGGAACGGCCCGGCATGTTGTGCACGTCGCCGACGAGCCAGTATCGCCCCTCTCGCTTCCCGTTGGAGAGGTAGTGGCGGCACACCGCCTCGGCCTCGCGCGCGAGGCGTTGTGCCAGTTCGGAGGCGTCGCGACTCATCACGCGGCCTCCCGTTCGGCGACGCGCTCGATCGCGTAGTGCTCAAGGACCTTTGTCAGCACTGCGATGCCGCTGGCATTGAGCGGCACGAACATACGCAGCTTCCAGGAGATGATCTCGCCGAAGAGGCCGTAGGTTCTGAGGCGATCGCGCATCGTATCGCTAAATCCGGACAGCTCGATGCGGTGTGCGCCCATGACACGGACCCGGCGAAGCTGGAGGCCTTCGGCGAGTTCGAGGACGGTCTTCCCCTCGACCAGCGCGGCAAAGGCTGCATCCGGAGCCAGTTCGGGCGCATCGCCCGCAAGAACGCTTGCGACCCAGGTCGCCGAAACCTTCCGACCGATGATTCTCTCGCCGGCGTCGGTCTGAAGGCAGTAGACCCGCGTTGACTCGTTCGGAAGCCGCTTCCAGATCGGCAACAGCAGGCCCGCCACGATATGGATTGTACTTTCCGAGAACTCTGGAATGACTGCTAGTTCCGCCAGCCACGCGGCAGAGAAGCGCTCGCGTTCGGCTTCGAGCCAATGGCTTTCCGCCATCATCTTCAGGGGAATGCAGTGCTGCTCCATCGGGCGGATCAGGCGAACACGAGCCTCGATCTCGCCGTCATCGAGCATGACGCTCGGCGCAGGGATCTGCAGAGCGGGCCGGCCCGAGCGCTCGTTGAGCAGCAGGACGGCACGATGATCCCCGAGACGGCCCAGCGCGTCCTCAAGGCTCAAGGGACGATTGCGCTCGCGCTGGGTAATCGTGAGAAGCTTTGTCTCGGCGCCCGTCGCCGGATGAACGTAAATCGCGCGACGGTCGGTGACCACAAAGCTTTCGGCGCAGAGCGTTTCCAGCCCGATATCGTAGGTGCCGGACGTGATGGCGCCTTCGATACGGGCGGTCAGCAGCTGCTCGAACGCCGTGAAGAGGACGTTCTGCAGCTCGATGGTGAGGGCGAGCAACCTGTTGAGGAAGGTCGTGATGGGCGGAAGCTCATCCTTCAGCCCATTGGTATCAACCAGCTTCAGACCCGTGGCGCCTTCGAAGAGCTCAAGCGAGCAGTCCTCGACCTTGCCCCGCGCAAGAAGCATGTAGAGCTGGCGCAACGCGTCACGGCCATACTGGCTTTCGAGGTTATCCTCGGGCCGGAATAGGCCCTGCCCTCCGGTCTGCCGCTGACCACGGGTGATGGCGCCCAGCGTATCCAGCCGGCGAGCGATCGTGGAGAGGAAGCGCTTCTCCGCCTTCACGTCCGTTGCGATCGGCCGAAACAGCGGCGGCTGTGCCTGGTTGGTCCGGTTGGTGCGGCCGAGCCCCTGGATGGCGGCGTCGGCCTTCCAGCCGGGTTCGAGAAGATAATGAACCCGCAAACGACGGTTCCTTGCCGACAGTTCGGCATGGTACGAACGTCCGGTGCCGCCGGCGTCGCTGAAGACAAGGATCTGCTTGGCGTCATCCATGAACGCCGCGGTCTCGGCGAGGTTTGCCGACGCTGCGCGATTCTCGACGACGAGGCGGCTGCCCTTTCTGATGATACGGCGGGAGCGGCCAGTGACCTCAGCGACCACGTCGGTACCAAATCGCTGGACGATCTGATCCAAGGCGCCCGGCACCGGCGACAACGACGCCAGCTTTTCGATGAGGCGGTCTCGGCGCGCGACGGCCTCCCTACTTTCGACTGGCTGGCCATCGCGGTAGACGGGACGGGAACAGAGGTTGCCCTCCGAATCGGTGAAGGGCTCGTAGAGTTGGACCGGGAAGGAATGGGCGAGGTAATCGAGAACGTACTCGCGCGGCGTGATGTCGACTTGGACGTCACCCCATTCCTCGGTCGGGATCTCGGCCAATCGGCGCTGCATCAATGCCTCGCCGGTTGAAACGATCTGGATGACGGCGGCGTGTCCTGCGTCAAGATCGCGCTCGATTGAGCGGATCAGCGACGGCGTCTTCATCGAGGTCAGCAGGTGACCGAAGAAGCGCTGCTTGGCGCTCTCGAACGCGGATCGTGCCGCGGACTTTGCCTGTCCGTTCAGTGTCCCCGTCAAGCCCGTGATGTTGGCCGCCCGCATGGCCGCATCGAGATTGTTGTGAATGATCCCGAATGCGCCGGCGTAAGCGTCGTAGATGCGAACCTGTTCAGGCGTCAGCTGATGCTCGACGAGCTCGTATTCGATGCCCTCGTAGGACAGGGACCGCGCAGCGTAGAGGCCGAGCGCCTTGAGGTCGCGCGCCAACACCTCCATTGCAGCAACACCGCCCTCCTCGATCGCCTCGACGAATTCGGCCCGGGTGGCGAAGGGAAAGTCGTCGCCGCCCCACAATCCCAACCTTTGCGCATAGGCCAGGTTATGCACCGTCGTGGCACCCGTCGCCGAGACGTAGACCACACGGGCATTCGGCAGGGCGTGCTGGAGCCGCAGGCCGGCGCGCCCCTGCTGAGAGGCTGCCTGGTCACCCCGCTCGCCCTTGCCGCCAACCGCGTTTTGCATGGCGTGGCTCTCGTCGAAGACGATCACTCCGTCGAAGTCGGAGCCCAACCATTCAACGATCTGCCGGACGCGTGAAAGCTTTTCTCCGCGCTCGTCGGTGCGCAGCGTAGCGTAGGTGGCAAATAGGACGCCTTGCGCGAGCCTGATGGGCGCACCCTGCCGGTAACGCGAAAGCGGCGTAACAAGCAGTCGCTCCATGCCAAGCGCCGACCAATCGCGCTGCGCATCCTCGATCAGCTTGTCGGATTTGCTGATCCAGACCGCACGGCGCCGCCCCTTCGACCAATTGTCCAGCAGGATGCCGGCAACCTGCCGCCCCTTGCCAGCCCCGGTCCCATCACCCAGGAACCAACCCCGACGAAACCGAACGGCATTTTCCGCGTCGTCACGCGCTGCCGCCACGACGTCAAAGGTCGCATCGACCGTCCACGATCCGTTCAGAAGCTCCGAGTGCGCCTCGCCGGCATAAATGATGCTCTCGAGCTGCGCATCCGACAGGATGCCGCCAGCTACAACATTGGCTGGCAGGTGCGGCAGATAGGACGGCTTCGGCGGGGCGACTGATGCCATCGCAGCCGACTGCACGAGCTTGGTCGGATGCGTCTGCGCGCGTGGGATGCGAATCGACTGCAGCGCATAGCTTTCATAAAGCGCGTCGCTGATCTGGCTGGCATTCGTGGGCGTCCAATCCAGCCGCTCGTAGGCGACTTCAGTCGCCACGACGATCGCCGGCGCGGCCGCCGGCAGAGGCTGGCTAACATGGGCGTGGACGGTTCGTGAGCTGGCAATTGCCGGCACTACAGCGGTCGGTTTGCCGGCAAGTGGGCGGCGCGGCGGCACGCGATTTATGACCCAGGCGAGCAGAGTCGGCAGGTCAGGTGCAATGCCAGGGGATGGCGGGAAAGACGCGACGTCGTCGGCCGGTACCTTGTCGATGACTGTCAGGCGGGTGTCGATGGTCGTGCCGTGCTTGGCATAGACGGCGCCGTCGATCGCCGCCGAGAACACGACCCGCCCGCGTTCTTGCAACCGCCTGAAGGACTCTGCCCACACCTGGTTGTGCGGCGCGAGGTTCGCGCCCGTGATAACCACCAGCCGCCCACCTTCGCCAAGGCGTGCGAGGGCCGAGGCAATGTGTCGTAAAGCTGCATCCGCCACCTTTTGCTCGACATGAATCGCGACCGAGAATGGCGGGTTCATCAGCACGACGCTCGGCACGATGCCGGCATCGAGATGATCATCGATTTGGGCAGCATCAAACTGGGTCGTGGCAACGCCGGCAAAGAGCTGACGAAGCATGCCGGCGCGGCCGTCAGCCAGCTCGTTTAGCACCAAGGAGGTGCCAGCCAGTTCAGCGAAGATGGCGAGAAGGCCGGTGCCAGCGGACGGTTCCAGAACGACGTCGCCAGGAGTGGTCGCTGCAGCGACGCTGGCCACGAATGCCAGCCCGACGGGTGTCGAGAACTGCTGGAACGCTTCACTTTCCTCGGACCTGCGCGTGTGGGTCGGAAGGAGATTCGTAATCCTGGTCAGCATCGGCAGCATGGCGGCAGGCGAAGCCGCCTTGGTACGCATGGCGGTGCCATACCGTCGCAGGAACAGGACGGTGGCGGCCTCGCAGGCGCCATAGGCCGTCTTCCAATTCCACGCGCCACTTGCGTCGGAGGCGCCAAACGCCGCCTCCATGGCCTGGCGCAAGCCAGCCGCATCGATGCGGCGGCCGCGCTCGAGATCGATGATGATGTGCCGCGCCGCCCTGACAACGGCGGAGGTGACAGCCGCGGTGGCACGCATCGAGAGCGGCGCGCCACTTGCGGCGCCGAGGAAAGACTCGGTCATGGGGATTGCTTTCGGAGAGCGGGAATGGGCTGAACCGCCCGGCGCTCTCACGACCGCGGCGACCCAAACCCTTCCCGGCCCCACTCTTCCTCTTCGGTCTCGCCAACAAAAATGGGGACCGGCGCCGCGCGCCGATCCCCATGCACTGTCTTGAACGCAGGACGACTACCGCCGTCCCCAGACCGGACGCTATTCGGCAGCGTCCAGTTGTTGCGGCCGGTCTTCGTCGGCCGCAGGCTCCCGCTCCTCGTCATCGGAGAGAAATTCGGGCAACGCTCCCGCTTGCCCCTCCGGCTCGGCCGGCTGCGATGCAACATCGACCAGGCGCAAGGGCTCCGGCAGCCAACCGGAACCGTCGAGAAGACGCTCGGCCTCCTTGGCCATCTCGCCCTTCTTCAGATGGTCGATGAGCTGAGCCGACGGCTCGCCCTTCGCTTCCCGAACCGCCTCGAGGATGCGTGGCTTGGTGACACGGCCGAGATAGTTGTCGACCGTGGGCTTCCAACCGGCATGGACCATGTCGAGACCGACAGCCCGCGCCAGCACGTCGGCCTGGTCGAGCCGAGTGCGGACTCCGTGCGCGGATACCCGGCCTTCATTATAGCGGTTGGCCGGCTCATACACAGCGTTCACGGCAAACGACGCACAGTGGGCGAATAGCGACGCCTGGGCCGTGCCGTCCAACGCCGTGAGTGCATCCCAAAGGTCCTTCTCGTCCTTGGGCAGTCGGGCTTTCCAGGTCTCATGCCGCGCCTCGACGGCTTTCGCGGACGCGCTGTCCCTCAAACCGGGAGCCTGAGCAGGAAACGTTGGCGTACGCAGTCCGATCTCGAGAGAGCTCCCGGAGCTGGCGAAGCGGTAGAAGGCAGTCAGGGCGAAGTTGTGCAGCACCGCCTGGAAGGCGATCGCGGGGTTTTCCGCAAGCGCATCGCGCAATGCCAGCGTCCGATGCGCCGTCAGCTCGATGATGAGACGATCTGGCAGCGGTCGCGCGGCATCGTCGTCATCATCCTCGGTATCAGCGGCACCGCCAGCAACCGAGATAGCCGTCCGCTGCACTCCGGGACCACCAGACCCTTGGCCGTCGCTCGACGATGTATCGGCGCCCTGCCCCACAGCCGGATCTTCCCGCGGCGCTTCATCCTCAGGGCGAACATAACCCCGGTCCACCAGGAGCCGCCCTTCGGAATCAATGCTGACGAAGACGCCGGCGCGGGAGATGTCGACGGGATCATAGATGATCGAGCGCTCTTCGAACACCATCAGGGCAGCTTCGATTTCGCCAAGGCGCTGATCGACGTCGTCCGGCAGTTCGTCTGCGTCCTGGTAGTCGGACTCCAGCTTGGCATGTTCGGCGTTGAGGGCGTCGACGGTCGCCTGCTCCTCCGCGGTGAGATCGGCAGGTCTACCGTCGAGTTCTCGAAGACCCGTGGCATGGCCGAACGGGAAGTCCACGGCGACCGTGATCCACTTCCAGTCTTCTTTGGCGACCGTCTCGGCCTGGGCGGTGAGCTTTTCGATTGCAAGACGATCGAGCAAGGCGACATCCTGGAACCAACCGCCGTCATCGTGCTGAAAGAGGTCACGCTCGACGGCGCCGCCGGCCTGCTCGTAAGCGTCAACGCCAACGAAGCGGGCACGACGATCGGAGGCACGGACAGTATTTTCCGTCAACGCTCGCCGGATTTGGTACGGCTCATCATGGCTTGAGCGACACGCATTATCCCAGACCTGCTCCTGGCGTGCCTGATCGCCCGTGACGGAGAACGCCATGAGCTGTTCGAGCGTCATGCCGTCCTCGGCATAGACCTCGTGCAGCTTCGGCGACACCGACGCGAGCCGGAGCCGTTGCTTGACGATTGCCGGTGTCACGAAATGGCGTGCCGCGATGTCTTCCTCGCTGAGGCCAGCATCGCTCAGAGTCTTGAACGCCCGGAACTGGTCCAGTGGATGCAGGCCGACCCGTTCGTCATTCTCAGCGAGCGAGTCATCCTCCGGGATGCCGCCCTCACGTACGACGCAAGGCACGGCCTGCGTCTTCGCCATGCGCTTCTGCTTCACCAGAAGCTCCAGGGCGCGATAACGCCTGCCGCCGGCAGGCACCTCGAACATACCGGTCTCGTTGCCCTCACCGTCAAGGACCGCTCGAACGCTCAAGCTCTGTAGCAGGGTGCGCCGCGCGATGCTCTCGGCGAGTTGCTCGATCGAGATTCCGGCCTTCACCCGCCGCACGTTGGCCTGGCTCAGGACCAGCTTGTTGAAGGGAATGTCGCGCGAAGGCGACAGCGTGATCTTCTGGACTTTCGTCATTTGCACTCTCCACGACGGGCCGCCGGGAGGCTCTCTCTCAGCTTCCAACCCGTCGCGAAAAACCAGCGCTCCTCTCACTCTCGCGAAGGCCTCCCGGAAGGATGGTCGACGTCACGCGGCTTCGTGGTCACCCACCCTCACTTCCGCGGCTGCTGCTGACACGAAATCGCCGACGAAGCCGAGCAGATAATCCGCGGCCTTGCTCGCCTGCGACGCCGCACGCACGATGGCCCGATTGTCCTCGCTCAACACCTCCAGTAATCAGCAGCAGATCATAATGTGAAGGAAGATTCTAAGCGCAGCTGGCCTGTGGAGATCGGCTAAAACGGCTTGCG
>NZ_JBYSYD010000006.1:0-293160 GCF_058782905.1 Bradyrhizobium sp. FW305-F6
GGAGGAGATCGCACACCATCCCCGCATAACACCGGAAAGGTGGTGCTCCTTCACATTATGATCTGCTGCTGATTACTGGAGTAATGGCGAGCTCGCCATTACTCGAGCCAGGAGCCGATATAGTCGGCATGACGCACGGTCGGCACGATTCCGAGCGAGGCGCAGCCGAATGCGGCACTGAGCTCGGCGACCAGTTCCTCAAAGGCATATTTCTTGGTGCCGTAAGATCCACTGAGGTCGCGGTTGAGGCGCGAGCGATGCCCGGTCGCGTGGCCGAGTTCATGCAGCGCGGTGCGATGCCAATTGATCGGCTCGAAATAAGCCTGCGGCGGCGGGACTTGCACGAAGTCTTCAGCCGGTGCGTAGAATGCGCGATCGCCTCCAATCCGAAATGTAATCCCGGTGGCCTTGATCAGGGACTCCACCGTAGGCTCGATCAAACCAGCCGGCGGTGGCGGAGCCGCGGTCGCGATCTCGTCCGGAAGTCCGTCGCATTGATCCGTATTAAAGACGGTGAATCGCTTGAGAAATGGAATGGCCCGCGCTTCGTCGCCGGTCTCGGCGGCGCGCCGCTTTTCGTCGCTGGGTACGAAACGGTCAGCATAGACCACGGTGGTGCCGCGCTCGCCCTTGCGCACGTGGCCGCCAAGCGACAGCGCTTGCCGGAACGTGAGCCAGCTTTGACCGCTGTAACCATGCTCGATCGTACTTCCCCAGAGCAGCAGAATGTTGATCCCGCTGTAGGATCGACCGGTCGAAGCGTTTTTCGGCAGCGCTAAAGGCGCCTTTGCCGCGGCAGTGCCCCAAGGCTGGACCCAGGGCACGCGACCTGCCTCAAGCTCGGCAATGATCTTATCGGTGATTTCGTCATAGAGGGGCGCCCGGTCCTGACAGGCGCGCGCGCGAGAAGCATGGTTCGACATCGCGGGTCTCCGCGACGGGCGCCGCGAGCCTCTCTCGCAGCCAGTAACCCGTCACGGAAAAACCCAGCCTGCACTCTTACTCTCAGCCTCCTGCGCAAGGGCCGCAGGCCCTGACCAGGCGTGGGCCAAAGCGCATCGCCTTCAAGAAAATGGCACCCGCAGGAGCGTGAGCATAGCGACGCCGAAGGCGGCACGCGGGACCGAGTGCAGCGACGAGACCGGTTAAGAGGGCACCCGGGAACGGGGCAGTGATAGCGACGCCGGCATACTTCATGGCGGCGGGACCCTTTCCCGAGTGCCCCCGGCGAGGAGCTCCTTAAGCTCTGGCGCGAGGGATCGAAGCCATACGGCCGAGACGCTTTGCGGCTCGGTTCACGAGAGCCCGGTGCGGCGCAGCCGCACGCGCACTATCGCGGTTTCAGGACGCTGATCCGCCTCGCGCGACACGAGCCGCTTCCACTCTCCAAACCTAGAAGCATTGGGACGCGCATCGAGCAACTGAGTCTCGGCCCCACCGTCACGCCGATCTACGCTGCGGTTTCGCTGCCGGTTTCTTCGCCGCAGCTTCCTTCGCCGGCTTCTTTCCGGCAATTGGCATGAGCATTTCCTTCTGACCACTTGCGACCCTGCGCGGCTTCTTGGCCGGCTTGGAGCTCTTTGCCGCTACCTTTTCACTGCCAATGCTCTTGCGCAGCGCATCCATCAGATCGACGACGTTCTCGCCGCGGGGACGTGCTTTGGCGGTGATGGGCTTGCCGGCGCGCTTCTGGTTGATGAGATCGATGAGGGCGGTTTCGTACTGGTCTTCGAACTTGTCCGGCTCGAAGTGGCCCGCTTTCTGATTGACAATGTGTCTGGCGAGATCAAGCATGTCCTTGGTAACTTTGACGTCCTGGATGTCGTCAAAATATTCGTCCGCAGAACGTACCTCGTAAGGATAGCGCAGGAGCGTCCCCATCAGGCCCTTGTCCATGGGCTCAAGGGCGATGATGTGCTCACGGTTGGTCAGCACCACCCGCCCGATCGCGACCTTGTTCATTTCGCGGATGGTCTCGCGAATGACCGCAAAGGCGTCGTGACCGACCTTTCCGTCCGGCACCAGATAGTAGGGACGGATCAGATACCTCGAGTCGATCTCGCTGCGCTCGACGAACTCATCGATCTCGATGGTTCGCGTCGATTCTAGCGCGACATTCTCGAGCTCCTCCTTCGTCACCTCGATGAAGGTGTCGGTGTCGACCTTGTAGCCCTTGACGATGTCCTCGTTGGCGACTTCCTCGCCGGTGTCGGCGTCCACCTTGGCGTATCTGATGCGGTGGCCGGTCTTCCGGTTGAGCTGATTGAACGAGACCTTTTCGGATTCCGACGTGGCCGGATAGAGCGCGACCGGGCAGGTGACGAGGGAAAGACGCAGGAAGCCTTTCCAGTTAGCGCGGGGGGCCATGGCGGGGGAAACTCCGATACTAATGCCGGATTCAAGACGAACGGCCGGGCTTGGTTCCGACACCGCGCCCCTACCAAAAGGATGATTTTTTCTCGAATGCCAGCCCAAGCGGACTCGACTTTTGTTCTCTTTATGTTCTAATTCGGAATGCCCGACCGACCCGCGAGCTGGCGCATGCCGACCCCGAAGCAGATGGAAAAACTGGCTGCCGAAGCCGCCCGGAGGCCGGCTTCCCCCGGTGCGGCTCCAGATGTGCCACTCCCGGCCGAATATTGGGAATCGGTCCTCAAGGACCCTCGCGCCGGCACGACCGGGGCCCAGATACGACAGCGACGTCTTTCGGAAATTCAGCGCCATGTACTCCGCGTCTCCTGCCGCCGCTGCGAGCGGACCGTGGAAATCCAGACCGCCGATGCAGTCCGATTGTATGGCCGCAACGCAGTCTGGAAGGACGTGGCGCAGCGCCTGCTCGACAACACCTGCCAGCAGCGCACCGGCAGGCATGAAGAAGACGGGTGCTGGCCAGCGTTCGAGACGCCGTAGCCCCCTCTGGATTGCCGATCCGAACTGTTTGCGCCTGGATTTCCGGATGGCCCCGAAGTATCACCCTACGCCCCTGTCGGGCGGCGACCGCAAGGCTCTTGCGAAAGAGCTCGGCAAGGCGCGGGCAATGGCCAACATCTTGGCTACCCGATCGGCGGAGACGCGAGCGAAGGGGGAAGCGCTCATCCAGCAGGCCGACAAGCTGCTATGCGAGAGTTGGAACGAACGCATGTGGTCAGACGGAGAACCGATTGATCCGTCCCCGACGATCGATCAAGCGGTGAATGGCGGCTTCCCTTGGCTGGAGATCCAGTGCGCGCGCTGCAAGACGCCGAGCGACGTTGACCTCGCGGCGATGAAGCATCCACCGACCACCTTCGTGCACGACCTCGCCAGCCGGCTGCGCTGTCGCAAGTGCGCCAAGGCGGGCCGGCGTCCATCTGCGACTCTGCTACAATTGGCCTGGCAGCCGCGCCACCCTCGAACCGAAGCCTGACCCATGTGTAATCTCTATTCGATCACAACCAACCAGGCCGCGATCAGCGCGTTGTTCCGCGTCGTGAACCGATACGTCGGCAATCTGGCGCCGATGCCCGGGGTTTTTCCCGATTACAACGCACCGATCGTGCGCAACGGGGCCGAGGGCCGCGAACTCGCCACGGCGCGTTGGGGAATGCCGTCGTCGTCAAAAGCGCTGATGGACGCCACCAAGAAACGAGCCGAGAAGCTGCAGGCCAAGGGCAGGACCGTCGATTTCAAGGAATTGCTACGGATGGAGCCGGACGGCGGCACGACCAACATCCGCAACGTGAAGAGCAAGCACTGGACGAGATGGCTGGGAACCGAAAACCGTTGCCTAGTGCCGTTCAACTCCTTCAGCGAGTTCAACAAGGCCGAGGGCGGTGATATTTGGTTCGCGGTCGATGAGACCCGTCCCCTCGCCTGCTTCGCCGGCATCTGGACCAACTGGACGTCCGTTCGGAAGGTCATGGAAGGCGAGACCACCAACGACCTCTACGCGTTCCTCACAACAGAGCCGAACGCCGAGGTCGACGCCATCCACCCCCAGGCCATGCCTGTGATCCTGACGACGCCAGACGAAGTCGAGACCTGGATGACGGCGCCTCTGGACGAGGCCCTTAAGCTACAGCGGCCGCTTCCCGACAGCAGCCTTCGGATCATCGCCCGCGGCGTCAAAGAAGACCCTCCGGCTTGGCCGTCGTAACTGACGAGGCCGACGACCAAACAGGGCCGCGACCGCGTCCAATCCTCGGCGAATCAGACGATCGCGCGACACTGAAATACCCTGCAAAGTCCCAGTTTTTGGGTCGATAACTTCACTTCAGATCATATAGTTATCCTCCGCATACGAATCACGCTGTTGGAATCTGTCCAAAGGAATACGTCGCCATGGGGCGAGGTCCGAAGCTAGGAAAGGCGAAGCTCGACGCACGGTTTGCGTTTGCCGATACCGCGTTTTCTAGTGGCGTCGATGGCTGGCATTCTCAACTTCGCTTTGCCACCGGCATCGCCGACGGCGAAGACTATCTCCTCCGTCTGTTTAAGAAGACCGGATCTGCGCTCGACGAAGACCTGAAACGACTCATCACGCACGGGCTCAGGCGTGTCCGGCGCGTCCTGTCGTCACGCCGTGCACGACAGCTGTTGGTTGAGGTTCTTGAAATCGTCGAGGACCAGGATGAGATCGGCATCTTGATGGTCGATCCGGGCAGTCCGATCTCCGGGTCGTCGCACAGGGTTCGAGCGCGAGAAGGCCGGCTGCTTACGACGGCCGGTCGCAAGGTGTTTTGGCGCAATATCCTGCGCATAGCCGAAGGACTCGCGCTTTGTCATGATGCGGGAATTGTGCATGGCGCTATCAGCGAACATGCGATCTTCTCGCATAGCGATGAGAAGGAGGATTTCCGACTCGGCGGCTACGAGGCGTGTGTGCACATCGCCGACGGCGATATGGGCGGTGCGGGACATCTCCTGCGGCCCTCGGGCACCGTATCGTTCCGGCAGGACTGGAGCGATCTGGGGCAGACGGCGTCCCGTATCCTTGGCCTTACCGAGGACGGCGGTGGACCTTCCCTGCTGCCGATCGAACGGCGCATGCTCAATCGCCTTGCCAATCCACCACACCATCAGCTTTTCGACGGCAGTATTGTCCTGAGCGAGCTGACGGAGATCGTGGCCGATCTTGACCGGTCAGGATCGAGCGCCGAAGGCGAGCTTGTTCTCTATCCCTCGCCTCAAGTTATCCAAAGCGACCTTCCGGCTCTCACGTCGGGCACGATACAGGCAGATGACCGGGACGCAGTCCTCCGGTTTGTCGAAGACGATCTGAGCGGACCAACGGTACGTACTGTTGCTGTGGATCAGGCCTTTGTGCGTGTCGTCACTGATCTTGCCGCCTATGGCGTGAAAGTCGTCGATGATTGTGTCGGCATGATCGAGAATGCCAACAAAAGGCGGCCTGATGATCACATCTTCGATGCCGTCGAGGTTTCTCACAGGGTCTACCTCGCGCGAACGCGGAAAAGCGCTGAAGAGCGGGTGCGCAAGCTTGGTCCCGGTGCCAAGCGGTGGATCGACGCCAGTGGCAATAGCCGCGCGGCTCAACGACCCGACGATATTCCGACCTGGTACGCCCTCATCCTCCTCGAAGCCTTTACATGGTTGCGGGAGCAGTTTCGCATCTATCCCGTCGAAGTGCTTCATCCGCCATCGGACGGAGATACCGATTTGGCCTGGCTCGCATGCCGCGAGGATGACGAGCGCGACATCCGGCGCAAAATGATGGGACTGCGTCCGGCATACGATGCCTTAGGCCACGAGTTGAAGTACGACGACGGCAAGCCAAATTGGACGCTGTCACGCCTTGATGCGCTCGCCGGCGATCGCGAGCGGCTTCCCGAGCTCAGTTATGAAGGAACGGGCGGCCTCGTCGAGGGACGGCTGACTTACACATTCGCGACCAGCGAAGCGGTCGTGCCGGGGCAGACTCTCTATCTTCGCCCTAGACGCGATAGCGGATTTGAGCGCGCTATCCGCCGTCGCCTTCAAAATATCGTGGCGGCCCGGACCAATATTGAACTCTTAAGAGCGGTCGACGATCCGGCACAGGTCGCGCTCGACGATGTGCTGCGCGATATTGCAGCTCCCGGCAGCACGCCGCCGGACGACATGGATGCATCGAAAAAGTCGGCATGGGACGCGATTGTCGCCGGTAGATCCATCAATGTCGTTGTCGGCCCCCCTGGCGTCGGCAAGACCTTCCTGATCTCGCATCTCGTCAAGAGTATTTTGGGGAAAACACGGGACGCCAGGCTGCTGGTCTCGGCCCAAAACCACGAAACCTTGATTCAGATGGAGGACGAACTCAAAAAGACTCTGGCGGGAGGTCCGGAGATCGTGGTTCGTGTCGACCGCACGCGGCCGACCGACGAAGTAACCTCCCTGCGGACGAACTCCGTTGGCCTGCTCAATTCGGTCTCAGTCGCAGGCCACGCCGCGGAAAGTGCGATGGTCAACCAACGCCATCAAATCAAACAGGCCCTTCAACCCGTGGATCCGTCGGAAACGGTGGTTGCCGACCGCGTGTTTCGCGATACCGAAAATCTGTTGTTGCGATCATCGGATGTGACGCTTGCCACGACGTCGTCCCATATTATCGAAGAAATGATCGCTGACGGCGACCAGTTCGACTGGGTCATAGTGGAGGAGGCTGCCCGCGCCAATGGCGCGGAACTGATCGGCGCACTGTTGTTGGGCAACAGGAGGATCATGGTTGGAGACCATAACCAGCTGTCTCCATTCGATGCCGCGCAGCGGCAAAAGTTCTACGATCCTGAACGCGCGTCGGAGCTGCTGCGGGGCGCGAAAGAGCAACTTGAAACCATCTCCGATCTGCCGCCAGAAGTGAACGAGGCGCTCGATACTATTAAGTCGAACGACTTTCTGCTGAAAGAAGTGCTCGCCACAGCAGCCCGTCTTGAAGAACCCTTCCGATCAGTCGCAGAGCGCGAAGAGCAGCGGGAAAAGGACGCGCGACGGCCGAGTACGATCGTCAACACTCTCCTCGAGCAGAGCCG
This sequence comes from Bradyrhizobium sp. FW305-F6, assembly GCF_058782905.1. Lineage (NCBI taxonomy): Bacteria > Pseudomonadati > Pseudomonadota > Alphaproteobacteria > Hyphomicrobiales > Nitrobacteraceae > Bradyrhizobium > Bradyrhizobium sp. FW305-F6. The sequence continues at coordinate 7,008 of NZ_JBYSYD010000006.1, forward strand.
CATGCACCCCGCCATCGGGGACCTCGTCTCGAATACTTTCTACAACAGAAGGCTCGTTCCCTCCGAACGTGTCAAGCGTCGCGCGCTGACTGTCACGTCGACCGCGCCTCACCTCGCCGCGCCGATCGTTCTCCTCGATTTTCCGCCGCTCAGCGTGACGAAACGGCGCAATTTCGAAACGAAAGTGAAGCGATCGTACCGCAACGACCTTGAAGCTCAGGCTTTGATAGCAGCTTTAAAAGGCTTGCAGCCGGTCGTCGGCGACGACGGCCGCCGGCCCACGCTGGTGATCCTTTCGCCGTATCTGGCGCAGGTTAATTGGTTCAAACACCTGCTCAACCAACAAATCAAGAAAGACAAGACCCTGTTCGGCTTCGTCAGCCCGCGCAGCAATGGAGCGTTTATCTTTACGAGCGACAGCTTTCAGGGCGGTGAAGCCGACGTCGTCGTGGCCAGTCTCACGCGCAACAATGTCATGGTCGGATCGCGTGCGCTCGGCTTCGTTAAGAGCCCGCAACGCATGAATGTGCTGCTCAGCCGCGCCAAGCAAAAGCTGGTTCTTGCCACAAGCCAGCGCTTCATTCGAGAAGTGGTCGAAGGAATAGATCCCGATGGAAACAAAGATGAGCTTGAGTTCCTTCGCAAGATGCTGAAGGAGCTCGCGACGCTGGCCGGGACTGATTACGATCTCGTCAGGAAGGACGGCACCACCGTCAAGGTGAAGGGTGCTTCTATCATCACGGTCGATGAGAACGGGAGATTTCCCGCGTGAAAATCTACCTTCCCGCCTGGCACTATCGTGCGCGTGCCATCGTCCAACGCACCTGGGGATGGAGCCCAATCGAGGAGATGATCCTGCTCGCGCTCGATCGCGCCCCAGACACGATCGAGGGTGTTGCCGCGTCGCTCGGAGTTCCCGTCCAGGTCGCCGGCTCGACCATAGCGCGGCTGATGCAGTTCGGCTTAGTCGAGATTCGGCTGTCACCTGTTCCTCAACTGGCGACAAGCACTGTCGGTCACGACTTCATCCGGTTGGGGGGCGCTCTGCCAGAGCGAACCGAAGATCGCGAGATTCACATCAGTCTTGTGCTGGAAAAGGTCGGGCACTCCGTCTTTCGCAACCGCGACGTCGACACAGTCCAGCTCCATCGATTGTCCCACGCGGAGCACAAGGTCAACTTTCCTGCGGGGCCCGATGAGACCGACGACACGATGGTGGTTCGCGTCACCCAGTTTGTGACGAACATGCTTCGCCCAGGTGAATGGTTGCGCGGCGTGCAAACCATCAATTCGGTCCTCGAAAGGAAATATCTCGCCATCGAACTCAATGATGTGAAAAACGGTCTGCTCCCCGAGGGAGCCAGTCAAGATCTGATTGAATCCCTCCGAGCAACCCTCAAAACCGGCATCCTTCCTGAAGCCAGCGATCCACAACCAGACCGGTCACCGACCATCGATACGGCGATATCCACTGACGACTTGATCATGGGCGGCGACCAGCATCTGGAGACCTTCGAGCGCATCGTCGGCCAGGCCGAAGAAGACGTCTTTGTACTTTCGACCTTCATTACGCCGCACGAAGGAAAATACACGGAGCGCCACGAACGTATCCGCATCGCGCTTGAGCGGGCTTGTCTACGTGGCGTACGTTGCCATTTGTTCTATGGCACCGTGCTTGACGCCGAGAGAAAAAATGCAATCGCAATGCAGGAGCTGAACGTTCGACTCTCCTCAGTGCGCAACGCGCGTGGTTTTGTGCTTGCACACCGCGACTCGGTTCGAAGCCACGTGAAATGTCTCGCCGCAGATGACGGCCAAGGAGGGGCTGTCGTCTTGCTGGGCTCCTCCAATTGGCTGTCGTCGCCTTTTTCGGCCGTGGAGCTTTCTGTCGAGCTCACCGAAAATCAGGCGGCAGCGGCCGGCTTGGATCTTTTGCGTTCGATCATCTCGCCTCTTTCGAGCGCAAGTCGTTCGATCGAAACGCTACAGTTCATGGCATCGGACTTGAGGCGCACCAGAAGCCCCCTATCACCCACTACCGATACCGGCCAGAGCGTGCCGGTTCGGATGACTTTCCTGCAGGCTGACGATCACGAGCGATTGCTACGGCAGGTGGCGCACGAGGCCGATGAACGGTTCGTTTGCTGCAGCAACAAGGTCGGTGCACCCATGGTGCCCGGGCTCTTCAACCCGGCCGAAATCGCGGGCCGCCGCCTCGGCGACGTCCGTGTCTATTATTCGCGCTCGTCTGGACCCATCAAGCGGCGGCATGTCAGGGCCCACCGCGATCGGCTGAACGGCGTCGTCGATCTGATTGCCGTGGAGGATCCGCAAGTCCACGCGAAATTCCTGCTGTGGGGCAATGATGATGTTGTCGTGAGCACGATGAATTGGGGCTCTCAGACAGGTTCGCCCGACAATCCTCTCGACGAGATTGGCCTACATCTGGAAGGGGAAGGCCTGGCTACATCCCTTTTGGCAAAATTCGAGGGAGAGCTCGAGGGCTGATCGACCCATATAGCGGGTTACATGAGCTTAGTATGCGCAATGATCTGCATCTGGTGCCTAAACGAATTTGAACGCCTTTCGACCGAGCACGGCATCCCTGAGGCTCTCGGGTGCCCGGAAGACTTGGTCTTGCGCAACGTGATGTGCGTAAACTGCAACAACGCCTTGGGGACGGTGGATCAGGCCCTATTAAAGCAGTTCGAGGTGGCGACTGTCGTCTATGGCGTGCCCCGAAAGGGCGGGCGTAGACCTTCAATTGATAGCTGGCGCGCCATCAGCAGCAAACACTCGGCGACTGGACAGCATATTTTTCTCAACGCTGGGCCTCAAATTGTGGAAGCAGAGGGAAAGCGCCTGCACCCAGCGGCCAAGTCCAACGGTATTTTTGACACGTGGATAGAGCCGGAGGCCGGACGGCTCGGATTCAGCCAGCAGTTCGGGAATGACCCTCGTTTTGTGCGTGCACTCTACAAGATCGGGCTCAATCTTATCGCCAGGCACTATGGCGTAGCCGAAGCAGCTGACACACGATACGAACATGTTCGTGCGTTTGTATGGGGCCGACCTGACGCGCCAGCACTGCGTGCGGCGATGGACACAACTCAAACCCTAGGACCTGTTACGGGTGCGTCCACTCCGATCGCAAAAGACGGACGTAATTTTCCGCTGTTCAGCGTAACTATCCTTGGTCTGACGTTCTTGATCGACATGTCACCGCAGCAGCTGGGCCTTCGTGATTTGGAAGCCGCGGCGACTGTCCGTAATGAATTTCTCGTTTTTCTGCCGCCAGGGCGCCCATCATCAAATCGCTGAACTTCCAGGCTGGCGAGAGCGTTTTGCTCGCCCTAACCCTGATTGGTGCCTTGAAGGTTCAAGGCAAACCTCGAAGTTGGCAATGCGATGGCGCGCAATACAACAATAGTTCTTGAGCTCGATTCAGTGCATATCGACACTACCGCTTGCCGTAACGACGCCTCAAGAGCGCCAAACACTGCCGCATCGTTTGCTCGTCCTTTGTGTGGACGGTCGGGGAGACCAGGCCGGGCAGCTCTGGATCGCCCGCTGTCATGTAGAGGCGAAGCATGTCGAGCCGCGGAAGCAGCTTCGATGCTTCTCGCTCCAGTTCATCAACCCATTTCGCTTTCTTGATCAACTCTGCTTGAAAGCTGCGCAAAAGACGGGTTGCAATTTCGAGATGCCCTCCAGACAGTTCAGCGGCTTCGCGCGGCGACATCCCGTCAAGGTCCGAGTGTGGTGCCTCTAGCCAATTCGAATGGGCATCGCCGATCCGCGAGATTGAAAGAGCCGTGATTGTCCTTAGCCGCTCCAAACGCTGAAGTCGCTCTGCTTCCTCCTCTTCGGCCTTGCGCTCGGCGGCCCGGCTGTCGTGGATCGAACGCATCGCCTGAAGCGCACCGCGAACCGGCAGCCCGAGATCATCGGCCTTCTGCTCAGATTCATCTTTGAGAACTGCAAGGGTGGTCGCGAGAGCTTTTTTTAATGCCTGCCAAGCGGCATCGCCCTTGGTGGCGATTTGCTTCAGGGATTGCTGGCCATCCGGCGCATGCTCCATCCAAGATGCGACGTCGAAGCCCTGTCGCTCAATATCGGATCCAAGGAGGGCAATACTTTTGCCGAGACCGCTTAGGGATGCCAGCCGCGCCGCCAGCTGTGCAGCCTCTCGATCCGCACGATCCTGCTCAATGCGGCGCTGATGCAATTCAGCGGATCGCCGCTGCGTCTGCTTCCAGGCCCAGCCTGTATCCTCCACAATTCCTTTGACAGCAAGAGAACGCAGGAACTTAAGGACGGCTCGTTCGGCACCACCTTTAGGAAGGTTGGCGTCAACCAGAAGTGGATCCTGGTGCTGCCCGCTGAATTCCTCTGTGATCCAATCGCGCGTGCGAAACTCTCCGATCACGGAGAACGGGATTACGCCACTGAAACGCGGTACCATGTCACACAGGATGGCCGCCTTCCACACCTTGGGATGAACCGTGAAATATCCCTCTCCGATGGAAGGCCCGTCAAGGAGCGTGCCGTCTCCCGCCGCAGCAACAGCTTGTACCTGGGGCGATTCCCGCCAGTCAGACGATAATGCCCTTTGTCGTGCGGAAGCATAGGTTGCTTTGACCTTCTCGATCTGGATGCGACGTCTCTCCTCTGCTGCAGCTGCTTCCTGTTTCTCTATTTGCTCCAGTTCATCTCTGACGTGGGCGGCCTTGCGATTATAAATCCATTCACGCGGAGCCGACGTTAGAATCGCCTCGTCGAGACCTGCTATCGTCGTGTCTCGGGACAGCGCAGATAGATCAATTTCTACTGCCGAGATGCCAGCGCCCGAGATCTTGGCCCGCTTCTCGTGGCCGCAGCGATGCGTCACATAGACCTCGACCTGCATTCGATCATCGCCTTTTTGCAGGATAACATCCGGAATGGTTTCACCATCCATGGTCTCCAGCATAGCTGAGTCAAAGACGAAAGGCTTTGCCTGGCGAATTGTCCTGATGTGCGCGCCGTACGTGGCCTGCACGGGGGGAAGAACGAGGCTTTTGCGGCTATTGAGCAATTGCTCGGCATAATGATGGAGCGCCGTCATATTGCCGTGCTTGCAACTCGGGGCGATACCTGCTTCTCGCTCCGCCGCCGTGAGTGGCGCATGCGCGAAGTGGTGGGCCATGTCACTATCAGGCTTTCGCGCGACGAGCTTTCGGCCGCAATTTCTGGCCGGACACTGACAGCCACATGACGAGCCACGCGACGCCTGCGAAATGTGGATGATCTCCCCATCCCAGCGCTTGCCAAAGGCAAGCCTAACGCCATCTCGGGCGAAGAAGGCGTGGCCAATTTTTGACAATGCAGCCAACGGATCCATGGCGTCGCCATCAATTGCAGTGAGGTATTTATGTACGCGATCTATCGTTCACTGGCATCGTCGCAGTCGCGAATCCGAAGCTGCTATTTCTTCGGCTCTGCTGCGCTCCGAACACGTCGCATCGCGTCAGGCGATCGAGCGGATTCGCTAAGTTTCGTCCAATCGTCCGGAGGGTTGCCGCGCTTCAGCATCTTCCGAAATACGGCGTAGGCGTCGTTGGCGCTCTCGTAGGCGCGCAACGTTGAGTCGTCGTTGACCCAGGCCAGGATGATGACGTTGCCACCGGCTGATTGTTGGTAGCGAAAAAACAGGCGAAACTGCTGCAAAAACTTTGCACGGAACCAGTGCTTGTATTCACTGCCCAACGTCGAACCCTGACGGTAGGTGTCTCGAGTCGGATCGCTGGGAATATCCTCGAATGCGACCTTCAGCACCGCCGCAAGGAGCTTTGCGGCGCGCTTCTTTTTATAGTCCTTCGGATCTTTTTTGCGCGCTTGCTCGACCTTTTCGATCATCGCCTCGAGTTGATCGAGGAAGAGCGGGTGCGCATAGATTTTCCAACCATTGATTTCGGTGGTGTCGTCGCTCACCCTTCGTCATCCGGGAGCGCTGCGTCGAGATCTACCTTGACACCCCGGACCAACCCCTTGCCGCGCGCAACCAGCGACTGCGGCACCGACCGAATTCGTGCTGGCTCGTGAGCCATGTCACGTGCCAAGAATTTGAGGAACGTACCGATCACAGGGTCAGCTTCGGCTTCACGCCTCTGCTTCTTCGCTATGACGACAGTGCCGTCGGCGAGGCCACGGAACACGACCTTGTCCCGCTTGCCGAGAGCCAGCATCTTACGGATAGCGGCCGGCACTGTCGTCTGACCGCGCTCGGTGATGGTGGCGGGGATTTCGAGGATTTCAGCCGTTTTGGCCATAACTGACTCCTTGCATCATCACACCTTCCGATGTAATGCATTTGCATTGTAAGTCAAGTCCTGCCAAGTCGTTGGGCTGGCGCTGGATTGACAAAGAGCTGCGGAATTCTCCCCGTTGGTGGATGTTTCCGGCGACGCGCGAGCGGAAGGAGAACGCAGCATGGCTCTTATCCGTGTGGTTGAAATTGAGAACTTTCGAGCGGTGAAATCCCTTCGCTGGCTGCCTAGTCCGGGCATAAATTGCCTGGTCGGACCGGGCGACAGCGGCAAGTCGACGATCCTTGATGCAATCGATCTTTGCCTCGGTGCACGCCGATCGCTTTCGTTCACTGACGCGGATTTCCACGCCATAGATTTCGGCCGACCGATCCGCATTGCGCTGACCCTTGGTGACCTCGACGACCCTCTGAAGAACATCGATGCCTATGGTGACTTCCTCGTGGGCTTCGATGTGGACACCGGGCTCGTGGAGCCGGAACCCGGCGCCGGGCTCGAAACCGCCCTGACGCTCCAGCTCACAGTGCATGACGACCTCGAACCAGAATGGAAACTTGTCTCGCCGCGTGCCCAGGCAGCAGGTCGGACACGTAATCTCAACTGGGCGGACCGCACGCGTATCGCTCCGGCGAGGCTTGGCGTCACCGGGGACATGCATCTGACTTGGCGGCGAGGATCCGTGCTGACAAAGCTCAGCGACGGCAAAGCAAACGCATCAAAGGAGCTGACGCGGGCAGCTCGCGAGATGCGCGACGCCTTCGACAAGAAAGAGCTCGAAGAGCTTGCGGAACCGCTCAAGATCGTTACGGTCGCTGCAGATAATATGGGCGTACCGGTCGGAAAGGCTGTACAGGCGCTGATCGATGCCGGTTCTGTCACGTTCACCGGCGGCACGATCTCGCTGCATGACGATGACGGAGTGCCGCTGCGCGCTCTCGGACTTGGTTCTTCGCGGCTGCTGATCGCTGCCCTGCAGCGGAAGGCGGCCGAAAAGGCGACGACGTTTCTGATCGACGAGCTGGAATATGGGCTTGAGCCGCACCGGATCATCCGCTTGCTCGGCGCACTGGGAGCCAAGGAAGACGTGCCGCCGCTGCAGGTCTTTGCAACGAGCCATTCACCAATTGCCGTCACCGAGCTGAGCGCACACCAGCTTCATATCGTCCGCAAGAATGACGAGCAGCATACGGTCCGCCGCGCGAGCGACGCCGGGGACGTACAGGGCACGATCCGGGCCCACGCCCATGCATTGCTCGCCTCGTCCATCGTGGTGTGCGAGGGTGGCAGCGAAATCGGCCTATTGCGCGGCCTAGATCAGCATTTCACTAGCCTTGGCGAAAAATCGCTCGCAGCAAATGGCGCAGCCCTGGTCAACGGCAACGGCGACGAAACCTTCAGCCGCGCGGTCGCTCTGCAGTCTCTGGGTTACCGGACGGCTATCCTGCGAGACAGCGACAAACCCGCCCCAGCGGAGAAGGAAGCTACATTCATTGCGAGGGGCGGCAGCGTGTTTGCATGGGATGGCGGGCGAGCGCTGGAACAGGAATTGTTCGCCGCACTTCCGGACGGCCCCGCTGCTGATCTTCTGGATCTCGCCATCGAGGTGAAGGAACGCGCGTTGATCGAAGCGCATATCCAAACGATTTCGAACAACGAGGCGAGCCTCACGGATCTGGAAAACGAGGCATTGATAGATGGCCTCGGCCTCGATACGCGAACGCTTCTCGGAAATGCAGCGGCGCGCTTTGGATGGCTAAAGACCATCAGCACGATGGAGACGGCGGGCCGGACTATCGTGGGCCCCGCCTATAGCGAGACTGACGACAGTCTCACCGACGTGATGGACGGCGTTCTGGACTGGGTCGAAGATGGCGGCCGCTGACATCGACCTGCGCACGATTGGGCGTGGACTGGTGATAGCGCCAGCCGGCTGCGGCAAGACCCAACTTATCACGGATGCTCTCGCGAGGCATGACGGCTCAAAGCCAATCTTGGTGCTGACTCACACAAACGCTGGCGTCGCCGCACTACGCGGCCGCCTCGAAAAAGCGAGTGTAAAGCCGAGCGCTTACCGCGCAGCAACGCTGGACGGCTTCGCCATCAAACTTATTTCGACATTTCCTCAGCGAGCGGGGCATGATCCGCGCATCGTCACCGGTGCCCGACCGAACTATGAGGCGATCCGTGACACGGCAACCCGTCTCGTCGCCGCCGGCCACCTCAATGACATTCTCGCCGCCAGTTTCGCGCAACTATATGTAGATGAGTATCAGGACTGTTCGACCCGACAGCACGCGCTGGTAACGTGGTTAGCTCAGAGTCTACCCACAGCCATCGTCGGGGATCCGTTTCAGGCCATCTTTGGATTCGGCGCCGATCAGTTGGCGGATTGGCAGACGGACGTACTGGCGTTCTTCCCAAAGGCGGGAGAACTTACCACACCGTGGAGGTGGAACAACGCAGGCGCGCACGATCTGGGTCAGTGGCTGCTATCGATAAGACCCGACCTTGCAGCAGGGAAACCGATCGATCTTCGGACCGCACCGGGCAGTGTGCAGTGGGTTCAACTCGATGGCCGCCAGGACGATGCCTTGCGGCAGGCGGCGGCTTCGGTCGCCGCACCGGGCGACACGAAGGTTTTGATTATCGGCGACAGCACGGACCCTCGGGGACAACGTCGTTTCGCCCGGCAAGTCGAAGGAGCCGTCACCGTCGAGGCTGTGGACCTGCGCGACCTCACGGAGTTTGGCAGTGCCCTCGACCTTGCCAGACCAGACGCGCTCTCGGTCGTGGCCGGCTTTGCAGAAAACTTGATGAGCGCTTTTTCAGCAAGCGATCTGGTCAAGTCTGTTTCGACCGCACACGCCGGTAAACTCGGGCGGGCTCTCACGGCCATCGAGCAAGCGGCCGTAAGATTTGACAATTCGCGGTCGCTTGCAGATGTTGCGGATCTACTCACCACCATCAACCGCGCCGGCGGAGTTCGCTGCTACCGTCCTGCAGTTCTGGCAGCCGCACAGCGCGCTCTTCAACTTGCAACCTCACCGGAGGGACCATCGTTTCGAGAAGCGACTGTGACGATCCGAGAGTACTCGCGGCTCATCGGACGGCCGCTTGCGAAGCGTTCGGTCGGAAGCACCTTACTCCTGAAAGGTCTCGAAGCCGACATCTCGGTCGTCCTCAATGCCGGCGCTCTCAACGCGCGCAATCTCTACGTCGCGATGACTCGTGGATCGCGCCGGGTCTTGGTGTGCTCGCCGTCGCCAATCCTCAACCCTCCCTGGTAAATCGGGGCTACGGCGGTTCGACCCAAGACACTTGCGCCGCCGACATGTAGACGATCGCGCCCCGCTCGGCACCCGTGACACGCAGATAGTCGCGCAGTTGCGCCACATGCGCACTGTGTGTCGTCGCCGCGGGATTCACGTCTGACTTCCAGTCGACGACGAGTGTGATGCGCTCTCCCTCGATTGCGGCTGCATCTGCACGACCCGCAAGAAAACGCGGCGGATTTGCCGTCCAGAGCGAGACTTCGGGCACCAGTTTCGCGAGGAAGGGCGCGAGCTCAGGCAGGGCCAACGTGCTCAGCGCCGTCTCGGCCATCTCGATCGCGTCGGGCCTTGCGGCATCCGTCGGATCATCGGATTGCAGTTGAGCAAGCAGCTCGGTCGCGCGAAGGGTAGCCTCTTCACGAAATTGCTCAAGTTCCCCCGTGAGTAGCTCTTCCATAAGCTTGTGCAGGATCGTACCTCGGAGAGCGCCCGCTCCTACAATCCGCGCCGTCACGTCGGTCGCCGCATCGACTACGAATGCATCAACAAGGTCGGCGCTGCGATCAGCATCGCGGTCGCTCGGACGGTCCCATACGATCGGCGGTGAAGCGGCGGCTAGTCGCTGGCTTTCTGCAGAAAATACCGCCACTGTCTGATCATTGGCGATGGGTTGCGAAGCGCTCATCACAGGCTCGGGCAACGCGTCAGCTCGGATCTCGGAAAGTCGCTTTTGCCCCAGATTCATCACCCGCGACCACGATCGCGAGGGAGCGCCGGGCAGATCAGGGATCACCAAGAGATCTCGGGCACGCGTTGTTGCGACATACCAGAGCCGCTCGCGCTGCCGCGCCTCGCGAAATTCCTCCTCTTCACGGGCGGTAGCCAGTTCAGGCGGCTCGATCCCTCCGACGATCCAGTGAATTGTATCGTCTGACTGCCTATAGACGAACTGATCCTGGGGCTTGAACTGCGTCGACGAGTTCACGGTGATGACCACGGGCCATTCCAGCCCCTTGGCGCTGTGCATGGTGACGATCTCCACCGAGTCCTCGGACGCGTCGACTCTCCCTTCCGGATGCCGGCGCTTGCTCTGCCATCCGCGCTGGAGATCGAGCGCGAACGCGCGCAGCCCGGCAACGTTGTAGGGTCTGGCGAGTTCGACGATGGCATCAAGGTTTGCGAGCGCGCGCGCGTTGCGCTGGCCATGCCGAGCCGCCATGATCACTCTCAAGTTGAGGCGCTCGATTGCGAAAGCGACGAGCTGCATCGGCGTGAGTTCAGCGGCAAGGCGATGCAGCGCCTGGAGCTTCAACAGAACATCTTTTGCGAGGGGGTTGACTACGTCGTCCGCTGAGGTCCGCAACTGGAAGCGCCGGCGCCCATCTTGGTCGGGCGAGAGAGCCGCCGTAATATCAAGAAGGTCTTCATCGGTGAGTCCGAGGACGGGACCTCGCATGAGCGCGCCGAAAGCCAGAGTGTCGAGCGGGTCCGACAGCGCACGAACCAGGACGAGCATATCCTGAAGCTCCTGGCGCCGGAAGAGCGCGTGACCTGCCTGGGAGGCGACCGCGATGCGTTGCGCTTCGAGGGCGCGTTCGTAACGCCAGAGATCGGTGTGTGTAGGAGCAAGCAGCGCTATGTCGCCTGCGCGCAAATAGCGCTCAGTTCCATCCGGATGATGGATTTTCAGGGCGCCGATCAGGCGCGCGCACAGCTTGGCAACAGCTTCCGCCTCCGCTTCGCGCTGTTCCTCCGCGTTGGCATCACGTGGCACATCGATCGTCAGCTTCGCCGCCGCACTGATCGGCATTGGCGGCAGCGTAAGAGTCGGTGCGAGCGGGACGAAACCCGGTTGTCCCGCCTTTCCAAGAACGTCGCTGAACACGTGGTTTACGTGCGTGATGACATCCGGCCGGGATCTGAAATTCGCGGTGATAGAGAGTACGCAGCCATTGCCGGCCTTTCCAAGTACGGACTTCGCGAGGGCGTAAGACTCAATGTCAGCACCACGAAATCGATAGATCGCCTGTTTGGGGTCTCCTACCAAAAAGAGCGCTCCAGGGCGCAATGTTGCGCTGCTCCAAGTCGCTGGCTGCGAACGCGCAGCGAGGCAGAAAACGATCTCCGCCTGCACGGGATCAGTATCCTGGAATTCATCGACCAGCAGGTAAGCATACCGGCCGGCGAGCCAAGCGCGAATATCGGGGTTCTCGCAAACAAGCGCTCGCGCCTGACGTAACAAGTCATCGAAATCGAGAACGGCCGCCTCTCGCTTGCGCCGGTCGTACGCCTCGATCACCCCGGTCAGATGCGCAGCCAATTCATGCGCCAGACCTTGCGCAATGCAGCCAATCAACGTTCGATACGCGGTGCGAACCGTCTCGAAGTGTTCGACCGCTTCATTTGCGCGACGCCGTCCATCCTTCTCGCCAAGACTCTGCTTCCAAGCGCGCATCCTGTCATAAGACAGCAAGTCGATGCTTCTTTGCCGCATCATACCGATACGGGGCGGCTGGGTCAGGCGCCACAACGCGGAAAAACTCGCAGTGGCGTGATCGCCTGCAAAAAACGCAGAAAGGCGCTCAAGATCCGCGATGAGGCCTGCCGTCCACGGCTCTCCTGGTCCCGCGACATGCCAGCGGGCAAATGCAGAGACGGCGTCTGCGAACGTTTTGTCCGGGCGAGTTGAGAAATCCGGCGCCGGCACGGTCGCGGTGCGATGCTCTCGCCGGAGGATGGCAAGTTCGCGGACCCGCTCGACCACCCCCAGCGGGTCATCCTTGGCAAGGACACCGATGGGACCGCCGTCTGCTTCGTCAGAGACCAGCATCTCCTTCAGCCAATTCGCGAGCACTTCGTCAAAGAGTGCATTGGCAATGATCGCGTCCACAACACGCGAACCGGGATCGAGGCCCACGTCTATCCCGTGCGAACGAAGAATTCCTTGGCAAAACCCGTGGATGGTCGTGGCGGTGATTTCTCCGATGCGTGGTGCTGCCTCATCAAGATGCGCCCGCTCTGCTGGGTCTAACGGCAGTGAGAGAATTCCGGCAAGTGCGGGCGGAGTCCTTCCGTGGCGAAGCTCCTCGACCGTCCAGCGTATCCGCGCCTCCAGCTCGCTCGCCGCCGGTTCGGTGAAGGTGATCGCTGCAATCTTTGAAGGACCAATCCCGCTTGCGATCATCATCGCGACGCGCGCGGCCATCAATGACGTCTTGCCAGTGCCAGCCGCAGCCTCGACCAGCATGTTGGTCTCAAAATCAGTGAGCGCGCGTCTGCGGGCATCGAGGTCAGGCACGCTCACGGGCTACTCCAAAGTTTGTCTAGCGCGCTGTTCGCTCCAGCAAATAGACGCCGCTTTACGCGACGGTAAGAATCGAGCTCGGCTGGCAGGGCGATAGCAAGCGGATCAAAGAATATAGGCGCAGGTCCTGGCGCAATCTGGCCATTGCGTTGCAGCCGAACGCCGGCCGCCGTGAATGCGACCGCCTGGTCAATCGCCTTCTCAAGTTCCTCGTTCGTAAGGCTTAAAGTCCGCGCCGGGTCGTGCTTTAGGTAAGTCAATTGCGAGCTCACGCTCCGAACATCAGCAAGGAGAGACCGCACGGCGAGGCCGTAGAAGACACGCTGGAGTTCTGCGCCACGATCGAACACGACTAACTTCTTCCGCTCGGGCGCCGTCCCAACTTTATAGTCCGTGACGACTGCCGCGCCGCGTGCCGCGTCTTCGTCAAGGCGATCAATTCGTCCACGGAAGACAATTCCGGTCTTTCCGATCTGGACCGGTGAGAGTGTGGTCCATGGATGAGGTCCGTCATTGGGCTCGCCAAACGAAAGCTCGGTCCAGCTCCTGCCGCGCGGCTCATCGATTGTATCTTTGAGTCCTCGCAGCGCTCGCTCGCGTGCCATCTCCACTGTATGACGCCAGAGAAGCCCCGGTGGAACGGCTCTGGTGATTAGCCATCTTTCGGTAAGAAGGGCGGCCTCTCGATCCAGGGCAATCTCAATCTCATCGATGTTTTTTGGCGCGCCATTCCGCAACACGCCCGCAATAAGAGCGTGAACGAGCTCGCCGAAGGCGCGATGGTTTAGAGCGAGGGGCTGAGGGTCTAGATTTGGCTCGCGCCAGTGAAGGGCGTACTCCCAGACGAACCCCAACGGATCGCATAGAAGGCGATGGAGAGAGGTCGTGGATTGGACTTCGGAAAGGGCATCGACAACGAGCGGGTGGTTGGCACGAACCTTCCCATCATGAGCCGTGTGTTGCTCACCATCCCACCATGCGCGCCAACACGCACGACTTGCACGCACTTGGGGATCTTTGCCGGCGTCGCCAGGTCTGGCGTACAGACGATCGCTTTCGCTGAAAGCATGCGGGGGTATCGCGCTCCGCCCGACGACACGTTCTGCTTTTCTCGGCCACAATGTGCTGGCTGCTTGTAGAGATCCAGTCGCACTCCGATGGGCGCGTGACAGCGAGTAGTTGGTCGATTGGCCGACAATGATGTCATGCGTCATCCGGTCAATTTCGGCTGCTTCAGCGGACGGAAGTCGTAATTGCCCAAGCAGATGTTGCGGTAGCAACGCGTTTTCGTTCGACCGCCTGGGCCACGCGTTCGCATCCAGCCCGACGAGGCGAACATATGCGCGCGGGGCCGCCGCCACGTGACGGGCGGGTCCCCACGCGATAGAATTTCCCGGCTCGCGTCCGTCGGCAACGCGAAGAGCCTGCAAGGAGAGCTCGATTGCCTGTGGGGGCGCCATGCGCAAAGCATCCCGCCACAGGCTCAGCGCCGGCCCATTCAAAAGACTGCGCCCTACTCCCTCTGCCGACGCAATCCCGCCGGCCAAGTCTTCGAGAATCGGCAACAATGTCCGTTCCGCAAGGTCACCATTTGCCCTTTCGTCTCGAGTTTGCTCCAGAACATGCCGCCAAAGGGTCGGACTGGTCAGCGCCGCGCTTCGCCGCAAGCCTTTAGCCCAGTCGCTGGGCACGTTTTCCTTGGCTGGGCTGCGCGGCAGCCGGGCAAACAGGAGCCTCACGCGTTCCTGAGACAGCCCGCGTAGCAGGATGTCCGCGAGTGCAGCGCAGGCCTGCCCTTCACGGGTCGCTAGCGCCGGAATGCCGTGCGTGAAATGCACGGGCATACCTGCCTCGCGCGAGAGAACCAGAAACGCATCGTCCCAAGCCGACGGCGAGGCAGCCGAAATGGCGACCTCGTGGGGAGCGGCTTTTCCGTCCGCCACAAGCGCGCGCGCCCAACGCAATGATTCCCGCACTTCGTTTCGTGGATCGGCACAGAGATCTGCGGAGCCAAGCAATGCTGTGCCGGATGGGCGCGTTTGGGTCTTCCCAGAGAACCAGTCGCGCCGACTATGCTGCGATGCAATCCATCGCACCGGCACGACATCGCAGAGCGCCTGAATGAGCGGATACCAAACGGCTTGGATATTGGCGACGTCTTGAATAGTGACGGCGCCGAGTACTTTTGGAGCGAAACGAAGTCGCGCCAGGGCAGCTTTGACCAAATCGGGAGGCGTCAGCATTCCAGACGGCAGTTCGTCTCGGACGCGGCGTTCGAGCAACACAAAGTCCCTAAGGCGGGCATTGTCGGGCAAAGAAGCCGGGGCCTCCATGTCCCACCAGTCCCGGAGCGCCGATAGCGCAGCCGCGGGCATCCCCGGCAGTTCGGAAACCTTGCCAATGTCCTCGTATCCGCCCGCCTCGAGCGCCTGCCTGATAGCCAGATACAGGACCTCGTGCGAGGCTGGCGACACGAAGCCGCCGGCAAGGCGTGCGGCGAGAAGCGGCAGCGTCAGGACCTGCCGACCCGTGGCCCCTTCGCGAGCCGCATCAAGGCGCCGCATTCGCAGCGCTAAAGGCCCATCGACGACTACAGTATGGATTAGCATTTCGCGCCCTATCGCCGGACTGAAGGCAGCGATACCCGATCGCTGCCGAAATCGCGAATCTTAAGGGCGACGCAATTCCCGCCGTCTAACGCGTCGCCGCTATCGCGTCAGCCATCTCGTCGACGGTCTTCTTGAAGTGCGCCGGATCGTTCAGGGCGGCCTTCGCCGCTTCTGCCCATTCCGATCTTGTCGACATCCACCCGACCATCCTCCCGGCATCGATCCCGCGGTTTCGGGCGAGATAGGGTGACAAGATCTTAGCCGGCACCGATTCGCGCAGTAAGTCGGCGCTCTCTGGATGGATCATGTTAAACACGCGCCAAGCCCGGGAAACGGCAACCAGTTCTCCATTCTCTGCAAGCTTGGACAACAGTTCGAGGATTGGCCCAGGCGGTGTGATTTGTGTCTCCGAACCTTTGTCGACGACGGCTTCCGCTACACGCGTAGGCTGCTCAATTCCGGTTGCGGAGAGCGCCACGGAGAGCGCTTCCACTGCCTCGTCGCCTCCGACGCCAGCGAAATACTGTGCGCGGTCGGTGAACCCTCTGGCCGCGTGCGCAGCGACCTCGTCCTTGTCCGCCGGCAGGACCCGCAGGATGCCATCTTCGTATTCGAATATGCCGGCCGCCACGAGGGAGGCGAAATCCTTCTCGAACCGAGGATGCTCCGCATCGACGCCGAAAAGACTTGCGGTGTCGCCGGAAACGACGAGCGCTAAGGTGTCCGGCTCGAGCTGCGGGATCAATCTCTTGCTGCCTTTTCCTCCGAGCAAGAGAGAGACGACCATCGATTCCCGCAACCGCTGTCCCGCACCGGAGCCAGGCCGAAGCAGAGCGGACTTGCTTCGGTGAATGACGGACGATGAAAAAACGTAGGGCACGACGGCGCGGTAGTAGTTGTGCGAGAGTCCGTCGCCATCCGATATCTCCAGTTTCCCCTCATCCAACCAAAACAATGCGGGGATCCAACATGGCTGGGGCAGAAACGCGATCAGCCTCCGGCGAAATGCGCCAGGATCGACGGGCCGTTCCGACCCTGCCAACGATCTGCTGAGGTCGTGCCAATCTCGAAAGCCGCCCGCGATCGCGGCGGCTTGCTGGCAACGATTAAGCGGAAAAATGATCCCGCTGTCGTCGAACAAAGATTTGAGGTTCTTAGCGAATTTCTTCGCGCCTTCGAGGGTCGAGAACATGCGAGCGTCCTTCATCTCGGCCGGGTCAAGACGCGCTGCTCGTCTCATCGGCCGAATGAGGGGAATCGGTCGCGAGAGCTGGATGATGAAGTAGTCGTTGGACCAAAAGTCCTTTGCCGAGGCAGCGGCCTAGCCGACGAAGGCGGCGTGAGGCGAATCTATTGCCGTTCGCCGAACTTTTCAACAATTAGTGTGAATTGTCCCGTGATCTTTGCTCGTCCGAGATTCCCTTCCGAGGACTTCGGTCTGCGACCTTGGCGCATTGTAGACGTCACTCCGAACTGTCCGCGAAAGCAAGGCACGAAGCATGGAACTAACGTAGCAGGAGCTCCGCGACGCCGGCTTCATTGTAATCGCCAGCGATGCCAGCATCTAATCAGCGGACAGCACCGGTAGCGGTTTGTCGCATACACTTTCGTGACGCGATCGCTCGAGACACGTCAGGCAGGTGCATCTGCCGCGACCAGGATTTCCTGGACGCCTATCGAAGATAGTATCCGCCGGGCGGTACGGCGCGGCGGAAGAGATAAGCTCGACCCTTTCGGGCCGAGAGCAGTTTCACGCCGATAGCCGCTTGCCGATCTCACGCTCTATGATGCGCACGGCGCCGAATCGTTCGACAGGAATCAGCGATGAAGATCGCATATCGTTCCGACCATCGGAAACCGTTCAAGAGCGCGGACGTCATGGAAACGGGCGGTGACCATCTCGACGTCGCCGATTTTCCGGACATCTCGCGCAAAGCCGAGATGGCGTTGCGGAACAGCCCCGAGCATAGCGATATCCGCGCCAACGCGCTCTATCTCTACTCGGATCCGCAAATGGCCGAACAGGACTGGCGGCACCGCGGCAAAGGCGTGCGCACCCTCTACAAGGTGTCTTTCGAGGACGACGACCTGCTCCACACCGGGGACTTGGATACATTCGATCGCGTCGCGAAGGACATCGCAGCGGGGAATACCCCGTCCGTCAACGTCGAGAAGTATTGGGCCGGATGCAGCCCTTCCAGATATTCGGAGCATCTGGTCCGCAAGGCAACCGTCATCGAGATCGTGCGGGAAGCCGCAAGCTGGAAATCGTTTTATCGGACCGCGGTCGAGAGGCTTCGCGACGAGCCCGGCAACGCGGACTGGTACCGCAATCAGACGCTGGACCGGAAGGATTAGGGATCATGGGCCAGGCGAAGCACCGGCGCACGCAGATTGACGGTTGGAAAGCCACCCTCTCGCCCACCGAGGTCCAGATCGCCGAAGCGGCGCAGCGCTTGCTCGAACGTTTCATCGAGCCCGATGAAGCCACCGGCATGTGCTATCGCATGACGTTCCTGCTGCACCTGTACCTCGCAGAGCGAGGCATCGGCACGACGCCGGTCGTGGGCTACGTCAACGACGGGACGGACGACGCGATGATATCCCACGCGTGGCTCGGGTACGAAGGAAAGAAGACCGATTTGACCCTTGCGCGGGCCGAGCGCCCCGACCTCAATCCGCTCGGCGAGGTACTGATCCTGGATTTTCCTGTTCGGCAGGGGCACAAGTACACCTATCACATCACCAAATCGGAGGCGGCAACTGCGTTGGAGGAGAAGTGGCTCGCCCAGCCGCGATCGGCCGGCGTCGTTCTGAGCAAGCGCACCGAGCATGAAATGATGGCGGGACTTGCGCAGAGCCGGCAACGAATGCGGGTGTATCTCGACAACGCTCCTGATAGGCTCACCTACAGATTCTTTTCGGACATGTTGGATAGGCCATGACCTTCATGCTGCTCACCGGCGCGGGGTTCTCCCATAACTGGGGCGCACCGCTGGCATCGCAGGTGTTCAGTTCGGTCTTGAGCGATCGCGATATCGATGGAGAGACGCGCGAGAGGCTGATTGCTTCGGGCGGCGCTTTCGAGGGCGTTATGGCCGATTTTCAGATTTCGAGCGATCCTGAGGACCAGAAGCGCTACGAAGCGCTGCTCACGTCGGTGGTCGGGATCTTCAACGGCATGAACCAATCCTTCATGCAGACCCAGTTCGAATTTGAGAACCCGCCAAGCGTCCAGCATTCCATGGCTGCTTTCCTGAGCCGGTTTCACGCCATCTTCACGCTCAATCAGGACACTCTGTTGGAGCAGCATTACAATCCGCACATCGGGCCGCCGATGAACTGGGGTCATCTCCAATGTCCCGGCATGCGTTACATGCAGCCTTATACGCCGACCGGCTCGCGACACGACAAGTTCGCGATCATGGAGCCCCATCCACCCTTCGCCACCATCCCCGGGAGCGGCGCGCAGCCTTACGTGAAACTCCACGGTTCCGTGAATTGGGTAGAGTCCAATCGCGGCAAGCGCATCATCATCATGGGCGGTGCAAAAGCCGTCAGCATAGGCCGCTTTCCGGTTTTGACCTGGTACCACGATGAGTTTCGCAGAATGCTCGCACGACCATCGGCTCGGTTGATGGTGATCGGCTACAGCTTCAGCGACGAGCACATCAACGACGCCATCGTCGATGGCCTTGCTTCCCATCTGAAGCTGTTCGTCGTCGATCCCACCCCATTCCAGGCCATCGATCGAGACAAGCGCATCGACCGGAAGCAGATTATAGGGATGATGAATACGCCGCTGAAAGACATCTTCGGCGGCAACCGCTACGCCCACACCGAGATCTCGAAGTTCTTTAGCTGAAGTCCGGAGATCCGGCGCATTCTCGTCGTGGCTCGTCTCCTGCAATTGTCTCTCGGTTCGACACTCGGCGCAACGACGAACATTTGAGGAAGCAGACTGGCCGTCACCGTCACTGCGAAGATATTCAAGAAGCCGTTTTCAGGGGCGAACGGCACGAACATGCTCGGCGCCGCGCGCTGACATCATCCGTTCGTTAGTCGAGGTCGGCTAAAGCTAGCACCGCGCACCACACGTCGGTGTTGTTCATTGCGATGCATGCTTGTTCGGCCCGCTCTGCGAAGAGCCTTGTTGCCTTTGATCCGTTCAAGCGGATCCTTTGACAAGTCTCAATGATGTTCTGACGGTCAGAGAGCTAGGCGATCGGATCACTGAAATGGCGTGGAGGAGTTCGCCGATGTTCGCTGGCGCTTATTCGACGGATATTCGACGACTCTTCGAGAGAAGCCGTAAGTTGTTGAAATCTCTGGCGCTCCCTAGGGGAATCGAACCCCTGTTTCAGCCTTGAGAGGACGACGGCAAAGCGCAGGCGGGCGATAGCGCGAAGTCACTCACAAACGAGTGACGTCCAGTCGCCCAAGATCACCGTCGTCGCGGTAGCTAGTTGGTAGCTATGAGGGTATTTAAAACTACGGAGATTTCTTTAACCGCTTGATTTGTCTGGTACAGTTGGGTGGGCTCGAACCACCGACCTCCTGTTCCACAGACAGGCGCTCTAACCAACTGAGCTACAACTGCATCCTGGCGAGCCGCGCCCTGGGACGCCCTGCGAGAGGGCCGGTGCCGAGGGGAGCTGGACGGGGCGGAAACTAGGTGCAACGGCCCGGTTTGGCAAGGCCGCAATGGGGTGGAAAACCGGGTGAAATCACCGGACGTGCGATGAAATCGGGCGGGATCCCCGTGCCGCTTGCGCCGGCCGCATATGACGCGCTCGACGTTATGGCGCTTCGCCTCCACATCGTCATGGCCGGGCTTGTCCCGGCCATCCACGTCTTCGCTCCCGAGGCACCAAGAACGTGGATGCCCGGGCCTTCGCCTCGCCGAAGCGGCTTCGGCCGCGCAAGCGGGACAAGCCCGGGCATGACGACCTTCCTGGATTCCGCGCGTGGAGCCAGAGCGGCAAAGAAAAAACCCGGGCGCTTGGCCCGGGCTTCTCCAGTTCAATCCTGCCTCACCGCTCAGGCGGCCGGCGGCATGTACTTCGAGGCGGTGGCCTTGATCGGCTCGGCGGTCGCGGTGGCGACGCGCTGGGTGAGCTCGACCAGCTCCTTGGCCTGGGACTGGAAGGTCTCGACCTGCTTGCGGGCGTGCCCGGTCCAAAGCTCCAGCGCTTCGGTCGGCGACTTGGCGCCGAACAGCTGCTGGGCGAAGTCGAGCTGGGCCGAGGTGTTGGCCTTCATGAACTCGACCAGCTTGGCGGTGTATTCGCTGGCGCCCTTGGAGGCCGAGGTGAACACGGCTTCGACGGTGCCGTTATGGGTCTCGGCGGCGTCCTTGAACTTGGCGTAGTTCTCGCGAGCCTGCGCCGCGCCCTTCTCGGCGAACGCACGCATCTGCTCGGGAACCTCGAACGGGATGATCGAGGCAGAAAACGGATCAGTCGCACCTGTCATGGTTGTCCCTCACGCTAATTGAAAAAATGGAGTGAGCCTTCTGGCGCGCCCGCCGGCCCCCAAGATGGGCCCTTGCCTTCAGCGGGTACGAAGACTGGAAACGCAAAACGATGAGATGGCTCGCCCAGCGCCCAGACTATGGCTGCCTATCATGTCAACATTGTGCATCGCAACGCGGCAGACGGGTGCATTGCAAAATTTAATCTAGGTCAGGATGAGGTTCCGATACGGGGGAACCGGGGGTTGAGGCGGGGTGATGCGCGGCACGCTGTCGAGCGGCTTTTTTACCCTCCCCTGGAGGGCCCCCTGGAGGGGGAGGGTCGATCGCGCAGCGCGAGCGGGGTTGGGTGATCTCTCCACACGGGCAGCGCCTGTGGGGAGAGACTGTCACCCCACCTCGGTTCGCGCTGCGCGCGAACCGATCCTCCCCCTCCAGGGGAGGATGGGCACCGCCCGTGCGGAAAGCGAATCCCTTGGATGAACCCGGCGGCGGCTTGCAGGGTTGCCGGGATTAAGGTTATCGCCGCTTGGAGGCTTTGGGCCGTGGACCTGCCCGTCCCCGCGGGCGATACTAACTCTTTCTTAAGGCTGCCATTCCCGGCAGCGCAGCATGCGCGAGTGACAAGCCGGCCCGATGACGCGTTCGGATTTCCAGTTGCGAGGGGTGGGCGATCCGCGGCTGGCCGTGCATGCGACCTCCCCCATGCCCGCCTGGCTGTGGTCGGCCGACGGCGCGCGCGTGCTGTGGGCCAATCCGGTCGGGGCAAAACTGTTCGGGGCCGCCAACAGCGCCGGCCTTGCCGACAAGGTGTTCGGACCCGCCGATAGCCATCGCCGCCAGATCGTCAGGCTCGCGCGTCAGCTGCCGGCAGGCGGCAGCGTGCGGCTGCAACGGCTGCGCGGCTTCGGCGCCCGGCTCGGCACGCTGATGACCTGTGCCTGCAGCCGGCTCGACTTTGCCGATGGCAGCCACGCGCTGCTCGTGATCGCGATGGACCCGACGCTGCGCCCGATGCCGCTGGTCGAGCGGCTGCATCGGCTCGTGGCCGGCGCCGAGGTGCCGATGGCCGCGTTCGCTCCCGATGGCTTGTTCGCCGGCGCGAGCGAGGCCGCCCGCGCCCTGCTCGGCTTCCGCGATCTGTTCGAAGCCGGACTCGAACGGGCCCGCGGCGATGCGCTGCGCGAGGGGCGCGCCGCGACGCCGATCGGGATCGGCCAGATGGTGCTGCAACGGGTCGGCACGGGCGCCGATGTCGGCCTGGTCGCGCTGATCGAGCCGGCCGCCACGACAGCGGCGCCGCGCGATCCCGCGCCCGAGGCCACGCCAGACATCGCGGCTCCGCCCGCAACGCCGGAGGACGCACAGCCTGCGCCACCGGAGGAGGCTCCGTCCGGGGTCGCGCTGTTCGACGCCTTCAGCGATCCGCCCGAGACGCCGACCGAGACGGCCGCGCCCACGCTGCCGGCCTGCGCGGCGGCGGCGGACGCTGCGGGCAAGACTCCGGTTGAAAACCAGCCGCAAGCCATTGCATCGCCACAGGCCGAGGCGATCAATGCGGGCATGGTCGAGCCGCCATCGGGCCAGCAGTCCTTGGGACAGGAGTCCATGGATCAAGAGTCCCTGGATCAGCCGTCCTTGGATCAGGCGTCCTCGGGCAAGGAGCCCGCGGGCCGGCAACCGCCGCCCGCACCGCGTCAGCATCCGCTGCGCTTTCTCTGGCAGATGGATGCAGATGGCCGCTTCGTGCTGCTCTCCGACGATTTCATCGGCCTGATCGGCGCGCGCACCGCGAGCGGCTTCGGCCGTCCCTGGCGCGAGATCGCCGCGGACTTCTCGCTCGATCCCGATGGCCGCGTGGCCAAGGCGCTGGACAGCCAGGACACCTGGGCCGGCATCACCGTGAACTGGCCGGCCGACGGCGGCGAGCACCTTCCGGTCGAGCTCGCCGGTCTGCCGGTCTACGACAACGCGCGCAACTTCGCCGGCTTCAAGGGCTTTGGCGTCTGCCGCGATCTCGATGCGCTCAACCGGCTGGAAGCGCTCCGCCGCTTTGCGCAGCTCACCGAGCCGCCGGCGCCGCAGGGACTTTCGGCCGACGCGGTCGAGCCCAAGAGAGACTCGGAATTAGAGTCAGAGCCCGAGCAAGAGCCGCAATCAGAGCCGGAGCCCGAAGCAGCGGCGGCGGCGCCGATCGAGCCGCCCATACCCGAGCCGATCGCCGAGCCCGACTTGCCAGAGCCCACAACCGACGCGACTTCACACCCAACCGAGCTGGACACGCCCGTGGAAACGCCTCCCAATGTCGTGCCGTTCCGTCCGCACGGCGACACGCGCGCGCCGACGCTGACGCCGGTCGAGAACAGCGCGTTCAACGAGCTCGCGCGGCAATTGTCCGAGCGGCTCGAACGCGAGCGCGAGACCATCGCGGCCGACGCATCATCCGAGCCGCCAGCGGAGATCGCAGCCGAGCCGGCGGCGCCGGAGGTGGAGGCGCCGCAAGCCGCCGCCGAATGGCTGACCGAGCCCGCACCGCCGGCCCGCGGTATGAGCACGCGCGACCGCACGCTGCTCGACCTGCTGCCGACCGGCATCCTGATCTACAGGCTCGACCGCCTGCTCTATGCCAACCCCGCGTTCCTCGCGCGCATGGGCCATGCCAGCGTGAGCGCGCTGGAGCAGGCCGGCGGCCTCGACGCGCTCTATGTCGAGCCGGGCGTGTCGCCCGCGAGCAGCACCTCGCAAGCGGGCACGCCGGTCACGATCAGCGCGGCGGTCGCGGACGGCGAAGCGCCGCCGGCGACGACGGATGCGCATCTGCACACGATCGACTGGGACGGCGAGAGCGCGCATGCGCTGATCTGCGCGCTGCCGCAGGCCGTCGCCGCACCGCCCGTCGCAGCGGCGCCTGTTTTCGCAGAGCCCTTCCCGGATCCCGATCCCGAGCCCATGGCCGGCGATGCCGAGGCGGAAGATCTCGCCGCGATCCTCGACACCACCGCCGAAGGCATCGTGATGTTCGATGCCGAGGGCAACATCCACGCCTGCAACCGCAGCGCGGAGGCGCTGTTCGGCTATGACGGCGCGGCGCTGCTCGAGCAGAACCTGCTGACGCTGTTCGCGCCCGAGAGCCAGCAGATCGTCGCCGACTATCTGCAAAGCCTGAAGAGCCAGGACATCGCGAGCCTGCTCGACCACGGCCGCGAGGTGCTGGGGCGCGAGAAGAAGGGCGGCGTGATCCCGCTGGCGATGATCATGGGCCGCACCCGCCCCGACGGGCCGAACTTCTTCGCCGTGTTCCGCGACCTCTCGCAGGCGAAAAAGGGCGAGAGCGAATTGACCCAGGCGCGCCGCCTGGTCGACGGCGCCGCAAACGCAAAAGCCGACATGCTGGCGCGGATCAGCCACGAGATCCGCACGCCGCTCAACGCCATCATCGGCTTCGCCGAGGTGATGATCTCGGAACGCTTCGGCACGCTCGGCAACGAGCGCTACGGCGAGTACATGAAGGACATCCGCGCCTCCGGCGAGCGTGTCATCGCCATAATCGACGACCTGCTGGAGCTGTCGCGGATCGAGACCGGCAAGCTCGACCTGGATTTCGCCAACCTCAATCTCAACGACCTCGTCGAGGCGTGTGTCACGGTGATGCAGCCGCAGGCCAACCGCGAGCGCATCATCATCCGCACCTCGCTCGCCCATGCGCTGCCGCAGGTGAACGTCGACGCGCGCGCGATGCGGCAGATCACCATGAACCTGATCTCGAACTCGATCCGGCTCGCCAGCGCCGGCGGCCAGGTCATCGTCTCGACCGCGCTGAGCGACCGCGGCGAGATCGCATTGCGCATCCGCGACACCGGTCATGGCCTGTCCGAGCGCGAAGTCGCCGCCGCGATGGAGCCGTTCCGCACTCCGCCGCCGGGCGATGCCGCCGACAGCTCGGCGCTGAGCCTGTCGCTGACCAAGGCACTGGTCGAAGCCAACCGCGCGCGGTTCAACATCAAGAACGCAGGCCACGGCACGCTCATCGAGGTGGTGTTCGCGCCGGCGCTGGCGAAGGCCTGAGGCGCTCACTGGCTTGCGGGAAGGCCGCGCCCAAGCGCCGCCGCCTGCTGCAGGCTGATGCCGTTGGCCAGCGGGTCGGCGTGGCGATGCGCCAGGTGCCACTCGGTGCCCACGCGCCGGTAGACGAGCGTCACGCGCAGAGCCCATTCCTGCGCGGGCAGCCCTCCGACCTCGACGCTGTCCCGCTCGATCAGCGCCAGGACGACCATGTCCTGCGAGCCAAAGGTCTGGACGACCTCCTGCCTGTGCGTTCCGTTCCTGAAGAACCGGCCCATCCGCTCCCACCTTTCGGGCGTGTACTCCGCGGCCTTTGACGGGACCCCGCCGAACGGCGACATCAGCACGAAATCGTCGGTGATGGAGATCATCTGCCGATAGGCCCCGACGTCACCGCGCATCAGTGCCGCGTTCGACTGCTGGGTCTGGGCCAGCAGCTTTGCGATGACGTCATCGGCCCGTGCCGCCTCGGCGACGACGAGCGGCATGCACGCCATGCCTGCGAGCGTGTTGCGCCTGGACATCGGCGCGGGTGCTGCCGGAGAATGCGGATCGCGATCGTTCTTCATGAGAAGAGCTCCATGATGGTTCATGCGGTTTCGCTAGCGCTGGATGCCGCTTTGACCGTCGTGAAGCTACTGATAAGATCGCAGCATCATGCTGAATCCTGCTCAGCTTGCTCGCGTCGACGTCACGCTCCTCGTGGTGTTCAACACCGTGCTGGAGGAGGGTCAGGTGTTGCGTGCGGCAGACAAGCTCAATCTCACGCCGTCCGCGGTGAGCCACCAGCTGCGGCGGCTGCGGCGCATTTTCCACGATCCCTTGTTCCTGAAGACGCCGACCGGCGTGAAGCCGACGGAGCGCGCGCTTGCGCTCGTCGGCCCCGTCGCCGAGCTGCTGTCCCGCCTCGACGCGATCGTGTCGGCCGCCGCGCCCTTTGACCCGAGAACTGCGAGACGCTCGTTCACGATCGGCGCACCGGATGCACTGGCCGCGGTCTTTCTCGATGCTCTCCTCAAGATCATCGCCCGGGAAGGACCGGGGATCGACATCCGGCTGCTGCAGTTGATGCCGCAACGGCACAGCAAGTCGTCGAGCCAGGTCTGGCAGGACACGCTCTCCGAGCTCGATTCGCACCGGCTCGATCTTGCCGTGCTGCCGGTCGGTCCGCTGCCGTCACGTTACGCCGAACGGTTGCTGTTCGAGGAAGACTTCGTCGTCGCCATGCGCAAGGGCCACCGCATGGCCCGCAAGGTCACGCTCTCAGCCTATCTTGCGGCACCGCATCTGCTGGTTTCCGCCATCGGCGATGCGCTCGGCATCGTCGACATCAAGCTGGCCGAACGCGGCCATTCGCGCCGCGTGGCGCTGACCGTGCCCAGTTTCATGATGGCGCTGGCGCAGCTCGCCGAGAGCGATTTCATCGGGACGTTGCCGCGTCACCTCGTCGAGCGCCATGCCGCGCGCTTCGACCTCGTGATGCGCCCTGTGCCGTTTCCGTGGACACCGGACCCGGTGCGTGTCGTCGCCTCACGAGCTGCGATGGCGGACGCCGGGGTCGCCTGGCTGTTCGAGACGGTGGCGCGCTGCATGGGTCCGACGAGGCCTATAGCGTCCAAGCGCCGCGCGCCCGCCTGAAGCTGAAAAGCGAGCGGAAGCAAAAAAGGGGCACGGCCTGCGCCGTGCCCCTTTGCTTCAGACCGCTTGCCTGGTCTCAGCTGTAGATCTCGAACAGGCCGGCGCCGCCCTGGCCGCCGCCGATGCACATCGTGACGACGCCCCACTTGGCCTTGCGGCGGGCGCCTTCCTGCAGGAGGTGGCCGGTGAGACGCGCGCCGGTCATGCCGAAGGGATGGCCGATCGCGATCGAGCCGCCGTTGACGTTGTACTTGGCGGGATCGATGCCGAGCTGGTCGCGGCAGTAGAGGCACTGGCTGGCGAAGGCTTCGTTGAGCTCCCACAGGTCGATGTCGTCGACCTTGAGGCCGGTGCGCTTGAGCAGCTTCGGAATCGCGAACACCGGGCCGATGCCCATCTCGTCGGGCTCGCAGCCGGCGGTGGCCCAGGCGACGAAGCGGCCGAGCGGCTTCAGCCCGCGCTTCTCGGCGTCCTTGGCTTCCATCAGCACCACCGCGGCGGCGCCGTCCGAGAGCTGGCTGGCATTGCCGGCGGTGACGAACTTGCCGGGGCCCTTCACCGGCTCGAGCTTGGCGAGACCTTCCAGCGTGGTCTCGGGCCGGTTGCACTCGTCGCGGTCGACGACGTAGTCGACGATGCTCTCGGCCTTGGTCTGCTTGTCGACGACCTTCATCTTCGTCTTCATCGGGACGATCTCGTCCTTGAACTTGCCGGCCTGCTGCGCCGAGGCCATGCGGCGCTGCGATTCCAGCGAGAACTCGTCCTGGTATTCGCGGCTGAGCTTGTAGCGCTCGGCGACGATGTCGGCGGTGTCGATCATCGCCATGAAGATGTCGGGCGCGACCTTGAGCAGCTCCGGATCGACCGATTCCTTCGGCGTGGCACCGCCGGGGATCGAGATGCTCTCGACGCCGCCGGCGACGATGCAGTCCGCGCCGTCAGAGCGGATCGAGTTGGCGGCCATCGCGATGGTCTGCAGTCCCGAGGAGCAGAAGCGGTTCACCGAGACGCCGGCGGTGGTCTTCGGCAGGCCGGCGAGCAGCGCGGCCTGGCGGCCGATGTTCGGCGCGCCGTGGGCGCAATTGCCGAGATAGCAGTCCTCGACATAGTCCTTCTCGACGCCGGCGCGATCGACCGCGTGCTGGATGGCGTGGGCCGCGAGCGACATCGGCGGCGTGATGTTGAACCCGCCGCGGCCGGATTTTGCCAGGCCCGTGCGCGCATAGGAAACGATGACGGCTTCACGCATGTGTTTCTCCCTTATCGAACGATTTGAACGGAGCGTAGATACGAGGCGTTCTGGGCGCCATTGGTACACAAAGTCAGGAGGTCGCGGGAAAATAAAACGCCGCCTCCATTGACGGAGGCGGCGTTGTTCCGCGGGTCGGAATTTGGTGCTCGTCATTCCGGGGCGATGCGCCAGCATCGAACCCGGAAGCTCGAGATTCCGGGTTCTCGCTTCGCGAGCCCCGGAATGACGGCCTCTCAGAACGTCAGCGCCTTGGCCTGCTTGACCTGCGGCAGGGACTGAACCTTGGCGAGCAGGTCGGCCGGTACCGCGCCGTCGACCTCGACCAGCGCAATGGCATCGCTGCCGGGCGCGACGCGACCGAGGTGGAACGTGGCGATGTTGATCTTGGCATCGCCGAGCAGGCTGGCGAACTTGCCGATGAAGCCCGGCTTGTCCTCGTTGGTGACGTAGATCATCGACTTGCCGAACTCGGCATCGACACGGATGCCCTTAATGTCGACGAGGCGCGGCTTGCCGTCGGCATAGACGGTGCCCGAGACCGACCGCTCCTGCCGCTCGGTGGTGACGGCGACGGTGATCAGGCTCTCATAGTCGCTCTGGGCGGCGCGCACGATCTCGTCCACCACCATGCCGCGCTCCTTGGCGACGACGGGCGCGGACACCACGTTGATCTCGCCCAGCATCGGCCGCAGCAGACCGGACAGCACGGCGGAAGTGATCGCCTTGATCTTCATCTCGGCGACCTGGCCCTCATAGGTGATCTCCACCTTGAGGATGCCGGTCTCGGTGAGCTGGCCGGCAAACGAGCCGAGCTTCTCGGCGAGCGCGATGAACGGCTTCAGCTTCGGCGCCTCTTCGGCCGTGATCGAGGGGAAGTTGACGGCGTTGGAGATCGCCCCGGTGAGCAGATAGTCCGACATCTGCTCGGCAACCTGGAGCGCGACATTCTCCTGGGCTTCGGTGGTGGAAGCGCCGAGATGAGGCGTGCAGATCACGTTGGGATGGCCGAACAGCACGTTCTTGGTGGCGGGCTCCTCGACGAAGACGTCGAAGGCGGCGCCGGCGATGTGCTTGGCGTTGAGCGCATCGACCACCGCCTGCTCGTCGACGAGACCGCCGCGGGCGCAGTTGATCAAACGCACGCCCTTCTTCATCTTGGCGATCGCGGCTGCGTCGATGATGTTCTTGGTCTTCTCGGTGAGCGGGGTGTGCAGCGTGATGAAATCGGCGCGCTTGAGCAGGTCGTCGAGCTCGACCTTCTCGACGCCGATGTCCTTGGCGCGCTCCGGCGACAGGAACGGATCGAACGCGATCACCTTCATGCGCAGGCCGAGCGCACGGTCGGCGACGATCGAGCCGATATTGCCGCAGCCGACGACGCCGAGCACCTTGCCGGTGATCTCGACGCCCATGAAGCGGTTCTTCTCCCACTTGCCGGCCTGGGTCGAGGCGTCCGCCTGCGGGATCTCGCGGGCAAGCGCCAGCATCAGGGTGATGGCGTGCTCGGCCGTCGTGATCGAATTGCCGAACGGCGTGTTCATCACGATGATGCCCTTGGCCGTCGCGGCCGGGATCTCGACATTGTCGACGCCGATACCGGCGCGGCCGATCACCTTCAGCTTGGCCGCCTTCTCCAGGATCTTGGCGGTCGCCTTGGTCGCGGAACGGATCGCGAGGCCATCGTAATTGCCGATGATCTCGGCCAGCTTGTCCTTGTCCTTGCCGAGGTTCGGCTGGAAGTCGACCTCGATGCCGCGGTCCTTGAAGATCTGCACGGCGGCGGGCGAGAGCGCGTCGGAAATGAGAACTTTGGGTTTGGTCATGGGGATGTGTCCTTCACACCCTCCCCTGGAGGGGGAGGGTCGGCGCGCCGCGCCGGGGTGGGGTGAAGCCGCAACGAAGAAAATCGCCGGTGTGCCGTGTGGAGAGATCACCCCACCCCGCCGCACCTGGCGGTGCGTCGACCCTCCCCCCTCCAGGGGAGGGTAAGAGCTTACGCCGCCTTCGCGAGCGTGGCCTTGGTCTCGGCAAAAGCCCAGTCGATCCACTGAGTCAGCAGCTCGACGTCCTTTGCTTCCACCGTGGCGCCGCACCAGATGCGGAGGCCAGCCGGCGCGTCGCGGTAATAGGCGAAGTCGTAGCCAGCGCCTTCCTTCTCGACGAGGGCGACCAGCTTCTTGGAGAACTCGGCTTGCGCATCCTCGGAGAGCGAGGTGATCGCGGGATCGGTGAACTTCAGGCACACCGAGGTGTTGGAGCGGATCGAAGCGTCCTTGGCCAGGAAGTCAATCCAGGGCGTCTTCGCCTTCCAGTCGGCGAGCACCTTGGTGTTGGCGTCCGCACGCGCGATCAGCGCCTTGAGGCCGCCGATCGACTTGGCCCAGTTCAGCGCATCGAGGTAATCCTCGACGCAGAGCATCGACGGCGTGTTGATGGTCTCGCCGACGAAGATGCCTTCGTTGAGCTTGCCGCCCTTGGTCATGCGGAAGATCTTCGGCAGCGGCCAGGCCGGCTTGTAGGTCTCGAGACGCTCCACCGCGCGCGGCGACAGGATCAGCATGCCATGCGCGGCCTCGCCGCCGAGCGCCTTCTGCCAGGAGAAGGTAACGACGTCGAGCTTGGGCCAGTCGAGCGCCTGCGCGAACGCAGCCGAGGTCGCGTCGCAGATGGTCAGGCCTTCGCGGCTGGCGCTGATCCAGTTGGCATCAGGCACGCGCACGCCGGAGGTGGTGCCGTTCCAGGTGAAGACGACGTCGCTCTTGGGATCGACCTTCGACAGATCGGGGATCTCGCCGTAAGCCGCGTTGAGCTTGGTGACGTCCTTGAGCTTCAACTCCTTGACGATGTCGCTGACCCAGCCTTCGCCGAAGGATTCCCAGGCGAGCGTGGTGACGGGACGCGCACCCAGCAGCGACCACAGCGCCATCTCGACCGCGCCGGTATCGGAGGCCGGCACGATGCCGATGCGGTAGTCGGCGGGGACCTCGAGCACCTCGCGCGTCAGATCGATCGCGAGCTTGAGCTTGGTCTTGCCGATCTTCGCGCGATGCGAGCGGCCGAGAGCTGCGTCCTTGAGATTTTGGGCGTTCCAGCCGGGGCGCTTGGCGCAGGGGCCGGAAGAGAAATGCGGCACGTTCGGCCGCGAAGCGGGCTTCGCTACAGTCATGATCTACCCTTCCAGATAGTAAGCCTCCCGTTGGGGGGAGGTGTCCCGCCGCGGCTGATACGGGAATCGGAAAGGGCCGTCAAGGAAGTTCCGATGCCTCACGGGCCAGTGATGGGGATTCCGGCGCAGTCTCAGGGGCTTCGACGACGGCGAGCGCATTCAGCAGGTCCGTGGCATCGCTGATCAATTGTGCCGCCTTGCGACGGCTGCCGACCTTCAAAATGCATTTGTCATTGGCCTGCACGACATAGCCGTTGCCGACCTTGATCATCGAATAGCTTGGCATCGAAATCCCCGAACCAACCGAGCCCGGTGTCAGATGCCCCCGTAGCACCGTTCGTTCCTTCATCAAGGTGAACGACGCAGCGGTAGTTTACCAGCTCTTAACGTGAACGAATGTGAAGCCCGATTTCGCTGACAGCGCAGCAATCAGGCCGCGCTGCTTCAAAAGCGGACAGTCATGCCGACGTGACTCGCCGTGAAGCCGAGCCGCTTGTAGAAGCGCTGCGCATCGACGCGCGTTTGATGCGTGAGCAGTTCGACCAGATTGCAGCCGCGCGCCTTCGCTTCGGTCACCGCCCACTGCACCAGCTGCTCGCCGATGCCGCGGCTGCGGCAATCAGAGGCAACGCGAACGTCCTCGAGCAGGCCGCGCGATCCGCCTTGCGAGCTCAGGCCCGGCAGGATCGCGAGTTGCAGGCAGCCCACCACCCTGCCCGCGCTCTCGGCGACCACAAGCGTGAGATTCGTATCGCGCTCGACCCGCGCGAATGCCTCGTAATAGGAAGCCGGCAACGGATCCTCCACGCGCTCCCGCGCGCGGCCGAGATGGTCGTCGGCGAGCATCGCCACGATCGCGGCGACGTCCTCGCGGCGCGCGGGACGAATGGAGACGGCTTGGGCGTTCATGTCGGACAACTCCGCACCTCAGCGCGCCGGCGGAAGACCGAGAAACGCCTCCGCTTCGCCGATCCAGCGGCGGACGGAGGCATGGCGGCCGAGATCAAAACCACCCTCATGGGCGACACGCGTATAGGCGAGCAGCGACACGTCGGCGAGCGAAACCGCGTCGCCGGCGAAGAAGCGGCTATCGGAGAGATGCTGCTCCATGCGGTCGAGCGCCGCATAGCCGCGCTTCACTTTTTCAGGATCGAGCTCGGAGGCGTCCTTGCCGATATAGACGAGGAGGAAGCGGCACACCGCGACATAGGGCTCGTGGCTGTACTGCTCCCAGAACAGCCATTCGTCCATCTTGGCTGCCGCGAAGGCGTCGCGCGGGATGAGCTCGCTGCCGCGGGCGAGATAGCGGATGATGGCGTTGGACTGTGCCAGCGTGCGGCCGTCGTCGAATGCGACGGTCGGCACCTGGCCGGCGCCGTTCATCTTCAGAAATTGCGGCGTGCGCGTTTCGCCCTTGCGGGTGTCGATCTCGATCCATTGATAGGGCACCGCGAGCTTGTCGCAGACCCACTTGACCTTCAGACAGTTTCCGGAATTGCCGTCGCCGTAGATCTTCATCGCTGCCGCCCCATTTGGAGCGACAGAGCATCAGGACGGAGCGAAGCTGTCAACGGCGGCGTGAGCGCCGCGTCAGAACTTGTAACCGACGCCGAGGCGCGCGTTGTTCAACGTCACCGACGTGTTCATGACGGGCGAGAACTTGACGTACTCGTATTCAACGCGCGCGAACAGTCCTTCCCAAATGCAGTATTCGAGACCGAGGCCGGCGGTCCAGCCCACCGCGAAGGTATTGGTGCGGTGCTGGCCCTGTGTCCCCGACTGGGCCGGAACGGGTAGCCACGCTCCGAGCGTGGTGTTCTGGTTGCCGAAGACGTCCGTCGTCGTCACATCCGTGCGCAATCTCACGTCGCTCGTCACCGTGCGGTTGACGTCCATCCGCCCGACGGCGGCGCCAAAGAATGCGTAGGGCATGAAGGGGCCACCGTCCCAACCGACGCGGCCACGAAGCGTGATCATGTCCTTGACCCGGGCCGTGGCCGTACCGGTGAGCGACACCGCATAGTTGGTGGTGATGCCGGCCGGCCGTACCTCACCGGCCGGGTTGACGATCACGAGTGCGTTGGAGCCCGTCGAGCCCGTAGAAAGGTTGTCGAAATAGGTATAGCTGCCTTCGAGGCTGAGAATGGCATCGTACCACTGCCAATTGCGTCCGATGAAGCCCCCGAAGTTGACGCCTTGCGTGTTGGCCTTCTGCAGCAGCGACCACGTCGACGTCGGCGCCTGGAGCACGCTATCGCGGAAGATGTAGTTCGTCAGGCCGACCACGCTCTGACCGAAATCGGAGGAATCGGCCGTGTAGCCGGCGGTGCCGCCGACATAGAAGCCGTCCCAATTGTGCCTTGTGCTCGACAGCCCCTCGGAGACGCTGCCACGCAGGATCGGCAGATCCGGCATGTCGGCCGCGTTCGCGGCGGACACCGTCCCCAACATCGCCGCTGCCAACACCAGCCTACGCATCACCACGCTCCATCGGACCCGAACTGTTGCGATGATCATCGCCTGTTAACCTTAACCAATGGTTGCGCCAGGCACTTTCGTGGCTGCGCGCCATGAAAAATCCGCAAAGCAAAACGGCGCGGGATGATCCCGCGCCGTTAAGAAGTCCTAACCGATCGGTGTGTCGATCAGCCCTTGGTGACCAGCGGCGGCGGCATGTAGGCCGGCGGGCTGTTGAGATCCCAGCGTACGCCGAGCTTGATGTCGTGCGAGGTGATGTCCTTGACCTTGATCGTCGAGGTCCCCGAGATGCTGCCGTCGAACGCGCGGAAGTTGCCGGGGGCGGCATCGCCGAGGTCCATGTAGCTGTAGGCCAGTTCGACCGTGAAGCCGGGATTGACCTTGTAGGCGAGACCGGCGTGAGCGGCCCAGGCGAAGTTCCACTTCCCGTTGGTGTCGAAGTAGGTGACGCTGTTGGACAGCACGCCGCCGGTGTAGCGGACGCCGTCGTCGCGGAAACCAGTGAGCTTGTTGTAGGAGCCGCCGACGCCGGCGCCGATGAACGGGGTGATGCACCACCAGGTGCCGAGATCGACATAGGCGTTGGCCATGACGACCCACTCCGACTTGCTGCCGGAGTAGTTGTTGACGTTGATGTCGCCGGGTCCGAGCAGGACGGTGTCCGAACCGTGCAAGGTGGCCTTGCCGCGATACTGGCCGGTCACGTCGCCGCGGAACCAGTTGTTGAAGCGATAGCCGACGCCGAGGCCGAACAGCGGCGAGGAGTCGAAGCCGAGGCCGGTCGTCGTGGTCGGGAATGCGGCTGCGGTCGCGCTGTCGATGCGCTTGGCGCTCTGGTTGGTCATGCCGATGTCGCCGCGCAGATACCAGCCGCCGAAGTCGGCGGGCGGCGCCGGCGGCGCGTACATGGGAGGGGGCGCCGCGATCGGCATATCGGCGGCGAACGCCATCGAAGAGATCAGGGTCGCCGCGCCCGCGGCAAGGAGAGACTTAACGCTACGCATTGGCTTCGTCCTTATGGCCGGTGAGGCAAATGCAGATGCCCCACGTTCTGGAAACTCACGGGGGGACGATGCCAGCAAATGTTTAAGCGCCACTTAACCCTAATTTTTAAGGTTGATTTTTTCTCACCGCACACACTAGCGCCACGCGCGCGTTGCAGAAACGCCGCGCGAAATGAGGCACGCCCGCCGCATTCCCTAACGATGTGTGAAGCCGCAAGGCGGCAGGAGAGAATGCGTTAACGCACGTGCCGCGGCAGCTTGGGCAAGAACACCGCGAGCAGCCCGATCGCCGGCAGATAGGCGCAGACCTGGTAGACGAACTCGATCGAGGTGTGGTCGGCGAGCTTGCCGAGCACGGCCGCGCCGAGGCCGCCGATGCCGAAGGCGACGCCGAAGAACACGCCGGAGATCATGCCGAAGCGGTGCGGCACCAGCTCCTGCGCGAACACGATGATCGACGACGTCGTGGAGGAGATGATCAGGCCGATGATCACCGACAGCACCGCGCTGGCGTAGAGGCCCGCATAAGGCAGGGCGAGCGTGAACGGCAGCGCGCCGAGGATCGAGATCCAGATCACGATCTTGCGGCCGAAGCGGTCCCCCAGGGGACCGCCGAGAAACGCACCCACGGCGTTCGCCGCGAGAAAGACGAAGAGATAGATCTGGGCCGCCTGCGTCGACACGCCGAAACGGTCGATCAGGTAGAAGATGTAGTAGCTCGACAGGCTCGAGACGTAGAGCTGCTTGGAGAACAACAGCGCGACCAGCACGGCGAGCGCCACCGCGACACGGCGCGAGCTCGGACCTCCCGGCTGGGTGTGGATGGGCGCCGCCCGCTTCGTCGCGATCTGCGGCGCGTACCAGCGCCCGATGCGCCAGAGGATGAGGATCGCGAGGAAGGCGATCGAGGAGAACCAGGCGATGCTGCCCTGCCCGAACGGCACGACGATGAGCGCGGCGAGCACCGGCCCCATCGCGGTGCCGAAACTGCCGCCGAGCTGGAACACCGATTGCGCAAAGCCGTAGCGACCTCCGGAGGCGAGCCGCGCGATGCGCGCCGACTCCGGGTGAAACACCGCCGAGCCCAGGCCGACCAGAGCGGCGGCGACGAGGATGACGAGATATTGATGCGCGGCGCTGAGCAGCAACAGGCCGAAAAAGGTCGAGGCCATGCCGATCGCCAGCGAATAAGGTTGCGCCTTCTTGTCGGTGTAGTGCCCGACCACCGGCTGCAGCAGCGAAGCGGTGAACTGGAACGCCAGCGTGATCATGCCGATCTGCGCGAAGTCGAGCGCGTAGGTGTCCTTCAGGATCGGATACACCGAGGCGATCAGCGACTGCATGGTGTCGTTGAGAAAGTGCGAGACGCTGATGCCTGTGAGCACGACGTAAGCCGGCCCGGCGGCCTTGCCGGCGGCGGGCGTCACGTCGCTGAGGACGACGGGCTCGGTCAGCGTTTCCTCGGAGACGAGGACAGGCTTGTTCAAGGCAGCAATCCCGGCGCGGCAGATTGGCGCGACGTGCTGATTACGATGCGAGCGGCAGCGGGACCATCGTCAATCGCAAATGGCTGGGATGCAGGGGCGCTCTCGTCGCTTACCCTCCCCTGGAGGGGGAGGGTCGGCTCACATTGAGCGTAGCGAAATGTGAGACGGGGTGGGGTGATCTCTCCACACGCGACACTGCCCGTGCGGAGCGATCACCCCACCCCGCTCGCGCTGCGCGCGATCGACCCTCCCCCTCCAGGGGCTACTATGTTCACACATCTCTGTCGGAGCCTTCTGCCCGCCAATCCGGAAATGCGAGTCATTCGAGTCACTTGCTTCGATTCCGTCGCATGTGAGTGCCCAATATTGGCCTTCAGCTAACTCATTGAAGAAGATTCTCTTTTCGAGATGTGTGAATCCGATAGCCCTCCAGGGGAGGGTAAGAGACCCTACGCCGCGGCCTGCCCCAGTGCCGAGACGATGGTGTCAACGACGTCCTCGACCAGGATACGGTCTTCGCCTTCGCCCATGACGCGGATCACCGGCTCGGTGCCGGAGGAGCGGATCAGGAGACGGCCGTGGCCGTTGAGACGCTTCTCGCCGTCGGAGATCGCCGATTTGACGTCGGAATCATCGAGCGGCTTGCCGCCCTTGTGGCGGACGTTCTTGAGGATCTGCGGCAGCGGATCGAAGCGGTGGCAGACCTCGGACACCGGACGGCGCAACTTCTGCACCACCGCCAGCACCTGCAAGGCGGCCACGAAGCCGTCGCCGGTGGTGGCGTAATCGGACAGGATGATGTGGCCGGACTGCTCGCCGCCGAGATTGTAGCCGCCGCTCAGCATCTGCTCCAGCACGTAGCGGTCGCCGACCGGCGTGCGGACGAGGTCGATCCCCTGCCCTTGCAGGAAGCGCTCGAGGCCGAGATTGGACATCACGGTGGCGACGATGCCGGGACGCGAGAGGCGTCCGTCCTCCTTCCAGCTCTGCGCGATCACCGCGAGCAGCTGGTCGCCGTCGACGACATGGCCGCGCTCGTCGACCAGGATGACGCGGTCGGCGTCGCCGTCCAGCGCAATGCCGATGTCGGCGCGCATCTCCCGCACCTTCTTCGACAGCGCTTCGGGCGAGGTCGAGCCGCAATCCTTGTTGATGTTGAATCCGTCGGGCTCGACGCCGATCGGCACGACGTCGGCGCCGAGCTCCCACAGCGCTTCGGGCACGACCTTGTAGGCGGCGCCGTTGGCGCAGTCGATCACGACGCGCAGGCCCTCGAGCGAAAGGTCGCGCGGCAGCGTGCGCTTGGCGAACTCGATGTAGCGGTCGTGCACGCCGTCGATACGGCGGGCGCGGCCGAGGCTCGCGCTTTGGGCGAGCCTCTTGTCGATCGGCTCGTCGAGCAGCTGTTCGATCTGCTTCTCGACGTCGTCGGACAGCTTGAAGCCCTGCGGGCCGAACAGCTTGATGCCGTTGTCCTCGAACAGATTGTGGGAAGCGGAGATCATCACGCCGAGATCGGCGCGCATCGACTTGGTCAGCATCGCGACCGCCGGCGTCGGCATCGGGCCGACCAGCAGCACGTCCATGCCGACCGAGGTGAAGCCCGCGACCATCGCATATTCGATCATGTAGCCGGACAGGCGGGTGTCCTTGCCGATCACGACCCGGTGCCGGTGGTCGCCGCGCTGAAACGCAAGGCCGGCGGCCTGGCCGACCTTGAGCGCGAGCTCCGGCGTGATCAGTCCGTTGGCGCGGCCCCGGATCCCATCCGTCCCGAAATATTTGCGGCTCATATCGTCCCCCAAGGCAACAACCAGGGGATCCCCTCGACAACTACGCAGTGCCCGAACGGGCCCCGCATCCCTGATTTGCTGGGCGTCTTATAATCCCTGCGCG
Source organism: Bradyrhizobium sp. FW305-F6 (assembly GCF_058782905.1). Taxonomy (NCBI): domain Bacteria; kingdom Pseudomonadati; phylum Pseudomonadota; class Alphaproteobacteria; order Hyphomicrobiales; family Nitrobacteraceae; genus Bradyrhizobium; species Bradyrhizobium sp. FW305-F6. The sequence goes on from NZ_JBYSYD010000006.1 coordinate 44,957, forward strand.
GCTAACTTGGCTTCAAAAAATATGATGAATCATTACGGAACCCCGGGGGCGCCCGGCCGATATTGCCTTGTTAACGTTATAGTTCCTGCCGGAACGGCGCACCGAAGCGGAACCGGCTCTAGCCGCTGCGCTTCACGTGCCCGTCCGCGCGGCTCGGCGCCGGCTGGGTGACGCTGACGGGATCGGAGCCCGGAAAAGTCTCTTCCAGCCCCTCCTCCAGCGCGTCCTCGAGAGCGCGCTTGTCCTTGATCTCTTCCGGCGACGGTCCGGCGTGCGGCTTGGTCATTGGCGCCCTCCTGCAAAAGATTTGGCTGCGCATCCAACCATGCTAGATGACCCCGAAATCTTCCGATGCAAGGCGTCGGGTAAGACTATTGGGTCAAGGACGGGGCCGGGGAACGAGCATGAAACACATCACCTGTATCGACGATCTTCGCGCGCTGCATAAGCGCCGCGTGCCGAAGGCGTTCTTCGACTATTGCGACCGCGGCTCCTATGCCGAGGAGACGCTGCGCGCCAACCGCGAGGACATGCAGGCGATCAAGTTCCGCCAGCGCATCCTGGTCGACGTCTCCACGCGCGATACCTCTACGACGATCCTCAGCGAGCCCTCGACGATGCCGCTGATGCTCGCACCTGTCGGCCTGCTCGGCATGCAGCATGGCGACGGCGAGATCCATGCCTGCCGCGCCGCGCAGGCCGCCGGCATCCCGTTCACGCAGTCGACGATGTCGATCTGCTCGATCGAGGACATCGCCGCCAGCGTCGAGAAGCCGTTCTGGTTCCAGCTCTACGTCATGAAGGACCGCGGCTTCATCAAGGAATTGATCCAGCGCGCGATGGCGGCCAAGTGCAGCGCATTGGTGCTGACCGTCGACCTGCAGGTGATCGGCCAGCGCCATGCCGACATCAAGAACGGCATGACGGTGCCGCCGGAATGGTCGCTGTCGAAGCTGCTGGATTTCGCCAGCAAGCCGGCCTGGGTCTCCGGCGTGCTGCAGGGCAAGCGCCGCACCTTCGGCAATCTCGCCGGTCACCTGAAGGTCAGCGACGACATCACCTCGCTGTCGACCTGGATCAGCTCGCAATTCGACACCTCGCTGAACTGGAACGACATCGACTGGATCCGCTCGATCTGGCCGGGCAAGCTGATCCTGAAGGGCATCCTCGACGTCGAGGACGCCGAGCTCGCCGCAAAGACCGGCGCGCAGGCGATCGTGGTCTCCAACCACGGCGGCCGCCAGCTCGACGGCGCGCCGTCCTCGATCGAGGTGCTGCCGGAGATCGTCGACACGGTCGGTGACAGCATGGAGATCATGTTCGACGGCGGCATCCGCTCCGGCCAGGACGTGATGCGCGCGCTGGCGCTCGGCGCAAAATCCTGCATGATCGGCCGCGCCTATGCCTACGGCTTAGGTGCCGGCGGCCAGGCCGGCGTCGCCAAGGCGATCGACATCATCCACAAGGAGCTGCTCACCACCATGGGCCTGTGCGGCGTCAACCGGGTGGACGAGATCGACGATCACATCATTGCGGTCTAGCCGCGGAGACGCTGCGGTAGGGTGGGCAAAGCGGAAGCGTGCCCACCACCTTTCGCGAGCGAGAAAAGACGTGGGCACGGCGCAAGGGCGCCTTTGCCCACCCTACGAGTTCAGCGCTCGATCATTCACATCGGCGGCGCCAGGCCGTCGCGGCCGACGCTGACGCGGTTGGCCTCGAACGAGCCGTCGGGCAATTGCTTGATGAAGGCGATGACCTTCGCACCCGGCTTCAACTCGGATTTGTCGCTCGGCACGAAGGTCACCACGGGCGTGTTGTCGGCAACGAATACCTTCTTCTCGCCGTCCTTGTACTTGACCAGCAAGGTGTGACCGTCATTGCCGACAACGCTCTCGGCAACCGTCGCATTGGTCATGCTGGAGTTGGGCTTGAGGTCCCAGGGACGCGAGCCCTCGCCGGTGCCGCGCATGCTTTCCGGAAACACGTGCACCTCGACCGCGTTCTGGCTGCCATCCGGTCCCGGCACGGTGGTCGCGCCGATGAACGAACCCGGCTTGATGTCGGCGAGTGAAATCCTGGTAATGCCCGACACGTTGACGTCAGGCGCGATGTGAAGCTTGACGTCCTCGCCAGTGCGCGACTTCACCTGCATGGTGTCGCCGTTAACGGCTTCGATGGTGCCGCGCACGCGCGTCGGCACCGGCGCTCTCTGGGCGAAGGCGCAGTAGGTCGAGACGGCCACCATCGCGATGGCGATCAGGGGGCGTGTGAAAGTTGCACGTTGAAAAGACATGACGGTCTCCGATTGTCCCACGACGGTAGAACTCCGGAAGTAGTGTGCTATTCGCCGCGCCCCTCTCAAGATTTTGTGAGATCGGCCTCGACCAGTGCGCGCAGCTCGGCCGTGACCTCGGGCCGCCGGCCGAACCACAGCTCGAAGCCGCGCACCGCCTGGTGCAGCAGCATGCCGAGCCCGTCGGCGGTCTTCAGGCCGCGCGCCGTCGCTGCCGCGAGCAGCGGCGTCAGTAGGGGAACATAGACGAGGTCGGCAACGACCGCCGTTTGCGGCAGGCGCGCGACATCGATATCGAGCGAAGGCTGGCCGTGCATGCCGAGCGAGGTCGTGTTGACGAGAAGCCTTGCACGACGCAGCACGTCGTCGATCGCATCCCACGCCAGCGGATGCACGTTCGGCCCGAACTGCCTCGCCAGCGTCTCGGCCCGCGCGATGGTGCGATTGGCAACATGCACGCGGCCGATGCCGCGTTCGAGCAGGCCGAACACCACCGCGCGCGAGGAGCCGCCGGCGCCTAGCACCAGCGCTTCCTCGGCCGCATCCCAGCCCGGCGCGCTGGCGTCGAGATTGTTGATGAAGCCTTCGACGTCGGTGTTGGTCGCGCGCAGCTCGCCGTCGGCAAACCACAGCGTGTTGGCGGCGCCGACCGCCCTTGCACGCGCATCCGGCGTCGACAGCGCCAGCACGGCCTCCTTGTGCGGGATGGTGACGTTGGCACCGACGAAGCCGCGCAGCGACAGCCGCAGCACGAAGTCCCTGAGATCCTCGGGCGGCACCGCCTCGATGACGTAGCCGCCCGCGATCCCGAGCGTGCGCAGCCAGTAATGATGGATCAGCGGCGAGCGTGAATGCGCGGCCGGCCATCCGATCAGACAGGCTAAGGGAGCTTTGGGCGCGGTCATCTTTCCCTCGGGTCGTTTCCGAGGCGATCCATTTCGCGTCCCGCAGGCCCTGTCAAGCGCGCGGCGAGCCCGCGGTAGCCTCTTCGGCGGCCTTGCCCTTGATGTCGGCGATGGCGCGCTCGAGGCTCGTGCGATAGCGCGCGCGCGGCGGCGTCACGCCATGGGTGAGCAGCGCGCGCCGGACCGTCGGCGAGGCCCCTGTGATGAACAGGCGGATGCCCTGGCGGTGCGCCTTGGCGGCGACGCGGCCGAGCACGTTGGCCGCCGTCGAATCCAGGAACGGCACCGCGGCGAAGTCGACCACGAAGGCCTTTTGCCGGTCGGCGATGCCGTCGAGCACGCTGCCGATCGCCGAGGCCGCGCCGAAGAAGAACGCACCGGTGATGCGGTAGACCAGCACGTCCCGATCGACCGCCAGCGCAGGATCGTAGCGGACGCGATCGCCGTTGCCGTCGTCGGGCCGGTCGTCCGCGACCAGCGGCGTGCGCTCCTCGATGCCGGTCATCTCCGCCATGCGATGGATGAACAGCACCGCGCCGAGCGCAAAGCCGACCAGGATGCCTTCGGTAAGATCGCGGAAGATCGTGAGCAGGAAGGTCGCGAGCAGCACGACGGCATCGCCCCATGACGAGCGCAAGAGCGTCGCGAATTCGTGCTTCTCCGCCATGGTCCAGGCCACCACGACCAGCACCGCGGCGAGTGCGGCCAGCGGAATGTAGCTTGCGAGCGGCGCTGCGATCAGCATGAACAGCAGCAGGAACACCGAATGCAGCATGCCCGCGAGCGGCCCGCGCGCGCCGGCACGGATGTTGGTCGCGGTGCGCGCGATCAGCCCGGTGACGCAGATGCCGCCGAACAGCGCCGAGCCGATATTGGCAGCGCCTTGCGCCACCAGCTCGCAATTGGAGCGGTGACGGCGACCGGTCATGCCGTCGGCGACCACCGCCGACAGCAGCGATTCGATGGCGGCCAGCAGCGCGAAGGCGATCGCGTCCGGAAGCACGGCCTTTGCCTTCTCCAGCGAGAACGCGGGCAGCGCCGGCGAGGGCAGCTCGCGCGGAATGCCGCCGAAGCGCGAGCCGATCGTTTCCACCGGCAGCGACAGCACTGCGCTGGCGACGGCGGCAAACACGACCGCGATCAGGATCCCGGGCCAGGACGACCGCCAGCGGCGCAAGGCGGCGATGATGACGATGCTGACGACGGCGACTGCGACGGCCGACGGATTGATGGTGTTGAGGCCGCCGGCGAGCGCGACGAGCTTGGGCACGAACTCGCTGGGCTCCTTGCCCGCGAGCGTGATGCCCGAGAGATCGCGGAGCTGGCTGGCAAAGATGATGACGGCGATGCCGGCGGTGAAGCCGACCGTGACGGGATAGGGAATGAACTTGATGTAGGTTCCGACCCTGAGCAGCCCCGCGGCGATCAGGAACAGGCCCGCCATCAGGGTGGCGAGGATCACGCCGTCGACGCCGTGACGCTCCGCGGTGGCTGCGACCAGCACGATGAACGCGCCGGCCGGCCCGCCGATCTGGAACCGGCTGCCGCCGAGCATGGAGGCGATGAAGCCGCCTGCGACAGCGGTGTAGAGTCCGCGGTCCGGCGTCACGCCCGAGGCAATCGCGATGGCCATCGACAGCGGCAGCGCGACGATCGCAACGGTCAGGCCGGCGAAGACGTCGGCGCGGAAATCCGAAAGGCCGTAGCCTTCACGCCAGACGGTGACGAGCTTCGGCATATACAGTTCGGCAAAGGTCGGCTGACGCAGCTGGTGCAGCCGGCTTGCCTGATCGGTCGTGATGCTCATCTCAGCAACGTGCTCCGCTGGCCCAACAATGCTCCGGCGCATCGTGCAGCGCGCGACGAAGCGCCAGTTCGTCCTATCCCGGCACGATCAACGCGCGATCATGCTCCAATCCGTCGCGGCGGTCCCGGCTCCTTCAGGCGAACGCCACGCCCGCCGCTGTCGCTGCGCGCCTGCTCGCCGATCAGCTCGACGCCGGCCCGCTCGAATGCGTCCACCACCTTCATCAGGGTCTCGACCACGCCCCGAACATTGCCGGTCGAAGCCTCCATGCGCTGGATGGTCGGCAGCGAAACGCCGGCGAGTTCGGCCAGGGTTTTCTGGTCGATGCCGAGCAGCGCGCGCGCCGCCCGCATCTGAAACGACGTGATCACCGTGCCTCACTTGCCAGGTGTTATAAGTGATACATAGAACATATACAATGATGTATAATACATCATATAAGGGCGTACGCAAGAGGCTGCCTTCTCTCTCCTCCGCCGCTGCTAGGAGCTCTTGCGATAAGCAATCCAGCCTGTTTCCGCAGAAAAGGCCTGATTGCTTTGCGGCGATGAGGGAACGATGCAGTTGTGCGCGAACACCAAAATCTCGTGCCCCGGACGCGGCTCAGCACGAAGTGATGCGCTGCAGAGCCGGGGTCCATGCAGCAGCTAGCTCTGCGGCTTCCTGGGTCCCGGCTCTGCGCTGCAATGCTACGCATTGCAGCGCGTCCGGGACACGTTGGGAAGCGGTGGCTAACCCTACCCTCTCCCCTTTAGAACGAGGAGAGGAGCGAGATGGCGTGCGACTCACTGCGCGCGAGTCGACTCACGCCGCGTGCTGATGCGCGGCGATGATCTGGTCGGCGGCGCGGCCGGTGACTTCGGCCATGTGATCGAACTGGCGGGTGAAGCTGCCGGCGCCGGCGGTGGCTGAACGCAGCTCCACGATCAGCTCGCCGATCTCGGCTTCGGGCATCATGGCGCGGACGCAATCCCAGCCGCTCCAGCCCTCGCGGGTGTCGAAGCCGAGGATCTGGCCACGCCGCGCCGACAGGATCGCGTTGATCTTGGCCGTGGCGTCGGTCGGGCAGACGATCTCGACCACGTGGATCGGCTCCAGCAAGACCGGCTGGCATAGCGGCAGGCCTTCGTTCAGCCCGATCCGCGCCGCGGTGCGGAAGGCGAGATCGGAGCTGTCGACGCTGTGATAGGAGCCGTCGGTCAGCGTCACCTGCACGTCGGTGACGGGAAAGCCGAGCGGGCCGCGCGTCAATCCGTCGACGACGCCTTCCTCGACCGCCGGGATGTAGTTGCGCGGCACCGCGCCGCCCACCACCTTCTCGGCGAACTTGAAACCGTCGCCGCGCGGCAGCGGCTTGATGTCGAGCACGACGTCGCCGAACTGGCCGTGGCCGCCGGACTGCTTCTTGTGACGGCCGCGCTGGATGACCGGCTTGCGGATCGTCTCCTGGTAGCCGATGGCGGGCGGATGGGAGGTGACCTTGACGCCGAAGCGGTCGCGCAGCCGTTCGCTGGCGACACGCAGATGCATCTCGCCCTGCCCCCACAGCACGGTGTCGTGGGTCTGGGCATTCTGCACGACCATGAGCGAGGGATCCTCCTCGTGCAGACGCGTCAGCGCCTGGCCGAGCTTGACGTCGTCCTTGCGGTCGGTGGCCGCGACCGAGATCGCGAGCACAGGCGGCGTCGGCGCGATGGTGATCAATGCCGCTGGCGGCGTCTTGCCGGCCGACACGGTCTCGCCGGTCTTGACCGGGTCGAGCTTGGCGAGCGCCACGGTTTCCCCGGCCTCGGCCGCGGCACGCTTGGTGTCGTAGGCCCCATTGACGGCGAGGATTCCCGAGATGCGCCCGGCGCCGCCCGAGGATGATTGCAGCGTCGCGCCGTCGTCGAGATGGCCGGCGAGTAGCCGCGTCAGCGACAGTTTTCCGCCGTGCTGCGAATGCAGTGTCTTGAAGACGTAGCCGAGCGCATCCCTGGTCTCGGGAACGCCGAGACGTTTCGCCGTTTCCGCCACACCGGGCGCCTCGTGACGCAGTGCCTTCATCAAGCGCAGCACGCCGTTTTCGCGCAAGGCAGACCCAAGCAGCACCGGGCAGATCAGGCCCTCGCGCAGTTCGCGGGCGAGGTCGTCGAACACGGCGTCGCGCGGCGGCTGGATGTCCTCGAGCAGCTGCTCCATCAGCGCATCGTCGTGATCGGCGAGCTTCTCCAGCATCGAGAAGCGGGCTTCCTTCTCGCGATCGAGATCGCCGCCTTCGAGCGCGATCACCTCCGAGGCCTTGTGCTCGCGATAGATGAAGGCGCGCTCCAGCGCGAGATCGACGAAGCCCTCGATCAGCTCGCCTTTCCAGATCGGGATCTGGCGCAGTACCAGCGGCACGCGCGAGGCGGGTTGCAGCATTGCCAGCGTCTCGCGGATGCGCTGGCTGGCGCGGTCGATCTTGTTGAGGAACAGGAAACGCGGGATCTTCAGCTCCTCCAGCTCGCGCAGGATGATCTGAAGCTGCGGCAGCTTCTTCTCGTCGGCTTCGCAGACCACGATTGCGGCGTCGACCGCAGGCAACGCGGCGCGCATGTCGTGGGCAAACTCGACGGAACCGGGACAATCGAGGAAGGTGTAGCTGTCGCCCATGAAACTCGTGGTGGCGGCAGTGAGGCCGACGGTCATCTTGTGATGTCGGGCCTCGGGCGTGGCGTCGCCGACGGATGTTCCGGCATCGACGCTGCCGGCGCGCGGGATGGCGTTCGTTCGCGCCAATATTGCTTCGAGAAGTGTGGTTTTACCGCTTTGGAAAGGGCCCACCAGCGCGATGCACCGTGGACCTCGGGGACTTCTGACGTCTTGTCCCATTCGCCGCCTCCTTGGTGTGGAGCTCGGCCCGTGATTGGGTCGGCAACTATGGATGCTCCGCCCGTCCAGACGATTTGGCAAGCATCAAACGTCGCTGCGGTGCGTCGTCATTGTTCCACCTCTCCCCGACGGGGAGAGGTCGGATTGCTATGGCGCGCAGTACGCGCCTGAGCAATCCGGGTTAGGGGCCGCAGCGTACGGAGGGACTGTAACCCCTCACCCGGATCACATCTTCGATGCGATCCGACCTCTCCCTTCGGGAGAGGTGAGCCAACACCGCCGCTGGCGCTCGCTAACGGCCCGGACGGAGTTCCAGGCTCTCGAGGCCGGCGGCGATGTTGAGGCCGACCTGGCCCTGCACGCTCAGCGGCTGCAGCGCGATCGAATTGTTGGAGCCGCCGACCAGCACGTTGCCGCCCAAGCCGACACCGACCGAGGCGCTGCCCTGCGCGCCCACGTAATTGCCGGAGAGGTCGCCGGGGCCGAGCCGATCGACCGGTGCGAACACGCCCCAGGCCAGCGCCGTCTCCTGGGTGATGCCGATGTCGAGTCCCACTTTCCGGATCGTCGCGACATAACGGTCGTCGGGCGAGCCATCGGCGCGCAGCACGCAGCCGAGATGGGTCACCGATCCCACGATGAAGCCGACGCTGGCGCCGCCGCGGCATTCCAGTACGCCGACCCGCGCCACCCGCTGCTGCTGCGCTCCGCCGTTCGCGATGGTGGCGACGAGGCTGGCGACGGTGAGGCCGGCGAGTAGGAACGAACGGCGCATGAAATATCTCCCGCGATGATGTGATGCGAGCAGAGAGAGCGCCCCACCCGTGTTGCGCGATGGTCTATGCCACAACAGCCGCGGCCGTGCCAGATCACACGCCGCAAATCGGTGCGCGGTCTTGCCTTCGACCCTTGTGGGAGAAGGTGGCATAGGCGGCCTTCGGCCGCCGTTCTTGAGAACGCCGAAGCGGAGCTTCGGCTATGGCGCCGGATGAGGGGTTGTCTCCGAGAAACGCTGTCGCGAGAGAATCACACGCCGAGAGAACCTCTCACCCGTCTCGCCGCTTCGCGGCGATCCACCCTCTCCCACAAGGGAAGAGGGGTTCACCTCATTTGCCGCAACAGCCTCAGCGAAGATTGCCGCAGAAACGCTGGATGCGCTTGCAGGCGTCTTCGAGGTCCGAGGTTTTGGTCGCGTAGGAGATGCGGAAGGCCGGGCCGAGGCCGAAGGCCGAGCCCTGCACCACGGCGACGCCTTCGGTCTCCAGGAGCTCGGTGACGAAGTCCTCGTCATTGCCGATCACCTTGCCCGACGGCGCGGTCTTGCCGATCGTGCCGGCGCAGGACGGGTAGACGTAAAAAGCGCCCTCGGGACGCGGGCACTCGATGCCCTTGGCCTGGTTGAGCATGGAGACGACGAGGTCGCGCCGCTCCTTGAACACCTTGTTGTTGGCGGGGATGAAGTCCTGCGGACCGTTCAGCGCTTCCACCGCCGCCCATTGCGCAATCGAGGAGGGATTCGAGGTCGATTGCGACTGGATCGTCGCCATCGCCTTGATCAGTTGCGCGGGGCCGCCGGCATAGCCGATGCGCCAGCCGGTCATGCAATACGCCTTCGACACACCGTTCACGGTGAGCGTGCGATCGTAGAGTTTCGGTTCGACCTGCGCGACGGTGGTGAACTGGAAGTCGTCATAGACGAGGTGTTCGTACATGTCGTCGGTCATCACCCAGACATGCGGATGCTTGAGCAGCACATCGGTGAGCGCCTTCAGCTCGGCCCTGGTGTAGGCCGCGCCGGTCGGGTTCGACGGCGAGCACAGGATGACCCATTTGGTCTTCGGCGTGATCGCGCGCTCGAGCGCGTCGGCCTGGAGCTTGAAGCCTGTCGCGGCGGTGCAGACCACCGGCACCGGCTCGCCGCCGGCGAGCGCCACCATCTCGGGATAGCTGACCCAATACGGTGCTGGAATGATCACCTCGTCGCCCGGATTGATGGTCGCCATCAGCGCGTTGTAGAGCACCTGCTTGCCGCCGGTGCCGACGATGATCTGGTTCGGCTTGTAGGTGACACCGTTCTCGCGCTGAAACTTCGCGATGATGGCGTCCTTCAGCTCGGGAATGCCGTCGACCGCGGTGTACTTGGTCTTGCCGGCTTCGATGGCGTGGATCGCCGCCAGCTTGATGTTGGCGGGCGTGTCGAAGTCGGGCTCGCCGGCACCGAGGCCGATGACGTTGCGGCCCGCCGCTTTCAGCGCGCGTGCTTTGTCCGTGACCGCGATGGTCGCGGACGGCTTCACACGGTCGAGCGCAGCGGCAAGGAAGGACATCGTCATCATCTCCTGACAAGCGTCGTGAAGCCTTTCGCCTCGCGACCTGGATTGTGGGAATGAGCCACCCTAAAACGTGCGCCGCTGCGCCGCAAGAAACTTCGCCCGAATCCCGGAAAAGTTTGCGGATCCGGAGCGGTTCAAGGCGCGATTTCCCGCAATTTTCCGCAACTTTGCCGGCTAAACCCCTCATATCAGGCAAGGCCTGTCCTCGGAGCAATTTTGCGTGTTTTGAGTGAGGTTCTTCCCCCGTCATGGCCGGGCTTGTCCCGGCCATCCACGTCTGGCCACGCAGCACGAAGAACGTGGATGCCCGGGACAAGCCCGGGCATGACGACGCGGCTCCGCATTGACGTACACGTGATCTGATTTGCATCGTCGCGCGAAAATGATCTTCCGCGTCATTGCAGTGCGGTAGGGTTTTCGAGTTTTTCTATCGGCTGGCTCTTGCGGCAGATTCGCATCGGCATCATTGTTTATCCGCCTCGGGACAGCGAGCGCCGCGTCATCCCGTCCTCGGATTCGAACCGCAGAATGTACAAGCTCTATTCGATGCAACGTTCGGGCAACAGCTACAAGGTCCGCCTTGCGCTGGCGCTGCTCAACTTGCCCTACGAAGCCGTCGAGGTCGACATTCTGCGCGGCGAGAGCCGCACGCCGGACTTCCTCGCCAAGAACCCGTCGGGGCAGGTGCCGTTGCTCGAGGTCGGCGAGAATCGCTATCTCGCCGAGTCCAATGCCATCCTCTGGTACGTCGCCGTCGGCACGCCGCTCGCGCCCGAGAACCGCATCGACCGCGCCGAGGCGCTGCAATGGATGTTCTTCGAGCAGCACGCGCTCGAGCCGAATATCGGCGCCGCCTATTTCTGGCTGTCGCTGGTCAAGGGCGGCCGCGATCTCCAGACCCATTCCCTGGAGGACTGGATGGAGCGCGGTTATGGCGCGCTTCAGGTGATGGAGAACCATCTCAAGACCAACGCCTATTTCGCCGCGCGCCAACTCACGGTCGCCGACATCGCGCTATACGGCTACACCCATCTAGCCGACCGCTGCGACTTCGACCTCTCCACCTTCCCGGCGATCCGGGACTGGCTGCAGCGCGTCGAAGCGTCGCCCGGCTTCGTGGCGATGGACTGGCGCGCAGCCGACGTCGACGACCACGCCAGCATCGCGGCGGGCGCCTGACGGCTATCCGCTCAGGCGAATAGCGGGCATAAGGGCTGTCTTTGCCGCAATCCCGCCATTTTCGGCACGGCAACCGCCGCAATATTGCCGGTTGAAACTGGGACTTTCCGGAAAGTCGCGGGTGATTCGCTCGCGTGTTGAAGGATTTAGACCATGATTCGGGCGTCCGGCACGGCAGGCTTTCAAAGCCCACCCGCTACCGTCGCGTCTTCCCGGCTTACCCAGGCGGTCGCGGCCTCGCTTGCCGTCGCCGCGCTCTCGCTGTGCCTGATCGTCACCCTGACTGTGCTGTCGACCAAGGCGACCATGGCGATGGGATTGCCGGTCTGATTCCCGTTTCATCCTGGACCAGCCTTCAGGGCGCCGTGAGGCCCGCGCCGACCGGCATCGCGACGGGACGTCGATGAAATCACCTGTGGTCATCGTTGCAATCACCCTGACTGCGGCCATCCTGGTCGCGGCGTCGCTGTTGATCATCGTCGGCACGCGCAAGGGCACAGGCACGTCGACGCTGAATGCGCCGGCGCTGCAACAGCGCGTCAAGCACGCGCACTTGGTCTAAAATCATCCGAAAGCCTTAAGCTTGCGCGCAGGCCCAGCTTAAGCACACCGCACGAAACTGCATCGCGGTCGCGCAACAATCAGTCAGTGTTGCGGCCTTACCTCGTTCGGGAGGAGCGAGACTGGTCCATGCGGTTCGGATGGCGTGCGATCTCCGGTCCGGCGCTGACGGCAGCGTCCCTGCTGCTGATGATGCTGCTCGATCGCGTGATCCCCGCCCCCTCACCTGCGCCGCTGTTCGTTGGCATCGTTGCGCTCGCCGGTGCGCTGTCGGGCCTCGTCCCCGCCATGATCACCGCAGCAGCCGCGGTGCTCTGCGCGGCGCTGCTGTTTCTGCACCGGCACGGCGTGTCCTACGTCGCCGCGGATCTGATCCGGCTCGGCCTCCTGGCCATGATCGCCGCCGTCACCGCTGGCGTGACCGGCCTGATGCGCCAGCGGCTGCTCGGCACGTTCGCGGCGGAGCGCCGCAGCCACGCCATCGCCACGCGGCTTTCGGCCGCGCTGGACCGGGTCGATATCGGCATTGTGCTGCTCGATGCCGAGACCCGGGCCGAATTCATCAACCGCGCGTTCCGCGATTACTTCGCGGTGCCGGACGACATCGCCGACGGCAAGCCGCCCTTCATTGCGCTGATGTATCACGGCCGCGACACCGGCGCGTTCGAATTGCCGGAGGACGAGCTCGGCACCTTCATCGCGCAGCGCATGGAGATGGTGCGGGTCGGCGATGCCACGCCGATCAACATCAAAATGCGCAACGGCGAGGTGCTGCGCTTTGTCTGCACCGCGTTGCCCGATGGCGGGCGGATGCTGAGCTACACCCCGGTGACCGACCTCGTGCGCCACACCGACGCGCCGGCGCAGGCCGACTATTACCGCTCGCTGCGCGATCCCGCCGGCCGCAAGCTGATCGGGCATCTGCGCGTCGCGGAGTGACGCGACTCCGCGATTGATCGGCAATGCCGTCATCACGTATGAAGAATCTCGCTTCGTCGCGCAGCTCCGAAACTTGCGGAAATCCACATGTCCCTCACCATTCGCCCGGTCGTCCGGCAGGACTACGATCAATGGCTGCCGCTGTGGGACGGCTATAACGCCTTCTACGGCCGCTCGGGCCCGACGGCGCTCGCGCCCGAGATCACGCGCATGACGTGGCAGCGCTTCTTCGACGCCTATGAGCCGATGCACGCGCTGGTCGCCGAGAGCGACGGCCGCCTGCTCGGGCTGACGCACTATCTGTTTCATCGCAGCACCACCGCGATCGAACCGTCCTGCTATTTGCAGGACCTGTTCACGTCCGAGGCCGCGCGCGGCAGAGGCGTCGGCTCGGCGCTGATCCATGGCGTCTACGAGCGGGCAAAGCTCGCGGGTTCGCCGCGGGTCTACTGGCAAACGCACGAGACCAACCTCACCGCGCAGCGCCTCTACGACAAAGTCGCGGAGCGCTCCAGATTCATCGTCTATCGCAAGGTGTTCTGAGCCTGCCGGCGTCGCCTGTGGATAACTTCGCCTGTCACTGGCGCGTAACATAGCCGGCCTACGCTGTCCCTGCGTCTGGTCAGGCCCCCCGTCACCGATCAAGCGCCCAAGCGGTCCCCGTCAGTCGCCGCGTCTGACAGGGGCCGCATTTTTTTGTCCGGGGTTGTCTGCATGGCAGCAGCGCAGGCATCGGCTTGCCGATGCGCCGCGCGGTGGTCACAATGCGACGCTGCTCATCTGACAGGATCTCCCATGGAAATTCGCAATCTCGGCGCCTCCGGCCTTCGCGTGTCTGCGGTCGGGCTCGGCTGCAACAATTTCGGCCAGCGCACAGATCTGGAGACTTCGCGCAAGGTGATCCATCGCGCGCTCGATCTCGGCATCACGCTGTTCGACACCGCCGACATCTATGCCGGGATGGGCGGCTCGGAAACGGTGCTCGGCACCGTGCTCGGCGACCGCCGCAAGGACATCGTGCTCGCCACCAAATATGCCAAGCCGATGGCGACCGACGGCACCAGGCAGGGCGCCTCGCGCCGCTACATCATGGATGCGGTCGAGGCCAGCCTGAGGCGGCTCAAGACCGATTACATCGACCTCTACCAGCAGCACGACTACGACCCGCTGACGCCGATGGAAGAGACCTTGCGTGCGCTCGACGACCTCATCCGGCAGGGCAAGGTGCGCTACATCGGCAACTCCAACTTCCCGGCCTGGCGGATCGCGGAAGCCGAGTTCACCGCACGCGCGATGAATGCCAGCCGCTTCGTCTCCTGCCAGGACGAATACTCACTGCTGGTGCGCGACATCGAGAAGGACCTGCTGCCGGCGGCGCAAGAGTACAGGCTCGGCCTGCTGCCGTTCTTCCCGCTCGCGAGCGGCCTGCTGACGGGCAAGTACCAGCGCGGCGCGGCGGCCCCCGCCGACACGCGCTTCGCCAAGGCGCCGGCGCTGCGCGACCGTTACGTCACGCCGCGCAACGAGGACATGGTCGAGAAGCTCCAGGCCTTCGCCAAGGCGCACGGCCGCTCGATGCTGGAGCTCGCCTTCTCCTGGCTCGCCGCGCGCCCGCAGGTGTCGAGCGTGATCGCAGGCGCCACGCGCGTCGAGCAGATCGAGGAGAACGTGAAGGCGATCGCCTGGAAGCTTAGCGCGGATGAGATGGCGGAGATCGACAAGATCACCCTGGCTGAGCGCTGCGCGCGCTAGTTCGCGCCGCGCCCGACCGTCTGCACCACCTCGAAGCCCTCGAACTGGGGATGGCCGAGATAAAGCGGCTTGTTGTCTCCCGCCTTGTGATGCGCCGCGCGAAACGCCTCCGACTTGGTCCAGGCCTCGAACGCGGCGTGGTTCGCCCACACGGTGTGGGAGGCGTAGAGCGTGTGGTCCTCGAGCTCGGGGCCCTTCAGCAGATGGAATTCGACGAAGCCCGGAACCTTGTCGAGATGGCTGTCGCGCGAAAGCCAGACCTGCTCGAAAGCAGCCTCGGAGCCCTTGGCGACGCGGAAACGGTTCATGGCGATGTACATGGTGGTCTCTCCTGATGCTCGGCCCATCATGTCGTCATTCCGGGATGCGCCGCAAGGCGCAGGTCTGACGTCCTAGGCCACCAGCCCCTTCATCGGCCGTGCTGCCGCGCTATCCGGAAATACCGTCTCCGCTAGCACGCGCTCGGACAGGCCGAACTGGTCCTGCAGCACGCCCTTGATGACGGAGCGCAGATCCGTGGTCGGCTTGAGGTCGCGGCCCTCGTACAAGCTCGCAAGCTTGAGGCCCGGCCAGTTGGCGATGACGCGCCCGCCCTTCACCGCGCCGCCGGCGAGCAGCGCGACGGTGCCGGTGCCGTGGTCGGTGCCGTCGGTGCCGTTGATGCGCGCGGTGCGGCCGAACTCGGTGACGACGACGACGACGCTGTCGCGCCAGCGCGCGGCGAGCCCGCTCTCGAATTCTGCCAGCGCGCCGTCGAGCCCGCCGAGCAGGAAGGCGAGACGCCCCACCGGACCGCCTTCATTGGCATGCGTGTCCCAGCCGTCGAAGGCGAGCGCGGCGATGCGCGGGCCATCATCGGCCGCCATCAGTTTCGCAGCGCCGCGCGCCACCTGTCGCATCTGTGCGGCGGCGTTGCCGCGTGTCGCCTTCATGTCGTCGCCGCTCGCGGCCTTGTCGAGCTGGAGGCCTTGCGACAACGCGGAGGCCAAAGCGGGATCGCGATGACGGTAGAGCTCGACGAGGCGCATCGCGGTGTCGTCATCGGCCTGCGGCAGCGCGACCGGCGCCCAGCCGACGGTCGGCGCATTGCCGCGCAGCACCAGCGGCGTGGTGGGGCCGACCGCAAGGCCACTCGTTACCCGCTCGCCGCGCGGCAGCGCTTCCAGCGCGCGGTTGAGCCAGCCGGACTGCACGCGGCCAGGGCCGGCATAGCCGCTTTCGAGCACGTCCTGGCCGTCGAAATGCGAGCGGTCGCGATAGGGCGTCGCGACCGCGTGGACGACTGCAGCCTGCCTGTCGCGGTACATGCGCGCAAATTCCGGCATGGCCGGATGCAGCGCGAAGAAGCCGTCGAGCATGACCGCGGGATGCGCACCGTCGCAGTGAGCGCGATCGAGCCGTGCAGGCCGGCATAATCGGGATCGCCGATCGGTGCGACGGTCGCAAGGCCGTCCAGCGCCCCGCGCAGGATCACCACGATCAATCGCGGATCGCGCCCGTCGGCCGCGCGGGCGAATTTCGGCAGGTAAGCCCAGGCGGCAAAAGAGACGCCACCGAGCAGCAGGTGACGGCGCGAGGTGAGGAGTCGGTTCTCGACGCAGTCGATCATCATCATCTCCTCTGCATTTCCGGCGACATCAGCAGCAGCGCCAACGCCTGCTGCCGCGACTCCGCGCGCGCGACGGTCCGCCGCGTCTCGGTCGAGGCCGCATCGGCAGCTGCGAACTCCAGCAGGTCGAGCGGATCGATGTTGTTGCCGAGGCGCGCGCCGATCTGCGCGGCGATGTCGAGCCTGAGCTTCATGCCCTCGGGTGCGGCCCAGGCGGCATTGCTGTCGGGAAAGCCGTTGGGGCCCGGCGGCGCCCATAACGGTTGCCCGAGCAGGTTGAGGCCGTTGAGATAGCGGCTCGGATCCTCCGGCACGCGCGCGAGCAGCCTGCCGCTGGCGACCAGGAACTCGTAAGGGCTGCGCATCTTGGTCAGCGGCGCGCGCCAGGCCTCGTCGGAATCGACCAGCGCCGACGCGAGCGCCTTGAGATCGCCGTCGGTCTTGACGAAGACATCGCGCAGGCGTGCCACCAGCGCCGGCGGCGGATCATCGGCGACGAAGTGACGGACGAATTTGGTGGCGATGAAATTCGCGGTCGCGGGATGCCGCGCGAGATCGGCGAGCGCGGCTTCGCCCTGGGCGAGCCCGGTGGCCTCATAGGTCTTGCCGAGCAGGATCTGGGACCCGGGCTGATGCGCATTGGCGTTGAAGACAAAGGAGCCGGGAGGGCCGAGCTGGCCCTGCCGCCCGGCAAAGGCCCAGCCGGTGATGATGCGCGCGAGCGAGGTGACGTCGCCTTGCGTGTAGCCGCCGCCGACGCCGAGCGTATGCAGCTCCATGATCTCGCGCGCCAGATTTTCGTTGAGCCCGCGCTTGCGGTTCTGCCCGGCGCGCGAATCCGGCCCGAGCGATTGCTGGTTGTCGAGGAAGAACAGCATCGCCGGATGCTGCTCCACCGCCTTCAGCATGTCGGCGAAGCGCCCGAGCACGTGCGGCCGGATCGCCTCGCGCTCGAACGCGCCCGCCCAGATCCGCGCCAGCTCGCCTTTGCTGGCGGAAATGCAGAAATGGTTGGACCAGAACGTGACCAGACGCTCGGCGAAGCCGCATTCGGCCAGCGTGGCGCGCTGCAGCCGCGCGAGCGCCTCGGCGCGAAACGTCTTTTGAATCACGTTGAGCGGCTGCGGTGCGGGCTTTGCGGCTGGCGGCGCGGCCATATTCGGCTGCATGGCGTCGCGCTTCGCCGCAGTGTCGGCGGGCTTCGTCTCCGCCATCTGGCCGGTGATCTCCGCCGCAGCGTTGAGCGAGAGATTACGGCGCAGCGCGGGCTTCTGGTCGGCCGGCACTTCGGCAGGCGCAGCAGCCCTCGCAGCCTCGCGCGCCTGCCTGACCTCGTCCTGATAGGCAAACACGGCCTGCCCGAGCTGCGGCGTCGATTGCAGGCCCGGCGCTTCCAGCAGCACGCCGCTCGCACGCGCGAGCTCTGCCTTCACGAAGCCGCGCGGGTCGGAGCTTGCATTGACGAGATCACCCGATGCACCGCCGCGGGCGCCAAAGCCGAAGCGGTTGAGCGCGACGAGGGCGGCTTGCGTGTCGCGGGCCATCAATTTGTCCTTGGCGCGTTGGAGCCGCTTTCCTGATACGGGTGCGGCGCGTAATATACCGCAGCGACAAATGAACCCGACATGAAAATGACGGCGAAGCTTCGGCGTAGATCATGACACATCCGAAAGAATCCGCGTTGCAGCAACCACGCCGCCTCGCCTGCTCCCGCTGCGGCACCGAATTCGGCTGCGACCTCTCGGGCAATTGCTGGTGCGCGGAGGAGACGGCAAAACTGCCGATGCCGCTCGCGGGCGAGGATTGCCTGTGCCGCGAGTGCTTGAGGAAAGCGGCGGCGGAGGCCGTGTCGTAGGGTGGGGCAAAGCGGAAGCGTGCCCACGTCTTCCTTCGTATCACTGAGCGATGGTGGGCACGGCGCTTTGCGCCTTGCTCACCTTGCGAAACTACGCAGCTTATACCTCATGCCCCGGCGACTTCCGCGCCATGCCGTCGAACGCATCGAGGAGTCTTTCGCGCCAGGCATAGACCGGATCGTCCGCCTGCAGCAGCTTGAAGGGGCTGACCACACGCGCCCATTGGAAACCGCCGAACACGATGTAATCGGCATAGTCCGGCGCATTCCCGCCGATGAAGGGCTGCGTCTTGAACGTTTGGCGCATCACCTCGAGCGACTTGCGGAACGCGACCACGCCGGCGTCGCGGCTCGCCTGGACCTCTTCCAGGCTCCTGCCGCCGAAGCGCGCCTCGCGCGACTTGCGGAAATAGGCGGCGTCGACCTCGGCGAGGTTGTTCGGGATATCGGCGACGATCAACGGAAAGATGCCGCCGACGATGGCGATGTCGCCCCATGCGTTGATCATGCGCGCCATGGCGCGGCCGCCCTCGCCGCCGAAGAGGGACGGGCGATCCGGAAAATTGTCTTCCAGATAATTCGCGATAGTTCAGGAATCGACCACGGCCTTGCCGTCGTGCAGCAGCACCGGCACCTTGTCCGAGCCGTGCGGCGCGATCGCGCTCTTCTCGGTGAAGCGCCAGGGCAGCGACTCCGCCGCAAGGCCCTTGTGCGCCAGCGCCATCCGCGTGCGCCAGCAATACGGGCTGAAGGGGCGCGTAGAGTCAGTGCCGACGAGTTCGTAGAGCTTGAGCGACATGAAGGGTCTTTCTGCCAGACCCTCAGCCTGAGGAGCGCGGAACGCGCGTCTCGAAGAATGAAGGCCCGATCTCGGCCTCGCCCTTCGAGACGCGCGCAAGATGCGCGCTCCCCAGGGTGAGGGTCTCCTATTCTGGATGGCTTCGCTTGCGCCCGCAATGACGATGTGGAGAGAGGTCCACACACCAATATCCATCGTCGTGCCCCGCGAAGGCGGGGCATCCAGTACGCCGCGGCAGTCGTGTAACACGCCACCGCTGGTGATTACTGGATCATCCGCCTTCGCGGATGATGACAGCGAGGACGGGGGGAGAGGCGAAGAACTACCGCCCGTTCGTGCGCAGCAACCTCTCGCCGTCTTCCGTCACCGCGATCACCAGACCGAGGCCTGGCCGCGTCTCGCGCGAAACGAGCCCGCGGTCCGCGGCATCCTCCCAGATGGTGAGGCGTGGGCACGAGGTCTTCCAGGTCGCGACCACCTCGGCATAGGCGCGTGGCTCGCGCGCGACCCATTCGACGAAGTCCAGCACCAGCGGATCGGCGGTCTTGCTCATGGCAAACCTCCCTTGTCGAAGGCGGCCAGGACCGGGGCACGAAGCAGGAGCCAGCCGCCATAGGCGATGTAGTAGCAGGCGATGGTGGTGATCAGCCTGTTCGACCAGGCCAGGAATTGCTGATCGGTCATCGCCTCGAGGATACGCCGTGCCAGCGTGGTGCCGAGCATCGAGGCGAAAATGGCGACGCCGGCGAGTACGGGATCGAGGCCTGCGGCCTGGTCGATGATGCCGCCGAAATAGAGGAGCTTGGTGAAGTGGCTGACGAGCTGGCACATCGCCTTGGTCGCCACCTTCTCGCGCCGGCCGAAATCGCCGCCGAGGAAGAAGGTGTCGAGCAGCGGGCCGGAGACGCCGGTCATCAGCATCAGGCCCATGCAGATCGTGCCGTACACTGTGCCCTGCCAGAGACGGTCGGGATCGGGCTTGATGTTCGCCGGCAGGAGCCGCGCCATGAACGGCGTGATGCCGAGCAGCAGCAGCGCCACCGGCTTGTCCGGCACGTAGCGGGTGAGCGACCAGGCCGCGAGCGCGACGGCGGCGCCGACCATGTAGTTCGCGACCGGCCGCCAGCGGATATGCGCCCGCCACAAGAAGGCGCGCCAGCCGTTCGAGGCCATCTGCGTGATCGCGTGCAGCACCATCGCGGTCGGCAGCGGCATCAGGGCCAACAGCACACCGATCAGAACCAGCCCGCCCGCCATGCCGAACAGCCCCGACAGGAAGGCGGTGGCCACCATCAGCAATCCGAGGGCCGCGATCATGAGGGGTGTCACGCGCAGGATCTCCAGGGTGGGTCAGGGGAGCGGGCAGCTAAGGTGAACGTGCCTCGCTTGCCCCCACTCCGCAAACTGAGTTATCTTGCCCTGCATCAGCTTTCCTGAGGGTCAGGCATTTGCGGCGGCTGCTGTTTCTTAACGGCATCAAGGCGTTCGAGGCGGCGGCGCGGACCGGCAGCTTTGCCGCGGCCGGGCTGGAGCTGAGCGTGTCGGCGGCCGCGGTGAGCCGCATGGTGCACCTGCTCGAAGAGCGGCTCGGCGTCGCGCTGTTCGAGCGCAAGGCCAACCGCCTGGTGTTGACGCAGGCCGGCCGCGCCTATCAGAGCGGGCTGACGCCGATCTTCGATGCGCTGGCGAGCCTCACCGCCCAGGTGACGGCACCGGCGAGCGTGCGGGTGCTCACCATCGGCGTCGGCCATACTTTTGCGATGCGCTGGCTGATCCCGCGCCTGTCGGAGTTTCGCAGCGAGGAGCCCGACATCGAAGTGCGCTTCACCACCGGGGGCGCGGCGGTGCCGTTCGGCGAGGACTGGAGCTGCGGCATCAAGCTCGGCACCGGCGACTGGCCCGGCCTCGTCGCCGAGCCGCTGTTCGCTGGCGATCTCACGCCGGTCTGCGTGCCGCGGCTTGCGAGCGGCCTGAAGCGCCCGGCCGACCTCAAGTCTCCGAGTCTGATCCGCGTCGCGCATTCGCCCGAGGACTGGCCGATCTGGCTGAAGGCCGCGAACCTCGCCCGCATCGGCGCGCGCGGACCCGAGTTCCAGTTCTACGGTCAGGCGCTGCAGGCCGCCGCCGACGGGCTCGGCATCGCCATGGGCATCCGCCCCTACATCGACGACGATCTGGCGGCCGGCCGGCTGGTGGCACCATTCGATCTCTCGGTGCCCAAGGGCATGCGCTGGTACCTGGTCTATCGCAGCTTCCAGACCGAGCAGCGCGACTTCGCCGCGTTCCGCCGCTGGATCATGCGGGTGGCGTCGGAACCCGCGGCACGCCCGCGGCGGACCGGCCGCGCTGCGGCCCGGAGCTGAAGCCCCGGGTTCCGCGGCAACCCGGCTTTGCGACAAAAAGCCGGCCGTTTGTGAACCGCTTCACATCCCGCATTCCGCAAATGTGGTCTCCTGACTCTCCGAAAAGAAACGTGGGACCTACACTGATGACGACCCTTTACGACGGCTTTGACATCGAATCCTTCGAAGCTGGCAAAGGCCTTTGGCACGCGCGGATCCGCCGCGCCGATCTCAGCCCGGTGGCGATCGACGGCGTGCTGTTTCCTGCCATGGAAGTCGGGTTTGCCTGGCCCGACCGCGATGCCGCGATTGCCGACGCCAAGCACCACATCGACCGCTTCCGCCGGCGGGCCGAGGAGGAGGACGAATAGGCGAGCAGTCTGCGGGGCCGACAGGGGCGCCAAAACGGGGGGAAACCAATCCATGTCCACCATCACCGACATCGACGCGGCACGGCCACGGATCTATGCCCGCGCGGTGCTGTCCAACTGCCCGGAATGCGACGGCGATCTCGACGTGCTCAGCGTGATCGGCGGCCGTGCTGGATGCGAGTACTGGGCCTTGCGCTGCAACGATTGCGGCGACATCCATCTCGACATCCTCGAGCCGAATGTCACGGCCGAGAATGACGCGGGGCCGACGCCGGCGGCGTGAGCCGCGGGCTGCTGCCAATCTGCTGTCAGCAGCCTCCACGGAGGCGGCCATTCGCCCTTTATTGCGGGGCGGACTCATCCCATATTCGCGGGATGGCGAAGAAACCTGCTCCCCCCGCAAAATCCCCGAAGACCAAGGCTCCGAACTCGAAAGCGCATCGCCCCGATGTGCAGCCGATCGGACCGGCGCTGGCCGAGCTGCTCAATCCCGCGATCAATCGCGGCGACGCGGGCCTGGGGTCGGGCACCGGGCTGCAGCCGCCGCCGGACAATTCGCGCGACCGCCGCGCGGGAGGCGAGGCCGCCGCGCATCGCGCGCGCGCTTCGACGCCGAAGGAGTTCCCGCAGGATACCGCGCGGCCGATGCCGCTGCGGCCCAATCCGCAGCCGCCGGGCGCCCGTCAGTCCAGTGAGCTTGCAGGACTGGAGGAGGCGCCGCAGGCCAATTACGGCACGGCCGCCACGATCCCGACGCTCGATCCGGAACTGGCGCGGCAGCTCGGACTGCCGACCGAGGAGGACGACGCCGAGGCGCTGGCGCGCCCGCCGCGGAGCAAGATGGAGGCGCTCGGCGTCAAGGCCACGGCGGATGCGCTGGAATCGCTGATCCGCGAGGGCCGGCCGGAGTTCCGCAAGGGCGACGGGTCTATGAAGGTGTGGACACCGCACCGGCCGCCGCGCCCGGAAAAGTCCGAGGGCGGCGTCCGCTTCGAGATCAAGTCGTCCTACGAGCCCAGGGGCGACCAGCCGACCGCGATCGCCGAGCTGGTCGAGGGCATCAACCGCAACGACCGCTCGCAGGTGCTGCTCGGCGTCACCGGCTCGGGCAAGACCTACACCATGGCCAAGGTGATCGAGGCGACGCAGCGCCCCGCCCTGATCCTGGCGCCGAACAAGACGCTGGCCGCCCAGCTCTATGGCGAGTTCAAGAGTTTCTTTCCCGACAACGCCGTCGAATATTTCGTCAGCTACTACGACTACTACCAGCCCGAGGCCTACGTCCCGCGCACCGACACCTATATCGAGAAGGATTCCTCGATCAACGAGCAGATCGACCGCATGCGCCATTCGGCGACGCGCGCGCTGCTCGAGCGCGACGACGTCATCATCGTGGCGTCGGTGTCCTGCATCTACGGTATCGGCTCGGTCGAGACCTACACCGCGATGACCTTCGCGCTGAAGAAGGGCGAGCGCATCGACCAGCGCCAGCTGATCGCCGACCTCGTGGCGCTGCAGTACAAGCGCACCCAGGCCGATTTCACGCGCGGCACGTTTCGCGTGCGCGGCGACGTCATCGACATCTTCCCGGCGCACTATGAGGACCGCGCCTGGCGCGTTAACCTGTTCGGCGACACCATCGAGGCGATCGAGGAATTCGACCCGCTCACCGGCCACAAGCAGGACGAGCTCGAATTCATCAAGATGTACGCAAATTCGCACTATGTGACTCCGCGGCCGACGCTGGTGCAGGCAATCAAGTCGATCAAATCAGAGTTGAAGCAGCGGCTGGACCAGCTGCACGACCAGGGACGCCTGCTCGAAGCGCAGCGGCTGGAGCAGCGCACCACGTTCGACCTCGAGATGATGGAGGCGACCGGAAGCTGCGCCGGCATCGAGAACTATTCGCGATATCTCACGGGTCGCCGCCCCGGCGAGCCGCCGCCGACGCTGTTTGAATACGTGCCCGACAACGCGCTGATCTTCGCCGACGAAAGCCACGTCACCGTTCCGCAGATCGGGGCCATGTTCCGCGGCGACTTCCGCCGCAAGGCGACGCTGGCCGAATACGGCTTCCGCCTGCCCTCCTGCATGGACAACCGCCCGCTCCGGTTCGAGGAGTGGGACATGATGCGGCCGCAGACCGTCGCGGTGTCGGCGACGCCGGGCAGCTGGGAGCTGAACGAGAGTGGCGGCGTGTTCGTCGAGCAGGTCATTCGTCCGACCGGGCTGATCGATCCGCCCGTCGACATCCGCCCGGCGCGCACGCAGGTCGACGATCTCGTCGGCGAGGTCCGCGCGACAGCACAAGCGGGCTATCGCTCCCTAATCACGGTTCTTACCAAACGCATGGCCGAGGACCTCACCGAATATCTGCACGAGCAGGGCATTCGCGTCCGCTACATGCACAGCGACATCGACACCATCGAGCGCATCGAGATCATCCGCGATTTGCGCTTGGGTGCATTCGACGCGCTTGTCGGCATCAACCTGCTCCGCGAAGGCCTCGACATCCCCGAATGCGCGCTGGTCGCGATCCTCGATGCTGATAAGGAAGGCTTTCTGCGCAGCGAGACCTCGCTGATCCAGACCATCGGCCGCGCCGCACGCAACGTCGACGGCAAGGTGATCCTCTATGCCGACCAGATGACGGGGTCGATGGAGCGCGCCATCGCCGAGACCAACCGCCGCCGCGAGAAGCAGGTCGAGTACAACACCGCCAACGGCATCACGCCGGAGAGTGTGAAGAAGCAGATCGGCGACATCCTCAACTCGGTCTACGAGCGCGACCACGTGCTGATCGAGGTCGGCGGACATGACATGACCGACGACGTCATCTCGATCGGCCACAATTTCGAGGCCGTGCTCGCCGATCTCGAGACACGGATGCGCGAGGCCGCCGCCGACCTGAACTTCGAGGAGGCCGCCCGCCTGCGCGACGAAGTCAAGCGCCTGCGCGCGACCGAACTCGCCGTGGTGGACGATCCCACGGCCAAGCAGCGCATCGTGCAGGGCAAGGCCGGCGCCTATGCCGGCACGAAGAAGTACGGCGATGCCGCCAATTTGCCCGTCAGCGCCATGAAAAAGAAAACGGTTAGCTCGGCGCTGAAGGCGAGCGGCGGCGGCTCCGGCTCGAAGGTGCACAAGCCGCATCTCGACGAGATGCACGGCCCGGAATCGCTGCCCTATCGCGAGAAGCCGACGCTGCCGGCAAAGCCGTTCGGCGGAAACAGCCGGATCATCCAGCCGACGGATTCGCGGCAGTCGGGGCCGGAGTTCGGCCCCGCGCCGAAGTCGACGGGTGGGATGCCGGGGCGACGCGGGGGATGGAAGAAGAGGTAAGCGCGGCCACGCCTGTCATTGCCGCTCGTCGCTATGGATTCTCAGATGCGCAATTGCGCGTCATAGCTCGTCTCTGCGGCGTCCCGGAATGACGGCGAAGAGCCTACCCCCTCACCCCACGCTCGCGGTCACCACGGCCATCACCGACAGCAGCAGCACGATCGTCACGAGTTGCAGCGAGGCGACCGGGTGGGTGCGCCACGCCGTGATCTTGTCGGACAGCGACAGATGGGCCTCGAAGAATTTCGGCTCGTAGACGGTCTTGAACAAATGCGGGAAGCGCGGGCCCAGCGTCACCGCGATCAATGCGTGGGTGAACGAGGCGAAGGCGACGAAGATGGCGACGCCGGGATCGCCGGAGAGGTCGTGGTCGCCGGCGAGCTTGAGCAGGAAGGCTGCAGCGGCGAAGGTCGGGAAACTCTGGAGGGTCGCGGTCAGCGCGAGGCCTTCGAGCGCGTTGTGCAGGCGGGACTTTCTCGTGGCGGCGATGGTGGCCATGGCACGTCTCCTGATGACATGCGGATGACGGTAGGTGCGCTGCCGGTGGGGCGATGTGAGATGGGTCACGCGAGGCGGCGGTCCGGGACTTCGCCTTTCCCGCAAGCGGCAGGGCAATCGCATACGACTTGTGGCGATGGCCTTCGTGCACGCCTCGTCCTTCGAGACGGCGCTGACGCGCCTCCTCAGGATGAGGCTAATCAGCGTCAGTGCCCGTTGAGACTGCTGCCGCGCGCACCGCCCTCATCCTGAGGAGCCCGCTCAAAGCGGGCGTCTCGAAGGATGGCCGCAGGGAAGCATTCGCAAATGCGATAGCCCTGCCGCGAGCGGGCAAGAGAGACCACGGCGCGGTTCCATCCCTCTGCGTCAAGCTGAGATTGCGCGTTGCTCCATGCGCGTTGCGCGCCAGGCGCTAATTTCGTGCAGTCCTTCCGCAACTCGTGATTGCACCGCCATGAACCGGTCATTGCGCTCGGACGTCAAAACATCTGCAACCTCCCTGTGTTCTTGCGGGTTGCCGATGCGTGACCCATCGCGTTAGCCTTGTGCAACGCCACAGGAACCAAAAAGGACGGGCGGAATGACGGTGGAGAAGCTGAATCGCCAGCGTGTCGTGCATCTGCTCGAGGCCTTCGCGCGCGGCGATATCGAGACGGCGCTGTCCTGCTGCACCGAGGACGTCGACTTTCTCACCCATGCGCCGATCGACGTGCTGCCGCACATGGTGCCGCGCCACGGCAAGCAGGAGCTGCGCGAGCTCTGGCAGACGATCTGGTCGCGCTATTCGGAAGTTCGCTACAAGGCGCCGCACATCGTCGCCGAGGGCGAGGTCGTCGCGACCTACGTGCAGGTCTATTTCAAGAAGCGCAGCAACGGCCGCATCGTGCAGTTCGACATGGCGGTGTTCTACACGTTCCGCGGCGGTCTGGTGGCGGAGATCCGCGAGATCACCGATTCCTACGACCTGGCGCAGCAGGTGCTGGAGCGCGAGATCGGGCCGTTGATCACGGGCGCGCGGACCTTTCCGGACTGAGCCCCTCCAGCCCACGCGCTAGTTGGGCGTCGCCCGGGCGGGTGGCTTGGCATCTTTCGCTTCCGGCGGCCGCTTGGCGGACACAGTCCCCTTGGGAGCGGCGGGCTGCGGCGACGGCGCGACCGGCCCCGACTGTCCGACGTTGACCGATAGCCCGAACAGCCGCCACTGGCCGTTCACCGGCTCGTACAGCAGCTCGAAATTCACCTGCGACGGCACCGATGGAAAGAAACCCGCCATCCGCATCATCCCGGTCGGCTCGATCTGCGGCAGCAGGCTGAGCTGGGGATCGATCACGGCGACGCCAGCCAGGTCGAGCTTGTCGTTGCGCTGAGACGCGAAGATCTCGGCCAGACGCGCCGCGGTGTTTGCGGCCTGAAATCCCGGGGCGCCGAGATCGCGCAGGACCGTGTAATTGCCCGACTTGTTGGCGTGGTCGAGCGCCAGCAGCGTCGACCTCACCAGCATCAGGACGCCGTTGCGGTCGATATTGGCCGGCTTTGCCGCAGGCTGTGCGGGTTGAGCCAGCACGGCCCACCCCATCGACATCAGGAGGACGAGCGCGATGCCTGCGCCTCGCGCTCGCCTTTGGAAGACGTTTCCAGTCACAGCAGCAAAGCCCCACGATTTACTTGCGCCTGCGCGCCAAGCGTCGGCCCCAGCCTCTCGCAACTCTATATCAGCGCGCTTTCGCCGAACAAAACCCGTCGCCGCCGCCCGATGGTCTCAGCGGGCAAGTCGCTGGGCCAGGGAAGCAAGTGACTGTGTTTGGCAAGTCACACTCTCCGAACCATTGGAGCACGGCAACGCCGCCGCGGTTTCAGACGCGGGAACATGGATTAGCCTTCCCGAGGAAACGTACTGGAGTAATACTCGTGTTGATTGCCAAATTTTCCCGACATGTTGCGACTTTGCGAAGCTGGTCTCCGCTTGCACTCGCGTGCGCGCTACCGCTGCTTGTAAGCGTCTTTGGTTTGATTGATCCTGCCGCGGCTCAGGCCGTTTGCGGCGTGAGCGCCAATGGCGGCGAGCCTCAGAGCGGCCAGAGTTCGCTCGCCACCAACGTCCACGATACGGCGTGCGGGTTTGGAGCTCTTGCCGCCGGCGCAACTTCCGGCATCTCCGGCGGAGCCACGGCGTTCGGCTATGGCGCCTTCGCCGTCGGAGAGAACTCGACCACTGTCGGGAGTTTCGGAGGGACCGCTGCCAACGTGGCCGGCGTCACCAGTATCGGCGCCAATGCCAATTCGACCACCGGCCTCGTCGGGATCTACTCGACGGCGATCGGTGCCGGATCCGATCCGAGCGCGCTCCTCGAGGTGCTGTCCCGCGGCAACTACAGCGTCGCCATTGGTGGCGGCGACGGCGTCGGCGCCACGCCGGCGCGATCCCAGGGGACGCGCAGCGTGGCGATCGGCGGAAGCACCGCCGCCAACAGCACAGACTCCACCGTGGTCGGGTCCAACTCCACCGTGACCGGCAACAACAGCGGCTCTTTCGGCACCGGCAATACGATCAACGGCACGTCCAGCATCGCGAACGGCAGCAGCAATTCGATCACGGGCGGCAGCAGCGGCGCCTTCGGCACCTCGAACACCGTCAATGCCAACGGCAGTTACGCGATCGGCGTCTCCAATACCGTCACCGGGCCCCGCGCCATCGCGGTCGGCATCTTCACGACCGTGCTCGGCGACAGTGCGGCCGGCGTCGGCGACACGGCCACCGCCTCGGGCCGGATCGCCAGCGCGTTCGGCGCCCTCGCCAATGCTGGCGGCCTCTTCGGAAACGAGGGCACCACGGCGCTCGGAAGCGGCGCCCAGGCGGGCACTGGAGCATCCGGCCAGACCTACGCCACCGCGATCGGCGGCAATGCGCAGGCGCAAGGGGCGAATGCGGTCGCGATCGGGGGCAATATCGGCAGCGGGGCCGGCTTCGCCGCCTATGCGTCAGCGAGCAACGCCGTCGCGATCGGCAACGGCTCGCAAGCAACGGGCACGAATGCGGTCGCACAGGGCAGCGGTGCGGTCGCCAGCGGGAACGGCGCCGTTGCGCTCGGCACGGGCGCGCAGGCGACGGCCGTCAACGCGATCGCCCAGGGCAACGGCGCCGTCGCCAGCGGCGCCAATGCGATCGCGGTGGGAACAGGCGCCGTCGCCACCGGCTCCGTCGCGGTCGGAAATGCCGCCCAGGCCGCCAATGGCGGCGCCGCATTCGGCGACTTTGCGGTGGCGACCGGCGGTACGGCTAACGTGTCGTCGTCGACCGCTCTCGGCAATTCGGCCGTGGCCACGACGGCCAATGCCGTTGCGGTCGGCCAGAGCGCCACGGTCGCAGCCGTCGGCGGTACGGCCCTTGGCGCGGGCGCCGTCGTGCAGGCGGCGGCCACGAATGCCGTGGCCATCGGCACGGGCTCAGTCGCAGCTGCTGCGAACACGGTGTCGGTGGGATCAGCAGGCAATGAACGTCGCGTCGTCAACGTGGCCGCCGGCATTGCGCCGACTGACGCCGTCAATGTCAGCCAGCTCAACGGCATCACGTCCGGCTTCCAGAGCCAGCTTAGCGGGCTGCAGAGCCAGATCACGACCAACCAGCTCGAGGCGCGCCGCGGTATTGCGGCCACGGCGGCTCTTGCCGTCGCCGCCACGCCGTCCGGCCCCGGCCGCACCACGGTCTCGCTCAACACCGGCTTCTTCCAGGGGCAGACCGGCGTCGGCGTCGCCGTCGCCCACCGTCTCAGCCTCTCTTCGGCCATGCCGCTGATGGTGCAAGGCAGCTTCGCGAATGCCGGCGGGATGAACGTCGGCCGCGCCGGGGTGGCGGTGGAGTTTTAGGACCATTGTGGCCCGGTCTTTCGTCGATGGGCCGGGGAAATACGGGGTTCCGTTGCAAATCCCACAAAGCCCGCTCAATGCTGCATTGCGAAAACGTGAATTGCGTTTTGGCCGAATGGCACTACATTGTTCGTATACAAATGAATTGTGATCGCCCCGGCGCCTCGATTGTGCATGGGGTCGTTTTTCGTTTTCGCAAGCCAGCTTCAGGACTGCCCCAAATGACAGAGCACAGCCTCTGGCGTTTCTCGCGCGCGTTGCACCGCGCGATCAACGACCGGCATTTCGAGGACATCGAAGCGCTCATCGACGAGGACGTCGAGTGGGCGCTCTACGGCCCGATCGACATGTTTCCGTTCCTCGGCGCGCGCCAGGGCAAGGCGGCCGTGCTCGACGTCGTCCGTCAGCTCGCCGACAATTTCCACGTTCGCCGCTTCGACCGCGAGAGCATCATGCTCGGCGTCGACTCCGCCGCCTCGATGCTGCGCTATTCGTTGACGGCGCTCGACTCCAACAAGCCCATCAGCCTGCGCGTCGCGCAGTTCGCCCGGTTCAGGGCGGGCAAGCTCGTCAGCATGCGCGTGCTGATCGACACCTTCGACCTCGTCGAGCAGGCACTCGGCCGCGCGATTCATCTGCCGAAGATGACCCGCGTCGGCTGACGTATGATCGGGACTAAGTGCGACGCGGTCTGAGAAGACCACGCGCAGACAACACCTGAAGCGCGATGACGATCATCGCGCTTCAGGGGGGACGCCAACGGGCCCCGCTTGTCGGGACCGGTGACGAGGCGATCGCGACGTCCTGGCCTCCAGCCCCGCCGGATGCCGTCGCATCACAAACCCGTCATCGGGCGCGCGCCTTTCGCGCGGCCCGTTGGTTCGCGCCCATTGAGAACCGCCACAATTCCGTAAAGATGGATCAGCATCCTGTGAGCGGAATGGCGCATGGCCGCACGCCGATGTATGTTGTCGGCAAGCATGCGCTGGGGTTCGCGGGCAGGACGATGGAATTCTCGACAGGGTTTGGCTGGACCAGGCTGCCATTGCTGGCGGCTGCATTCATTCTCGGCTCGGTGCTGACGTTACAGGCGCAGATCATTCCGCCCGCGTCGGCCGCGCCTGACGACGAGGCCGAGATCGAGGCGGCCGAGGCTCCCGACGCGAACGACCCCGACGTGCTCAAGGGCATCGATGTCGACAAGCTCGACTGGAGCCAGCTCGCAGTCGATGCCGGCACCGGCATCGACCCCATGGCCGCCAAAAAGCGCGCCCAGGCCGCCGCCAAGGAAGGCCTGGACTGGTCCTCGAACTCCAATGCCAACGGCTCCTCGGCGGTGACGGTGAAGCAATCCGTGTTCTCATTCTGGGATACCCGTGTCGGCGCCGACATGACGGTGGCGAGCGAGCCCAGGACGATGTCCGAGCTGCTGGCGCAGAAGGCCACCAATGGCGGCAGCCTGCCGCAATCCTCCGGCAGCGCCTGGGCCACGGCGACCGCACCGGGCGCGGGCGCGATCTGGGACAAGACCGCGGTGGAAGCCCGGGTCGATCCCGGCGCCGAGCACAGCAAGATCGGGGCATCGCTGACCAAATCGGTGCCGCTGTCCGGCGACACGTCGCTGACGCTCCAGAACGGCTACAGCGTCAACCAGCAGGGCACCACGGCTGTCCCCGGCATCGGCGGCCACATCACGCGCAATTACGAGACAGACCAGACCGCCAAGCTCACCCTCACCGACACCGGCACCAGCGTCACCGCCGGCCAGACATTGTCGACCACCGACGACAAATGGCTGCGGAAGTTCGGCGCCGAGCAGAAGCTGTTCGACAACGTCACGGTGTCAGGCTCGGTCGGCGAAACCGCGCAAGGCGCGCTCAACAAGAGCGTGACGGCCGGCTTCAAGAAGAGCTGGTAACGCGAAGGGCGCGCTCCTCACCATGAGGGATGGATTTGGTGCGCGCAGCGCCGTTCATACTCTCCTAACCATAAGCCACGGCAAAACCCCCGAATCGTCCGCCCTTGCCGTATCTCGGCCAAGTTGCGGTCAAAATCCGGCGCCCTAGTCGGATTACCGAATTCGTCGTGCGGGGGACACTCGCGCTGCGCTCAACGCGAAAAGGGGAACAACGATGAACGCCATGCGTCCCGAAAAGATCGAGACCACCGAGACCGAGACGGTCGACACCAACCTTGCCGCCGTGACCGAGGTCGAGGCCGGCATCCGCGATTTCGTGCGCAACGACATCGCCTATCTGCGCCGCCCGGCAGCCGCCACGACCGATGCGCCGCCGCTCGACCCGAGCGCGGAAGCCACCGTCAACAACGTCAACTCGCTGATCCAGCGCGTCGCCGGCACCTCGCTTGCCGAGATCGAGAACCTGGTCTCCGAGCTCGAGAGCCTGCGCGACCTGCTGCACGCCGAAGGCCAGCGCGTCCAGCGCGAGATCTCCGGCTACGCCCAGCTCAGCCAGGCCGCGATGAAGTCGACCCGCATGATCGCCGACAATGTCGCGCAGTGGAAGCGCGCCGCCGACGGCCTGCGCAACAGCTGACCGCCGCGAACAGCATCATTGGCCGCCGCGCTTCCGGACGGGAGCGCGGCGGTTTTGATTCGTGCGGGGGCACGCAAGCGTTTCTCCGACCCGGGTGTCATCACCCGCGTAGGCGGGTGATCGAGTGTTCCACCAGCGCCGGTCATTGAATCGAGAGGCCGCGGCGTACTGCATTCCCCGCCTGCGCGGGGAATGACAGCGGAGAATGTGGAGTGGCCAACAGCCACCTTTGAACCCATCACCCCTCACCGGCGACCAAAGGCCGAGCGCCCGCAGCCTCTGCGGCCGGGCTTGGGGGACATCTCATGGAAAGCATTCGGCCCGACACCACGGACCCGATCCCGTTGCGGCCCGCGCCGAATCAGCTGGGCACGATCATGTTGCGCTTTGTCGGCCTGCTTGCGATTGCGGTCGCGGTGCTGGCGTTCGTCTATAGCCGCTGAGGCGGGCCTGCCCCCGGGACGTTAACAATTCCTTACCGGTCCGCTTCCACCGTCGAGGCTTCCAGGGTGTAGCCGCCATCGGCATAGCCCTTCACCACCATGCCGGCGACCAGCATCACCGCGAGCGTCGCGGTGGCGAAGATGAATCCAACGAATTTGAGTGCGCCGCGGTCTGCCATGGTCCTCGTCCCCTGTCTCTGCCTGTTCGTTTCAAATACGCAGCGACAGGTTCATAATTAGTTAGCAACTCACTGGTTCCGCCGAACTGCGTCGGGGCAACCATGTTGCGCAGGCTTATGGCAGGCACCCGGAATCGCGTCCATAGCGCGCGGGCAACACTCGCGCAGTCATTTGACCGTTCATCTTGGAACGGCTCTAGGCGCTCTTCGCGCGCATCGGAACGAAGGCCGAGGCGGTGATGGAATAGACTTCCTCGCCGCGCTGATTGGTGCCGGTGGTGCGCGCGGTCAAGATGCCCCAGCCGGGGCGCGAGGCGGATGTGCGCTTGTCGACGACGACGTTGACGTAGGCGACGGTGTCGCCGGCGAGCACCGGCCTGATCCAGCGCAGATCGCGAAAGCCCGGCGACGGGCCCCACACGGCAACCTCCTCGCCGCGCGCTGCGGCTTCGCGCGCCAGGCGCTGGCCATCGGCGACAAGCAGGCTCATGCAGGCGGAGCCGACATGCCAGCCGGAGGCGGCGAGCCCGCCGAACAGCGAGTTCTTGCCTTCCTCCTCATCGAGGTGAAAGCGCTGCGGATCGAACTTGGCGGCAAAGGTCTTGATGGCCTCCGCCGTGAACATGTAGCTGCCGATCTCGCGGCGCTGGCCGATCGCGATGTCTTCGAAGAAGCGCATCAGGCCGCTCCCTCGCGCCGCTTGATCAGGATCGGCGAGGTCATCTCGGCAAGCGCCTGCCCCGCTGCGTTACGCGCGGTGCATTTGAACTTGACGATGCCGAGCTCCGGCCGGCTCTTCGAGCCACGCGCCTCCAGCACGTCGACGTCGAGCGTGAGATCGTCTCCGGGGCGCAGCGGCGACAACCAGCGCACCTCGTCGACGCCGGGCGAGCCGAGCGAAGCGGCGCGGGTGATGAAACCGTCGGCCATCATCCGCATCATCAGCGAGCAGAGATGCCAGCCCGAGCCGGACAGGCCGCGCAGCATGCTCTTGGCTGCCGCCTCCTCGTCGAGATGCATCGGCTGCGGATCGAACTCGGCGGCAAAGGCCAATATCTCGTCGCGGGTGACGTGGCGCGGGCCGAACGTGCCGAACCGGCCGGGCGGGAAATCTTCGAAGGTCAGGGTCATCTTTGGAAAGCTTTGAGGAATGACAGATTGTGGCCGCACTTTGCGGCAATCTCAACCCGCCGGCCCGCATGGCACGTGCTACATATCAGGCGGCGGCTTTGGCCTTGAGTCGCATCAGCCGCGGGCCAGTATCCCGGGCTTCGTCCCGCCTTGAAGTCCCGATTTGCCCCTGGGGAGAGCAATGTTTTCATTCAGCGACCTGTTTCAATGGGACCGCTTCATCACGCCGACGATCATCAAGACCTTCTACTGGCTTGTGATCGCGCTGATCTGCCTGTTTGGCCTCTCCGGCATCTTCTCGGGGCTCGCTGCGATGGCGATCAGCCCGTTCGGCGGTTTCCTGGTGCTGCTGTCGTCGATCGCGAGCGTCGTGGTCGGCATCGTGTTCTCGCGCATCGTCGCGGAGCTGATCCTGATCGTGTTCCGCATCAACGAGCATCTCGGCGCGATAAGGGATCAGGGCGGCGGGATGCGGTGAGGCCGGTCTCGTAGGGTGGGCAAAGCGAAGCGTGCCCACGATCTTTCTCAACAGCGACAAATGGTGGGCACGGCGCGATGCGCCTTTGCCCACCCTACGGCATCGGTTTTCAGCTTACGTATTAAACCTGAAATGCATCACGTCGCCGTCGGCGACGACGTAGTCCTTGCCTTCGAGCCGCAGCTTGCCGGCATCGCGCGCGCCGGCTTCGCCGCCGAGCGCGACGTAATCCTCGAAGGCGATGGTCTCGGCGCGGATGAAGCCCTTCTCGAAATCGGTGTGGATCACGCCGGCCGCCGCGGGCGCCTTGGTACCGCGATGGATGGTCCAGGCGCGGGCCTCCTTCGGGCCGACGGTGAAATAGGTGATGAGGTCCAGCAGCGTGTAGCCGGCGCGGATCAGGCGGTCGAGGCCGGCTTCCTCCAGCCCCAGCGTCTCCAGGAACTCGGCGCGCTCCTCCCGCGAAATGGTCGCGATCTCGGATTCGATCTTGGCGGAGATGACCACGGCGACCGCGCCTTCCTTGGCCGCCTGCTCCTCGACCGCCTTGGAGAAAGCGTTGCCGGTCGCGGCCGAGCCTTCCTCGACGTTGCAGACGTAGAGCACGGGCTTCGACGACAATAGGCCGAGCATTCCGAAGGCGCGCTCCTCCTCCGGCTTGCGTTCGACGAGGCGCGCGGGCTTGCCCTCGCGCAACAGCACCAGGGTGCGGTTCACGAGGTCGAGCTGCTCCTTGGCGTCCTTGTCGTTGCCCTTGGCCTTCTTGGTCAGGTTGTCGACGCGCTTCTCGAGGCTGTCGAGATCGGCGAGCATCAGCTCGGTCTCGATGGTCTCGATGTCGGCGAGCGGAGCGATCTTGCCCTCGACATGGGTGATGTCGGAATCCTCGAAGCAGCGCACCACATGCGCGACGGCGTCGACCTCGCGGATGTTGGCGAGAAACTGGTTGCCGAGGCCCTCGCCCTTGGAGGCGCCGCGCACGAGGCCGGCGATGTCGACGAAGGTCAACCGCGTCGGGATGATCTGTCCGGACTTGGCGATGGCGGCGAGCTTCTCCAGCCGCGGATCGGGGACGGCGACCTCGCCGACATTCGGCTCGATGGTGCAGAACGGATAGTTCGCAGCCTGCGCCGCGGCTGTCTCGGTCAGCGCGTTGAACAAGGTCGACTTGCCGACATTGGGCAATCCGACGATCCCGCATTTGAATCCCATGGTCTCTTCCAGTCTTCGCGCCGCGGGCGCGTGCGTTCGTTGAAGTCGTCATGCCCGGCCTTGTGCCGGGCATCCACGTCCTTCGCTCCGCGGAGAAAGAAAGGCGTGGATGGCCGGGTATCTGACGCAAAGACGCGCTTCGCGCTTGTGCCCGGCCATGACGGAGAGAGATCAGTTCGATTTCTCTCCGTTGTCGTCCTTGGTCAAAAATCCCTTGGCCTGCATGGCCAGATGAACCCTGTTGGCAAAGGTCGCGTCCGTGCCCTTGGCGACGAGACCTGCGTGCTCGGCGACCGCCTCGCACAGCGTCATCACCCAATCGTTGTCGGCCTTGGCGAAGTCCGACAGCACGTGGCCGTGCACCAGTTCCTTGACGCCGGGATGACCGATGCCGAGGCGCACGCGGCGGTAGTCGTTGCCGATATGCGCCGAGATCGAGCGCAGCCCGTTGTGTCCGGCGATGCCGCCGCCGATCTTCACCCGCACCTTGCCCGGCGGCAGTTCGAGCTCGTCGTGAAACACCGTGACGTCGCCGGCCGCGATCTTGAAGAAGCCCGCCGCCTCCTGAACGCTACGGCCGGACTCGTTCATGTAGGTGGTCGGCTTGAGCAGGATCACGCGCTCCGTGCCGAGCGCACCTTCCGAGGTCTCGCCCTGAAAGCGGCGGCGCCACGGCGCGAAGCCGTGACGTCGCGCAATCTCGTCGACCGTCATGAAGCCGATATTGTGCCGGTTACGTGCGTATTTCGCGCCGGGATTGCCGAGCCCAACAAAGAGTCGCATGACGCGGCGCGCCCCTCGCTCGGCGCGCGGTCAGGGACCGCGCGCGCCAGCCTTGAGAGATTACTTCTTCTTGTCGCCGCCGGCGGGAGCCTTGGCAGCCGCAGCCGGAGCAGCAGCGCCCGCAGCCGGAGCTGCCGCAGGAGCAGCGCCCGCGGCCGGAGCCGCGCCACCAGCAGCCGCCGCAGCAGCAGCCTTCTGCTCTTCGGCGTAACCGGACGGCGGCACGATGGTGACGAGGGTCGCGTCCTCGCGGGTCAACGCCTTCACGCCGGCCGGCAGCTTGATGTCGGTCAGATGCAGGGAGTGACCAATCTCGAGGGAGCCGACATCGGCCTCGATGTATTGCGGAATGCTCTCGACGCCGCATTCGAGCTCGATCGCGTGAGCGACGATGTTGACGGTGCCGCCGCGCTTCACGCCCGGAGACGTTTCGGCCTTCACCACGTGCAGGGGCACGCTGATGCGGATGGTGGCGCCTTCGCCGAGCCGCATGAAGTCGACATGGATCGGGAAGTCCTTGACCGGGTCGAGGTGATAATCGCGCGGAATGACGCGGTGCTTCTTGCCCTCGAGGTCGATGTCGACCAGCGTGGTCAGGAACCGGCCGGCGAGGATGCGCTGGCGGAGCTCACGATCCGCGATCGAGATCGTGACGGGGGGCTGGTTGTTGCCGTAGATCACTCCGGGCACTCTGCCGGCGCGACGCTCAGCCCGGGCGGCCCCCTTGCCGCTCTTCGGACGTGCGGTCGCCTTCAATTCCTTGACGGTCGTCGCCATGTCGTTAAGTCCTTGTTTTTGCAAAAGTTAATGGGCCGCAGCGCGGCCCATGACATTGTCCGCAGCAAGCCTCCAGGGGTGCGGGGGCCGCGGACGTGGCGGGCTTTTACCCGGAAGATGCGGAAATGACAAGGAGAATGGGCTGGCACCCTCCCCTGGAGGGGGAGGGTCGATCGCGCGAAGCGCGAGCGGGGTGGGGTGACAGTCTCTCCATCGAGGCGGTGCCCAAGTGGAGAGATCACCCCACCCCGGCGCTGCGCGCCGACCCTCCCCCTCCAGGGGAGGGTTCAGAGAGACCGCGCCTTACGTCGGGGTCCCCCCGAGCTTGGCCTCCAGCGCCGCGATCCGCGCCTTCAGCGCCTCGTTCTCCTCCCGCGCCAGGCGCGCCATGTCCTTGACCGCCTCGAACTCCTCGCGCTTGACGAGGTCCATGTCGCGCAGGAATTTTTCGGCCTGGGTGCGCATCACCGTGTCGAACTCGCGCTTGACACCCTGGGCGGCACCGGCGGCATCGTTCATCAGGCGGCCGATCTCGTCGAAAAACCGGTTGTTGGTCTGGGTCATGTCGGTCTCCGATAAACTTTGCGCGAACGGTCGAGAGACAATGGCAATCTGGAGGGAATGGTTCAAGGGCCGATCGGCGGTATCCTTGTCATCGACCGGTTTCCTTGCAATCGTATTCAACTGCCCTGCATAAGAAGAATCACACGCGTCTGCCGGCGCGCTATCGCCGCAATCCCGTCTGGACATAGAAGGCGCGATGCCCTTCCTGCTGATCGATTTTCCCGCCTTCCAGCCGATCGCGTTCGAGATCGGTCCGTTCGCGATCCGCTGGTATGCGCTGGCCTATATCTGCGGCATCGTGTTCGGCTGGCTCTATGCGCGCGCGCTGCTCAAGAACCGGCGGCTGTGGGGTGGGCCGGCGCCGATTTCGCTGGTGCAGATCGACGACTTCATCCTCTGGGTGACGCTCGGCATCATCCTCGGCGGCCGCACGGGCTACGTGCTGTTCTACAACCTGCCATTCTTCATCGATCATCCCGCCGCGATCTTCAGATTGTGGGAGGGCGGCATGTCGTTCCATGGCGGCTTCCTCGGCTGCGTCGTCGCGGTGATGGTGTTTGCCTATCGCAACGGCATCTCGATCCTGTCGCTCGGCGACATCACCACCGCAGTCGCGCCGGTGGGGCTGCTGCTCGGGCGCATCGCCAATTTCATCAACGGCGAATTGTGGGGACGCGCCACCGATGCGAGCCTGCCCTGGGCGATGATCTTCCCCAACGACCCCACGCAGCTGCCGCGGCATCCGAGCCAGCTCTACCAGGCCGGCATGGAAGGCATCCTGCTGTTCACCGCGCTCGCGGTCATGATCCGCTTCGGTGCCTTGAAGCGGCGGGGCATGATCCTCGGCGCCTTCATCCTGCTCTACGGCCTCGCCCGCATCGCCGGCGAGCATTTCCGCGAACCGGACGCGCAACTCGGCTTCCTCTGGGGCGGATTAACCATGGGCATGCTGTTGTCGATCCCGATGCTTATCGTCGGCCTCATACTTATCGTATGGGCTGTCAGGCGCGGTGCGCCGAAACCCGTCCGGGCCATTCGTTAATTCATTTCGAGAAGATAGCCGTGAGCGAACAGCCGCTACTCAACGAGATCAAGGCGCTGATCAAGTCCTCCGGGCCGATGCCGGTCTGGCGGTACATGGAACTGTGCCTGATGCATCCGCGCCACGGCTATTACGTCTCGCGGGATCCGCTCGGGCGCGAAGGCGACTTCACCACCGCACCCGAGGTCAGCCAGATGTTCGGCGAGCTCCTGGGGTTGTGGACCGCCTCGGTCTGGAAGCAGATGGGCTCGCCGCAATTCCTGCGGCTGATCGAGATCGGTCCCGGCCGGGGCACCATGATGGCGGATGCGCTGCGCGCACTCCGCGTGTTGCCGCCGCTCTACCAGGCGCTTCACATCCATCTGGTCGAGGTCAATCCAATCCTGCGGGAACGGCAGAGCGCGACGCTCGCTAACGTGCGCAACATCGCCTGGCACGACAGCATCGACGAGGTGCCGGAAGGCCCCAGCATCATCCTCGCCAATGAATATTTCGACGTGCTGCCGATCCACCAGATGATCCGCCACGAGCACGGCTGGCACGAGCGCGTGATCGAGCTCGATGCCAATGGCAGGCTTCAGTTCGGCGCAGCGCCGGAGCCGACGCCGCGCTTCGAGGTGCTACTGCCGCCTTTGGTGCGCGCCGCCCCCGTGGGCGCCGTGTTCGAGTGGCGCCCCGACGGCGAGATCATGAAGCTCGCCACGCGCGTGCGCGACCAGGACGGCGCGGCGCTGATCATCGACTACGGCCATCTGCGCAGCGATGCCGGCGACACCTTCCAGGCGATTGCGCGCCACACCTTCGCCGATCCCCTGAAGGCGCCAGGCCAGGCCGACGTCACCGCCCATGTCGATTTCCAGGCGCTGGCGCGCGCAGCCGAGGATGTCGGCGCGCGCGTGCACGGGCCGGTGACGCAAGGCGACTTCCTCAAGCGGATCGGCATCGACACTCGCGCGGCCGCCTTGATGCAGAAAGCCGCGCCCGAGGTCGCCACCGACATCTCGGTCGCGCTCAAGCGCCTGACCGATACCGGGCGTGGCGGCATGGGCTCGATGTTCAAGGTGCTCGGCATCTCCGAGCCGCGGCTGACGGCCCTTGCCGGCCTCAGCGATCTCGAACAGGCGGGAGAGACCTGATGACGCTGGCTTCGTCGCTGCTGTCCGCCGTGCCCGGCCTGCGCCATGCCTTCTTCACCCGCGAAGGCGGCGTGTCCGGCGGCATCTATTCCGCGTTGAACGGCGGGCTCGGCTCCAACGACGACCAGGCCCTCGTCGCGGAAAATCGCCGCCGCATGGCCGAGCATGTCGGCGTTGCGCCGGAGCGCTTCCTCAGCCTGCACCAGATCCATTCACCCGACGTGCTCGTGGCTGATGCGCCATGGCCGGGCGGTCCGCGGCCGAAAGGCGATGCGCTGGTGACGAAGACGCCCGGCATCGCGCTCGGCATTTCCACCGCCGATTGCGGCCCGGTGCTGTTCGTCGATCCCCATGCCCGCGTGATCGGCGGCGCCCATGCCGGCTGGAAGGGCGCGCTGACGGGCGTGCTGGAGGCAACGATCTCGGCGATGGAGACCCTCGGCGCCACGCGTGGCGGCATCATCGCCGCGATCGGCCCCCTGATCCGGCAGGACAGCTACGAGGTCGGCAACGAGTTCGTGGCGCGCTTCATCGAGGCGGATGCGGACAATGCAATGTTCTTCATCCCGTCGGTGCGCGAGGGCCATGCGATGTTCGATCTCGCCGGCTTCATCCGGACGCGGCTGGAGGCCGCCGGCATCCTGATGATCGACGATCTCGGGCTCGACACCTATTCCGACGAACGCTTCTTCAGCTATCGCCGCTCGGTGCATCGCAAGGAGCCGGATTACGGCCGCCACGTTCACGCGATTGCGCTGGAGGGGTGAACACAGGGGCAACCCCGTGTCATTCCGGGGCTCGCGACTTGTCCGCCGAAGCTCGAAGAGCGAAGGCGGAAGCGAGAACCCGGAATCCATTGTGCAACAATCGATGCGGCGAAATGGATTCCGGGCTCGCGCCAAGTGGAGCGCCCCGGAATGACGGTGGGGATGTGTCGCGCCTGCCCTAGACGTTAATGCGTTTTAACGATATCGCTGCCCTCCATAATGAGGGACGCGTCATTCATCTTGGGCCGCGCGGGTTCGCGCGTGCTGGCGGTCATGCTGGTGGCCGCGGCGACCGCGCTGGGCGGCTGCGCTGGGGGCGGCGGTGCCGCCAATTCCTATGCGATGGCGCCGGGCGGCGGCAGCGGGGCGACTGTGGCCTTCGAATCGATCGACGGGCCGCCGCCGCAGGTGTTCGACCGCATGGTCGGTGTACTCGACAGCGAATCCAAGCTGCGCAGCCTGTCGGTCGTTTCCCGCGAGGGCGCGGCTGCCTATCGCGTGCGCAGTTACCTCTCCGCCCAGGTGGTGCGCGGCAAGACCGTGATCGCCTGGGTCTGGGACGTCTACGACGCCAACCAGCAACGGGCGCTGCGCCTCTCCGGCGAGGAACCGACCTCGGCCAAGGGCGGCCGCGATCCCTGGCAAGCCGCCGACGATCTGGTGCTGCGGAAGATCGCCCAGGCCGGATTCAGCGGACTTTCCAACATGATCAACGGAACGCCGGATGCGCCCGGCGCCGCTCCGGCGTTGCGGGGACCAGCCGTGGCAAGCGTCATGAGGGACGCCCCGGCGCCGGACATGCCGGCATCAGTGCTCGGCTATGCTGAGCAATAACCTCCGCTCAACCACGGCCTCAGTTTGCGGCCAAGCCGTTGGCCCGACTCGGGATTTCAAAGGGAAAACGTAGCATCCCGGGTTGCCATTGCAGCCTTCCGCCTGATATTGCCTCGCCCGTCGTAACCGTGCTGCCTGTGGGTATTCTCCGATGTTGAATGTCGTATCCAGCAAAGCGCGGGAGGAAGCGTCCATGTCGGCCAAAAACGGCTCCATCAAGCTCGTCGCCGGCAACTCCAATCCGGCCCTCGCCCAGGCCATCGCGCAGGGCCTGGATTTGCCGCTGACCAAGGCGGTGGTGCGGCGCTTCGCCGACATGGAGATCTTCGTCGAGATCCAGGAGAACGTCCGCGGCTCGGATGCCTTCATCATCCAGTCGACCTCGTTCCCGGCAAACGACCATCTGATGGAGTTGCTGATCATCACCGACGCGCTGCGCCGCTCCTCGGCGCGCCGCATCACCGCGGTGCTGCCCTATTTCGGCTACGCAAGGCAGGACCGCAAGTCCGGTTCACGCACGCCGATCTCGGCCAAGCTCGTTGCCAACCTGATCACGCAGGCTGGCGTCGACCGCGTCATGACGCTCGACCTGCATGCCGGCCAGATCCAGGGCTTCTTCGACATCCCCACCGACAACCTCTACGCGGCGCCGCTGATGGTGCGCGACATCAAGGACAAGTTCGACCTGTCCAAGGTGATGGTGATCTCGCCCGACGTCGGCGGCGTGGCCCGCGCGCGCGGCCTCGCCAAGCGCATCAACACCCCGCTCGCCATCGTCGACAAGCGCCGCGAGCGTCCCGGCGAGTCCGAGGTCATGAACGTGATCGGCGACGTCGCCGGCTACACCTGTATCCTCGTCGACGATATCGTGGACTCCGGCGGTACGCTGGTGAATGCGGCCGACGCACTGCTCGCCAAGGGCGCCAAGGACGTCTACGCCTACATCACCCACGGCGTGCTCTCGGGCGGCGCGGCGGCGCGCATCTCCGGCTCCAAGCTGAAGGAGCTGGTGATCACCGACTCGATCCTGCCGACCGATGCGGTGACCAAGGCGCCGAACATCCGCACGCTGCCGATCGGCAGCCTGATCTCGGACGCGATCGCGCGGACGGCGGCGGAAGAATCGGTGTCGAGCCTGTTCGACTGATCGTTTCATCCCGTCATTCAGTCCCCTCGGAGAGACGAGCCGGGGGCTTCAGCTCACCGTGCGCCCCAATGAAATCCGGGCTCGCGCTTTGCACGTCCATGATAACCGTCCGGCCTACGCCGCGGTCCTCGCCGCAAGTCGCTGCGGGTTGTTGGCGGCGGCGGCCCATGACATCATCCAGTT
Organism: Bradyrhizobium sp. FW305-F6; assembly: GCF_058782905.1. Lineage (NCBI taxonomy): Bacteria > Pseudomonadati > Pseudomonadota > Alphaproteobacteria > Hyphomicrobiales > Nitrobacteraceae > Bradyrhizobium > Bradyrhizobium sp. FW305-F6. Next base: position 87,490 of record NZ_JBYSYD010000006.1, read on the forward strand.
ACCGAACCATTTCTGCCCTCTGGATGCCCGATGCCGCGCCGGAAATTTGCCTGGGAGAAGCTGTCGGATGACGCGTTGCTGAAGCAACGCCTCCGCAGCCTGAAGGTCACGATCGAGGGCACCTGGCTCGAGGACTGTGTCGGGACTCTCTATGAGGAGCTCGAAGAGCGGGGCATCCGGCTGCGGCCGCACACATGGATATCGAGTGAATGGTTCAGCCCGGGCGACGTGCCCGGCATCGCCATCCCCTTCTATCTCGCCCATCCGCGTTTGATGAAGATCGAGAAGAAGATGATGTTCGACGTCGAGGGCGGAACCTGGCGCGAGTGCATGGCCATCCTCCGACACGAGGCCGGGCATGCCTTGCAGCACGGCTACCAGTTGCAGCGGCGGCGGCGCTGGCAACAGCTGTTCGGCCCCTCCTCGAAACACTACCCGCGCTACTACCGGCCTAATCCGGCGAGCAGGCGTTACGTGCAGCACCTTCGGCTCTGGTATGCACAGAGCCATCCGGACGAGGATTTTGCCGAAACCTTTGCAGTGTGGCTGCGGCCGCGCTCAAACTGGCGGACGCGATATGCCGGTTGGCCGGCACTGAAGAAACTCGAATATGTCGACGAGTTGATGGGCGAGATCGCAGGAAAGCGGCCGCAGATCACGACGCGAGAGCGCGTCGACCCGTTGAGCCAGCTCAGCGAGACACTCGAAGAGCACTACAAGAAAAAGCAGGCATTCTACGCGTTCACGCCACCGAAAACCTACGACCGCGACCTCTCCCGGCTGTTTTCGGCCGACGCTCGGCATCATCGGTCGATGCCAGCCGCGACCCTGATCAGGCGGCACCGAGCGCAAATCCGGCAATTGGTCGCGCGGTGGACGGGCGAGAACCAGCTCACGCTCGATGCCGTGCTCGATGACATGATCTCCCGCTGCCGGGATCTCGATCTGCGGGCCGTAGGCCCCGAACAGAAGCTCGTGCTCGATTTCATCGTCCTCGTGACCGCCAAGACGATGCATGCGTTGTTTGGCCCGTCTCGGCGCAAATGGATCGCACTATGAGACGTCTCCGCATTCTGGTGCTGATGCACCCGGACTTCATGCCTCCCGACTCTTCCGAGGGATACACCGCACAGGAAATCAACGTGTGGAAGACGGAGTACGACGTGGTGAGCACCTTGCGCGAGGCCGGCCACGAGGTTCGCCCGCTCGGAGCGCAGGAGGAGATCAAGCCGGTCCGCGAAGCAATCGAGCAATTCAAGCCACACGTGGTCTTCACGCTGCTGGAGGAATTCCACAACAACGTCGCCTTCGACCAGCACATCGCGAGCTATCTCGAACTGATGAAGGTCCCTTATACCGGATGCAATCCGCGCGGCCTTATCCTGGCGCGCGGCAAAGACCTGTCAAAGACGCTGGTGCACCACCGTCGCATCGCGGTGCCGGCCTTCGCCGTTTTCCCGATGCGGCGCAAGGTCAAGCGGCCGAAGCATCTCGCGCTGCCGCTGATCGTCAAGAGCCTGAACATGGATGGATCTGCCGGCATTTCCCAAGCCTCGATCGTCGACACCGACGAAAAGCTCGCAGAGCGCGTCGCCTTCATCCACGATCGGAGCGAAACCGCCGCCATCGCCGAGCAATTCATCGAGGGACGCGAGCTTTACGTCGGCGTGCTCGGCAACAACCGCCTGCGCGTTCTGCCGGTCTGGGAACTGAAATTCGGCAGCATGGGCGGTCGCAGGTCACGCCACATCGCCACCGAAAAGGCCAAGCACGACACCGACTATCAGGAGAAGGTCGGCATCGTCGACGGGCCGGCGAAAGACCTCTCGCCGGAAGTCACCGCGCGCATCCAGCGCGCCGCAAAACGCATTTATCAGGCACTAGGGCTCGACGGCTATGCGCGCATCGACTTTCGCCTCACCGCCGACGGCACGCCGTATTTCATCGAAGCGAATCCAAATCCCGAAATCGCCAAGAGCCAGGAGTTCGCCACGGCGGCTCATCATGACGGGTTCAAATATCCGGATCTTCTGCACCGCATTTTGAGTCTCGGGATCAGCCGGGCAAAGGCGGGTGTATCCTTGGGTTGAGGAAGGGCAGGTAGAGTCCGGTATTGGGCGAAGTTCGGTCCGGGCGGCGCGTCAGCGCCGAACCCGGAATCCTTCTTGCCCAACCCTGTCGATCAATGGATTCCGGGCCCGCGCGACGCGCGCCCCGGAATGACCATCGCCTACCCCACGATCCCCGCTGCGACCTGGCCGCGCAGGCGCTCCAGGCCGTGCAGCGTCTCCGCACAGGCGGCCGCGACCTCGACGCCCTTGATGGCGAAGTGCTTGCGGAAGAAGTCGTAGTGCACCTCGGTCTCGTGGAATTGCTGCGGGGTCAGCACGGCCGAGAACACCGGCACCTCGGTGCGGAGCTGCACGTCCATAAGCGCCTTGATCACGGTGTCGGCGACGAACTCGTGACGGTAGATGCCGCCATCGACGACGAGACCAGCCGCTACGATCGCGGTGTAGCGCCGCGTCTTGGCGAGGATCTGCGCGTGCAGCGGGATCTCGAACGAGCCCGGCACCTCGAACACGTCGACATGGGTGAGGTGGCGGGCTTCCGCCTCCTTCACGAAGGCGATGCGGGCCTCCGAGACCACGTCGCGGTGCCAGCAGGCCTGCACGAAGGCAACCCGCTGCGGCTTGGCGAAGCGCGGATGCTCCGGCACCGGCCCCTGCGGAACCGGCGGCGGCGTGGGTGGGGACGTTTCGGTCGGGGGATCTTGCAACATCTGATTCATGGCTTTCCTCGGTTCAAGGACCAGAATCAGGGCACACGGAACGACAAACAGCCGCATCCTCGCGATGCGTCTGCCAGCGACCGTTCTCTTTCATCCGGACTTTGACCGTCGGCTTCGGAGTTGCACCGAATCTGCTGACCCTTCCGTTCAGGATACCCCTCGCGGAAGGCGCTCGCGGGCTTCAGGCCTTTCGGCCCTTACCGCCGGTGGGGACTTTCACCCCGCCCTGAGAACATCGGCCGCTCGGGATGAACAGCCTGATGGAAATATGCCGCCGGCGAGCAGTCGCGGCAAGCGTGTTCCGCATAGGCAAACCGCATGGTGCCATGCCGCCGCGGCGGTTCGGCCCTCGCAGGGCGGAATTAGCAATGAAGGTCTCTACCCCGCGATTTGATTCCGGTTTGTTCTCCCTGGGGCGGGAATGGCACGACGCCCCGTTAACAATTGTGGCGGAGATGAGCTGTGGACGAACGAGTCCTGGCTTGTGGACGGACTCGCGACCCCGTTGCGCAGATTCCGCAAATCACATCACTTGATCCGCGACAGGCCCGCGCCGATCCGAGGGATCGCAAGAGCGACTCCGAGGGGATTGCAAAGGCTGATCCGAGGGAACGCCGCAGCGACGTTGAGGGAGTGCGCGCCGGGCCCAACCGCGTGCGTATCAAAGACAACAAGAAGGCAAGAGGTCGAGACGGCATGTCCCTGCTCGAAGGCACCATCGATTCCAGAAGCCATCCGCTCGCGGTGGTCGAGGATATCGCTGCCAGCAACAACTGGCCGTTCGAACGCTCCGGCGAGGACGAACTCACGATTGTCTCCAAGGGACAATGGACCGACTACCAGCTCTCCTTCACCTGGATGGGCGAGATCGAGGCGCTGCATCTGGCCTGCGCCTTCGACATGAAGATTCCGCTCGCGCGCCGCAGCGAGGTGCAGCGGCTCGTCGCTGCCGTCAACGAGCAGCTGTGGGTCGGTCATTTCGATTTGTGGACCAACACCGGCATGGTCATGCACCGCCAGGCCCTGGTGCTGCCGGGCGGCCTCACCGCCTCGACCGCGCAGTGCGAAGCCATGCTCGCCGGCGCCATCCACGCCTGCGAGCGCTACTTCCCGGCGTTCCAGTTCGTGGTGTGGGCCGGCAAGACCACGGCCGAGGCGATGGACGCCGCGATGTTCGACACGGTCGGCGAGGCTTAGGGCCTCTACGACGTCGGAGCGCCGACCCTCCCTCCCCACGTCATCCCGGGCAAGCGCGCATAAAGCGCGCGCAGATCCGGGATCCATCCGCGTGATGTCGCTTGTGGCACGCGGCTTGTTGCCGACACCTCGATCCACTAGAACCGCCCGTGGTTATGGATCCCCGCCTTCGCGGGGATGACGCCTGAGTGTGTGGCAGTGGCGATGGCAGACAACCCCCTCCAAAACATTACCGGCACCATCCTGCTCGCCGGCGCCGGCAAGATGGGCGGTGCGATGCTGACCGGCTGGCTGGCCGGCGGGCTCGATCCGCGCCGCGTCGCGGTGATGGATCCGCATCCGTCGCCCGAGATCTCCGCGCTGGCGGCCAAGGGTGTCGTGCTCAATCCCGATGTGACCACCGCCGGCAAGGTCGAGACTCTGGTTGTCGCGGTGAAGCCGCAGATGTTCCGCGAGGCCGGCCCGAAGCTGAAGCAATTCGTCTCGGACGCGACCTCGGTGGTCTCGATCATGGCGGGCACCACGATCGCCTCGCTTGAGCAGGTCTGCGGCGGCGCCGTGGTGCGTGCGATGCCGAACACGCCGGCCGCGATCGGCCGCGGCATCACCGTCGCCGTTGCGGCGAACAAGGTGAGCGCCGCGCAGTGCGCGGTGGCCGATGCGCTGCTGCGCGCCACCGGCTCGGTCGAATGGGTCGAGGATGAAGGTCTCATGGACGCGGTCACCGCCGTGTCCGGCTCGGGCCCTGCCTATGTGTTCCTGCTCGCCGAAGAGCTCGCCAGCGCCGGCGTTGAAGCGGGATTGCCCGAAGCGCTGGCGACAAAGCTCGCGCGCGAAACGGTCGCCGGCTCCGGCGAGCTGCTGCACCAGTCGCAGCTTCCGTCCGCGACGCTGCGCCAGAACGTCACCTCGCCCGGCGGCACCACCGCCGCCGCGCTCGGCGTGCTGATGGGCGAGACGGGCCTGCGCGATCTCATGATCCGCGCCGTCGCGGCGGCGACGCAGCGGTCGAAGGAATTGGCGAAGTAGAAGAATGCAGTAGGGTGGGCAAAGCGAAAGCGTGCCCACGATCTTTATCCATCGTGGAGGAATGGTGGGCACGGCGCTTCGCGCCTTTGCCCACCCTACAATTTCGAGCCTGCGGCTAGCCGCTTGTTGAACATCTCGACATTGACGAGACCGCGGGCATGACGGCCGTCGCCGAGCTTGCGCGTGCCCTCGAACGCCTCGACCTCGAAGCGGATGACGCGGCGCTCGACGGCGACGACCTTTGCCGTGGTGCGTACGGTAGCCCCAACCAGCGCGGCGGCAAGATGGCGGATGTCGACCTCGATGCCGACCGTGACCCAGCCCGGCTGGAGCGCCGAGCGGATCGCATCGCCCGCGGTCATCTCCATTTCCAGGATCATCATCGGCGTGGCGTAGACAAAAGGCATGCCCGGCACGAAATGCCCGACCGTACGCTCGGTCGGGACTACCAGCGTGCGCTCCGCGCTCATGCCAGGCTTAATAAAGTCGCGTGCGTCCATGGTGCTTGCTCGTCATTCCGGGGCGCGCAAAGCGCGAACCCGGAATCCAGAAGTTTGTAGCGCGAGATTCCGGGTTCAGCCCTGGCGGGCTGCCCCGGAATGACGCTAACGCGTCACTTCTTCGCCGCCGCCGCGCGCTCCACGAAGGTCTTGCCGCCCTTCATCTTGTGGCGGAGCGGGGCTTCGTTGATCTGGATGACGACGGCATCGGCGTCGACGCCGAGATTCTTGACCAGCGCCTGGGTGATGTCGCGCATCATGCCGGCCTTCTGCTCGTCGGTGCGGCCCTCGGCCATGCTGATGGTGATCTCAGGCATCGTCGTCTCCCTGCTGCTCTGCTGCTGTCGTCATGGCCGAGCTTGTCCCGGCCATCCATCATTTTGAAGATGGATGCGCGGGTCAAGCCCGCGCATGACAACTGGGGCGAATAGCTATCCCCACGTCACGTCATGGCGCGCCAGTACCTCGCGCACCTTGGCGACGAGATCGACCTCGCTGCACGAGAACTGCGCCGGCCGGCTTTCTCGCCATTCCTGGTTGGAGGCGATCGCAGCCGCCGCCTTGGCGCCCTCGATCAGGTCCTTGACCTGCACCTCGCCCCGCGCCTTTTCATCGGAGCCCTGGATGATCACGCAAGGCGAGTTGCGGCGGTCGGCATATTTGAGCTGGTTGCCCATGTTCTTGGGATTACCGAGATAGAGCTCGGCGCGAATGCCGGCGGTGCGCAAGGATGCCACCATCTTCTGGTAGTCGGCGACCCGGTCGCGGTCGAACACGGTGACGACGACGGGGCCGAATTCCGGCTTGGTGTCGAGCTTGCCGAGCAGCGTCAGCGCGGCCTGCAGACGCGACACGCCAATCGAGAAGCCGGTCGCCGGCACCGGCTCGCCGCGGAAGCGCGAGACGAGGCCGTCGTAACGTCCGCCGCCGCCGACCGAGCCGAACCGCACCGGGCGGCCCTTCTCGTCCTTGGTGTCGAGCAGCAGTTCGACCTCGTAGACGGGGCCGGTGTAATATTCGAGGCCGCGCACGACGGAGGGATCGATCTTGATGCGATCGGCGCCGTAGCCCGATGCCGCTACCAGTTTTGCAATCTCGTCCAGCTCGCTCACGCCGGCCTGCCCCACCTCGCTCTTGGCCAGGTAGGTTTCCGCAGCGGCAATCGCCTCTTTCCAATCGTCGCGCGGCTTGGTGATGGCGAGAACGACGTCGGCTTCAGGCGCGCTCAGATTGGCGCCCTTGGTGAAATCGCCCTTGCCTTCTTCGCCGCCATCCCAGCGTCCGGGCCCGAGCAGCTTGCGCACTTCGTCCGCGGAAAACTTGTCGAGCTTGTCGATCGCACGCAGCACGGTCAGCCTGCGCGCCGCATTTTCCTCACCCGCGAGGCCGATGGCTTCCAGAACGCCATCGAGCACCTTGCGGTTGTTGACCTTCACCACGTACTGGCCGCGCGCAATCCCAAGCGCTTCCATCGTGTCCGCCGCCATCATGCAGATCTCGGCGTCCGCGGCGGGCGTCGCCGAGCCGACGGTGTCGGCGTCGAACTGCATGAACTGGCGGAAGCGGCCCGGGCCGGGCTTTTCGTTGCGGAAGACATAGCCGACGCGGTAGCTGCGATAGGGCAGAACCAGCGCGTCGGTGCCGTAGCGCTCGCCGACATAGCGCGCCAGCGGCGCGGTGAGATCGTAGCGCAGGCTGATCCACTGCTCATCGTCGTCCTGGAACGAGAACACGCCCTCGTTCGGACGGTCCTGGTCGGGCAGGAACTTGCCGAGCGCGTCGGTGTATTCCATCGCCGGCGTCTCCACCGGCTCGAAGCCGTAGAGCTCGTAGACGGCGCGGATCTTCTCGACCATCTCGCGAGTCGCCCGGATCGCGGCGGGATCGCGATCCTCGAGCCCGCGCGGCAGGCGCGCCTTCAGCTTCTGGGGTTTTTTGGGTTTCTCGGCCATGCGCGGCGTTTACCAGCCGGGGCGCGAGGCGGCAACGGGGTGTTAGAGGGCGACGTCATACCGGGGCTCGCGAAGCGAGAACCCGGAATCTCGAGATTCTCAGGTGCGCAATGGCGCACCATAGTTCGCCCCGTGGGCGCCCCGGAATGACGGCCAGCCTCACGGAGTCTCCATCCGCGCCCTCAGGGCATCCGCATCCGCCTTCGGCAGCGATTTCAGCGTCGGCTTGATGGTCTCCCCGCCGACGATCTTGCCGTTGCGCATGAACATCCAGTCCGAGATGTCGGCCTCGGCGAACTTGACCTTGTCGCCGGCCCGCTTGCCCGGGATGTCGCGCGGCTCGTTGGCGAAGCGGCCGGAATAAGTGCCATCCGGCAGCTTCTTCACCTCGCCGATCCAGATATGCTCGCCGCCCTTGCGGGTCGGGAAGCGCACCTTCAGGGCGTGCCCGGTCTCCGTCGGCTTCGCCGAGTCGTAGGAGGCCCAGAACGTCGGCAGCGTGCCGCGGGCGCGCGCGATCGCCGCGTTCATCTCGGGATCGCTGGTGCGCACGTCGACGATCGGCGAGCGGTCTTTAGCTGCGACCTCGGGCGCGGAGCCGATGGTCAGAATGCCAAAGACGGAGACGCTGGTGATGGCGGCGAGAACGATCCACTTGAAGTGCTGGGAGAGCTTGGTTGGCATGATCGCGATGTCCAGGATGCTCGTTGTGTCCTGGCTTTGTCGCATGTCGGCAGCAGCGCGTTCAGTGCGCAAAAGTCCACAAACGCTGCGCTTTTCACCCTGCCCGGAGGGCAGGGGAATCGCATGTAGCTTTTTGAAAGACCTGGGCGCGCGCCTCGCCCTTCGAGACGACCGCTTCGCGGTCCCTCAGGGTGAGGCTGAGCGGCACCGGTGCCCGTCAAAACCAGCGCACGCACGCGGTCCTCGTCCTGAGGGCCTGCCAACGGCGGGCGTCTGGAAGGATCGCCACAGGCGAGATCACTCATATATGCGATTGCTCTGCCCTCCAGAGGAGGGTAGGCGATCAAAACACCTTGCGGATCCAGTTGTGGGGATCGTTGGTGCGGCCGTATTGGATGTCGACGAGCTGCTTGCGCAGGCCCATGGCGACCGGGCCGGCGGCGCCGCCCGAGATCTCGAAGTCGCCGCTGACCGAGCGCACCTTGCCGATCGGCGAAATCACGGCCGCCGTGCCGCAGGCAAAGGCTTCCTTCAGGCGGCCGCTTGCCGCATCCTTGCGCCATTGCTCTATCGAATACGGCTCCTCGCGCACGGTCTTGCCGGCATCGCGGGCAAGCGTGATGATGGAGTCGCGGGTGATGCCGGGCAGGATGGTGCCGAGCGGCGGCGTCGAGATCGAGCCGTCGTCGAACACGAAGAACACGTTCATGCCGCCGAGTTCCTCGACGTAGCGGCGCTGGATCGCATCGAGGAAGACGACCTGATCGCAGCCGTGCTGCATGGCCTCCGCCTGCGCACGCAGGCTGGCGGCATAATTGCCGCCGCACTTGACGGCGCCGGTGCCACCGACCGAGGCCCGCGTGTAGTTCTCGGACACCCAGATCGAGACCGGCGCAGGGCCGCCCTTGAAATAGGAGCCGACGGGCGATGCGATCACCGCGAAGATGTATTCGGATGACGGCTTGACGCCGAGGAAGGTCTCGCTCGCGATCATGAAGGGACGCAAGTAGAGGCTGCCCTCGCCGCCCGGCATCCAGGCGCGATCGATGCGCACGACCTGCTCGACGGCCTCGATGAAGACGTCTTCGGGCAGCTGCGCCATCGCCATGCGATCGGCCGAGTCCTTGAAGCGCCGCGCATTGGCGTCGGGGCGGAACAGGTTCACCCCGCCATCGTCGCGCTTGTAGGCCTTCAAGCCTTCGAAGATCTCCTGGGCGTAGTGCAGCACCGCACCGGCCGGATCGAGCTGGAAGTTGGCCCGCGCCTCGATCTTCGCCTCGTACCAGCCGCCCTTGGCCTGGTTGTAGCGGACGATGGCCATGTGATCGGTGAAGACCCGTCCGAAGCCGGGGTCCACCAGCTTGGCGACGCGATCCTTCTCGGGCGTCGGATTGGATGCGGGCTGGATGTCGAATGTCATGCTCATGTCCTTGCCTCCCGCTGCCGGTGGCGGCGCTGTTGCTGGCGCCGGCCTTGCCCCCGCTTCGGAGCCCGGCTGGCTTGATTGTTTCTGCAGACCGCCACCAGCCTTGTTACGGCCGGTTTCCCGTGGCCAGCATGTCGCCGAGGACATGCTTTTGCGGAAGGCGGAAGTCCAGTATGTTTTGCCGAAATGCCGCTCGACAATCGCACGGTAGATCTGCTTTGGCCGTCGCCGCCTGTCCGGCTCTCTCAGGCCGCCCCTGCTACGATGCCACCCGGTGCGAAACGATCTAAAATTTCGTACTGGTTGATCGTTTTGTAACATTGAACCCAAGATACGTCAATATGCCTGACATAAATTTCGCAAGTGCCGCTCAAGACGCTGCTACGCCTCGGCCGGCCGCAGGCGATGGAGGCAATTTGCGCTGGGATATCATCGAGCTGCTGTTCTTCGCCTACCGCGACTTCGTCGGCGATCCCGACCAGGAGCTGGAGGCTTTCGGCTTCGGCCGCGCCCATCACCGGGTCATGCACTTCGTCTACCGCTATCCCGGGCTCAAGGTCGCCGACCTGCTCGACGTCCTGCGCATTACCAAGCAATCGCTCGGCCGCGTGCTCAAGCAGCTGCTGGACGAAGGCTACATCGTGCAGAAGACCGGCGACAACGACCGCCGCCAGCGCCTGCTCTATGCGACGCCGAAGGGCGAGGCCCTGGTGCAGAAGCTCGCCGGGCTGCAGACCACGCGGATCACCAGGGCGCTCGCCGAGATGGCGCCGCAGGACGCGGAGACCGTGAAGCGCTTCCTCCGCGCCATGATCGACCGCGACGATCCGGACAAGGTGCTCGAGACGATCTTCGCTTCCGTCAACAACGACGCCAAGGAGTGACCGTGCCGCTCGCTGCCACGCTCGCCCGCGGGCCGGTGCAACCGGCCGACGATGCCCCGCATCTCTTGCTGGTCGACGACGACCGCCGCATCCGCGACCTGCTCTCGCGCTTTCTCGCGGCCGAAGGTTATCGCGTGACCACGGCCGCGAGCGCCGGCGATGCACGCTCGAAACTCATGGGCCTGCATTTCGACCTCCTGATCCTCGACGTGATGATGCCCGGCGAGACCGGCTTCGATCTCGCCCGCTTCATCCGCACCTCGTCCTCGGTGCCGATCGTGATGCTGACGGCGCGGCACGAGGCCGAAGCCCGCATCGAGGGCCTGCAGATCGGCGCCGACGACTACGTGGCGAAGCCATTCGAGCCGCGCGAGCTGGCGCTGCGCATCAACAACATCCTCAAGCGCGCCGCCCCGCCGCCGCAGGCCACGACGATCGAGAAGATCGCCTTCGGTCCCTACGTCTACCATCTCGAACGCGGAGAATTGCGCCAGGGCGAGGAGGTCATCCACCTCACCGACCGCGAGCGCGAGATGCTGCGTATACTCGCGGAAACACCGGGCGAGACCGTGCCGCGCAGCGCGCTGACCGGCAATGGCAGCGTCAACGAGCGCGCCGTCGACGTGCAGATCAACCGCCTCCGCCGCAAGATCGAGACCGACCCCGCCAATCCGCTGTTCCTGCAGGCGGTGCGCGGCATCGGCTACCGGCTGGTCGCCTCGCCATAAAATTGAAGCGCGCCAGATGAGCACGATCGACACCGGCCTGACGCTTCTGAAGAGCGCTGCCGGCCGCGTCTCCGCCGTCAATGGCTGGATGGGCAACGCGTTCAAGGGCTGGATGCCGACCGGCCTCTATGCCCGTGCGCTCCTCATCATGATCGTGCCGATGGTGATCCTGCAATCGGTCGTCGCCTTCGTGTTCATGGAGCGGCACTGGAACACGGTGACGCGCCGGTTGTCCGCCGCGGTGGTGCAGGACATCGCCGCGCTGATCGACGTCTACAAGGGTTACCCGCAGGACAAGGACCGCAACGAGATCCGCCGCATCGCGCAGCAGCGGCTCGGCCTCGTGGTCGATTTCCTGCCCGCCGGCGACATGCCGCCGCCGGGGCCGAAGCCGTTCTTCTCGCTGCTCGACCAGACCCTGTCAGTGCAGCTCGGCCGCCAGATCGGCCGCTCATTCTGGATCGATACCGTCGGCCGCTCCAACCTCGTCGAGATCCGCATCCAGCTCGACGATGCCGTGATGCGCGTGTTCGCGCAGCGCAGCGCCGCCTATGCCTCCAACTCGGAGATCTTCCTGTTCTGGATGGTCGGAACGTCCTCGATCCTCCTGATTGTGGCGGTGCTGTTCCTGCGCAACCAGATCAAGCCGATCCTCCGGCTGGCCGACGCCGCCGAGAGTTTCGGCAAGGGGCGCGAGGCCCCGAACTTCAGGCCGCGCGGCGCGCGCGAGGTGCGGCGCGCGGCAGTCGCCTTCCTGGAAATGAAATCGCGGATCGAGCGAACCATGGAGCAACGCACCGCGATGCTCGCCGGCGTCAGCCACGATTTGCGCACCATCCTGACCCGCTTCAAGCTCGAACTGGCGCTGATCGGCGACAGCCCCGAGCTCGACGGCATGCGCAAGGACGTCGACGAGATGTCGATGATGCTGGAGGACTATCTCGCCTTCGCCCGCGGCGACACCGGCGAGCAGTCGCAGCCGACCGACATGGCGCAGGCGCTCGAGGAGCTGCGCAGCGACGCCGAGCGCCACGGCCATACCGCGACGGTCGCTTTCCACGGCTTGCCCGTGGTGACGGTGAAGCCAGCCTCGTTCAAGCGGTGCCTGGCCAACCTCGTCACCAACGCGGCGCGCTACGGCAAGAACATCGCCATCGCCGGCCAGCGCGATCACCGTTATTTGACCGTGACGGTCGACGACGACGGCCCCGGCATTCCCCCGCATTTGCGCGAAGAGGTGTTCAAGCCGTTCCTACGGCTCGACAACGCCCGCAACCAGGACGAAGGCGGCACCGGCCTCGGCCTCGCCATCGCCCGCGACATCGCCCGCTCGCACGGCGGCGACATCACGCTCGGCGACAGCCCGATGGGCGGATTGCGGGCGAGCGTGCGAATACCGGTGTAGCCCTTCTAACTCCTCCCCGTAAGAACGGGGCGAGGGAGCGCACCGTCCGCGCGGCGAGCAGGCCTACTTCGGCAGCAGCGCCTTCAGCTTGTCCATGTCGCGCACGTTCATCTTGAAGCCGCCGGGCATCACGATGTCACCGGGCTTCTGATCCGGCTTGCAGGCTCCCAGCCATTTCGCTTGCAGGGTCGTGGTGGTGTCGCGCCCCGCTGCGCCGGCGACGCCGCCTTGCGCATGCGAGGTCGTCTTCATCGTGTAGGCCGAGTTGAAATCGCCCGTGATCTCGGCATGCGAGGTGGTGGTGACGCCGGCGACGCTGCACTGGGAATCGCTGACATAGCCGGTCGCGGTCTTCTTGATCTCCTGCTTGGCGCAGATCTGCTTGGCCATCGGGGAGACGTTGTTGCTCATTTCCTTGTCGACGGTCTCGTCGGTGCAGTGCTGCATGGTCATCTCGGGCACGGGCGAGCCTGATGTGACCAGCTTCATTTCCCAGAGACCGGCCTTGCGCACCGGCAAATCGTCGGCGCCGGCGCGGCCTGCCGACAGCACAAGGCAAAGCGTCCAGCCGAGCAAAGCGAGTTTGCGCGTCATGCGGAAAATCTCCCGGCAGAGATCAAGTGCGGTTACGACGCCTCAGTACAGCGTGCGGATCGGGCGCTCGGCGGCGCCATAGGGCACCCAGCGGCAGGAAAAGGAGATGTAGCCGCCCTCATAGGCCTGCACGCCGAGGAATTTCACGACCTTGCCGTAACGCGCGCAGTGATCGACCGCGACCTGGCGGGCATCGACCTGGGCGGCCATGGAATAGGCGATGATGCCGCCGGTGTCGTTGCCCTTGAACGGCGGCACGATATCGGCGCGCGCCGGCTGGCTCGCCGTCAGGCCCGAGGCAACCAGGCTGGCGAGAAGACCCGCGGCCGCAATGATTCGCATTACCGTTACTCCAATTGGCTGGTGCCAGTTTACGGTGCCGTGATCGCCATGAAAAGAACTGATGCCCTGCCGGCGGCATCGTTGCAGTCAACTCCCGGCGAAGTGTTGCCGCGCTGCACTTGACCTCCCCCGGCCTTCGCGGCACCGTCCGGGCTTCGCAAGACCTAGCTGTCTGGATTGACCATGCGCGCCTCCTCCCTGAAATCGCTCCGCTTTGCCGCCGTGCTCGGCCTCATGTTCGGAGCGCTGTCGCTCGGCGAGGCCAAGGCCGCCAATCCGCTGGAGCTGAATTTCTGGCTGAGCGGGCCGCGTTATGACGGTGCCGTTGCTCCTTGCGACTGGGCCCTGCCGAGGATCGTGCACGAGTTCGCCGAAAAGGAGTCCACGTTCTGGAATTCTTCGTTGCAGATCACCGGCTTCTCCGCCGTTCGCGAGACCGCGTTCCGGCCCTGGCAGTCCGACAACATTCCGCGCCGCTATTGCAGCGGCGAGGCCATGCTCAATGACGGCAAGCCGCGCAAGGTGCATTTCTCGATCATCGAGGATGGCGGCTTTGCCTCCTACGGCAACGGTGTCGAATGGTGCGTCGTCGGCGTGGATCGCAACTGGGCCTACAATCCGGCCTGTCGGGCCGCAAAACCCTGATTCGGGTTGGTCTGGCCCGCGACGCGGCGGGCCGCCTGAATTTTGTTCTTGAAATGTTCTCATCGCCTGCTAGGCTCGCTGCACAGTCTAGTTGAGGGGCGTCGCCATGTTTCATGCCAGATTGCATTCGTTCTCCCGCCTCGTGATCTCGCTGACTTTGTCGCTGATCCTGTCCGCAAGCCTCGCCTTCTTCGGCAGTGACGCACGGGCCCAGGACAAGCGGCAGAACGCGCCGGGCGAGTTCGACTTCTATGTGCTGGCGCTTTCATGGTCGCCCTCGTTCTGCGAGGAAGCGGCCGAGCGCGGCGGCCGCTCCCAGATGCAGTGTGGCGGACGCCCCTATGCCTTCGTGGTGCACGGGCTGTGGCCGCAATATGAGAACGGCTTCCCCGAATATTGTCAGCGTCCGGCACCGCGGCTGAACCGCAACATCGTTTCCTCGATGCTCGATTTGATGCCGGCGACGGGCCTGATCTTCAACGAATGGGACAAGCACGGCACCTGCTCGGGCCTCGAGGGCCGGAGCTATTTCGAGACGATCCGCAAAGCACGCGCCGCGATCAAGATCCCGGCCGAATATCTCGATCTGTCGCAGGCCAAGACCGTCGCGCCGGCGGAGGTCGAGGAGGCCTTCGTCAAGGCCAATCCCGGCCTCAGCAATGCCGCCGTCTCGGTCACCTGCAACCGGACGCGGCTCTCCGAGGTCCGCATCTGCCTGAGCAAGGACCTGCAATTCCGCGCCTGCGACGAGATCGAGCGCCGCGCCTGCCGCCGCGAGCAGGTGACGATGCCGCCGATCAGGGGCGGTTGAGGCCGACTTCCCAGATCGTCATTCCGGGGCGCGCAAAGCGCGAGCCCGGAATCCTTGGCCAGCATAGCCCGCGGTAAAGTGGATTCCGGGTTCGGTGCTGCGCACCGCCCCGGAATGACGGGAGTTGCTTTCATCGCGCGATGTCGTAACTCTCCGCCATGAACTACCGCCACGCCTTCCACGCCGGCAGCTTCACCGATGTCATCAAGCACATCGTGCTGGCGCGCATCCTCACTTATTTGCAGGACAAGCCGGCGGCGTTCCGCGTCATCGACACCCACGCAGGCGCCGGCCTCTACGATCTCGAGGGTGAGGAGGCACGCCGCGGTGGCGAATGGCTGACCGGCATCGCACGGCTGATGCAGGCGCGCCTGTCGAATGAGAGCGCGGCACTGACCAAGCCCTATCTCGACATTGTCCGAGCCTACAATCCGAAGGGCGAGCTCAGGGCTTATCCGGGCTCACCGCTGATTGCGCGCGGCCTGCTCAGGCCGCAGGACCGGCTCGTCGCCTGCGAGCTCGAGCCCAAGGCGCGCAAGGCGCTGATCGACGTGTTGCGCCGCGACGAGCAGGCGCGTGTCGTCGATCTCGACGGTTGGTTGGCATTACCGGCCTTCGTACCGCCGAAGGAGCGGCGCGGGCTCGTGCTGATCGATCCGCCGTTCGAGGCCAAGGACGAGTTCGAGCGGCTGAGCGAAGCGTTCTCGGCGGCCTTCGCGAAATGGCCGACCGGTATCTACGTAATCTGGTATCCGGCCAAGAGCCGGCGCGCCACCGACACGCTGGTTCAAACGGTCGCGCGGCTCGCAGCTGCAGCAAAGCCGCCGGGGAAATGCTTGCGCCTCGAATTCAGCGTCGCGCCGCAAGCCGGCAGCGCTGCCCTCACCTCCACCGGACTCCTGATCGTCAATCCGCCCTATACGCTGCAAGGGGAGCTCAAGACGATCCTTCCCGAACTGGAGATGCCGCTCGGCCAAGGCGGAGCTGCCAGATTCCGATTGGAAGTGCCCAAGCCATCGCCGTAACAGCCCGGCATTCTTGGGAAAAATATGCAGTACCGGTAGTCAATCTGTGAAGAACCGTATTATGCTGTTTCCGTGACTGGCTTTACGTTCCGCTTCCGCGAATGGTTGCGGCGGAGTGAAGGCCCTAAGAAAGATCCCGTCGGACCGATAAGGTCCGTCCAAGGATGGCCAGCTCCCGGGCTCCGTAAGGCCCGGTCATGCCGTGACGTGAGTCTGCGTCGCGGCGGAGGAGCAATGAGGGGGAGTTTCCCGATGGCCATGACGGGAACGGTCAAGTTCTTCAACGGCGAGCGCGGCTACGGCTTCATCAAGCCCGACGACGGCGGTCGCGATGTCTTCGTTCACATCACCGCGGTGGAGCGGGCGGGACTGAAGGACCTTGCCGAAGGACAGCGTATTACTTTCGAGGTTGAGCCGGACAAGAAGGGGAAGGGACCAAAGGCGGTCAATTTGGTGATCGTCTCCTAGAGCCTTTGCCGTTCCGATCGAATCGGAACGGCGCTCTAGACTCTCGTATTTGACGCGTTTTCTTGACGCGAACCGGCGTCCACTTCGCTCGAAAACGCTCTTGCGAAACTGGCGTAAAAAAATCCCGGCCGCGAGCGGCCGGGAGGCTGGTCCGGTATTTTCTTCTTTGGATATCAGAAGCGGTAGTTCACGCCTGCGCGGACAACGCTGGCGCTGTAGCCGTTTGACACGCCCGTGATTGCGAACTGGCTGGTCGACAGATCGATGTAGAGATATTCGAGCTTGGCGCTCCAGTTCGGCGCGAGGCCCACTTCCGCGCCGGCACCGATGGTCCAGCCTGCGGTTGTGTGCGACTCCGACCAGCCGAAGGTCTGCGCGCGCAGCTCGCCGAAGGCGAGACCGGCGGTGCCGTAGAACAGCACATTGTTGAACGCATAGCCGGCGCGGCCGCGCAGGGTGCCGAACCACGGATTGGAGAACTTCCACGGCGCAAAGGTGTCGTCGGCGCCCGCTGCCTGGATGTCGCCCTCGACACCGAACACCCATGGGCCGTTCTGGAAATTGTAGCCGGCCTGCACGCCGCCGACGAAGCCGGACGGCTTGGTGGGGTTGTTGTCGACCGAGCCCCATCCATAGCCGATGTTGCCGCCGAGATAGGGACCTGCCCAGCTATAGGCATTGAGCGGCTGGTTGACCGTATAGGGCGCCCGCTGCCCGTAACTGAGATCGGCGGCCTTTGCCGAAGCTGTCCAGCCGGCAGCAGCCAACGCGGCTGCGCCCACAACGAGCCTCTTCATCACTCACTCCAACGCAACTGCCGCAACCCTTGCGATGCCTGCGCCGCCGCGCCGGCCCCCGTCGCTTGGTTACGGAACCAAGAACCTTTCGCGTAGGATTTATCGAGAGTTTTAAGTTAAAGGGCTGTTAAGTCGGGTTACCGCGCGCTTAACAGACTTAAGGAAGTGTTACCGGGAACTGGCCTCCATCTCGGGCGCGCCGCCTGCCCGGAACTTCAAATCGGCACCCCCAGCGCCTAAATTCGCCCCATGGTTCACGATTCCTCCGACAATCCGGACGACCACGCGCGCAAGTCGCCGCCGGCCGCTGCGGGCGATGCGCCGCCCGAAGCGCTGGCCGCGCCCGACGTCGACCCCGCAGCAGCCGGGGACGACGAGGACGATGCGCTGCTGCCGGATATCCTGGAAGAGAGCGGCGCCGTCGGGGAGGGCCCGCTCGCGACCGGGCACGAGGCGATCGAGCGCGCGGTCCGCCTCGCGCCGACATCGCCCGGCGTGTACCGCATGCTCAACGCCAATGCCGACGTGCTCTATGTCGGCAAGGCCAAGAACGTCAAAAAGCGCCTGTCCAGTTACGCGCGCCAGAGTGCGCCGTTGCCGGCCCGCATCCTGCGCATGATCGCGGCCACCGTCACCGTGGAGATCATCTCGACCACCACCGAGACCGAGGCGCTGCTGCTGGAGGCCAACCTCATCAAGCAGCTGCGGCCGCGCTTCAACGTGCAACTGCGCGACGACAAGTCGTTTCCCTATATCCTGATCACCGGCGACCATTGGGCGCCGCAGATCCTGAAACATCGCGGTGCGCAGACCCGCCCCGGGCGCTATTTCGGCCCGTTCGCCTCCGCCGGCGCGGTCAACCGCACCATCACGGCGCTGCAGCGCGCGTTCCTGATCCGCTCCTGCACCGATTCCTTCTTCGAGAGTCGCACCCGGCCCTGCCTGCTCCACCAGATCCGACGCTGCGCCGGTCCCTGTACCCGCGAGATCGATTTCGGAGGCTATTCGACGCTGGTGCGCGAGGCGAGCGACTTTCTCTCCGGCAAGAGCCATGCGGTGAAGCAGGAGCTTGCCGGCGAGATGGAGAAGGCGGCGGGTGAGCTCGAATTCGAGCGCGCCGCGCTGTACCGCGACCGCCTCGCCGCGCTCTCGGCGATCCAGTCGCAGCAGGGCATCAATCCGCGCACGGTGGAGGAAGCCGACGTTTTCGCCATCCACCAGGAGGGCGGCTTCTCCTGCGTCGAGGTGTTCTTTTTCCGCACCGGACAGAACTGGGGTAACCGAGCCTATTTCCCGCGCGCGGAAAAGACCTATACCCCCGAAGAAGTGCTCGGCTCGTTTCTCGCGCAGTTCTACGACGACAAGCCGCCGCCAAGGCACATCCTGCTCTCGCACGAGATCGAGGAGAGCGAACTGCTCGCCAATGCGCTCTCGATCAAGGCCGGCCGCAAGGTCGAGGTCACCGCGCCCAAGCGCGGCGAGAAGAAGGAGCTCGTCACCCACGCGCTGACCAACGCGCGCGAGGCGCTGGGCCGCAAGCTCGCGGACACCGCCACCCAGAGCCGCCTGCTCGACGCCATGGCCGCAACGCTGAGCCTGCCGCATTCGCCCAAGCGCATCGAGGTCTACGACAACAGCCATATCCAGGGCACCAATGCGGTCGGCGCCATGATCGTCGCAGGCCCCGACGGCTTCGTGAAGAACCAGTACCGCAAGTTCAACATCAAGTCGGAAGGGATCACGCCCGGCGACGACTTCGCCATGATGCGCGAGGTGCTGGAGCGCCGTTTCAAGCGCCTTATCAGTCCGCCCGAGGACGCCGGCACCAAGGAAAGCAACAAGGCCAGGGACGACGATTTCCCGCAATGGCCCGACCTCGTGATCATCGACGGCGGCCGCGGCCAGCTCAACGCCGTGCGCGAGATCTTCGCAAATCTCGGCCTCACCCAGGTGTCGCTGATGGCGGTCGCCAAGGGACCGGACCGGGATGCCGGCCGCGAGACCCTGTTCATGCCGGAGCGCGAGGCGATCAAGCTGGAGCCGCGCGATCCCGTGCTCTATTTCATCCAGCGCCTGCGCGACGAGGCCCACCGCTTCGTCATCGGCTCGCACCGCAAGCTGCGCAAGAAGGACATCCGCGAGGCCGGTTTGCAGGAAATTCCGGGCATCGGCCCGTCACGCAAACGTGCCCTGCTGCATCATTTCGGGACCTTGAAGGAGATCGAACGGGCCTCGATCGCCGATCTCGGCAAGGTTCCGGGGGTCAGCGCGGAGAGCGCCCGCAGGATTTTCGAGTATTTCCATCCGCAGCCGGGATGAATTAAAGGGGGATCGCAGTCATATGATCGTCGTGTCCGCACCTCATTTGGAGAGTGGAACGGTTGACCTTCAGGCTTGAGCGGTATTGGTAGCACGGATGAACATCGCCACCACACGAGGGACCACCAGCCGCGCGATGTCCCTCCCCAACATCCTGACCTATGGCCGGATCGCCGCGATCCCGGTCGTGGTCGGGTGCATCTATGCGCAGTCGATCCTCGATCAGCCGCTCTGGCTGCGCTGGCTCGCGGTCGCCATCTTCATTGCCGCTGCGATCACCGATTACCTCGACGGCTACTATGCGCGAATCTGGAATCAACAATCGGCCTTCGGCCGGATGCTCGATCCGATCGCCGACAAGTTGCTGGTCGCGTCCTGCCTCTTGATGCTGGCGGCCGACGGCATCATCCACGGCTGGTCGCTGTGGGCCGCCATCGTGATCCTGTGCCGCGAGATCCTGGTTTCGGGCCTGCGCGAATACCTCGCTGCGCTCCGAGTCAGCGTTCCCGTGACCAAGCTTGCGAAGTGGAAGACCACGGTCCAGCTGATTGCGATCGGCTTCCTGCTCGCCGGTCCGGCGGGTGACATCGTGGTACCCGTCGTCTCGATGATTGGCCTCGCTCTGCTGTGGGCCTCGGCGATTCTCACCATGTACACCGGATACGATTATTTCCGAGCCGGCATCCATCACCTCATCGAGGAGGACGAGGGATGAAGGTGAAGTATTTCGCCTGGGTGCGCGAGCGCGTCGGCAAGGCGGAGGAGACGATCGAGCCGCCGGCCGGCGTGCGCACCGTCGAGGAGCTGATCGCCTGGCTGTCCGCCCGGAGCGAGGCCTATGCCTATGCGTTCGAGAAGCCGAAGGTGATCCGCGCCGCGATCGACCACGCGCATGTCAAATCGGACGCTGTGATCGCAGGCGCCCGCGAAATCGCTTTCTTCCCGCCGATGACTGGTGGCTAGGCCATGGCATCGCCTGACACCGCCTGCCCCGTCACCATCCGCATCCAGGAGGCTGATTTCGACATCGCCCGCGAGATCGCCGTCCTGACCCAAAGCCGGACCGACATCGGCGCCGTCGTGAGCTTCTCGGGCATCTGCCGTGCCGATGAGGACAGCGCCAAGGTCGCCGCGCTGACGCTCGAACATTACCCCGGTATGGCCGAGGAAGAGATCAGGCGCCATACCGACGAGGCCGTGTCGCGCTGGCCGCTGAACGGAATCACCGTGATCCACCGCGTGGGCCGCTTCATGCCGGGCCAGAACATTGTGCTGGTGCTGACCGCCTCGCAGCACCGCCAGGCCGCGTTCCAAGCGGCCGAGTTCCTGATGGACTATCTCAAGACCAACGCGCCGTTCTGGAAGAAGGAAGAGAGCGCCACCGGCACCGGCTGGGTCGTGGCCCACACCCGCGACGACGAAGCCGCCGCACGCTGGACCAAACCCTGATGGCAAAAGCTGCAAAAAAGTCCGCGCGCGGCCGCGCCGCGCCGCAGCTTGCGAAGGTGCGGCCCGGCGAGCTCCTCACCCTGCTCGACCTCGTCCGGTATGCGGTGAGCCGCTTCGTCGAGGCCAGGCTCGCTTTTGCTCACGGCACCACCGATCCAGTGGCGGAAGCCGCCTTCCTGGTCTGCGAGGCCCTGCATCTGCATCCCGAGCAGCTCGACACCTTCGCCAACGCGCGCGTCACCGCAGCGGAAGGCAAAGCCGTCCTCGATCTCATCCATCGGCGCGTCACCACCCGCAAACCGGCCGCCTATCTCGTCAACAAGATCTATCTGCGCGGCCTGCCCTTCTATGTCGACGAGCGCGTCATCGTTCCGCGCTCCTTCATCGGGGAGCTCCTGGATTCGCATTTCGGCAGTGAGGGCGAGGCCGGGTCGCTGATCGACGACCCCACGGCGGTCGCGCGCGTGCTCGACCTCTGCACGGGATCGGGATGCCTCGCGATCCTCGCCGCGCATCGTTTCCCGAACGCCACCATCGACGCCGTCGACATCTCCAAGGGCGCGCTCGAAGTCGCCGCGCGCAATGTCCGCGAATACGGCCTCGAGGACCGGATCAGCCTCCATCGCGGCGACCTGTTCGCCCCGCTTGGCGGCAACAGATACGACCTGATCATCACCAACCCGCCTTACGTCGATGCCGAAGGCATGGCGGCGCTGCCGCCGGAATGCCGCGCCGAGCCGAAGCTCGCCTTCGACGGCGGCGCCGACGGCCTCGACGTGGTGCGCCGGATCCTGCGCGAGGCGCCCGACCACCTGACGCCGGATGGCGGGCTGATCTGCGAGATCGGCCGCGGCCGGGAATTGGTCGACGAGGCGTTTCCGGAGCTGCCGCTGCTCTGGCTCGACACCGAAGATTCCGAGGGCGAGGTGTTCTGGGTCGCGGCCGCCGATCTCGGCTGATTCATCACGGCGGACCGCGCGCAGTCGGAACAAGTCAAATAGCGCCACGTTCATCCCCCGATAACTTTCTCGCTCTCGGAGGATGTCCGCATGCTCGCGCCATCGGGCGAATTGCTGCGCGCCGGCATGGCGCTCAAGGTCAACCATCTCAAGCGCGCCGCGCAATCGTATATGCGTGACCGCACCAGCCAGGCCACGGGGCGGGTCACGTCCTATGCGGTCGCGGCCGGCCTGTTCGCAGCCGCTGGATTGTTCGCAATCGCGACTTTCTTCGTCGGCCTGATTGCCCTGTATCGCTGGGTGGCCATCACCTATGGGCAGTTCTGGGGTTTTGGCGCCGTCGGCGCGGTGCTGCTCGTGCTGGCCGGGATCTGCGTCGGCGTCGCCATGTCCATGATGAAGCGGCCGACCAAGCCGATCGTGCCGCTGGCCAGCCGAATGCGGGTAGCCATTGCCAGCCCGCGGATTCCCCGCGGTACGGTCAAGCAGGCCGTCAAGGAGGTCGCGACGTCAATTCCCCTGGCACCCCTCGGCCCCGGCGAGCGCGGCCATGGCAGGACCGCCTGGCATGGCAGGACCGCCTGGTCCGTCCCGACCAGCAGGCCTGTGCAACTCGGCCTCATGCTCGCGGCGATTGGGCTGGCGGGGTTCACAGCGGCGCGGCGAAGGCGTCACAACCAGAGGCAGGACGACTGAATGCCGCCGCGGCGCTCCGATCAGGTGGACTCCTGGGTGCTGGTGGCGGCGACGGCGCTCTTCGTGCTGACCGCGGAGCGCTACTTCAGGGATTCCGGCCTGATCGGATCGGGGCCTCCGCAAGAGCACCGGAGAGGGGAAGCGAATTCCCCTGAAACGCACCCGGCCGGTGCGGCGCTGCAGCCCGGCCGAGGCCGCAAGGCGAAAAGTCCCTTCGAGATCCCCTGGGCAGGCTGGAAGGACATCTTCTGGCGGACCTACCAGCGCATCGACGACGATCGCCTGCTCGCGACGGCAGGCGGCGTCGTCTTCTTCGGCCTGCTTGCGATCTTTCCGGCCGTGACCGCGCTCGTGTCATCCTATGGCTTGTTTGCCGACCCCGCGACGATCAGCGCCAATCTGCATACGCTCGCGACCATGCTGCCCGAAGGTTCCTTCCAGATTGTCGAGGAGCAGGTCGCCCGCGTGGTGTCGAACGGCAATGCGACGCTTGGTGTCACGTTCCTGTTTGGCCTGCTGCTCGCGATCTGGAGCGCCAACGCCGGCGTCAAGGCGATCTTCGACGCCCTCAACGTCGCCTACGAAGAACGCGAGAAGCGCAGCTTCATCCGGCTCAACATGGTGTCGCTGGCCTTCACCGTCGGAGGCATCGTGGCGCTGCTGTTGATGGTGGGGGCCGTCGTCGCCTTCCCGCTGGCGCTTGATCATCTCGGCATGGCGCCCGAGAACAAGGTGATCGTGGCGCTGGCACGATGGCCGCTGCTGTTCCTGATCCTCCTCGGTGCACTCGCCATCCTCTACCGCTTCGCGCCCAGCCGTGACGCGCCACGCTGGCAATGGCTGAGCCTCGGCGCCTTGATCGCCGCGCTGCTCTGGATCGCCGGGTCGGCCCTGCTGTCCTGGTACCTCTCGGAATTCGCCAATTACAATGCGACCTACGGCTCTTTGGGCGCTGCGATCGGCCTGATGACATGGATGTGGATGTCGGCGATCGTCATCATGTTCGGCGCCGAGCTGAATTCGGAGATCGAGCGGCAGACGCTGCAAGACACCACCACCGGGCGGCCGAAGCCGCTCGGCACCCGCCAAGCCGTCTCGGCCGACACGGTCGGCGCCAGCGCGCCATCCTGACCGGTGCGGCCAGGCAGGAGCCTGCCTGACCGCATCTCGTGCGCCGTCAACGCTTGGTGATCACCGCTTCCAGATATTCGCTGTGCACCACGATCGTGCCGTCGTCAGCATGGTTGAACTCCCCGAGCAACGCCAGCAGATCGCGCCGCAGCGCGGCCTGGCCGCTGTCGTCGAGCGCGGCAAACGCCTTCAGCGTGGGTCCGTAGAAGGTCTTGAAGATTTCGAGCCAGTGGTCCGGCGAGCGATAGCGGAACACGAACATGCGCGGCTCGGCGGCGATGTCCGCGGCGACCGCGCCGAACATCTCCTCGAGCCGTGCGGTCGTGCCCCACAGCGCCGGTGATTTCACGCCCGCCGGCGGCGGCAGATGCTTGCCGATGGTCTTGAACAGCTGGCCGATGAAGCCTTGCGGCGTCCAGCTGGCGATGCCGATCTTGCCGCCCGATTTGCAGACCCGCGCAAGCTCGGAAGCCGCCTGGTCCTGATCCGGCGTGAACATCACGCCGAAGGTTGAGAGCACGACGTCGTAGCTGGCGTCGGCAAATGGCAGGGCTTCGGCATCCGCCTCGCGGAAATCGACAGCGAGATGTTCGGCCGCCGCGCGCTCGCGCCCGCGCTCGAGCAGCGCCGGCACGTAATCGGTGGATGTGACGTCGCACCAGCGCCGCGCCGCCGCCAGCGTCGCATTGCCGTTGCCGGCGGCGACGTCGAGCACCTTGCTGCCGGCGCGCAGGTCGATGGCCTCGCAGAGCTGTTCGCCGACGATCTGCAAGGTGGTGCCGACCACGGCATAATCGCCCGACGACCAGGCGCCATGCTGGCGCTGCTTGACGGCGGCAAGGTCGGCTTGGGCGGGGGCCGGCTTGAGGGCGGCGGATGTCGACATGGCAATCTCCTGCGGTTGAAAACGCCGGAACGATACGGTGCATGCGGCTCGCTGACCTTGAGAGCGGCATTATTTTACGCTGAGAGCGCCTTGATTTCCGCACGGGATGCCGGCCAATCCGGCCCCCGGCCGCAACCGCCACCTCGGAGCTTTTCGCCGGCGGATCCGGCATGGCTGCAGGACAGCCACTATCCCCTCGAATCAACAATGATGTTAGGGTCATACTTGCCAAGGGAGCATGAGGCGTCACGAATTTCGCGCGCGACCCGTGTTTTCCCGGGTGAGGCAGTCAGCTCTTGAGGCATAGCGCGCGGCATGATTCGCATTTCGACGATCTTCATCGCCATCTGCATGGTCCTGGTCGCGGCCTCGCTCGGGCTCGCGCTCTATTCCGTCGCCGGCATCAGCGGAACGGAATCGGCGATCGTGGCGCTGACCGCGCTGACCTTCCTGATCCTCTACAACGCGGTGTCGATGCGGCTGCGCGACCGCACCGACGTCGGTGGCCAGATCACCGACCTCTCACGCGGCACCGCCGACCTCGCCCGCCAGGTGGCCGAGTTCGGCCGCCGGCTGGCTGCGATCGAGGGACGCATCGCCTCGTCCAATTCGACCAACTCCGACCGCATCCACTCGGTCATCGGCGAGATCAACGAGCTGGGCGGATTGGTGAGGCAGCTCGCCACCACCGTGTCGGCCCATGAGGACCTGCTGGCCGGTAACACGCCGGCGCCGGGTCCCGCACTCGTGACGACGCCAGAGCCAGAGACGCCGATCGATCTGGCTGCTCCCTTCGAGGAGAAGCCGGTCGCCCCTCCTGTGCTTCCCGCGCCGACGCCAAGCCTTATGCCAAGGCCGACGCCAAGCCCGGCGCCGGCCGCTCAGGCCCAAACCGCCAGCCCGGTTCACGCCGCCAATGGGCGCAACCAGACCCAATTGCTGACGACGCTGCACAATGCAATCGACGAGAACCGCGTCGACATCTTCCTGCAGCCGGTCGTGACGCTGCCGCAGCGCAAGGTACGGTTCTACGAGGCGGTGACGCGCCTGCGCGACGAGCGCGACCAACTGCTTGCCGCCGAGGAGTTCATCAGCATCGCGGAAGCCTCCGGGCTGATCGGGCGCATCGACAACATGGTGATGCTGCGCTGCGTACAGGTGCTGCGGCGCCTGATGGTGCGCAACAAGGACGTCGGCGTGTTCTGCAACGTCGCGGCCTCCACGCTCGGCAATTCCACCACCTTTGCGCAATGCCTCGACTTCCTCGAAGCCAACCGCGCGCTGGCGCCTTCGCTTGTGCTGGAGTTCAAGCAGTCCACCTTGCGCAATCTCGGCCCGGCCGAAACCGAGAATCTCGCCGCATTGGCGCAGCGCGGCTTCCGCTTCTCGATCGACCATGTCACGGATCTGCGCATCGAGCCGCGCGAGCTCGCCGACCGCGGCGTGCGCTTCATCAAGGTGCCTGCCACCTTGCTGCTCGATCCCAAGCAGGCCCCTGCCTCGGACATCCACCCGTCCGACCTATCCGACCTGCTCGGCCGCTTCGGTATCGACCTCATCGCCGAACGGATCGAAGGCGAGCGCGCAGTGGTCGACCTGCTCGATTACGACGTGCGGTTCGGACAGGGGTTCCTGTTCGCGCCGCCCCGGCCATTGCGGCCCGAGGGAGCATCTGCTACCGCCGGGGCCGCGCCGAACCAGGCGAAAGACATTCAGGCTCCTCATGGCTCCGCGACACAAAGCTCAGGCGCGACGTCTTCTGCGCCTCCGCCACAACGCATCACCGGGAACGCGGCGCTCGCGCGCCGAATCTAGCCGGCCGCGCGCATCATGACCGCGCTGCATTTCGCCGAAGGCCTGCGCGAGCTCGTGGGCGGTGTGGACGTCGTGCTCAGCGACATCTGGGGCGTGGTCCATAACGGGCTGGAATCCTTCCCCGAAGCCTGCGAGGCGCTGCACACCTATCGCAGCCGTGGCGGTACGGTGATCCTGATCACCAACGCGCCGCGCCCGGCCGACTCCGTGCAGCGGCAATTGCGCAAGCTCGGCGTTCCCGACGAGACCTATGACGCCATCGTATCTTCGGGCGACCTGACCCGGCTCTATGTCGCCGAGCATCCCGGCCGCAAGATGTTCTGGCTCGGCCCCGAGCGCGACAACTCGATCTATCGGGGCCTCGATGCGGCGACCGCGCCGCTGGAGGAAGCCGATTACATCGTCTGCACCGGTCTCTATGACGACGAGACCGAGACGGCGGAAGACTATCGCGGCATGATGCTCAAGGCGCGCGAGCGCAAGCTGACGCTGGTCTGCGCCAACCCCGACATCGTGGTGGAGCGCGGCGACCGGCTGATCTATTGCGCCGGCGCGATTGCGGAGCTCTACCGCGAGCTCGGCGGCGAGGTGATCTTCTACGGCAAGCCGCACCAGCCGATCTACCAACGCGCCATGGCGCTCGCCGGGGAACGCCAAGGCTACCAGATCGACCGCAAGAAGGTGCTGGCGATCGGAGATTCCGTCCGCACCGACCTGACCGGCGCGCGTGAATTCGGCATCGACTGCCTGTTCGTCACCCGCGGCATCCATGCCGAGGAGTTCGAAGGCCTCGATCAGCTCGACCCGAATTCGGTCATGGAACTGTTCGGCCACCCGCCGAAGGCCTTGATGCGCGAATTGAAGTGGTGATTTTCAAGCTTCGTCAATCCGGGCCAGCGCGCAGCACTTGACCCGGAAATCTCGAGAGTCCGGGTTCGCCCTTCGGGCGCCGCGGAATGACGCAAAACGCCCGGGACGAGCCCGGGCCTTGCGAATTCAGCCGAAACCCTGGCGGGCTTTACGCGCTCGCCATGTCCGGGAAGACTGCCTCGATCTTGGTCTTCAGCGTCGCCGCGTTGAACGGCTTGACGATGTAGTTGTTCACGCCGGCCTTCTTGGCCGCGATCACGTTCTCGGTCTTGGATTCCGCCGTGATCATGATGAACGGCGTGGTGGCGAGGTTCGGATCCGCGCGGACTTCGCGCAGGAGGTCGTAGCCCGTCATCGGCTCCATGTTCCAGTCGGAAATCACGAGCCCGTACTTCTTGCCGCGCATCTTGTTCAGCGCTGCCGAACCATCGCTGGCATCATCGATATTCTCGAAGCCAAGCTGCTTCAGCAGATTCCGGATGATACGGATCATGGTGCTGTAGTCATCCACCACCAGAACCGGCATCGACAAATCAACCGCCATCTCGACTCCCCCAACGCAAACCAAGGACTATTAGGATCGGATCCGCCAAGCCCGGTGCCCGGCAGTTCCACGTCTCAAGCACTAGCATCAAGGCCTTAAACAGCGCGTTAACTGCGGACCCCTTCGAAGGACTGAAATCATGTTCAAGGCGTCCGCTCCGCCCGCTTGACTTCGCAAGCCCGGTCGCGCCACGGTCCGGGCCAGTCCTGCCCCGGTTCGAGAATTCCCCTGATGGCTCCGCCTTTTACCGTTATCCGCGACACCACGCCGGATTCCGCGATTCCGAGGGGCGCCGTGGTCGCCATGGGCAATTTCGATGGCGTTCATCTCGGCCATCGCGCCGTGATCGCGGCTGCCCTGGAGATGGGCCGGACCCATGGCCGCCCCGCGCTGGCATTGACCTTCGAGCCCCATCCGCGGCGGTTTTTCAGCCCCAACACCCCGCAATTCCGCCTGACGGACGAACGGGCCAAGCTGCGCCTTTTGGCCGGCACCGGGCTTGCCGGGGCGGTGGTGATGACCTTCGACAAGGCACGGGCCGGAACCAGCGCGCAAGATTTCATTCACCATGACCTGATCGGGCGGCTCGGCGTGAGCGGCATCGCCGTCGGCTACGACTTCCATTTCGGCAAGGGGCGGGTGGGCTCGCCGAGCCTTCTCGTCAACGAGGCGCCCCGGCTCGGGATCGAGGTCGACGTGCAACCGCATGTCGACATCGACGAACGGCCGGTGTCCTCCAGCGCGATCCGGATCGCCCTCGCCGAGGGCGAGCTGAACGAGGCCACCACGATGCTGGGCGCGCCCTGGTTCATCACCGGCGAGGTGATCCATGGCGAGAAGCGCGGCCGCGACCTTGGCTATCCCACCGCCAACATTCGCCTCGACGCCAATTGCGGACTGAAGCACGGCATCTACGCGGTGCGGGTCGGCCGGGGGACCGAGCGCCTGGACGGGGTGGCCAGCTTCGGCCGCCGCCCGACCTTCGACAATGGCGCCCCGTTGCTGGAAATCTTCCTGTTCGACTTCAAGGGCGACCTCTACGGGCAGGCGCTCGACTGCGCCTTCATCGGCTTCATCCGCGAGGAGCTGAAATTCGATGGTCTGGAGGCCCTGATCCGCCAGATGGACGACGATTCCGCCCGCGCCCGCGCCATCCTGGCCGCCCATCCGGACGCATTCCCGCGGCTGGGCGTGATTGATTGAGCCCGTCACCGGGCCAACCCGAACCTTTGCGCTTCCTCCGCCCCCCTGCTATGGAGAGCCCATGTTTGCGCGGCGCATCATAGGGATTAGCGGCCCGGCTTCCGCCTGAGCTTCAAGGCTCGGCGCAAGACCGGGATTTCGTCGTTTCACCCGCGATTCCGCATCGCCATCCGTCCCGCGCCCTTTCCGAGCCAGTCAGCCTCATGTCCGAAAAACCGCAAAAGTCCGAAGCCAAGGATTATTCGAAAACCCTGTTCCTGCCGCAGACGGAATTCCCGATGCGCGCCGGCCTGCCGCAGCGCGAGCCGGAGATCCTCAAGCGGTGGTACGAGATCGGCCTCTACGAGAAGCTGCGCCAAGTTGCGAAAGGCCGCGCCAAGTTCGTGCTGCATGACGGCCCGCCCTATGCGAACGGCAACATCCATATCGGCACGGCGCTGAACAAGATCCTCAAGGATCTCGTCACCAAGAGCCAGCAGATGCTCGGCTTCGATTCCAACTACGTGCCGGGCTGGGACTGTCACGGCCTGCCGATCGAGTGGAAGGTCGAGGAGGAGCACTATCGCAAGAAGGGCAAGCAGAAGCCCGACTTCCGCGACTCGGCCGCCATGATCGATTTCCGCAAGGAGTGCCGCGCCTACGCCACGCATTGGCTCGGCGTGCAGCGCGAGGAGTTCAAGCGCCTCGGCGTGATCGGCGATTGGGACCATCCCTACGCCACCATGAGCTATCCGGCCGAAGCCCAGATCGCACGCGAGCTGATGAAGTTTGCTGCCAACGGCACGCTGTACCGGGGCTCCAAGCCGGTGATGTGGAGCGTGGTCGAGAAGACCGCGCTCGCCGAAGCCGAGGTGGAGTACGAGGACCACACCTCCGATACGGTGTGGGTGAAATTCCCGGTGACCTCACCCGCGCACGGTGCGCTTGCTTCCGCAAGCGTCGTGATCTGGACCACGACACCCTGGACGCTGCCCGGCAACCGCGCCATCTCGTTCTCGCCAAAGATCGCGTACGGCCTCTACAAGGTGACGGACGCGCCGGCCGACAATTGGACCAAGACCGGCGATCTGCTGATCCTCGCCGATGCGCTCGCAGAGGAAGTGTTCAAGCAGGCGCGGGTGACGGCCTATGAGAAGGTCCGCGACGTTCCCGGCGATACCATGGACGCGATCGAATGCGCCCATCCGCTCAAGGGCGTTGGCGGCGGCTACGACTTCATCGTGCCGCTATTGCCCGGCGATCACGTCACCGACGACACCGGCACCGGCTTCGTGCACACGGCGCCCGGCCACGGCCGCGAGGACTTCGACGTCTGGACGGCGCAGGCCCGCGATCTCGATGCGCGCGGCATCAACACCGCGATCCCCTACACCGTCGACGAGAACGGCGCCTACACCGATCATGCGCCCGGCTTTGCCGGCAAGCGCGTCATCACCGACAAGGGCGAGAAGGGCGACGCCAACGAGGCCGTGATCAAGGCGCTCGTCGAGAAAGGCATGCTGCTCGCGCGCGGACGGCTGAAGCATCAATATCCGCACTCCTGGCGCTCCAAGAAGCCGGTGATCTTCCGCAACACGCCGCAATGGTTCATTGCGATGGACAAGGATATCGCGGTGGGCGGCAAGACGAAGAGCGGCGACACGCTGCGCGCCCGCGCGCTACATGCGATCTCGGTGACGCAATGGGTGCCGCCGTCGGGCGAGAACCGCATCAACGGCATGATCGAGGCGCGGCCTGACTGGGTGATCTCGCGCCAGCGCGCCTGGGGCGTGCCGATCGCCGTGTTCGTGCGCGAGAAGGGCGACGGCTCCGCCGAGATCCTCCAGGACGAGGCCGTCAATGCGCGCATCGGCGAAGCGTTCGAGAAGGAAGGCGCCGACGCCTGGTACGCGACGGGCGCGCGCGAGCGCTTCCTTGGGCCCCGCGCCAGCGAGGACTGGCACAAGGTCGACGACATCCTCGACGTCTGGTTCGATTCCGGCTCGACCCACGCTTTCGTGCTCGAAGACCCCGTGCATTTCCCGGGGCTGTCGGGCATCAAGCGCAAGGCCGACGGCGGCACCGACACCGTGATGTATCTGGAAGGCTCGGACCAGCATCGCGGCTGGTTCCATTCCTCGCTGCTGGAAAGCTGCGGCACGCGCGGCCGCGCGCCCTACGACATCGTGCTGACCCACGGCTTCACGCAGGCCGAGGACGGCCGCAAGATGTCGAAGTCGCTCGGCAACACCATCGAGCCGCAGTCCGTCATCAAGGAATCCGGCGCCGACATCCTGAGGCTCTGGGTTGCGTCCAGCGACTACACCGACGACCAGCGCATCGGCCCCGAGATCCTGAAGAACACCGTCGAGACCTATCGCAAGCTGCGCAACACCGTGCGCTGGATGCTCGGCACGCTGCATCATTACAAGCCGGCCGACGCAGTTGCGCCCGCCGAGATGCCCGAACTCGAGCGGCTGATGCTGCACGAGCTGTCGGTGCGCGCCGCCGCGATCGACAAGGCCTACCGCGAGTTCGACTACAAGAGCGTGGTCGCGATCCTGTCCGCCTTCCTGAACAGCGAGCTCTCAGCGTTCTACTTCGACATCCGCAAGGACACGCTGTATTGCGAACCGCCATCGTCGGTGACGCGCAAGGCGGCGCTGACCACCATTGACCTGCTCTGCGCCTCGATCCTGAAATGGCTCGCGCCGATCCTGAGCTTCACCGCGGAGGAAGCCTGGCGCATGTACCGGCCAGACGCCGAGCCGTCCGTGCATCTGACGCTGTTCCCGACCGACCTCGAAAACTATCGCAACGACAAGCTCGCCGCGAAGTGGGAGACCATTCGCAACGTCCGCCGCGTCGTCACCGGCGCGCTCGAGCTGGAACGCGCCGCCAAGAACATCGGCTCCTCGCTCGAGGCTTCGCCGGTGATCTATGTCGCCGACCGCGGCATGCTGATGACGCTGTTCGACACCGACCTCGCCGAGATCTGCATCACCTCGAACTACGAGGTGCGTGAGGGCGAGGCGCCGGCATCGGCGTTCCGCCTCGATGCCGTCCCCGGCGTCGCGGTCGTGGTGGAGAAGGCGGTCGGCACGAAATGCGCCCGCTCCTGGAAGATTTCGCCGAGCGTCGGCGAGGACCCAGAATACCCCGACGTCACCCCGCGCGACGCCAAGGCGCTGCGCGAATGGAAGGCGCTTGGGGTGAGCGTCTGATCGGTAGCCCATGACCCCGCTCCGCGCCGGAATTCTCGCGGCCCTGGTCACGCTGGTGGCCGACCAGGCCTCGAAGCTCTGGCTGCTCCACGTGTTCGACCTCGCCCATCGGGGCGCGGTGCGGGTGACGCCGTTCTTCGACCTGGTGCTGGCCTGGAATATCGGCATCAGCTTCGGTTGGCTTCAGAACGACAGCCAGGCGGCGCAGCTGGCGCTGATGGCGGTCAAGGTCCTCGCCGTGGTCGCCCTTGCGATCTGGATGGCCCGCTCGCACACGCGCTTGGTCACGGTTGCGCTCGGGCTGATCATCGGCGGGGCGATCGGCAACGGCATCGACCGCCTGCTCCACGGCGCGGTTGTCGATTTCGCCTTGTTCCATATCGAGATCGCCGGAAATACATATAATTGGTACGTGTTCAACCTTGCCGACGTGGCCATCGTTGCTGGGGTGGCGGCGCTATTGTATGATTCCTTCCTGGGGGTACCCGCCGCAAAAGCGCCCTGATCCCGGCCGATACGGACCGGCAGGTGGAACCCGTTTTTGCGAGCAATTCGCCGCGTTTGAGCGGCAATCTGCCACAATATGGAACAGGTATGGTGATGCGCAGCTCGAAGACCAGCGGTTCGATGGTTCGAGGCCCCCATCGGGAGGTCTGGCGGGCGTTGAGATTGTCAGCCGTCGCGCTCGGCATTGGTCTCGTCATGTCGACCGGCGCGGCGCGCGCCGCTGACGACGACGAGGAGGACGATATGACCTTCGAAGAGAGGCTCATCGACAATCTGATGTCGGGCATCGGCGCCAAGAGCATGGAGAAGAAGGGCATCGAATACCGCGAGCGCTCGCCGCTGGTCGTGCCGCCCAAGCTCGATCTGCCGCCGCCTGCGACCGAAGCCAAGGCGGCGCCGAACTGGCCCAAGGACCCCGAGGAAAAGCGCCGCAAGGAAGCCATCGCGGCGCGCAAGAAGGCGACCAAGGCGACGGAGAACTGGCAGGCCGCCCAGCCCCTGACGCCGACCGAGATGAAGGCCGGCCAGGTCGCCGCAGCCCCCCGTACCAGCAACGATCCGATTCAGCCGGGCACCAACAGCAACCCCTCGCTGAGCCCCGCCGAGCTCGGTTTCACCGGTGGTCTGTGGAACATGATGAAGGGCAGCAACAGCTCCGAGTCGAAGCCGTTCACATCGGAGCCGCCGCGCCAGTCCCTGGTCGAGCCGCCACCGGGATACCAGACGCCGTCGCCGAACTATGCCTATGGCGCCGGGCCCGACAAGTCGCGGCGGATGTACTACGACATCATGTCCGGCAAGGACAAGGAACAATAGCGTTCCTGCCCTGTCGCGACATTCTGACCGACGCGAAGCGAGGGCCGGCGGCTGATCTCCGCCCGCCCCGTTCAAAATTGCTTATCAGTAACTTGCCTAAGCGTTGAGTTCTCTGCTTCGTGACGCGAAGCCTCAGCTGCACGGTGTACCATGCCGTGCCTTTCCGGGCCGGAAATCCGGGCTCGGCATTTCACCAGGGATCATGATGTCCTCATACCGATCGGCTGCCTGCCTTCTTGCCGCGCTGCTTTCGACGAGTGTCCTCTCGGCCGGCCCCGCCCTCGCCCAGACCACGGTGACATCGGCTCCGCCCACCAGCTTCACGCTTCCCAACGGCATGCAGGTCGTGGTGATTCCCGATCGCCGCACCCCCGTCGTGACTGAGATGATCTGGTACAAGGTCGGCTCGGCCGACGAGACGCCGGGCAAGTCCGGCCTCGCCCATTTCCTCGAGCATCTGATGTTCAAGGGCACGGCGAAGCATCCGGCCGGCGAGTTCTCCCAGACCGTGCTCCGCGTCGGCGGCAACGAGAACGCCTCGACCTCGGTCGACTACACCAACTACTACCAGCGCGTGCCGAAAGAGCAGCTGCCGACCATGATGGAGTTCGAGGCCGACCGCATGACCGGCCTCGTCCTCAAGGACGAGAACGTGCTGCCCGAGCGCGACGTCGTGCTCGAAGAGTACAACATGCGCGTCGCCAACAACCCGGACGCACGGCTCAACGAACAGATCATGGCCGCGCTCTATCTCAACCATCCCTATGGGCGTCCGGTGATCGGCTGGCATCAGGAGATCGAAAAGCTCGATCGGGAGGATGCGCTCGCTTTCTATCGCCGCTTCTACGCGCCGAACAACGCGATCCTCGTGATCGCCGGAGACGTCGACGCCGCCGAAATCCGCCCGCTGGTCGAACGCAACTTCGGCTCCATCCCCGCCCAGCCCGCGATCCCGGCCCGGCGCGTCCGCCCGCAGGAGCCGGAGCCCGCAGCGCCGCGCACCGTCACGCTGGCTGACCCGCGGGTCGAGCAGCCGAGCATGCGGCGCTATTATCTCGTGCCGTCGGCGACCACCGCCGCGGCCGGCGAGAGCGCGGCCCTCGACGTGCTGGCGCAGCTGATCGGCAGCGGCAGCAATTCCTATCTCTACCGCGCCCTCGTCGTCGACAAGCCGCTGGCGGTTTCCGCCAGCGCCAGCTATTCGAGCATCTCGCTCGACCCGACCCAGTTCGCGATCTCCGCTGCACCGAAACCCGGCGTCAGCTTCGCGGAGGTCGAGCAGGCGGTCGACGGGGTCCTCGCCAACGTGGCGCAGGACCCGATCCGCGCCGAGGATCTGGAGCGGGTCAAGACCCAGCTCATTGCGGAAGCGATCTACGCCCAGGACAACCAGGCTGTGCTGGCGCGCTGGTACGGCGGCGCGCTGACCACGGGCCTGTCGATCGAGGACATCAGAAGCTGGCCCGATCGCATCCGCGCCGTCACCGCCGAGCAGGTCCGCGCGGTTGCCCAGAAATGGCTCGAGAAGAAGCGTTCGGTGACGGGCTATCTGATCAAGGACACCGCCACCGCCAAGCGCGAGGAGAAGCGTTCGTGACCTATCCCATGCTTCGACGGATCGCATTCACGGTCGCCGCCGGCGCGACGCTCGCGCTCTCCGCAGTCTCCCCGTCGCAGGCCGCCGCAAAAATCCAGCACCTGATCTCGCCGGGCGGCATCGAAGCCTGGTTCGTGCAGGACGCAACCGTGCCTCTGATTGCGATGGAATATTCCTTCGCCGGCGGCTCGTCGCAGGATCCCAAGGACAAGCCGGGCGTTGCCAATCTGGTCGGCTCTCTTCTCGACGAAGGCTCAGGCGATCTCGATTCCAAGACGTTCCATGAACGGCTCGACCGCCGCGCCATCGAACTCTCCTTCAACGCCACCCGCGACACCCTCCGGGGCAGTCTGCGCATGCTGCGCGACAACAAGGACGAGGCCTTCGACCTGCTCAGGAGCGCGCTCACCTCGCCGCACTTCAACCCGGCGGATGTCGAACGCATCCGCGCGCAGGTCATCTCGGGCCTGCGCCGCGAGACCACCAATCCGACCTCGCTGGCGAGCCGCAAGTTCCTGGAGGTCGCCTTCGGCGACCATCCCTACAGCCGGCAGACCAACGGCAATCTCGACAGCGTGCCGACCATCACCGTCGCCGACATGAAGGATTATGTCGGCCGGGTGATCGCAAAGGACGGGCTGAAGATCGCCGTCGTCGGCGATGTCGATCCGGCGACCCTCGGCAAGCTGCTCGACCACACCTTCGGCAGCCTGCCCGCCAAGGCCAATCTGACGCCAGTGCCCGACGTCGAGGCCGCCAAGCCGCCGCAACGCGCTTTCGTGACGCTCGACGTGCCGCAGACCGTGATCACCTTCGGCGGCCCCGGCGTGAAACGCAGCGACCCGAGCTTCATGGCAGCTTACGTGGTCAACCACATCCTCGGCGGCGGCGGGTTGTCCTCCCGGCTCTATCGCGAGGTCCGCGAGAAGCGCGGGCTGGCCTATTCGGTGTACGAATCGCTGCTCTGGATGGAGCATTCGGCGATCTTCATCGGCAATACCGGAACCCGCGCCGACCGCGCCGGTGACACCATCGATGCCATCGACAAGGAAGTGCGCCGCATGGCCGAGGAAGGCCCGACCCAGAAGGAGCTCGACGAGGCCAAGTCCTACCTCAAGGGCTCGCAGATGCTGGCGCTCGACACCTCATCCAAGCTGGCGCAGGCGCTGCTGCAATATCAGCAGGACAGGCTGCCGATCGACTATATCGACAAGCGCAACGGCATCATCGAGGCCGTAACGCTGGACGACGCCAAGGCGGTCGCCAAGCGGCTCTGGGGCCAGGGCCTACTGACCGTCGTCGTCGGCCGCGCCCCGCAGGCCGCCGCGCAGCCGTCGGCGGCGCCGGTGACGAAGTCGAACTGATCCAACTGTAACCCGGGGCGATGCACAGTATCGACCCCGGAATGACGAACTCCATCCAAAACCGCTATTGTGCGCACCCGAATCTGTTTCTGGTGGCCACATGCTGCGGATATCCCGCGATCTCGTCATCGACGAGGACGACATCGAGATCGGCTTTGTCCGCGCCTCAGGCCCGGGCGGGCAGAACGTCAACAAGGTCGCGACCTCGGCGCAATTGAGGTTCGACACGCGCAAGCTGACCATCCCGGAGGATGCGGCGCTGCGCCTCGCCCGCCTCGCCGGCCAGCGCATGACCAAGGACGGCGTGATCGTGATCCACGCCCAGCGCTTCCGTACCCAGGAGCGCAACCGCCAGGACGCGATCGATCGCCTGACCGGGATGCTGCGCGAAGCCATGGTGCGGCCAGTCCCGCGCCGCGCCACCAAGCCGACCTACGGCTCCAAGCAGCGCCGGCTCGAGGGCAAGAAGCGCCGCAGCGACGTCAAGGCCGGGCGCGGCGGCCGCTTCGAGGACTAGCAAGCTGTTCCAGGGGAGACAGCATGTGGGCAGCTCGGACATGCCCCATGCAATCGGACGTCGGCAGGACTAGATTGGCGGCCTGAACGTCTACCGAGTCCCCCATGCCCGTCCGCCAGCTTCCAGAACAGGTCGTCAACCGCATCGCCGCCGGCGAGGTGGTCGAGCGCCCCGCCAGCGTGGTCAAGGAGCTGGTCGAGAACGCCATCGATGCCGGCGCAAGCCGGATCGACGTCTTCACCGACGGCGGCGGGCGGCGGCGGATCGGCATCACCGATGACGGCGGCGGCATGACCGCGAAGGATCTCGCCCTCGCCGTCGAGCGCCACGCCACCTCCAAGCTCGACGACGAGGATTTGCTGCAGATCCGCACCCTCGGTTTCCGCGGCGAAGCGCTGCCGTCGATCGGGTCGGTGGCGCGGCTCTCCATCACCACGCGGCATGCCAGCGAGCCGCATGCCTGGGCACTGACCGTCGAAGGCGGCGAGAAGTCCGAGATCATGCCGGCGGCGCTGGCGCA
This sequence comes from Bradyrhizobium sp. FW305-F6, assembly GCF_058782905.1. NCBI lineage: Bacteria > Pseudomonadati > Pseudomonadota > Alphaproteobacteria > Hyphomicrobiales > Nitrobacteraceae > Bradyrhizobium > Bradyrhizobium sp. FW305-F6. Next base: position 125,164 of record NZ_JBYSYD010000006.1, read on the forward strand.
TGGCACCCGCGTCGAGGTCGGCGACCTCTTCTATGCGACGCCGGCGCGGCTGAAGTTCCTGAAGACCGACCGCACCGAGGCGGAAGCGATCCGCGAGGTGGTGCGGCGGCTTGCGATGGCGCGGCCCGACATTGCATTCACGCTCGCGGGCGAGGAGCGCGCGCCGGTGACCTGGGCCGCGGCGCTGCCGGGCACCGCGGGCCGCCTGACGCGGCTCGGGGACATTCTCGGTGCCGAATTCCGCAGTCACGCGATCGAAGTCCATGCCGAGCGCGAGGGCGTCGTCGTCGCCGGCTACGCCGCGGCGCCGGCGCTGACGAAGGCCAACGCGCTCGGGCAATATCTCTTCGTCAACGGCCGGCCGGTCCGCGACAAGCTGATCCTGGGCGCGGTGCGCGCGGCCTATTCCGACTATCTGCCGCGCGACCGCCATCCGGTGCTGGCGCTGTTCGTCACGCTCGACCCGCGCGAGGTCGACGCCAACGTGCATCCGGCCAAGACCGAGGTGCGCTTCCGCAATGCCGGCCTCGTGCGCGCGCTGATCGTGCACGGATTGAAAGAAGCTCTCGCACGCGAGGGCCGACGCACCGCGGCCAACAGTGGCGAGAGCGCATTGTCTGCGCTCCGCCCGGCCTTCACGCCGCAGCGTCCGGCAAGCTGGGACTGGCGGGCCTCGCCCGCCGCCCCGGTTGCGCCGTTGCCGTCATTCGAAGGCGCTGCGGCGCCCGCTTTCGCCGAGCGCGCGCAGGCCGCCTTCGACGTCGGCGCGCCCAGCGCGGACGTGCGGATCGAGAGCCAGCCCGCCGGCGATCTCGTCGACCGCCCACTCGGCGCGGCGCGTACCCAGATCCACGAGACCTATATCGTCTCGCAGACCCGCGACGGCCTCATCATCGTCGACCAGCACGCCGCACATGAGCGCATCGTCTACGAGCGGCTGAAGGCCTCGCTGGCCGCCAACGGCGTGCAGCGGCAGATCCTGCTGATCCCCGAGATCGTCGAGATGGACGAGGCGACGGTGGAGCGCCTGCTGGAGCGCAGCGAGGAGCTCGCATCGTTCGGCCTTGCCATCGAGTCCTTCGGCCCCGGCGCGGTCGCGGTGCGCGAGACGCCGTCGCTGCTCGGCAAGACCAATGCCGGCGGCCTGCTGCGCGATCTCTCCGAGCACATGGCCGAATGGGACGAAGCGCTGCCGCTGGAGCGCCGCCTGATGCACGTCGCGGCGACCATGGCCTGTCACGGCTCGGTGCGCGCCGGCCGCCGCTTGCGGCCGGAGGAGATGAACGCCCTGCTCCGCGAGATGGAGGACACGCCGAACTCCGGCCAGTGCAATCACGGCCGGCCGACCTATGTCGAGCTGAAGCTGAGCGACGTGGAGAAGCTGTTCGGACGGAGGTGACGATGCGGTAGTGTGAATTGGCCGAAGGCGTAATCCACCTCTTCTGCTTCCGCGGTGACAGACAGTGGCGGATTACGCTTCGCTAATCCGCCCTACGCAAAAACACGAACTCCGTGTCGTCATAAGCCCGCCGCTCCAGCTCCTCATATCCGTCCGGCGTCGCGAACTGCGCGGCCTTGGCCTCCTCGACCACCAGCAGCGCGCCCGGGGTGAGCCAGCCGCCGTCGCGCAAGGACGCGAGCGCCTTTTCGGCAAAGCCCTTGCCGTAGGGCGGGTCGAGGAACACCAGCGAGAACGGCTCGACGGGATGCGCCGGGCCGAGGTCGGTGGCATCGCGGCGGTACACCTTGGTGACGCCGCCGAGGCCGAGCGCCTCGACATTGTTGCGCAGCAGAGCCCGTGCCTCCGCACCGTTGTCGACGAACAGAACGAACTTCGCCCCGCGTGACGACGCCTCGATGCCGAGCGCGCCGGTGCCGGCGAAGAGATCGAGCACGCGCGCGTCGGGAATCGGATCGTCATAGGCATGCACGAGGATGTTGAACACGGACTCGCGCAGCCGGTCCGCCGTCGGGCGGATGTCGCGCGAGGACGGTGAGGCGAGATTGCGCCCCTTCAAACGACCGCCGACGACGCGCATTATGAGGCCCACATCTTTCTGGCACGGAAGGTGCGCTCCCTTCCCCCTTGTGGGGAAGGGTTGGGGAAGGGGGTGCCACGCGCACAGACCTCCCGTGGGGTACCCCCCTCCCTAACCCTCCCCCACAAGGGGGGAGGGAACGAGATCGTGCGGAGCGAATGACCATGCTCCACCTCAATCCTCCCGCGGCGTCAGGTCGCGCTTGCCGTGATAGCCGCGCTTGGGACGGCGCGGCGGGCCGTAGCCGCCTGCTTCCAGCTCGTTGCGCTCGCGCGCCTCCTCGCTGCCGGTGCGCTGCACCAGCACGCGGCGGCCCTTGCGGTCGTTGATGACGGCGCGCTTGGTGGCGGGCTTCTTTTCGGCCGGCGCATCATCGACGCGCGCTGATTTCGAGGGGACATCGAACTGCGCGCCCGACTTCTCGATCACCTTCTCGCCGAGCTGCTCGCGCAGCACGCGCGAGCGAACCTCCTCGACCTGTCCTTCGGGGACCTCGCCGAGCTGGAACGGGCCGTAGGAGACGCGGATCAGCCGGTTCACCTCGAGGCCGAGATGAGCGCAGACGTTGCGCACCTCGCGGTTCTTGCCTTCGCGGATCGCGAACACCAGCCAGACATTGGCGCCCTGGTCGCGCTCCAGCGTCGCCTCGATCGGCCCGTATTTGACGCCCTCGATCTCGATGCCGTTCTTGAGCTCGTCGAGCTGCGCCTGGGTGACGTCGCCATGGGCGCGGACGCGGTAGCGGCGCAGCCAGCCGGTGTCGGGCAGCTCGAGCGTGCGTGCGAGGCCGCCGTCATTGGTGAGCAGCAAGAGGCCTTCGGTGTTGAAGTCGAGCCGGCCGACGCTGATGAGGCGCGGCAGGCCTTCGGGCAGATTGTCGAACACGGTCGGACGCCCCTCGGGGTCGTCATGCGTCGTCATCAGACCGCGCGGCTTGTGGTAGAGGAACAGCCGCGTGCGCTCCCGCTCTGGCAACGGCTTGCCGTCGACCAGGACGACGTCGTTCTTGGTGATGTCGAGCGCCGGCGAGTTGATGACGCGGCCGTTGACGGTGATGCGGCCCTGCGTGACCATTTCCTCGGCGTCGCGGCGCGAGGCGAGCCCCGCACGGGCCAGCGCCTTGGCGATGCGCTCGCCGGCCTTCTTCGGCTTCGGTGCATCTTCGCGGCGCGGCCGGCCCTCGACATCACGATCGCGCTGGCGATAGGCACCGCGGCCGCCGAAGGCGGGGCGCTTCTCGAAAATTCTGCTCTCATCCTCGTTTTCGCGGCGCGGACGATCGCCGAAACGGCCTTCGCTGCGCGGATGCTCGTGCCAGTCGGAGCGGCCCTCCGAGCGTTCACGAGGACGGTTGAATTTCGGACGGTCGCCGCCACGCTCGCCATCGCCGTCGCGACGGGGCCGATCGAATTTCGGACGATCATCGCGCGGGCGATCGAATTTGGGCCGTTCGCGAAACGGACGTTCGCCCGACGGACGATCGTCGCGCGAACGGGAGAAGCGGGGACGATCCTCGCTGCCTTCGCGCTTCTGCCAGGGCTTGTCCCCGCTGCGGTCACGGTCGCCAAAATCCTTGCGCGGACCCTTGCTGAAGTCCTTGCGCGGCGGCCGGTCGCCGCGCGGTGCTGCATCGCGCTTCTGCCAGGGTTTGGACTCGCTGCGCTCGCCACTGCGCGGGCGGTCGCCGAAATCACGCGGACGATCGCTGCGATCGGGGGCGCCCCGCGAAAATTTCCGCTCGCCGTCGAACTTGCGCTCCGGGCGGTCGCCACGCGGCGCGTAGGGCTTCTTGTCGCCGAACTTCCGGTCGCTGGAGCGGCCGGCGGCGCGGGCATCGTCGCGGTCCCTGCGCGGCGGACGATCGTCGCGGCCATGGGACGGGCGATCACCGCGCGGCTTGAACGGCCGCTTCTCGCCATCGCGCGAAGAGCGATCGGAAAACGGACGGTCGCCGCGCGGCTTGAAGCTGCGCTCGGCGCGACCCTCGCCGCTGCGGTCGTCGCGCTTGAAGCGCGGACGGTCGGAAAAATCGCGACGCGGGGCATCGCCCTCCTCGCGGCGGCGGAACGGGCGGCTGTCGCGGTCGCCGCGGGGCGGACGGCTGTCGCGGTCGCCCCTACCCTCGCCCTTGCTACCGCCCTCGAAGCCGCGCTTGGCGAATTTCTTCTCGGGGCCGCGCGGCTTGCCGCTGCGGCCGCCTTTGGCCGGGCCTCGCCGGCCGCGGGAATCGTTGTCTTTGTCGCTGTCGCGAGGCATGAATGATCTCACTTGCGGGGGTCGTGCGATGAGCATTGTGCGCGCTCGCTGCGAGCGGCATGCTCAGGCAAAATCGGTATCCACTCTTGCTGAAGGCGGAGCTGATAGCAGGTTTCTGGCGATGATACGAGGCTTGAAAGCCCCCTCTTTCATGGATTTGGCGCTTCGGGCGGCCGAAACTGCCGGAAAGGCCGGCGAGGTTCCTGTTGGCTGCGTGGTGGTCCGCAACCAGGAGGTGATCGCCACCGGCGCCAACCGGACGCTGACCGACCATGATCCGACCGCCCATGCCGAGATCGTCGCGCTGCGCGCGGCCGCCGCAATGATCGGCAGCGAGCGGCTGGTCGACTGCGACCTCTACGTGACGCTGGAGCCCTGCACCATGTGTGCGGGCGCAATCTCGTTTGCAAGGGTGCGGCGGCTCTATTACGGCGCGGCCGATCCCAAGGGCGGCGCGGTGGACTCGGGCGTGCGGTTCTTCGCCGCGCCGACCTGCCACCACGCGCCGGAGGTCTATTCCGGCGTCGGCGAGAGCGAGGCGGCGCGGCTGCTGAGGGAGTTCTTTCGCGAGCGGCGTTAGCCTGCCGCGAAGAACTCGCGCAGCGCCCTCGCGGTCACCTCCGGATTCTCCTCGGTGAGGAAGTGGCCGGACTCGACCGGCATGCCGGCGACATTCGTGGCCCATCGCTTCCACGTGTCGAGCGGCGTCGCTGCGGCCTGGGCCACGCCGGCATTGCCCCACAGCGCCAGCATCGGGATCGTGATCTTCTTGCCGGCCTCGAAGTCGGCCTTGTCGAGATCGTAGTCGAAAGTGGCGCCGGCGCGGTAGTCCTCGCACATGGCGTGGATGCGGGCGGGATCGCGGAACGGGGCGAGGTAATGCTCGAGAGCGCGCGGGTCGATGGCGTCCAGCGTCTTCGATTTGGTCTGGCTCGCCATCTTGAAGCGCAGGAAGAACTCGCCCTGGCCGGAGATCAGCGTCTCCGGCAGCGGGTAGGGCTGCGCCAGGAAGGCCCAGTGCCAGATCTTCAGGGCGTAGGCGCGGTTCATCCGCTCCCAGTAATCATAGGTCGGCAGGATATCGAGCACGGCGAGCTTGGACAGCCGGCCGGGATGATCGAGCGCCAGCCGGTACGACACGCGGCCGCCGCGGTCGTGGCCGGCGAGCGCGAAGTGCACGTGGCCGAGCCGCTCCATGACCTCGACCATGGCTTTCGCCATGGCGCGCTTGCTGTAGGGGATGTGCAGCGCGTCGCTGGCGGGCATGTCGGACCAGCCATAGCCCGGCAGGTCGGCGATGATCAGCGTGAAGGCTTCCGCGAGCTCGGGCGCCACCTGGTGCCACATCACATGGGTCTCGGAGAAGCCGTGCAGCAGCAGCAGCGGCGGGCCCTTGCCGCCGACGCGGGCGAAGATGCGGCCGAAGGCGGTGTCGATCCATTCGGCCGCGAAGCCCGGATAGAGGTCGGCGAGGTCGGACATCTTGTTGCATCCTTATGGGTCGGTCGCGGGGCCGTTCGACGAACGAAAGTTCGAAAACAACCCCATGCACAGTACCGGTATTATCGTCGGGGCCACTAACCCCAACAACCGATTACAAATTCTGGAACACTGATATGGCGGCGCGGTGACGTGAACGCGAGATTCCGGATCGACGCGGTGGCGGGCCCGATCCGGCGCGACGCGCTAATTTTTGGCCTTCTCCGCCTCCACCGCCTGCCAGCCGATGTCGCGGCGGCAGAAACCCTCCGGCCAGCGGATGCGGTCGACGGCCTGGTAGGCGCGGGCTTGCGCCTCCGTCACGGTTGTCCCCAGCGCGCAGACGTTGAGCACGCGGCCGCCATTGGCGAGGATCGCGCCGTCCTTCGCCACCGTGCCGGCATGGAAGATCTCGACCGTCTCGACCTTGGCAGCTTCCTCGAGCCCCTCGATGCGAGTCCCTTTTTGATAGTCGCCGGGATAGCCCTTGGCCGCCATCACCACGGTGATCGCGGCTTCCTTGTGCCAGCGGAGATCAAAGTTCTTCAGCTGCCCGTCGCAGGCGGCGAGCAGCGCCGGCACGAGGTCGCTCATCATGCGTAGCATCAGCACCTGGCATTCAGGATCGCCGAAGCGGACGTTGAACTCGAACAGCTTTGGCCCCTGCGTCGTCAGCATGATGCCGGCATAGAGCACGCCGCGGAACGGCGTGCCGCGCTGCTTCATGCCCGCCACCGTCGGCAGGATGATCTTCGCCATGATCGCGTCGTGGATGGCGGGCGTGACCAGCGGCGTCGGCGAATAGGCGCCCATGCCGCCGGTGTTCGGGCCGACATCGTGGTCGAACACGCGCTTGTGGTCCTGCGCCGAGGCGAGCGGAATCGCGGTGTCACCGTCGCACAACGCAAAGAAGCTGATCTCGCGGCCGGGCAGAAACTCCTCGATCACCACCTCCGCGCCGGCTTCGCCAAAGGCGCCCTCGAACATCATGGCGATGGCATCCTCGGCCTCGCGCACGGTTTTCGCAACGACGACGCCCTTGCCGGCGGCGAGACCATCGGCCTTGACCACGATCGGCGCGCCCTGGCTCTGCACATAGGCGCGCGCGTCATCGGCATTGGTGAATCGCTTGTAGGCGCCGGTCGGAATGCCGAACTCGGTGCACAGCGCCTTGGTGAACCCCTTGGAGCTTTCGAGCTGGGCCGCCACCTTGCTCGGCCCGAACGCCTTGATGCCGCTAGCCGTGAGATCATCGACGATGCCGGCCGCCAGCGGCGTCTCCGGCCCGACCACCACGAGCTCGACCGCGTTCTGCTTGCAGAAGTCGATCACCGCGGCATGGTCGGCGACATCGAGCGCCACGCACTCCGCCTCCCTGGCGATGCCGGCATTGCCGGGCGCGCACCAGAATTTGGTCACCAGGGGGGAGGCAGCGATCTTCCACGCCAGAGCATGTTCGCGGCCGCCGGAACCGAGCAGGAGAATGTGCATCGAGGGCTCAGGATGAGGGGGTGGCTAGGGGCGGAGGTCGCATGAATCGGGGCGGGTGTGAAGGGGGGCTTGCGCCGCGCTCCCCATCATTCCGGACGGCAGCAACAACTAACACGATCAGATTCGCCACAGAACGCGAGCCGCGCTAACCTTATCTAAGGATGGGCATCACTGATATTTTTTATCGGATTTTCAGAACTTGTTACGTGATCGGCGAGTACAGGCTTGCCTTTTGGTTCAGCGCATTTGGGATCGTGAATACCGCTGGAGCCGCGCGAATCACCCGACGATCGCAATTCTTCATCGCTACGGAATGTAGATTCCAACCATCACGAATGTAGATATCAATCCGCAACTCGGCGGTGCCAATTCGCAATGTCATCGCAAAACATTCGGATACGCATATTCCTAGACAAGAATCGGGGTTTATTTGAGCTTTTCCTCAATTGGCCCCTTGCGCGTGAGTCACGGTTTCGGCCACATATTTCTGCCCACGGCAAATCAGCTCTGAACTTCCTTAATGGAGAGCTGTGCCATGTCCGATCTACCGAAATTCGAGTTCGACTTCTGGGGCTGCCGCGTGAGCGCTCAAGGTGTCATTGGAATCGTCGCTGCCGTCGGCGTGGTGGCGATGCTGCTCGCATTCTACCGCTTCTGAAAAATTTCCGGGTAACATCGCTCCATCCCTGGAAGCGGTGCGCCGTTGAATTTGCAGGCCTTTGTCAGTCACGAGACCGGAATCCGCTCTTCCTTGCCAAGGAATGTGGTGCGGGAATGAATCTGAAAAACCGTAACGGAATCAAGATCATTACCAGTATAGCGATCTCGGAATTCGAGTCCGTGTGTCAGCGCGATTTCCTAAGTACCTAGTCTACCTGGGGAAATTGGGCGCACTGTGTCAGTCATTTGACACGATTTGGCGAATAACGCCTTCTCAAACGGCCCCCGACGAATCGCTCTTCAAGTTTTTTTCAATGGAGAGCTTCGTCATGTCGGACAAACTTCTGGTCAATCTCTGGGGTGCGAGCATCAGCGCTGATGGCGCCTGGGCAATCGCGGCCGCGGTCGCGATCGTGATCGTCATTGCGCTGGCGAGGCGGACCCGTGCTTGAGGGTCACGTTTCTGTGAGGTGCGACAGTCTTCCACGCGGCGTTGCGCCCTTTAAAGGCACTTACAGCCCCTGCGTGCGGGCTCGAACCCGTCACTGCCCGGATACGCCGACTCTTGACGCCCGACCAAATCGGAAGGCAAATAAATCATCCCCCGAAGAGACAGCTCTGAATTTTCAAGGAGAGCTGCGCCATGGATAAACTCGAACTATACTTCTGGGGTATGAGCCTTAGTGCTCAAGGAACGACCGCAATTGTTGCAGCGTTTCTGATCGTACTTGCGTTGGTGGGGTTGCGTTTCAAAAAGTGAGCAGGCGTCCAACATCACGCGTGCTTGCCGCGAGAGCGGAGATGCCGGATTGATCAAGCCGCGGCTTGCTACTTGCTCCTCAGGTTACAGGCGACGGTACCCTAAACTCAAACCCAAAGCCTTTTGAAGGAGACTAGTCGGCAGAGTCGAGCAGATCGCGAATTGTTTCTGACGCTTGCTCGATCAACTCCGCGCAACGGCGCACGAATTTGTCGTCGACATCAACAAGAGTGCCGACATCGGTGACGTCACCTTCTCGGCAAAAATGGTCGTCGTTCGCGCGAACCTTAAATTCGAGCTTGTCGGCTCTCGCGAGAAGCTCTTTGTGGCTCCTGCCCTCGCCGTGTTTAAGAGCGTTGACGGCAAGCCTGTAGTCAGCGATTGCCGAGGCAAGTTCCTTCTTGTTGTGTGCGCGCAGGTAGTCGTCGAGCTGGACGACTGGATCCTTCCATTTCAGTTTGGATTGCAGCAGAGCCTCGAACATCGAGAACATGCCGACGGCAAGAACCGCGCGCTGAAGTCGAAACACACGCAAGGCATTGACCAGCCGCGTTGCGCCACTGGTCTCCAATTCCTTGAAGGTCTGCTGCTCCGACTCGTGGGTGTGGTGCAGCGTGAAGTTCATGCACGCGGTGAACAGCTCGATGTCCGTGAGCGCCATGTCTGTTATTCCGAATTACGGCGGCAGTGCACAAAAATCCAAAGCCTTGAGCACTAGTTGCCCCCGTTTAGCGCGCTGCCGCAATTCCGCTTTCAATCCGCACAGCGATTGCGTCAGCCTACGGCTTCAGACTTTAGAAGTGAAAGATAGCTCAGCCGCGTCTTAAGGTATTCAATCTGGATACGCCTGCGTGGGCTAAGGTGCCAAACCGGCGAGAAGAAGTCTGCGCTGTCTATGAAACACAGCTCCTTCTCAAGACCTTCTCTGCTCGCCATGAGCGCTTCACTCCAAGGCGACGCGCAATCAAAGCCGACGAGACTTGCACTCAACTCTTCTTCAACGGCAAAAATCTGTGCCTTGAGCTTTTCAAGCTCGTCCTCCGGGAGGAACTCTTGGTCCAGACGATTTGGGAACCCCGACGGAGCCATAGCTGTAAGTTTTGCTTCAATCAATTTCATTGCAGCTATCACGGCTTGCCCGAACTCTACCGCGCGTGTCGGGTCCCAAATGTCGCGAATTGATTGTTGGCCAACGACGCCTAAACCTATCTCATGGACGAGCTGGTTGCGCAGCTCAAACATGTGATCCAGTATTCCGTACAAGCTGCAATCAGCACCTTCGACATACAGATCGATGTTTGTTTTTGTCGACCTAAGCTCTCGTTCAATCATCTCGTTAATGCCCAGCTCGCTGAACACACGCTTGAAGATTTCAAGGTACTCTCTGATTTGGGAAACGCTTGCTGCAGCACCTAGCAGTTGCGGAACAGTGACGCCCTTCGCGATCATTTGGCTCAGGGCTAAATCTGCTATCTTCTTCACGTCACTCGTCTCAATGCATGACGGTCGAAATTGCATAAGATCAACAAGCCGAGAGCGCGCATGCCATTCGAGACAAGTGACGTAGCCGACCACGAAGTAGTCAATGATCTCAAAAGTCCTTCGGACAGTCCCGAATTCTATATCCTTTGTCTCTGCATCCGCGCTCAACCTTGCCAGGGCTTCGGCATCTCCGATCAGGCTCTCCGCGCGCCAAATCGCGGCTCGGGCATTTAGAGTATTGTTTATACGCCATCCTGAATAACGCGTCGCAAAATCAACAAGGTAATGCGCTCGCGGCTGCTTCTCGGAGGCCATAGCTGTCCCAAAATTAAGCGACACCGACCCAGACGAATCAGTTGCCGCGGTCCGTCACAATTTACATCATTCTTTGCCGCTCGGTCGGCTCACGCAACGACCTTAGTTCGCATCCACGCGCCGTCAATTGACATGGATTAGTGCACCGTCACAGATAATAGCTAAGGTCCGACGGATTGCTCCATCCGCCTTGAGCATGTTCAGTCTGTAGGAGGGGTTGAGTTCTCGTGAAGCCCATCACCCGTGTCTCTCGGCACTCGAAAGACGTAGCCGGGCTGTCACCATCCGCGCTTCGTCGTCATTTGCGGTCGGAATTACGGTGACAGTGCATTAAATTCCAAAGCCAAAGCACTAGTTGCCCTCGATAGTGCACTGGACTGCACCGCCACCGTAATCTGATGCCGCCGGGCAGCGCGTCGAGCGCGGCCATGATCTTCAGCCGCAGCGGCTGGCGGATGATATCGTCGAGCTCCGCTAGGCGCTCACCTGCGATCGGCTTTTCGCGACGCGAGCAATCGGCTACACGGGAATCGCATTTCCCCCGCGTGCTCGCGAAGCGCTGATCCAACAAGGCCCAGGGATGACTGAAAAGCCGCAGCCGGGCGCGCCCGCCCTCGAAAAAGGGCTGGACCTTCTGGAGGCGCTGGCGGGCGCTGCGCGCGGGATGAGCCAGAAGCAGCTTGCCGAACGCGTCGGGCGCTCCGTCAGCGAGATCTTCCGGATGCTGGTGGCGCTGGAGCGCCGTGGCTATGTCGCGCGCGACCCCGCGACCGGCGAATACACGCTGACGCTGAAGCTGTTCCGGATCGCCTCGCAATTCCCGCCGACCGAGCGGCTGCTGAAGGCGGCGCTGCCGGTGATGGAGCAGCTCGCCTCGCGCGTGCAATTGTCCTGTCATCTCACGGTGCTGCACGGCGAGCAGTTCATGGTGATCGCCCGGATCGAGCCGGAATGGCTGATGGGCTGGTCGGTCAAGGTCGGCGCGGTGTTTCCGCTCACCCAGCAATACGCCTCGGCCAAGGTGCTGGCGGCCTTCCAGCTCGAGGGCCGGCGCGAAGAGCTGGCGCAGGTCATCGCGACCAACGACCGGATCAGCCCGAGGAAGGCGCTTGCGGCGCTCGACCGCATCTCGGCGGAGGGCGGAAACTTCTCCAATGACGACGGCTATACGCGCATCCTGGCCTATAGCTGCCCGATCATCGAAGCCTCCGGCCGCGCGGTGGCCGCGATGACCGTTCCGCTGGTGAAGCAGGAACAAATCCCCGCAACGGAAGCCGGCACCATCGCCGCCGAGCTGCGCAGCGCGGCCAGGATCGTCTCCGAGAAGATCGGCGGCGTTGCCTAGGCGTGATGAGATCGGGTGACTCCCTCTCCCGCTTGGGAGCAGGGCAACCGCGTATGGCTTTTTTGAAAGACCTGAGCACGCGCCTCGCCCTTCGAGACGACCGCTTCGCGGTCCCTCAGGGTGAGGCTAAGCAGCATCGGTGCTCGTTGAAACTGGTGCGACGCACTCGGTCCTCATCCTGAGGGCCCGCCATCGGCGGGCGTCTCGAAGGATGGCCACAGCGAAATCGCTTCCATATGCGATTGCCCTGCGCTCACGGGAGAGGGTGTTTCTGCAATGGGATAGCCCCCTAGAGGAGATAGCCCTCACCCGCGCCTTCGGCGCGACCTCTCCCGCAGGCGGGAGAGGTTGCACCGAACCCGCCGCGATAGCTTCAGCCGAAGCCAACCCGCTCAAACGCGATGCGCGAGCAGATCTTGCCGTCGTGCTCAGCTGCCTTCAGCCCTCTTGTTTCTCTTCTGCGCTTTTTCCATCGGAGCTTTTCGAGCGCTCTTCGAAGCGATCAGCCCCCTTGGCTAGATCGTGCCCCATCTTGCTCTCGTTTTTCGCTTCGTCCCTGGACGCCGCTTCACGCAAGCCTTCGGCGGCCTGTTGCCCTGCCTTTGATGCTTTTCGTTCGTCATCCATTGGTGGCTCCTTCCTGACAAGACGCCTCCCAGGAATCTCGCTGGTCCCGGATTGGACGTACCAGCGTTCCAATGAGATCGCCGAGACATTGTTCCTCGTGCCTTCGACGCTCTTCGTCGAGCCGCGGCACACCAGCCGAACCGCCGCCATCGATGCGCCAGGCGCACTTCGACGGGCCGGTGCTCATCACCCCAGATCGTGAAGCTCCTTGCCGAGCGGCGGCGTCAGCCGGAAATCGGAAAAAGCGACTTCCAATCCCGAACGCTCCGGCGTGCAGGCCATGGGTCCGACAAGATAGGAGGAGCTTTCGGCGAACGGCGCAAGCCGCATCAGGGGCCATGTCTTGCCATCGCTCGATGCCTGCAAACGAAGGACGCCATGCGCAATCGTGACGCGCAGTCGGAAGTCGCTGGGGTCGTGCTCATAGGGGGCTGTCGCCCAGTCCGATTGCCCCGCCGTCAGCACGCTGGACAGCATGGCACGCCCGTCCGAAAACTCTATGCCAGCCTTGAGCCAGCGCCGTTCGTCGATGCGCACCATCAGGCCCGCCTGATCGTAGAGCGCCTTGAAATGACCTCGGACGCGAAGTTCGGCCGTGAACGCGTCTCCCGCCTGGAAAGCGAGGAAGTGTCCGCTGTCGCGGATGAAGCCGTAATGCGTTTCGCGCCAGAAATCGGTGGCCTGGTCCGTTTCCAGCCCGAGGTAGTTGTCCCTTTCGGACCACTTTCTCGGCTCGTTCAACCAAACGCCGCCAGACTGACCAAACATCCTCATGCTCCATCGAACGCCCGTGCACCACCTGAGCACAACTCGTCCGTCCGCGCCCAGGTCCGCCTGGGGGTCACAAGCGGTCACGCCTGGCCGATCGACAGATGTGCGCTTCAATGCTCCGGAGGCGGAGGTGCCTTGATGCGCCCGCGCCTTACGCCAGCGTCGTCCCGCCGTCCACGACCCAGGCCGCACCATTCACGTGCGCGGCCTCGCCGGACGCGAGGAAAGCAACGACGTTCGCGACATCCTGCGGCCGGCCATGCGCCGTCGCACGGCTTTGGCGCAATGCAATGCCGCCGTCGCGCGCCTGGCCTTCCAGTTCGCGGATCATGCGCGACTCGACCGGTCCGGGCAGAACCGCGTTGACCCTGATCCTGGTCCCCGCGACATCGAGCGCCGCCGTGCGTGTCAGCCCGAGCACGGCGTGCTTGGACGCGACATAGCCGGCGAGGCCTGCGCGCCCCCGGATCGCCGAGGTCGATGCGGTGTTGATGATCGCGCCGGTCCCGCGCTGCATCATCCTGGCGAGCACGTGCTTGAGGCCGAGAAACACGCCCTTGACGTTCACCTGCAGCACGCGATCGAACGTTTCGTCGGGATATTCGTGAAGCGGCGCGACGACGCCCTCGATCCCGGCATTGTTGGCGAAGATGCCGATCGGCCCCAAGCGCGTTTCGACCGCCTCGACGAACGCGATCGTATCCGACGCGAGCGAGACATCGGCGCGGATGGCGAGCGCCTTCGCCCCGCCCTCCTCGACCAGTTGCGCGGTGGCGCGTGCGGCCGCCTCGTCGCGGTCGACGATCGCGACCGCGGCGCTCATCCGCGCCAGCTTGAGCGCAATCGCGCGCCCGATATCGCCCCCGCCGCCGGTGACCAGCGCGACCGGCGGCCGGTCAGTGCCGCTCACGACTTGGGGAATTCGCAGCCGCCATCCGCGAGAGGCCGCCAGGCCTCGGCCGGCGCGATGGTCTTGACCAGCTTGTAATAGTCCCAGGGATATTTGGAAGCTTCGGGCGTCTTCACCTCGAACAGGTACATGTTGTGCAGCTTGCGACCGTCGGCGCGCACGCTGCCCTTGCCGAACAGGGGATCGTCGGTCGGCAGCTTCTTCATCTGCTCGACCACCGCCTTGCCGTCGCTGGAGGCGCCGAGCGCATCGACGGCCTTGAGGTAGTGCAGCGTCGTGGCATAGGCGCCCGCGTGCAGCGCGGTGGGATAGCGGCCGTTGTTGCGCGGCGCGAAGCGCTTGGTCCAGGCGCGCGTGTCGTCATTCAGATCCCAGTAGAAGGATTCGGTGAACTGCAGGCCCTGCGCGATCTTCAGGCCGAGCGAATGCACGTCGCTGAGATACAGCACCGTCGCGACGACGCGCTGGCCGCCTTGCGGAATGCCGAACTCGACCGCCTGCTTGATGGAGTTGATGGTGTCGCCGCCGGCATTGATCAACGCGATGATCTCCGCCTTCGACGACTGGGCCTGCAGCAGGAAGGAGGAGAAGTCCTGCGTGTTGATCGGCGTGCGGACCCCGCCGAGAACCTTGCCGCCGGATTTCTGCACGACGTTCTTGATGTCGCCTTCCATGGCATGGCCGAAGGCATAGTCGGCAGTGAGCAGGAACCAGCTCTTGCCGCCGCTCTCGACGACGGCGCGCGCGACGCCCGACGAGAGCGCGTAGGTATCGTAGGTCCAGTGCACGAGATTGGGCGAGCAGGACTTGCCGGTCAGGTCCGACGACGAGGCGCCGGACACCAGCAGCGTCTTGTTGTTCTGCTGCACGATGTTACGGACCGCGAGTGCGACAGCTGAATTCGGCGCGTCGACGATGACATCGACCCCCTGGCGATCGATCCATTCGCGCGCGATGTTGGCGCCGACATCGGCCTTGTTCATGTGATCGCCGCTGATGATCTCGATCGGCCGGGTCATCTTCGGACCGGACGCCTGGAAATCCTCGACCGCCATTTTCGCCGCCAGCAGCGAGCCCGGGCCGGTGACATCGGCATAGAGGCTGGACATGTCCGTCAGCACGCCGATGCGGAGCGGCTTCGTCTCCTGGGCCCGTGCGCCGAGGCCCGTCATGCCCAGCGCCAATCCGCCGGCGCCGGCCAGCAGCCGGCGGCGGCTCACCCGAAATCGTCCTTCCATGTCGAATCCCTCCTTTGCCTCGTGCGTGTTTCTTCCCGCTTCGCCGCCCGCACGTACATCGCGCGCAGGCTGATCTTGTCGTCAGGGAATGAGCCGCTCGATGAGCCGCCGGTCCTCGACCTCGAATCCGCCGCCATAGACCTCCGACACCATGAAATGCGCGCCGAGGATTTCCGGCTCGAGATCGGCAATCGGATCGTACTCGCTGGCGTGCAGCGTCATCGCGGCACGCCCCGGCACCGGCTTCGAGTATTTCAACGGGGTGCGGCGATAGGCGATGTCCGCATAGGCGATGCCGAGCCGCTCGGGATGCGGCAGGCGGCGCACATGGATTTCGCCGGCCGGCAGTTCGTCGCCATCGACGATGCGGACGACGGGTGCTGATGCATCCGGCGTGAAGGCGAAATCGGCCAGCGGAATGCCGCGGCGCCGGACCCATCCGGTGATCGATCCATCGGCGTGCTCGTCGAAGGCGTAGTGCGCGTCCTTCTTGGTGTAGCCGAACACCTCGCGCCCGGCGCAGATCCCCATGGGATCGCTGCAGTACATGAAGATATGCGTCTCGGTGAACAGCCCCTTGTACCGGACCGGCACGGAGATCATCAGATCGAACATCTCGCCCGCGTGGACCGCCAGGGAGTGGCCGGGGGAACGCATAAAGCGGAAGGCGACGCGATCGCTGGCGATCTCGAACGGCGTGTCGGCAAGCAGGGAAGCGACCTTGCCCGGCGCGACGCGGGTCATGATCTCGACAGTCCGCAGGGTGCAGCCCCACTCGACGGGATAGGCCGGTGAATAGGGCGGATTGACCCCGCTGTTCGGCTTGAGCCGGTACTGCGCAAACATGCGTCGAGCTGGATCGGCGGGATCGGCCACGGTCATCGGGTCCGCTTCCTCTCTTTGTTCATATATGATTTTTAACTTTCATATATGAAATACAAGGCGAGTCAAGCAGCCGTCCCCAGAGCGGTTCCGCACTCGTCGAATCGATTGGCGCCGGCTGGCGAAAATCCCTAACGTCGCCCTCAATCCCACAACCCCGAATCGTTTGCCGATGCCGCCTGCGGAACAACTGCTCAACGCGCCTGAATTCACCGTCTCCGAACTGTCGCTGTCCCTGAAGCGGACGGTCGAGGACGCCTTCGGCCATGTCCGGGTCCGCGGCGAGATCTCGGGCTTCCGCGGCGCCCATTCCTCCGGGCATTGCTATTTCGCGCTCAAGGACGAGAGCGCCAAGATCGAGGCGGTGATCTGGAAGGGCGTGCACGGGCGGATGCGCTTCAAGCCCCAGGAGGGGCTCGAGGTGATCGCCACCGGCAAGCTGACGACCTATCCGGGCTCCTCGAAATACCAGATCGTGATCGAGGCGCTGGAGCCGGCCGGCATCGGCGCGCTGATGGCGCTGATGGAGGAGCGCAAGAAGAAGCTGGCCGCGGAAGGGCTGTTCGACGAGGCGCGCAAGCAGCTGCTGCCCTGGCTGCCGGAGGTGATCGGCGTCGTGACCTCGCCGACCGGCGCCGTCATCCGCGACATCCTGCACCGGCTGGAGGACCGCTTTCCCCGCCGCGTGCTGGTGTGGCCGGTGAAGGTGCAGGGCGACGGCTCGGCCGAGCAGGTCGCGGCCGCGATCCGCGGCTTCAACGCGCTGCCCGAAGGCGGCAGGATTCCGCGGCCCGACGTGCTCATCGTCGCGCGCGGCGGCGGCTCGCTGGAGGATCTCTGGTCGTTCAACGAGGAGATCGTGGTACGGGCCGCGGCCGAGAGCATGATCCCGCTGATCTCGGCGGTGGGGCACGAGACCGACATCACGCTGATCGACTTCGTCGCCGACAAGCGCGCGCCGACGCCGACGGCCGCGGCCGAGATGGCGGTGCCGGTGCGCAGCGAATTGTTCGTCGAGGTCGCCGATCTCGGCCGCCGCACCCGCGCGTATTGGCAGCGCGCCCAGGAAAGCCGCCGCAGCGAGCTGCGTGCAGCGGCCCGCGCGCTGCCGGCGGCCGGCGATCTGCTCGCGATCCCGCGGCAGCGGCTGGATTCGGCCGGCGCGTCCCTGCCCCGCTGCCTCAAGGCCAACACGCATGCGCATTTCCGCCGGTTTACCGCGGCGAGTTCGAAGCTGACGCTGCGGGTGCTGCACGGGCAGATCTCGCAGGCCGATCATCGCCTCACGGTTTGCGGCGAGCGGCTTGGTCTCTCCGCGCGCGCGCTGCTGCGACGGCGGCGCGACCGCTTCGCGGGACTGGAGGTGCGCCTGCGCGCCTCCAAGCTTTCCAACGCGCAGGCCCAGCGCAACGCGATTGCCCGCCAGCGCGAGCGCACGCATCGCCTGGCCGAACGCGCGGGGCGCGCGCTGGCGACGCTGCTGCACCGGCTCGACACGCGGGTCGAGAACAGCGGCAAGCTGCTCTCGGCGCTGTCCTATCGCAGCGTGCTCGCGCGCGGCTTCGCGCTGGTGCGCGACGAGGCCGGGCATCCCGTGCATGCGGCTGACGCGATCGGCCCCGGCGCACGGGTCGAGATCGAGTTCGCGGATGGGCGTGTCGGCGCGACCGCGGATGCGGATCGGCCGGCACCGGTCGCCAGGCGCGCGCCGGCGCAGGCGAAGGCGGCGGTGCAGGATGTGAAGACTGCGCCGAAGCGCGTCGCCAAGCCGGTGGACCAGGGCAGCTTGTTCTGAGGCGCGCGCCTCTCTGCTCTCGCGGCATTTTGCGTGCCAGCCCGTCATCCTGAGGTGCGAACCATACGACGCAGCGCGTCGCATGGTGAGCCTCGAAGGATGTACGCCGAGATGCAGCCGAGCCGTCGCCCTTCGAGGCTCGCCGAAGAGGCGAGCACCTCAGGGTGACGGTGACGGACTGGTGCGCCTCAGCGGCAGGACAGTCCCGCGTCGATCGTGGTCCAGAAGCCGCAATGGTCCGCCGCACGCTGCTGGCCGGCGTGGGCCTCGAACAGCAGGATCGCGACGGTGAAGACGATCAGGGCGGAGGCGAAGAGGGTGATGCGGTTGCGCATGACGATTGCGTTGAATCGATATCGTGGTCGAATGATGGCAAGCCCGCTCATCCGCCTCACCGCGCCAGAGGCGTAGCCCGCATGAGCGACTTGTCCGCCGTAGCTCGGTAGAGCGAAGGCGAAAGCGATATGCGGGAACAGTCTTCCCGGGATGTCGCGGCGCTCATCCGGGCTACTGGATCGTCCTCACCGCGCCAGCCAGTCCGCGACGTCCTTCTGCGATTCCGCGCGGGCCTCGGCATCCGTAGGTTCGGCTGATGCATGCAGCTGCGTGCCGGCGCGGTCGAAGTCGTGATCGGCGCCGGGATAGACCACGATGCGCGCCAGCGCGCTGCGGCCGCGCGCGCCATCCACCATCTGGCGGCAGGCCGACGGCGAGGACACGTCGTCATCGGCGCCGATCAAGACCAGCGTCGGCACCCGCGCGCTCCACCCCAAACCCGCCGAAATCCGGCAATCCGGATAGAACGCGATCGCGGCGCGGAAGTCCGGCTCCAGATCGCGGCGCGCGGCTTGCGGACGCACGGCCCAGAGCAGCGCGCTCGCGCCATTGGCCCAGCCGACCAGGCTGACGCGGTCGCGCGCCACGAAAGGCTGCTGCATCAGCCAGGCGCGCGAGGCCGCGATGTCGGCGACACGTTCGCGCCGCATCTTGACGTGCATCTCCTTGACGCGGCATTGCGGACCGAGATCGCGCGAGCCGTAGCTGTCGGGCAGCAGCACGGCATGGCCGGCCTTAAGCAGGCGCTCGGCCCAGGCGCGATAGCGCGGCAGCACGGGATCGGAATGGCTAGCGAGCCCACCGCAGCCATGCAGCGCGATCACCGTCGGAAACGGCCCCTCGCCCGCGGGCTTGTAGAGCTGCGCATGCAGGACGCCCGACGCCAGCGGGATGTCGACCTGCTGCGGCACCGGCGCGGCATGCGCGGCCGGCATCAGCAGCGTCAGGATCAGGGCAGTCAGGCGAAGGCGCATCGGGGTCTGCCGCGAAAGGCGCCGGAACCAGCGCCCGTTCAGCTGAAGAATTATCATGCGGAAACGGCGGCAAAACATCACAAACCGGTGGGTTTAACGGGCGGACAAGCCACCCCATCTATGTTACATCCCGTCCGACACATCGTGCCCTCCAAGGTCCATGGAGCGGCCTTCCGCGGAGACTTTCGACCGTGCTGAACAAGTTCGGCCCCTCGGGCCATGGCGAAGCGCAGGTGCAGTATCTCGACGGCGATTTCCGCGTGATCTCGCCGGGAACCTATGTGCGCTGCGCGATCACCGATGCGCGCATCCCGCTCGACGAATTGAAGTACTGGAGCGTGGATCTGCAGGAGGCCTATGCCACGCCCGCGGCTGTGCTGCAGCGGCACTTTCCGGGCGCGCTCAAGCAGGCGTGATCCCGCAAGCGGTCGTTTCATCGCATTCTCCTGATCGACAGCAGATCGATAGAAGCTTTGCTGTGAATGTCGCCTGAATGGCGAACTGCGTAGGGTGGGTTAGCGGGGCGGATGCGCGAAGCGCATCTGATCGGCGTAACCCACCATGCGTCGGCAAATGCGGGACGAAGATGGTGGGTTACGCCCTGCAACTGCGCTTCGCGCAATTGCAGAGCTAACCCACCCTACGAGATCGACGAGATCATCGCCTCGCGAACAGTCGCTCGCGCGCCTTGTAGAGATGATCGCTGATCAATCGCTCGAGCTGCGCCGGGTCGTCGAACGCGAGCTGGACCGCGAACGGCACGATGTCAGGCAGGCTTGCGCGGCCGCGCAGGCGTGCGAGGTCCTTTTCCGTCGTCACCAGCGTGAGCTGCTCGCGCTCTGCGTCCGCTGTGAGCGCTGCGATCTCGTCGTCCGAGAACATGTGGTGGTCGGCGAAGGCGCGCGTGCGCGCGACGTCGATGCCGCTCGCACGCAAGCTGCGGAAGAAGCGCTCGGGATCGCCGATGCCGGCGAAGGCGAACACCCGCTTGCCGGAGAGCTGCGCGAGCGAGGCCGCATCCGGATTCAAGCGCGCGCGCAGCGCCGGCTTGTTGCGTTTTACGATTTCCGCGGCGACATCGTCGGCGGCATGGCCGTCGCCGATCAGCACCAGCGCGTCCGTGCGCGCGAGCTGCGCCGCGAGCGGCGCGCGCAGGGGGCCCGCGGGAAACACCTGGCCGTTGCCGAGGCCGCGCGCGCTGTCGATCACGATCAGCGAGGCGTCTTTCAGCAGAGCCGGATTCTGGAAACCGTCGTCCATCAGGATCACGGTCGCGCCCTGCGACTTTGCCAGCGCGACGCCGTCGAGGCGATCGCGCGCCACCGCAACCGGGACGTCGCGCGCCATCATCAGCGGCTCGTCGCCGATGTCGGCCGCATCGTGTCGCTCGCGGTCGACCATGACAGGGCCCGCGAGGCGCCCGCCATAGCCGCGGCTGAGCACGACCGGCGTCTCGCCGAGCTCGCGCAAAAGCCTGGTCAGTGCCAGCACGGTCGGCGTCTTGCCGGCGCCGCCGACATGGTAGTTGCCGACGCAGATCACGGGAATGCCGGCGTCGACGCCGTCGCGCTGCATGCGCCATGCGGTGATCGCGCCGTAGAGCGCTCCGAGCGGCCATAACGCGTGGGATTGGAGGGAACGTGGCCGGTACCAGAAGGCCGGCTCACGCATTGGCGGCCCCCATCTCGATCCGCAACTGCAACAGATACGGCTCGAGCGCGGTCATGGTGCGATCGAGCGCACCGCCGAGCTGCTCGACCACGCCCACGCCTGCGCGCTGCATCTTGTCGCGCACGCTCGGCTCGGCCAGCAGCAGGCCGAGCTGCTTGACCAAAGCGTCCTGCGTGTCGGCCTGCCGCGCCCCGCCGCCGGTATCGAGCGCCTCGTAGACGTCAGTGAAGTTGAACACGTGCGGACCATGGACGATCGCGGCGCCGAGCTTGATCGCCTCGATCGGATTCTGCCCGCCATGGGGGATCAGCGATCCACCCATGAACACGATGGGCGAGAGACGATAGAACAGGCCGAGCTCGCCCATGGTGTCGGCGACATAGACGTCGGTCGCAGCCGTCGGCAGCTCCTCGCGCGAGCGCAAGCCGGGCTTCAGACCGGAGGCGGTGACCAGGCCCGCGATCGAGGAGCCGCGATCCGGATGCCGCGGCACGATCACGGTGAGAAGCTGCGGGAAGATCCCGACGAGGCTGCGATGCGCCGCCAGCAGCAGCTCGTCCTCGCCCGGATGGGTCGAGGCGGCGACGACGATGGGGCGTCCGCGCGTCATCGCTATTAGCCGCTCGAGCTTGGCGGGGTCGGCCGGCGGCGCCGGCACGTCGAGCTTGAGATTGCCCGTGGTGACGACGTCGCGGCCGCCGAGCGCGGAAAAGCGCTCGGCGTCCAGCTTCGACTGCGCAAGGCAGATGTCGAAGCGCGACAGCAAGGCCGAGATGGTGCCGTGCATGCGCCGCCAGCGCGGGAAGGAGCGCGGCGACATCCGCCCGTTGATCAGCACCATCGGCAGGCGGCGCGACGCGCCGGCCAGGATCAGGTTCGGCCACAGATCGGATTCGATGAACAGCGCCAGCGACGGCTTCCAATGGTCGAGGAAGCGCGCGACATAGCGCGGCGAGTCGTACGGCACGTATTGATGGATCACGTCGGGCGGAAAGCGTTTTGCCACGACCGCGGCCGAGGTGACGGTCCCCGAGGTCAGCAGGATGCGAAGGTTGAGCTCGCGCAGCCGCTCGATCAGCGCGGCCGCGGCCAGCACCTCGCCGACGCTGGCGCCGTGGATCCAGACCAGCGGGCCATGCGGCCGCACGTCGCGCGACAGCCCCCGCCGCTCGCCGACGCGCGCGGGATCCTCCTTGCCCTGCTTCAGCCGCCGCTTGATCAGCGCGGGCGCGAGCGGCACGAGGCCGCTAGCCAGGCGCCGGTACATCCGCAGCGTGATCGGCAACGCAATGGGAAGCGATTTAGACATCTTCCGGCCCCGGGCGGCCGAGCTGCTGATAGGCGCGCCGGGTCGCCTCGTTCAACGTATCCTCCAGCTCCTGCCGCAACGCTTCCATCGCGGCGGCATCCGCATCCGAGGGCACGTGGATTTCCTTGATGCCGACCAATGCGCCCCGCCCGAACGGCAGGTTGATGGTGGTGCGGTCCCAGTTCCTGAGCCGGACGAAGCGGCTGGTCGCCATCGCGAAAGGCATGATCGGCCGTCCCGATTCCCGTGCCAGCATGATAATGCCGAGCCCCGCCACGCGCGAGCGCTTGGGAACGTCGGCGGTCAGCGCGACATTACAGCCGGCCTGCAGCGTCCGCACCATTTCCTTGAAGGCACCCACACCGCCCTTGCGATGGAACGCCCCGCCATGGTCGCCGGAGCCGCGGATGGTTCCGATGCCGAGCCGTTCGGCCGCGATCGCGTTGAACTCGCCGTCGCGATGGCGGGAGATCAGCACCTTGGCGCGATAGGAGGCCTTGTCCTGGTTCTTGATGAAGGGCGTGAGGAAATGCTGGCCGTGCCAGAACGCGAAGATCGCAGGGAGCTGCGGCTCGACGCGCTCGTAGACCTCGGGCGGATCGAACCTGAAGCGGTTGGTCCGCCAGACCAGACGCAGATATTCGGCCGCCAGGACCCCGACGGCACGCTGAAACCAGCTGCTTCGCAGCGTATTGCGAAGCAGTTTCTTCAACGCGCCGGTTCTTGGTTCGGATCGAGCAGCCGGTGGAGGTGGACGATGAAGTAGCGCATCTGCGCGTTGTCGACCGTGCTCTGCGCCTTGGCGCGCCAGGCGGCGTGGGCGGCGGCATAGTTCGGATAGAGGCCGACGACCTCGACGTCGTCGAGGTTCTTGAAGGTGTTGCCCTTGAGATCGACGAGCTCACCGCCGATGACGAGGTGGAGCAGTTGTTGCGGGGCGCTATCTGGCATGGGTTCTCTTCCTAACGGGCTGCCCGGCAAAGCAGTGTCCGACAAGCACGACGGAGCGCTTCAGGCCAGGGACCGGTTTCGAAAATGCGCGACAATGCCCGCATGCCGATCGTGTCCCGCCGCCACCAGCACCCCGTGCGTCACTTCCCGGCGGTTATAGAGGATGGGTTCTCCGGAGAGGTCGCTCATCCTACCATCCGCTTCCTGCACGATCAAATCGGCCGCCGCAAGATCCCAATCATGGCTGTTGCCGCCCGCAAAGGCCGCATCCAGCGCGCCATGGGCGACCCGGCACAGCCGCAGCGCCAGCGAACCGATTCGCCGGTGCAGCTTGATCACGCCGAGCGACGGCTTCAGCCGCTCGACCAGCGGCTTCGGGCCGGCGACGCGGGCGAAGTCGAGCTCGGATCCGCGCGTCGCGCGCACCGGCTTGTCGTTGAGCGTCGTGCCCTGGCCCCGCGCGGCGAAAAAGAACTCCTCGCTCGCCGGGGCGAACACCGCGGCCAGCACCGGCGAGGCATCCGCAACCAGCGCGACACTGACGCACCATTCGTCATGGCCGCCGAGATAGTTGCGGGTGCCGTCGATGGGATCGACGATCCAGGTTAGCCGCCGCGACAGCCGGCCCGCGTCGTCGGCGCTCTCCTCGGACAGCCAGCCGTAATCGGGGGTCGCAGCCCGCAGGCGCGCTTCGAGCAGGTCGTTGACGGCGATGTCGGCCTCCGACACCGGCGAGGACGCGCCCTTGGTCCACTTTCTCAGCTCGGTCCGGAACATCGATTGCGCCAGCGCGCCGGCGTCCCGCACCGTCTCCTTCAGCAGCGCCGCATCGCGCGCCAGGATGGTCGCGTCCAGGGGTTGCGCGTCAGCGTCCGCCAAGCGTCAAGCCCTCGATGCGCACCGTCGGCGCATTGATGCCGTAGCGGAATTCGAGATTGTTCGCGGGCTGCATCGACTTGAAGATCTCGAACAGATGGCCGGCGATCGTGACCTCGCTGACGGGATAGGTGATCTCGCCGTTCTCGATCCAGAAACCGGAGGCGCCGCGGCTGTAATCGCCGGTGACGCCGTTGACGCCGGAGCCGATCAGATCGGTGACGTAGAAGCCCTGTTTGATATCCGAGATCAATTCGGCCGGCGTCGGCGTGCCCGGCTCGAGATGCAGATTGTACGGCCCGGGCGAGGGCGAGGACGAGACGCCGCGATGGGCATGGCCGGTGGTGGCGAGGCCGAGCTCGCGCGCGGTGGCGCAGTCGAGCAGCCAGGTCGTCAGCACGCCCTCGTCGACCAGCGCGGTCCGCTTCACTGCGACGCCTTCGGCGTCGAAGGTCTGCGAGCGCAGGCCGCGCTTGCGCAAGGGATCGTCGACGATGCGGATGTTCTTGGCGAACAGAGGCTGGCCGAGCTTGTCTTTCAGGAAGCTGGTCTTGCGCGCGATCGAGGCGCCGTTGATGGCGCCGACGAGATGGCCGACCAGCGAGCCCGCGACGCGCGGATCGAACACGACCGGCACCTTGCAGGTCTCGACCTTGCGCGGATTGTAGCGCGCGACGGTGCGCTCGCCGGCGGAGCGGCCGACGGTTTCCGGCGACAGCAGATCGGCGCCATGCGGCGCCGAGGTAAAGTCGTAATCGCGCTCCATGCCGGTGCCTTCGCCCGAGATGGCGGTAGCGGAGATGCCCTGGCTGGAGCGCAGGTAAGAGCCGTGGAAGCCGGTCGAGGTGACGAGCACCATGCCGCCGATGCCGGCGGAGGCGGACGCGCCGCCGGATTTGGTCACGCCCTTGACGGCGAGCGCCGCAGCTTCGGCCGCGAGCGCGCGGCGCTCGAGCTCAGCGGTCGTGGGCAGGTCGGGATCGAGCAGGTCGAGATCGGGGAAGTCGCGCGCGAGCAGCGCGGGATCGGCGAGACCGACATATTTGTCGTCGGGCGCCACGCGCGCCATCGCGACCGCACGCTCGGCGAGCTTGGTGACGGCATCGCCGCTGACGTCGTTCGTCGAGACCACCGCCTGGCGCTGGCCGACCAGCACCCGCAGGCCGACGTCGTCGCCTTCGGAGCGCTCGGATTCCTCGACGCGGCCGTCGCGGACCTCGACGCCTTGCGAGACACCGCGCACCGCGACCGCGTCGGCCGCATCGGCGCCGGCGCGCTTGGCCGCCTCGACCAGCCGCTGCGCGAGATCGGAGAGCGCGGACTGATCCAACAGGTCGCGATGGGCTGTGTTCGAGCTTGCGAATGGGGAAGAGTTCACGAACGAAATCCTGTTGGGGCGGGGGTCGGGACCGGAACCCACAGATGTGCCCTGATGGCGCGGACTTCAAGCATTTTCGGCCCGCAGAAGCTCAGATTCGCGACGTCGGCGCAACGTCTCGTCAATCATGCGCGCCAAGGTCTTGTCAATCATGAGGAGCAGTGACGGTGGGTTAACCAGCCTTTTTAAGCGGTTTCGGAACGGGCCGCGCTAAGGTCCTCGCATCGACCGGGAACATAATCCCGGCGGGGAGAACCAAGCCGTGAGGCGTCAAACAGCAACATGCGGGGCCAATCCCGCCGGGTCGAGCCGCTCGCTGCGGCTCGACCCTCTTTCCCTACCGGTCCGCTTCGACGCGCATGATCCGCGCGCCGACGGATATACGCGGCAGATCGAGCTTCATCGCGAACGCGTCGTGCTGCGCCGTGCCGTGCGCGGCATGAGGATGGCGATCAACGTGCGTGTCGCCGACTTCACCGGCGTCGCCTTGCGCGGCGGCGACGAAGCGCAGACGCTCGTGCTCGTGCATCGCGATCCCTCGCTCTCCGTCCCGCTGCTGGTCGGAGCCGATGCCGACGAAATCGCGCAGGCCTGGGCGATCTGGAGCGAGATCTTCGCGCTGCCGCAGCTCGACGAAGGCGCGCGCAAGCCCGCGCCGCGCCGCCGCCGCGCCAATGCGATCCGCGCCCGCCGCCCGAAATTTTTGATGCGCCGGCGCGTAGCGATGGCGCGCGAGCTGCCGGTTCATATGGGCGAGCTCGAGATCATCGCGCGGAATTAAGCGGCCATCACAGGTGCCGTAGGGTGGGCAAAGCGA
The DNA here is from genome assembly GCF_058782905.1 of Bradyrhizobium sp. FW305-F6. Lineage (NCBI taxonomy): Bacteria > Pseudomonadati > Pseudomonadota > Alphaproteobacteria > Hyphomicrobiales > Nitrobacteraceae > Bradyrhizobium > Bradyrhizobium sp. FW305-F6. The sequence continues at coordinate 151,526 of NZ_JBYSYD010000006.1, forward strand.
AGCGTGCCCACTTTATTTTATCAATCATTGAGAGATGGCGGGCACGGCGCAAGAGCGCCTTTGCCCACCCTACGCCATCTACCAATTACGCCGTCCGCATCACGGCATCCACCAGCAATCCCGCAAACAGCAGCAAACCTGCATCACGGTTCGACTTGAACAGGCGCAGGCACAGTTCGGGATTCTCGATCCGCAAGCGTGCGATCTGCCAGGCCAGATGCCCGGCGAAGGCGGCAAGGCCGAGCCAGGCCGGCCAGCGCGCATCGGCCGAGGCCAGCGCGACGCCGATCAGCATCACCGCGAGCCCGTAGAACAGGACCAGCGCCTGGTGCGTGTGAGCACCGAACAGGCGCGCGGTGGACCTGATGCCGATCAGGGCGTCGTCCTCGGCGTCCTGATGCGCGTAGATCGTGTCGTAGCCGATCACCCAGGAAATCGCACCGGCATAGAGCACGAGCGCGGTGATATCGATGCGTCCGAAGGTAACGGCAAATCCCATCAGGGCGCCCCAGGAGAAGGCCAGCCCGAGCACGATCTGCGGCCACCAGGTGATGCGCTTCATGAAGGGATAGGCCGCGACGATCACGAGCGAGGCGATGCCGGTCAGGACCGCGAATCGGTTAAACTGCAACAGCACCACGAGGCCGATCAGCGCCTGCGCGACCATGAAGACCAGCGCCTGCTTCGTGGTCACCTGCCCTGACGGCAGCGGCCGCGAGCGAGTACGCTCGACCTTGTCGTCGAGGTCGCGGTCGGTGATGTCGTTCCAGGTGCAGCCCGCCCCGCGCATCACGAAAGCGCCGACGAAGAACAGCACGATGGTGAGCGGTAGGGCGCGGACGTCATGCGCCATGCCGCTCGCGAGCGCAGCCGACCACCAACACGGCATCAACAGAAGCCAGGAGCCGATCGGACGGTCGAAGCGGGAGAGGCGCAAATAGGGCCGCGCCCATGGCGGGGCCAGCGTATCGACCCAGTTGCCGGTGGAATCGGCAACGCGGGCGGATGTGTCGCTCATCGGGTCAGGACGTTGCCGTTGAGCGTATCGAAGGTGCTGCCGCCCTTCTTGCCGACATTGGCCTCAGGCGCCGATCCCGATCCCAGCACCTCGCTGAGCGACGGGCCTGCGGGGCGCGCCTGCTGTTGCTGCATCTGCATTGCAACGTTACAGACCTTCGCCGCCATGGCCTCGGTGTTCTTGTGGCCGTCCTTCATCTGCGCGCCGACCTGCGGCGGGATTCCGCATTTGGCGGAGTTCGCCTCGATGTATTTGATCATCTTGGTCTCGGCCTGACTGAAATTGCGGATCAGCTTGCAGGCCTCGTCCGGCGGCGCGTGACGGTCGCTCGCAGCCTTGATCAGCTTGCCGCGCTTCTCGGCCTCCTCGCGCAGCGGAACGAAGGCCTTCATGCAGTCCTCGCCGGGACCGGCTTGCGTCGGCGGCGCGGCGCTGAAAGCGCCCGCACCGCCGACGGGGGCCGCGCCATTGACCGGAAAGGACGATTGCGGCGCCGCGCCGACCGAAGCGGCCGGGGCCGAACCGTTGACCGGAGGGAACGGGGAATTGGTGGCAGCCTGGTTGGGCAGCGGCGCCGGGAATGCGCTTTGCGCACAGGCGCCGGCTGCGCCCATCGTGACCATTGCGGCAGTGACAGGAACCATCAAATGACGGATCATCAAATTGGTCTCTCCGGCAGAAGCTTACGGGGCTCAGGGCTTCCAAATTGAAGCGCAACCAGCGTGTTCGCGTTTTTACGATTCCCGCCGGCGCTTAACAACCCGTGGAATAGGGCGAGAGCGCGGCGCTGGGACGCACCAGCCTGGCAATATTTACCCCCGAAATGGCGCCTTTCGGTTAAGAACGGCCGGCAATCGGACCCCCAAGCGATGCCTTCCCACGATTTTCGTGCCCCCCGCCTGTTCGTTGACGCCCCCCTGGCCCAGGACGCAAGGGTGCCGCTCGACCGCGACCAGGGCAATTATCTCGGCAATGTGCTGCGGCTGGCCGCAGGGGCCGAGGTCCTCGCCTTCAATGGCCGCGATGGAGAGTGGCAGGCCGCCATCGAGGGCCGCAAACGGCCGGACGGCCTCGTCATCCTCCAGCAGACCCGCCCGCAGGACCGGCTTGCCGACCTCACCTACGTTTTCGCCCCGCTCAAGCATGCCCGGCTGGACTACATGGTGCAGAAAGCCATCGAGATGGGGGCCGCCGCGCTTCAGCCGGTCGTCACCCGGTTCACCCAGGCCTCCCGCGTCAACACCGAGCGGATGCGCGCCAATGTCGTCGAGGCCGCCGAGCAGTGCGGCATCCTCAGCATCGCGACCGTGGCCGAGCCGGTACCGCTGGCGCGGTATCTCAGCCAGCGCCCTCAGGACCGCCTGCTGATCTTTTGCGACGAGGCGGCGGAGATCCAGGATCCCGTCGAGAGCCTGCGCGGCGCGAGCGAGGCCGTCAAAGGTATCGACGTGTTGATCGGCCCCGAAGGCGGCTTTGCCGAGGAAGAACGGGCCCTATTGCTGCGGCAGCCCAATATCCTGAGGCTGGCGCTGGGCCCACGAATCATGCGGGCCGACACCGCCGCAGTGGCCGCCCTGGCGCTGGTGCAGGCGGTGCTGGGCGATTGGCGCGGCGGCGGCGGTTAGCTCGCTTCCCGCACCGCGCGGTGCAGCGTTTCGGATGGCAGCTCCCCGAAGGCCGCCCTGTAACTCGCGGCGAACTCGCTCAGATGCCAGAAGCCGTTTGCGATCGCGCAGGCCTTCACGCTGCGCTGCCCCGGTCCGCTGCGTAGCTGCTTGCGCACCGACCAGAGTCGCAGAATTCGGCTGTAGCGGTGCGGGCTCATGCCGCAGATGGCCTGTGTCGCGCTCTGTAGCGTGCGAACGGACACGCCCACCTGCTTGGCCATCTCGGTCGTCTTGTGCCAGACGCTCAGATCTTGCCGGATCAGCCTTTCCATGTCCGCGACGATCCGCCGGTAGCCATCCGTCACGGACGACACCGGGCCGCCACTCTCTCCGGTGCGCAGCGCAGCTTCCATCGCGCCGAGCAGGGACTGCTCGACGGCGGTCAGCGACATCGGCTGGTTCAGGAAGTCCGGATCATGAGCCGCGATTTCCAGCGTCACCGAGACGAGATGGCGCAGCGAGGCGAGTGCGTCCGCAGCCGGGTTCACCAGATGATAGCCATCCGTCAGTTGCACCCACGGCTCGCGTTGCGGCGGAGCGAAATACACGACAGCCATCAGGCGCCCCTCAGGCTCATACACCACGCAATCAGAGGTGCCCTTCAGTACGACGATAGAACTGCCCATCGATTGGCCGTTGATGCGGGCCGAGGTCACGTGATCCATCGGCACCACGACGGCGGCGGCATCCGTCAATTGATAGCCGCGAACGATCCTCGGGAAGCTCTTCACCAGCGAGAGAGTGAGGGTCGGCAGGCTCAGTCGAGCCCGCATGATTGCCGTCGCCCCGCCCGACAACGGCATGCTGGACGCGCCGGCATATCTCTCGGTCTCGCCGAAATGGTCGATGTCATATGCCTCGAGCTCGAGGGCCGACGACGGCTTGAGCTTCTGGAAGGACATGAAGCGGTCCGTCGCCAGCTCGCGCGCTCCGTCGCGCGCAGTATCGAGATGGCCTTGATCCATGTGGTGTCGCTTACTTTGCCTTCCTTGCGGACGCCGCGCCCCTGGCGGTGCGCAGATCATCCGGCCCGCTAATGCCGGCACGCCTGAGATCGCGAAGCAACTTCGTGAGCAACAGCATGTTGGTCTTCTGAAGTTCGTGGTTGTTTCCAAACCTGAATGCGTTCTGCTCGGTCACGATGAGTCCTGCCTTGGTCTCGGCAAGGATCTTCCGCCTCTTCAGTCCCGTCACGCGGCGGCGAACCGTCTCCAGCGGCAGGCTGAGGAAGCGGGAGAGTGCGGCGCGCGAGACCCCCTGCTTGATCACATCCGGCTCGACGGCATGAATGCTCGAAAATCTCTCGTCCAACGCCGGATCGTTCATCACGTGGATGACATTGGCATTCAGGACCGCATGAATGATCAGAAGGTCCAGCGGATCGAATTCGTCGTAGTGCCGGAACAACTCGCTCATCGAGAACAGCATGTAAGCCAGCGTGTGCCGCGAGACGGTCCGGATAATATCTGAAGCATTGCGCATGAATCGAAACCAGTATTGATCTTGTAAACGATGGCCACGGCGAGCGGATCATCGGCCATACCCAAAATGAGTATGGGGCGACTTGCCTGTGGTTCTCAATTTTTCATTGTGACGCTCGGCGGCCATGAGCCCTCATGCGCCGACGGCTTCCGCGACGTCAGCGCTTCGATGATGCGGGCGACATCGACGTGGCGATCGCGATGGAAGACACGATTATGAATGACGATGTTCTGCCGGGCGCGAGGCAATGCGAGGAGCTGCGGCTCATCAAAGCATTTCTCCGCCTCACCGATTCCGGCGGACGGAAGAGGGTGCTCGAACTGGCCGAGCAACTGGCAGAGGACGCGGAGTGCACCGCGCCAGGGTCGGTGCTTGCCGTGACCGTCACACCATCGGTCGACCCGGCCAGGACTTCCCTCCCCTGGCCGAATGAAATGTCTGGCGAACAAAGCCAGCCCAATTAGGGGTATTATGGTACTTTGGTCTCAAGTCAGAGCGTGACCTGTTTCCCTGCCCTGTCGCAGGCGGCCCACGCTCCCGGTTCGTTAAGCGATTGATCCTTTGGAGGTCGAAACCCCTTTCGGGCCATGCTAAGGGCTGCGCCAATTCGCCTCCTGCCCCTGCCCGGTTCCGCCGGGACGATGGACCCCTCTATGACCGCCACTGCCACCTCAAATGCTGCCGGCTCCGCCGCCTGGGCGGATACGCTGCTCTTGTCGTTCGCGCAGGCCGGCTATGTCAGGGCCGAGCCCGCCATCCTGCAACCGGCTGAGCCGTTCCTGGACCTCTCCGGCGAAGACATCCGCAAGAGCCTGTACCTCACCACCGACCTCTCCGGCGAGGAGCTCTGTCTGCGTCCGGACCTGACCATCCCCGTGGCGCGCGATTACCTGGCCTCCAGCCGCGCCGGCCAGCCGGCCGGGTTCAGCTATCTCGGCCCGGTGTTTCGCTACCGCAGCGGCCGGGCCAGCGAATTCCTGCAAGCCGGGATCGAATCATTCGGCCGCCAGGACCGCGCCGCGGCCGATGCCGAGATGCTGGCGCTGGCGCTGGAGGCGACGAGCGCCTTCGGCGTCCGCGATGTCGAGATCCGCACCGGCGATGTCGGGCTGTTCAACTCCCTGCTCGACGCCCTCAACCTCTATCCGGTGTGGCGCCGCCGCCTGGTCAAGGATTTCAACCGCAAGATCAGCCTGGAGCAGGACCTGGAGCGGCTGGCGGCTGCGACGACCGCGACCCGCAGCGAGTATGAGGGCGTGCTCGCCGCGCTCGCCGGCTCCGACCGCAAGGCGGCGCTGGCCTTCGTCACCGACCTGATGTCGATCGCCGGCACCACCAATGTCGGCGGCCGCACCACCGCCGAGATCGCCGATCGCTTCCTCGAGCAATCGACCCTGAAGGGCGGCGCGCTGCCGCGCGAAGCCATCGTTGTGCTCAGGCGCTTCCTGTCGATATCAGGCAATCCCGACGATGCCATTGCCGAGCTGCGCAGGCTCACCACTGACGCCAAACTCGACCTTGCTGCGGCGATCGACCAGTTCGAAAGCCGGGTCGGCTTCATGGCCGCGCGCGGCATCGACGTGAAGCAGACGCGCTTCTCGACCGCCTTCGGTCGCGGGCTCGATTATTACACCGGCTTCGAATTCGAGCTGCATCACAGGGGCAACGGCACCGAGCCGCTGGTCGCCGGCGGCCGCTATGACCGACTGATGACCCAACTCGGATCGGTGGAGCCAATTCCCGCGGTCGGCTTCTCGGTCTGGGTGGACGCGCTGAACCGGATCGGCCGCAAGGTGGGAGCTCAAGCATGAGCGCGCCGTTCGTTCTGGCCGTTCCCTCCAAGGGCCGCCTGCAGGAGAATACCGAGGCCTTCTTCGCCCGTGCCGGTCTCAAGCTGTCGAAGGCGGGGGGCGCCCGCGATTATCGCGGCATCATTGCGGGCCTCGACAATGTCGAGGTCGCCTACCTCTCGGCGAGCGAGATTGCCGCGCAGCTGTCGCGCGGCTTCGCGCATCTCGGCGTCACCGGCGAGGATCTGGTGCGCGAGAACATCGCCGATCCAGACAAGCGGGTGTCGCTGATCGAGGGGCTCGGCTTCGGCTATGCCGACGTCGTGGTCGCAGTGCCGCAGGCCTGGATCGACGTCCGCACCATGGCCGATCTCGACGACGTCACCACCGGCTTCCGCGAGCAGCATCACATGCGGATGCGGGTCGCGACCAAGTTCGTCAACCTCACCCGCGGATTCTTCCAGGCCCACGGCATCACCGATTACCGCATCGTCGAAAGCGCCGGCGCGACCGAGGGCGCGCCTGCCGCCGGCAGCGCCGAGCTGATCGTCGATATCACCACCACGGGCGCGACGCTGGCCGCCAACGGCCTGCGGGTGCTCGACGACGGCGTGATCCTGCGCAGCCAGGCCAATTTGGTGGCCTCCAAGGAAGCCGACTGGTCGCCGCAGGCGCGCGAGACCGCGCGCGTCATCCTCGATCACATCGCGGCACGGGCGCGCGCCAACAAGTACCGCGAGGTCCGCACCCGCTTCCGGCAATGCGATGCCGCCCTGCTCGGCGAGGCGCACAGCCGGTTCGGCGTCGAAGCTCCGTTCGGCGGGCCGACCTCGTCAGGCATGCTGACGTTGCACTGCCCGCCGGGGCAGCTCTATGCGCTGGCGAGCTTCCTGCGCGAACATGGCGCCGAGACCGTGTCGGTGGTCTCGCTCGACTACGTGTTCGACCGGGAAAACCCGCTGTTCGCCAAGCTCGAGGCGTTCCTGCGGCGGTGATCCCCGGTTTTGTTCAGCGTAGCGACAGCAAACGGCAGCTACCATATGCGGTTGAGAAGACCCAAACACCTCTGGAACCTTGATCGATGACGCTGGGCTCTGACGTATCCGGCATGACGACCACCGCAGCCAGCGCAGCCGCGAAGGGGCTGTCGATCGTCGTCCCCGTCTACAACGAGGCGGCCGGCCTCGCCGGCCTGCATCAGCGCATCTGCGATCTCGCAAGGACCCTGCGACAGCGCTATCGCCTGCCTTGCGAGGTCGTCTATGTCGACGACGGCAGCAAGGATGCGACGCTGGCGATCGCGCGTTCGCTGCCGGCCGAGGCGATCGACGTCCAGGTGGTGTCGCTGTCGCGCAATTTCGGCAAGGAGGCCGCGCTGATGGCGGGCCTCGACCACGCCCGGCTCGGCGCCGTCATGTTCATGGACGGCGACGGCCAGCATCCGCCGGCGCTCGTCGAGCAGCTGGTGCGGCACTGGATCGAGGACGGCTATGACGTCGTCTATACCGCCAAGGCGCATCGCGACAACGAGCCCTTCCTGCGAAGGGTCGCGGTGCACGGCTTCTACGCGCTGATCAATTGGGGCGCCCGCCAGAAGATTCCCGAGGATGCCGGCGACTTCCGCCTGCTCTCGCCGCGCGCGGTCGCCGCACTCCGGCAGCTGCCGGAACGCAACCGCTTCTTCAAGGGCCTCGCCAGCTGGATCGGCTTCCGCCAGATCCGTGTGGACTACGAGCCGGCGGAGCGCGCGCATGGCGTCACCACCTTCAATGCCGCGAGCCTGCTCGGCCTCTCGATCGAGGGCCTGACCTCGTTCTCGGTGGCGCCGCTCCGCTTCGCCAGCCTGTTCGGCGTCATTCTCGCAGGCGGTGCCTTCCTGTTCGGCCTTTCGATCCTCTGGGAGGTGTTCACGACCGGCAAGCAGGTGCCCGGCTATCCCTCGCTCGTGATCGGCCTGATGACGATCGGCGGCGTGCAGCTCATCATGATCGGAATCGTCGGCGAATATATCGGCAAGATCCTGTCCGAGCTGAAGGCGCGGCCGATCTATTTCGTCGCCGAGCACAGCGAAAAGCTATCTGAAGCCAGCAAGGGCGACGACGCGGCGAGCAGGACGGCGGCCGAATGAGTGCGGCCGCGCCGCCGCGACAAATCTGGCTCTGCGCCGACGATTACGGCATCAGCCCGGGCGTCAACCGCGCCATCCGCGACCTGATCGAACGCGGCCGCCTCAACGCCACCTCGGTAATGATGGTGGGTCCTGCGATCGCGCGTAGCGAGATCGAGGCGCTGCAGGCTTCGACAAGGCAAAGCCCGCGCTGCGCGATCGGCTTGCATGTGACGCTGTCGGCGCCGTTCCGCCCCCTGACCATGCACTACCGTCCTCTGGACGGCGACATGTTCATGCCGTTTCCAAAACTGCTGCGTGCTGGACTGATGCGCCGGCTCGACCGTGAGTTCATCCGCAACGAGGTCAAGGCGCAGCTCGCCGCGTTCATGAACGCGTTCGGGCGCGCCCCCGACTTCGCCGACGGTCATCAGCATGTGCAGCTTTTCCCGCAGGTGCGCGACGGCTTCGTCGATGCGGTGGTCGAGCTTGCGCCAAACGCCTGGGTGCGCCAAGGCGGGCGCAATCTTCCGCTGAGGCGGCGGCTGGCCTCCCCCAAAGCCCTGGTGCTCGATGGTCTCAGCGCGCAATTCCGCCGCCGCGCCGGCGGCGCCGGCCTCGGCTTCAACCCCGGATTCGCCGGCGCCTATGATTTTACGCGCGCCGCCGATTTCGGCGCGCTGATGCGGCAATTCCTGGAAGGGCTCCCCGACGGCGGCCTCGTGATGTGCCATCCCGGCTTCGTCGACGACGTTCTCACCGGCCTCGATCCCATGACCGACGTGCGCGAGCGCGAACATGCCTATCTCGCCGGGGATGCTTTCCCGCGCCTGCTGGCGGACAGCAACGTGACACTGGGATGAAGCCGGCGAAAGCGGACCGGGAGGCAGCTTGTCGCATACTGAAATTTAATCCGGCCAGGACTGTTGGGGCCACAATGGAACCCTACATCTCCCCTCGCGCTTGTTTCGCGCGAAGGAGAAAGATCATGACGCCGCAGGAACGCCAGCTCGTCGACGACCTTTTTGACCGGCTTTCCAAGCTGGAGAACGCACCGCGCGATCCCGATGCGGTCGCTGCGATCTCCGACGGACTGCGAAAGGCGCCCGGCGCCGTCTATGCGCTGGTGCAGACCACGCTGTTGCAGGACGAAGCCCTGAAGCGAGCCCACAATCGCATCCAGGAGCTCGAATCCGCCCAGTCGCCCGAGCCCGCCCAGGCCGGCGGCTTCCTCGACACCATGCGGGAGTCCCTGTTCGGCGGGGGCCCGGCGCGTGGCTCGGTGCCGAACGTGCCGCCGCGGGAGTCGCGGCCGGCGTGGAACACCGGTCAGGCGATGCAGACTCAGCCGGGCTTCGGCGCGCCGCCTTACGGACAGGGTCCGGGGCAAGGCTACGGCGCCCCGCCTGCGGGCGGCGGTGGCGGCTCGTTCCTGGGCACCGCCGCGGCGGCCGCGGCCGGCGTCGTCGGCGGCTCGCTGCTGCTCTCCAGCATTCGCGGCATGATGGGCGGCGGATCGCACCAGCAAGGCTTCGGCGACGGCAATTCGCTCGGCGATCGCAGCGCCGGTGGAAGCCCCTGGGGCGGCAGCGGCGACCAGTCCGGCGGATCGCTCTCGCGCGATGCGGGCCTCAACGACATCGGATCGAACCGGGATTCCCGCCAGGGCTTTCTCGACCAGGCCTCGAACGACGACCGCACCAACAATGACCAGAACTACGACGATCATGACGACCACGTCGACATGGCCGACGACAGCGACTTCGGCGATGACGACGGCGGCAGCGATTACGCGTAAATCTGCCCAGCGCATGATGGAAAAACGGCCGCCCACGAGGCGGCCGTCTTCATTTCGTAGCTCAGGCGGTCACATCACCACGACCTTGGTGCCGACATTCACCCGGCCGTAGAGGTCGATGACGTCCTCGTTCCGCATGCGGATGCAGCCGGAGGAGACGTTGGTGCCGATGGTCCAGGGCTCGTTGGAGCCGTGAATGCGGTAGAGCGTCGATCCCAGATACATCGCGCGGGCGCCGAGCGGGTTTTCCGGTCCGCCCTCCATGTGCCGGGGGAGATCGGGGCGGCGCGCGAGCATTTCGGCCGGCGGCGTCCAGGCCGGCCATTCGCGCTTGGCTGTGATCGATTTCACGCCGGACCAGGTGAAGCCGGGACGCCCCACACCGATGCCGTAGCGCAACGCCCGGCCGTTGCCCTCGACGAGATAGAGGAACTTGTTCGGCGTATCGACCACGATCGTGCCGGGAATTTCCTTGCCGTTATAGTCAACGAGTTGTTTCTCGAATTTCGGGTCGAACGGACGCTGCCGCGCACCGACCGGCTCCTGCTCGAGCGCACCTTGCTGATAGCCGCCTTGCTGATACCCCCCCTGCATCTGCGGCTCGCCCATCGGCGGCAGGCGGCGCTGATCGTAATAGCCCGGCTGCTGCTGATACACCGGCCGCTCGGGCGCATAGGCCGGACCGCGGCCGGGACCGTCGCCGAACAGAAACTCGATGAAGCCGCCGCCCATGTTGGAGTTGGAAGCGACGCGCACCGGCGCCGGCGGCACGCGCGGCTGGTAGAGCACCGCAGGCGGATCGTTCGGCACCGTATTGTCGAAAGCCGCGGCGCGATCAGCGCCGGCCATGAAGGTGCAAGCGCTGCCGAGCAGCGCGACAGACATTTTCTTGAACATCGACGTACTCTGTACTGTTTCGTCTAGATCACATGCATCGTGGAGCCGGTCGTGATCCGCGCCCGCGACGTGGTCAATAAAGAGCAAAAGCCGTTTTGTTTGGTAAACGCAGACCCCGTTCCGATTCACCACGTCGCGAGCGCGCCTGCAATTTGGCGATCAGCGTTTATTTTCGATGAATGCCACGCGGTGATGGTTAATCGCTTCCTTGCGCCGCGTCGCGTGCAGCCGATCGGCAGTTCCCGCTGTGAACTTCGTGTTAAATCCGTTCTGCCTACAAATACGCGTGAGTGAGGTGGGGGGAGTATCCTGATGGCTGTTCACCGCAAGCGTTTTCGCGTCGAAGACATCGTCAGTGGCGAGATGCCTGTTCTGGACGTGAATGAAGAGGCAGGTCCGATGCACAGCGAAATCATGGCCGAGCTTCGCGCGATCCGCGCGCAGATGGCGAAGAGTGTCGTCGCCGCGCCGCTGTCCGGCAGCGCAGCCATGGCGGCGATCGACGCCTCGACGGCCCACGAGCTTTCCGAAGCGCGTGCCATGCTCGACACCTACCGGGCGCAGATCGAGCAGTGCGAGAAGCTGAAGGTCGAGCTCGACCTCATCCACGACGCCATCGACCGCACCAAGCGCGAGATCGCGACGCTGCACGGCAAGAGCTTCGACGGCGGCGAAATGGCCAAGGTCAACGGCGAGCTCGGCGCGGTGGTCGGCGGCACCGAGCAGGCCACCCAGCAGATCCTCGAAGCCGCGGAATCGATCGACCAGGCTGCGACCGCCATGTCCAAGGTCGACTCGGTCGATCAGCAGAAGCGGCTCGCCGACGACATCCAGGAACGCGTCATCTCGATCTTCGAAGCCTGCAATTTCCAGGACCTGACCGGCCAACGCATCAGCAAGGTCATGGCCACGATGAAGTTCATCGAGCAGCACATCAATGCGATGATGGACATCTGGGGCGGCGTCGACGCGATCAAGGCGCACGTGCCGGCACACGCGCATGTCGACAATCGCAGCGAGGACGAGAAGCTGCTCAACGGCCCCAAGCTCGCCGGCGACGTCGGCCACGCCTCGCAGGACGACATCGACGCGCTGTTCGACTGAGCGGACGCGGATTACGGGAAAAGAAGAACGCCGGTCCTGGGACCGGCGTTTTTGTTTGTCGTCAGTGCGAGGAGCGAAGGGTTAGGCCGGAGGCCACTTCACGCCCGCGGCGCGCAGCGGACGTAGACCATGTTGCCGTAGCGGGTGGCGGCGTCCTTGTCGATGAAGCGGGTGATCATGACGCGGCCGTCGAAGGAGACGATCTCGCGGTCCTGGTCGCCAGGGGTCGGGCCGGCCGGCCCGATATAGTTCTTGCCGCTCGGCGAGCCCTTCAGCCGCAGCTCCTGCGGCGTTGCCTGGTCGGCCAGATGCATGATCACGCCGCCGGAGGAACCGGCGGTGATCACGTAGGGATTCTTGCACTGCTCGCGCGCCATCTTCTCGGTGCGGGCGCGGTCGGCCGGGTTCTGGAACGAAGCAAGGCCCCACCGGCCGACGATCTCGTCGGCGCGGATTGTGGCGGGCATTTCCGGAGCGACGCCGGGCTCGGCCTCGGGCGGCGGTGGGGAAGACGTCAGGGACGGCAGGTTGAAGCCGCCGCCGCAGGCGCCCAGCAACAGCGCCAGACAAGACGCGGCGGCCAGATTGGCAACCGTGCGCGCGTGAGCCGAACAGATCATGGCATTCCCCCCAACAAGACCCTGGCCGCACCCCTCCCGCAGCCAAGCGCAAAACCGCTGCCGGAGCAATGACGTCCTGCTGGACGCGGGCGCCCCGACCGAGTTTCCAATGCCACCATCCTATATCCGCCTCAACAATCGCTTAACCACCTTTGCTTGACAGGATCGCGGCCAAGCCATATTTCCGAGCCCACTATTAGCACTCGGAAAGCCCGATTGCTAAGCGCGCCGTTCGACCCTCGGGATAGGGGTTGGACGGAAGCGCCGCCCCACCGACTTCCACTCCTTCCGAAGCGAGCCTCCAAAGGGAAACGTCATGGCTAAATCCAAATTTCGTCCGCTGCATGACCGTGTCGTGGTCAAACGTATCGACGCCGAGGAAAAGACCAAGGGCGGCATCATCATTCCCGACACCGCCAAGGAAAAGCCCTCGCAGGGCGAAATCGTCGCCGTCGGCCCCGGCGGCCGCGACGAGACCGGCAAGCTGATCCCGATCGACCTCAAGGTCGGCGACCGCGTGCTGTTCGGCAAGTGGTCGGGCACCGAGGTCAAGATCGACAACGAAGAGCTCCTGATCATGAAGGAGTCGGACATCATGGGCGTGCTGGCCTAAGGCCATCCGCCTGAACGGCCGCTGAATGTCGTGCCCGGATCCAGGCGATCCGGGCATCCATCATTGTTCGCTAGATGATGGATTGCCGGGTCAAGCCCGGCAATGACAGAGAGAGCGCCGCACAGCACATAAAACAAGACACATCACGCAACACGAGGGATTGCACACCATGGCTGCCAAAGACGTCAAGTTTTCCGGAGACGCGCGCGATCGCATGCTGCGCGGCGTCGACATTCTCGCCAACGCCGTCAAGGTGACGCTCGGCCCCAAGGGGCGCAACGTCGTCATCGAGAAGTCGTTCGGCGCGCCGCGCATCACCAAGGACGGCGTCACCGTCGCCAAGGAGATCGAGCTCGAGGACAAGTTCGAGAACATGGGCGCCCAGATGGTACGTGAGGTCGCCTCCAAGACCAACGACCTCGCCGGCGACGGCACCACCACCGCGACCGTGCTGGCCCAGTCCATCGTGCGCGAAGGCGCCAAGGCGGTTGCCGCCGGCATGAACCCGATGGACCTCAAGCGCGGTATCGACACCGCCGTCGCCGCCGTCATCAAGGACATCGAGAAGCGCGCCAAGCCGGTCGCCTCCTCCTCCGAGGTCGCCCAGGTCGGCACCATCTCGGCCAACGGCGATACCGCCATCGGCAAGATGATCGCCCAGGCGATGCAGAAGGTCGGCAACGAGGGCGTCATCACCGTCGAGGAAAACAAGTCGCTCGAGACCGAGGTGGACATCGTCGAGGGCATGAAGTTCGACCGCGGCTACCTCTCGCCCTATTTCGTCACCAACGCCGAGAAGATGACCGCCGAGCTCGAGGACGCCTACATCCTCCTGCACGAGAAGAAACTCTCGGGCCTGCAGGCCATGCTGCCGGTGCTGGAAGCCGTGGTGCAGTCCGGCAAGCCGCTCGTCATCATCGCCGAGGACGTCGAGGGCGAGGCGCTGGCCACCCTGGTCGTCAACCGGCTCCGCGGCGGCCTCAAGGTCGCGGCCGTCAAGGCGCCGGGCTTCGGTGACCGCCGCAAGGCCATGCTGGAGGACATCGCGATCCTCACCGGCGGCCAGCTGATCTCCGAGGAACTCGGCATCAAGCTCGAGAACGTCACGGTGAAGATGCTCGGCCGGGCCAAGAAGGTGGTGATCGACAAGGAGAACACCACGATCGTCAATGGCGCCGGCAAGAAGCCCGACATCGAGGCCCGCGTCGGCCAGATCAAGGCCCAGATCGAGGAAACCACCTCGGACTACGACCGCGAGAAGCTGCAGGAGCGCCTTGCCAAGCTCGCCGGCGGCGTCGCGGTGATCCGCGTCGGCGGCGCGACCGAGATCGAGGTCAAGGAGAAGAAGGACCGCGTCGAGGACGCGCTCAATGCCACCCGCGCCGCGGTGCAGGAAGGCATCGTCCCCGGCGGCGGCGTCGCGCTGCTCCGCGCGAAGAAGGCCGTGGGCCGCCTCTCCAACGCCAATGCCGACGTCCAGGCCGGCATCAACATCGTGCTGAAGGCGCTGGAAGCCCCGATCCGCCAGATCTCCGAGAACGCCGGCGTCGAAGGCTCGATCGTGGTTGGCAGGATTCTGGAGAACAAGTCCGAGACCTTCGGCTTCGACGCCCAGACCGAGGACTATGTCGACATGGTCGAGAAGGGCATCATCGATCCCGCCAAGGTGGTGCGCACCGCTCTGCAGGACGCCTCCTCCGTCGCCGGCCTCCTGGTCACCACCGAAGCCATGGTCGCCGAAACGCCGAAGAAGGAAGCTCCGCCCGCCATGCCGGCCGGCGGCGGCATGGGCGGCTTCTAAGCCTCCCTCCCGTGACAATGTTGCGAAGGCCGCCTCCGGGCGGCCTTCTTTTTTGCCGACCCTGCCTCTCCGCTTTCCAATTCAACCGGCAGCCAAAAACCACTACGGTGGCGCCGATTCTAACTGTCTGGGCATGATCCTCTCGAAAACCGCTTCACACTTTTTCCGGATCATGCCCGTTGCCCGAGGTCTTCGTCGATGCGCGCTCTTCTGGTTTGTTCGACTGCCCTCCTGGCGGCTCTGCTCGCCGTCTCGCCCGAGCCCGCCTCCGCCCAGATGAAGCTGTCGCCGAAGGCGGTGTCGCCGGGCGGAACCGAGACGCGCTATTTCACCTCCCTCGACGGGCTGATGGACGGCAATGCCGACGTGATCCTGAAGGAGACCCGCCAGGGCAAGATGGTCACCGCGGCGGTGCTCGACGTCTGCTACCCCATCGCGAAGAATTCCGACCGCAAGGATCGCTTCGTCGTCAATCTCCAGGTCGCCGGCCAGACGTTGACGGGAACGGCGCAGAGCATCAGCGAGAAGTCGCCGGTCACCGTCAAGCTGACGCGCAAGCCGTCCGGCGACACGTTCGAGTTCCGCGGCCAGATCGCGATCGGCCAGGCGGTGACGGAGGTCACCTCGCCCGACAATTCCGATCTGAGCGAAAAGGAATTCTTGGACAGTCAGAGCTCCGACGACGGCATCACGCCGCAGCCGAAGGATTTCACCGACGTCTCGCCGGAGGCGATTGCGGTCAAGGTCAAGCTCGATGCGGCGACCGAGTTCCTGAAGAGCCTGAAGGGCCAGGAGGTCGAGGTGACGCTGGCGAGCCTCAATGTCGGCTGCGAGGCGCTGCGCGCGGGCGAGCAGACCATCAATATGTCGGTCGATCCCGAGCGCGCAGGTGCGCTGCTGTCCAAGTTCAAGACGACGCCCGGCGTCACGGCGGCAGGCTGGACCGCGGGCATGGTCGAGATGGACCGCACCATCCGCTTTCCCGCGGCGGACTGGCGCGAGGGCGACAAGGTCAACAAGGGCAAGCTCGCAACCGCGGTCGCGAACGTGCTGAGCCGGACGCTGGGGGCAAAGCCGGTCTCGCAGAACGTCAACCCCGCGACCGGCAAGCTCAAGCTGGTGTTCAAGCGGCCCAATCCGGATTTCCCGGCTCTCGAGCTCACGGACACGATCGAGGTCGCAGGGCTCATATCGCCGGACAGGCCGGGCACCACCGACAAGCTCATGCTCTGGATCGGCAGCCCCGCGACCACGACCGCGGACGAGGGCAGCGGTGCGAGGCTCAACCTGTCCGAGGATGCCAGCCTGGACGAGGAAGGCGACCTGCCCGACGACAATGGCTCGATCGAGGCGCTTGCCAGGGAGCTGAAGGGCCAGCACTGGGACGCCGACAAGTCGGTGTGGAAGTGACTTTGTCATTCCGGGGCGACGCGCCAGCGTCGAACCCGGAATGACCCTGACGGTCAGTTCCCCGTCGTCCTGAAGCGCAGCGGCTTGGGACCTGCCAGCGTCAGTACGTCGCCCTGGCGCTTCCAGGTCTCGACGCTGCTCAGCGCTGCGACGAGCTCGTCGTCGGCTTGCGCCCGGGCCGGCGGACAGTTGCGGTCCTCGATCTGTCCGGGAACGAAGATCACGGTGTTGCCGGCGACCGAGAACTAGCCCTTGCCGCCCTTGCACCAGAGCTCCAGCACGACTTCGCCATGGTCGCCGATCTCGATGTTCGGAATCCGCTTGGAGCCCGCTTGCGGCAACGCTTCCAGCGTCATCTCGGTGCCGAAGGGAAACCCCTCCTGGGCCCGCGCGAGCGTCGACATCGCAAGCATTGCAACCGCCGCACACACCCATCGCTGGAGCGAAACCATGAGACCTCTCGACCGACCTGACTCGCCGCACCTTCTATAAGACAGCGGGTGCATTGAGAAGGCTCGCCCATGGCCGACGCAGGCGCAAAAAAATCCCCGCGAGGCGAACCTCGCGGGGATTTGCGCCGCCTGGCGGCGGCGACCGCTATTTCAGGACCATCTCCGTGAACGGCCAGACATAGGCCTGCAACGTCACGAGGAGACCGACGAGGCACGCCAGCACGATCGAGTGCCAGAACACGAACCGCAGGATGGTGCCCTCATGGCCGTACCAGTTGGTGGCAGTGGAGGCGACCACGATCGACTGCGCGTCGATCATCTTGCCCATCACGCCGCCGGAAGAGTTCGCCGCGCTCATCAGGATCGGCGACAGGCCGAGTTGCTCGGAAGTGATCTTCTGGAGGTTGCCGAACAGGATATTGGACGACGTATCCGATCCCGTCAGCGCCACGCCGAGCCAGCCGAGCAGCGTGCCGAAGAAGGGATAGAGCACACCGGTCGCGGCAAAGGCGAGGCCGAGTGTCGCGTCGACGCCGGACAGGCGCGTCAGCGTGCCGATCGCGAGCATCGCCGAAATCGTGATCAGCGAGATCGCGCAGAGCCGGATGGTGCGGCCGTATTGGGCGATAAGCCTTCCGGGACCGACGCCCATCAGAACGCCGGAGATGATCGCCGCGATCAGCATGCCCGTGCCGGTGAAGGACAGGTAGGTGAAAGCGAACACCGCGCTCTCCTTGGTCGGTCCCGGCGCGACCGGCGGCATCTTGTTGATCATCTGGTGCAGCTCCGGCACCGGATAGTTCCAGACGAAGATCGCGTTCGCCCAGGTCTTGAAGGCACCGCTGCCCCAGATCAGCATCACGATGCAGACGATGATCCACGGTAACAGCGCGTCGAACATCTCCTTCTGCGTCAGCGGCGTCTTGTCGAGCGGCCTGGCCGCAGCCATGGTGGCGGCCGATTCATCGCGGCCACGCAGCGCGGGGGACAGCCAAAGCTGCTTCGGTTGCCATACCTTCAGGAACAGGATCAACGCCCCCATCGAGATCAGCGACGCACCGATGTCGACGATCCAGGGGTTGATGTAGTTCGAAATCACGAATTGCGGGATCGCGAACGTCAGGCCCGTGACGAGGATCGCCGGCCAGACGTCCTTCATGCCCCTCCAGCCGGCGAAGGCCCACACCACCCAGAACGGCACGAGCAGCGAGAAGAACGGCAATTGCCGGCCGACCATCGCACCCAGGATATAGGGGTCGAGCCCGGTGACGGAGGAAAGGCCCTGGATCGGCGTGCCCAGCGCGCCATAGGCGACCGGCGCGGTGTTTGCGATCAGCGACAGGCCGGACGCTGCGAGCGGCGAGAAGCCGAGCCCGATCAGCACCGCGCCTGTAATGGCCACCGGCGTGCCGAAGCCCGAGGCGCCTTCGAAGAACGCGCCGAACGAGAACGCGATCAGCAGCAATTGCAACCGCCGGTCCTCCGTGACGCCGCCGACGGCGCGTTTCAGCAGCTCGAAACGCCCCGTGGCCACCGTCACCTGATAGAGGAAGATGACGTTGAGCACGATCCAGCCGATGGGGAAGAACCCGGTCACGATGCCCAGCACCGATGCGCGGATCGACATGTTCGCCGGCATGGTGAAAACGAAGATCGTGACCAGATTGGTCAGGATCACGGCGATGATGGCTGCGATATGCGCCTGAACCCGTCCGCTCGCGATCAGAACCAGCAACGTGACGACGGGCACCGCCGCCGCGATTGTCGACAGCACCGGGCTGTTGAGCGGATCATAGATTTGGTTCCACATGGTCTTGCTCCCCACGCATGTTGGCCGCAGGCGGCCCGCGTGGAGAGCCGGTCCTGCTTGATGTCGCAAGCGACAAATCCCGAATTTGACGCGAGGCCTCGCGCATGCGGCGGTTCCATCCGCTCACAAGCTCGCGAAATCCCGTGGGACTCGACCCAGCGCCGCAGGCACCATGCTAGGGTTGCTGCGACAATCCAACGCAAATTATAGAATTTCCGACTTTAGTCTAAGCGCCTCCATTTCCCCCATCGGCTCAGCTATTTGGCTCTGGGCATTGTGCACATCCCCTGAGGAGACCCAGCTCTGTGAACAACATCCGCGCCACGCTCGCGATCGTCTGGCGAATCGCCATCCCTTATTTTCGATCGGAGGACAAATGGGCCGGCCGCGGCCTGCTTGCCGCGGTGATCGTGATCGAACTGCTGCTGGTCGCCATCGACGTGCTGGTGAACCAGTGGTACAGCCGCTTCTACAACGACCTCCAGGAGCGCGACTGGAACGGCTTCGTCCGGGAACTCGGCGTCTTCACACTGCTCGCAAGCGCCAGCGTGGCGCTCTCCGTCTACCAACTCTATCTCAATCAGTGGCTCCAGATTCGCTGGCGACAATGGCTGACGCGTCACTATCTGGGCGAATGGCTGAATAGCGCGACCCACTACCAGATGCAGCTCAAGGGCGATGCGGCCGACAACCCGGACCAGCGCATCACCGACGACGTCCGGAGTTTCGTCGAGCAGACTCTCAATATCGGCATCGGGCTGCTTTCCTCGATCGTCACGCTGTTCTCGTTCGTGATCATCCTGTGGGGCCTGTCGAACGCGGCACCGCTGCATATTTCCGGCATCGACTTTGCCATTCCCGGCTATCTGGTGTGGGCAGCGCTCGTCTACGCGATCTTTGGCACCGCGCTCACGCACTGGATCGGCTCTCCTCTGGTCAACCTCAATTTCGAGCAGCAGCGCTACGAGGCCGACTTCCGCTTCAACCTCGTCCGCGTGCGCGAGAACTCCGAACAGATCGCGCTGCTCAAGGGCGAAGGCGCCGAGCGCCAACGACTCCTGCATCGCTATGGTTTCGTCGTCGGCAACTGGTACGCGATCATGAGCCGGACCAAGCGTCTGACGGCCTTCACGGCGAGCTATTCCCAAGCCGCCGTCATCTTCCCCTTCATACTCACCGCGCCTGCCTACTTTGCGGGTAAGATTCAACTTGGAGGGATGGTGCAGACCGGGTCCGCCTTCGGCAGCGTGCAGAAGGCCTTGTCCTTCTTCGTGTCCGCCTACCGCTCCCTGGCCGAATGGCGCGCGGTGGTTGCCCGTCTCGACGGCTTCGAGATGGCGGTCAGTTCGGCCGCCAACATTGCCGCGCACGAGCCGACCATCGGCATCGCGTCATCCGGCGGCAGCAACGCCGTCGCGTTCGAGCAACTGCTGGTGAAGCTGCCCAACGGCAAGCCGCTGGTCGCGTCACATGCCTTTACGATCGAACCGTCGGAGCGGGTGCTGGTGACCGGGCCATCCGGCTCGGGCAAATCCACGCTGTTTCGTGCCGTCGCCGGCATCTGGCCGTTCGGCACCGGCAGGATCGCCATCCCCGAACAAGCCAAGCTGATGATGCTGCCGCAGCGTCCTTATTTCCCGGTCGGCCCGCTCGGCGATGCCGTCATCTATCCGGCCGAACACGGCGCCATAGCGCCCGAGAAAATCAGAGAGGCATTGATTGCAGTGGGACTTCCCGACCTCGCCGGGCGGCTTGAGGAGGACGGCCACTGGAACCGGACGCTGTCGCTCGGCGAGCAGCAGCGGCTCGGGCTCGCCCGCGCACTGTTGCACATGCCGGACTATCTTTTCCTGGACGAGGCCACTGCCTCGCTGGACGAGCCGTCGGAGGCCCAGCTTTATCGGCTCCTGGCCGAGAAGCTGCCGCAGGCCACCATCGTCTCGATCGGCCACCGCTCGACGCTCGACGCCTTCCACACCCGCAAGGTGGCGCTGGTGAAGGACGGTCCGATCCACGTTCTCGGCGGCGCAGCGCCGGCCGAGAAGGAGCCGAGTGCGGCGGGCTGAGACGCCGCTCCGGCTGCCACGTCGTCATGCCCGGGCTTGTCCCGCCTGCGCGGCCTAAGCCGCTTCGGCGAGGCGAAGGTCCGGGCATCCACGTTCTTTGTGCGGCTATGTTGTTCGCCGGGACAGGCCCGGCCTGACGGCATCTCGAGCGGCCGTCAACGCAAGTCGCCCACAAAGCAGAAGGGCGGCAGGTTGCCCTGCCGCCCTCGCTAAGTTCGCTCGATGCGAAGCTTACTTCAGGTTGGTCATCGCCGTCAGGTCGACAGAGAGCTTGGCGACGCCAGCAGCGCTACACCAGTTGGAGCCGAAAGCCGTGGCTGCGTTCGCGCCACCGTTGATCGGGGTGACGAAGGCAGGGCTGGAGTTGGTGGCGGAGAAGTCGCTGGTGAAGGCGTTGCAATCACCCTTCGACAGATCGGTGTCGTAGTAGCGCAGATCGAGCGTAAACACCTTGTAGGTGAAGCCGACGCCGACGTTCCAGGTGTTGTAGCTCGGCTCCTTGATGCCGTTCGCGTACCGCGGATCGCCTGCGATGCCGTAGAAGATGTCGGAGGTGCCGAGCCACTGGCGGCCGAACTCGCCCGACACATACATGCCGACGCCGCTGGCGCCGAAGGTCGTGCTCGGTGCAGTCCACTTGGCCGTGACCGAGGCGTAGTTGCCCCAGGCGCCGAGGTTCAGGAAGTTCGGCGAATAGTACTCGTTGAAGCCGACCGACCACTGGTCGTTGATGGCGATGTTCAGCTTGGCGTAGGCTTCGAAGAAGCTCGCGTCCTTCTTGGCGAAGTTGCCGTTGATCGGAAGGCCGATGGCGCCCTGGGAGTTATCCAGCGAAGTACCGCAATTGCCCTGCGCGAGGGTGCCCTGCGAGCCGAAGCAGCTTCCGCCCGGATAGAGGTAGCCCCAGACACCGAAGTCGAAGGCGAACATGCCGAAGGTCGGCCGGATACCGCCGTAGATGTCGACCTCGGCCGCAGCGCGGTTCGGGAACGAGATGCTCGCGGCGGCGGTACCGACATAGAGCTGGAGGTCCTTGGTGACGTTGTAGCGCGGCTCGAAATAGGCCGTGACCGACGGGTTGTGGTTCGACTGGGTAATACCGCGGAAGATGTAATCGTTGGTGATGCCGGCGCCGAAAGCGATATCCCACGGATCGAAGGCCGGCGGCGGCGGGGCCTTCAGCGCCTTGACACGCAAGTCTGCCGCGAAAGCCGAACCCGTCGTCACCAATGCCAGCGCCGTTGCCAACAATGCCACTTTTTTCATTTCGATCCCCATCACCAGTTCTTAAACCCCAGTCGGATCCCGGAAGCCCCCCGGGGCGCTCGACCTGATTGCAAATTCATTACTGCGACAATCTGTATTGGCGGATAGAAACCGTGAAGCAAAAAGCGCGGGCATCTGCCGACTTTTTAGGCGTTTTGACCAATTCACGAAAGGTTGTCCGCCTGTGTTGCTTCTCGATCACATTATTTGCATTCCAAAGTGCACGGCAGCCCCGTGTAAGTCCGGGGATCGTCGGGGAGCGTGACACCTGGGTTACGAATCAGGCTGCGCCGGGCTGGTGGCGATCAAGCCGGGCTTACGGCGATGCAAAAAGGCCGCAGCACTCGCGCCGCGGCCCTTCTGGTGACTGGCCCTTGCAAGGGGATAGAGGCCGGGTTGCTACCCCTGTCCCTCGGCCGGCACCGATTCCGCAGAAGACGAAGGCATCGCCCAGCTGGTCTCGGCGGCAGGCTCGGGGGCCGGGGCCTGCGCCGGGGCTGACGGCTTCGAAGCAGTCGCTGCCTTCGCTTTCTTCGGTGCCGCCTTCTTCGCGGCCTTCTTCGGTGCAGCCTTCCTGGCCGCCGCCTTCTTTGCGGTCTTCTTCGCAGCCTTCTTCGGCGCGGCCTTCTTGGCAGATTTCTTGACGGCCTTCTTCTTCGTCGCCTTCTTGGCGGCCTTCTTCTTCGCGGTCTTCTTCGCCGCTACGGCCTTCTTGGCCTTTTTGGCCTTCTTGCTTTTCTTCTTCTTCGCTTTCGCCATCGTGGTCCTCCTGTTGCCGCCGAACAATGGTCGATCGGGCGTCTGCAGTCGTCACCCCGGGAGGAAAGTTCAGGCTCTGCAAGCTCAAACTTGCGCGTTCAGTGCCGGCCGCGCCCCGCCCGTCGCCCAATCGAGAAGCTCAATCGTATGTACGACCGGAACTGACGTGCCACTGGCAATCTGCACCATGCAGCCGATATTGCCCGCGGCAATCATGTCCGGCTTGAGGCTCGCGATGTTGGCGACCTTGCGATCGCGCAACCGGCCCGCAAGCTCGGGCTGGAGAATGTTGTAGGTCCCCGCCGAGCCGCAACACAAATGGCTCTCGGGTACATCTTTCACCACGAATCCGTTCTTGGAAAGCAATTCTTTCGGAAGGCCCGTGATTTTCTGCCCGTGCTGCAACGAGCACGCGGAGTGATAGGCGACGACGATGCCGTCCGCTCGTGACGGCGTCGCGAGCTCGAGGCCGGCGACGTATTCGGTGATGTCCTTGGCGAGCGCCGACACCTTCGCCGCATCGGCCGCGAACGCTGTGTCCTCGCGCAGGAGATAGCCGTAGTCCTTGATCACCGTGCCGCAGCCGGAGGTCGTCACCAGGATGGCATCGAGCCCCTCGCCGGCCATTTCCTTCCGCCACGCCGCGATGTTGGCGCGAGCCCGCGCCAGCGCATCGTGGTCGTTGCCGAGGTGATGGGTCAGCGCGCCGCAGCACTGCTCGTCCCGGACCAGGACGACCTCGATGCCATGGCGGGTCAGAAGACTGATGGCGGCCTGGTTGATGCGCGGCGCCAGCACCTGCTGGGCACAGCCCTGGAGCAGCGCCACACGTGCGCGCTTCTTGCCGAGCGCCGCGAACACGCTGCCCGCGGCCGGCCCGGCGGGCGGCAATTGGCTCGGCGCCAGCGCCAGCATCGCCTTGAGGCGCTGGATCAGGCCGGGCGTCGCCGAAGGCCGCGGCGTGGGCAACAAGACGCCCAGCGGACGGGCGAGCTGCGCCAGCCTCATGCTGATGCGGAAGCGTTGCGGATCCGGCAGGACGAAAGCCAGCACCCGGCGCAGCAGCCGCTCGGCCAAGGGCCGCTGATAGCGCTGCTCGATCCGGACCCGGGCCTGGTCGACGAGGTGCATGTAGTTCACGCCGGAGGGGCAGGTCGTCATGCAGGCGAGGCAGGACAGGCAGCGGTCGATGTGCTTGACCACCTCGGCCGTCGGCGCCTGGTCCTTCTCCAGCATCTCCTTGATCAGGTAGATGCGGCCGCGCGGGCTATCGAGCTCGTCGCCAAGCAGCACATAGGTCGGGCAAGTCGCAGTGCAGAAGCCGCAATGGACGCAGGCGCGCAGGATCTTGTCGGCTTCCGCGATGTCGGGGTCGGCGAGCTGGGCGAGTGAGAATTCGGTCTTCATGCGGTCGCGCCCCGGCTCAGGCGGCCGCGGTTGAGAATGGCCTTGGGATCGAAGCTGGCCCGCACCCTCTCGCTCAGCGCGGCAATGCCGGGCTCTTGCGGATGGAATACGTCGACCGCACGCCTGACATCATCGTTCGCCCGGATCAGCGTGGCATGTCCACCGACCGCAGTCGCGCGTGCGCGCACGACCGCGCCATGCGCATCGTCCTTCGGCGGCAGTGCGGCCCAGATCAATCCGCCGCCCCAATCGTAGATCAATTCGCCCCCCGTCTCGCGCGCCAGCTGGAAGCCGAGCGCCGCGCCAGAAGCCGGCGGACAGACGATCCGCCACACCGGCCAGGCGCTGAGCGCGCCGCCGGCCGCGAACGGCAGCACGTCGCGGATCGTGGCCCACAGCGCCGCGGAGGCCGCGTCCTCGACCAGAATCGCAGCTCCAAACGGCGCCAGCAACTCGCGCAACGAATTGGCGCGGTGCGCGGCGGAGGCCGTGATGCCCTCGAGCCGCAGCATCGTCAGCGCCTCGCCTTGGCCGGCCATGTCGCCGAGCCCCTCGGCCTTGGCCCGGAACTCTGATTTCGGCAGATGCGCGGCACCGGAGACGTCGAAGGGCGAACCGAGCGCCGCGGTCATGGCCTTGTTTGCGGCGGCATCATCCAACCCGCGCAGCAGCAGCGTACGCTCGGCCTCGGGCTTGGGCATCACCTTCAGCGTGACCTCCGTCATTACCGACAGCGTGCCCCAGGACCCCGCCAGCAGCTTGCAGAGGTCGTAGCCGGTGACGTTCTTCACCACCCTGCCCCCGGTCTTGAAGCTGTCGCCGAAACCGGAGACGGCGTGCGCGCCGAGCAGGTGGTCGCGCGCCCCGCCGGCACGGATGCGCCGCGGTCCGGCGAGCCCGGCCGCGATCATGCCGCCGATGGTCCCTGATACCGGCGTGCCGAGCAGGGCCGCGGTGTCCATCGGCTCGAAGGCGAATTGCTGGTTCTTGGCATCGATCAGGGACAGCACGTCGCCCAGCGGCGCGCCGGCCTGGAGGGTGATGACGAGTTCGTTCGGCTCGTAGGACGTGACGGCATTCAGCGCGGAGAGGTCGAGCACCGCATTGGTGGCCATGGCGTGGCCAATGCTGCGCTTGGAGCCATGGCCGATGATCTCGAGCGGCTGCTCGCTCGCAATCGCCGCGCGCACCACTTCTTCAACGTCTTTGGCGTCTCTGACCTTGAGCGTATCCACGGGAAAAGGCGGTATCCAAATTCAGAGCGGAAAGCAATCTGGCGTTGCCGCTAGAACCGCGGCAAATCCGGGAACGCCAGCTTGCCGGCATGGACATGCATGCGGCCGAGCTCGGCGCAGCGGTGCAGGGTGGGGAACACTTTTCCGGGATTGAGCAGCCCCTGCGAATCGAAGGCGCATTTCAGCCGCTGCTGCTGGTTGAGGTCGATCTCCGAAAACATCTCCGGCATCAGGTCGCGCTTCTCGATACCGACGCCGTGCTCGCCGGTGAGCACGCCGCCGAATTCGACGCAGGCGCGCAGGATGTCGGCGCCGAAGGCCTCCGCGCGCTCAATCTCGCCGGGCTTGTTGGCATCGTAGAGGATGAGGGGGTGCAGATTGCCGTCGCCGGCGTGGAACACGTTAGCGCAGCCGAGCTGGTATTTCTCCGAGAGCTCGCGGATGCGCGCCAGCGCCTTCGGCAGCGCGCCGCGCGGAATGGTACCGTCCATGCAGAGATAGTCGGGCGAGATCCGGCCCACCGCAGGGAACGCGGCCTTGCGGCCGGCCCAGAACAGATTGCGCTCGGCCTCCGACGTCGAGATCTGGCAGGTGGTGGAGCCGCAGCCATTGGCGATTGCCTCGACGCGCGTGATCAGCTCGTCGACCTCGATCTTGGGGCCGTCGAGCTCGATGATGAGCAGCGCCTCGACATCAAGCGGATAGCCGGCATGAACGAAGGCCTCCGCGGCGTGGATCGCGGGCTTGTCCATCATCTCCATGCCGCCCGGAATGATGCCGGCGCCGATGATGCGCGCCACGCATTCGCCGGCGGCCTCGACCTCTGCAAAGCCGACCATCAGGGCGCGCGCCGTCTCCGGCTTTTGCAGGATGCGCACCGTGATCTCGGTGATGACGCCGAGCAGGCCTTCGGAACCGGTGATGACGCCCATGAGGTCATAGCCGGAATTCTCTGTCGATTTGCCGCCGATGCGCAGGATCTCGCCGCTCATCAGCACGATCTCGCACCCGAGCACATTGTTGGTAGTCATGCCGTATTTCAGGCAATGCACCCCGCCAGAGTTCTCCGCGACATTGCCGCCGATCGAGCAGGCGATCTGCGAGGACGGATCGGGAGCGTAGTAGAAGCCGGCATGGGCGACGGCCTGGCTGATCGCCAGATTGGTGACGCCCGGCTCGGTGACGACGACGCGGTTGTCGAAATCGATCTCGCGGATGCGCTTGAACTTGCCGAGGCCGAGCAGCACGCCGTCCTCGAGCGGCAGCGCGCCACCGGACAGCGATGTGCCGGAACCGCGCGGCACCACCTTGATGCCGTGCGCGGCACAATATTTCAGGACGAGCGAGACCTGCTCGGTCGTATCGGGCAGCACCACAACCATCGGAGGCTGCCGATAGGCGGTGAGCCCGTCGGATTCATAGGCCCGCATCTCGGCTGGCGTATCGATCACGCCCTCGCCAGGCACGATGGCGCGCAGGGCGGCGACGATTTCGCTGCGACGCGCCAGCACGGCCTGATCGCTTGCGGGCATCATGATGGCCATTTTAAGAACCTTCGTCCGACGGATGGAATTGTCTCGGCAAATCAATCATGTCTTGCCGTCTTTGGGTAGGTCCTCCGAAGGTCGCATTGCTTTGTTGCAGCGCAAGTTCTCTCTGGGACAAGTCTGTTATCTGGAAACCTGTCAAAGCTTCGCGGCTTGTCCACTTGCATCGGACCTGACAAAACCACGACCCTCCATCTGACCCGGGAAGAGACGAAGAGCACACTTATGACAAAACTGACTTTCGGCGCACTGACGATCCTCACCGCAATTGCCACCGCACCCGCCGCGATGGCGCAGGATGTCGCGGCCGGCAAGACATCGTTCAACAAGTGCCTGGCCTGCCACGCGATCGGCGAAGGCGCCAAGAACAAGGTCGGCCCCGAGCTCAACGGCCTCAACGGCCGCAAATCGGGCACTGCCGAGGGCTACAATTACACGGACGCGAACAAGAATTCCGGCATCACCTGGGACGAGGCGACCTTCAAGGAATACATCAAGGACCCCAAGGCCAAGATCCCCGGCACCAAAATGGCGTTCGCCGGCATCAAGAACGAGACCGAGATCAACAATCTCTGGGCGTTCATCGCTCAATACGACAAGGACGGGAAGGTCAAGCAGTAAGCGCGCAACAGGCGGCCGCTCGAGCTCCGCGCGAACCGGTCTCGGCTTCGCTCGAAAGCGCGCTAATCGGCGGCCGCCTGCGCCGGAACGATTTTGCCGATCATCGTCTCGATCTCCGCCTTCACGAGATCAGGCACGGCGTTCTGCACCATGTGGCCGAGATCCGGCAGCACGATCAGCTTTGCATTCGGCACGGTCGCGGCAAACGGGCGCGCGTGAATGCTGGTTTTCACCGTCTTGTCGGGCTCGCCGGCAATCACCGTCACCGGCGCCTCGATCTCGCCATAGCGCGCGACTTGCGCCGCCACGGCCTCTTTCAACGTCACCAGATCATAGGCGTTCGCGATGAACTCGCGCGGGCGAAGCAAGAGCGGCGTTGCGGAGTCCTGCACGAAGCCGTCCGGCATCGTTTGCGGCAGGAACACGTTTCGCGCCCCGGCCTCCGTGACGAAATAGCCGAGCGGCAACGTGATGGTGTAGGCGAGCAGCGGACCGATCACCGGGGTGGCGATAATCTCGTTGTAGCGGCCGACGCCGCCGCGCCAGGGATGCGTGACAGGCGCGAGCATGACGAGGCCGGCCACGCGGTGCGGGTGATCGAGCGCGATCCGCGCTCCGAGGGCGCCGCTCCAGGAATGCACCACGAAGACGGCGCGATCGACGCCGAGCTTTGCAAGCGCCTCATCGATCATCCGCGCCTGGATCTGCGGCGTCGAATCCTGGCGGCTTGCGCGCGTGCTCCAGCCGTGGCCGGGACGATCGACCAGAATTACGCGGTGCTCCCTGGCGAGGAGATCGCCGAGCGGCCGGCGCATGGCTTCGAGATTGGAACTGGCGCCGTGCAGCATCACGATCGGGACACCAGACTCGCGCGGGCCGATGTCGACGACATGAAGCCGCGCGCCGTCGACCTCGATCATGCGGCCCTGCGGTGGATAGGCGCGTTGCACGGCAACGATTCCCGCCTGCGTGACCAGCGCCAGCAGAACCAGCACCGTCACGACTGACATCACGATCATGGAGAGAGTCCGGGTGATCCTGGGCACTGGGAAGTTACGGGTTTGATGGCGCGGCAGTTTCGCCGCCGGTCTCCCACGCTTCCACCGGAAATGCAGGGGCTGTGGATATGTGCATAATTGCAGCAGGAAAAACTCAATGGAATCAAAGCCGGTCGGAGAGGCACGCGAGGGCCGGAACGGCTTCATGCATTCGTCATCGCGGCTTCCATATAATCGCCATGGTCGGTTCCGCCATCTAGGCGCGGGTGGGCGCCGATCCTCCTCGCAACTTCAAGGGGATGCGGGAAAGACCGGCAGGATTGTCCTGGTTTGAACCGGAGATTTTCGATGAGCTTCAGATCGAACGACACTGCGATCGACGAAATCGTCGCGAGCTGCAACGGCGACCTCCGCGGCGCCGTGCGAGCGCTGCTCCTGATCAACGAGCATCTCGAGACCGAGCTGGCAAAGGCTTACGCCGCAGCCGCCCACCGCGGCCTCGTCGAGCGCGGCGGCAGTGTGCTGCACTAGTTCGTCCCGTCCTCGTCCTTTTCCTCGTCCGGCGTGAGCGGCGGACAGACGCGAATCGTCGAGCGGGCAAGCTTGGCATCTTCCATCGACTTGTAGGGACCGTCGCCGAAATAGATGTCGCCGATGATGACCGGATTGCGGGTCACGATGGTGCATTTCCCGGTGGCGCGGTTGCCGATCACCCAGAACAGTCCCTCGGCGAAGCTCACCGTCCCCGACGCGAGCAGCAGCGCGGCTGCAAAGATCAAACGCTTCATGGCTTTTGCTCCTGCCGAGCAGGTAAGCCTGCCGCGGGCTCCGCGCGATGCCGCCGTTCCGATCGTGGTTAATCCGCGACGTCCCTGACCGCTCGGGAAAAAATCAATTTGTCCGCTAGATGTCGCGCCCTTCGACCTTCTCGGTCAGCGCCTTGACCTGGTCGGGGATCTTTTCCAGGTGCGGGTTGACGGCGAGCGCCTTGCGATAGGCGTCGAGCGCGCGCTTCTCGTCGCCGACCTCCTGCATGATCATGCCGAGGCCGGCGAGCGCCCCGAAATGGCGCGGCTCCCGCATCAGCACCTGCTGGATGTCCGACAGGGAGCGGCCGTAGTCGCTCTGCATGTAATAGAGCGTGGCGCGCCGGTTCCAGGCTTCGATGTAATCGGGCCTGAGCTTGATGACGGAATCCAAGAGCTTGATCGCGACGTCGATCTTCTTGGCATCGACGGCGGACTTGGCGCGCGACATCAGAAGCCCGGCGGTGTCGCTCGGCGTCTGCAGCCAGATCGCCCAGATCCGCGCCTCGACATGCTTGGCGCTGGCCTCGTCGGGCGCGGCCTTCAGCGCGCCGAACAGGAAATCGAGGTTCTTGCCGCGGTCGACCTTCGGCAGCTTGGTCGGCGCCTCCGGGAGCTTCTTCTGCTTGCCGGGCGGCTCGACCTGCTGCGCCGAGGCCGGAGCCAAGCCGACGGTTCCCAGAAGAAGGGCCAGACACAGGGTGCGCGCGAAAGGGAATCTGACTGCCATGGTGAAAGTCTAAACGCGTAAAGCCGCCCTTGCAAAGCAAAGGCGGCGTCAAACTCGTGTGAGCGGTGGTCTTGCGCGGGCGCGGGCGACCGCGAGGGCGAGATCGCCCTGAGATCAGCCTTGGGAGATCAGCCCTGGCGCGCCTTGAAGCGGCGCTGCACCTTGTTGATCACATAGACCCGGCCCTTGCGGCGGACCAGGCGGTTGGCGCGATGGCGACCGCGCAGCGATTTCAGCGAGTTACGGACCTTCATGGCAGAATCCTGAACGTTCGAAAGGCCGTGTTCGGCACTACCGTTTCGGCACGCGCGAATGTGGCAAAATGAGATCTTCCCGCCGGCGGATCGACCGCCCGGGATGGGGCGGTTCTTAGGGCATCGCGGGAGGGGCTGTCAATGTTAACCGCCCCGCGGCCCCGCAAAACCGTGAAAACAACCCCATGCACAGTAGAAGCGGCCGGATCGGCCCGATTGGGCCGATCCGAGGTCGAGCGGGCCAAGGACTTTTGCCGACTGCGCTATCGCCGCCACCAGCGCCTTGCCAAATTCGTTATATCCTATAATCAATTCGGTAACACGTCGGGAGGACACCCATGCCGAAGCTCAAGCTGCCTGATATCGACAAAGTCGTCGCCATCGACATCCACACCCATGCCGAGGAGCCCTGCGGCACCCATCCCGACGACGGCTATGACGATTTCCAGGCGCAGATGGCGGAGTATTTCAAGTCGCCGCACAAGCATCCGCCGACGGTGCCGGAGACCGCAGCCTACTATCGCTCCAAGAACATCGCCGCGGTGATCTTCCCCGTCGATGCCGAGCGCGAGACCGGCTTCCGTCGCTACAAGAACGAGGAGATGCTGGAGATCGCCTCCGAGCATCTCGACGTGCTCATCCCCTTCGTCTCGATCGACCCGCACAAGGGCAAGCTGGGGGCCCGCGAGGCGCGCAGGCTGATCGAGGAATACGGCGTGCGCGGCTTCAAATTCCACCCGACCATGCAGGGCTTCTACGCCAACGACCGCATGGCCTATCCGCTCTATGAAGAGATCAACAATGGCGGCGCGATCGCGCTGTTCCACACCGGCCAGACCGGCGTCGGCTCGGGCATGCCCGGCGGCATGGGCATGCGGCTGAAATATTCCAACCCGATGTACATGGACGACGTCGCGGCCGATTTCCCCGACCTCAAGATCATCCTCGCCCATCCCTCCTTCCCCTGGCAGGAAGAGGCGCTGTCGGTCGCGACCCACAAGCCGAACGTCTATATCGACCTCTCCGGCTGGTCGCCGAAATATTTCCCGCCGATCCTGGTGCGCTACATCAACTCGATTCTGCAGGACAAGATGCTGTTCGGCTCGGACTGGCCGGTGATCACGCCGGACCGCTGGCTGTCGGATTTCGCCAAGATCGAGATTCGCGACGAGATCAGGCCGAAGGTGCTGAAGGCGAACGCACGGAAGCTGCTGGGGATCTAGTCACCGTACTCGGCGAACACTGCGCGACGTCCGCCGGCTTGCGGACGTCGGCGCGTGAGTGCGATCAGTTCACGCTTGCCAGATAGCCCGCCAGAATGGTCCGGCTCTGGCTGAGCGTCTCGATACGTTCGTCGATCAGGCTGACCTGCTGGGCAAGTATTCTTCGCAGCTCGTTGCACGGCGTGAAGGCCGGGTCGTTATTCCGCACGCACGGCAGTAACCGCTGGATCGTGTCGAGTGTCATCCCGGCAGAGCCAAGCATCTTGATCCGCCGCACGGTCTGCTCCTCCTCCGAACCGTAGTCGCGATAGCCCGAGCCGGTCCGCTGCGGCGCAAGCAAGCCTTCGCCTTCGTAATAGCGCAGCATGCGGATGCTGACCCCGGTCCGCCGGGAGAGTTCGCCAATTTTCATCCGAAACCTCTTGACCCTGACAGCGCTGTCAGACCCTACAGGCAGTGCCCATCCAAGTCATGTTGCTTGTGAAGGGAACAATGATGAAAGCCTACCATTTGAACAGCCACGCCGGGGCCGGTCGCCTCGTGCGCGCCGACGTCAGCAAACCTGAGCCCGCCAATGGTGAAGTCCGCGTGCGGGTCGAAGCGGCAAGTCTGAACTACCGAGACCTCCTGATCCTGGACCGTGCCGGCCAGAACGAGCTCAACGGCCGTGTGCCGCTCTCCGACGGCGCTGGTATCGTTGACGCCATCGGCCCCGACGTCGCGCAATGGCACGTCGGAGACCGTGTCGTTGCGTCCTTCTTCCGCGATTGGGTCTCTGGACCGTTCAAGTCCGGTTATGTTTCGTCATCTCTCGGTGGCAACACGACTGACGGAATGCTGGCAGAGTATGTCGTGCTGCCTGCAACCGCGCTAGTCGGCGTGCCGCCGCACCTGTCGTTGGTTGAGGCGGCGACCTTGCCCTGCGCCGGCGTCACGGCCTGGCATGGCCTCGTCACGCGCGGTGCGATGGGCGAAGGCGACGCACTGCTTGTCCAGGGAACTGGCGGGGTTGCACTGTTCGGCCTTCAATTCGCGACGGCGCTCGGCGCACGTGCAATCGTGATCTCGTCCTCGGATAAGAAACTCGCCCGCGTCAGGACAATGGGCGGCTCGATCCTCATCAACTACCGCGATACACCCGACTGGGATGCCGAAGTGATGAAAGCCACTGATGGCGAAGGTGCCAGTCACATTCTCGAACTCGGCGGCCCCGGTACCTATGACCGGTCGCTGCGATCTGTCGCGTCGGGCGGCAAGATCATTCAGATTGGCGTGTTGACAGGCTTCGGCCCGAAACCGGACCTCGCCCGCCTGCAATGGGAGAACGCCGACATCATCGGTGTCACCGTGGGATCGGTCGAACATTTCACGGCAATGAATGTCTTCCTGACTGAACACGCGATCCATCCGATCGTGGATCGCGTCTACGATTTCGATGAAGTCCCCGACGCCTATGCTCACCTGCGGAGCGGCTCGCATTTCGGCAAGGTCGTCGTGAAGCTCTAGTTCGCTGTCGAATGAGACCATGCGCAGGGCTGCCGATTGCCGCGCCCCACCTGGAGGGCTTCGATCCGGGGATCGAAACCCTCCCGTTCAAGCGCTCGAGCTGCCTCAGACCTGCGCCAGGCCGCCGTCGACGAAGACCTCGCCGCCGGTCATGTAGCTGCTGTCCGAGGACGCCAGAAATGCAGCCACCGCCCCCGTCTCGCTGGGATCACCGACGCGCCCGATGGGCGTCGAGCTACCGAGTGCATCGAAGGCTTCCGCGCCCACGACCTCCAGCGCCAGTTCCGTCTTGGTCGGCCCGGGCGAGAGCACGTTGACGCGGATGCCGGTGCCGCGCAGGTCCAGCGCCCAGCTGCGCGCCAGATTGCGGATCGCGGCCTTGGTCGCGCTGTAGATGCTGAATTGCGGCGTGCCCATCACGCCCGTGCTCGAGCCGGTCAGGATGATCGACGACCCCTTCGTCATCAGCGGCAGGGCTTTCTGGACCGTGAACACCAGCCCCTTCACGTTGACGTCGAAGATATGATCGTAGTGCTCGACCGTGATCTCGCCGAGCGGTGCAAACAACCCGGTGCCGGCATTGGCGAACAGAATATCGAGCCCGCCCCGTTCGGCCTTCACCCGCTCATAGAGACGGTCGAGGTCGGCCAGATCCGTCACCGAGCCCCTGACGGCGCGGGCCGAGGCCCCCAGCTTCGCCACGGCGGCGTCGAGCTGCTCCTGCCGCCGCCCGAAGACGTAGACGAACGCGCCTTCGTCCACGAAGCGTTTCGCCGCCCCGAACCCGATGCCGGTGCCGCCGCCCGTCACCACTGCGGTCTTGCCTTGTAGTCTGCTCATGATGTGCTCCTTCATTGAGGTTGCACTGAGCTGGCGGCCTACCCACCTATCGACAAGTATGCACCTTTTGGTAAGTGGCTAAAAAATGTCGACCGATCCTTCAGACCTCATCTCCCCGCCGGCGCAAGCTCAAGCAGACGTCCAACGCTGCACGCCGAATCTGCCCGGCTTCACATGCGGCCTGGATGCGACCTTGCGGGTCGTCTCGGGCAAGTGGAAGCCGCTGATCCTCTACTTCGTCGCCCAGGACGGACCCACCCGTTACGGCGAGCTCCGCCGCGCCATCCGCGACGTCAGCGACAAGGTGCTGATCCAGCAGCTTAGGGAGCTGGAGGCCGATGGTCTGGTTAAGCGGACCGACTACAAGGAGGTGCCTCCGCGGGTAGACTACAGCCTGACGCCGCTGGGCCACAGCCTGGCGCAGGCGCTGGTGCCGCTTTGCACATGGGGCACCGAGCACATGGCGGAGGTCAGCCGGGTGTTCGCCGAGCGGGCGACGTGGACCCGGCGAGAACGCCAGCCGACCGTTTAGCTCGCGCGATGCTTGGTACGAGGTCTGCTACGTTCCGTCAGCAGCGCCGGTGAAGCGCAAGGAGATCAGATCTGAATGCTGCAACGTAAGTGCCTCTCCCTCTCCCGATGTTTCCGCAGGAGAAAGCCCTCGCCCTGCGCCGGAGCCTGTCATCAGGCGCGCGTTCGGCGCGGCCCGGTGGGCGCGATCTCTCCCCCGCAAGCGCAGGCAATCGCATATGGTGCTTTGCGCGAGCTGAGCGCGCGCCTCGTCCTTCGAGACGCCCGCCTGCGGCGGGGCCCTCAGGATGAGGCTAAGAAGCATTGGTGCGTATTGAGATTCGCATTTTCCAAATCATGCGGCAGGCAGACATCCGTTGACGACCATGCGCGCTCCCCAAGGGGAGCTCTTGTCACCACAACGGCCCCGGAGGACAGAAAATGCCCATCAATGCCGTCGTCTTCGACGCCTATGGGACGCTCTACGACATTCAGTCGGTCGCGGAGGTCACGGAGGATGCGTTTCCGGGCTATGGCGAGATCATCACGCAGGTCTGGCGCATCAAGCAGCTCGAATACACTTGGTTGCGCTCGCTGATGCGGCGTTACCAGGATTTTGCGGCCGTGACCCGCGATTCCCTCGCCTATACGCTGCGCGTGCTCGGGTTGGCCTATGACAGCGAGGCGTTCGAGCGCGTCATCGAGAAGTATCTGCATCTCGATCCCTATCCCGATGCAGCGGCCGCGCTTGCGGCGCTGAAGCCGCGCAAGCTCGCGATCCTGTCCAATGGCAGCCCGGACATGCTGAATGCGCTGGTGCGCAATTCCGGCCTCGACCGTTTGCTCGATGCCACCATCAGCGTGGACGCCAAGAAAATCTTCAAGCCGAGCCCGGCGGCCTATGAGCTGATCGGCGAAGAGCTGGGCACGGCCTCCGAAGAGGTGCTGTTCGTCTCGTCGAATCCGTGGGACGTGGCGGGGGCAAAGTCGTTCGGGCTGAATGTCGCCTGGATCGAGCGGGTGACGCCGGAAGCGATGGCGCTGGCTTGCGTCGAGACCGAACTCGTGGCACCGCTCACCATGTTCAAGGCGATCCGCACCCAGATGGACGAGCTTGGCTTCGCGCCGGACCACCGCGTCCGCGCGCTCTCCGAGCTGCCGAGAATCGCGTAGCGGTCGCCGCCCGCAAAATTGGAATGAGCTGCCCGGAATGAGCCTGGAATCCGTTCGCGCCTTCTTCGCCGAGAATGCCCCCGACATCTCCGTCATGGAATCCCCGATCAGCTCGGCCACGGTGCCGCTGGCCGCCGAAGCCTATGGCGTCGAGCCCGGCCGTATCGCCAAGACGCTGAGCTTGCGCATCGGCGAGCGCGTGATCCTGATCGTCGCGGCCGGCACCTCGCGGATGGACAACAAGAAGGTCAAGGCGCAGTTCGGCGGCAAGCCGAAGATGCTGGGCCTGGAGGAGGTCGCCGAGATCACGGGACACGAGGTCGGCGGCGTCTGCCCGTTCGGGCTGAAATCGCCGCTGCCGGTCTATTGCGACATCTCGCTGAAGGCCTTCGACGTGGTGGTGCCTGCCGCGGGCTCAACACACAGCGCGGTGCGCATCACCCCCGACCGCATGGCAGAGCTGACCGCCGCCGAATGGGTCGATGTCTGCGAGGTCAGGCCGTAAGCCGGCACCGGCGACGATGCCTGATGCATTTGCCGGTCAGGGAGGCTAGCATGGCGGCGATGACCGACGACAAGGTAAAGCGACGACTGACCACCGTGCTGTGCGCCGACGTGTACGGCTATTCGCGCCTCATGGAGGCGGACGAGACGGGCACGTTGGAGACGCTCCGCCGCTACCGCGCGGCCATCGCGCGACTGGTCGAGCGCCATGACGGCCGCATCGTGAATACCTGGGGCGATGCCGTGATCGCCGAGTTCGCCAGCGTCGTCGAAGCCGTGCAATGCGCGGTCGAGATCCAGCAGGAGATTTCCAGTCAGGCCTCGAGCACGCCCCAGGCGAGCCCGATGCAGTTTCGCATCGGCATCAACCTCGGCGACGTCATGGTGGACGGCACCGACATCTACGGCGACGGGGTCAATATCGCTTCGCGCCTGCAAGAGCTCGCCGAGCCCGGCGGCGTCGTGATCTCGAGCTCGGTCTACGATCAGGTGCACAACAAATTATCCGTCGGGTTCGACTGCCTCGGCCAGCGCCCGATGAAGAACATCGCCCCCCTGACCAGCTATCGGTTGACCCTGGGTGGCCGAACCGCCGGGCCAGCGTCGCTCCCGATCGAGGAGCGGGCAGCCTCCTCAGAGACAGCGCGGGCCCCGCACTGGAACGACAGGCGCGCTCCGGCGTCGGCGACGAATATCGTTTCGGATTGGCTCACAAGGCTGCCCCGCCCGGTTGCCGCGGCGCTCACGGTGTCGGCCTTCCTGATCCTGATCAACCTGTTCACCAGCAACAGGATCTGGTTTCATTGGCCGGTTGCAGCCATTCTGTTCGGCGTGGTTTTGCGGATGGCGCTTGGGCCGCGGCCTGAATCGGGCGGCAGGACGGATCGCTGACCGAGACGGCGCGACCGCATCGTTACGGAACCAGTCTCCACGTCCTAGTTGGCACTTTTCCCGGCTCGCGCTCGTCAGCGCCTAATCCTCGTCATCGTCATAGGGGCGTGGCTGCGCTGGCGGAGGCGGCGGCAAAGCATTGTTGTAACGCGGCGACGGAGCAGCGCGATTGCGTGGAACCTGTTGCTGCGGCGGCATCTGGTTGTTGGACTGGAATACCGCGCGGCAAGCGCTGGAGAGCTGCGGCGTATTCTGCTGCAAGCAGGCCGTGATGCGGCTGACGTCGGGGATCTGGTCGCTGCAGAGACGCCAGACGTCCGGGGTACAGGCCATCTGCTGCTCCATGGTCCCCCGATATTCCTCCGCGAATGCTGCGCCCGGCGCGACGATGCCGCCGATCGCGAGCACGACACCCAGCGCAATCCGCTCTGTTCGCATGTCCCGATCCTTCCCGATTCCCATCGATGTTCATCAATCAATGAGGCGGAAGCCGGTTCTGGACCAACAACAAAACGTGAAAACGAGCCAGGAACCATGGCAGCTCTCGCTGACGCTTTTGTCCGTGGCGCCCCGGCAACATGGCCGAAGCAAACCCGCGTGCTGCGCCTTTGGCCATAGGGCGTTTCGCCTGACGCCAAGAAGCGCGGCGACCTTCCCGCTAGCAATTGTGCTGGAATGAGGAATCGTCGATGCTGAATGCAGTACCAGCCCGTGCGCCAAACGGCACAACGGCCGCCATCCTACGTCGCAAGCTGCTGGTCACCACCGCGCTGGCGCCCCTCGTGCTGGCCTTGCCGGTCCTGACGACCGGCCCGGCGTTCGCGGCCTGCACCGTGGCCGGCACCGGCACGATCGGCGCACTCAATCCGGGCGACGTCGCGACCTGCACCGGCCTCGGCAACACCGACACGATCGCATCGAACGGGAGCAACAACGTCGAAGTCAGAATCGGCGACGGGACTTCCGCCTCGCTCGTTCCGATCGGCAATGTCTCCGCTATTGTCTATCTCGCCACCTCGAACTCGCGCCTGATTCTGAACAGTCAAGCCTCGGTTTCCGCCTATGGCGGGATCGTGCTGGCCGGCAATGCGAACAACAATCAGATCACGATTGCCGCGGGCGCAACGGCGAACGCAACGGGCAACTTCGAGTCCGCGATCATCATCGACGGCTCTCACGGCAACGTGGTCGATATCCGAGGGTCGGTCACGGCGGCATCGACAACGACCGGGCTGCGATTGAGTGGCAACTCGAGCTCGAATGTCATCAACATCTATCAGGGCGGTACGATCGTCAGCACCGGCGAAGCCGTCCAGTTCATCGCAGGCGCGAACAATACGCTCGTGAATAGAGGCTCGATCTCATCCGGCGGCTTTGGGTTCTACGGCAGTGCCTATCCCGACACCGTCGTCACGTCAGGCTCGATCTCGGGTCCTTCCGGCGCCGTCGTTCTGTCGGATGGCAACGACGTGCTGACGCTGGAGGCAGGGTGGAGCATGCTGGGAGCGGTACTCGGCGGCAACGACGTCGACACGCTGAAGTTCGGCGGCACCTCCAGCGCAACGTTCGACCTCGGAACGCTCGGCGCCGGCCTGCAATACGACGAGTTCGAGCAGTTGGCCAAGACCGGCTCCTCGGTCTGGACGCTGACAGGCACCACGGCCTTCAACGGCGCGACGACGGTGGATGCGGGCGGCCTGATCGTGAACGGCACATTGCCCTCGGTGGTCACCATCAATGGCGGCTATCTCGGCGGCACCGGCACGGTCGGCGGCATCGCCGTCAACAATGGCGGCATGGTCGCACCCGGCAATTCGATCGGGACGCTCAACGTCAATGGCAACGTCGTTTTCAACGCCGGCTCGACCTTCCAGGTCGAGATCAATCCCGCCGGCCAGTCCGACAGGATCGCGGCGACGGGGACCGCGACGCTCAACGGCGGCACGGTGCAGATCGTGCCGCTCGGCGCGGGCTTCATCGCCAACACGCAATACACCATCCTCACGGCGGCGGGCGGCGTCAGCGGCACGTTCGGGGCGCTCACGAGCTCGGGCACGCCGCTGGTCGCGGGGCAGCTCAGCTATGACACCAACAACGTCTATTTCCTGCTGCAGCAGATCGGGGGCTTCGGAACGTTATCGGGCTTGACCCCAAACCAGTCCGCGGTGGCCGGCGCCCTCGACCAGGCTCAGCCCGGCGGCGCATCGGGAGCGTTGACCACCGCCATCAACACACTGGCCGCGCTCAACACGTCCGGCATCAAGGCCGGCCTCGACGATCTGGCCGGCCAGATCCACGCCGATGGGCGCCGCCTCGTCGCCGACCAGGCCGACATGTTCCAGGGCTTCATGTGGAATGCCGGGACGCAGTCGCGCGGCGAGAGCGTGCGGATGTCGGCGTCCGCCTATGCGCCGGAGCCGGCCGACCCGATCGGCAAGGCGCTGAAGGCGCGGCGGGCGGCGCCGGCGCAGAGCGTCTGGTTCGGCGGCTACGGCAATTGGGACAAGGTGGCGGCGAGCGACATCGCTTTCGGAACCAATGCAACCATCGCCGGCGCCGCACTCGGCGCCGATCTCTGGCACATGAACGGCTTCACCGCAGGCCTTGCGGTCGGCGCATCGACCGGCCAGCTGCGCATGGCGGGCCGCGCCGACCGGATCGACGCCAATGCCGGGCATGCCGGCGTCTACGCGCGCGGCGAAGCCGGCGGCTTCAACCTGGCATCGGCGCTCAGCTATTCCTTTGCGGCGCTCGACTCCTCGCGCACGATCGCGTTCCTCGGCGAGACGGCAACGGCCTCCTCGCGCGCAAACACCTTTGCCGCTTCGATCGGCATCGCGCGGCCGTTCCAGACGGGATGGGGCCTCGTCGCCGAGCCCTTCGCCAAGGCCGACTGGTACACGACGCGGCAGGGCGGTCTTGCGGAGGCCGGTGCGCCCGGCGTCAATCAGCTGGTGCGGGGCGGCAGCTTCGACCTCGGCTATGGCACGGCCGGCCTGCGGGCCAGCCAGCGCATGATGACGCCGAACGGCCACGCGGCACAGTTCGGCGCGAGCCTCGCCGTCCGTCATGAGTTCACCGGCAGCGCCGCGAACACCACGGCGGCGCTGGAAGGCGCGCCCGGCATTGCGTTCACGATCACCGGCGTCGAGCGCGCGCGCACGGTGGCGCTCGCCGGCGCCGAGATCCGGTGGGATCTGACGAGCGCGACGTCGTTCAGGGCGTCCTATGAGGGCGCGTTCGCGCCGGGATACGACCGTCACACGCTGCGCGGCCTGGTTCGCAGCGAATTTTGAATCGCGCCACCCTCCGCCCTGCGATCGTCTTCCGCAGACCGGCCGGCAGGCAAGGGACAACGTTTACTCAGGATTAACCATGTTCGGCCGGGGCAGGAACGCCTGCCCGGCGGTGGCCGTTGCTGTCCCAGGAGTAAGCCATGGGACAACTCGCAACGATCGACATCGCTTTGGACGAGATGCTGGTCAATCTCGCAGCCATCGTGCTGCGGCTTGCCGAGCCCGAACTGGTGCGAACGCCGGAAGCCCGGCGCGCACTGGCGCGATCCGTCCGTCAGTATGGGGTATGCGCGGCGCGCTCGAGCGACCCTCGGGTCCACGCGTTGCAAGGGCAACTGGAAGAGACGCTGAAGCCGAGCCTACGCATCGTCGCGATCGACGGCGAGAAGGTGTCGTAGCAAGCTGGTGGGCACGCTGCGCTTTGCCCACCCTACGAAACTTGCACAAACGATAGTCTAACGAGATCTCGTAGGGTGGGCAAAGGCGCGCGCTTCGCGCCGTGCCCACGATCACTCCCCAAAGCGCCCCGCGATGTCGCGCATATCCCCGCCCCAGTCCAGGGGAAGGTCACCCTGTTTCACATAGCGATGAAAACTGCTGAGCGACCAATCTCGCACACGCGTGACGTGGCCGTGCTTCACCGGATTGAAATGGATGTAATCAACATGCCGTTCCAAGTCCGCGTCGTCGCGAATGGCGTGCTCCCAGTAGCGGCGCTGCCAGATGCCTTTCTCACGTTTCTTCAATTTGCTCATTGAGGGCGGCCCCGCCTCCAAGCCTCTCGAAAATCCACCCTTGATCAGATTCCAGCGCGATGAAAAGTCCTCGTCGCCTTCCGGCAGCGTCCAGATCGCGTGGAGGTGATCGGGCAAGATGCAGATGGCAACGGTCTCGAACGGGCGGCGTTCAAG
This sequence comes from Bradyrhizobium sp. FW305-F6, assembly GCF_058782905.1. Lineage (NCBI taxonomy): Bacteria > Pseudomonadati > Pseudomonadota > Alphaproteobacteria > Hyphomicrobiales > Nitrobacteraceae > Bradyrhizobium > Bradyrhizobium sp. FW305-F6. The sequence continues at coordinate 192,638 of NZ_JBYSYD010000006.1, forward strand.
AACCGTTCGGTAGATTCGTCTGAAGCGATCAGCTTGATTGACGAGCAGCCTGCTCGACCGATCTTCGAGAACAACGGTGAAGAAGAATGTGCGGCCCTGTGCGCGCCGGTATCGAGACATCTTCGCCCCCTTCAGGCAGGACGTGGGCACGCTTCGCTTTGCCCACCCTACAAATACTCGCACAAGCGAGATCTCGTAGGGTGGGCAAAGGCGCGCGTCTCGCGCTCCGTGCCCACCAAACGTCGCTATCCGGCTTTCGCACCTTTCTTCGTCCGCCGCTTGCAGGTGCCCGGCAGCTTGGCCGCGAGAAAATCGCCGAGCGCTTCGACGCGCGCGGGGCGCGGGCCGCCGGGTGGGGTGACGAGGTGCACGGCGCCTTCGGCCTGCTTCCAGTCCTTCAGGATGACTTCAACCTCGCCGGAGGAAATGGCCTCGCCGACGATGAACTCGGGCAACTCGGCGATGCCGAGGCCGGCGATCAGCGCCGGCATCACCGCCTCGCCATTGTTGACGCGAAGCTGGCCGCCCGGACGCACGCTGGCCTGCTCGCCGGCCGAATTGGTGTAGTGCCAGACGTTGGGCGTGGAGAGATAGGCGTAGCTGAAGCATTTGTGCTCGGCGAGGTGCATCGGATGCGTCGGCCTGCCATGACGTTTCAGATAGGACGGCGCGGCGACCGTGTAGCGCGGCATGGTGAAGAGCCGACGCGCGATCAGCGATGAGTCCGGCAGCCGCGCGATCCGCACCGCCATGTCGAACCCCTCGCCGATCAGGTCGATCGTCGCATCGTTCAAATGCAGGTCGACCGAGACCTCCGGGTAGCTCTCGAAGAATTCCGGCAGCAAGGGCGCCACGGCCTTGATGCCGAACGACATGGGTACGGCAAGCCGCACCAGGCCGCGCGGCGCGACCGATTGGGCGAGCGCCTCGTTCTCGGCGGCCTCGCCGTCGGCCAGCAGGCGCGTTGCGCGTTCGGCCAGCTTGTGGCCGGCATCGGTCAACGCGAGCCGGCGCGAGGTGCGGTTGAACAGGCGCGCGCCGAGCCGCTCCTCCAGCCGCGTCACCGCCTTCGACACCGTCGCCTTGGACATTGCGAGCTCGCTCGCAGCGCCAGCAAAGGACCGCAACTCCACGACTTTTGCGAAAATCGCGAGCGCCTCGAAATCGGGAAGTTTTGCCATGGAGCTGTCCATCCGAATGTTTTTAGAAACAATGCGTTTCAACAGTTTCTATTTCTATACCACGAGCGAGCGCTTATCCAAGGGGCAGTCGCAATCGAACCGGACCAACGCAGATGATCGAACTCAGACCTTTCGAAAAGCTCGGCGGCGCCGACCACGGCTGGCTCAAGGCCAAGCATCACTTCTCCTTCGCGAGCCATTACGACCCGAGCAACATGGGTCACGGCGCCTTGCGGGTGTGGAATGACGACGAGATCGCGCCCAATACCGGCTTTCCCGCTCATCCCCACGCCAACATGGAAATCATCACCTATGTGCGCGAGGGCGCGATCACCCATCGGGACAGCCTCGGCAACGAGGGGCGGACCGAGGCCGGCGACGTGCAGGTGATGAGCGCCGGCAGCGGCATCCGCCACTCCGAATACAACCTCGAGCCGACAAGGACGCGGATCTTCCAGATCTGGATCGAGCCGGCCGAGCGCGGCGGACAACCGACCTGGGGTTCGAAGCCGTTCCCCAAGGCGGACCGCTCCGGCAAGCTCGTCACCATCGCCAGCGGCTTCAAGGACGATGCGGACGCGCTGCCGATCCGCGCCGATGCGCGGGTGCTCGCCACCACGCTGAAAGCGGGCGAAAGCGCGGAGTACGCGCCGCAGACGTCGCGGCACCTTTACCTCGTGCCCGCGGCCGGCTCCGTCGAGATCAACGGCGTTCGCGTCAATGCCCGCGACGGCGCCGCAATCCGCGACGAGGAACGGCTGAAGATCACGGCGCTGGAAGATACCGAGCTCGTGCTCGTCGACGCGGCATGACGAAGATTGCCGTCATTCCGGGAGGTTCCGGGTTCGATGCTTCGCATCGCCCCGGAACGACGGAGTGAAACCGAACACCATCCCCCAACGGAGACCACCATGACCAAAGTTCTCGTCCTCTATTATTCCGCCTACGGCCACATTGAAGCGATGGCCAACGCCGTCGCCGAAGGTGCGCGCGAGGCCGGCGCGACCGTCGACATCAAGCGCGTACCCGAGCTGGTGCCGGCCGAGGTCGCGAAGGCCTCCTACTACAAGCTCGACCAGGCAGCTCCCATCGCCAAGATCGAAGACCTCGCCAATTACGATGCGATCATCGTCGGCACCGGCACCCGGTTCGGCCGCATGGCCTCGCAGATGGCGAACTTCCTCGACCAGGCGGGCGGGCTCTGGGCCAAGGGCGCATTGCACGGCAAGGTCGGCGGCGCCTTCACCGCGACCGCGACCCAACATGGCGGCCAGGAGACCACGCTGTTCTCCATCATCACCAACCTCCTGCATTTCGGCATGGTGGTGGTCGGCATGAACTATGGCTTTGCCGGCCAGATGAAGCTCGACGAGGTCACCGGCGGCGCACCCTACGGCGCCACCACGATCACCGGCGGCGACGGCAGCCGCCAGCCGAGCGCCAACGAGCTCGCCGGCGCGCGCTATCAGGGCCGCCAGATCGCGGAGACCGCCAAGAAGCTGCATGGCTGATGCGTACGGCTGGTGCGCGGCATTTCCGTTCGGGAATGCCGCTTCAGCGCGTCTTGCCCATGGCACGCGCGGCCATGGCGGCAAGTTTCGGATGGCGGCGCAAGCTTGGCGCGGCATGATCGCGCCAGGCGAAAGGCAGACCGCGCCAGGACAGGGGCACGCTGACATCGGTCAGCGGCACCCTCTCGGCGCCGAAACGGCGCTTGTAGTCCTGGTTGCCGACGCTGAGGTCGAAACGGCGCACGCCCTGCGCATGCAGCGCTGCCATGGTGCGCTCGACGACGAGAAGCCCGGGCGAGCAGCTCGACCATGAATCGCCGGCGTGGCTGATGCGCAGCAGGTAATAGGTGGCGCCCTGCCTGACGCCGAACGAGGTGGCTATCACGTCCTCGTCGCAGACCAGCGCCGAGACGACGGCATAGCCTTCCGCAAGGCCCCGGCGCGCCACCTCGCGATAGAACCGCGCATGGGTCTCGTCGTTGAGGACGAAGCGCGAGCCGAGCTTCTGCATGCGCGCCTGCTGCTGTCTGTCCGTCACATCAAGCAATTCATGCGCGCGTGCGACATCCTCGACGAGTTCGAATCGCGCGCCGGCATGACGGCTGAAGACCCGCCAGCAGCGCGGCATCTGCATGCGCTTGATCGAGGCCTGGTAGGCGCCGTAATCGTCGCCCATCAGCACGAGATTGCCGTTGAGCGAGGAGGATCCGGTCCGGCCGAGCGCCGCCAACGGGTTCGTCTTGCCGCCGACCTCGGCCGGCATCTTCCTGAGGCGGAGCAGATCGAAGCGGTCGGGCGCGGCGCGCAACGCATCGATCAATGCCCGGTTGATCGCATCGGTCGTGCCGGGATTCAACTCGACATCGCGCGCGAGGATCGGCGCGTTGTTGTCGGAAACGCCGAGGTCTGCGAATTCGACGATGCGGATACCGCGCCTGAGATGGCTGATCATCGGCACCACCGCGATGTCCCTGCCGGTGGCGGCATCGGAGATCACCGCGATCAGCGGGGTGACGTCGTCAAACGCCGCGTACCATGCACCGAGCCAGTCGACATGCTGGAACGCGGTGCGGTGTCCGGTGTTCAGGCGCGAAGCGGCCTGGCGCCAGTCACGCATGAAATCGACTGCGATTCCCGCCGCGCTGGAGACCCGATCTTCTGACTGCTCGACGGTGATGAACGTCATTCGCGACATACGCCTGCTGAGTGCTTTCAGATAGATATGTTTCGTTGCAGACGACAACAAACGTCGCCGCTTATCGTTAAGCGAGTGCCACCAGAACGGCTTGGCTGCGGCAAGTTGTCAGCGACTTGGTTCCCTGTGCTCGACGCATTGGAACCGGGCTAGGAAGTGCAGACCGGCGACGGCGAAGGCGAACATGAACCAGACGGGATTCTGGCGTTCAAGCAGGAAGGTCTCGGTCGCCCCGTAATAGAGGCCGAACAGCCATACGGTCAGGAACAGCTTTGCCAATGCGCCACTGCGACTGTGAGCCTGGGCGGTCTGGAAGTTGCCGAGCGGTGCGAGCACGAAGACGAGGATCACGAGCATCAACCCCGGCAGGCCGATGGTGACGGCGAGGTCGAGATAGCTGTTGTGGCTGTGCGCCGCGGAGGTCGCCCATTCGGCACCCTGGGCCGTCTGCCGCGCGCTCACGTCGTCCCAGAACGCTCCATAGCCGTGACCGATGATCGGCTTCTCCGCAACGGCGGCAAGCGCGAACTCCCAGATCGCGGAACGGCCGGTGAAGGAGGGATCGAGCGGAAGCAGCCGCGTCATCGCCCCGAGCGCCGGGCTCATGACGCTGCCGACGGTCAACAAATTCATCGCGAGCAGCGGCGCGAAGCAGATGATCCGCTTCAGCCACAGGCCGGGCGTAACATAGACCAGCGATGCCAGGGCGTAGATCGCAAGGCACAACACCGAGGACGTCTTGCCGCCGGTGAAGATCAGGAAGATGCCGGCCAGTGTGGCGATCGCCGGCCCCATCACGAACGAGCCCACCGCGGACAGGTAGATGCCGACATAGACAAGGATGGTCATCACGGGCGAGGCGACGTTCTTGTGGCCGAAGCTGCCGCGCCAGTCGCCGGCAAGCTGCGGCTCGGTGACGTCGAGGGCAGAGTGCATCGAGTATTGCGGCGCGAGGAAGATGCCGAGATAGCAGAGCGCGAGCAGCACGAGCGCGGCCCCGCCAAGGCAAAGGTTGAAGCTGCGCTGCGTCGGCGGCAGCAACGGCAACACGACGGCCAGCGACGTCACGCTGGCCGCCAGAACAAACCGTTGCATCGAAACGCCGCGGCTCTCGGAGAAGACGATGTTGATCGCCAGCCATCCGAGCAGGCAGAGATGCAGCGGCGTCACCAGGCTCTTCAGCGCTGGTGCATCCGAGCCGGCGACACAGAGCATTCCGACCGCGGCCAGGAGCCCCCAGGCGATGTAAGTCAGCGCCATTCGTCCGCCGACGATGGTGGTGACGTTGGGATCGCGCAGGTCCGGGAACGGATCGAGCGTCACCAGCACCAGCAGCAGCGCTGCGATGGCGACGAGGCAGCGCGCCACCTGCATCGCATCGAGCTCCGCCAGACGATCGCGCAGGACATGGCCGAACGATCGGGCTTCGGTATCGGTCACGTCGGCAGCGCTGCGGTTCATGGCTCAAGACGTCCAGTGGAGCGCCGGGTTGCTCTCGCTCTGGCGTAGACAGATCATCAGCCGCGAAGGCGCCACATTGACCGTCTGTCGCTCCATCCGCGGCACTCCGATGCGCATCTCGCATGGGACCGGCTGCCCCACTCTTCCGAACTTGCCACAGGCTTAATGCCGCCAGCTTAACGCTAATCTACGAAACCGGCGGCGCACGCGCGTTCGCGGCAAGCATTCGCGCGCGATCCGAGTATCATCCGCGGGTCGCCGAGGTCTGGGTTTTCGGCGCGACAGATGCGTCGTGGTTAACAGATCATTAAAGACGGGTCACAGCTTGATCACCGCAGAAGACATTCTCGAACTGCCAGTGGCCTCGCGCGTCTCGCAACCGGCGCACCTGCCACTGCCGCTGAGCCCGGTCACGCCGGTCTCCGTCATCATTCCCGCCAAGAACGTCGCTGCCTATATCGGCGAAACCCTTTCCAGCGCGCTTGCGCAAAACGAGGTGGGTGAAGTGATCGTCGTGGACGACGGTTCCACCGACGACACCGCCGCCATTGTCCGTGCCATTCGTGACCCGCGACTGCGCCTGATGACGAATGACTCCGCAGGCGTATCGTCGGCCCGCAATCTCGGCGCGCGCCATGCCAGCGGCGAGTGGCTGCTGTTCCTCGACGCCGACGACCGCCTGCGCTCTGGCGCGGTTGCGGCCCTGCTGACCGCCGCACGCGGCGCGCCGCGCGCGGTTCTCGTCTACGGCGATTACAATACGATCGACAGCGAGGGACGGCAGATCGGTCGGCGCAGCCTCCTGAAGGGACGCCGCAAGCCGTCGGGAGACGTGCTGACCCGGCTCGCCGCCGGCAACTTCATCGTCAACGGCGGCATCGCGCTCGCACGTGCCGAGGCCTTTCGCGCCGTCGGCGGCTTCGACACCTCTCTCAGGTATTGCGAGGATTGGCATTGCTGGTGCCGCCTGGCGGCCATCGGCGAATTCGAGTTCGCGCCAGAGCTTCTGCTCGACTACCGGCTGCACACGTCCAACACCATGAACGCTGCGGTGCGCACCCCGCAGGATTTCCTCCCCGCGGTCGCGCGGGTTTTCGATGACGGGCTGATCCTGGCGAGACTTCCCGAGGGGACGGCGAGTGGATTGCGCCAGGCTGCCGAGATTCACCTCGTCACCTATTCGGCGATGCAGGCCATTCGCTTCGGACGATATCGCGACGCCTCTACTTATCTTGCAATGATCGGCCGGCGGTCGGTCAAGTCGCTGCCACGCGCGGTCGTCAGGGTCGCCCTCGCACGCTTCGGCATCTAGCCGGCCGCCGCGTCACGTCACGATCTTCGAGGCCTCGTAGGGCTTCGGCTCGAGGCCGAAGGCGGCCAAAGCGGCGCCGACCGCAACCATCACGGGATGCATCGCGACGACGGCCTTCGACGACCTCAACGAGGTCGCGGCGCGAACCAGCGACAACGGCACCCGTCCAAGCATCTGCGCAAACACCCGTATCCGCGCCGTCGTGCTCCGCGCTGCCTTGTACTGCACCCGATAGTTGATCGCACCGATGCGCAGGCCGCGCTTTGCGATCCAGCCGAGGCTGGTGCGGTTCTGCGGCACGGTCTCGGTGATGACGGCCTCCGCCGTCCAGTGGAAGGTCATGCCGGCATCGCGGCACCGCACGAAGAAATCGCAGTCGCCGCCGCCGAGAAAATTGAAGCGCAGGTCGAACGCGGGCCGGTCGAACCGCTCGAAGGCGGCACGCGTGATCAGGCAATTGCCGCAGCCGTAGATCAGCGGCACCGCGCCGCTGTAGTCATAGGTCGGACAGAAGGCGGGATGACGCGCAAGCCAAGGCTTGCTGCCGTCATCGAACACCGGCAGCACCGGCCCGCCGACGACGTCGGCACCGGTTGCCTCCGCTGTTCGGACCATCAGTTCGAGCCAGTCGGGTGAGGCGATCTCGTCGTCGTCGATCATCAGGAAGCGGGTGGCGGCGGGAAACAACGCCTGCGCCGTCTCGAACGCGGCATTGATCGCCTGGCAGTTTCCCTGCCGTTTCTCGACGAGGCAAACGCCCTGAAGTCTGCCGTCTGCGAGATATTCCGCAGCGACCGGCGCGCTCTCGCGCCGCGCGGCGTCGTTCTCGACCATCACGACGGCAAAGGAGCGCGGAGTGCGCTGGCTGACGAGCGAGTCCAGCGTCAGCCGCAGATGCTGCGGACGGCGGAAGCAGGGAATGCAGACGACGATGCCGACCGACAGGTCGATGACGCGGGAGCTCGCCAGGATCTCCCGGTTGGGATCACGCACGGCATCCGAGATGCGCGTGGCGGACAGGTCGGTCGGGATCAATGTCATGTCTTCTAGATGTCCGAGATATGTTGAAAAAGCCCTGCCTCGATCTCACGTCCTGCAACGGGTCATCACCGCGGGACACATGCGTCCCAAAATGAACGGCCGGTTGGAGGTCACAAGCTCACCTCTCGCGCCGGCCTTGACGTCCGCCCTGGAGCAACATGAACCGCTTAACCGCTTTCGTCCGTTTATCCCGCGAAGTCATGCGCGTGTGATACTGCAATTCGCAGTCCATGCGCGCAGCGGCGCCCACCATGAACAATGCCGTAGTTAACGCACATGAGCGTTAACCGGACCGTAAGCACTGCAACCGGTGGGCACGTGCGGCATCGGATTTGCTCTTCGGGCTGGCACGTCCTTTCCTGTAAATTTGATTAGAACAAGCGCGGTCAGAGAAAATGAACAAGCCAGCTACGATCGATTTCGCGACAGCCACGGCGATCCGGATTCCCGCGGCCACTGCACCGACCCAGGCGCTTCATGATCTTGTCCCCGGCGAAGCCCGCGACAGCCTGCTCGCCGTCCATGACGTGCTGTGCCGCGAGCTGCCGCAGGGCCGGCTCGCGATCTATGAAGCCGGCGGCGGCTCATGCAGCGTCCTGCCACCGGAATTGCTGAGCCGGAGCAAGGTCACCGTCGTCGATATCGACGAGGACCAGGTCCGCAACAACACTTATGCCGACGAGGCGATCCTGGGCGACGTCCAGACCTACCGCTTCGGCGGCGAGACCTTCGATCTCGTGATCTGCTACAACGTGATCGAGCATCTGCCGCACGTCGACACCGCGTTGCTGAACTTCCGCGACGCGCTCAAGCGCGGGGGGATGATCCTGATCGGCGCGCCCAATCCACGCTCGCTCTCCGGGGTCGTCACCAAATATTCGCCGCACTGGTTTCATGTCTGGTTCTACCGGCACATCCGCGGAATCAAGGATGCCGGTTTGCCGGGCGAGCCGCCGTTCCCGACGTTCTTCCATCCCCTGGTGACGCTGCCCCGGCTCGAGGCATTCGCAGCCGCCAACGGCCTCGAGATGATCTATCGTCGTGAGGTCGAAAGTCCGCGCTATCCCGAGATGCGCCGGGGCAAGCCGCTGTTCGCGGCCTTGGTCGATGCCGGCGCCGCATTGCTGAACGCCGTGCTGCCGCGCGGCACGGACGTCCGCCGCGGCGACTATCACGTCATCCTGCGGAAGAGCTGACGGCCATGCACGCGCAGCCGATCGCACGACGAGCGACGCTTCGCGGGCGCGCTGCGGGCGGTAACGAACCGTTAATCTCTCGGGGATCCAGGCGTCCCGGCAGCGCTCCGAACGGCGGCATGCGCTTAAACGCTTTGTTTGCCATTTCGGTGAATAGTCCCGCAATGGGTATGGTTAATTTTCCCTGTTGCGTTGATTGGGCACCTACATCCCGGGTGCGTGGCGTAAAGCGAAGAGTAACCCCTCAGCCCGCGACAATTGGAATGAAAGCTGGGGATCATGCTTGACTACAACCAGCCGATCGATCGAGCCGCACCGGAGGCCTCGCAGGGGAAGCCTCAGGCCGGCTTCAACGTGCTGGAGCTCATCAATATCCTCTGGCGGCGAAAGGTAGCGATTGCCGCGGCCGCCTTGCTCGGCGCGACGCTTGCAGTCGTCGTCGGCAAGAGCATAACGCCGCGCTACACCGCGACCGCCCAGCTCTATGTCGATCCGCGCGAGCTTCAGCTGGTCGACCGCGAACTCACGCCGCGCGCCCAGGACATCTCCGGCATGTCCATGGTGGTGGAGAGCCAGGCACGCCTGATCACCTCCAACAGCGTGCTGCTGAACGTGATCCAGCAGGCCGGGCTCGACAAGGATCCGGAATTCGGCGGCGGCGACAGCCGAAGCCTGATGTCGTCTCTGCTCGGCCTGGTCGGCCTGCAGCCCCGTGCGCCCTCCACCGCGGAGACGAAGGAAGTGCAGCTTGCAGCGCTCGAGGCGCTCAACAAGCACATCACCGTTCGCAAGACCGAGAAGAGCTTCATCGTCGACGTCGAGGTCTGGTCGACGGATCCCGCCAAGGCGGCCATGCTGGCCAACACGCTGACCAGTGCCTACCTCGCGGAGTCCCGCAACTCGCAAGCCTCGGCCGCGCGGCGCGCGACCAACGATCTTTCCGGCCGGCTGAAGGAGCTGCGCGACCGGCTGCGCAATGCCGAGACCGCGCTTGCCACCTACAAGGCCCAGAACAATTTCGTCGGCACCCAGGATGCGCTGATCAGCGATCAGCAGCTCTCGGCCAGCAACCAGCGGCTTTCCGCGGCACGGGCGGCAACGATGGATGCGCAGGCACGGCTCGACCAGATCGAGGCGACCCGCCGCACCGCGGCCGATGCCGGCGCGATCCCGGAGGCGCTGCAATCGCCGACCATCGCGAATCTGCGGGCGCAATATGCCGACGCCCGCAAGAAATATGCGGAACAGGCCAGCGAGCTCGGGCCGCGCCATCCGGCGCTGCGTCAGACCGAGAAGCAGGTCGAAGACCTCAAGCGAACCATCAACGAAGAGATCGACCGCTTCGCCCAGTCCGCCAAGAACGATTTGACGCGCGCCCGCGACTACGAGGCCTCGCTCAACCGGGCGCTGGAAGCGCAGAAGCGGCAGAGCGTCCAGCTCAGCCAGGCCGCCGTGCGCCTGCGCGAGCTCGAGCGCGAGGCCGACGCCAGCCGCGACGTCTATCAGTCCTTCCTCAAGCGCTCCCGCGAGACCGAGGAACAGGAGAGCCTGAACACGTCGGCGGCGCGCGTCATCGGCGAGGCGACCGTGCCGCAGCGGCGCTCGTTCCCGCCGGCCATGAGCCTGTTCGCGATGATCGGCTTCATCTTCGGGGCGATCGCTGCGTCCAGCTGGTTCGTCGCGGCCGAGCTGCTGTTCACCGGCGCGATCGCACCGGCGCCGGCGCCCGCCCGTCCGCAGCGCATTCCGGCGCCGGATGCAGCGCGAGCTCCCCAGCGCACGCGGCCGCCGGAACCCTCGCCGGCTCAACCGGCCTCGCGAGCGCCGGAGATCGAACAGGTACCGCCGGAGCTTGCGGCTCCGCCGCTACAGCCTGCGATGGTCGAAACGCCTCCGGTCGAAAAGCCGCTGATCGCGCGCTTCCAGGAGGCCGACGTCATCCACACGCTCGGCGCCATTCTCGCGACCGGCGGCGGTGTCGACCTGACGCGGCTGGGCTGGCCGACGCTCCGCCCCGGTTTTCCGCTGACCACGCTGCTCAACGCCTGGCGCGACATGCGCAGCGCGGTGACGCGGCGCGCCGGCGGCAAGGCGATGCCGGTCATCGCGCTCGTCGGTGCCGGCACGAGCACGGGGCGCAGCGTGACCGCGCTGAATTTCGCGCTGGCGGCCGCGCGCGACGGCGCCCGCGTGCTGATGATCGATGCCGACCATCAGGCCCGCTCGCTCTCCAACAAGGTCATCCGCCGCGGCAAGAGCGAACCGAGCGGACGCGGCTGGCTCTCGATCGGTAGCAAGGAGGCGCGCGAGGTCAAGACGGTCAACGGCATTTCGGTGCTGCCGGCCGCCGAGGGCGACGCCGGCAAGGCCGCCGATGCGATCCGCAAGGCGATTGCGCAGGCCCGTTCCGCCGCCGGCTATGATCTCGTGGTCCTCGACGGCCCTGCGCTGCCGCTCCCGGCCGGCGGCCGCAAGCTGCTCGACGACATCGACTCGCTGGTGGCCGTGCTGCCGACCAGCCTCGACGTCAACGACAGCCTCGAAGAGATCCTGACCGCGCTCGGCCCCGCCGAGCGCAAGCTCGTCGGGGTCGTGCTCGACGAGCTCACCCCTGCAATGCAAACGCGCCAGCGAGACAGACAATATGCTTGAGCGCCGCGTCAACCTCGATGGACGGGCGGCAACTGCCGACGTGCCGAGAACCACCGTCGGCGGGCTTCGCATGGCCGCGCTCGACCTGGAAGCCACCGCCGATTTCATGATCGAGGCGACCGATCCCGACAATCGCATCGGCCGTCCGCTGTTCCTGACGTCGGCCAATGGCGAGGTGCTGGCGCGCTGCTCGACCGAGCCGCAGACCGAGCGCCTGTTCCGCGCCGCCGACCTGATCAACGCCGACGGCCAGCCGCTGGTCGCGGTCTCGAAGCTGCAATCCTGGTTCCCGTTGCCGGAGCGCGTTGCGACCACGGACCTGTTCCACGTCGTCGCGCGCAAGGCCGAAGCAGCGGGCCGCACGTTCTACATGTTCGGAGCCAGCGAGGCCGAGAACGCCGCCGCTGTCGAGAACGTCCAGAAGCTGTATCCCCGCCTCAGGATCGTCGGGAGCAGCCACGGCTATCTGCGCGGTGAGGCGCTGCGGGCCAAGGTCGAGGAGATCAACGCCCTCGCACCGGATTATCTGTGGATCGCGCTCGGCGTGCCCAACGAGCAGGCCTTCGTGAAGGAATTCACGCCGCATCTGACCAATGTTGGCGTTATCAAGACATCCGGTGGCCTGTTCAACTTCCTGTCAGGGAGCCGCTCCCGTGCGCCGCAATGGATGCAGAGAATCGGGCTCGAATGGGCCTGGCGCACCTTGCTCGAGCCACGCCGTCTGTTCTGGCGCTATTTGACCACCAACCCCCGCGCACTCTATCTTCTCATCAGCCGCAACCGCACCCTCCGCTAAGAGAAGAGCTGAAGACGACATGACCGACCGACCGACCGTCCTCGTCACCGGGGGCGCGGGCTATATTGGCTCGCATGCCTGCCGCGCATTGACCGCTGCCGGCTATCAGCCCGTCGTTTATGACAATCTCTCGACGGGCCATCGCAGCTTCGTCGCCGGGCCGCTGGTGACCGGCGACCTGCTCGACGGCGTGACGCTGGCGCGTGCCTTCGCCGATCACAACATCAAGGCGGTGATGCATTTCGCGGCGGCGAGCCTCGTCGGCGAGTCCATGGCCGACCCGCAGAAATATTACATCAACAACGTGCAAGGCACGCTGTCGCTGTTCCAAGCCATGCGCAACGCCGGCTGCAACCACATCGTGTTCTCATCGACCGGCGCCGTCTACGGCAACGCCGATTCCAAGGCGCTGCCGGAAGACTTTCCCTGCACGCCGATCAACCCGTACGGCGCCTCGAAGCTGATGATCGAGCGCATGCTGGCCGATTACCGCACGGCCTATGGCTTCGGTGCGTTCTGCCTGCGCTATTTCAACGCCAGCGGCGCCGATCCGGGCGGCGGCATCGGCGAGCTGCGCGACAACGAGACCCATCTCATTCCGCGCGCCATGATGGCGCTTCAGGGACATGTCGAGTTCGCCGTGTTCGGTGACGACTACGACACGCCCGACGGGACCGCGATCCGCGACTACATTCACGTCACCGACCTCGCGGCGGCGCATGTTGCGGCACTGAAGCTCCTGGAACAAGGCCATGCCGGCGGCAGCTTCAACCTCGGCACCGGCTCCGGCTTTTCGGTGCGCGAGATCCTCGACGCGATCAGGCAGGAGACCGGGCGCGAGGTGCCGCACACCGTCAAGCCGCGTCGCGCGGGCGATCCCACTTATCTGGTCGCGGATCCCTCCGCCGCGAAACAGGTACTGAACTTCGTGCCGCGCCACTCCGACCTGCCGACGATCATCCGCACGGCCTGGGCCTGGCACCAGACGGCGCATCCGTTCAGGGCGCGCTGAAGCATGATCCGGAAAAGTGCGAAGCGGTTTTCCGGAACAATCATGCGTCATCAACACCCTGAAGCGCGATGACGATTCATCCAAATCTCATCGCGCTCTGGAGCGTCAGACGACAGCGCGCTTCAGCCCCGGGGCTACGGCTTCGTCGGCCGGTTCCGGCTGGAGCGGCGGCGCGACCGTCAACACCGTCGGCCGCAGCAGCTCGGCCATCTCCCGCGCCGGCAACGGCTTTGAGATGAGGAAGCCCTGCATCTCGTCGCAGCCATGGGTGCGCAGGAACGCCTCCTGCTCGGCGTTCTCGACGCCTTCGGCGACGACGGTCATGCCCAGTGCCTTGCCCATGCTGATGATCGCCTGCGCGATCGCCTGATCCTCCGAATCCTGCGGCAGGTCGCGCACGAAGGAGCGGTCGATCTTGATGGTGTCGATCGGGAAGTGCTTCATCAGCGACATCGACGAGTAGCCGGTGCCGAAATCGTCGATGGCGAGACGGATGCCGCGGCTCTGGATGGAGTCGAGCACCTTGAGCGCACGACCGACATTGCGCATCATCATGCTCTCGGTGACCTCGAGCTGGAGCAGCACCGGCGACATGCCCGAGGCCGCCAGCGCCTCGTCGACGTCCCGCAACAGATGCTCGTCGGCGAACTGCCGGGGCGACAAATTGACCGCCATCGACAGCGGCAGCAGGCCGCGGCGCTGCCAGGCCATGGCCTGTGCGCAGGCCTCGTTCAGCACCCAGCGGCCGATCGGCACGATCAGCCCGGTTTCCTCCGCGAGCGGAATGAACTGTGCGGGCGAGACGCTGCCGAGTTCCGGATGGGCCCAGCGCAGCAGCGCTTCGACGCCCGTGATCTGGCCGCTCTCCATGTCGATCTTGGGCTGGTAGTTGAGCGAGAACTGCTCGCGCTCCAGCGCGCGGCGCAGCGCGCTCTCGAGCGACAGCCGCTCGATCGATTGCGTCTTCACCTCGTTGGAGAAGAAGCGGCAGCCGTTCTTGCCGTCTTCCTTGGCGAGGTACATCGCCATGTCGGCGTTCTTGGTCAGCGTCTGCGCGTCGGAGCCATTGGCCGGGTACATCGCGATGCCGATCGAGGCCGTGGTGTGGCACTCGTGGCCGGCAAGCTGCATCGGCTCGGCAAGGGCCGAGAGCAGCGCGGTCGCGATGCGCTGAACGTCCTCGATCTCGCCGCACCGGTCGAGGATCACCACGAACTCGTCGCCGCCGAGACGCGCCACCACGTCGCTGGTCCGCAACGCGCTGCGCAAGCGCTTGGCCACTTCGAGCAGAAGCAGATCGCCGGCCTCGTGACCCAGCGAATCGTTGATGACCTTGAAGCGGTCGAGATCGATGAACAGCACGGCAAAACGCTGATCGCGGCGCTGCGCCGCGTCGATCGCCTCGCGCAGCAGGGCGTTGAAAGTCTCGCGGTTCGGCAGGTCGGTCAGGCTGTCATGGGAAGCGAGGTATTCGATGCGCTCGTCGGCCTTGTTCTTCGCGTCGGCGCGATCGAAATTCTCCATGGCAAAGGAGACGTTGTCGGCGAGGCGCTGCAGCAGCTCGACGAATTCGGGCGTGAAGGTGCCGGGCTCGGTCGACATGTAGATCATGACGCCGACGGGCTGGTCGTGCGCGACGAGCGGAAATGCTGCGCCCGAGCGCGCGCCGTCACTGCGGACGATGGCGTGGAAGGCGCGGACGCGGTCGTCGTTGAGATAGTCATTGCTGATGCAGGGCTGGCGCGTTCGGAACGCCGTGCCGCTCATCCCGCGTCCTTCGGGCCGCTCCGGATCGATGGAGAGCCGAACGTTGCGGGTGGTGTCGGCGGACGGCCCTGCGCTCGCCACGATTTCCAGCCGATCGCTGTCGGCGCTTGCCAACGCGATCGTGGTCGACGTGAACTTGGCGCCGCTCGATGCCGCGAGGCAGACCAGGTCGAACAGCTCGGCACGCGACTTCGCCCGCATGATCGCCTCGTTGGTCGCGCTGAGCGCTGCGAACATACGCGTCAGCCGCTCCTTCTGCGCTTCCGTGCGGGCCTTCTCCTCGGCTCGCTCGAAATTGTCGAGCGCGAAAGAGACGTTCTCCGCCAGCCGCCCCAGCAGCGCCACCAGATCGGGCGTGAACGTATTCTCCTCCAGAGCCAGGAACAGCAGAACGCCGACCGGCTCCCGCCCCGCCCTCAGAAGCGGGAAGCTCGCCGCAGCACGGGTCCCGTCCTCCACCGCCTTGGAGTGCCAGTGTGCCGAGCGCGGATCGTGCAGATAATCGTTGATGACACTCGGCTGGCGCGTCCGTAGCGAGGTGCCGATGATGCCATCTCCCTCGGGATTGCCGGCGGAAATGCTGCAGGTCCGTCCAATCATGCGGTCCTGCAGGCGCCCTTTGACCGCAACGACGCGAACGAGCTCGCGCTCGTCGTCGACGATGCCGATCGTCGCCGAGGCGAACAGACCGCCGAGTACGGCGGCCTGGCACGCAGCCTCGAACAAGCCCTCGCGCGTCTTGGCGCGCATGATGGCTTCGTTGGTCGCGCTCAGCGCCTCGAACATCCCGCTCAGGCGATCGCGCTGCTTGTCCGCCCGCGCCTTCTCGTCGGCGCGGTCGAAACTTTCAAGCGCAAAGGCGACGTTGGCCTGAAGCTTGCGCAGCAACTCGACGAGCTCGGGCGTGAAGGTGCCGCACTCCGGAGAATTGAACAGAAAGACGCCCTCGACCCGGTCGCCGTTGAACAGCGGCAATGCCGCGGAGGATGCGATTCCGGCGCGGCGGGCGCTGGCATGCCACGGCGCCATGCGGTCGTCGGCGAGCACGTCGTTGCTGACGGCGGGCTGGCCCGTGCGGAAGGCGGTGCCTGTCAGCCCGCGCCCCTCGGGCACACGGTCGGAGGTGGAGAACTTGAAATTGCGGACCTGGTTGGCATTCGGTCCATAGCTGGCGACCACGCGCAGCAGCTCGGCATGCCGATCGACCAACGCGACGGTGGCGGAGGTGAACTTGGCTCCCTTCGCAGTGGCTTCGCACACGAGATCGAAGAGCTCGGCGCGCGAGCGCGCGCGCAGGATCGCCTCGTTGGTGGCGCTGAGCGCCGCATACATGCGCGCCAGGTGCTCTTCTTTCGCAGCGATACGGGCCTTGTCGGCCTCGCGGCCGAAATTCTGGATCGCGAACGAGACGTTCTCCGCCATGCGCAGCAGCAGCGCGACGATTTCCTCGTCCTTGGCCCAGGAGCGGCTGATGAAGAACTGCAGCACGCCGACGCTCGCGCCGTACCTGATCAGCGGCGCGATCACGCAGGCGGCAACGCCGGTGTTGACGTTGGCCTGTTCCCACGGCGTACCCTTGGTGCGGCGGGCGAGATCGTCCTCGACGATGGCTTTCTGCGTACGGAACACCTCGCCGGAGATGCCCCTGCCGTACGGATTCTCCGGGTCGACCGAATAGCGGGCCTGGGTGACGAGTTCGAGGTTCTGCCCGGTGGCGGCGACGGCTTTCAGCCAGTGCGAACCCGGCTCGCGGAGCAGCACGATGGTCGCGAGCGACTTGCCGCCGTGGACCGCGGCGTCGCACACGAGTTGGTACAGCTCCTGCTCGGTCTTGGCGCGCAGGATGGCCTCGTTGGTGGCGCTGATGGCGCCGAACATGCGGTTGAGGCGCCGTGTCGCCCTTTCGCTGGCCTGCTGCGCGGTCTCGCGCGCGAAATTGTCCAGCGCGTAAGAAATGTTCGCGGACATGCGCTCGAACAGCGAGACGACCTGCTCGCTCAGCGAGTTGGCTTCGCTGCGCGTCACATACAAGACGCCGACGCTCTTGCCGTTGCAGCGCAGCGGCAGCGCGGCGGCCGCACCGATGTGGGCCTGGGCGGCGCCCTCGCGCCAGGCCAGCGAGCGCGGATCGTTCAGATAATCGTTGCTGACGCACAGCTTCTGTTCGCGAAACGCCTCGCCACCGACGCCGGACCCTTCGGGCGTCCCGGCTTCCGTCGTGATCACGAGGGAGCGCAGCCGCGCAATGTCGTCGCCACAGCCGGCCGCGAAGCACAAGCGCCGGCCGTCCGGCTCGACCAGGAACACGGCGACGGCCAGAAAGTCCGCGCTCGAGAACCCGGCGTCGCAGACTTTCTGGTACAGCTCGTCCGGCGACCTCGCGTAGAGGATCGCTTCATTGATGGCGCTCAACGCCGCAAAGGTGCGCGCGAGGGTCGTCGGCACGATCTCAGCTCCCCGGCATTTCTGCCTATTTCTCCCGATACCTCTTTGGACGGCGATCGCCTAAATGGTCGTTATTGCGCGGCGCAAACCATCGATCAAAGTGAACGAGCTGCGAACGAGCGTGACAAAACTGACGGGAATACCGCTGCGAGGCCGAACCGCCGACGCAGGCATGTTCCGTTTACCAATTTGCAGCCCTGTGTTGGTTTACAGGAGCTTGATGCCGCGGTGCCGTCGCGAAGCGTGCCTGCCGGAAAAATGAGGCGACATGGCACGAGGGGCGCCGGGCTAATCCTTATCTGTCGCGAGCAGAGTCCGGGACACGATGGCAACCTCGGTCCGGTTTCGTACATTCAGCTTCCGCATGATATGGCGAAGGTGAACTTTGACAGTGTGTTCGCTCAACTTGAGCTCATAGGCAATTTGCTTGTTGGCCTTGCCATGACGAATCTCCTCGAGAACAGCCATCTGCCGTTGCGTCAGCGTTACACCCGCTTTGAGCGGCTCAGCCGGTTGCTCGCGATCAACGAAACTGCTCGCGGGAACGAAGACTCCTCCGGCCTCGACCAGTCGCACGGCTTCAACGGCGACGTTGAACGGGAGACTGCTCGGGATGTATCCGCGCGCTCCGCGCCTCAGGGTTCGAACGATGTGATCGACGTCATCGATATCGGACACGACCACAAAGGACGTCTTTTCAGTCGCACCATCGAAACTTTGGAGATCGTTCAAGCCCGGGCCATCTCCAGACTCAACTACCACGATGGCGATCGCCGCCGCCAAAGCCGGGGGGGCCGTCGACCCGCGCCAGTCCGCTACGCTGGCGAAGGAATAGACGTCATGATCGTCGTACGCAATTTCGAGACAGCGGGCGAAGCAGTCCCGAAACACCGCTCGCGGATGGATCACCACAATGACAGGCTTCAGACTGGGAGCAACCGATTCGTCCGGGTGCTCAACCTCTAATCCCTTCGGCGTATCGCGCATATCCGGCTCCGGGGAATTGTCCCGGAACGAGCCGCCGCGTGCCCTCTTCGACCCATCAGCAAGGGGCAGCGGGCCAGCTGAACTGGCCGAGAGCGGGATTTCGATCGATGCCGAGAAACAAACCTCCTTCGCGAGGTCGCTGACGCCGTCTTCATCGTCATCCGCACCGTCTCCAACAGACGAGCGGCCTGGCTGTGCAATCATGTAGCTTTCTGAAATGGGTCTCGATGAAGACCGCGAACTCAAATGCAACACATTACGCACGATCCTACCCTCGCGTAATTGTTCTCCCGCAGCAATCTAGAGTCTTCGGTAGCTTTTTATGAATAATTTGGCCTGTGTTATCATTTTGGCAGGCCAAACACAACGTCGCGTTGTCACAGCTGATCACGGGGGCTGGCCAAACTCATGGTTTGCACTTGCACAAATATGCGCTTCGAAACACTGCGCCCATGCTTCTCGAATGTCGTCTCGTTGCAGGGCCGGACCATCGAGCGCCGCATCGACGGGCGGGATACCCGCCCCGTGGAACAGCATTTTTCTGCCAAACAAGACGACAGCGAACGCTGCTGCAGCATGACATCCTAGCTCGAAGTCACGGTCGCGCCCCTTGTTCAACAGCATGAAGCGCTCCGCAATCGCACCATCTCGATCGGACGTTATGTCGCGCCAAGCCCCGCATTGGATACGGCAGAGCGCGCGCTCGGAGAACTCTCCACCCTCGACTTTGGCCACGACACTGATGAGCATGACGAGGAGGCCGATGATATAGGGGTCCGACCAGACGGCCTCGTCGATGCCGCCAAGGCCCTGGCGGCTGCGCTCAACGATCGGCATGATCATACCCGCCGCCGCTTTGCGGGCTCTTCGAATCCGAAACGTGTTCAGCACCAAGCGCCACATTTTCAGCTCCGCCGCTTGTGCAGCGCGAAGGCCACCACCGATCTCGCCGGTGTCTTGCTCACTCGCCGGCCCGCCGATATATTTCAATCGCATTTCTGAGCGCGCTGCACGTTTTGGCGTAAGAGCGAGCCTGATCCATGCCGTCCAGTCGACTTCCACCAAAACCCGATTTCGATGTGATCGCGGCCTCTGCTCCCGCCTCAGCCGATCGACGCACCCTGATCCTGGCGCTGATCGGCAACCTGGTCTCCAGCTGGTCGAACAATGAAAGCCTGTTCATCTACGTACTCATGATCCTGATGCGGACCGATCAGGCTTCCGCGGCACTGACCTTTGCAACCCTCAACACCACGCGGGCGCGGCTCGATCTCATCCAGAGGCTTGCGAAGATTACCATCAAGGACAAGCAACTCGACGATGCCCTGGCGAAGGTGATCGAGCGCTTCAACGAGACCACACAGATCCGAAACGAGTTCAATCACTGCATGTACATCGTGGATGCGGCCGGCCAGATCACCTCCACTCAATCGATGCGCATCTCGCAGAGCAAAGATAGCCTGCAATTCGGCCAAAGAAAACCGCTGGACGACGCCCGGCTCAAGACCATGATCAAGGCGACGAAGGACATGACCCGCATCAATCGCGACATCTGGGATCTGCTGCCCCGTCTCGATAGCCATGTCCGCTCGACCGAAGCTCTTCATTGACGATGCAGCCGTCGCGTTCGACGCAGCGATGCCAGCCAATGCGGTTGATCCCGAGGGCGCTGCCGGACACAGATTTCTCGCCAGCATCATTCGGATGACGTACATGCTCAGCCGATCGGGTGAAGGTAGCGGACCCCACTACCCTTTGGATGATGCCCCCTCCCCCGAAATGATTAGTGGCACAATCGACATGGTGGGTCGACCTAGGCAGCGTAAGAGCAGGCGAACGGCTAGCCGGGGTACTTCCTTCGAGGCCGCGCGATAGCACCAATGTGCGGCTAGCCCAATCAATTCGACCCGAGCAACCTTGAGCCTGCGAAGTCTCGTGAAAATTCGCGGGAGGATCGCAGTCGGAACTTCCGGCTTCAATCGCATCGTAGTCTTGGTTATCGCAGACGCAGAAGATCAGCGGTTCCCAACGCGACGATGCTCCTAGACGCGACAGGAGTTCGTCATGGGTTATCATCCGAAGAAGAAGTACGATCCCGACCAGGACCAGGATCAGGATCAGGATCAGAAGCAATCCAATCTGCAAGGTCAGCTTCAGGGCCAAGCCAACCTCCAGGGTCAACTTCAGGGCCAAGGCCAGGGTCAGGGCCAAGCGCAGGGTCAGGCGCAGCTTGCCGTTCAATCGCTCGATTCGAAGAGCGAGAACGACAACGACAACGACAACAAGAACGACAACAAGAACGAGAACCGGAACGAGAATTCGATCGATAACAAGGTCGACAACAAGCTGGCCAACAACGTCGATAACGACGTTGACAACAAGATCGAGAACAAGGTCGAGAATACCGTCGACACCAAGGTGAACGTCGACGTCGACGTCGACATCGATCTCGACCTCAAGGCCGACGGGCTCAGCAGTCCGGTGATCGACCTGTCGTGCCTGAGCGATGTCAAAGGCTCGATCATCATGCCCGACGTAGTCGACCAGAAGCTCGACGGCAATGGCAACCAGTTCAACATCGATCAGGTCAACAACCTCGTCGACAACGACTGGAATCACTCCTCTGTCGACTACGACGGCAAGGGCGGTGAGTTCAGGATGGACGCCAAGGCCGAAGGCGGCGACCTCAAGCTGGACGCCAGGATTGAGGACGTGATCGGCGATTCGGCAAGTGGCGTTACCGCATCTGCCGATGCAGCGATCTCCCAAGAGGCCTTCAACCAGACCATCACGCAGGGTGCGAACATCCAGTTCAACAGCATCACCATGAGCGTGGCAGGCAACGACTTCGAGGACAGCCACGATCTCGGCTGACCTGAGACAACCCGCGCGGCGCCAGCCGCGCGGGTTTTGCCGGCCACATCATTCTCTATTTCAGAATGTGTTAATTGCGTTTCGCAACCATGCGAGATGTTTCGAACGTTGAGCCTACAGTGGGAGGCTCCTATGATTCCTGGCGGCATCACCGAATTGGTTTGGCACTTCGTCGGCCACATGCGTATCATTAACGATATTGCACGCGACCGGCTGACTTACGAAGAAGCTGCGAGCCCAAAGCTGCTCGACGACTATAAGACACTGCGGCCCGATTTCGATCCCAATACCGACCTCGACGAATTCAGCACCTTGCCGATCGGTCCTCCCGTCCTCCATCTCCTCGACGATCATTACCTCGCCAAGAACATCCCAATGCGATCGGGCTCCTTTCCTCCGATCGACGAGGACCTCGGCCTGCCGACGAGGCTGCCTGCCACGCCGCTGCTCCGCGCCGGCGGTGGTGGAGGCGGCGGCTCAGACCGTGACATCAAGGTGATCTACGAACCCGGCGGCGAACAGAGCCAGATCCAGATTCGCCAGCTCAATGGCATGCTGGACAACGACATTGCCCTCCAAGGCTGCGCCCAAGGCAGCGACGTTGCTGCGCTCTCTGTACAAGCAGCGCAACTCAACGGGCTCGCTGCATCACTGCTGCAACAAATGGCGGACGATGCAAACGCACAACTCCCCGAGCAGTGGTGGATTTCGCAGAACAACGCCGGAATCACCGACTACCTCAAGGAGTTCGACAGCAGCCGGGCCGAGCAAGGCGTCCCCAGTGCCAATTCGGTGGCGCCCGGCTACTATCTCAACGGCGAACTTCAAACGCCCACCCCGGAGCCGCCCTCTCCGGAGCTTGGCAGGAACACTGACCACGACACGGGAAACGGCATTGGCCTTTGGGCGGAGGCAGGCGCCAACGTCAGCTTTAACGGCGCCATGATTGTCGATCTCAGTGAGTCCGGCCGGTCCATGATCGTGAAGGGGGACTATTTCCACACCAACGCGATCATCCAGACCAACTCGCTGATGGACAAGGACCAGGTCGCAGCTTCGGGAGGCGAAGACCAGTCAGTGACCAAAGGCGACAATATCGCCGACAACATCGCCGACTTCATCCAGCATCCCGGCGTCTACAGCATCACGCCCGCGGCCTACGCGGGGCCGAATTGGCATGTCGATGTCGTCAATGGCAGCTACTACAACGTTCACACCCTCGTACAGATGAACTACCTGCTCGACAATGACGTGATCGTGCAGAAGGGCGGCAGCAATCATTATGACCTGATCACGGGAGAGAACGAGCAGGGAAATCTGGCTCAGATCTTCAATGGCAGCTTGCACTACGACCTGATCATCGTTGCCGGCACCTATCACGGCATGAACGTGATTTTTCAGAATAACATTCTGCTGGACGATGATGCCGTCACGCAACTCGCGAAGGGCGACGATCAGACGCAATCGATCGCAACCGGCCAGAACGCGCTCCTCAACGCCGCCACCATCGAGATTTTCGGAAACGACAACTTCCTGTCGCTGACCCCGGATCTGGCAAGCCTCGTCGCCGCGCTCGCAAACGGCAATCCCGGTCTAGATCCGGAAACCGGAACCCTGCTCCCAGGCACGGGCGGCACCTTTGAAGTACTCTACATCACCGGCGACTACTACGACATCAACGCGATCTGGCAGACGAACGTCGTTTCGGACGTGGACGTGCTGCTTCAGCTTCTCGATCCCCCGTCAGAGGCCGCACAACAACTTCATCCCGACGACGATGGCACTCAAGCCGCCGCCGCGGGTGAAAATATACTGACCAACGACGCAGCCATCATCGATGTTGGACCAACCGACGCGTATGTCGGCGGCCAAGTCTATGGCGACACAATCCTGGTCCAGGCCAATCTGCTGCCGGCCGATGCCGACCCCGCTCTCGCAAAGAGCGCGCAAGCCCTGGTCTCCGAACTCGTGGCATTCGTCACTGAAGCGCAAGACGAGGAATGGCAGGGGCCACCCGCGCCGCCGCCACCGCCGTGCGACGACGCGATATCCAACGTGATGCACTAGGAGCGCGAGCGGCAACGGGAGGGCGGAGCGATGGGTTGGGGCAACGAGGAGAAGCGCGATCCAGCTCACGACAGCGAGGGCAGCACTTCGTCGGACAGCGACAGCGCCAGAATTCTCGCGTTTCCCGGCCGTCCCTACGGTCGAGAAAGCCGTAGCGACACATCGGTCGTTTCTCCGCTGCCCGGAGAGCGACCGCAGCCCCCAAGCCTGGACGCAATGGCCCCCATCGCCACGTCCGGAACCGTGTCAGCTGCGGCACCAACGACCGCCTCCGCCACGAGACTGGACCAACCTGCCGTTCACGAAGCTGAAAGAGCGCTTCCGCGCAGCGACGCGCGCGGGGCATCCGGCAAGACGTCGATCGGCAACGGCTCGGCCAATCCGGTTCCGCCTGGCGGAGGCGGCGGAGGGGCGGCAAGCGGCGGCGGGCGCGGCAATGGAGGCGGTGGCCAGCCCTTGCACAAGCGGTCCGGCGATAATGAGTTCCGCGACGTGCTCGGCAAGGGCCTCGCCGGAGCCCGACGCAATCTCGTCACCGTCGGCATCTTCTCGGTGATGGTCAATCTGCTCGTACTGGCGATCCCCGTCTACCTCTTCAACATGTCGGATCGCGTTCTGACCAGCCGCAGCACCGATACGCTCGTCATGCTCACGATGATCGTCGTCGCCGCGATTGCCGCTCACGTGCTGATGGACATGCTCCGCCGTATCATTCTGATGCGCGTCGCCGTAGACACGGAAGCACGGCTCGGCGGCCCGGTTCTGAGCGCCGCCGCAAGGGCCGCCCAGACCGGATCGAGCCGCGAATTTCAAACGCTTGCGGATCTCCAGCACTTGCGCTCGTTCATCACTGGGCCGGTGGTGCTCACGATGTTCGACGCGCCGATCACACCAATCTACTTCGCCGTCGTATTTCTCGTTCATCCGCATCTCGGATTGATCGTCCTATCTGCCGGAGTGCTGTTGATGGGCGTGGCCTTGCTCAATCAGAAGATCACGGCGCTGCCATTCACGAGGGCCAACGCGTTCGGAACGCGCGCAAATTTGCAGGCCGAAGCCATGGCGCGCAACGCGCAGGTCATCAACGCGATGGGGATGATCCCGGAGGGTGTCCTTATTTGGGGACGTGAGACCGTCGAGTCCCTGAAGGAACAGGTGATCGCTCAGGACCTCAACATCCTGATGACCGGGATATCCAAGTTCCTGCGACTTTGTACGCAGATCGCGATCCTCGGCTGGGGCGCCTGGCTTGCCCTCGAAGGTCAATTGACCGGCGGCATGATCATCGCAGGCTCGATCGTTGCCAGTCGCGCCCTTGCTCCCCTCGAAGGCACCATCGAGGGCTGGCGCAACTTCGTCCAGGCGCGATCCGCTTACGGTCGCGTGAAAGCTTTGCTCCAGAACTCTCCGCTCAATCTCGAACGGCTTCGACTTCCGCGCCCGCAGGGTCACCTCAGCGTGGAGCGAGTTCTCTACGTTCCCCCGCCGACCAAAAAAGTCATCCTCAACGGCATCAGCTTCCAGCTCCAGCCCGGCGAGTCGCTGGCCATCGTCGGCGATTCCGGTGCCGGCAAGACCATGCTGGCCCGCATGCTCGTGGGCTCGATCATCCCGACGGCCGGCAATGTGCGGCTGGACATGATGGATCTGCGAAATTGGGATCCAAGGCAGTTCGGCGAGAGCTGTGGTTATCTGCCGCAGGACGTCCAGCTCTTCCCCGCGTCGATCAAGGCCAACATTGCGCGGATGCGCGAGGATGCAATCGACGCCGACATCTTTGATGCCGCGGAGCTCGCAGACGTCCACGAGATGATCTCCAGCTTCGCGCAGGGATACGAAACCATCGTCGGCATGGACGGCAGCCCACTGTCCGGCGGTCAGAGGCAACGCATCGGACTCGCCCGCGCATTCTACGGCAATCCTCGGCTGATGGTGCTGGACGAGCCGAATTCGAATCTCGACGCAGGCGGCGAGCGCGCCTTGGCCAAGGCCCTTATCCGCGCCAAGGAACGCGGGATCACCGTCGTCGCCGTGACGCAACGGGCGGCACTGCTGCGAAGTGTCGACAAGATCATGATTCTGAGCAACGGGGCGGTTCAGGCCCTCGGAGCAAAAGACGAGATCATCCCGCTCATCACCGGACGGAAGCCAAACGGCGGAGACGGTCCACCCATACTGAACTCCTAGATCATGTCGGGTCATCCAATGTCGAACGACCTCGTCATACATGAACGATCTTCCCAGGCGCCGTGGTACGTGAGCCTTCCCCGCACCACGCGGCTTCCCACCGTGGCCGGCATCATCGTGATGGCGGTAATGCTGTGCGGCTTCGGCATCTGGGGCAACGTTGCTCCCATTGCCGGTGCGGTCGTCGCTTCCGGCGTATTCGTCGCCACCGGGCAGAACAAGATCATCCAGCATCTCGAGGGTGGGGTAATCCGGACCATCCATGTCCGGGAAGGCGATCTGGTGGAGCAGAAGCAGCTGCTCGTCGAACTCGACGACACCGCCCCTCGCGCGGAGTTGCGGCGTCTATACCTACGAAGCCTGCGCCTAAGCGCGATGGTTGCCAGGCTTCAGGCGGAGATGCGCGAGGATGGGGATATCCAGTTTCCGCAACCGGTTCTCTCGGCCGCAAGCGAGCCGGAGATTTCGGAGATCATCGAAAGCCAGAAGCTCACCTTCGTCGCGCGCAAGAACAACCTGAACAGCGACATCGCCGGCATCGAGGAGGGCATCAACGCGCTCAGCGAGCGGATTCAAGGCTCGAACGTGCAGCTCGAGGGCGTACGGCGGCAGATTGTTTTGCTGGACGACGAGATCGATACCAAACGACATCTGCTGCAGACGGGTCTCGTCCGCAAGCCCGAACTACTGGTCCTTCAGCGCACAAAGGCCAATCTTGAAGGCGAAATCGGTCGCATCCTCGGCGAAATCGGCGACGCCAGGGAGCGTATTGCGCGCTCGAAGGAACAGATCAACGGCGTGCGCAAGACCGCGATCAAAGCCGCCGTGGAACAGATGCACGAGGCGCGAGGCGAGCTTGCGGATGTCCGTGAGCGGATGCTCGCCGCACAAGGCGTGCTGGACCGTGTTCGGATCGCCGCGCCGGTCAAGGGGGTCGTCGTCAAGCTGCGCTATCACACACAGGGCGGCGTGGTCGAGCCTAGCAAGACCATCATGGAAATCCTGCCTCTTCAGGAAGAGCTTATCATCGAGGCCCGCATCCGGCCGCAAGATATCGACACCGTGAAGAACGGACAGCACGCGATGGTCCGCCTGACGGCACTCAACCAGCGGATCACGCCGATGATCTCTGGCAACGTGATTTATCTGTCCGCAGACACGCTGGCCGACGAACGCAAATCACAGCAGGTCGGACCGACCGACATCTATATCGTACGCGTCAAGCTCGACAGATCCGAAGCGATGGCCATTCCTGATTTCAGCCCCACACCGGGCATGCCGGTCGAGGTCTACATCAAGACCCACGAGCGGACCTTCTTCCAATACGTCGTGAAGCCGATTCACGACAGCATGATGCGGGCATTCCGGGAGAGGTGACGACGAGTTCGCGACCCGAACAAAAATGGAGTAAAGCCACCGTGCACATCGATCTCATAGAGAAGCTCGAAGACTTCGCGCGAATTGAGGACAACTGGAACGCCGTGTATGACGCGGACCCTGACGCGCAGATCTTTCTATCGTGGAAATGGCTGGCGGGATGGCTTCGGCAGATCGCAGGGCCCTGGATGATCCTGGCCGCCCGGGAGACTGACGAGGACGGCGCTCCATATATCGCCTTCTGGCCATTGCGAAGCTACTTCAAGTCGGCCGACGCGAAGTTCCGCAACGAGCTCAACATGGCCGGCAATTTTTCCGCCGACTATACTGGCATCCTGTGCGCCTCCCGCTTCGAAAGCCAGGCAATCCCGGCCTTCGCAAGGCAGCTCAAGCGCATGAACTGGGCGCGCGTGAACCTCGAGAACATTCGCCTGACCGAGACACGACATCGCCTGCTCATGGCTCATTTTCCAAAAGCGAAATTTCGACATGATGAGAGCAATCGCATCAACAAGGTTGACGGCATAGATAACAATGTATGTCCGTTCGCTTCACTCCCGGCCGAATGGGACGCATACCTTAACGGGCTGAGCGCCAATACGAGACAGAAGATCCGGCGCCTGCTCAAATTGGTAGACCCCTCGGGAGAGTTTCACATCACCGAAGCGACGAGCGAAACGATCGATCGCGATCTCAACACGCTTCTCCAGTTCTGGGAAACCAAGTGGCGCCCGCGCAAAGGCGATCTCGTGGACAAGCTTGTCCGTTCAAACCGCGCCATGTTGACCACGAGTTTCGGGTCGGGCCTGCTGTTCTTGCCGACGCTGTGGCAAAATGATCGGCCTCTCGCGGCTCTTGCCATCCTGATCGATCCAAGAAAACGCAGCTACTTGTTCTACATGACCGGCCGGGACGAACGTTACGACGGACCCCCGCCCGGAGTAATCTTGCATGCTTACAGCATTCGCCGGGCCATCGCCGGCGGCTTCGTGGAGTATGATTTCCTCCGGGGAAACGAGCCTTACAAGTATTCGTTCGGAGTCAAGGAACGACGCATTCGCAGCATTGCCATCAGCACGAGAAACGGCCTCAATCTTGGCGGCCGACTTGACCGGAGAACCATCGCCGAGGCCCTCCATGAGGCGACCAGGTTGCATCAGGCCGTCAAGCTCTCCGACGCGGAACGCGGCTACCGGCAGATCCTCGATGTCGAGCCAGGAAATGCGGACGCGATCCACCGCCTTGGCCAGCTCTATGCAACGCGTGGCAATCACGCCGCGGCAAAGCGACTGTTCAAGCTGCTTACGACAATCAGGCCCGAGACGCACAAATCCTGGCTCTGTCTTGCACAATCCTGTGAAGCTCTCGACGAGCAACTGGAAGCCGCCCGCAGCTACCGGCAAGTGATCCGGTTGCAGCCGAATGCACCCGACGCATTCACCGCCTTGGGGAGAGTTCTCGTCAAGCTCGAGCTCATTCGAGAATTCGACGAGGCGCTCGCCGTAGTTCTCGGCGAGGCGGAACACCAACCCGACAAGCCAGAGCGCACCATGCGCATCCTGCCGGCCAGAGGTACAAAGGACGAGCGCTAGCCGCCGAACATTGCCCGCACTTCAAAACGGCAGCGCCACGCTGGTCTTGATCTCCTTCAGCACCACGTTGCTGCGGACGTGGCGGATGCCGGGGATGCGGAACATGAACTCGTCGAGGAAGCGGTTGTAGGCCGCCATGTCCTGCACGACGACGCGCAAATGATAATCGGCATCGCCCGTGGTCGCAAAGCACTCCAGCACCTCGCGGCGCCTGGTGACCCTGGCCACGAATTCGTCGACAAATTTCGCATCGTGCCGCTCCAGCGAGACGTGGAGGATGGCCGACATCGCAAAGCCCGCCTGCTCGCGCGCGACCAGCGCCGCATAGCCCTGGATGACGCCGCTCTCCTCCAGCGCCCGCACCCGCCGCCAGCAGGCCGAGGTGGACATGCCGACATCGTCCGCGAGCTGTTGATTGGTGGCCCGGCCGTCCTTCTGGAGATAGGCGAGAATCCGCGTGTCCTGTTCTTCGATCATGACAGCTCCCAACTCGGCATAGATCACCGGAATTGGTCATGCTACGCAAAATTCTACCGAAATGGCACCATTAAACGGGAAAATAGGTAAGACCTACCAGCGCGCCGCGCTTAACCTTCCGCCATCGGGCAGGATGCCGCGCGAGGTCCGTCATGGACGCCATTCCGTCACTCGACACCTACGAGCTCTCCGACCGCTACGATCGCGAGGAGGGGCGCGTCTTCCTCACAGGCACACAGGCCATCGTTCGCATCGCTCTCGACCAGGCGCGGCGAGACCGCGCCGCCGGACTTACTACTGCAGGCTTCATCTCCGGCTATCGCGGCTCGCCGCTCGGCGGCATCGATCTCGAGCTCTGGCGCATCCAGGAGCGGCTGAAGCGGGACCGCATCGAATTTCTTCCGGCCGTGAACGAGGACCTCGCCGCGACGGCCGTGCTGGGCTCGCAGCAGGTCGAGACGCAAGTCGACCGCGAGGTCGATGGCGTGTTCGGGCTCTGGTACGGCAAAGGCCCCGGCGTCGACCGCTCCGGCGATGCGCTCAAGCACGGCAACGCCTACGGCTCCTCGCCGCACGGCGGCGTGCTGGTGGTCGCGGGCGACGACCATGGCTGCGTGTCATCCTCGATGCCGCACCAGTCCGACGTCGCCTTCATGAGCTGGTTCATGCCGACGCTGCATCCGGCCGATGTCGGCGAATACCTCGCATTCGGCGAATATGGTTATGCGCTGAGCCGCTTCTCCGGCATGTGGGTCGGCTTCAAGGCGATCTCCGAGATCGTGGAATCGGGCGCATCCGTCGCGCTGCGCCCGCCGCGTATCTTCCGCACGCCCGACTTCTCGCCGCCGCCGGGCGGCCTGCACTATCGCTGGCCCGACCTGCCGGGCCCGCAGATCGAGGAACGGCTGGAGGCGAAGAAGCACGCGGTCTACGCATTCGCCAAGGCCAACCCGATCGACCGGCGCATCTACGATATCCAAAGCGCCACCTACGGCATCGTCACCACGGGCAAGGCACATCTCGATCTGATGGAAGCGCTCCGCCTGCTGGGCCTCGATGAGGCCGCCTGCCGCCGCATCGGCATCGACGTCTACAAGGTCGGCATGGTCTGGCCGCTGGCGCTGCATGACGCCATGGCGTTCGTGAAGGGCAAGCGCGAGATCCTCGTGGTCGAGGAGAAGCGCGGCATCATCGAGAGCCAGTTCAAGGAGTATTTTTACGACTATCCCGGCAGCAAGCCCGAGCGCATGGTCGGCAAGCACGATGAAACCGGGGCACGGCTGATCTCCTGGATCGGCGAATTGTCGCCCCGCGCGCTCGCGGGCGTGCTGGCGCGCCGGCTCGATCCGATGTTTCTGGGCCTCGATCTCGCCGCACGTGCAGCCGCCTTGATGCCGGAGGCCGCACGCACGATCAATGTCAGCGGCGCGACCCGCACGCCGTATTTCTGCTCGGGATGCCCGCACAACACGTCGACCAAGGTGCCGGAGGGGTCCAAGGCATTGGCCGGTATCGGCTGCCACTTCATGGCGAGCTGGATGGACCGCGAGACCTCCTCGCTGATCCAGATGGGCGGCGAAGGCGTGAACTGGGCGGCGTCGTCGAGATTCACCGGCCGCAAGCACATCTTTCAGAACCTCGGCGAAGGCACCTATTATCACTCCGGCTCGATGGCCATCCGGCAGGCGATCGCAGCCAGGGCCAACATCACCTACAAGATTCTGTTCAACGACGCGGTCGCCATGACCGGCGGCCAGCCGGTCGATGGACCCGTCAGCGTCCATGCCATCGCCCACAGCGTCCGCGCCGAGGGCGTGGCGCGCATCGCGCTGGTGTCGGACGATCCCGCACAATTCAGCCCGGTCGACCTGCCGGCCGGCGTCACCATCCATCCGCGGGAGGAGATGGATAGCGTGCAGCGCGAGCTGCGCGCGATTCCCGGCGTCTCGGTGCTGATCTATCAGCAGACCTGTGCCACCGAGAAGCGGCGCCGGCGCAAGCGCGGGCAGATGGCCGACCCAAAACGCTTCGCCACCATCAACGACCTCGTCTGCGAAGGCTGCGGCGACTGCTCGGTCGAATCCAATTGTCTCAGCGTCGAGCCGAAGGAGACGCCGTTCGGCCGCAAGCGGCAGATCAATCTATCCGCTTGCAACAAGGATTTTTCCTGTCTCAACGGCTTCTGCCCGAGCTTCGTCACGGTCGAGGGGGCGACCCGCCGGAAGAAGAGTGCGAGCGAGATCGACGCGGTCGGTCGCGCCGCCGCCCTGCCCCTCCCTTCGCCGGCAACGCTCGACCGGCCCTACGACCTCTTGGTGACCGGCGTCGGCGGCACCGGCGTGATCACCGTCGGCGCGCTGATCGGCATGGCTGCGCATCTGGAGCGCCGCGGCGTTTCGGTGCTCGATTTCACCGGCTTCGCGCAGAAATTCGGCCCGGTGCTGAGCTACATCCGGCTCGCTGCATCTCCGCAGGCGCTGCATCAAGTCCGCGTCGACCAGGGCGCGGCCGATGCGTTGATCGGCTGCGATCTCGTCGTCAGTTCCTCGCCGAAGGCCTCTGGCACCTATCGGCGCGGCACGCGCGCAACCGTCAACACCGCGGAGATGCCGACCGGCGACGTGGTCCGCTTCCGCGACGCCGATCTCGCTTCGCCGGCCCGCCTGCGCGCAATCAGCCAGGTCATCGGCCATGACAATCTCGACACGATCAATGCCAATGCGCTGGCCGAGCGCCTGCTCGGCGATGCTGTCTATGCCAACATCATCATGCTGGGCTTTGCCTGGCAGCGCGGCCTCGTCCCTGTTTCGCTTGCCGCGCTGTTGCGCGCAATCGAGCTCAACGGCGTCGCGGTCGAACGCAACAAGCAGGCCTTCGCCTGGGGACGAATCGCTGCGATCGATCCGGACTCTGTGCCGAAGGCGGACGATGTGCCCGAAGCCGAGACGCTCGAGCAGCTCATCGCGCGGCGCGCCGCGTTCCTGACGGCCTATCAGAACGAGGCCTATGCGTCGCGCTACCGGGCGATGGTCGGAAAGGTCCGGAATGCCGAAGCCGGGCTGAACAGCGAGGCGCTGACCGAGGCGGTCGCGCGCGCGCTTTTCAAGCTGATGGCCTACAAGGACGAGTACGAGGTGGCGCGTCTGCACATGCAAAGCGGCTTCCTCGACGAGCTGAAGCGCGAATTCGAGGATGGCTTCAGCGTTCAATATCACCTTGCGCCTCCCTTCCTGCCCGCAAGGCGCGACGCACGCGGACGTCCTCGCAAGCGCGCTTTCGGGCAGTGGATCCAGGTGCCCCTCGCCATGCTGGCGCGCTTGAAGGGGCTGCGCGCGACGCCCTTCGATCCCTTCGGCTACACCAGGGAACGCCGCGCCGAGCGCGAGCTGATCGCCTGGTATGAGGGCCTGATCGGACGGATGCTCGGCAAGCTCGGCACGGCGCGCCTTCCGGATCTCGTGGCGATCGCGGGGGCGCCCATGGAAATCCGCGGGTATGGCCCGGTCAAGGACGCCGCGATCGCGAAGGTGAAGGCGGAGGTCGAGCGGCGACTCGCCGAATTGCCCACGCCGTTGGCGGCAAGGGTACGCGCCACCGGTTGACGCGGCGCCGGCGAAGCTTCAGCCTCTGAGCCTGGAGGGAGGCCCTGATGGCGCTCCCGCGATCGGGTGACGCATCATGGATTTCGACCAGCTGACACTGACCGAGGCCGCGGACAATCTCGGCGCCGGCAAGGTGACGAGCACCGCACTCACCAGGGAAGCTCTCGCCCGCGCCAAAGCCAACGCCGACCTCAACGCCTTCGTCACGCTGGACGAGACCGGCGCCCTGAAAGCCGCCGCGGCGTTCGACGCAGAGGGAGACAGGAGCAAGCCGCTCGGCGGCGTGCCCGTCGTGATCAAGGACAATATCGAGGTGGCCGGACTGCCCTGCAGCGCCGGCACACCCGCACTCAAGAACTACGTTCCAAAAGCCGATGCGCCAGTTGTGGTAAAGCTGCGCGATGCCGGAGCGATTATTCTCGGCAAGACCAGTATGCACGAACTGGCCTTCGGCATCTCCGGCTACAACACCGCGTTCAAGACCGGTGCCGAGTTCGGCGTGCGCAATGCCTATGACCGCACCCTGATCGCCGGCGGCTCGTCGTCCGGCACGGGCGCCGCAATCGGCGCGCGGATCGTCGCGGGCGGGCTCGGCACCGACACCGGCGGATCGGTGCGCGTGCCTGCCGCGCTGAACGGGTGCGCCTCGTTGAGACCAACGATCGGGCGCTATCCGCAAGAGGGCATCGCGCCGATCTCGCATACGCGCGATACCGCCGGGCCGATGGCCGCGACCATGGTCGACGTCGAGCTGCTCGATCGTGTGATCGCGGGCGGCGATGCGGTCGCGGCGGCCGACCTGAAGCAGGTTCGGGTCGGCATCGTGAAGACGATGTTGACCCGTCTCGATGCGGACACCGAAGCCGCTTTCCAGGCTGCCGTCGCGCAGATGAAGACCCACGGGGTCGGGATCGTCGAGATCGAGATCCCGCAGCTCGCCGAGCTCAACGGCCCCGTCGGCTTTCCCGTCGCACTGTATGAAGCCTATGACGACATGGTCTCGTATCTGAAGCATACCGGGACGGGCCTCACCATCGAAGCGCTGGCGAACGAGATCTCCAGTCCCGACGTGAAGGGCACCTATGACGGCCTCGTCATCCCGCGCAAGCTGCCGGGTCCCGACGGCACGCTGGTCGATGCCAAGCCAATCTACGATGCCGCAATCAAGACCGCGCGGCCCGCACTTCAGGCGCTCTACAGCGATATTTTTTCGCGCAACAGGCTCGACGCCATCGCATTTCCAACGACGCCGCGCGTTGCCATCCCCTCCAACCCGGACTCCAGCAGCCCCGAGAATTTCGCGCTGTTCATCCAGAACACCGACCCGGGCAGCAATGCGGGCATTCCCGGCATCCAGATCCCGATCGCGCTCGGCGCCAGCAGCGGGCTGCCGATCGGGCTCGAGCTCGACGGTCCTGCCGGCAGCGATCGCCGCCTGCTCGCGATCGGCATGGCGCTCGAAGCCGTGTTCGGTCGATTGCCGCCGCCGCGCCGCTCATGAATACGGGTTGATCAGCTTCTGCTGCTCGGCGCTGTGGTGCACGAGCAGGTCGATGAAGGTTCTGACCTTCGCCGACAGGTGATGACGGTGCGGATAGACCGCGTTCATCGAGAGCTCAATCGTGCGATATTCCGGCAAGAGGCGTACCAGGCGGCCGGCTTCGAGGTCGTCCTGGATCAGAAACCCCGCCATCAGGCAGACGGCGGCCCCCGCCAGCGCGACCTCGCGCAGCGCTTCGCCGCTGTTGGTGACGAAGGTGCCCGAAATGCGCACGGAAGCCGGCGTACCCTTGCGATCGAGGAAGCGCCATTCGTCGCCGAACGGATAGTTCAGGTGCCGGCCACAATTGTGCCCGGTGAGCTCGTCGAGCTTCTGCACCCGGCCGTGCTTCTCGATATAGTCATGCGAGCAGCACAGGACGTGGCGCCAGGTGGCGAGGCTCCGCACGATCAGGCTCGAATCCGGCGGTTGCGTCATGCGCAGGGCGACGTCGTAACCTTCCTCGATCAGATCAACCTCGGCCTCCCCCATGCGCAGGTCGATTCTGAGCTCTGGATAGGTCGATAGAAGTCGCGCCACGACCGGCGCGACCAGAGGCACCATGTGCGTGGCGAGGTGAATGCGCAGCGTTCCACGCGGCACCGACTGCAGTTCGCTCGCGATGTCGTCGGCCTGTTCGAGGTCGGCGAGAATCTGTGTTGAGCGGTCGTAATAGGCTTTGCCGATCTCGGTCAGGCTGACCTTCCTCGTGGTGCGGTTGAGCAGCCGCACACCCAGCCGATCTTCGAGCGCCTGAACGTGGTTGCTCACCATCGTCGTGGACATGTCGAGCCGGCGGGCCGCGGCCGAGAAGCCGCCGCTGTCGACCACGCGGACGAAGGCCGTGAGGCTGGTGAAACGGTCCATCTCGCAGCTCCGCGATTATCAAGTTCTGATGGATAATCCTTCCAATAGGTGGCGGATTATCACATCTGCCGGGATGACGCATCTTAATCCCATCAAGAAGGCGTCACGCCGAGGCGGGGCGCGCGGGGAATTCGAGGATGCCATGTCGAACGCTTATGTTACTGAAACCAATGAGAAAATCAGCCTTCGCCCATCCCGCCGAGCGATCCAGCGCGTGGCCCTCGCCTTGGCGTCGGCGCTCGGAATCGCCGCGGCCGGGCATTTCGGCTACGACTACGTCACCACCGGCCGCTATCTGGAATCCACCGATGACGCCTATGTGAAGGCGGACTCGACGATCATCGCGCCGAAGGTCTCCGGCTATATCGCAAAAGTGCTGGTCGGCGACAA
Organism: Bradyrhizobium sp. FW305-F6; assembly: GCF_058782905.1. Lineage (NCBI taxonomy): Bacteria > Pseudomonadati > Pseudomonadota > Alphaproteobacteria > Hyphomicrobiales > Nitrobacteraceae > Bradyrhizobium > Bradyrhizobium sp. FW305-F6. The sequence goes on from NZ_JBYSYD010000006.1 coordinate 228,167, forward strand.
CGAGAGGGTTCGGGCCGGCCAGGTGTTGGCCAAGATCGACGACCGCGACTTCAAGGCCGCCCTCCACCAGGCCCGAGCCGAGGTCGCCGCCGCGCAAGCCTCCGTGCGCAACCTCGACGCACAGCTCGAACTGCAGCAGCCGATCATCGAGCAGAGCACCGCCGATGTCGCTGCCGCGGATGCCAACGCGAAATTCGCGCAGGAGGAGCGTGCCCGCTACGACGATCTCATGAAGACAGGTTCGGGCACGGTCCAGCGCGCGCAGCAGACCGATGCCGCGCTGCGCGCCAGCAATGCGCAATTGCAGCACGCCAAGTTCGGCCTGCTGGCCGCGCAGCGCAAGATCGAGGTTCTCACCACCCAGCGCGCCCAGGCTGCCGCACAGCTCGAACGCGCACGCGCGGTCGCGGAGCAGGCCGAGCTCAATCTGTCCTACACCGAGATCACTGCCCCGGTCGAGGGCACGGTCGGCGCCCGCAGCGTGCGCGTCGGCCAATACGTGCAAGCCGGCACGCAGCTGATGGCGGTGGTGCCGCTCGACGCCGTCTATGTCGTCGCCAATTTCAAGGAGACGCAGCTCACGAACGTACGCCCCGGCCAGCCGGTCGAGTTGCACGTCGACAGCTTCCGCAACACCACCCTGCGCGGCCATGTCGACAGCCTGGCGCCGGCCAGCGGACTGGAATTTGCGCTGCTGCCGCCCGACAATGCGACCGGCAACTTCACCAAGATCGTGCAGCGCGTGCCTGTGAAGATCGTGCTCGATGATCACCGCCTGACCGGCCTCCTGCGGCCCGGGATGTCCGCAGTGCCGACTGTCGACACCAAGCAGACGGTGCTCGCCGAACGCGGGACCGCCAAGCAGATCGCCGGCACGACGACGCGTCCGACCGGAGGCTGATGCCATGAGCACGCTCCAGCCGACGCGCGAAACCGCCGCCGATGCCGGGCACCCCGCCCGCGGCGAGGCAACCGCCCCCTCGGTATCCGCGAAGACCTGGATCGCGGTGATCGGCGCGACGCTCGGCGCCTTCATGGCGGTGCTGAACATCCAGATCGTCAACGCCTCGCTCGCCGACATCCAGGGCGCGATCGGCGCCGGCATCGACGACGGCGGCTGGATCTCGACGTCCTATCTGGTCGCCGAGATCGTGGTGATCCCGCTGTCGGGCTGGCTGGCTCAGGTGTTCTCGATCCGGATCTATCTGCTCACCAACGCGATCCTGTTCCTGGCTCTGTCCGCGGCCTGCGCGCTGGCGCAGGACCTGTCGCAGATGATCGTGCTGCGCGCCATCCAAGGCTTCACCGGCGGCGTGCTGATCCCGCTGGCCTTCACGCTCATCATCACCTTGCTGCCGCGCAGCAAGCAGCCGATGGGCCTCGCGCTGTTCGCCCTGTCGGCAACGTTCGCGCCGGCGATCGGCCCGACCATCGGCGGCTATCTCACCGAGAATTTCGGCTGGCAGTACATCTTCTACGTCAATCTGGTGCCCGGCGCGATCATGGTCGGCATGCTCTGGTACGCGCTCGAGGCCAAGCCGATGAAGCTGTCGTTGCTGCGCGAGGGCGACTGGATCGGCATCGTCACCATGGCGATCGGCCTCTCCGCGCTCCAGACCGTGTTGGAGGAGGGCAACAAGGACGACTGGTTCGGCTCGCCCTTCATCGTCAAGCTCAGCGTGATCGCATCGGTGGCACTGATCGCGTTCCTGGTCATCGAACTGACCGTGAACAAGCCGCTGCTCAATCTGCGCCTGCTGGTGCGACGCAATTTCGGCTTCGGCATGCTCGCGAACTTCCTGCTGGGGATCGCGTTGTACGGCTCGGTGTTCATCCTGCCGCAATACCTGGCCCGCATCCAGGGTTACAATGCCGAACAAATCGGCATGGTGCTGGCATGGACCGGCCTGCCGCAGCTCCTGCTGATCCCGCTGGTGCCACGCCTGATGCAGCGCGTCGACGCGCGGATCATCATCGGCATCGGGTTCGTGCTGTTCGCCGCCTCGAACTTCATGAACATTTATATGACAGCCGACTATGCTGCGGATCAGCTGCTGTGGCCCAACGTGGTCCGCGCGATCGGCCAGGCGCTGGTGATGGCGCCGCTGTCGGCGGTCGCCACCGCCGGCATCGAGGCCGAGAATGCCGGTTCAGCCTCCGGCCTTTTCAACATGATGCGCAACCTCGGAGGCGCCGTCGGCATCGCGCTGCTTCAGACGGTGCTGACCAAGCGCGAGCAGTATCACTCCAACGTGCTGATGCAGTCGGTCTCGGTGTTCGAGCAGGCGACACGCACGCGGCTGGAGCAACTCACCCAGTATTTCGTCAATCACGGCATCCTCGACCATGCCGAAGCGCTGCATCGCGCCTATGTCGCGATCGGCCGTATCGTGCAGAAGCAGGCCTATATACTCGCGTTCAGCGACACCTTCTATTTGCTCGGCATGGCGCTGATCGTGGCCCTGCTGGCCGTCCTGTTCCTGAAGAAGCCCGGCCAGACCTCGCCCGGTGCCGCCCACTGACCCCACCTCGAGAAGGGAGAACGACGATGAAGCCTCGCATGAACTACTACCAGGCCGCGCCCGATACGATCAAAGCGCTGATGGCGCTGGAGGCACAGATCCAGTCGACGGGCCTCGAAAAATCGCTGATCGAACTCGTCAAGATCCGGGCGTCGCAGATCAACGGCTGCGCCTTCTGCATCAACATGCACACCGAGGACGCGCGCAAGCGCGGCGAGACCGAGCAGCGCATCTATCTGCTCAACGCCTGGCGCGAATCACCGCTCTACACCGAGCGCGAGCGCGCCGCACTGGCCTGGACCGAAGCGGTGACGCTGATATCGGAGACACATGCGCCCGACGATGTCTACGAGCAGGTCCGCGCGCAGTTCTCCGAGGAGGAGACGGTGAACCTGACCGTGCTGATCGGCGCGATCAATGCCTGGAACAGGATCGCGATCGCTTTCCGCGCCGTGCATCCGGTGAAGGCAAAGGCGTCGGTGGCGTGAGCTAACCACGATGGTCGCGTAGGGTGGGCAAAGGCGCACTTGCGCCGTGCCTACCATCTCTCCACGAACTCAAAAAACGTGGGCACGCTTCGCTTTGCCCACCCTACGACAGGTGAGTGCGCGGCTCATACCGCCGTCGCCTTGGCGAACTCCACGTAGATCTCACGCAAGCGCGTTGCCACGGGGCCGGGCTTGCCGTCGCCGATCGTCTTGCCGTCGATGGCGACCACCGGCTGCACGAAGGAGGATGCGCTGGTGATGAAAGCCTCCTTGGCGGCGAGCGCCTCGGCCACCGTGAAAGAGCGCTCCTCGACGCGGAGTTGGCGCTCCTCGGCCAGCGTGATCACGGCCTTGCGGGTGCAGCCCGGCAGGATCGCATTCGAATTCTTGCGGGTGACGATGACATCGTCCTTGGTCAGGATGAACGCCGTGGACGAGCCGCCTTCGGTCACATAGCCGTCTTGCAGCATCCAGGCTTCGCCGGCGCCGGCTTCGGCGGCGGCTTGCTTGGCCAGCACTTGCGCCAGCAGCGCCACGCTCTTGATGTCGCGGCGCTCCCAGCGGATGTCGGGCACGGTGATGACGCTGATGCCGGTCTTCGCTATCGGGGCGTTGATGATGTCCTTCTCGGACGTGAACATCACCAGGCTCGGCTTGATGTCGCCTTTGGGGAAAGGGAAGTCGCGGCCCTTGTCGGCGCCGCGCGTGACCTGAAGGTAGACGAGGCCGCTCACGAGCTTGTTGCGCGCGATCAGTTCCTTTTGAATCTCGGTGATGCGCTCGATCGTCTCGGGCAGCCTCAGCTTGATCTCGCCGACCGACCGCTCCAGCCGCGCCAGATGCGAGGCATTGTCGACCAGCTTGCCGTCGAGCACAGCCGAGACCTCGTAGATGCCGTCGGCGAACAGGAAGCCGCGATCGAGCACCGAAATCTTCGCTTCCGAGAGCGGGACGAATGAGCCGTTGACGTAGGCGATCGAGTCCAAGGCGGGTCTCCTGGGAAGAAGGGGAATTTGGCGCGCTTATACGCGAAATGGGGGCGGCAAGCACCCCTCTATCCGTCATTCCGGGGCGGCGCGAAGCGACGAGCCCGGAATCCATTCCACCCCGGGCGTTGCCGCCCGATGGATTCCGGGCCTGCGCCTTCGGCGCATCCCGGAATGACGGCGGTAAATTAATGCGACAAAATCTTCGACAAGAACTTCTGCGCGCGGTCGCTACGGGGCTTGCCGAAGAAGTCTTCCTTCGCCGCGTCCTCGACGATCTCGCCGCGGTCCATGAAGATGACGCGGTTGGCGACCTTGCGGGCAAAACCCATCTCATGGGTGACAACCATCATGGTCATGCCCTCATGAGCGAGATCCACCATGACGTCGAGCACCTCGCTGACCATTTCCGGATCAAGCGCGGAAGTCGGCTCGTCGAACAGCATGACGATCGGATCCATGGCGAGCGCACGGGCGATCGCAACGCGCTGCTGTTGGCCGCCGGACAGGTTCGCGGGATACTTTTGCGCCTGTTCCTTGAGGCCGACACGCTCCAGCAGCTGCATGCCTTTCGCCTTCGCCTTGTCGCGCGAGCGATCGAGCACCTTCTCCTGCGCGAGGCAGAGATTGTCGATGATCTTCAGGTGAGGAAACAGCTCGAAGTGCTGGAACACCATGCCGACCCGCGAACGCAGCTTCGGGAGGTTGGTCTTGGGATCATTGACCTTGATGCCGTCGACCAGGATGTCCCCGCTCTGGAACGGCTCCAGCGCATTGACGCATTTGATCAGCGTCGACTTGCCCGAACCCGAGGGGCCGCAGACGACGACCACCTCGCCCTTGGTGACATTGGTGGTGCAGTCGGTCAGCACCTGGAAGCTCGGGCTGTACCATTTGTTGACGTGGCTGATTTCGATCATGAGCTTCTCAAATGCCTCAGCTGGCTCGGTTCACCTCTCCCTTGGGAGAGGTCGGCGCGGAGCGCCGGGTGAGGGGTACAGGTCTATCGTTGGAGCAAAACCCCTCACCCGGATCGCTGACGCGATCCGACCTCTCCCTATGGGAGAGGTGAAGAGGAGCTCGCTTCGATAGCTGAAATCCAATTTCCACCTAGCGAATGATGGCGATGCGCGCCTGGAGGCGGCGGACGCCGTAGGACGCGATACAGGAGATGGTGAAGTAGACCACGGCTGCGAACAGATACATTTCGACCAGGCGCCCGTCGCGCTGCGCCACCTTGCTGGCTGCGCCCAGGAAGTCCGTGATCGAGAGGACGTAGACCAGCGAGGTGTCCTGGAACAGCACGATGGTTTGCGTGATCAGCACCGGCAGCATGTTGCGGAAGGCCTGCGGCAGCACGACGTAGCGCATGGTCTGGGCGTAGGTCAGCCCCAGCGCACTCGCCGCGGCCGGCTGTCCGCGCGAGATCGACTGGATGCCGGCGCGCATGATCTCGGAGAAATATGCCGCCTCGAACATGATGAAGGTGATGAGCGAGGATGCGAAAGCGCCGACGCTGATCGGGCGCGAGGCGCCGGTCACCCACTGCCCGATATAGGGCACCAGGAAGTAGAACCAGAAAATCACCAGCACCAGCGGCAGCGAGCGCATGAAGTCGACATAGACGCCGGCGATGCGGCCGAGCAGCTTGTAGCCGGAGAGCCGCATCAGCGCGAGTGCCGTGCCGAAGATGAGGCCGCCGAGGGCGGCGAGCCCCGTCAGCGTCAGCGTGAAGGTCATGCCCTCGAAGAACAGGTAGGGCAGCGCGCGGCGGATGACGTCAAAATCGAGATTGCCGAACATCGCTTATTTCCCCGTGATGTAGCCGGGGATCGCGACCCAGCGCTCGAGGAAGCGCATTCCGGTCACGACGACGGCATTGACGAGGAGGTAGAGGATGGTCGCGGCGGTGAAGGCCTCGAACACCTGGAACGAGAATTCCTGCATCGAGCGCGCCTGCCCGGTCAACTCCAGCAGGCCGATCGTGATGGCCACCGCGGTGTTCTTGATGGTGTTGAGGAATTCGGAGGTCAGCGGCGGCAGGATGATGCGGAACGCCATCGGCAGCAGCACGTAGCGATAGCCCTGCACGGTGGTGAGGCCGAGCGCAGTCGCAGCCATCTTCTGCCCCCGCGGCAGCGAGCCGATGCCCGCCTGCAACTGCACGGCCACACGCGCGGACATGAAGAAGCCGATGCCGATCGCCGCCGTCCAGAACGGCGCGTTGGGCAATTGCTTCAGCCAGGTGCCGGCCGCCTTTGGCAACAGCTCCGGCAGCACGAAGAACCAGAGGAAGAGCTGCACCAGCAGCGGCATGTTGCGGAAGAATTCGACATAGGCGAAGCCGAACCAGTTCGCGCCTTTCGACGGCAGGGTGCGCATCACGCCGACGAGCGAGCCGGTGATCAGCGCGATGATCCAGGCCAGCGCCGCCGTCTTCAGGGTCAGCGCCAAGCCCGACAGCAGCATATCGAGATAGGTGCCGGTCCCCATCGGGTTCGGCTGGAAAAAGATTCCCCAGTTCCAGTTGTAGTTCACGTGTCCCCCGCGCGAACGCGCCCGTCATTGGACGTCTTGAGCGCCTATGCAAATGTCCGGCCACTCTGGTGTCAAGAGTGGCCGGACATGATTCCGATCGAAAGATCGAGGTTTTATCTTACTTGTAGTCGTCCGGGTTCGGCGAGTCCGTCGGCTTGGCGAACTCGTTCTTCAGCTCGGCCGAGATCGGCGTGTTGAGGTTCAGGCCCTTCGGCGGGATCTTCTGGGTGAACCACTTGCTGTAGATCTTCTCGGCTTCGCCGGAGGTGTAGAGCGCAGCCGTGGCCGCATCCACGACCTTCTTGAAGGCGGGGTCGTCCTTGCGCAGCATGATGCCGTAGGGCTCGGGCTTGGAGAACGCGTCCTTGGACACCTCATAGTCGCCCGGAGACTTCGAGCCGGCGACCAGGCTGGCGAGCAGGATGTCGTCCATGACGAAGGCGACCGCGCGGTCGGTCTCGACCATCAGGAAGGCTTCGGCGTGGTCCTTGGCCGGGATGATGTTGGCGCCGAGGCCCTTCGCAGCGTTGGCTTCGGTGAGCTGCTTGATGTTGGTGGTGCCGGCGGTCGAGACCACGGTCTTGCCCTTGAGGTCGTCGATCGACTTCAGGCCGCTCGACTTCTTGAAGACGTAGCGGCTGGCGGTCAGGAAGTGGGTGTTGGTGAAGGCGACCTGCTTCTGGCGCTCGGCATTGTTGGTGGTCGAGCCGCATTCGAGGTCGATGGTGCCGTTGGCCATCAGCGGGATGCGGGTTGCCGAGGTCACCGGGTTGAGTTTGACCTCGAGCTTGTCGAGCTTGAGCTCCTTCTTCACGGCCTCGACGATCTTGTAGCAAATGTCCATCGCGAAGCCGACGGGCTTCTGGTTGTCGTCAAGATAGGAGAACGGAATTGAGGAGTCGCGGAAACCGAGCGTGATGGCGCCGGTGTCCTTGATGTTCTTCAGGGTGCCGGTCAGCTCCTGGGCCCCGGCCTGGCTGACGACGAAGGTCGCGGCGAGCGCGAGCCCGATGTGGCGGAAATGTTTCACGTTCTTCTTCCCCTTTCGGATGATGCGGCCCGGATGCAAGCACAAATCGGGCCGGATTAGAATGTTACTTTTGGCTGGACCAAAGGCTCAGGTTAACGGGCCCGTCAGCGGCTTTGGCAACTCGCCGAGATCCCAGAACAGCCCGGCCATCACCGTCAAGGCCTCTTCCGTCAATGGCAGCAGGATGTGCTCATTGGGCGCATGCTGCGAGCAGCCGGGATAGGAGTGCGGCACCCAGATCGTCGGCAGGCCCAGGATTTCGGAGAACACGTCGTTGGGCAGCGAGCCGCCGAAATTCGGCAGCACCGCGGGTGCCTTGCCGGTGGTCGCTTGCACCGAATCCGCCGCCCATTTGATCCAGGGACTGTCGAAATCGGTCCGCGATGCAGCAAAGCTCTGGGCCGCCCGCACCTCGACCATCGGAAAACCCTTGGCGACGAGGTGCGCCCGGATGGCCTCGATCAGCCCCTCGATCCTGGTCCCGACCACGAAACGCAGTTGCAGCACAGCATTGGCATGGCCGGGAATGGCATTCGCCGGCTTCTCGATATTGCCCGAAGACATCGCCAGCACTTCCAGCGTGTTCCAGGCATAGAGCCGTTCGGCCGCCGACAGCCCCTCCTCGCCCCAGTTCTCCGCCAGCGCCGGCTCGTCCGCGGTCGGCACCACCTGCACGTCGGCGAGATAGGAGCGGATCTGGTTGGTCAGCCGCGGCGGCTTCAAGGCATCGAGCAGGAGACGGCCGCGCCCATCGACGAGTGTCGAGATCGCATTGACCAGGATGGTCGCGGGGTTGGCGAGCACGCCGCCCCAATTGCCGGAATGGTGTCCCCCGTCGCGCAGGTTCACGTCGAGGTGGATGCGGATGCCGCCGCGGCAGCCGAGAAACAGCGTCGGCCGTTCCGCGGACAGGCGCGGCCCGTCGGAGGCCATGAACAGGTCGGCCTTGAGCGCATCGCGATGAAGATCGCAGACCTTGCCGAGATCGGGCGAGCCGATCTCCTCGCCCATCTCGATGATGAATTTGGCGTTGAAGCCGAGCTTGCCGCCGCGAGCGTCGCGTACCGCACGCAGCGCCGCTATATTAATGCTGTGCTGGCCCTTGTTGTCGGCGGTGCCGCGGCCGTAGAGCCTTGTCCCCGCAACATTGGTGCGCCAGGGATCGCGGCCATCACGCCACTCGCCTTCCATGCCGTCGACGACATCGCCATGGCCGTAGACCAGCACGGTCGGCGCGGTCGCGCTCTCGTGATGCTCGGCGAACAGGAACGGCGCCTTGCCGCTCGGGGATTCGACGATACGGCTGGAAAAATCGAGCGCGGCGAAAGCCGGCTGCATCTCCTGCTCCAGATAGGCGCGCAACTCGGCGCCGCGCTGCGGGTTCTGGCTCTCGGTCTTGTAGGCGACGCGGCGGTCGAGTTCAGCGAGGAACGCGCCGGACTTGAAATCCTCACGGGCGCGGGCGATGGCGTCGGCTCTGGTCATACTGGCTTTTCGAGACTCTGAAGCGAAGGACCTTACCCCATATGGGTTGGCCTTCGAAAGTGGCGGGGACTTGGATCGTTGTGCTGCGCTTGTCGTGACTTTGGCCTTGCCAAGCGCAAGCGATATGCAAGAAGTTCGCCAAGTTGGGGCGCACCTCTATCATTCGAAGAGCGCTCAGTACAGGGCGCCGAAGGACCAGCATGGCCAAACAGATCAGGCTCAACGCCTTTGCGATGAATTGCGTCGCGCACCAGTCACCGGGCCTGTGGACCCATCCGCGCGACCGAACCGCCGATTATAACCGCCTGCCCTACTGGATCGATCTTGCCAAGACCCTGGAGCGCGGCCGCTTCGACGGGCTGTTCCTGGCGGACGTACTCGGTGTCTACGACGTCTATGGCAACAGCCCTGACGCAGCCTTGCGCAATGCAGCGCAGACGCCGTCGAACGAGCCGCTGCTGCTGCTGTCGGCGATGGCCGCGGTGACGCAAAATCTCGGCTTCGGCGTCACCAGCAATCTGTCGTTCGAGCCGCCCTACCCGTTCGCGCGCCGGATGTCGACGCTCGACCACCTCACCGAGGGGCGGATCGGCTGGAACGTCGTGACCGGCTATCTCGACAGCGCCGCGCGCGGTGCCGGCAAGGACAAGCAGACCGGGCACGACGACCGCTACGACATTGCCGACGAATATATGGAGGTGGTCTACAAGCTCTGGGAAGGCAGCTGGGAGGACGATGCCGTGCTGCGCGACCGCGAGCGCGGCATCTTCACCGATCCGGCAAAGGTTCATCGCGTCAATCATGACGGCGTGAACTTTCGCATCAACAACACCATTCATCTCAGCGAGCCCTCGCCGCAGCGCACGCCCGTGCTGTACCAGGCCGGCACCTCGCCGCGCGGCCGGCAATTCGCGGCCAAACATGCCGAATGCGTGTTCATGTCGGGACCTTCGGCCAAGATCATTGCGCCGCGCGTGTCGGCGATTCGCCAGGAGGCCGCCGCGCTCGGCCGCGATCCCGCGGAAATCCTGATGTTTAACATGATGACGATCATCCTCGGCAATACCGAAGCCGAGGCCGCGGCGAAATATGCCGACTACCGCTCGCACATCAATCCCGAAGGCGCGCTCGCGCTGATGTCGGGTTGGACCGGCATCGACTTCTCCGGCTACGAGCTCGACCAGCAAGTGCGTCACGTCCAGAACGATGCCGGCCGCAGCGCGCTCGACAACGTCACGCGCGGCGATCCGGACCGGGTCTGGACTGTGCGCGACGTCATCGAGCATGTCGGCATCGGCGGCGCCGGCCCGGTCGTGGTCGGCACGCCCGAAAGCGTCGCCGACAAGATCGAGGACTGGTTCGAGAAGACCGACGTCGACGGCCTCAACGTCGCCTTCGCGATCTCGCCCGGCGATTTCGAGGATATCGCCGACATGCTGGTGGCGGAGCTGACCCGGCGCGGGCGGTACAAGAGCGAGTATGCGAAGGGCACACTGCGGGAGAAGCTGTTCGGCGGCGGGCGTGCAAGGCTCGACGCGCCGCATCCGGCGGCGGGGTATCGGGTAGGGAAGAAGGGTTAGTATCCCACACACCTGCGTGTCATGCCCCGGCTTGACCGGGGCATCCAGTACGCCGCGGCATCTCGAGGAATCACAGCCGTCTCTGGAATACAGGATCGCCCGATCAAGTCGGGCGATGATAGTTGAGAGCGTGGAGGCAGCGCTGCCTTACACCTTCCCGTCCACCACCACCTCGATCAGCTTCGTCCCCGGCCGGCGAAACGCCGACGCCAGCGTGCCCTTCAGCTCTCTGGGATCGCTGATCTTGATCGCCTCGCAGCCTAGCGCCTTGGCCATGCCGGCGAAATCGACGGGCGGATCGACGAAGTCCATGCCGACGAAATTGTCGTCGCCATGGAAGGCGAGCAGGCGCTGCTTGATGATGCGATAGCCGCCATTGTTGACGATGACGACGTTGAGCGGCAGCTTGTGATGCGCCGCGGTCCACAGCGACTGGATCGAGTACATCGCGCTGCCATCGCCGGAGAAGCACACGACGGGGCGATCCGGATTAGCGATGCTGGCGCCCACGGACGCCGGCAGGCCCCAGCCGATGCCGCCCGAGGCAAGGCCATGATAGCCGAAGCGATCGCGGTGCGGCCGAAGCGCGGTCACCTGGCGACTGGAGGTGAGACCTTCGTCGACGAGAATGGCGTTATCAGGCATCGCATCGAGCATTTCCAGCACCAGGAAGTCCGGATCGATCGGTGTGTGGCCGGCGCTCTTGCTGATCTGCTCGACCAAAGCGGCGCGGCGCGCGGTCCAGTTGTTCGGCGCGAGCTCGGCAAGACGCTGCTTTGCGCGCCTCGCGAGGGTCGCGCCGCCTATCTCCTTCAACACCGGGATCAGCGCGCGCAGGGTCTCCTTCAGATCCGCTTTCAGCGCGATCTCGACGCCGTAGTTCTTGGCGATCTCCCAATCGACGAGTCCGATCTGCACGATGGCGAGGCCATCGGGCAGCGCGTCGACCTCGCTATAGACCGACATCCGCAGGGGATCGCCGCCGAGCGCGATCAGGAGATCGTAGGGCGCCAGCGTGTCGCGCGCGACCTTCTGCACGCGCGCCAGGGTGCCGGCGAAGCTCGGGCTTTCGGAGAGGAAATGCGCGCCATAGGGGGTCGACGATTGGTAAGCGGCCGCGCCCAACAGCTCGGCGAACTCGGCGGTCTCCGCGAGCGCATCGCTCTTGACCACCTCGTCCATGGTGACGATCACCGGGCGTTCGGCCTTGAGCAGACGTGCGGCAAACGCCCTCAATGCCTCGTCCGACGGTCGTGCGCGCGCATCGACGCGGGTGGAACGACCGAGATCGATGCCGGCCTCGCTGTTGAGGATGTCGCCGGGCAGCGAGATGAACACCGGTCCGGTCGGCGGCGTGGTCGCGACCTTGGCGGCGCGGCGCACGATGCGCGGCAGGTCCTCCAGCCGCGTCACCTCGACCGCCCATTTCACCAGCGGCTCGGCCATGCGTACCAGCGGGCCATAGAGCACCGGCTCCATCAGCCCATGGCCCTGCTCCTGCTGGCCCGCCGTGAGGATCATCGGCGTGCCCGTGAACTGGGCGTTGTAGAGCGAACCCATGGCATTGCCGAGGCCGGGCGCGACGTGGACGTTGCAGGCGACGAGCTTGCCGGAAGCGCGGCTGTAGCCGTCGGCAATCGCGACCACCAGGCTCTCCTGCATCGCCATCACATAGGTGAGATCGGGATGGTCCTTCAGCGCGTGCATGATCGGCAGCTCAGTAGTGCCGGGATTGCCGAACAGGTGCGTGATGCCTTCGTCCTTGAGCAGCGCGAGAAAGGCGGAGCGGCCGGTGATCTTGTTCTTCATGTTTCCTCCAGGAGCGGACCGTTGCCGCAAGGACGGAAAGCATGATGGCCGAAGTATCGGCTGAGGCGCAAGGAAGCGCGGTCATGGCTGCGTTGCGCGGGAGAGGCAAACTATTCTCTCGTGTCCCGGACGCGACGCAACGTGCAACGTTGCGGCGCAGAGCCGGGACCCACCTTTAGCGAGGTTGCCGATGCATGGGCCCCGGCTCAGCAGCGCACCGCTTCGCGCTGCGCAGCGTCCGGGGCACGAGAGGTGAGTGCGCGGCCCCGCGCTACATCTCCTCGCGCCCGAGCTCGAACGGATCCTCTCCGCTCGTGCGCTTCTTCTTTGTCGAGCGCTGCCAGACCACGCCGGGAAAGCCCTTCAGCGGCACCAAGGGCTCGCCCGCATAGGCCCATTCCTGCAGCTCCTCGATGGCGATGTGATAGAGCGGCTGGCGGCCGGTACGTTCCCTGAACAGCGCGCGCGGGATGTTGACCATGTGCGGCCCGCGCGGGCGCTCGTAGGCGATCGGGGTGCCGCAATGCGAACAGAAACTGCGTGCGGTCCTGGTCGCCTTGTCCTCGTAGCGGGCCAGCGTGGTCTTGCCGGACGTGATGCGAAAGCGCTTCTTCCAGCTTCCGACATAGGTTGCGTAGGCCGCGCCATGGGCGCGGCGGCTGGCGGCGGAGTGATCATGCCAGGCCCAGCGCGCGGGGACGTCGATCTCGAACGTGACCTTGCCGCAGAGGCACTGGCCGGTGGCGATCCCTGCGGCGGCTGCGGCTTTGGCCATGGGAGTCTCTCCGTCGTCATTGCGGCTGACGGTCGCGAGACACCCCAGCTCGTCATTCCGGGGCGATGCGAAGCATCGAGCCCGGAATCCATTTCACCTCCGGGCGCGCGGCCCGATGGATTCCGGGCTCATCGCTACGCGCCGCCCCGGAATGACAGATCAGGCCGGCGTCAGCTCATCATAGACCGGATAATCTGTATATCCCTTCTCCTCACCGCCGTAGAACGTCGCGCGGTTGTAAGGCGTGATCGGGTAGCCATGCTCGAGACGGCGCGGCAGATCGGGATTGGAAATGAAGATGCGGCCAAAGGCGATGATGTCCGCATGCCCTTCGGCGATCGCAGCATTCGCGGTCTCGCCGGTGAAGCCGCCGGCGGTCATCAGCACGCCGTTGTAGAGCGGACGGAACAGCACCATCGCCGACGGCACGTTCTGCCAGTTGACCTCGGCGCGTCCCGAGCCGCTCGAGCGCGGCTCGATGAAATGCAGGTACGCTAGGCCCAGCTTGTCGAGCGCCTTCACCACATGGGTGTAGAGCGGCATCGGATCGGGCTCGCCCGAATCATTGGCGATGCCATAGGGCGACAGCCGCACGGCGACGCGGTTCGCACCCCAGACGTCGATCGCGGCCTGAGTCACCTCGAGCAGCAGCCGCGCGCGGTTCTCGATCGAGCCGCCATATTGATCGGTGCGCTGGTTACTGCGCGACTGCAGGAACTGCTCCAGTAGATAGCCGTTGGCGCCGTGGATCTCGACGCCGTCGAAGCCTGCGGCGAGCGCGTTCTTGGCGCCCTGCCGGAACGCCTCGACGATGCCCTTGACCTCCTCGGTCTCCAGCGCGCGGGGCGTCTCGTAATCGGCGATCTTGCCGTCGGCGGTCATCGCCTTCATGCCCTCAGCCTTGATCGGGATCGCCGAGGCCGAAACCGGCAGAGCGCCGCCGTGGAAGGAGGAATGCGAGACGCGGCCGACATGCCAGAGCTGGAGGAAGATGATGCCGCCCTTGGCGTGCACGGCATCCGTCACCTTGCGCCAGCCCGCGATCTGCGCCTCCGAATAGATGCCTGGTGTCGCCGGGTTGCCGCGGCCATGCGAGAGCACCGGCGAGGCTTCGGCAATGATCAGGCCGCCTTTCGTGGCGCGCTGGCCGTAATATTCGGCGTTGAGCGGACGCGGCGAAAAGCTCTCGCGCTCGGCCCGCATGCGCGTCAGCGGCGCCATCGCGACGCGATGCGCAAGCTTGTACGGACCGACCTGCAACGGCTTAAACAACGCTTCGAATGTCATGGGGTCCCCGGATATCTGTGAAAGGATGCGGATCATAGAGCGAGGGGCGGCACCCGAAAAGGCGCCGCCCCAGGCAGATATTCTCTCTGACGGAACGGGACAGAACCTTACGCCGTCTTGATCCAGACGGCCTTCACGTTGAGATATTCCTCCACATGCTGCTTGCCGGATTCGCGGCCGTAGCCGCTCATCTTGTAGCCGCCGAACGGCACGGCCGGATCCATCGCCTGATAGCAATTCACCCAGACCGAGCCGGCGCGCAGCGATTTTGCCACCGCATGGGCCTTGCTGACGTCGCGCGTCCACAGGCCGGAGCCGAGACCGAACGTGGTGTTGTTGGCGCGCTTGACCAGTTCGTTCATGTCCTTGAAGGCGATCGCCGAGATGACGGGACCGAAGATTTCCTCCTGCGCGATACGCATGTTGTCCTCGACGCCCGCGAACACGGTCGGTGAGACGAAGAAGCCTTTCGACAGCGCGCCCTCGGTGGCGCGGCCACCACCGGCGAGCGCCTTGGCGCCTTCCTTCTGGCCGATGTCGAGATAGCCGGTGACGCGCTTGAGTTGCTCCTCGGACACGAGCGGGCCGATCTGCACGTTGGGATCGAGGCCGTTGCCCACCTGCAGCTTCTTGCCGAACTCGGCGACGCGGCCGACGAACTCGTCATAGATCGACTGCTCGACGAACAGGCGCGTGCCGGCGCTGCAGATCTGGCCGGAATTTGCGAACACCGCCATCGCGGCACCAGGGACGGCGGCATCGAGATCAGCGTCCGCGAAAACGATATCCGGCGACTTGCCGCCGAGCTCGAGCGACACGCGCTTGAGGTTGCCGGCGGAGGCGCGGATGATCGACTGGCCCGTCACATGCGAGCCGGTGAAGGCGACCTTGTCGACGTCATGATGCGAGGCGAGCGCCGCGCCCGCGGTCTCACCATAGCCGGGAACGACGTTGATGACGCCGGGCGGCACGCCGGCTTCCATGGCAAGCTCGGCGATGCGCAGCGAGGTCAGCGGCGCCTCTTCGGCGGGCTTGAGCACGACGGTGCAGCCGGTCGCGATCGCAGGCCCGATCTTCCAGATCGTCGCGGTGAGCGGGCCGTTCCAGGGGATGATGGCGCCGACGACGCCGACCGGCTCCTTGAGCGTGTAGGAGAAGATTTCGCCGGGCAGCGAATTCTCGATGGTCTCGCCATGGATCGCCGTGGTCTGGCCGGCATAGTAGCGCAGCATGCCGACGGCGCGCAGGCGGTAGGCGCGGGTGCGGCTGAGCGGCGCGCCCATGTCGAGCGTGTCGAGCTGCGACAATTCGTCAAAGTTCTTCTCGACGAGATCGGCGAGCTTCAGAAGCAGGTTCTGCCGCTCGAACGGCTTGACCTTGCTCCAGGGACCTTCGAAGGCGCGGCGGGCGGCGGCGACCGCGCGATCGATATCTTCCTTGTCACCTTCAGCGACGGTTGCAAGCAGCTCGCCGGTCGCGGGATTGCGGGTCTCGAAACGCTTGCCCGAGGCCGCGTCGACCCACTTGCCGTCGATCAGCATCTGCTTGTAGGACCCGTTTGCGAACGGATGGCGCGTGATCGGAATAGCCTGCGACACAGCCATGGCTGCACTCCCTGTCAGAAAATTGATTGGTTCGATCTGGGCGGGATCGTTCGTCCAGAGGATACAGCCGTGCCGGAGAGGCGTAAAGGCAGCGTCGAACGAAGACCTCCCATGCCGACTTGTGCTGGGTCGCGCACCCGACATGTTATCATGCGAGCACGCCCCTCTTGCGGAGACATCCCATGCCACACCCAGCCATCGTCAAAGACAACGTTGCCGTGATCACGGGTGGCGCAGCCGGCATCGGATTTGCCGCTGCCTCCGCGTTTGCGCGCGCCGGAATGAAGGTGTGTATCGCCGATGTCGACGAGACGCGGCTCGCAGAAGCCGCAACGAAACTGTCATCGATCACGGGTGCCGCCGACGTGATGACCGCAGTCGTCGATGTCGGCAAGGTCGAGAGCCTGACGGAACTCGAGCGCGTGGTCCGAGCGCGGTTCGGCGGCACCGATATCCTGATGAACAATGCCGGAATCCAACCGGGCAGCACGCTGTTCGGAGAGCCCGATCATTGGCAGCGCATCATCGATGTCAACATGTGGGGCATCATCAACGGCTCGCGGATATTCGCGCCGGGCATGATCGCGCGCCGCAGGCGCGGCCTCATCATCAACACGGGATCAAAGCAAGGCATCACCACACCGCCGGGCGATCCCGCCTACAACGTCTCGAAGGCCGGCGTGAAAGCGTTCACCGAGGCGCTTCAGCACGAGCTGCGCAACACCAGGGACTGTCACGTCACGGCACATCTGCTGATTCCCGGCTTCGTCTTCACCGGCCTCACCGCGAAGGGACGAACCGAGAAGCCGGCCGCCGCCTGGACGCCGGAACAGACCGTCGATTTCATGCTGGCGCGGCTGGAGGCTGGCGATTTCTACATCCTGTGCCCCGACAACGACGTGCCGCGAGCGCTCGACGAGAAGCGCATGTTATGGGCCGCCGGCGACATCGTCGAGAACCGCCCGCCGCTGTCGCGCTGGCATCCGGATTACGCGGATGCGTTTACGAGATTTGTAAAGGAAAACTGACTGTCAGATCCTCATGGTGAGGAGCTGCCAGCGGGAAGGCTCGGCGAAATCAGATTGCTAGCCTACAGCGTTTCCTGCTGGTGGCCGCAATTCTTGCAGGCGAACTTGACGCGGTTCTGGCCCTTCTCGGCCTGCACCCGGTTCGGGGCACCGCATTTGCCGCAGACCGCCTCGATGCGGGTCGTGCCCTGCTTGACGACGATGGTCTTCTTTTCCATGGATTCGCGGATCAGGCGCTCGGCCTCCTCACGCAGCGATTGTTTCGACAAAGCTCGTCTCCGCCTCTGGAAAGCGCGCGAGCCATATCGCACCTGCGGTCGCAGCACAATGCGGGATACGAATCCGAGGTGCGATCAAGACGTCATGGCCAGACAGAAAGCCGCGGGACGGTGCTCCGCGGCTCTCTCGTTGTCGCCCTCGCTTTCAAGCGGCCTTCGCCTAGGCGGCCTTGGACACTTCCATCAGCAGGCGCTCGGCCTTGGCGTCCTCGATGCGATTGACCAGCCGGCTGCTCTCGTGGTTGTCGCGCACGGTCTTGGTCAGAGTGATGCAGGTCTGGACCAGCATGACGATGCCCATGGTGAGGTAGCCCTTCATCCAGACGTCGATGGGCAGGAAGAAGACGCCGATGGCGACGAGGAAGGCGGAGGCTGCGAAGGATGCGTAGGTGAAGGTGACCCAGGCACTGCTGTGGGGCTGGCCGTTCTGATTCATGATGGTCTCCTGTTGGTTCGATGATGATGGGAACTGGGGTCAAGCGGCCGGCGCGCGCTTGGACTTCAACCTGGCGAGCACGTCGTCTGCCGTCGTCTTGAGCCGCGGGCCAAAGCCCTGCTCGGCCAATCTCTCGGCGGTCGCGATGGGACCCGTGGCCGCATCCAGCTCGACCAGCGCATCGTCCGCGGCCTGGGCCTCCATCTGCCGCTCGCGCAGACGCCGCAGCGTGCCCTCGGCTTCCGGCAATGTGGATTCGTAGGGACGCGCAGCCTCGATGCCGCTGCGACGAAGCGAGCGCACCGCCTCCGAGGCACGGGCGAGGCGCCGGCCACGATCGAGTTCGGTGATCCGGGCCTGTGCGGTGGTCACGTGCCGTTTCAGCCGGGCGATCTCGGTTGCGAACAGCGCGCGCGCCGTCATCGCCGCATCGCGGTCGGCCTCCAGGCCGGCGATGGCGTCGGCGGCGTCCCTGGCGAGGTCATCACGGCCACCGTCCAGCGCGGCGACCGCGCGGGTCTCGAGGTCGGCGATGCGGGCGCAGGTCGCCTCGAGTTTGCGGCCCTCCTGCTGGTCCTGCGCAATCGCCAGCGCCAGCGTTCGCTTGCTGCGTTCGAGGGCGGCGGCTGCATCGCGCATCTGCTGGTCGAGGACCAGAAGGGCAGTACGGTCCTCTAGTTCCTCTCCAGCTGCGGCCACGCTGCCGCGGAAAAGTGTCACGACTGTCTTGAACATTGTCTGCTCCCTGTTATGAGCGCTGCTCACAACAGCTTTGTAGCAACAACCTTGAACATCGTTCAAGAATTATTTGAGCATCGCTCAAGAATTCGGTTAGAGATGACTAAAGCCTTGGCACGGCGGGAAAAATTACGGACCGAACTGATCCAGGCGGCCGAACAGATGATCGCGGAGCGGGGGTTGGCGGGCCTGAAAACCCGCGACCTAGCCCGCGAGATGGGCTGCGCCAATGGCGCGGTCTACAATCTCGTGGCGGATGTCGACGAGCTGATCCTGCGCGTGGGCTCACGCACTTTGCACCGGCTCGATGAGGCGCTCAGTGTCGCCATCGGTGCGGGCGAGCCGTCGCCGCGCGACTCCCTGGTCCGCATCGCAATCGCCTATTGTGATTTCGCAGCCGCAAACCTCCAGCTTTGGCGCGCGCTGTTCGAACACCGCATGGCGGCCGACAAGCTCGTCCCCGATTGGTCCGCCCACGACCAGATGCAGCTGTTCCGTCACATCTACCAGCCGTTGGCAGCGCTGTTACCGGAGCGAAGCCCGGAGGAACTCGGCATCACTGCCCGCAGCCTGTTCTCGGCTGTGCATGGCATGGTGGCGCTGGGATTGGAGCAGAAGCTGGTTGCCGTGCCTCTGCCGGCCTTGCGCGAGGAAATCGCCACCCTCGTGCGTGCGATGATCGACGGACTGATCGCGCAAGCAGCGGAAAGCCGGCTGACACAAGCCCGCTGACTGGGCGCAGGACCGGCATCACGTCAGGCTACGTGCCCAACCTCAATCTCGCGGATTGCTAGGAACGAACATTCCGAGGGCTCGTTGTCGCGCATAGATTCCCTCACAGCGCGAGCCCTCCCATGTATCACCACGTCAAGAAGCTGATGTTCACCGTGCGCGTCGACGAACCCGATCCGCGCTTCGGCAATATGCTCCTCGAGCAGTTTGGCGGCGCCAACGGCGAACTTGCGGCGGCGATGCAATACTCGATTCAAGGGCTGAATTGCGAGGACCCCGATCGTAAGGACCTCTTGATGGATATCGGCACCGAAGAGCTCAGCCATCTCGAGGTCGTCGGTTGCCTTGCCCGCATGCATCTCGCGCCGTCGAAGAATGACCGCCAGGCAGCCGAAGCCGATCCGTTGATTGCGATCGCCGGCGGCGGCGGCGTCAATCTGTTCAACTCGCAGGGAAATCCCTGGACCGCCGACTATCTCAAGATCACCGGCGAGCTCGACGTCGATCTCCGCAGCAATATTGCCGCCGAGGCGCGTGCCAAGATCGTCTATGAGCGACTGATCAATTTCTGCGACGATGCCGGCAGCAAGGACGCGCTGCAGTTCCTGATGACGCGGGAGATCACACATATGAAGGCGTTCGCGCGCGCGCTCGAAAGCCTGTCCAAGCCGGCCTTCAGCATCGGCAGGCTCGCTCCGACGCCTGGTCTCGTGAACCAGTACTTCAACGATTCCACCGGCAGCGGCGAGCACGGCGAAATCGACACCCGCGGCCCCTGGAATGAAGGTGAAGACTGGGTCTTCACGGAATCGCCGGCGTTGCAATCCACCGATCCCAACGGTGCGACACCGATCGTCACCGAGAGCTCGTCGCCCGTCGACGAGTCCGGCCTGACCGACCTCCTGCTCCACGAGCTGCGCGACATTCTCCATGCCGAGAAGCAGCTGACGAAGGCGCTTCCCAAGATGGCGCAGGCCGCGCGCTTCGACCAGCTGCGCGAGCTGTTCGAGCAGCACCTGGTCGAGACCGAGAACCAGGTCGAGCGCATCAACGAATGCTTCGAGCTCCTCGGCGAGACGGCCCGCGCCAAGCCTTGCAAGGGCATGATGGGCCTGATCGAGGAAGGCCAGGAGGTCATGAAGGAAGCCGAGGAGAAGGAGGACGCGGCCGCCGACCTCGCGCTGATCTCCGCGGCCCAACGCGTCGAACATTACGAGATGTCCGGCTACACCACGGCGCGCAACCTCGCACAGCAGCTCCGGCACAGCGCGGTTGTCGCGCTGCTGTCCAAATCGCTGGCGGAGGAGGAGAATTCCGATCTCCTGCTCAACCAGATCGCACGCTCGTTGATGTCGGTCGCAAAGATGCCGGCCGCGCTGGAGCAGGCTGAATAAGGAGCGCCGCTCGAGCAACGCGTATCCGATCAGTTAAGCCGCCTCGCATCTGGTGCGGGGCGGCTTGGCGCTTCTTTGCTATGGCATACACCTTGCCTCTCGATGCCCGACAATGCGGACAGGAGGCACCCTTGAGCGTTTCACCCTTCGATTTGAGCCGCCGCAAGGTCCTGCTCGGCGGCCTCGGTGCCGCCGGTATGGCAACATTTGCTCCCCACCTTGCTTGGGCGCAGGGGCGCAGCGAGACGTTGCTGGTGGTGCAGGAGCTCGGGCCGAACTCGCTGGACATGCAGGGTGTTGGCTCCAACCAGACCGTGAACGGCCTGTCCTGGAATTGCTACGACCGGCTGCTCACCTATGCCGCGAAGACACTGCCGGACGGCACGTTGTCGTATGACCGCGAGAAGCTCGCGCCGGAGCTCGCCGAGAGCTGGGAGGTCGCGCCCGACGGCATGTCCTGCACCTTCCGCCTGCGGAAGGATGCTAAATTCCACGACGGTACGCCGGTGACCGCCAAGGACGTCAAATGGTCGTTCGACCGCGCCGTGAAGGTCGGCGGCTTCCCGACCTTCCAGATGTCGGCGGGGTCACTGGAGAAACCGGAACAGTTCGTGGTGGTCGATGACCACACTTTCCGCATCGATTATGTGCGCAAAGACAAGATGCTGCTGTTCAACCTCGCCGTCGTCGTGCCCTTCATCATCAATTCCGAGCTCGCCAGGAAGAGCGCGACGCCGGAAGACCCGTGGGCGCTGGCTTGGCTGAAGAACAACGAGGCCGGCGGCGGCGCTTACAAGATCGAGAGCTGGAAGCCGGGCAGCGAGACCGTGCTGATGCGCTTCGACGACTGGAAGAGCGGGCCGCTGCCGAAGGTGAAGCGCGTGATCGCGCGCGACGTTCCTTCCGCCGGCACGCGCCGTGCCATGCTGGAGCGGGGCGATGCGGATATTTCCAGCGGCTTTGCGCCGCGCGATTTCGAGCAGATCATCAGGGAGGGCAAGGTCAAGGTCTCGGGCGTGCCGATCCCGAACGCGCTGTGGTACGTCGCACTGAATACCGCGAAGCCGCCGTTCGACAATGTCAAGCTGCGCCAGGCGATCGCTTGGGCCATGCCGTATCAGCAGATCCAGACCAGCGCCTTCTTCGGCCGCGCCGTTCCCATGTATGGCGGCCCGACCCACGCCTCAAAGGCGGTCTGGCCGCAGCCGTTTCCTTACGTCACCGATCTCGACAGGGCCAAGGCTTTGCTGAAGGAGGCAGGCTTCGAATCCGGCCTAGAGACGACGCTTTCGCTGGACGCCGGGACCGCGACTGTCGGCGAGCCGACAGCGATCCTCATCCAGGAGAGCCTCGCGAAGATCGGTATCAAGGCCGCTATCGAAAAGATCCCTGGCGCCAATTGGCGCACGACGCTGAACAAGAAGGAGCTGCCGCTCGCCCTCAACCGCTTCAGCGGGTGGCTGGATTATCCCGAATACTACTTCTACTGGAACTTCCACGGCAACAACTCGATCTTCAACATTTCCTCCTACCAGAACAAGGAGATGGACGCGCTGATCGACAAGGCGCGCTTCAGCACCGATGCCGCGGAGTACGACAAGGCGGTGAAGGATTTCATCACGCTCTGCATGCGCGACGTTCCCGTCGTTCCGCTCAACCAGCCGATCCACGACGTTGCCATGCAGAAGGCCGTCACCGGCTACCAGTTCTGGTTTCACCGCGAACCGGACTACCGGCAGTTCGCGAAGGGCTAATCCCTATCGACGACTCGTATCGTACTTGACGCTGCGCGCGCCTGCTCGATTGAAAAGGCGCGCACCAGCCGCGCCGCGCTCGCGCGCAGCATCGCGACGCCGAGCTTGCCTTGTCGCGATCCTTCGAGAGCACAGGCAAAGACCCTGTAGAACTGCGCGCCGTCATAGGCAACCAGCAGCAGATCGACGCCGGCATTGATCGCTTCGACCACGGCCTTGCAGACGTCGTTCTGGTAGATCGCGCCCATGACGAGGTCGTCGGTCATGACCACGCCCTGGTAACCCCACCTCTGGCGAATGATGCCGTCGACGACGCGTTTCGAATGCGAGGCGGCGCGATCGGGGTCGACGGCGGTCAACGTGACATGACCGACCATCAGCGCGCTGCGCGAGTGCGACAGCACCTGCCGGAACGGCAGCCAGTCCGTTGCTTCCAGCTCCGTCACCGGCGTATCGAGATTGGCGCTGAAGTGGTGGGTGTCGCTGCGTACGCGGCCGATGCCCGGAAAATGCTTCAGCGTGGCACCGACGCCGGATTCCTCGAGGCCGCTCACATAGGAAGTCGCGATGGCGCTGACCACGGCGGGATCTGACGCGATCGCACGCTGTCCTATCAAGGTATGGAAATCGAGACGGTTGCGCTGCGCCTGCGGCTTCAGATCGAGCACCGGCGCGAGGTTGAGGTTGACGCCAAGCCCTGCGAGCTCGCGCCCGTGAATGCGGCCGAACTCTTCGGCCTTGGCCCGCCGGTCGTCGGGGGCGAGCCCGGCGAGCGTTGCCAGCGCCGGCAGCTTCGTCAGCGGCGGCGCGAGATGCCCGACGATGCCCCCTTCCTGGTCCGCGGCGACGAGCAGCGGCGGCAGGTCGGCTGCGCGCCTGATGTCCTGGAGCGCCGCGATCTCGTCGCGCAGCGCGTCGACCATCCGTCCCCGGATATTGTGCCGGGTGACATAGACGCCGCCGATCAGGCCCAGCTCGGCGAGGCGAGCGACCTCGGGGAAGGAGGAATAGCCGACCATGAAGTGAGGCCCGAGCTGCCGCGCCTCGGCGGTGCCGGCGCCGAGAACCCGATGCTTGCGCAGCTCGAACGTCAGATGCGCTGCGAACATCAACACCGGTGGCAGGCACCAGAGCATGATCAGCGCCTTGCCGGCAAAGCTGCGCCAGCGCCCTCCCCACAGCAGGACCAGCACGATCGCCACGCTTGCGACGACAAGCGCGACGTTTCCGGCGCCACGCAGCACGAGCAGATAGGGATCGTTCTTGTTGAAGGCTACGAATGCAACGATGGGTGCGGTCAGCCAGAGCAGGACGAGGCCGATTCGGCGGAGGAATTTCATGGTGCGTCACACGTGATGAGTGGCGAATGCTTCGCACCTAACAAGGCGAACCATGTTGCGCGAGAGCCAAATCCGCGCCTGCACGAAATCTGCAAAAGACTCCTGAAGCCGTGCAGACGATGGACCCGCCTTCTGCACAAGCGCCGTTCAGACTTGCCATGCCATCCATTACGAAGGGTTTTCTGGACATGACGAGCCTGGCTTCGACGATCGCAGCCGACATCCAACCGGACAAACATTCCGCAATTCCGGCCAAGCTCGGCTGCGCGCTGGTGCTGGCCGCGCTCGCCGACTGGCTGTTCTATGGCGAGCGGATCGGGCTGTCGCTGACGCTGTTTGCGATCGTGATCGCCGGCGTGTCGTTGTTCTTCAATCACGCAGCGCTGGACCTGCGGCGCGGCGTGATCGGCTCGGTCATTCTCGTTGCCGGCCTCGTGCCGGCCGTCGAGGAGCTGAACACGCTGTCGTTCCTGATCCTCATTGCCTCGCTGACGATTGCGCTGCTGCTCGTGACCAATGCGGAAACGACCGACCTTGCCGACAGAGCACGGGCGATACGCAACTTCGTCCTGTTCGGCCCCTTCAGGTTGTTCCCCGAGGCGCTCCAGATTTTCGACATCTCGGCCTTCACCCGCAGCGTCGCGCTCTGGCTGCTGCCGGCGACGCTCGGCACCGTATTCGTCGCATTGTTCGCGGCGGCCAATCCGGTGATCGAGCAGTGGATCTCCCTGCTCAATCCGAAGGTTGCCTTGGAATATGTCCGCGTGTGGCGTGTGCTGTTCTGGGTCTTGATGCTGGCCCTGGTCTGGCCGTTCATCCATGTGCGCTGGCGGCGCCGGAAGGTGGTCATGCCGGCCGCGGCCGATGAACCCGTGCCGCCGCCGCTCCCGCCCTTCGTCTCGGCCGAATTCCTCGGCCCCGCCACCGTCCTGCGCTCGCTGATCCTGTTCAACCTGCTGTTCGCGGCGCAATCCGTCCTCGACGGTCTCTATCTCTGGGGACGCGTGGCGCTGCCCGACAACATGACTTATGCGGCCTATGCCCATCGCGGCGCCTATCCGCTGATCGCAACCGCCCTGCTCGCCGCCGCCTTCGTGCTGGTCGCGATGAGGCCGGGAGGACCCGCGGAGCAATCGAAAGTGATCAGGCCGCTGGTCTATCTCTGGGTCGGCCAGAACGTCCTCTTGGTCGCGTCCTCCATCCTCCGGCTCGATCTCTACGTCGACATCTATATGCTGACCTACTGGCGCGTCGCGGCCTTCATCTGGATGGGGCTGGTGGCGCTGGGGCTGATCCTGATCGTGGCCCGAATCGCGCTCAACCGCTCCAACCGCTGGCTCATCAGCGCCAACCTGATCGCGCTGACGGTCGTGCTGTACGGTGCTTCGCTGGTGAACTTCGATGCGTTCATTGCCGACTATAATGTGAGCCACAGCAGTGAAACGTCGGGCAAGGGCGTGTCGATCGATGCAAACTATCTCCTTACGCTCGGACCGCAGGCGCTGCCGGCGCTCGACAAGGTCATTGCCCATCGTCCTGGCGATGACTGTCTTGCGCGGCGCCGCGATCGGCTTGTAGAAACCCAACGGCTGGACATGGAATGGCGAGCCTGGGGCGTCCGGAGCTGGCGGTTGCAGCGCAGGCTCGATGCGCTTGCCAGGCGCCCGCGTGACAGTCAGCCGGCAGGGTGAGCGGAGAGACCTTTGGCGCATCGCATTCTGATCGTCGACGACGAGAGCCACATCCGCGAGGTCGTCCGCGTCGCGCTCAAGAAGGCCGGCATGGACGTCATCGAGGCGCGCGACGGCAAGGAGGCGCTGAGCCGCTTTGCCGCCGACAAGCCCGACCTGATCGTACTCGACATCGGCATGCCCGAGTTCGACGGTCTCGAGGTCTGCCGCGAGATTCGCAAAGGCTCCGACGTGCCGATCCTGTTCCTGTCGGCGCGCGACGAGGAGATCGACCGCATCCTCGGCCTCGAGATCGGCGGCGACGACTACGTCACCAAGCCGTTCAGCCCGCGCGAGCTGGTGGCGCGGGTCAACGTCATCCTGCGCCGCCTCAGCCCGCGCAACGGCGAGGCCAAGGCCGGGCCCACCGCACTGGCGCAAGGCGGCCTGCTGATCGATCCCGAGCAGCATCTGGCCTCATTCGCCGGCACGCCGCTGAAGCTGACCGCGATCGAGTTCGGCATCCTCCGCGCTTTCCTGACGCGGCCGACCTCGGTGTTCAACCGCGAGCAGCTGATGCGGGCGGCCTACCAGCTCAACATCCAGGTCTCCGACCGCACCATCGACAGCCATATCCGCAACATCCGCGCCAAGCTGGCGGCGCTGAATTGCGAGAGCGTGATCGAGACCATCCATGGCGTCGGCTTCAAGCTCGGCCGTTGCGAGCAAGAGGCATGAGCGCAGCGCCTGAGAAATGGCGGCCCTCGCTTGGGCTCGTCATCTTCACGGTGCTGGCCACCGTCGCCATCCTGCCGCTGGTCGGCCTGTTCTTCTTCCGCCTCTACGACAACCAGCTGATCCGCCAGACCCAGGCCGAGCTGATCGCACAGAGCCGCGTGCTGGCGACGATCTATGCGCAGGAGGTCGCGGCACGGCTCGACGGCGGCCTGACGCTCGGCCCGGAGGTGCCGCCGGGCGTGTTGCCCGACCCAGGCGACCCCGTCACGCCGATCCGTCCCGCGCTCGACCTTACCGCGAACGACCTGTTGCGGCGGCGGCCCGATGCGCTCCGTGCGCCGCAAGCCGCGCAGGCAGCCTATGTCGAGATCGGCGCCCGGCTGACGCCGATCATCCGCGAGACCCAGAAGGTGACGCTCGCCGGCTTTCGCATCCTCGATTGGCAGGGCGTGGTGATCGCCGGGCGGCAGGAGGTCGGGCAGTCGCTCGCCCATATCGAGGAGGTCGCGGATGCGCTTCACGGGCAGTACCGCGCCACCTTGCGCAACCGTGTGCCAGACAAGCCGCCGCCGCCGATCTATTCCTTCAGCCGTGGCCTCGGCGTTCACGTGTTCTCGGCGATGCCCGTGATCGTCAACAACCGCGTCGCCGGGGTGATCTACACCACGCGGACGCCGAGCAATATTTTTGACCACCTCTACCAGGAGCGCGGCAAGTTCGTGCTGGCCGGGCTCGCCGTGATCCTCGGCACGATCGCGATCGGCCTCGTGTTCGCGCGGACCATCACGCTGCCGATGCGCGAGCTGGTCGAGCGTGCCGCGAGAATCGGCCGCGGCGACCGCGAGGCGTTCCAGCCGCTGAAGCACTACGGCACGCGCGAGTTCGCCCAGCTCTCGCACAGCTTCCTCGGCATGGCCGAGCAGCTGGCGCGCCGCTCCGACTACATCGCGACCTTCTCGGCCCATCTCACCCACGAGCTGAAATCTCCGCTGACCTCGATCAAGGGCGCGGCCGAGCTGTTGCAGGATTCGGTTCAGGGCAAGGCCGGGGGCCTGACGCCGGCCGAGCAGAACACGTTCATCGCCAACATCCTGTCGGACACAAAGCGGCTGGAGGCGATGGCGCAGCGGCTGCGGGAGCTCGCCCGCGCCGAGAGCCTGCCGCAGAACGAGCGCACCGAACTGGCGCCGGTGATCGCCGATCTCAGGGCCAGGTTTCCGGCAAGCGCGATCGAGGCCAGCGGCAGTCTCGACCGGGCGATCGGCATGTCCGGCGAGAAGGCGCTGATCGTGCTGTCGCACATCACCGACAATGCGATGCGGCACAAGGCGCGGACGATCCGGCTGGAGGCGGTGGACGAGCGGACGACCCTGCGGCTGACCGTGAGCAATGACGGCGAGGCGATCTCGGCGCCGAACCGCGACAGGATCTTCGATGCGTTCTTCACCACCCGCCGCGACCAGGGCGGCACCGGGATGGGTCTCGCGATCGCGCGCGCGGTGATGGCAAGCCATGGCGGCTCGATCAGCCTCAAGCCGACCGGCGACGGCGCGGCCTTCGAACTCCAGTTCCCTGTGATCTGAGGCGCGACGCGCGGATCATGCCTCAGATCGCGAACACCCAGGCGGCGACGATGGTGCCGATGGTGACGAGACCAGCGATGGTCCAGCCAGCCGCGTATTCCAGCTCCGGATAACCGGTCGCGCGCATGATCTCGACCGGATCGGCGGTATGCTTCTCTGCCATGACAGCCTCGCACGTTTCTTCCCGCGTCATAGATAAGTCGCAGCAGCCGCCACTAGGTTCCATCACGGAAATGCGAGGAATGACGCAGCTCGGATTATTTTCCGACCCGCAAGCAGGTCCTGTCGGCCTTCGCTATGCGGACGATTTCATCGAGCGCGCCGCCGAGCAGGAGCTGATCGGCCGCATCGCAGCATTGCCGCTGCAGCGCTTCCAGTTCGGCGCTTTCGAGGGCAATCGCCGCGTGGCCTCGTTCGGCTACCGCTACGACTACACCCTGCAGCGCTTGGCCGAAGCCGAGCCCATCCCGGACTGGGTACGGCCGGTCGCGCAACAGGTCGAGGCGTGGGCGGGGCTGTTGGAGGGCAGCGTCCGGCAGGTGCTGTGTACCGAATATGAGGCCGGCGTCGGCATCGGCTGGCACCGCGACAAGCCGCATTTCGACAAGGTGCTCGGCCTGTCGCTCGGCTCGCCTTGCAAATTCCGCTTCCGCCGCCGCACCGGCGAGACGTGGGAGCGCCACACGATCGAGGCCCTGCCGCGCTCGCTCTACATGATGGACGGCGAGGCGCGCTCGGGGTGGGAGCACAGCATTCCGCCGGTCGAGGCGCGGCGCTATTCCATCACCTTCCGGACCATGAAGCGGGCCTGACCGGTCGTCCAAAACAAAGCCGCGAAAACAACCCCATGCACAGTAGACAGCCGTTTCCTGCTCGCGGCCGGGCGGCGCGGGACAAGGCCCTGACGGTTCGAGACAAAATGGCCGCGCGCCGCAATTCGACCGTGCTTGCGTCCTGAGGCGACGGCATGCGAGGAAGTTGCCTGGTTGCGCGCCGGCGGCGTTCCGGCCAAGGCGCCGCGAATTCGCCTCAAGGCGGCTGACTAATGAGGCAAATTGAAAAGACAGACCGGATCAGCGAGCCCATATGAGCCCGGCAGCGCCGACAGCACCATGAAGCATTATCTGACAGTTTGCCTGTTCCTGACCATGACCGCGGCCTCCGCCCACGCGCCGGTGCCGGGCCGGCTCTCGCCGCGGTCCGACCTCATGCAGGTGGGCCTCACCGATTCCGACACCATCGCCGGCGGCACCGCGCGGCTGTGCGAGCAGGTGAGCTTCTCGCGCGGCCTGCGCTATGGCGAGAGCGAGGCCAATGTGCTCGACGTCGCGACCAGCGCGACCAAGGCGGATACGCCGCGGCCGGTGCTGCTGTTCGTGACCGGCGACACCTTCACCGGCGACCGCTCCGCGCCGGAGCTGTCGCGCCAGATCCAGGACCAGGCCATGTGCTTTGCCGCGCGCAACGGCATGATCGGGGTCCGCGTCAATTATCGCCTGGCGCCCGCGGCGACCTGGCCGGCCGGCGCGTCCGACGTGGCGGCGGCGCTGTCCTGGGTCCACGGCAATATCGACCTGTTCAACGGCGATCGCCGCGAGATCGTGGCCGTCGGCTACGGCGCCGGCGCCTTCCATCTCGCGACGATGCTGGCGCATCCCGAGTTGCAGAGCGAGGGCGCCGACGTCGCCGGCGTTGTGCTGGTGTCCGGGATCTACCGGGCCGGCAAGGACGCCAGCGACAGCGAGAAGGCCTATCTCGGCACTGACGCCGCCAAGTACGACAAGCGCTCGGTCTTCCCCGGCATCCTCAATGTCGACGTGCCGATCGTGCTGGCCTGGGCCGCGGACGATTCCGCCGGCCTCGTGGCGCAGGGCGAGACCTTGAAAAAGACGCTGTGCGGTGCCGGCCATTGCCCACGCAGTACGCTGCTGCGCAGCCGCGAAGGTATCGCGAGCGCCTTCGGCCTCGACGGCTCCGGCGAGAGCCTCGCCGAGCCGACGCTGCTGCTGGTGCGTCAGCTGGAGGCGCGGGGGCTGCCGTAGACGAGGCGCGGCTCCGCTATTGACAAGCCACACCCTGGCTGGCCCTTCCTGCACCTTCCCTCGCGAGAAGGTCAGGGAGTGCGGCATCGCACGGGGACTCGCTCAGTGAGAGAGCACCCCGCGCGCAATACCCTGTCAACATCCCTGCCGTTTCGTTCATCTTTACGCGCTCGTTGAAGGCGTCCCGAGCCACAGGATTGCCAAACGTTCGACTTACATCCGTTTGCCTCGGTGCGGATTGAGCCGACTTCGTGGGGCCGGCGATGCCGGGGGCCAACAAGAGGTATCGTCGAATTTCACGACGGCGGAACAGCTACTAATCTTTCTCAGATCGTCGCCGTTACCCACGATAACATCCGGCCAAATTCAGTCAAAATGATATGGGCACCGCCTTGCGGAGAGAGTTAGGAGACGAGTGCTCATACGCTTCCTAGTCGGCAATTACGCAAGTCTGATCACACCCATGCCGGCTTGAGCGACGCCGGCTGCGCTGCCGAAATTCCCACATTGCAATAGTCGGAATCTGATACCCATGAGAGAGTGGAACGGCTGCTCGATGCAGGACGCCCGCCGTTTTGCGTTGAGCTCCGCAAGGCGCTGCTGCATGCACCAAGCCATTGCAGACAGGCCTCTGCGTCCTCGCGGTCGCCCTTGGTCCTGGGGTCGCCAAATAAGATCCGCAGGGCATCACCGATGAACTTGTCGACGGCACCACCATATCCGAGGGCGATCGCCCGCGCCTCTTTCTAGACCTCAGCGGGCAATTCAAAATGAAGCAAGGACGAGGAGCGCCGGGCCTTGACGGTTGAACGTAGACGCCGACCGCTCCGGTCACCATCCAAGTATTGCTCGCACGTCCGCAAGTGCCGCTGTTGGCCCGCGTTGCCAGACGATGATAGAGGCAGCAGCAACCAACGAAAGGAACACAATACCGACAAAACGCCTCCACGGCCGCTTTCTCTCCTCTGCTGCTATTGCCTGCGCTTCCATCGCGGCCGGTAACGAAGGCGGAGGAGGCGGCGACCTAGGCTCGGGCTTTGCTTGGGGCTGCTTATTTTGGGGCCATAGGAGTTCAAAGTCTGCTTCTTCGCCACCCATTGTCGCCGTATCCCAAGGTTCGCTTTCCACAAGGGTTTTCAACGTTTGAACGGATAGCTTTGAAACGATTCTCTTAAGCTCTCGATCCGTCGGTGGTTCATCCAGTCGGTCCCGAAGTCGATTACGGATTTGAATCAATCGATCCAGAAACAAATCGCCGTAATTTTGGACAACGGCACCGTCCCGGTAAGATTGGCCAATTATCTGTTGGATCGGGACCAACGTGCCCCTTTGATCTGTGGTAACCATGGCTCGCCAAGCACGAGTTTTGTGTCGGTATTGCAGCATGGCCATTGCTGCCTCATGCCGCATAAAATCGGCATCTCGCAGATTACCATCCTCGGTCCATCGTTCCGCGAG
Source organism: Bradyrhizobium sp. FW305-F6 (assembly GCF_058782905.1). Lineage (NCBI taxonomy): Bacteria > Pseudomonadati > Pseudomonadota > Alphaproteobacteria > Hyphomicrobiales > Nitrobacteraceae > Bradyrhizobium > Bradyrhizobium sp. FW305-F6. The sequence continues at coordinate 259,462 of NZ_JBYSYD010000006.1, forward strand.
CGTCTTCGCCAATGATTGAGCGGAAGCAAATCCGCTGTTCAATCCCCGACCGGGCCAGAAGTGTATGGCGCTTGCGGCATCACCCAATAGCGCGCCGTAAATGGCATTCGATGACCGCGTCGGCGGAATGAGCTCTGCCGTAAAGCGGGGCCTTTGTGCCATTTGCAGACGAAAGGCCGTTATGCCAGTAAGGTTGTCTGCATCGACGTCGAACAGCTTGAGACCTTCCAAGACGCGCGGCCACAGCGCCGACGCGTTTACTTTAGCGTCCAGCGCGGGTTTAAAATAAGTGTTGTGCGTAGGGCAAACAAAATCGTCTTGCGGCCGCCTTCTTACCATCAAGCACGGATTAGACTGAATACAGTCGAGAAATTCCATCCTTTCCTTATTGAACCCAACGACCTCCCTCACCTCTTCAGGTGCTAGGCGCATGTTGAGAAAACCGTCGCCCCGAAGGGAGTTCAGTAGATATCGGTTCTGCGCTACAGTTAGAACGACGGCGGTAGAGTCGGGCAGCTTGGACTTAACTCGCAGACCCAAGACGGTATCTTGAAGGGGTGCCGTACCGTCGATCGAATAGATGCCTAAGTCCTCTCGACCAAAGCGGGTGAGATAGGCTGCTCGGGTAGTCCCTGAAATTCCGTCACAGATTACCAACACCCGCTTTCCATTAAGATTGGCACCTTCTGGGTCAGGCTCAAAATTTTGAGCGATAAGCGTAATATGGCTCGTGCCTTCTGCAAGCTCCAAGAGCTTGTCTTCAACATAAGAGATGCGGATGTTCCTTGGCGGCCCCAAGCTTGCGGGAGAGTCGGGCCCAATAGGCCACATCTCGGAAAAGGCTTCCTTGTCAGCGAACAATGCTTCCTTTACGCTTTTCGGAAACCGCGAGTACTGTCGGCTTTGAATGGTTACGACTTGTTGTCTTCTGGCGTTTCCATCCTCTTTCCCGCGCCAAACAATATCTCCGGCCTTTGATCTGGTCCAACGGCCATCGAAGATCTCGATTGCAACATCCTCGGGCATCAAATCGCGAAGCGTCAGCGCGAAAAGAAGACCAACGGGTCCACCGCCGGCCACCGCTACGTTGAGAGTTGGTCTTGGCATGCACAAAATTCCGCAAGGCATCAACAAATTATGGTTGCAACTTTAGTTTGCCTCGCCACAAGTTCAAGAGACTTTTTGCCATCCTTCACGTTGCCCGTAACGCGCCCCACCGACCAACCGGACGTATTCGCCGACGAGCAGAGGGGTTACCTTTTGGCCTTCAAGCGCGCTGCTTTTACTCGATAGGAGGCTACGCCAGAGACCATGCGTCGCTTCTAGTACAAATCGCCGCCGAGCAACTGCGGGAGCTCACCTCAGGGAAAACTCGCCGGCGGGGGCTAACACCTGCCAAACCAACAGCTGCCTCACCGCAAGCGGTAGAGGCGCCCTCCTTTGCCCTTTCACGCCGGCTTCAGCGAGGCCAGCGCGTTCTCCAGCAGCGAGCGCACGCGTGCGGCGTCGCCTGATTTCACCACGGCGGGATCGAGGTAGAGCTCGAGGCCCGGTGCGCGCTCGGTGATGATGCCGCTGCTCTCGGCCGCTCCGTCGGACAACGCATCGACCGAATAGGGGATCACCTCGCGGCTGATGCCCTTCATCGTGATCGCCGGCAGCGCGTGGGCGCGGACGATGTCGCTGACCAGCGCGAAGGTCTCGTAGCTCAAGACGATGCCGCCGGGCTCGGCGATGGATTGCAGGCGCGCGGCGAGGTTCGCCTCCGCGCCGATGATGGTGTAGTCCATGCGGTCGGAGCTGCCGAAATTGCCGACATTGCAATAGCCGGAATTGATGCCCATGCGCGAGCGGAACGGCTGCTCGATGCCGGATGCCCGCCATTTCGCATTGAGCTCGGCAAGCCGCTGCTGCATGCGCCAGGCCATCTGGAGACACGCCTGCGCATCGGCGCGGTCGCCCCTGGTCTCGGGATCGCCGAAGAAGATCAGCATGGCGTCGCCGATGAACTTGTCGACGGTGCCGCCATATTCATGAGCGATCACCGACATCTCCGTGAAATATTCGTTGAGCAGCTGCGTCAGCTGCTCGGGCTGGAGCCGCTCCGCGGTCGCCGTGAAGTTCTGGATGTCGGAGAAGAAGATGGTGAGCTTCTTGCGCTCGGTGTGGATGGTAACGTCCTTCTGGCCCGAGAAGATGCCCTTGTAGACCTGCGGCGGGATGTAGCGCGAGATCTTCATCGACAGCGACGCCAGGAAGTCGTTGGCGGATTCGAGCTCCTTGTTCATGTTCTTGATGCGGCGCGCCTGGCGGCGCTGCAGCGACAGGAACGCCAGCCCGCTCCCGGCGGCGATCAGGAAATAAGCCAGCAGGAACTTGAACGAGAAGATGTTGGCGGCGATCGGCTGGGCGATGATCACCTCCTGGATACCTCTGACGTCGCCGACCTTCCAGTCCTTCTTCGGGCTCTCGGGATGGCTGTTGTGGCAACTGACACAGGCCGGCCCCATCGTCACGGGGGCGACGAGACGGACCTTGTCGTTGAACAAAGAAGTCTCGGTCTCCACGATCTTCTGCTCGGGATCCTTGCGAAGCGCCTCCAGGGCATCCTTCTCGAACTTGTCGAGCTGGTGCGGGGCGCGGTTCTGGAACGGAAAGTCCGAGACGAAGCGATAGGTGATGTTCTCCTGCTGCGCGCCGATCACCCGGCCGAGCTCCAGCGACAAGGTCGCCGGGATCGGGATCGCGCCGGGGATGGATTCGTAATTGTGCGCGACCTTGGTGCTTCCATTGGGGTTGGCGAGCACGCGCCCGACCACGTTGGAGGCGTAATAGCTGCGCACGCTCGTGATCACCGAGTTGAGATCGATCGCCTGCCGACGCAGCGCCGTCTTGCTCAGCTCGGTCAGGTCCAGCCACACCGCGAGCGGCAGGGCGAGCAGGAGGAAGACGATCACGGCACCCGTGAAGATGCTGCTCTTGCGCTGTTCTCCGGAGATCTCTTGTTTCACCCTGTGGCTCCGTTGTGTGCGATTTTGTCGCAAATCTTCTGGAATCCGCGGCAAACACTGCGGCGGCACAGAGCCAAGATTTGCCGGCCGGCGCAACCCCATTTTATGGTGGGTCGGACCAGGCGCCTTTTCGTTTGATCACGGATGCTTAAGATCGGCGCCGACCTGCATCCGCTCCGCCGGGAGAGACCCATGACCGAGACCATCCGCATCAAGCGCTTCCGGGCACGTCCCGTGATCGTGCCGATGAACCTGCCGCTCCAGACCGCGACCGGGGCCGTCGCAAAGGCCCCGCTGGTGCTGATCGACTGCGAGACCGACCAGGGCGCAGTAGGCCATTCCTATCTGTTCTCGCTCACGCCCTCGGCCTTGAAGCCGCTGGCCGCGATGGTCGCGGAGATGTCGGACCTGCTCGCCGGCGACGAGCTGCTGCCCTTCGAGATCGAACGCAAGCTGAGCCAGCGCTTCACGCTGCTGGGCCTCGCCGGCCTGCAGCGGCTGGCGCAATCCGGCATCGACATGGCGGCCTGGGATGCGCTGGCGCGCGCACGCGGCCTGCCGCTCGCGCGCCTGCTCGGCGGCGCGCCAAAGCCGGTCCAGGCCTACAATTCGAAGGGCCTCGGCATCATGCCGGCCGGCGCCGCGGTGGACGAAGCCCACAAGCTGCTGGCCGAGGGATTTCGGGCGGCCAAGATCCGCGTCGGCCGTCCCGATGCGCGGGAGGATCTCGCCGTCGTGCGCGCGGTGCGCAAGGCCGTAGGCGATCGGGTCACGCTGATGTGCGACTACAATCAGGCGCTGACGGTGACCGAGGCCATCCGCCGCGGCGAGATGCTCGACGACGAGGGCCTCACCTGGATCGAGGAGCCGATCCGCCATGACGATTATGCCGGCTGCGCCCGCATTGCCGACGCGCTGCGTACGCCGGTGCAGATCGGCGAAAACTTCGACAGCGCCTTCTCGATGCAGTCCGCGCTCTCCGCGGAAGCCTGCGACTACGTGATGCCTGATGTCCAGCGCATCGGCGGCGTCACCGGCTGGCTCCGAGCCGCCGCGCTGGCGCATGCCGCCGGCATCGAGATGTCCACGCACCTGTTCTCGGAAGTGAGCGCGCATCTGCTCTGCGTCACGCCGACCGCGCACTGGCTGGAATATGTCGACTGGGCCGACGCGGTGCTGGCGACGCGGCTCAAGATCAAGGACGGCTTTGCGCTGCCGGGCGAGGAGCCGGGCAACGGGATTGCGTGGGATGAGGCGGCGGTGAAGAAATATCTGGTGGGATAGGCCTTGATCGGCAGACGCTCCTTCGCGTCTTCTTCATTGCTGATGTTGCAACCGGTGAACAGCCGACCACCCGCCGGCGCGTGTTCATTGTTTCTGCAATATCGCCGGCAACACCGAACCGTCGTTCAAGATCGAAAAAACTTCCCGGGAGGACAGATGGGCGATGGCCTCCTCGAAAGTATCGCTCGCATCGACCTTGGCACGGCCGACCGCCAGATTCGCGTCGATCGTGTCGGGCCGGACGGCGCGTGGAAGCGGCAGCTGTGCGACGTGGAAGGCCAAAAGCCTGGCATCTTCGCGCAGTTCCAGCAACGCGGGCCTGATCCCTGCATCCGGCGATTCGCTCAGTTGGTTTGCTCGACGTAGCACCGAAGGCGGCGCTACCTCCTCGGGCGTGACGAACAATTTGTCGGACGCGGGCCTGGCAGTCAGCGCGCCGATGGGAACCGCGAACAGCAGCCCAACGACGACCGGGGACATCCAGAGCAGAAGGGGCAGCGAAACCGCGTACGCACTTGCCGCCATCGCAACGCCGCACAAGGTCGGGACGCTGTATTTTCGATAGAGCTCGCGGCGCTCCACCGTGCCGTCGTCCCGCCTTTGCGTCTGCCAGCCAGCATCGCGGCCGGCCAGGATCTCGACCACCGCGATCGACTGAAAGATCATCATCACGGGCGCCATCAACGCGGATACCACGACCTCTGCGAAGACTCCGGCCGAGGCCCGCAAAGCGCCGCCGAATTGTCGTCGCACCGGGCGCCGTATCCAAAGCAGCACCAGGCTGAGCAGCTTGGGCAACAGCAGCAGCGCCATGGTGGCGACGAACACCCAGATGGCGAGCACCGAATCCTGGGCCGGCCAGGTCGGAAACAGGGAGAAACCCTTGGGAAAATACTCCGGACGCGCGAAGCGGGCCTGCAGCGAGATCAGCATTCCCAACAGCAGGAACAGCAGCCACAGCGGCGCCGTCAAATATGCTCCGATTCCCACCATGAAATGCAGGCGCGACACCCAATGCAGGCCCCGCGCAGGCACGACAGCGAGATGCTGGAGATTGCCCTGACACCAGCGTCGGTCGCGCGCGGCGAAGTCGAGCAGCGACGGCGGCACCTCTTCGTAGCTTCCGCCGAGCATCGGCAACATGTAGATGCCCCACCCGGCTCGCCGCAGCAGCGCGGCTTCGACGAAATCGTGGCTGAGGATGTGTCCTCCGAAGGGCTTGCGCCCGCGCAGCTGCGGCAGTGCCGCCGCTTCGGCGAACGCCCTCACGCGGATGATCGCATTGTGGCCCCAGTAGTTGCCTTCGGAGCCGTGCCACCAGGCAACGCCGGCGGCGATCATCGGTCCGTACAAGCGGCCCGCGAATTGCTGGACGCGGCTGAACAGACTTCGCGCGTTGACGATCATCGGGAGCGTCTGGACGAGCCCGGCACTGGGATTGGTCTCGATGGCATTCACCAATCGGACGACGGTCTGGCCGCTCATGAGACTGTCGGCGTCGAGCACGATCATGAAGTCGTAGACGCCGCCGAACCGCGTGATCCACTCGGAGATGTTGCCGGCCTTCCGCTCCCTGTTCTCGGCGCGGTGGCGATAATACAGCCGTGTTCCGACGTCCTGCCGCAGCGCGAGCAGCGCTTTTTCTTCGGCGACCCAGATGTCGGGATCGGTGCTGTCGCTCAGAACGAACCAGTCGAACAGCTCTCCGTGCGCGGTCGCCTCCAAGGATTCGATCATTGCACGGAGCCGCGCCGTCAATCGGTGCGGGTCTTCGTTGTAGGTGGGAAGCAGCATGGCGGTGCGGCTTGCAATGGCAGGCAGTTCCGCGCCGGAAGCCAAGGCACCCTCGTCCGGACGATGGGTCAGCAGCACAACGAAGCCCGCCACGGCGGAGGCGAACGAAAACGCGACCCAGGCGAGCAGGACCAGAAAGAGCGCCAGCACCATGCCTTCGAGGACCGTGACGCCGCCGACCTGCAGCACGCGATACATCTCGTAGCCGCCCGCCCACGTGAGCGCCGCCGTCGAGAGCAGGATGAGGCCGCGCCGCCAAACCATCGTGCGGGCGATCTGCGCAGGAATGCGGTCCAATACCCGGTTCTTTCCGAGGTCGCCCGGCGCCATCGGAAGGGGGGACTCGTGCGGCAGCAGGCGTTGGCTCGCGATCTCGCCAACAACCGGCCGCGGTGCCGTGCTCAGGGGGCCCATCGGTAGACCCAGACTTCCGACAAGGGCTTGTCGCCTTGGGCCAGAAACGCCCGAAGCTCGATCGGCTCACCCTTCACCTGGCACTGGAAGCTGAGCCGCCAACCGCCGGTATAGGGATTGGGCTGCGTGACGATGTTCTTGATCTCGGATTTTTCCGCCGCCACCACGCCCTTGACGCCGGCAGGATCGATCCCTTTCAAGTTGTCGCCGAGCAGATCGAGCACGAAGAGGCGCGCATCCTCGCCCTTTGCCCCTATCGCGCTTCGCGTGAACCTGGCGAGCGAATGCGGCTTCGGGCTATCTGGTCCCCAATGCAGCCGATAGGTGTAGTTGTGCTCGCCCTTGGCCTGCAGCGGATTCTTCGGCCGCCAGAATGCGGCGATGTTGTCGTGAACTTCCTCCTTGGTCGGGATCTCGAACAGCATGACCCCGCCCTCGCCCCAATCGCCGATCGGCTCCATCCAGAGGCTTGGGCGTTTCTCGAAGCTGGATTCGATGTCCTGGTAGGCGGCGAAGTTTCTCTCCCGCTGCATCAAGCCGAACCCGCGCGGATTGAGATCCTGGAAGGTGCTGATCTGGAGGTCGCGGGGATTGCTGAGCGGCCGCCACAGGCTTTCGCCCTGCCCGTTGAAGATCGCAAGTCCATCGGAATCGTGGACCGAGGGGCGGAAATCGTCGATGCCGTTGCGGTCGTTCGGACCGTAGAAGAACATGCTGGTCATGGGCGCGAGTCCGGCCCGCTGCAGTTCGACGCGCGGGTAGACCGACATTTCGACGTCGAAAACCGTCGTGTCCCCTGGCCGCACCGTGAATCGGTAGCTCGCTGCGCAGCTCTTGCTGTCCAGCAGGGCATGGATCACCAGCGAGGTCGCACCCGGCGCCGGCCGCTCGAGCCAGAAGGTCTTGAAGAGCGGAAATTCCTCGCCCTTGGCTTCGCCGGTATCGATCGAAAGTGCCCGGGCGGAAAGCCCGTAAGTCTGTCCCTTGGCCACGGCGCGGAAGTAGCTCGCGCCCAGGAAGACGCAGACTTCGTCGTAATAGTCGGCGCGGTTCATGGGCGCGTGTATGCGGAAGCCCGCGAACCCAAGATCGGCATCCTCGAACGCCGGCACCTTCTCACCGAACGAAAAGTCCGCCTTGCGATACTTGAGCTCGGTTGCCTTTCCGTCCGCGACCTCGAAAATGTTCACTCTGTTCTTGTAGAGGAAGCCGCGATGGAAGAACTGCGCTTCGAAGGGAAGCTTCGTGCCGCGCCAGAGCGCGCGCTCGGGCAAATAGCGGATCGAACGATACTGATCGTAGTCGAGCTCCTGTAATCCACCCGGCAGCTTCTCGTCCGGCGCCTCGTACGGCTTCCCGGCCAGCATACGGGCAAGATCCCTCACCTTGGACGATCCGAATGCCTCCTCCGACGCGCGAGCGGCGGCAAAACCGCTTCGCGACGCGAGCAGCAACGCCGGCAGCGCTGCCGACCCTTGAACAAGCTGGCGTCGGTTCACGCGTTCTCCTCGCTCCTGCTGCCGCGGCCAAGCAACGGCCGCCGCGCCCGCGAGTTCCACAGGCTGCGAGATAGAGAAATATGCCAGGGCCGCAGCGCCGAAAGAGCAGAGCAAGCGGCCCTGTGCGTGACCTTCGGAGTGATGTCCGAATTCGGGCACCAACCCCATCTCAATGGGGCAGCCCGCACGGATATGGAAATCTCGTGGAAACCACTCCTTCAAGCCTCAGGCGCGGAGCGCCAAATCATTGAAGAAAATGGTGGGCACGACAGGGATCGAACCTGTGACCCCTACCATGTCAAGGTAGTGCTCTCCCGCTGAGCTACGTGCCCTAATAGTCCACTTGTGTCGGGTGGGGTCCCTATAACGGCTCAGGGGAGCCGGCGCAAGGACGGAAGGGGCCGATTCAGGCCGCCAGCATCTTGTTCACTTCGCTGACCAATTCGCGCAGGTGCACCGGCTTGGACAGCACCTTGGCGTTCTTGGGGGCATCCGAATCCGAGTTCAGGGCGACCGCGGCAAAGCCGGTGATGAACATGATCTTGATGTCGGGGTCGAGTTCCGAAGCCCGGCGGGCGAGCTCGATGCCGTCCATCTCGGGCATCACGATGTCGGTGAGCAGCATCTCGAACGGCTCTTCCCGCAGCCGCTGATAGGCGGCCATGCCGTTGTCGTGGGACGAGACCTGAAAACCGGCGTTTTCCAGCGCCTTGACCAGGAAGCGGCGCATGTCGTTGTCGTCTTCGGCGAGCAGGATCTTTGGCATGGCAGGAATCGTCGCATCCCCAGAGGATATCAGCAGAGGTCACTAAGCCCGACAGACGGTAAATTTGGGGTGAAAATCTTTACCCTGGGCCGGCGGCGCGACCGCACTCTTGTGAACCCGAAAGCGGCGCGAATCAATCGAGCTGCCCAAGCATGTCCCCGCCTCCCTGCCTGCAAGGTTAAGACCTGTTCCAATGACCATCACATCTTTTCGCTTGGCAGAATGGTTGCGATTCCGGACAATGAGGACACATAAGAGCCGCTCGATCGGCCGAATCGATGCGATCCGGCCCCTGCCGGATCCCGGCGCGAAGGGACGAAGCCTGAGAAGATGACCCGGTTTGACGGCGACATGTCGCCCGCCTTCGAGATCTTCGAGCCTGCCGAATGGCGCGCGCCCGTCATCTTCAACTCGCCCCATTCCGGCTCGATCTATCCGGACGAATTTCTGGCGGCCTCGCGGATCGACCTGCCGACGTTGCGGCGCTCGGAAGACTCGTTCATGGACGAGCTGATCGGGCATTTGAGCGAGCGCGGCTTTCCGACCGTGCGGGTCAACTTTCCCCGCTCCTATGTCGACGTCAACCGCGAGCCCTATGAGCTCGACCCTCGCATGTTCAGCGGGCGGCTGCCGAGCTTTGCCAATACCCGCTCGATGCGGGTCGCCGGCGGGCTCGGCACCATTCCACGCGTGGTCGGCGACGGCCAGGAGATCTATCGCGAACGCATCCTGGTCGACGACGCGCTGGGCCGGATCGAGACGCTGTACAAGCCCTACCATCGCGCGCTGCGCCGGCTGATCAACAAGGTGCACCAGATGTTCGGCACCGTGGTGCTGGTCGACTGCCACTCGATGCCGTCGGTCGGCGTCAGCAGGGACGAGCCGCGCCGGCCCGACGTCGTGATCGGCGACCGCTACGGCACCAGCTGCACGCCGCTGCTGCCCGATCGCGTCGAGGAGACCATGAGCGGGCTCGGCTATTCGATCGGCCGCAACAAGCCCTATGCCGGCGGCTTCATCACCGAGCATTACGGCAATCCCGCAAGCGGCCTGCACGCAGTGCAGCTCGAGCTCAATCGCGCGATCTACATGGACGAGCGGCGCCGCGAGCGGAGCGCACGCTTCGCGCAAGTCGCCTCCGACTTCGGTGTTCTTGCCGACGTGCTGGCGACCACGATCCCGTTCGCCGATCTCGGCCCGTTCCAGGCCGCGGCGGAGTAGCTCCTCTCCAACGTCGATGTCTCGGTCGGTCCCTTGGGAGTCCCTCGGGAGTCCCTTGGGTGCGCGCGTGTTTCGCTTCTCAGCCTTGCGCGCCTTGAAATGAAAGCGGCGGCGGCAAGAAAAAAGGGCCGCTCGCGAATGACGCAAGCGGCCCAAGTCTAGGGAGGAAACGCCCAAGGAGGGCAGCGGTAACGCCAAGCGCTACCGCACCGCAACAATATGCGACCGCGACGCACAAAGCGCAAGGGCTTTTGCGCTGTTTCCCATGCAAAACGCACATGGCTCAAATGCTCTCGCGGAAACCCAGATTCAGTTCCTTTGATAAGGGAATTCAATGGGTTGATAGTCGTTTGCATACGAACAAGGCAAGCGCGGAACTAAGTTTTCAAGTCAATGATCGATTTTTGGCCAGCAGGTGACCGGGATGAGGCAGCGCACCCCGGAATGCAAAATACCGGGGTGCAAGATCAAGACAGCGCTGCACGCCGCAGGCGAATTGAGCTAGGCAGGGGCGAGCTTCATCCAACTTTCGCTTCCTAGGATTCGCCCCGTGACGGTGATCGACTTCTCCGCCTTCATCGGACGGCTCGCCACCGCCTCCGGCGAAACCATCCTGCCGTTCTTCCGCACCTCGCTGTCGATCGACGACAAGAGCAAGACCAGGGATTTCGATCCCGTAACGGAGGCCGACCGCGCCGCGGAGGCGGTGATGCGGCGGCTGATCAAGGCCAACTTCCCCCAGCACGGCATCGTCGGCGAGGAATTCGGCAACGAGAACGAGGACGCAGACTATGTCTGGGTGCTCGATCCCATCGACGGCACCAAGTCCTTCATCGGCGGCTTTCCGATCTGGGGCACTCTGATCGCGCTGCTGCACAAGGGCGTGCCGGTGTTCGGCATGATGCACCAGCCGTTCATCGGCGAGCGCTTTTCCGGCGACAACGGTTCAGCCAATTACAAGGGCCCCTCCGGCGAGCGCCGGCTCCAGGTCCGCCGCTGCGCGTCGCTGTCGGAAGCCACGACCTACACCACCAGCCCCCTGCTGATGAACGAGAACGACCGCGCCGTCTTCAGCCGTATCGAGAGGAGCGCGCGGCTGTCGCGCTATGGCGGCGACTGCTATTCCTATTGCATGCTCGCCGCGGGTCACGTCGACCTCGTCGTCGAGACCGAGCTGAAGCCCTACGACATCGCGGCACTGATCCCGATCGTGACCGGCGCTGGCGGCGTCGTCACCACCTGGGAGGGCAAACCGGCCCAGGGCGGTGGCCGCATCATCGCCGCCGGCGACGCGCGGGTTCACGAGGAAGCGTTGAAGCTTTTGAACCAGTCGTGAGCGGGCGGAGAGCTTGCATCACCGACGCCGGAGCCGAGACGGCGAAGTAGGTGTTCTTACCCTCCCCTGGAGGGCTACTATGTTCACACATCTCTGTCGGAGCCTTCTGCCCGCCAATCCGGAAATGCGAGTCATTCGAGTCACTTGCTTCGATTCCGTCGCATGTGAGTGCCCAATATTGGCCTTCAGCTAACTCATTGAAGAAGATTCTCTTTTCGAGATGTGTGAATCCGATAGCCCCTGGAGGGGGAGGGTAAGAGCCCCCCTCACATCGCCTCAGTCCGCAGGTGCTCCACCAGCATCCTGGCCGGCTTCGGCAGCGTCTTGAAGCTGCGCGCACAGATCACGAGCCTCCGGTTGGCGAAGGCATCGCGCAGGCGGACCATAGCGAGCGGCATGGTCCTGGCGCAGCGGCGGGCGGCGGCCTCGGGCACGAGGGCGACCCCGACATCGGCGGCGACCATCTGGCAGATCGCGTCGAAATCGCGCAGCCGCGCCCGGACGTGCAGACGCATGCCGAGCCGCGCTGCGTGCTTTGCGATGTGCATCTGCAGCGCGATGGCGCCGGTCAGGCCGACGAAGTCACAAGCAGCAGCCTCCTGAAAGTCGATCTGGCGGCGGCTGGCGAACGGGCCACGGCGCGACGTCACCAGCGTCAGGCGATCCTCGCTGAACACGAAGCGCTCGATGTGATCGGGCAGCGCGTGCTCGGCGGCAAAGCCGAGATCGGCGGCCCCTGCGGTGATCGCCGCCGCGATATCGGTGCTCTCGCGCTCCTCGATGTCGACGGCGATGTCGCGATGCGCGCGCAGGAAGCCGGCCAGCGCCTTGGGCAGATGCTCGGACAGGCCCGAAGTATTGGCCAGAAGGTGCACGCTGGCGCGGACGCCACTGGCAAAGCCGGCTAGATCGCCGCGCATCGCGTCGATCTGGTGGACGACGAGCCGGGCATGATCGAGCAGGCTTTCGCCGGCCGCGGTCAATTCCACGCCGCGACGCCCGCGCTTGAGCAGCGCGACGCCGAACGCGTCCTCCAGCCCCTTGATCCGCGCGCTGGCCGAGGCCAGCGCCAGGTGCGAACGCTCGGCACCGCCCGTGATGCTGCGCTGGTCGGCCACCGCGATGAAGAGCTGGAGATCGACGAGGTCGAAGCGCATGGCGGTCTTCCTCCCGTTGTTGTGCATGATCTGGTCGGAACCGTTGCGCACGTCCCCATCACGCTCAGCCTTCGTTCACGGCGAAGGCTGTCTCCGTAAGCTCCAGATTGTGCCGGCGCGCGGCTTCGGTCAATGTGCCGGCATGATCGACCCGCTGCTCATCGTGATCGCCGCCGTCTTCCTGCTCGCCGGATTCGTCAAGGGCGTGATCGGGCTCGGCCTGCCGACGGTGTCGATGGGCCTTCTCGCGGTGAGCATGTCCCCCAGCCGCGCGATTGCCATCGTGATCGTGCCGGCCATCGTCACCAATATCTGGCAGACCTTCGTCGGCCCATATTTGCGCGACATCCTGCGGCGGCTGTGGCCGCTGATGATCGGCACCGTGGTCGGCTGCTGGCTCAATGCCGGCGCGCTGACCGGCCCTCATGCGCGCTACGGCACGATCGTGCTCGGCGTCCTGCTCGTCATCTATGCCGTGATCGGCTTGAACAAATTCCAGTTCCATGTCGCGCCCCGGAACGAGAAATGGGTCGGCGGCGTGGTCGGCGTCGTCACCGGCGTGATCTCGGCCTCGACCGGCGTGCAGGTGATCCCCTCGATGCCGTTCATGCAGGCGATCGGCATGGAAAAGGACGAGCTTGTGCAGGCGCTCGGCGTGTTCTTCACCACCGCAACGCTGGCGCTCGCCTTCAACCTCACCACGGCCGGATTGCTGACGCCGGCCAATGCCGTGCCGGGCGCGATCGGCCTCGCCATGGCCTTTGCCGGCATGTTCATCGGCCAATCGGTGCGGGCGCGGATGCCGGCGGAAGCGTTTCGCCGCTGGTTCCTGATCGCCATGATTCTGCTCGGCCTTTATCTTGTCGGCAGTGCGCTGGCGAAGGAGTTTGCCTGAAATCGCTAGCGTGTCTCCAGCATGGCGACGCGGATGCCGAGATAGATGAAGAGGCCGCCGAGCGCGCGGTTGACCCAGGCGATGGCGCCCTCGGACTGCCGCAGCCGGTGGGCCGCCCTGGCGGCGAACGCCGCGAGCACTAGGCACCACAGCGTTCCCGTGAAGATGAAGATCAGTCCGAGCGTCAGGAAGGCGAGCGGCTTGTGCGGGGCATCGGCTGCGACGAATTGCGGCAGGAAGGCGAGGAAGAACAGCGCGACCTTGGGATTGAGCGCGTTGGTGAAGACGCCCTGGAGAAAGACCCGGCGCAGCGAGCCCCGCACCGGCTCGTCGATGCTGGAAGCCAGCGAAGGGCGCGACCACAGCATCTGAAGCCCGGTGACGACGAGATAGGCCGCGCCGACCAGCTTCAGGAGCGAGAAGGCGGTCGACGAGGCCATCAGCAGGGCCGAAAGCCCGATCGCCGCGCCCGCGACATGGACAAAGCAGCCGCAACTGATGCCCAGGGCGGCAGCAGCGCCGCCCCGCCAGCCCATCTGCATGCTGCGGCCGATCACATAGACCGAATCCGGCCCCGGCGTGATGTTGAGCAGCACCCCCGACAGGATGAAAAGCCAGATTTCGTGGATGCCCAGCATGAAGATGCCCTCGTTGCCCCGTCCCGGTTCCGCTTAGTCGGTTCGCCCGTCCCCGTCCACCGCCCTGGATCGCGTGGGATTTACCTCGAATTTGCATCGCGGATCATGCTTCCGCTCGGCTGCATCTGCTTTATAAAGGCGGGGTTCTTGCAATGCGGGATTCGAGGCGACTGCCCGCCGTGGCCGGTCCCCTCTCCCTTGGAGCTTCGCGGATATGGAAAGACGTCTGGCCGCCATCGTCTGCGCCGATGTCGCCGGCTATTCGCGCATGATGGGCAGCGACGAGGCCGGCACCCATGCCGCCTTCAAGGCCCATCGCGCCGCGATCCATCCCATCATCCTCAATCACGGCGGCCGCGTCGTGAAGAACACCGGCGACGGCTTCCTGCTCGAGTTCCCCTCCATCGTCGGCGCCACCGAGGCTGCGATCGCGATGCAGACGGTGATGGCCGAGCGCAACCGCCATCTGCCGACGGACCGCGCCATGCAGTTCCGGCTCGGCGTCCACATGGGCGACGTCATCGCCGACGAGGACGAGGTGTTCGGCGACGACGTCAACATCGCCGTCCGGCTGGAATCGGTGGCGAGCCCGGGCGGCTTCGCCATCTCGGCCAAGGCCTATCGCGAGGCGAGCAAGCACCTCTCGGTGCCGCTGACCGATGCCGGCAACCATCGCTTCAAGAACATCAAGGATGCGATCGGGGTCTTTACCTGGACGCCCGAGGGCGCGCCGGCGCTTGCCCCCGAGCTCCGTGAAGCCTCGGCACTGTCGCAGCAGTACCGCACCGCCATCGTCGGCGTGCTGCCCTTCGCCAACCTCAGCGACGCCCAGGACGAGTATTTCTCCGACGGCCTGACCGAGGATTTGATCCACGCGCTGTCGCTGCAATCCTTCTATCGCGTGCTGAGCCGCAACTCGACCTTCGCCTTCAAGGGCAGGAACACCAGCACGCGGCTGATCGCGCGCGAGATCGACGCCACCTATCTGATCCAGGGTTCGGTGCGGCGCGCCGGCGCCAAGATCCGCGTCACCGCCGAGCTGATCGCGCCGGAAACCGGCGAGCAGCTCTGGACCGGCCGCTACGACCGCGACATCGGCGACTTGTTCGCCATGCAGGACGAGATCACGACGAACCTGTCCGCCGCCATCGCCACCGAGATCGTCCGCGCCGAGGCGTCGGCACCGGCGCGGCTGTCGACCGACGTCAGCGCCTGGGACCGCTTCCTCAAGGGGCTGTCGCACTACTACCGGCAGACCAAGGAGGATCTCGCCGCCGCCGTCGAGCTGTTTCGCGAGGCCATCCGGCTCGATCCCAAACTGTCGATCGCACACGCCTATCTCGCCACGATCCAGATCCAGAGCATCCAGTTCGGCTGGGTCAAGGGCACGCGGGAGATGTGGGCCGAGGCGATGAACCTCGCCGAAACCAGCGTGCGGCTCGATCCGCGCTCCTCCTTCGCATTCTCGATCCTGTCCTGGGCCCATTCGCTGGAGGGACATCACGAGGCCGCGATGGATGCCGCCAGGCGCGCGGTCGCGCTCAACCCCTATGACAACGGCGCGCGCGGCGTGCTCGGCATCTGCCATTTCATGATCGGCGAGCATCGCGAGGCGATCGAGCTGTTCTCGATGGCGTCCCAGCGCGACAACAGCGACCCTCGTTACCAATGGGCGGCGCTGAACGCCTTCAGTCACTACCTGTTGCGCCAATACGACGCGACCCTGTCTTGGGCCCGCGAGCAGCTCTACATCAACCCGAACCACATGCAGGCGCTGGCGATCCGTGCCGCCGCATTGGCGCAGCTGGGGCGTGGCGACGAGGCGAGCGAAGCCGCCCACGTGCTGATGGGCAACTACCCGACCCTCAACGTCGACCGTCACCTGCGCAACTTCCACTGGAAGCGGCCCGAGGACGTCGCCCATTATCGCGAGGGGCTGCTGAAGGCCGGCGTGCCGCTCGGCAGGCTGACCCTGGTGCAGGGCGAGGCCAAGCGCGCCGCCGAGTCCTGAACTGCATTCCGCGGCCCATCTGGTTTCTCGCGACCTCGGGCCTGCTCTTATTGACCCGATAGTGAAATCCGCCACACGTCGCCACACGCCGAAGTAGTATATCTTGCTGTCGGTTTGTTAGAACTTTCCGGGCTTTAACGCCGCGCGCCTGTTTTTCACGATTCGCTGTTTTCAGGATTTGGGCCATGCACGACCCCGTTTCGAAGCCGCCGCTCGACCCCTCGATCCCGGTCTCGCCGAACAATCCGTGCCCGTTCCTGCGCGGCCTCGTCGGTGAAGGATTCGTCGAGGGCGGGACGGTCCCGCTCAACACGCTGTCCCAGACGATCGCGAACGCGACCGGCGAGACCGGGCTGAAGAAGGTCTCGGCCCGCATTCAGGTCCGCGGCGTTGCGATGATCGCCAACGGCATCACGCACATCCTGAAGAGCATCTGGTCGGGAGCGCAGCTCGACGCGGTGCGCGGCGGGCCGCTCGACAAGCGCGGCGCCGGCTCGCGCATCCTCGGCGTCAACGGCAAGGTCAACGAGGACGAGATCGCGCGGCTCGCAAGCTTCGGCCGGACCTACATCGATCCGAACACCGGCAGCAGCGAGCCCGGCCTCAACGCCACGGAAATCAAGACCTTCATGCGCGACAACCTCGAGCGCGCCGGCAGCGCCGCGCGCTGGTACTACCCGCTGCTGATGAAGTTCGAATGGCCGATCCTCTTGAAGATAATCGGCAAGGGCAAGCAGGGCGAAGAGCGCTATCTCAGCGTGGCCGACGTGCGCACGCTGTTCGAGCAGCGCCAGCTCCCCCAGCGCATCAACCAGAGGATCCTGTCGCAGCCGGTGCTGTCCTCGTGTCAGCTCCGCTTTCGCTGGGCGGCCGCGCTCTCGGCATTCGTCATCGGCCTCGGCCTCGCCCTCCTGGTGGCGGTCGCCGAATTCCCCAATCAGGTCCGCGCCATGCTGCCGCAGAAGGGCGTGCTCGTGAACCTGCTACCGCCACCCCTGCCGACGGTCCCCGAGACCAAGGCGGCCTACTGGCTCGAGCAGAACTGGTCGCTGAAGGACCGCCACTGGTTCCACCATGCCAGCCAGGGCACTGCCACCTTCCCCGTGCCCTACGAGTGGTTCGTGGCACTGGAGCAACCGCGGCTTCATCTGTTCTCGAAGCCCGGCCTGATCAAGGACAGCGCCTATCTCGAGCGCTTCGGATTCATCCCAAGCCCGCAGACGATCCAGGCCGATACGGCGACGCTGCGTCGCTTCGGCTATGCCAACGTCTACGAGACGACACAGGTGTCGGACTGGTCGACCCGGTGGACGCCGGCGGAGAACGTCGACGGCCTGCCGGTCGGCTTCGCCCGCATGACCGGCGTGGTCGATCCCGCGACGGGCCGACGCGAAGACGACATGATCGGGCTGACCTGTGCGGCCTGCCATACCGGCCAGATCCACTACCAGGGCGTCGACGTCCGCTTCGACGGCGGCGCGGCCATGACCGACCTGAAGAAGCTCGAGCTCACGACAGGCCTGTCGATCGCCTACACACTCTACGTTCCGTTCCGCTTCCAGCGCTTCGCCGATCGCGTGCTCGGCCCGGAGGCCAGCGCGACGGACCGCGCCGCGCTCAAGCAGAAGCTCGGCGCGATCGGCAGCTTCCTGATCGACTGGGCGAAGAACTATGACAAGACGATCGAAGGCAAGCAGCAGCAGGACACCGAAGAAGGGTTCGGCCGCCTTGATGCGCTCAACCGCATTGGCAATCAGGTGTTCTCGCAGGACCTCGCGATGAGCGGCGTCAAGGGATTCGACAAGAACCTGCACGCCCAGGACGCGCCGGTGAGCTACCCTCCGATCTGGACGGTGCCGTGGTTCAAATTTGCCCAATACGACGCCTCGATCGAGCAGCCCCTGATCCGGAACGCCGGCGAAGCCCTCGGCGTCACAGCGCTGCTCAATTTGTCCGACGCCTATCCGGAGGACAGGCTGTGGCGCTCCTCGGTCAACATCAGGACGCTCGGCTGGATCGAGGACATGTTGAGAGGCCCCGACCCGTTCAAGACGGCTGATACTGCCACCGGCCCGAAGTTCGGCGGCCTGCTCGCGCCGAAATGGCCCTCGCAGATCCTCGGCGACGCCTGGCGGCTGAAGCCCGACCGCGTCGAGCGCGGCCGCGCCGTCTATGCCGAGATGTGCTCCGGATGCCATTTGCCTGATACCAACACGCCGGCCTTCTGGTCGTCGAAGCACTGGGAGCCGAGTGGCGACAGCAAGGTGCTGAACGCGGTGACGATCCCGCTCGACGAGATCAAGACGGATCCCGAGCAGTCGCTCGTTCTCAGCAAAAGGACCGTCGACGTGCCCGGCTTCCTGAAGGTGAACACGGCCGACCTGCAGACATGGTGGGCGTGCGAGATCCCGACCGCGAGCAAATCGCCGAACGAGATGGTCTACGCGCTCGGCCTCATGACGGTGGTCGATCTCGTCGCCCGCAAATGGATGGACGACGAGAAGATCCCGGAGGCCGAGCGGGCCAGGATCTGGAATCTCGCGCGCAAGAACTGTCTCAATCCGGCGCCCGATCCGCGCTATCGCGCGCGGCCGCTGAACGGCATCTGGGCCACGGCGCCCTACCTGCATAACGGCTCGGTGCCTTCGCTGTACTGGCTGCTGAAGCCGGAAAGCGAACGGCCGCGAAAATTCTGCATGGGCCGCCGCGACTATGACCCCGAGACCGTCGGTTTCGCGGTCGCCACCAACGAGCGTTGCAAGACGGGAGAGACCGAGTTCTCCGCGACGGATGCCGACGGCAAGCCGATCAAGGGCAACAGCGTGCTCGGCCATTCCTTCGAGCGCAAGGACGGCGAGCCGAAACGTCCTGGCGTGATCGGCCGCATGTTCAAGGACGATGCCGAGCGCTACGATCTGATCGAGTATCTGAAGACGCTGTAACGCGACCGGCTTCCTTCGTCGTCATGGCCGGGCATAGCCGTCCGAAGGACGGCGTCGCTTCCGCTCGCTATGTCCCGGCCATCCACGAACTTTTCCCCCGCACCAAGAACGTGGATGCCCGGGACAAGCCCGGGCATGACGAGCTCGTGGCACGATCCCTCGGTCAAGCTCTCACTTGAACAGCGGCGTGCCGGGCAC
This sequence comes from Bradyrhizobium sp. FW305-F6, assembly GCF_058782905.1. NCBI lineage: Bacteria > Pseudomonadati > Pseudomonadota > Alphaproteobacteria > Hyphomicrobiales > Nitrobacteraceae > Bradyrhizobium > Bradyrhizobium sp. FW305-F6. The sequence continues at coordinate 278,628 of NZ_JBYSYD010000006.1, forward strand.
GAAGGCGTCGAAGGCGGCCCAGAATTGGGAGCGGTAGCGGTCCTGCTCCTGCAGGATCTCGTGCTTGGCGCCGGCGATGACGAGGTGCGAGCCGGCGCGCAAATGATAGGCGAACTCCTCGGTCGCCGCGGTCGAGACCACGGTGTCATTGGAGGCCGCCAGCATCAGGATCGGCTGGCGGATCTGCGAGGGGTAATTCACGCGCTTGAAGGTGTGCATGGCGCGAAATGCGGTATCGGCCCAGGCGACCGTGGGCGAGGCCAGTCCGAGCGTCGGGTCTTCCTCCAGGATCGCGGCGTTGCGCGCATAGCGCACGGGATCGCTGGTGAGGGGATTGTTGATAAAGGGCTCGAGCCCGGTGAGGCGGTCGCTGCCGCCGGGCACGTAGCGGCCGCCCTGCCCGAGCAGGCGCATCGTCTTGAGCAACGCACGCACGGGCAACGAGGTGGTGCGCCCCGGCAGGTCGATCATCGGCGCCGACAGCACCATGCGGTCGAACCAGCGCTTGCCGGCATGTGCCACCCGCAGCAGCACCGTACCGCCCATGGAATGGGCGAGCGCGAAGAAGGGCGGCGGGCAATCCGGCAGCACCACCTGTTGCACGAAGGTCTCGACGTCGATCTCGAAATCGGCGAAGTCGCGCACATAGCCCTTGCGCGGATCGCGCAGGCGGCGCGAGGAATGCCCCTGCCCGCGCCAGTCGATCATCGCCACCGCAAAGCCGCGGTCGCGCAAGTCCCGCACCGTCTCGAAATACTTCTCGATCTGCTCGCTGCGGCCGGTGAAGACGCAAACCGTGCCCTTGCGGCCCGCCGGCGGCGCCCAGCGCGCAAAGCGCAGCTCGGCGCCATCGGGGGTCTTGATGGTGCCGCTGACGACGTTTTCGGGGACCGGGTTGGACGGAATCGAGACCAGCGTCATTGGGCGTGCTTGGGCGGCAAGTCCTGCAAATCAAGTCCTGCGAATCAAGGGGCTAAAGCGCCGAAAAGGCGCCAATGCCGCCCTCTTGAACGCCGTCTCACCCCACCCATATCATTTTCGTGCAGGCCGCTACCAGTGTTTCGGAACCGGAACATCAGGCTGCACACAGACTAAAGCCCGGCCCGATTGGCGGGCGGGTTACCAACAGTCGCTCAATGGAGGACTTGACCATGCGTAGCTACGATCTCACCCCGTTCTATCGTTCCACCGTCGGCTTTGACCGCCTCTTCAGCCTACTCGACCAGGCCAGCTCGGACGGCAGCCCCGGCTATCCCCCCTATAACATCGAGCGCACCGGCGAGAACGCCTACCGCATCACGGTAGCGGTCTCCGGCTTTGCCAAGGATGAGCTCTCCATCGTCGCGAAGGAAAACACGCTGACGATCAAGGGCGAGAAGGTCGCGAACGAGAACTCGAAATCCGAAGTGCTGTACCGCGGCATCGCCGCACGTGCCTTCGAGCGCGCCTTCCAGCTTGCCGACTTCGTGCAGGTGAAGGACGCCTCGCTCGAGAACGGGCTGCTTCACGTTGACCTCGTCCGCGAGATTCCCGAGGCCAAGAAGCCGCGCCAGATCGCGATCAACGCCGGCGCCAAGGCGCAAGTGATCGAGAACTCGGCCGCACAAGCCGCCTGAGCCAGGCATTAGACCCACGCGACTTCCAGGTTGCGAGAACGCCCCGGTGCCCCGGGGCGTTTTTTCGTTGTGCATTGCATCACAGAGCGGTGAAGACGTGTAACGCGGCAGTGTTGCCCTCCGTCCTTGGGACATCGAACGCAAAACAAGACGGAGATAGATCATGTCACTCTGGCGCAGCCTTTTCGTCGCCGCGAGCCTTCTGTCGGCTCCCCTCAGCCTTGCGCATGCGCAGGCCCCGCAGACGGTGAAGGCCAAGAATGTCGTGCTCGTGCATGGCGCCTGGGCCGACGGCTCGAGCTGGTCCGAGGTGATTCCGATCCTCCAGGCTGCAGGCCTGCACGTCACCGCCGTGCAGAATCCGCTGTCGTCGCTCGCCGACTCCGTCGACGCGACCAAGCGCGCGCTAGCCGAGCAGGACGGGCCGACGGTGCTGGTGGCGCATTCCTGGGGCGGCACCGTGATCAGCCAGGTCGGCACCGACCCGAAGGTCACCGGCCTCGTCTACGTCGCCGCCCGCGCGCCCGATGCGAACGAGGATTTCGTGGCGCTGTCGAAGCAGTTTCCAACCGGACCCGCGCGCGCCGGCATCGTCGAGCGCGACGGCTATACCAAGCTCTCGGAAGACGCCTTCCTGAAGTACTTCGCCAACGGCGTGAAGCCCGAGCAGGCCAAGGAGCTCTATGCCGTGCAATGGCCGACAGCGGCCTCGATCTTCGCCAGCCGCACTACGGAGGCGGCGTGGCGCTCCAGGCCGAGCTGGTACGCGGTGTCGAAGAACGACTACACCATCAACCCCGATCTCGAGCGCTTCCTCGCCAAGCGCATGAACGCCACCACTATCGAGCTCGACGCCGGCCATCTCTCGCTGGTGTCGCATCCGAAGGAGGTTGCGGATTTGATCCTGGAGGCGGCGGGGTATCCGCGGAGCTGAGGTAATCGCCGAAATGCAAAAGGCGCCTGAATTGCTCAGGCGCCTTTTGTTTTGGCAGTTCTCTCCCCGATGTCGTCCCCGCTAGTGCGCAATTGCGCACTAGGCGGGGATGACAGCGAGGGCGTGATCAGCACTGTTGCGTCAAACTCGCGGCGCGCTAATCCAGGCCCTGCGCTGGCGGCATCTCCTGCGTGGGCAGGATCGTCGGGGCGGGCCTGGCCTGTCCGACCGTCGGCGCGGCTGCATCAGCCGGCTTCGCCGGCGCGGCGGCGGCTTGCTGCGCCGGTTGCGGGGCCTGGGCCTGCGGCGCCATCGGCTGTGCCGGCTTGGCAAGGGCAGCCGGCGTCTCGGCGCGCCGCGGGGCTGCCTTGGGCAGCGGCACGGCGCGGCTTGCTACATGCGGGATGGGAGCCGGCGGGCGCGGCGGGCCGCTGCGGATCATTGTCGGCGGCGGCAGCGCGCTTTGCGGCCCGTAGGGCGGGGCCGGGCGTACGTCCTCGGCCGGCGCCATGCCGTAGGCCTCGGCGAACGGCATGAAGCGGATGATCCGGCCGTCGCTGGCATCGATCACCAGCCGGCCATCGTCGCCGCGGCGGTCGATCACCGCGATGGTATAGACGCTGCCGCGCAGGCGCGGGATGCCGAGCGGCAGGAAGCCGTTTTCACGCAGGACCGCGTAGACCTCGGTGGACGGCAGCAGCGCAACCGCCGGGCCGCGCTCCTCATAGCCGTACCCGTAGCCGTGACGCGGCGGCCGTGGCGCGGCTTCGCCCGGTACGTAGGGTCCGTCGAAATCCGACACCGCAACGTAGCCCCCGCCTCCAATACCGCTCGCGGGAACTTGCGCCTGAGCGGCAGGTGCGGCCAGTGCCAGCGTGGCTGCGGCCACACATCCTGTGAAAAACTTCATGGTCGAGACGCTCCTGTCAGGCCCCCGAATGCCTCGCGCTCTTTCGCTTCTTGCGGCGTGGCGCGCCTTTCGAAGGGTTGAGGCGAAGCTTCATTCGGGATTCCGGCGTCCACAGGGCCGGATCAGGGCGCGTTTGTTTCAAAACCGCGGCTGCGCAACTTTTGGAAAGCGATTGATTGACTTATCGGGAATCGGGACTTTCGCGCGCTTGTGTGTTAGACAAAAATTTGGCAAGGTGATGGTTAGGACAGGAAGACTGTCTCAATTTTGCTTGCGGTTCCGGCATAGGGATTGCAGCTGAAATCGGTGCTCTCGAGCACCATAAGGCAACGGGCAAAGCCGTTCTCGGGGACGAAGAACGCCTTGGCCTGAATTTAAGAAAATGCGGCTCGCGAGTGGACGAGCGGTGGCCCAGAAGCGGGTGCCGCGGAACGCCAAAGGTGCGCCGAAGATCGCGGTGAGACAGCTTGCCGCACGGAGAGGACAGGAACAATGAACGGGTCGCAATTCGAGCGCGCAAACATCGTGGCAGAACAGCTGTCGGCGACGGTCGCCTCGAAAACGACCGATCCGATCACCTCACCGATTCAAGAGCATTATTCGCGCCCGGAAGCCGAGGGCCTCTACGATCCGAGCCTGGAAAAGGACTCCTGCGGCGTCGGCTTCATCGCCAACATCAAGGGCAAGAAGTCGCACGAGATCGTCTCGGACGCGCTGAGCATCCTCTGCAATCTCGAGCATCGCGGCGCCGTCGGCGCCGATCCGCGCGCCGGTGACGGCGCCGGCATCCTGGTGCAGATCCCGCACGCCTTCTTCAGCCGCAAGGCTGCAGAGCTCGGCTTCGCGCTGCCGGCGCCCGGCGAATACGCCATCGGCGCACTGTTCATGCCGCGCGACACCGCCTGGCGCAACGTGATCAAGAGCATCATCGCCGACCAGATCAAGGAGGAGGGCCTGACCCTGCTCGGCTGGCGCGACGTGCCGACCGACAATTCCTCGCTCGGCGTCACCGTGAAGCCGACCGAGCCCGCCTGCATGCAGGTGTTCATCGGGCGCAACGGCACCGCCAAGACCGAGGACGAGTTCGAGCGCCGGCTCTACATCCTGCGCAAGTCGATCTCTCAGGCGATCTACCAGCGCCGCGACCGCGGCGGCGCGGGCTATTACCCCTGCTCGATGTCCTGCCGCACCGTGATCTACAAGGGCATGTTCCTCGCCGACCAGCTCGGCAAGTACTATCCCGACCTGCACGAAAAGGACTTCGAGAGCGCGCTGGCGCTGGTGCACCAGCGGTTCTCGACCAACACCTTCCCGGCGTGGTCGCTGGCGCATCCCTACCGCATGATCGCGCATAACGGCGAGATCAACACGCTGCGCGGCAACGTCAACTGGATGGCGGCGCGGCAGGCCTCGGTGAGCTCCGAGCTGTACGGCAAGGACATCAACCGGCTCTGGCCGATCTCCTATGAGGGCCAGTCGGACACCGCCTGCTTCGACAACGCGCTCGAATTCCTGGTGCAGGGCGGCTACTCGCTGCCGCACGCCGTCATGATGATGATTCCGGAGGCGTGGGCCGGCAATCCCTTGATGGATGAGAAGCGCCGCGCCTTCTACGAATATCACGCCGCGCTGATGGAGCCGTGGGACGGCCCCGCCGCGATCGCCTTCACCGACGGCCGCCAGATCGGCGCCACGCTCGACCGCAACGGGCTTCGTCCGGCGCGCTACCTCGTCACCAAGGACGACCGCATCGTGATGGCGTCCGAGATGGGCGTGCTGACGATCCCCGAGGACCAGATCATCACCAAGTGGCGCTTGCAGCCCGGCAAGATGCTGCTGGTCGATCTCGAGCAGGGCCGCCTGATCCCCGACGACGAGATCAAGGCCGAACTCGCTAGGAGCCATCCCTACAAGGAGTGGCTGGAGCGGACCCAGATCGTGCTGGAAGAGCTGCCGAAGGTGCCGACGACGGGCGTGCGCTCGAACCTGTCGCTGCTCGACCGCCAGCAGGCCTTCGGCTACAGCCAGGAAGACATCACCATCCTGATGACGCCGATGGCGGCCACGGGCGAGGAAGCCGCGGGCTCGATGGGCAACGACACGCCAATCTCGGCGCTGTCGGACAAGGCCAAGCCGCTGTTCACCTATTTCAAGCAGAACTTCGCGCAGGTTACCAACCCGCCGATCGACCCGATCCGCGAGGAGCTGGTGATGAGCCTCGTCTCCATCATCGGGCCGCGGCCGAACCTGTTCGACCTCCAGGGCATGGCCACGACCAAGCGCCTCGAAGTGCGCCAGCCGATCCTGACCGATGCCGACCTGGAAAAGATCCGCTCGATCTCGGAAGTGGCCGAATCGCACTTCAAGTCGCGCACGCTGGACACGACGTTCCACTCCGGCCTCGGTGCGGCCGGCATGGACCAGGTGCTGGATGAGCTCTGCGCGCGTGCGGAAAGCGCGGTGCGCGAGGGCGTCAACATCATCATCCTGTCCGACCGCATGGTCGGCACCGACCGGGTGCCGATCCCCTCGCTGCTGGCCTGCGCCGCCGTGCATCATCATCTGATCCGCACGGGCTTGCGCACCTCGGTCGGCCTCGTCGTCGAATCCGGCGAGCCGCGCGAAGTGCATCACTTCGCCTGCCTCGCGGGCTACGGTGCCGAAGCGATCAATCCCTATCTCGCGTTCGAGACCATCATCGCGATGAAGGACCGCCTGCCCGGCTCGCTCGACGACTACGAGATCGTCAAGCGCTACATCAAGTCGATCGGCAAGGGCTTGCTCAAGGTGATGTCCAAGATGGGCATCTCGACCTACCAGTCCTATTGCGGCGCGCAGATCTTCGACGCCGTCGGCCTCAAGGCGGACTTCGTCGGCAAGTTCTTTGCGGGCACGCATACCCGCGTCGAGGGCGTGGGTCTGGCCGAAATCGCGGAAGAAGCCGTGCGCCGCCACGCCGACGCGTTCGGCGATGCATTGGTCTACAAGAGCGCCCTCGACGTCGGCGGTGAATATGCCTATCGCAGCCGCGGCGAGGACCATGCCTGGACCGCCGAATCGGTGTCGCTGTTGCAGCACGCCGCGCGCGGCAATTCGCAGGAGCGATATCGCGCCTTCGCAAAAATCCTCAACGAGCAGTCGGAGCGGCTCCTGACGCTGCGCGGCCTGTTCCGGATCAAGAACGCGGAGGAAGAGAAGCGCAAGCCGGTGCCGCTCGACCAGGTCGAGCCGGCCAAGGACATCGTCAGGCGCTTCGCCACCGGCGCGATGAGCTTCGGCTCGATCTCGCGCGAGGCGCACACTACGCTCGCGATCGCCATGAACCGGATCGGCGGCAAGTCGAACACCGGCGAAGGCGGCGAGGAAGCCGACCGCTTCAAGCCGATGCCGAACGGCGATTCCATGCGCTCGGCGATCAAGCAGGTCGCCTCGGGCCGCTTCGGCGTCACCACGGAGTATCTCGTCAACTCCGACATGATGCAGATCAAGATGGCGCAGGGCGCCAAGCCCGGCGAAGGCGGCCAGCTGCCCGGCCACAAGGTCGACGCGACCATCGCAAGGGTTCGGCACTCGACCCCGGGCGTCGGCCTGATCTCGCCGCCGCCGCACCACGACATCTACTCGATCGAGGACCTGGCGCAGCTGATCTACGACCTCAAGAACGTCAACCCTGAGGGCGACGTCTCGGTCAAGCTGGTCTCCGAGATCGGCGTCGGCACGGTGGCCGCAGGCGTCGCCAAGGCGCGCGCCGACCATGTCACCATCGCCGGCTTCGAGGGCGGCACCGGTGCATCGCCGCTGACCTCGATCAAGCATGCGGGCTCGCCGTGGGAGATCGGCCTCGCCGAAACCCACCAGACGCTGGTGCGCGAGCGGCTGCGCAGCCGCATCGTGGTCCAGGTCGACGGCGGCTTCCGCACCGGCCGTGACGTCGTGATCGGCGCGCTGCTGGGGGCCGACGAGTTCGGCTTTGCCACCGCGCCGCTCATTGCGGCGGGCTGCATCATGATGCGCAAGTGCCATCTCAACACCTGCCCGGTCGGCGTCGCGACCCAGGACCCGGTCCTGCGCAAGCGCTTCACCGGCCAGCCCGAGCACGTCATCAACTACTTCTTCTTCGTCGCCGAGGAAGTCCGCGAGATCATGGCCTCGCTCGGCTTCCGCACCTTCAACGAGATGGTCGGCCAGGTTCAGCTGCTCGACCAGACCAAGCTGGTCGCGCATTGGAAGGCCAAGGGCCTCGACTTCTCGAAGCTGTTCGTCAAGCAGAAGGAAGAGAAGGGCCAGAAGATCTACCACTCCGAGCGCCAGAACCATCATCTGGAGGCGGTGCTCGACCGCACGCTGATCGAGAAGGCGCAGGCCGCGCTCGACCGCGGCGCGCCGGTCAAGATCGAGGCCAACATCAACAGCACCAACCGCTCCGCGGGCGCGATGCTGTCGGGCGCGGTCGCCAAGATCTACGGCCATGCGGGTCTTCCGCACGACACCATCCATGTCAGCCTCAAGGGCACCGCCGGCCAGGCCTTCGGCGCCTGGCTCGCCCACGGCGTCACCTTCGAGCTCGAAGGCGAAGGCAACGACTATGTCGGCAAGGGCCTCTCGGGCGGCAAGATCATCGTCAAGCCGCCGAGGAACTCCGCCATCGTACCGGAAGAAAGCATCATCGTCGGCAACACCGTGATGTACGGCGCGATCGAGGGCGAGTGCTACTTCCGCGGCATCGCCGGCGAACGCTTTGCCGTGCGCAATTCCGGCGCGGTCGCCGTGGTCGAGGGCGCGGGCGATCATTGCTGCGAGTACATGACCGGCGGCATCGTGGTGGTGCTCGGCAAGACCGGGCGCAACTTCGCGGCCGGCATGTCCGGCGGCATCGCCTATGTGCTCGACGAGACCGGCGACTTCGACAGGCTGTGCAACATGGCGATGGTCGAGCTCGAGCCGGTGCTGTCGGAGGAGATGATCAACGCCGACACCTATCACGCCTCGGGCGACCTCGAGGCGCACGGCCGGGTCGACGTGTTCAAGAACCTGCTCGCCTCCGACGTCGAGCGGCTGCACGTCTTGATCTCGCGCCACGCCAAGGCCACCGGCTCCAAGCGCGCCGCCGACATCCTCGCCAATTGGAAGGACTGGCTGCCCAAATTCCGCAAGGTGATGCCGGTCGAATACCGGCGCGCGCTGCGCGAGATGGCGGCCAACGCGGACGCCGAGCCGAAAATCGCGATCGGGGCGTAAGAAAAAGCCCTCATGGTGAGGAGCGCGATAGCTGCGTCTCGCACCATGAGGTCACCATCCGGGCCTCTTCCTTCGAGACGCGGCGCGAAACGCGCGCCGCTCCTCAGGATGAGGAGTGAGAGAACAAAGAATTTAAGCGGCAGGGACTTCGGGTTTAATGGGCAAGATCACGGGTTTTCTGGAAATCGAACGGCACGACCGCAAGTACACCCCGGTCACCGAACGCGTGCAGCATTACAAGGAGTTCGTCGTTCCGCTCTCCGAGAAGGAGGTGCGCGACCAGGCGGCGCGCTGCATGAATTGCGGCATTCCCTATTGCCACGGCACCGGCTCGGTGGCGCCCGGCACGCCCGGCTGCCCCGTCAACAACCAGATCCCCGACTGGAACGACCTCGTCTACCAGGGCAATTGGGAAGAAGCCTCGCGCAACCTGCACTCCACCAACAATTTCCCGGAGTTCACGGGCCGCATCTGCCCGGCGCCGTGCGAGGCGTCCTGCACGCTCAACATCGACGACAACCCCGTCACCATCAAGACAATCGAATGCGCGATCGTCGACCGCGCCTGGGACAATGGCTGGCTGAAGCCTGAAATCGCTACCGTCAAGACCGGCAAGAAGGTCGCTGTCATCGGCTCCGGCCCGGCCGGCATGGCCTGCGCCCAGCAGCTCGCGCGCGCCGGCCACGACGTGCATCTGTTCGAGAAGTACGCCAAGGCCGGCGGCCTGCTCCGCTACGGCATCCCCGACTTCAAGATGGAGAAGGGCGTCATCGACCGCCGCGTGGCGCAGATGGAAGGCGAAGGCGTCACCTTCCACTACAACAGCCATGTCGGCGCGGACGGCAATGTCGATCCACGCGAGATGCTCAACGAGTACGATGCGATCGCCCTGACCGGCGGCGCGGAAGCCCCGCGCGACCTGCCGATCCCCGGCCGCGAGCTCTCCGGCATCCACTACGCCATGGACTTCCTGCCGCAGCAGAACCGCCGCGTCTCCGCGGAGCCGCTCGGCGGCGTCCAGGAGATCCTGGCCGCCGGCAAGCACGTCGTCGTCATCGGCGGCGGCGACACCGGAAGCGACTGCATCGGCACCTCGCTGCGCCAGGGCGCGCTGTCGGTGACCCAGCTCGAGATCATGCCCGCGCCCCCCGAGCGCGAGAACAAGGGCCTGACCTGGCCGAACTGGCCGCTGAAGATGCGGACCTCGTCGAGCCAGGCCGAAGGCGCGGTGCGCGAATTCGCCGTGCTGACGCAGAAGTTCTCGGGCGAGAACGGCCAGGTCAAGAAGCTGCACTGCGTGCGCGTCGACGACAGTTTCAAGCCGATTGCCGGCACCGAGTTCGAGCTCGACGCCGATCTCGTCCTGCTCGCGATGGGCTTCGTCCATCCCGTGCACGAGGGCCTCTTGAAGCTGCTCGCGGTCGACCTCGACCCGCGCGGCAACGTCAAGGCCAACACGCTCGACTACCAGACCTCGCGCCCGAACGTGTTCACCGCCGGCGACATGCGGCGTGGGCAATCGCTCGTGGTGTGGGCGATCCGCGAGGGCCGGCTGTGCGCCCGGTCGATCGACACGTTTTTGATGGGGAAGACGGATCTGCCGCGGTAGCAAGCCGGTCATTCCGGGGCGCGCCACTTGGCGCGAACCCGGAATCCATCGGGCCTCAGGGTTGGTGGATAAATGGATTCCGGGTTCGCGCTTCGCGCGCCCCGGAATGACGATAGAGAGAGCCGCGCCCTTCGGCTTCGTCTCGTGCGACGCGCAAGCAGGCGCCCTAATTCTGCAATCTCACCCCCAGCAGCATCACCGTGCCCTGCGAGCTCGCCGCGGCGATGTTCGAATCCAGGATGTCGTGGCGCAGCGTGCCCTTCACCCAGATGTTGCGGTTGAGCTTGTAGATCAGATTGCCTTCGAGCGAGTAGGTTTTGTCGTTGCGACCCTGGTTCTGGTAGTCGTACGTGCCGTAGGTGAACTTGCCGACCGCGGTGAGCCAGCGACGGAAGTCGTGGTCGACTTCGGCGGCGTAGGTGCGCACCAGCACGCCGGAGGAGCCGGGAATCGTGGTTTCGTTGATCTGCGTGTCGGTGAAGAGCTTCACCGTGGTGAGGCCGCTCGCGTTCCAGATCAGCGAGCCCGTGGTGAGGAAGCCGGCGAGCTGGCTGAGGCGCGGGTCGGCGTAGTTGCGCGCGGAATAGCCGACCGAGATCTCGCCGGTGAGGATGCGCGAGAACTCGAAGGATGAACCGACCTTGGCATAGCCGCCGTTGGAATCGCGGAAGTAGCCGTTGCGGTCTGCCGCCTGGTCGTGGACGCGGGTGTCGCCCTGGATCTCGACGAAGGGCTTCAGGCCCGGCTTCAGGTCATAGGAGAAGCGTCCGACGCCGCCATATTGATTGAAGTCGCGATCTCTGTTGGGGAAGATCGTGCCGTCGATGAGCTTCGAATCGGTGTAGGCGGTGCGATCGACGGTGGCGCCGGCGGAGACCTGGAAGCGGTTGAAGGTCTGGTCGAAGCCGATGGTGGTGCCGTAAGTGGCATAGACCGGGTATTTCTGCAGGCCGGCCTGCACGTTCGGGCTGCCGGGATTGTCGGTGGCGAGCCGCAGGCGGAGCTGCGAGAGCAGCTTGAAATCGCGGGTGACGTCGAGCCGGCCATCGACATGGCCGTTGAAATCGGGCCGGTTGGCCTCGACCGGCGACGGCGAGGCGAGGCCGTTGAGCGTCGCCGGCATGTCGTTGGTGTAGCCGGAGAACGAACCGCGCAGATCGGCGACCAGCGCATGGCGCTCCCAATCGGACACCACGAGCAGATCTGGCGCGATGACATAGGCGGGCGAACCGACCGGCTTGTTGAGGCGCGTCGGATTGGTGTCGTAGCCGGCGGAGAGCTCGAGCCCGCCCTTGATCAGGAAGCTGCCGGCATAGTCGCCGACCGCACCGAACGGATCCTCGTCCAGCTTGAGGCGGCGGCGCAGCGGCTGGCCGGGCACGTTGCCCGCCATGGCCGGCGGCACGGGCACCTTGTGCGCCGTCTCCGACGGCGGCGGTGCGATGCGCGGCGGGGTTAGCGTCGCGGCCGGCGCTGCCGGCGGCGTCGGCGAACCGGGGCCGGCCGGACGCTTCGGCTTCGGCTGCCCCGGATAGAGCTTCGGCTGCTGCCGCTTGCGATTGAGCGAGTCGTAACCCGAGCCGCTCGCACCATTCGCGGCCGGTAGGCCATAGGTCGGGACCTGACCGACACGCGAGTTCGCCGGCGTCTGCTGGCGCGGGCCGGCATTGGGATCGGGCAGTCTGGGCAGCGCGTCGGACGGAGACTGCGGCACGCCGGCGGTGCGGCGCGTCGGCAGCGTGTCGGGCGAGGCAAAGCCGCCGCGATTGGGGTTGAACAGGTCGGGCGTGAGGCTCTGGGCCGCCACCGGGCCGCTGCCGAGGGCCGTCAACGCGAGGCACGGCAAAGCCGCGCGCAGGAAATGCGCGACAGTGCTCCGGCTCCTGCCTGGAGACGACCCCACGATAGAATTACCCCAACGAAATCAAACACTTTCAAGACCGCCCCCACCAACCGGCGGGAACCATCCTTAATGGAGTTAAAACAATTATGGTTAATGACCGGTTGAGGGCGCCGGAGCGCGCGTCGCCTCGCGGGTCTGGCCGTGCTAAGCAGGCGCCAATGGGCGAGCGCCCCTCCTCCCTGGACCAGAGCATGCCGAGTTCGAAACCGCTGATGACCCAATCATCCGGCTCCATCCCTGACAGCGTCGAATCCGCGCTCCGCACGCTGGAGACGGAGAGCGGTGGTATCAACGCCCTCGCCGCCGCCCTGCGCGGCCCGCTCGGCGCGACGTTCGCGAAAGCGGTGGACCTGATCCGCAACGCCAAGGGCCGCGTCATCGTCACCGGGCTCGGCAAGTCAGGCCATATGGGGCGCAAGATCGCGGCAACGCTGGCCTCGACCGGCACGCCGGCCTTCTTCGTGCACGCCGCCGAAGCCGGCCATGGCGATCTCGGCATGATCACGCCCGACGACGTCATTCTGGCGCTGTCCTGGTCCGGCGAGCAGCCCGAGATGAAGAACCTCGTGAACTATTCGGCACGGTTTGCGATCCCGATGATCGCGGTCACCTCGAACGCTTCGTCCTCGCTGGGACAGGCCGCCGACCTCGTGATCGAGTTGCCGAAGGCGCGCGAGGCCTGCCCGCACAATCTGGCACCGACAACGTCGACGCTGATGCAGGCCGCGATCGGCGACGCGCTCGCGATCGCACTGCTCGAAGGGCGCGGCTTCACCGCGCTGGAGTTCGCGCATTTCCATCCCGGCGGCAAGCTGGGCGCGATGCTGAAATTCGTCCGCGACTACATGCGCACCGGCGCGGAGATTCCGCTCAAACCACTCGGCACCGCGATGTCGGAAGCCGTGGTCGAGATGTCGGCCAAGGGACTCGGCTGCGTCTGCATCGTCAACGCTGCCGGCGAGGCGGTCGGCATCATCACCGACGGCGACCTGCGCCGCCACATGCGGCCCGACCTTCTGACGGTGACCGTCGACGAGATCATGACGAAGCAGCCCAAGAGCGTGCCGCCCTCGATGCTGGCAACCGAGATGATCGAGGTGCTGAACACGCGCAAGATCACGACGCTGCTGGTGACCGAGGCCGGCAAGGTGGTCGGGATCGTCCATCTGCACGATTTGCTGCGCGCGGGCGTGGCGTAGGGCGCGCGCCCTCTCACCTCGTCATTGCGGCCGCTAGAGGGCCGCCGGAAACCGCGCCGCATTCTCCTCCAGCGGCAGCTTCAGCCCGTTCGCCAGATACGACACGGTGCGATAGAAACCGCACAGCAGCATGATCTCGAGGATTTGCGCCTCGTCGTAGTGCGCCGATAGCGCGGCAAACTCCCCGTCACACAGCGTCGCGCGATGATGCAACGCGTCAACGGCGGCGATCAGCGCCTGCTCGGCTGGTGACCAGCACGCCGACGTCGCATCGCCGAGCACCGTCGCACGCACCTCGTCCTCGGAGAGCTTTGCCGGTCCGGCAAAGACCGAGACATGCACGCCCCATTCGTATTCGCATCCGTTCAGCGCGCAGGTGCGGTCGATGACGATCTCGCGCTGGCGCAGCGTAAGCGACCCCGGATCAAGCAGCCCGCCGGCGCGAAACTTGTCCCAGGCGCGGCCATGGCGCGCCATCACCCGGAACAGCATCAGCGGCGGCGCACCGCGCATGATGCGGTCGAATTGCGCCTGGATCTCCGGGGGATAAGGCGCCGCGAGCGGGGCAATGCGCGGCCTGGCTTCGGACATCGTCCACTCCATCTGCTACACTTACAGTAGCATTACGCTACATTATTTGTAGCAAGGCGCAAGAGGCGACGATGGCCAAACAAGCCGTAAAGACACACAGCGTCCGCGGCTCCCGCACCGGGCGGCCGATCATGGCGCTGCTCGACCTGCTCGGTCGGCGCTGGGCCTTGCGAATCTTGTGGGAGTTGCGCGATGGACCCCTCACCTCGCGCGCGTTGCGCGGCGCTTGCGACGAGGCCTCGCCGACGGTGCTGCAGGCGCGGCTGACCGAGCTGCGGGAAGCGGGATTCGTGGAGCTGGGCGACGGTGGAGGTTACGGGCTGACGCCGCTCGGGCGAGACTTGTGCGAGACCTTCATGCCGCTGCACAGGTTTGCGGAGCGGTGGAAGAGGTAGGGTTCTCGCTTACCCTCCCCTGGAGGGGGCCTGGAGGGGAAGGGTCGCTACGCATGCAGCGCAGCGAAATGCGTAGCGGGGTGGGGTGATCTCTCCACCGACGCGGTGCCCGAGTGGAGAGATCACCCCACCCCGCTC
>NZ_JBYSYD010000007.1:0-225335 GCF_058782905.1 Bradyrhizobium sp. FW305-F6
CAGCACAGCCGCCCGCGCCGCCGCCTCCGTCGGGCGCACGCCCGGCTCCGACGCCGCCGGCGCCGCCTCCCGCAGCAACGCCGCAAGGCCGCCCGGCACCGGCACCCGCCGCAACACCGACACCACCCGCGGCACGACCGGGTGCTCCGGCGACCGCACCTGCGCCGACCGCGACACCCGCACCGACCCCTGCGCCGACGGCAACCCCCGCTCCCGGCAGCACGCCTGGCGCGCCGCCAGCCGGCCGCCCCGGCACGCCGCCGCCCGGGCGTCCCGGCGCGCCTACGCCGACGGGATCACCGGCTCCCGGGGCCGCGCCCGCTCCAGCAGCGACGCCGGCACCGGGCAGCCCGCCCCCGCCGCCTGCCCGTCCGGGTGCGGTGACGCCGGCGCCTGGCGCGACCCCAGCGCCGACAGCCACGCCAGCTCCGACGGCGACGCCAACCCCGGGTCAGCAAGGTGGAACGCCGCCTGCCGGCGCGCCGGCAGCGGGAACTCCGGCTGTGCCCCCGCAGGGGGGTGGCCCGGCCCGGCCGCCGGCACCTCCTGCGGGCGCCGCGGCGCCGAGCGTTGTGCCCGGCACGCCGGCCGCAGCGCCGCCCCCCGACAGGGCGCAATATCGTCCGCCGACGGTGGCACCGGCCTTCCGGGCGGCGCCGACGGTCTCGGCGCCCCTGCCGCCGCCGCCGCGTCCGCCGCAGCGCGACCTGACGCCGCTCGCGGTCGGAGCAGGCGTGGTGGCCGGAGCCGTGATCGGCGCGACCATCTCCGACCTCCACAACCAGCGACGCGAAACCGTCGAGGGCGGACGCACGATCTACACCGAGCCCGACCGCATCATCATCCGCGATCCGGGCGGGCAGGCCTATGTCCGCGGCAACGACCTCTATCGCTTCCGCTACGGCGCCCGCGACATCCGCACCGATACCGTCGGCAACGAGACCCGCACCGTCGTGATCCGTCCCGACGGCAGCGAGATCATCACGGTTGTCGGCGCCGACGGCCGCCTGATGCGGCGTATCCGCCGGGATCCCCGCGGGCGCGAGATCATCATCATCGACAACACCTACCGCGATCCGCGGGCGGTCGGCGGCTTCTATGTCGACGTGCCGCCACCGGTCGTGAACATTCCCTATGATCGCTACATCGTCGACGCCCAGGAGGCGTCGCCGGACGTGATCTACCAGACCATGATGGCGCCGCCGGTGCAGCGAATCGACCGGCGCTACTCGCTCGACGAGATCCGCTACAGCCCGAATGTTCGCATGCAGATGCCGAGCATCGACGTCAACACGATCATCTTCGAGACAGGATCGTGGACCATCCCACCGGACCAGGCGGCCCGGCTGCAGGTGATCGCGGATGGCCTCAACCAGGCAATCCAGCGCAACCCGCGCGAGGTCTTCCTGATCGAGGGACACACCGACGCGGTCGGCAACGAAGTCGACAATCTCTCCTTGTCGGACCGCCGTGCGCAGTCCGCGGCCGAATTGCTGACGCAGCAGTTCGGCGTGCCCGCCGAGAACCTGACCTCGCAGGGCTACGGCGAGCAATATCTGAAGGAGCAGACACAGGGGCCGAGCGCGATCAACCGTCGCGTGACGATCCGCAACATCACGCCGCTGCTCAACGGCGGCCAGGCCTCGCTGCCGCCGCCCCCGCCCGGCACCGCGCCGCCGCGCTGAGGCATCAGCCCACGAACGCAAATGGCCGGGAGCGATCCCGGCCATTTCTTTCAACATCACCTCTTTCACATTACGTCTTGCACATCACGCCGTCATCGCTTCCGAAGGCAGGCAGGCCTCGCAGACCGCGGCAACGTGCCGGTGATCGGTGCCGCAACAGCCGCCGAGAATACGCATGCCCGGGAACGCACGCCTGAGCGAGAGGTAGCGGCGGCCGAGATCGACGGGATCGCCGCTGTCGAGGGTCTCCGACTCGTCGAGCTCGGCATGGCTCTTGGCCGACGCATTGGCCCTGATGCCGTGGACGCGTTGGACCCACGCTTCGCCGGTCGCGAGCGCAGACTCGAAATGGCTCGGGTGCGCGCAATTGATCAGGAAATATTCGCAGGCACGTTCGGTTGCGTCGTCGACCGCTTCGATCGCTTCGCGGAGCGACTCTCCCCTGACGAGGCGGCCATCGGTCTCGACCGTGAAGGAGATCGCGACCGGAATGTCCTGCGTCCTAGCTGCACGCACCACGCCAATGGCTTCGTTGATGCTGTTCAGCGTGAACGCAGTCACCATGTCGGCGCCTGCCTCGGCGAATGCCGCGATCTGGCCCGAGTGGTAGGCTTCCGCCTCCGCCGCGTCCATGTTGCCGGCCTTGTAGCCGTCGCCGCGCGGGCCGATTGCGCCGCTGATGACGCAGGGCATGCCGGGGGATTCCCAGGCGCCGCGCAATTCGTCGAGGAAGCGGATGGCGCGCTTGTTGACGGCATCGAGCCCGGCTGCATCATAGCCGAGCTTGGCACCCCAATCCGGGTTGGCGCGCCAGGTCGGCGTGTCGAGCACGAAGCCGAGCCCGTGCTGCCGCGCGATGCGCAGGTAAGCTTCGTAGTACCGCTTCAAATGCGCGCGGCCGTCCGCGTTGTCGAGCAGCACGAAGGCCGCGAAGTGGGGCAGCTCAAGCCCGTGGTGAAAGATCAGGGTGGTTTCCATGCCGCCGTCAGTCAGGAAAATGCGGCCGCCGTGTTGCGGCAAACCATGTCTGTATCTGGCCATCGATCGCTCCATCATTTGGACGGGCTCGCTCTCTTCACTCGGTCGCGCCATGCCCGTGTTCGGTCTCGGCATTTGGTGCCGCATAATGTCGCGTCGCTCTAGAAGGCCCGTGGTGCGGCTGAACTTCCGCTCGCAAGCAGAGACAAATCAAAGGCTTGCATGATCCATTCGGAGTTGTCGTAGGCTTAGGGCGGCAAATTCCGCACTGCCGGTACGGTTTTGGAGAGATCGATGGGAAAGGGCGAAGCGACGCGCGAGCGCATTCTCGAGATCGCGGAAGCGGCGGTGCTCGCCAAGGGCTTCGGCGCGACCTCGATCGACGAGGTCATCGCAGAGGCTGGGCTGACCAAGAGCGGATTCTTCTATCACTTCAGGGACAAGAACGCGCTCGCGCGGGAGATGCTGCGCCGCTACGTCGAGACCAACGATCGCCTGTTCGACGAGATCTTCAGGCGGGGGCGCGAGCTCTCGGACGATCCGCTGCAGTCGTTCCTGATCTCGCTGAAGCTGCTCGCCGAAGTCATGGCCGACCTGCCGAACGGCCATCCCGGCTGCCTGATCGCCAGCATCTGCTATCAGGAGCGCTTGTTCGATCGCGAGGTCCGCGACCTGACCGCGCAATCGGTCCGGAGCTGGAATGCGCATTTCCGCGAGATTTTCGACGGCATCGCCGCCGCCTATCCGCCCCGCGAGCCGGTGGACCTCGACGATCTCGCCGAGATGATCTCGTGCGTGGTGGACGGCGCGATCATCATGTCGAAGACGCTCAACGACCCGAAGCGGCTGGAGCGGCAAATCCTGCTGTTCCGCAGCTGCGTGAAGCTGGTCTTCACGCCGCCGTCTTCCTCGTGAACCGATGCGTCATTGCTGCGCAGCCAATCCCAACGCGTCGACCATGACGCGGAATACTTCCGTGTTGTCCATCGAGCCGTGCACGCGCTCGCTGCCCGGTCCGCTCGCTGTCAGGATGACGTCCTCGCCGGAATGCACGCTGGCGCCGATCAGTGCCGAGAGATTGCCGGGACGCAGCACCGCGCCCGGGACGTCCTTGTATTTCTCGTTGGCCTTGTAGGTGCCGTCGTCGGCGGCCTTGACGGTCGGCTCGTTGGGATTGTCGAGCTTCGGACGGAACGTCTCGTAATAGTCCGGCAGGCTGGCCGAGAAGATGGCGAGCCGCCGGCTCACGTCGATGCGGGCCGGATAACCTTCCGCGTCCGGCGCGGGATAGTTGGGAAATCCGGCCTTGTCGTAGACAGCGACGCGCTCGCGCAAGGGCACGTTGGGCACGGTGGCCATGTCATCGTTCACCGTGCCGACGAGGCTGTTGGGGTGATTGTGGTCCGCCAGCACCAGAATGAGGGTGTCGTCGCCGCGCGCCCGCGCCCATTCGCGCGTCTGGCGCACAGCGTTGTCGAGCATGATCGTGTCGTAGACGGCGCGCTCCATGTCGAGCAGATGCGCGTATTTGTCGATCAATCCGGATTCGACCATCAGGAAGAAGCCGTTCTCGTTCTTCGAAAGGATGTTCACCGCCGCCTGCACCTGCTCGGTGAGATCGGGCTGCTCGGGGAATTTCCTGACGCCGCCACCTTTCAGGAACTTGCGGTCGAGCACGCCGTCCATGTTGCCCGTCGCAAACAGGCCGAGCAGCTTGCTCGTCTCTTGCTTGGCGGCAAACGCGCTGAGCTCGCCCGCCGTGGTCGCCATCTGATAGTTGGCCTCGCGAAACTTCGCGATGAAGTCGGTCTCGTCCTTGCGTTTCGAGCCGGCGGCCGACTTCGGCAGAAAATTCGCGCTGCCACCACCCATCAGCACATCCGGCTTCGCCGCAAAGAATTGCTCGACGATCTCGTCATAAGCAGCGCGCCGGCGGGTGTGCGCGACCATCGCGGCCGGCGTCGCGTCTTCGATCTCGGTATTGGTGACGATGCCGATCGCCATGCCGAGTCGCCGCTTGGCGAGACTGGTGATGGTTTCGACCCGGGGATCATCGAAAGCGCTCGCGGTGCGATCCGCATAGACGCCGAGCGCGTTGACGGCGCTCTTGTGCCCGGTGGCATAGGCGCTGGCCGAGTTCGCGGAATCCGTGATGATCGAGTCCGAGCCGGCCGTTGCCACCAGCGCCATATGGGGCATGTCGTCGATGGCGAGCTTGCCGCGGCTCTTGCCCTCCGAGATCCCTTTGGAGAGGATTCGCGCGGCGACCCGATGCGCCGGCGACATGCCGTCGCCGATGAACAGGATGACGTTCTTCGCCTTACGCGGGCCGGTGTCGTAGACCGTCCAGGTGACGCTGCGCTGGCGCGTGCCGTCGCTGACGTCCACAGTGACGGGGCCGGGCTTGGCCAGTGTAACGTCGCGCAGGATCAGGGCCGACTGCTCCTTGCCGTCCTCGCGCTCGATGAAGGTCCCGGCACGCCCGAAAGACGTCGCGTAGTCCACGCCATTCACCGTCACCTTCAACGTGGCGGGATCGGCCAGCCCGGGGAGCTCGACCTTGAAGTCGAACTTGGCGCCCGCCAGGATCTCGGCGCGATCGATCGGATAGACCGTCTGCGCCTGCGACGAGGTCCAGCAGAGGACGATGAGAGAGGCGAGTGCCGATTTCTTGATCATGCGCGATGCTCCGAAACCCATTCCGACAGAAGCAGGAGCGTAGCGATCGAGAATGACACCGTCATTAAGCTGTCATCGCGGGCCGGAAAATCTCACCCCTTGTCGCTCTCGAGCCGGAAAATCTGCGAGCCTTCGCTGCCCGACAGCAGGCCGGTGTCGCTGTAGAGCTTCAGCTTCGTCCGCGTATCGGCGATGTCGAGGTTGCGCATGGTGAGCTGGCCGATGCGGTCGGCCGGCGTGAAGGCGGCGTCTTCGACCTTCTCCATGCTGAGCCGCTCGGGCGCGTAGGTGAGGTTCGGGCTCTCGGTGTTGAGGATCGAATAGTCGTTGCCGCGGCGCAGCTCCAGCGTGACCTCGCCGGTGACGGCACGCGCGACCCAGCGCTGTGCGGTTTCGCGCAGCATCAAGGCCTGCGAGTCGAACCAGCGGCCCTGATAGAGCAGACGTCCGAGGCGCATGCCGCTGATGCGGTACTGCTCGATGGTGTCTTCGTTGTGGATGCCGGTGACGAGGCGCTCATAGGCGATGTGCAGGAGCGCCATGCCAGGGGCCTCGTAGATGCCGCGGCTCTTGGCCTCGATGATGCGGTTCTCGATCTGGTCGCTCATGCCGAGGCCGTGGCGGCCGCCGATCGCATTGGCCTCGAGGAACAGCGCGACGGGATCGGAGAAGGTCTGGCCGTTGAGCGCGGTCGGCTGCCCCTCCTCGAAGCGCACCACGACCTTCTCGGCCTTCACGGCGCAATCGTCGCGCCAGAACGGCACGCCCATGATCGGATTGACGATCTTGATGCCGCTGTCGAGGCTCTCGAGATCCTTGGCCTCGTGCGTGGCGCCGAGCAGATTGCTGTCGGTCGAATACGCCTTTTCGGCGCTCATCTTGTAGGCGAAACCCTGCGCCGTCATGAACGCCGACATTTCCGCGCGGCCGCCGAGCTCGTCGATGAACTGCTGGTCGAGCCAGGGCTTGTAGATCTTCAGGCCAGGATTGGTGAGCAGGCCGTAGCGGTAGAAGCGCTCGATGTCGTTGCCCTTGAAGGTCGAGCCGTCGCCCCAGATGTTGACGCCGTCTTCCTTCATCGCCGCGACCAGCATGGTGCCGGTCACCGCGCGCCCCAGCGGTGTGGTGTTGAAATAGGTGATGCCGCCGGTCGAGATGTGGAAGGCGCCGGACTGGATTGCGGCGATGCCCTCGTGCACCAGCTGCGTGCGGCAATCGACGAGGCGCGCCTTCTCGGCGCCGAACTCCATCGCCTTGCGCGGGATCTCGTTGTAGTCGGCCTCGTCGGGCTGGCCGAGATTGGCGGTGTAGGCGTAGCAGCGCGCGCCCTTCTGCTTCATCCAGAGCAGCGCCGCAGAGGTGTCGAGACCGCCCGAAAAAGCGATGCCGACTTTCTCACCCTTGGGCAGGCTTTTCAGGATCGTGGTCATGGCGCTTCCAATCGCGTGTCAAGGGGCTGGTGTCGGGGTGAAACTCGACCGCGCGAATATCAAATTTCGCACGCCTCGGCACCCCTTTAATGGGCTCAAACCGAGGGCTCGGGACCGGTCTTGCGGCCGAACAGGCGCTGGCGGAGCCGGTAGCCGGGCATGGCCAGCCGGGTCAGGGCGGCATCGACCGCCTCGTCCGAAAACCGCGTCCGCGGCCAGCGGTAGATCAGGGCGTAGGCGAACCAGATCACCATGAAAGTGACGAGGCCGGCGATCGCGACGTCGGTGAAGAAATGGCCGCCGAAGGCCATGCGCAGTCCGCTGGTGAGCGCGCCGAAGATGACCGCGCCGGCATAGGCGAGCGGCCGCCACGTCGGCGGCGCCAGCGACGCTGGCGCCAGCGTCCAGAAGGCGGTCGCGCCCTCGCCTGAGAAGAACGAGCAGTTGCGCGCACAGCCGCCGCGGGGATCCCACCACGGCACGAATTGCTGGTCGCCGGCAAACTCGGTCACCACCACCGGCCGCGGCCGGCCCCAATAGGTCTTGAAGGTCAGGTTCGTGAGAATGCCGGCCGACATGATCATGGTCACCAGCAGGAAGATGACCGTGCGCCCCCGCACAATGAGTGGCCGATCGGGCCGAATCATCTTCACAACAAGCGCCACGATCGACGGCAGCACGAACGCCCACGCGACCCACATCGCCGCGTCCCGCGCAAAGCTGGCCCAGCCGTTCAGCTTGAGCGGAAATGTTTTCGTCTCGGAGTCGAAGAAAAGCGACGCAAGCTTGAGATCCAGCTCGGGATAGACGCCGAAAACGACGCCGATCACGAGCCACAGCGCCAGGGCGATGAAGAGTCCAGTCCGGTTCATGGCGCGCGGTTTAGCGGAGTGGAGGGGGGATGAAAACCCTTGCCGGCGTCATTCCGGGATGGTCCGAAGGACCAGACCCGGAATCTCGAGATTCCGGATTCGGCTCTTCGAGCCGCCCCGGAATGACGTCGCAAACTAACGTGCATCCGGCCTCGAGTTCGACGGCAACGGCGGAGGCGGTTTGCGCGGAGGCGGCGGCTCGCGCCAGGCCCCGGCGTTGCGGCCGGCGATCAGCCAGTAGACGATTCCGGCAACGATGCCCGCGCCGGTCATGATCTCCAGATGCCGCCGCACGATGCCCTCGAACTGGAACGTGTCGGGATGGAACGGAACGAGGCCGAGATAGCAGGCGAGCCCGACAAGGCCGCCGCCGAGGGCATAAGCCAGCGCGCTGCGAATGTAGAGCGCTTCGGTGATCGCGACGATCACCGCCGCCGGCACCAGCGCGAAGCCCGAGACGAAGATGAAGCCGAAGCCGAGCAGGATGTCGATCGTGCCCTGGTCGACCGGACCGGCGCCGAGATCGGAAAATTCCGGAAACAGCAGCGCGACGACGATGATCATGCCGCCGACGAAGCAGGCGGCGAGGAAGCCGACGAAGATGACGAGGAGGCGGCCGATCAGGGACATCTGACGGACCCATTAAACATTGCTGTCATTCCGGGGCGCGCGAAGCGCGAACCCGGAATCTCGAGATTTCGGGTCGGTGCTATGCACCGCCCCGGAATGACCGGGCCATAAACGCAGATGGCCGGGTCAAGCCCGGCCATGACGAGCATCGAGGACGTCATCATCCATCAATCCGTCATCGCCATGGCGCGCAGCGCCTGGCGCTCGCGCGCCGAGAGCTTCTCGGTCTCCGACTTGAGCTGGCCGCAGGCTGCGAGGATGTCGCGGCCGCGCGGGGTGCGCACCGGCGAGGAATAGCCGGCGTTGAAGATGTATTCCGAGAACTTCTCGATCTGGTCCCAGTCCGAGCATTCATAGGCGGTGCCGGGCCACGGATTGAACGGGATCAAATTGATCTTGGCCGGAATGCCCTTGAGCATCTTCACCAGCAGTTTTGCGTCGTCGAGCGAATCGTTGACGCCCTTGAGCATCACATATTCGAAGGTGATGCGCCGCGCGTTCGAGGCGCCGGGATAGTCGCGGCAGGCCTGCAACAGCTCCTTGATCGGATATTTGCGGTTGAGCGGCACCAGCTCGTTGCGCAATTCGTCGCGCACCGCATGCAGCGAGATCGCGAGCATGACGCCGATCTCATCGCCAGCGCGCACGATGTTCGGCACCACGCCCGAGGTCGACAGCGTGATGCGGCGGCGGGAGATGCCGATGCCTTCGTTGTCGCCGACGATCAGGAGCGCATCGCGCACCGCGTCGAAATTGTAGAGCGGCTCGCCCATGCCCATCATCACGATGTTGGTGACGCGGCGCGTGCCGTCCTCGCGGTCGGCCCAGTCGTTGAGACGATCGCGCGCAACCATGATCTGGCCGACGATCTCGCCGGCGGTGAGGTTGCGCACCAGCCTCTGCGTGCCTGTATGACAGAAGGAGCAGTTGAGCGTGCAGCCGACCTGCGAGGAGACGCACAGCGTGCCGCGATCGGTCTCGGGAATGTAGACGCACTCGACTTCATGCGCCTTCTGGACGCTGTCGCCGCTCGGCAGCCGCAGCAGCCATTTGCGGGTGCCGTCGTTGGAGATCTGCTCGGCCACGACTTCGGGGCGGTCCACGGTGAAATGCTGGGCCAGGTCGGCGCGAATGCCCTTGGAGATCGAGGTCATCTCGTCAAAGCTCTGGGCGCCGCGGAAGTAGATCCAGTGCCAGAGCTGCTGAACGCGCATCTTGCGCTGGGCCGGGGCAACGCCGATCTCGCCGAGACGATCGGCAAGCTCGGTGCGCGACAGACCGATCAGCGACGGCTTCGCCGGCGGCACATAGGTTTCGAGCGGAGTTTTCTCCACCAGGGTTGCGTTGTGCGGCTCGGTCGTCGGTTGCATTGAATGGACCTAATGGCTTGGTCGTTCCGGGGCAGCGCGAAGAGCTGAACCCGGAACCTCGAGATTCCGGGTTCGATGCTGCGCATCGCCCCGGAATGACGGAGGAAATCTGGAACGGCCCCTATATAGCAACCGGAACCGCCGATTGCGACCTTATCGCCCGCAGTCTTAACGCCGACACTCTTACCGTCGGCAGTCCTGCGCGATCTTGTCGAGTGCCTGGGCGAGGCCCTTCAGCGAGAAGGTGTCGGTCGTCTCCGTGCCCTTGGCCGACACGCCCTTGACCACGAGATCGGCGGATTTGCGCATGGCTTCGACCATCCGCTCCTCCTCGGCCGCGTTCTTGATCCAGAGGCCGTCGCCCTGCGTGTACATGGCATAGGACGCGCCGCCGACCTCGACGACGGATTCCGAGCCCGGCTTCAGCGCGTAGCCGATCATCACCGAGACCTCGTTGTTGACCTTCTCGGCCGGCCGGCTGGAGACGAAGGCATAGGCGGGGTCTCGCGGCCGATTCGGCGGATTGGTCTTCGACGCCGAGGGTTTTGCCAGCGCGAAGCAGACCTTCTTGCCGTTGGGCGTGGCCGAATAGGCGCCCCAGGTGCCGAACTGCCCGATCAGGGTCGGCTCCGCGCCGCCCGCAACCGCAGCGGGCGGCGCTGCCGGTTTGCTCTCGGGCTTTGCAGCCGCCTTGGCAGTCGTATTGGCCGGTGCCGCAGCCTTTGGTGCAGACTCCTTTGCAGCAGACTTGGGCGCCGGTTGCGCCGTCTGCGCCCGCGCGGAATCGGCGATTCCCCCGGCCATGACGCCAGTCATCAAAGCTAAAATCAGCACCCGCCACATGCTGGAGTGGTTCCCTCAATATTGTGACTGGAAGATGGCTCGGCCGCGCTTTGTCCCCGGGCAGGGATAGCCGGGAAAGTCCAATTTGGGAAGGCAGTTAGCGGAATCGATAGCGGCTAGGCCCTGGATCGCGCGGCGCGTTGCTCGGCCCATTGCGCCTCGGTCCATCCGAGCAAATCCTCGGCGCCGGAACTGCGCAAATGCGCACCACCGTCGATCGTCACCATCTCGCCATTGATGTAGCCGGCGCGGTCGGAGACCAGGAAGCTGGCGAGATCGGCAAGCTCGCCGTGCTCGCCGGTGCGCCCGAGCGGATTGCGCGCGGTCCAGCTGTCGTCGCGGCCTTCGGGGCGGAGCTGGCCCGTTGCGCCCGCCGTGGGAAACGGACCCGGCGCGATCGCGACGGTGCGGATGCCCTTCGGCCCCCATTCCACCGCAAGGCTCCTGGTCATCGCCAGCAGCGCCGACTTCGCCATCGCCGACGGGACGGTGAAGGCCCGGCCGGTGATCGTCGAGGTCGAGAGAATCGACAACACGACGCCGCGGTGCTTGCCCTCGATCCAGCGCCGGCCGGCGGCGAGCGTGCAATACATCGCGCCATGCAGCGTGGGCGCGAGGATCGCATCGGCGGCGCGGAAGGAGAGGTGCTCGGTCTGTGCAATGAAGGTGGCCGCAGCATTGTTGACGAGGATGTCGAGCGGCGCATCGCGCCAGATCGCCTCCATCATGTGATCGACCGCGGCACCATCGCGAATGTCGCAGGCAACGGTCGTGACCTTGCCGCCGATCTGTTCGCGCATCTCGCTCGCGGTCGCCTCCAGCCGGTCGCGCTTGCGGCCGCAGATCACGAGCTCGGCGCCGAGCGCGAGAAAACGTCGGCCCATCGCGGCGCCGAGGCCGGAGCCGCCGCCGGTGACGAGAATGCGCTTGTGCGCGAGCAGGCTCGTTTCAAACATCGTTTGAATCCCTTTTGCTGCGGGTTTCGAGCGCAGCGAAGCAATCCAGACTATTTCCGCGACACGGACTCCGGACGCTTTCGCTGCGCTCGCAATGACGCGAGGATAAGCCCGCGCATCATTTCGGGCAAAGAATCCGGATTGTCCGACCGAGCTAAATCCGGCAAAACCGGACCCAACGATAATTCCACTCGAAACGCTCAGTTACTTCTCAAGAAGGTGCCGCCATGAAAGCCATCCTCTGCTCGCAATATTGCCAGCCCGACGATCTCGTTCTGGCCGAGGTGCCGGATCCGGTGGCGGGTCCCGGCGAAGCCGTGATTGCGATCAAGGCGGCGGCGCTGAACTTCTTCGACATCCTGATGATCCAGGGCAAGTACCAGATCAAGCCGCCGTTCCCGTTCTCGCCGGCCGCGGAAGTCGCGGGCGTGATCGAGAGCGTCGGCGCCGGCGTAACCGATCTGAAGGTCGGTGATCGCGTGGTCGCTTCCTGCGGTCACAACGGCGCGCGCGAGAAGATCGCGCTGCCGGCGGCCTCGATCGTGAAGATTCCCGACAATCTGGATTACGACCGTGCGGCCGGCATCATCATCATCTACGGCACCGCGCTGCATGCGCTGGAAGATCGCGCCAGCCCCAAGCCCGGCGAGACGCTCGCGGTGCTGGGCGCAGCCGGCGGCACCGGCCTTGCGGCTTGCGAACTCGGCAAGCTGATGGGTCTGAAGGTGATCGCCTGCGCCTCCTCGGAGGAGAAGCTGGAATTCGCCAAGGCGCACGGCGCCGAGCTGACGCTGAACTACGCCAAGGAAGACCTGAAGGAAGGCCTGCGCAAGCTCACCGGCGGCAAGGGCGTCGACATCATTTTCGATCCCGTGGGTGGCGCTTACGCCGAGCAGGCGCTGCGCTCGATCGCCTGGGAGGGCCGCTTCCTCGTGATCGGCTTTGCCGCCGGCGAAATTCCGAAGATGCCGCTGAACCTGGCGCTCTTGAAGGGCTGCGACATCCGCGGCGTGTTCTGGGGCGCATGGACGAGGCAGAATCCGGAGAAGAACCGCGCCAATCTCGAGAAGCTCGTGAAGTGGACCGCGGAAGGCAAGATCTCGTCGCATGTCGACCGCACCTTCCCGCTGGCGCAGACGGCGGACGCGTTGAAGGTGCTGGCGGGACGCCAGGCCATGGGCAAGGTGATCCTGCATCCGTGAGAGCTGATGCAGGTGGTTGAGGTCGCGTTGGCTAAGCGACTTCTGCTTTGCCGGCGGCCTCATCCACGCCGCGCTTCAGCGCGGCGCGGGCGGCCTCGCGATGTTCGTTCGTGATGTGGCCGGCGACCATGCGGATGGCGGTCGCGAGCACGGCGGCGTCGTCGGCGAAACCCAGCACCGGCATCACGTCGGCGACGAAGTCGAACGGCAGGACGAAATAGGCGATGGCCCCGAGCAGCGAGGCCTGGACGTGGCGCGGCGTCTGCCGGTCGAATGCGCAGTAGTACGCGGCGAGCAGGTCTTCCGTGAACGGCAGGCGCGCGGCGACGCGCTTCAGCTTACGCCAGAAGCGGCGGCGTACGCTCTCGCGATCCTCCGCGAGCCGATCGGCCGGCTCGAAGCCGACGCTGTGCTCGGCAGCCATGCTCAAAACTCCCGTTCGCCCGCAGCGGCGCACCGCCGCATCTCCTCTTGATCACAAGATGGGGATGAGGCCTCGTGCTGCAAGATGTCCGTCTCGTGTCAGGTCGCCCGTGTCACGTCTCGCCCGTGTCACGTCGCGATGGCGTTCATCGCCTTGGCCAGATCGATGTCGAGCGCAGTGACGCCGCCGGAATCGTGGGTGGACAGCACCACCTCCACCGTCTTGTAGACGTTGCGCCATTCCGGATGGTGATCCATCTTCTCGGCGACCAATGCGGCACGGGTCATGAAGCCGAACGCCTCGTTGAAATCCTTGAAGACGAAGGTTTTGCCGATGGCGTCGCGGCCCTGAACCTCGGTCCAGCCCGATAGTCCGCCCAGCGCCTGCTTCCGCGCCTCAGCCGTCAGCCGCTCTGCCATCGTCCTCTCCCTCGTTCAGGGGAACTTTACCCTAACACCTTGCCTACGACCCGGGTTCATACGGGATTCGGTCATCCGCTAACCATGACGCAGATGTAACCCCGCCGCGCAGGAAATTTGCTACAATTGCGTGCGTAAATCGCCGGCCAAGATGAAACTGAGCCTGAAGCGCCTGTTTGGGAGATCGATGACCGGGGGATTGGACCTGGCCGAAGCGCCCCCTCCGCCTTCGCCGCGATCCGCGGCGCGGAAGACGGCGCTCGTGTCTCTGGCGTTCCTGCTTGCGATCGTCGGCGTGGTCGCTGCCAGCTATTACTTCGCGATGCGTCCCGTGACGCTCAGAATCGCGGTCGGCCCCGCCAACAGCGACGACGTCAAGGTCGTGCAGGCGCTGACGCAAGGCTTTGCGCAACACAAGAGCTATGTGCGGCTGCGCCCGATCCAGACCGACGGCGCGACTGCCAGCGCCACTGCGCTCGCGGAAGGCAAGGTCGATCTCGCCATCGTGCGCGGTGATCTCGACGTGCCGAAGAACGCGCAGGCGGTCGCGACCCTGCGCAAGAACGTCGTGGTGCTGTGGTCCGTGCCCGCCAAAGGCAGGAAGAAGGGCGCGAAGATCACCAGGATCGCTCAGCTCGCCGGTCATCGCGTCGGCGTGGTCGGCCGCACCCAGGCCAACGTCAATCTGCTCAAGGTGATTCTGCAGCAATACGGCGTCGACCCCGCCAAGGTCGAGATCGTACAATTTCCGGTCAACGAAGTTGCCGAGGCGATCAAGGGCCAGAAGGCCGACGTCTATCTCGCGGCCGGCCCGGTCAACAGCAAGATTACGGCGGATGCGATCGCCGCAACCACCAAGGATTTCGGCGCGCCCAGCTTCATCGCGATCGATTCGGCGGATGCGATCGCGCAGAACCATCCGGTCTACGAAGCGTCCGAAATTCCCGCCGGCGCCTATGGCGGCTCGCCTGCCCGGCCCGATGACGAGGTCAAGACGATCAGCTTCGCGCACCACATCGTGGCGCGCAAAGGCGTGTCCGAGGCCGAAATCGCAGCATTCACGCGCCAGCTCTTCGCCG
Organism: Bradyrhizobium sp. FW305-F6; assembly: GCF_058782905.1. NCBI lineage: Bacteria > Pseudomonadati > Pseudomonadota > Alphaproteobacteria > Hyphomicrobiales > Nitrobacteraceae > Bradyrhizobium > Bradyrhizobium sp. FW305-F6. Next base: position 14,568 of record NZ_JBYSYD010000007.1, read on the forward strand.
TGCGCCAGCAACTGGTGGCGGAATTCCCGCTGGCGGCCAAGATCGAAACGCCCGACACCGACAAGGATGCGGTGATCCCGGTGCACCCGGGTGCGGCCGCCTTCGTCGACGGCGAGGAGAAGACCTTCCTCGACAAATACAGCGATTACATCTGGTGGAGCCTGATGGCGCTGTCCGCCATGGGCTCGATCGGCGCCTGGTTCGCGGGCTATCTGAAGAAGGACGAGCGCGACAACAGCAATCACCAGCGCGAACGCCTGCTCGACATGATCTCCGCGGCACGCAAGTGCGAGACGACCGAAGAACTCGACCAGATGCAGACCGAGGCCGACGAGATCCTGCGCGACACGCTGCGCTGCTTCGATCACGGCGCGATCGAGGAAGCCGCGCTCACCGCCTTCAACATCGCACTCGACCAGTTCCACGCCGCCGTCGCCGACCGCAAGGCCGTGCTGTTCAGCCTGCCGCCGAACCTGCAGCGCGCCAGCGCGCAATTCCGGGCCGCCGGCACCGCGTGAACGCCCGCGCGCGTTATTGCTGCGTCACATTGTCTCAATATAGCCCTCCTCGTCATTCCGGGGCGCGCGTAGCGCGCCCCGGAATCCATCGCGCCGCATTCACGAGGAGAAATGATTCTCAGGTGCGCAATTGCGCACCATAGCTCGCGCTACGCGCGCCCCGGAATGACCGCCTCTCCCGTAAGCTCGGAGTCAGAGCCACTCATGCACATCACATTCTCCCGCCGCCGCTTCCTCGCTACCGGCGCCGGCGCGCTCGGCACGGTCGCGATGCCCTACCTGTCGCGCGCGGCCGACCGGCCGGCGGTCACGCATGGCGTGCAGTCGGGCGACGTTACGGCCAGCGGCGGCGTGGTGTGGGCGCGGACCGACCGGCCCGCACAGATGCTGGTCGAAGTGGCGACGACCGAATCCTTCAGAGACGCCCGCGCGCTGCCGCCGGTCGCGGCGCTGCCCGAGAGCGACTTCACCGCGAAGATGCTGGTCGAGAACCTCCCGGCCGGCCAGGACATCTTCTACCGGATCCGCTTCCGCGATCTCTCGCACAGCGCGATCCAAGGCGAAGCTGTGACCGGCCGCTTCCGCACCGCGCCGGCCGACCGCCGCGACGTCAGCTTCGTGTGGGGCGGCGACGTCGCAGGGCAAGGCTGGGGCATCAACTCCGACGACGGCGGCATGGTCACCTTCGCGGCGATGCGCAAGCACCGGCCGGATTTCTTCCTGCACTCCGGCGACACCATCTATGCCGACGGTCCGATCCAATCCGAGGTGAAGCTCGCCGACGGCAAGGTCTGGAAGAACCTGACCATTCCGGAGAAGGCCAAGGTCGCCGAGACGCTGGACGAGTTTCGCGCCGCGCATAAATACAATCTCACCGACGACAACCTCCGCGCCTTCAATGCGGAGGTGCCGATCTTCGTGCAGTGGGACGACCACGAAGTCACCAACAACTGGTCGCCGTCGAAGGAGCTGCCGGCCGCCTACAAGGTGCGCGATGTCGCGCTGCTCGCCGCGCGCGGCGCCCGCGCCTTTCACGAGATGTATCCGATGCGGGAGAGCATCAACGAGCCCGGCCGCGTCTATCGCCAGATCTCCTACGGCCCGCATCTCGACGTATTCGTACTGGACGAGCGCAGCTATCGCGGGGCGAACGGCGCCAATCTCGAAACCGCTTACGGCCCTGCCAGCCATTTCCTCGGCCCGGACCAGATCGCCTGGCTCAAGCGCGGCCTGTTGAACTCGCGCGCGACATGGAAGGTGATCGCCTCAGATATGCCGATCAGCCTGGTCGTCTCGGACACGCCAAAGGGCGGTTCGGAGGCTGTCGCGCAAGGCGACGGCCCGGTGCGCGGACGCGAATTCGAGATCGCCGACATTCTGCGCTTCATCAAGATTGCGCCGGTCCGCAACAGCGTGTGGCTGACCGCGGACGTGCACTACGCCGCTGCGCATTATTACGATCCGAACAAGGCGCAATTCCAGGAGTTCGAGCCGTTCTGGGAGTTCGTGTCAGGTCCGCTGCACGCCGGCACGTTCGGTCCGAACATGCTCGACAACACCTTTGGCCCCGAGGTGCGCTTCGTCAGGGCGCCCGGCAAGGACAGCCAGAACCTGCCGCCCTCGGCGGGCATGCAGTTCTTCGGCCACGTCAAGATCGATGGCGCGTCAGGCCAGATGACGGTGACCCTGCGCGACCGTGCCGACGTCGCGTTGTGGTCGATCACGCTCGATCCGAGCCAAGGCTGATCGTTAAGCGGCACCCCGTGCCTGGAGCGCTGCTTCCAGCGCGTCGCTGGAACACGGCTTCTGCAACCGGGGTTGGCCGGCCAATGCGGGCGGAATGCGCGCCTCGGCGCCGTAGCCGGTGACAAACACGAACGGCACCTTCAGCGCGACCAGCCGTTCGGCGATCGCAAAGCTTGTCTCGCGGATCAACTCGACATCGAGCAGCGCGAAGTCGGGCGTGCGCTTCGCGATGGCTTCCAGTGCCTTCGTCACCGACCCGACGGTGCGCACACCCGCAACCCCGAATCCGAGGAGGCGGTCCTCGAAATCGATGGCGATGATCGGGTCGTCCTCGACGATGAGAACGTCTTCCGGCGCGCCATTGGAATGAGCGGGTGCCATGATCGCATCTTTGCTAGGGGTTTCTTATTGGGGTGCCGCACCCCGATACCAGCGCCTAGCGCGCATCGGAGGGTTCCTGGAACGAAACTCACCACAGGAACGTTCCTGGGTCTGTCCACTTGTGCACACAGGGAGCGGATGGAACTCGCTAATGTGGGAGGAAGGACGGGGGTTCAGAATGGATGTGCGAATCGGCAAGGTCACCGAGGTCGAGAGCCGGCCGGCCAACAATCTGCTGAGGCGTCTGAGCCAGGCCGACTACGCCCTGCTGGCGCCGTACGTAGCCGTCGAGGACGGGGCAGCGGGCCATTTGCTCTACAATCCCGGCGATGACGTGCAGGTCGTCCACTTCCCCTGCGGGCCGTCGCTCGCGACATTCCTCGTCCCCAACGAGGACGGCCGCGACGTCGAGACCATTCTGGTCGGCCGCGAGGGCGCGGTCGGCGGCATCGTCAGCGAGGGATTTCTGCCGGCCTATACCCGCATCTGCGTGAAGTTCGGTGGGCCGTTTGCGCGCATTCATGTCGCCAAGCTCGAAGCGGCCAAGCTGCGATCATCTTCGCTGCGCAATATCTTCGCCCGCTACGCCGATTGCATGCTGGCCCAGATATTCCAGTCGACGGCGTGCAATGCCATTCACTCGATCGAACAGCGCACCGCCAAATGGATCCTGGCGGCGATGGAGCGCACCGGCGACGAGAGCAGCGTGCCGCTGACCCACGAACAGCTCGCAACATTGCTCGGGGTCGGGCGCAGCTATGCCAGCCGCGTGCTCCAGTCGTTCAAGGCTGAAGGCGTGCTCGACACGCGGCGCGGATCGATCCTGGTCCGCAACCGCGACGGTCTCAAGCTGCGCGCCTGCCTGTGCAACGACGCCGTGAAGCTGCATTTCGAGGAGGTGCTGCGCGGCGTCTACCCGGCCGAGGAGCGGGAGGCGGGATAAGGCGCAGTCTGCTCTTTCTTCTCCCCTTGCGGGAGAACGAGGTATAGGCATCGCGCTTTCCTGAACGTAACCGTGCTATGCTCTCCCCCTCATGAGCGGGGCTTTGCTTCACACTCTCTTCGACGTCTTGGCGTGGCTGGCGGCTGCTGCTGCCATCTTCTGGCTGTCGCGACAGGGCCTGCGGTTTCCCTCGCAATCCTTCGAACTGCCCTACATCGCCGCGCTGGTGTTCGGGGCCGGTAGCGGCGCCTATCTGTTTGGCTCGGCCAATCTGTGGCTGTCGGGCCAAAGCGGCATTGCGCGATCGGTCGAGGGCGCGCTGGCCGGCGGCATCGTGGCGATCGAACTCTACAAATGGTCCGCCGGCATCTCCTTGCGCACGGGGGCACGGTTCGCCCTGCCGCTGGCCGTGGGCATCGCGATCGGCCGGATCGGCTGCTATTTCGCAGGTCTCGACGACTTCACCTATGGTACGCCGACGGCGTTGCCCGTGGGCCATGATTTCGGCGACGGCGTTCGCCGCCATCCCGTGCAGCTTTACGAGAGCGCGGCCATGGCCCTGTTCGCGCTCGCTTATGTCGTGGCGGTGTTGAACCGGAACGCCTTTGCGATCACCAATGGTTTCTACCTGGTGCTCGCCTATTACGGAGCGCAACGCTTCCTGTGGGAATTCCTCAAGCCGTACGCCACGCTAATCGGCCCGCTCACCCTGTTTCACCTGCTGTCGCTGTCCATCCTGCTCTATGCCGCATTCATGCTGGCGACGGCGTCCAAAGCGAGATCCCTGCATGAACGCGCCGTTGCGTAAGTCGCGTCCCTATATCTTTTGGGGTCAGACCCAATCCCTCTGCGAAACCTGCCTGAAGCTGGTACCGACCAAGATCCAGATCCAGGACAACGAGGTCTGGTACGAAAAGCGCTGCGGGGAGCATGGCGTGCAGTCGACGCTGGTGTCGACGGATGCCGCCTATTGGCGCCTGTGCAAGGAATTCATCAAGCCGGGCGACCGGCCGCTGCAATTCCAGCGGCGCACGGAATTCGGCTGCCCCTATGATTGCGGCCTCTGTCCCGACCACGAGCAGCATTCCTGCCTCGCGCTGATCGAGATCACCGAGCACTGCAATCTCACCTGTCCGGTCTGCTTCGCCGAATCCTCCCCGGCACGAACGAAATTCACGCCGCTCGCAACGGTGGAGAAGATGCTCGACGCGCTGGTGGCGAGCGAAGGCGAGCCCGATCTCGTGCAGATATCCGGCGGCGAGCCGACGTTGCATCCGGATTTCTTCGCGATCCTGGACGCCGTGCGCGCGCGGCCGATCCGACATGTCATGATCAACACCAACGGCCTTCGCATCGCGCGTGAGAAGGATTTCGTGGCGCGGCTTGCCGAGACCAGGCGCGGGCTGGAGGTCTATCTCCAGTTCGACTCGCTCCAGCGCGACGCCCTGATCGATCTGCGCGGCGCGGATTTGCGAAAAATCCGCCAGCAGGCGCTGGAAAATCTCGAGCATTATGGCGTGTCGACAACGCTGGTCGCGACCATCAAGCGCGGCATCAACGACGCCGAAATCGGCGACATCGTGCGCCACGCGCTGACCTGGACATGCGTTCGCGGCGTCACGCTGCAGCCGGTGCAGGACGCCGGCCGCAACGAGAATTTCGACAAGACCACCGACCGCATCATGCTGTCGGAGATCCGCAACCGCGTCGTCGAGACCGGCGTGTTCGGCGACAAGGACATGATCCCGCTGCCCTGCAATCCCGAGAGCATCTCGATCGGCTATGGCCTGCGCAACGGTGAGAAGGTGCTGCCGCTGACCTCACTGATCCCGCAGGAGCAACTCGTTGCGGTGATGCCCAACACGATCAGCCCGGAGAAATATCCGGTGTTGCGGGAGAAATTCGTCGATCTGTTCTCGCTGTCGTCGGGCCCGCTCAACACCTCCGAGCGCGTCTGCGAACTGCTGTGCTGCCTGCCGAGCTTCGAGGTGCCGCAGGGCCTCACTTACGAGAACGTCTTCCGCGTCACCATCGTGCAGTTCCTCGACCGCTTCAATTTCTGCGTCGGCAACGTCAAGCGCAGCTGCATCCATTTCGTGACGGAGCAGGGCGCGATCATTCCGTTCGACACCTACAATCTCTTTTATCGCAACGGACAGATCGACGGCATCCGCGTCGGGCTGGCCGCGCCGGCGCGCGAGGGAGTCCTTCAGGCATGAGCATCAGCGACACACCGCCGCCGGCGCCACCGGCCGCGCCGCCTCCCGCCCCGACGGACAAGCGCGGCGGGTGCCTGACCGCGCTGATGGCGATCTTCGGCATCTTCATGTTGCTGCCGGGTCTCTGCGCACTGCTGTTCGGCGGCATGTCGGTGGTCGAGGACGGCAAGATTGCCGGCGATATCGCTCCGCTGGTTTTTCTGGGGATCGTCGTGGGCATCGGGGGCGTCGCCCTGATCTGGGCGGCCATCAAGGGCCGCCGCAGCTAAGTCCGGCTTTCCGCCTAACCTCCGGAAACTCCCGGATAAAATTCAGTCAACCAACGGCCAAAGAACACATTGTTTTTTGGCCGTTTTTGCATATATTGCGCCGCAACGCGCAGGGCGCCCGGTCTGATATGGCCGGGCTTCCTTTTTGGGCGGAAAGCGCCCCGTTTCCAGTCTTCCAGCGTTGTTTCGAGAAGAGGTCCCGGTCCGACCGGCGAGATCGCGCTTAACCCATTGTTCGACCGCAAAGAAGCTCACTCATGAATCTTCGTAACGTTGCCATCATCGCCCACGTCGACCACGGCAAGACAACCCTGGTCGACAAGCTCCTCCAGCAGTCCGGCACGTTCCGCGAAAACCAGAAGCTGACGGATCGCGCCATGGACTCCAACGACCTGGAGCGCGAGCGCGGCATCACCATCCTGGCCAAGGCCGCCTCGGTGCAGTGGAAGGACACCCGCATCAACATCGTCGACACGCCCGGCCACGCCGATTTCGGCGGCGAGGTCGAGCGCATCCTCAACATGGTGGACGGCGCCCTGGTACTGGTCGACGCCGCCGAAGGCCCGCTGCCGCAGACCAAGTTCGTGGTCTCCAAGGCGCTCAAGGTCGGTCTCAAGCCGATCGTCGTCATCAACAAGGTCGACCGTCCCGACGCGCGCCCGACCGAAGTCATCAACGAGGTGTTCGACCTGTTCGCCGCGCTGGACGCCAGCGAGGAGCAGCTCGACTTCCCGATCCTCTACGGGTCGGCCAAGCAGGGCTGGATGGCCGAGAGCCCGGAGGGTCCCAAGGACAAGGGCATGGAGCCGCTGTTCGACCTGATCCTGCGCCACGTCGCGGCGCCCAAGGTGGAGGAAGGTCCGTTCCGGATGATCGGCACCATCCTGGAGGCCAACCCCTATCTCGGCCGCATCATCACCGGCCGTATCTCGTCGGGCGTGCTGAAGCCGAACCAGCAGGTCAAGGTGCTGAATGCCGAGGGCAAGCTGGTCGAGTCCGGGCGTATCACCAAGATCCTGGCCTTCCGCGGCCTCGAGCGCACGCCGCTCGATGAAGCCGAAGCCGGCGACATCGTTGCCATTGCCGGCCTGACCAAGGGGACCGTCGCCGACACATTCTGCGATCCGACCGTCGAGGTGCCGCTGCCGGCGCAGCCGATCGATCCGCCGACCGTGTCGATGTCGTTCATCGTCAACAACTCCCCGCTCGCCGGCACCGAAGGCGACAAGGTGACGAGCCGCATGATCCGCGACCGCCTGCTGCGCGAGGCGGAAGGCAATGTCGCGCTGCGCGTGGTCGAGGCCGCCGACAAGGACGCGATGGAAGTCTCGGGCCGCGGCGAATTGCAGCTCGCGATCCTGATCGAGACCATGCGCCGTGAAGGCTTCGAGCTCTCGGTGTCGCGTCCGCGCGTCGTCTACCAGAAGGACGAGGCCACCGGAGCCACGATGGAGCCGATCGAGGAGGTCGTGATCGACGTCGACGAGGAGCACTCCGGCGTTGTCGTGCAGAAGATGAGCGAGCGCAAGTCCGAGCTGATCGAGATGAAGCCCTCCGGCGGCAACCGCCAGCGCCTGGTGTTCTACGCGCCCACCCGCGGCCTGATCGGCTACCAGGGCGAACTCCTCACCGACACCCGCGGCACGGCGATCATGAACCGCCTGTTCCACGGCTATGCCCCGTACAAGGGCGAGATCCAGGGCCGCCGCAACGGCGTGCTGATCTCCAACGACCAGGGCGAAGCGGTGGCCTACGCCATGTTCAAGCTGGAAGACCGCGGCCCGATGATGATCGAGCCGGGCTGGAAGGTCTACAAGGGCATGATCGTCGGCGAGCACACCCGCGACAACGATCTCGAGATCAACGTGCTCAAGGGCAAGCAGCTCACCAACATCCGCACCACCTCGAAGGACGAAGCCGTGCGCCTGACGCCGCCGATCCGCATGACGCTGGAAAAGGCGCTCGCCTATATCGAGGACGACGAGCTGGTCGAGGTCACCCCGAAGTCGATCCGCCTGCGCAAGAAGCACCTCGACCCGAACGAGCGCAAGCGCGCCGAAAAGGCCAAGGAAGCGGTGGCGTAAGCCGCCGCTCTCACTCACTGTCATGCCCCGGCTCGACCGGGGCATCCAGCACTGTAGCGTAGGTGGGCAAAGCGCAGCGTGCCCACCATTTCTAGGGTAATCGCCAAAACAGGTGGCACCAGCGCAAGGGTGCTGTGCCTCCCGACGAACTTAGTCCCGGACCGGATAGGAACACGATCGCGTGGGCAGCTTTAGCCCCTGCGGGGAACGTGCTAGAGCCGGACCATGAGTTCCCTTCCTTCCTTCGTCGATGTCGCGATCATCGGAGCCGGCGCGGCCGGGCTGGGCGCTGCGCATGCGCTGAAGGACACAGGACTCTCCGCCATCGTGCTTGAAGCGCGCGATCGCCTCGGCGGCCGCGCATGGACGGTGCAGGCCTCGCTTGAGGTGACATTCGATGTCGGCTGCGGCTGGCTTCACTCGGCCGACAAGAATTCTTTCGTCGCAATCGCCAAGCGGCTCGGTTTCGAGATCAACACGGACCTGCCGCCCTGGGGCGACCGCGCCTTTGGCGATGCGTTTCCGGAAGCCGAGCGCAAGGCGTTCGTGCAGGCCATCGACGAATTCTACGAGCGCATCTGGGAGGCGGCGGAGCAGGGTGAGGATGCACCTGCCTCCTTCTATCTCGAGCCGGGCAATCGCTGGAATCCGATGATCGACGCGATCTCGACCTACGTGAACGGGTGCGAGCTCGACCAAGTCTCGCTCCTCGACATGGAGGCCTACGAGGACACCTATTTCAATTGGCGCGTGCGCGCCGGTTACGGGACGCTGATCGCCGCCTATGGCGCGCCGTGCCCGGTCGCACTGAACTGCAACGTCACGCTGATCGACCATTCCGGCAAGCGCATCCGCCTCGAGACGTCGCGCGGAACGGTCGAGGCCGAGGCCGTGATCGTCACCGTGCCGACCAATCTGATCGCCGACGAGGCCATCCGCTTCTCTCCGGCGCTGCCCGTCAAGGTCGATGCCGCGCGCGGCCTGCCGCTCGGCGTCGACGACAAGGTGACGCTGGCGCTCGACGGCGCCGAAGCCTTTCCGGTCGAGGGAAACCTCCGTGGCGCCACCATGCGCACGGAGATGGGCACCTACCACATCCGTCCCTTCGGCCAGCCCTGCATCGACGGCTTCTTCGGAGGCCGGTTCGCGCGCGAGCTGGAAGATGCGGGCGAGGGTGCCTTCGCCGCCCAGAGCATCGACGAGATCGCCGCCTTCCTCGGCAATGACATCAGGCGCAAGCTGAGGCCGTTGCGCGAATCGCGCTGGGCGCACGATCCGTTCGCCCGCGGCTCCTATTCGCACGCGCTGCCGGGCCATGCCGGTGATCGCGCCGTGCTGGCCGCGCCGGTCGACGGCCGGCTGTTCTTTGCCGGCGAGGCCACATCGCCGAATTTCTTCTCGACCGCCCATGGCGCGAGAGACAGCGGCGAGCGGGCGGCGAAGGAAGCTTTGGTCGTCCTGGGCACGGCGCGCCCGCGATGACGCGCTACTCGATCACCCGCGCCCGCAGATCAGCATCAGGCACGAAGCATGCGTCGTACCTTCCGAAGATGCGATAGCGGTTGCGCGCGACGAGGCCGTAGGCGGCGTCTCGCAGCGGCTTTGGGATCGCAAACAAGGCGCGCACCCAACCCCATCCCGGCAACAGCGACAGCACGGTCAGCGCGGCATCCGACTTCGTGAAGACCTCGCCGCCATGAACCACCGCGTTGGTGTCGGGATCATCGGGATCGATGCCGAATTCGCTCGCCAACCGCGTTCCATAGTCCGACTGGATCGGCGTGAAACGAAACCTCTTCCCGATGTCGCGCTTCGCAACGAACCGGACCCAGCGCGAGCAGAAGATGCAGACGCCGTCGAACAGGATCACGTCGTCGTCGGGCCACTTGCTCATCAGCGGTTGTCCAGCATCAGGAGCGCGACGACCATCAGCACGATCGCCGGTCCCGTTTTCACCAGCGCGCCGAGGGGCTCGACCCACAGGTCGGGCGTCAGGATCGCCGCGCCCACCATATAGCCAAGCGAGGCGACGATGCCCGCAATCAACCCAAAGGCAGCGGTACGCCGGAAGGCGATCAGGAGGCCGATGCTCATGTCCATCAGGCTGGTGCCGATGGTGATGGGATCGACCAGCGCGGGCGGAAAGTTATGCGCGCTCAAGATGGCGGCGGCGGCCGGATAGGACACGAACAGTGCGATGAAGCCGGAGACGAGCCAGAAACCGACCAGGCTCGCGAAGATCAGGGCCTTGATCAGAAACAGGCGCGCGAACCATTTGTCCTGGATGGTGGCGGGATGGCGCCCGAGCACATCAGTCAGCTTCTTCGGCGTGATCCCCGTCGCAGCGATCCATGCGGAGGGATCGCCCGCCACGCCGCGACGGAGTTCGGCGATGGCCGTCGAGCGCATCGGCGGCATCCAGCCGAGATGACTGGCAAGATCCCCGAGACGTGCGCCTAGATCGAGCATGAAAGCCGGCATCCCGATGCGAGGCCATCCTTCGGTGCCAAATGCGACACGAAATGTCTTGATGACCCCGGCCATGCTAACCGGTTCGGCTTGCATCAGGTCCCAGCTTACCGCTGTCAGCGAGGCGTCGTCGATGTCGCGTGCTGCGAGCCAGGCGATGGTCGCGGAGATATCCTCGATCGCCACCGGTTGGAATGGCGTTGCCATTTCTCTTGCCGGTAAATCGATGGGGAAGGCAGCAAGGGCGCGGAGCATGGCGCTGCCGCCATAGGCCGATGGCGCAACCACGAAGCCGGGTCGCAGGATCGCATGAGGAATGCCACTGGCTGCGATCAGGTGCTCGCCCTCGCGCTTGGTCGTGGCGAAGGCGGTACGATCGGCTTTCGCGGAACCTGGAATCGATATGTGCACCAACCGGATTGCACGACTACTGTCGCTGATCGCCTGAAGCAGCCGCGCGACGAGGTCGCGATGCACAGCGCCCGTGTTGCTGCCCGGTCCATCCTGGAGCACGCCGAGGCAGTTTACGACGACGCTTACCGTATTCTCGTTCAGGAGACGCGTCAGCGCGGCGGCATCCAGCGAAAGGATCGGCAGCTCCAGGTCCAGCGCGCTCATCCTCTGCGCCGCAGACAGCCTGCGTGCCATGCCGACAACGCGAAAGCCGCGTTCGCGCAGATCATCGGTGAGGAAGCGGCCGATCAGGCCGGAGGCGCCGAGCACCAGGATGGTTTGCTCACTCATCGCTTCTCTCAGAACGGTTTTGCGATCATCAGCCACAGGATCAGCATGGTTGCCCCAAAGCCGGGGAAGCCGAACACAAACCAGCGGCGGAACAGGACGAAATAGCGGTGTGGGAGTGTACCATGCTGGGCGGCGGCCCTGCGCGCGAGATCGCGCATCTCGATCTGCATGTAGACGACCGGGATCCAGAACAGGCCTGCAAAGACATAGAGCGCGAGCGATGTGAGCAGCCAGTGTTCGGTGATCGACGTGGCGGAGAGGGCCATCAGCAGGCCCCCCGTGATCGGCTGCAGGATCACAGCCGACAGCGTGAACATCGCATCCGCAATCACGACGACCGAGGCGGTTCGGGCGATGAACGCCACGTCGGCCGTGCGATGCGCCATCAGCATGAAGAAGGCGATGCCGGTTCCTGTGCCGAGGATGACGATGGCGCCGAGCACATGAAGAAACTTGACCAGGAAATACAGCGTCATGGCTTCTTGGTCGCCACAGGCCTGGGCGGATTCAGGGCCCGCGCGAGTTCGCTGCTTGCGGCTTTTACCCCGGCGTCGGTTTCGATCATCCAGTGGCCCTCGCTGCCCACGGCCGGCAGCGCGCGAAACTCGGCGTTGCCGCCGCTGCCGCGGAACGCATCAACCAGTCTCTGCGAGAAGGCCGGCGTGAAATAGCTGTCATTGCCTGCAACGAGCCATGTAAAGGGAATCCGCGCCGCCTTTCCGAACTCAGCTGCGGCGGCGAGCAGCCTGTCCGGCGCGCAGATTCGGGTCGGCTCATCATCGGCATGGCCGCCGCGCCCCGGCGCAAACACTGCGATCGCGGAGATCGCCTTCGGATCGGCCTTGGCGAGCGCCAGCGCACCCCATCCCCCCGCGGAATGGCCGATCACGATCGCGGCGTCCTTGCGGATGAAATCCTGTTTTTGCAGATGGTCCAGCGCAAGCTTGATTGCGTTGGCCGTGGCGCGGCCCGAGCCTGCGTAATCGGCCTCGTCGCAGCCGCCCTGATCCTCGAGATAGCGGCCGCCGGTCGCGCCATGGCCGGGCCGCTCCGGCACCAAGACGGCAAAGCCACGCGCAACGAGGTGGGCGGCGAGCGGGCGGTATTCCGGCTGCGGCATTTGCGCGCGACGCAGCGCATTCTGCGTCGAGGCGTGCGCGATCACCACGAGGCGGAACGGACCTGGTCCGGTGGGGCGAAACAGCAGGGCACGCGCAGCAACGCCGGTGTCCGGTGACGGCACAAGCCAGTCTTGACGACGTAACGGTTCGCTCTCCGCGCCCGATGGCCCGAACGCGACCTGTGCGCCCAGAGGTAGCGCAGTCAGCAAGGCCAGCAGTGGCAGGAGCGCGATGGTATTGAGGAGCCGCATGAATTGCCAGGGACGCACGCGAACAGCGACCCGCAGCCTAGTAGGAACGAATCATTCTTGGTGGACTTTCTGCGAAGCCATGGCCGTTCGTTCGCGGCCGTAACGGAGTTTTGCACCGGCCCTCGCCCCGCCATTGCCCATTGCAACGGCGGCCTGTCCTCTTTCGGTACAACATGGTCATAATACTGATGCAGAAAATCCACAGGTTAACCGATAATTAACGATAGGTCTTGCCGCCGGCGCGGCGACTTGGTTTGATCGCGTCCATGAGCACAACCCTGATCGAGGTTCGGCCGGCCAAAGCTGCAGATGCAACTGCGGTGGCGTCGACCCATGACGAAGCCTGGCGTTCGGCCTATCAGGGCATCATCCCCGGCGCCGAGCTGGAGAAGCTGATCAATCGCCGCGGTCCGCAGTGGTGGGACAGCGCGATTCGCAAGGGCAGCCGCGTCAGCGTGCTGGTGTTCGGTGACAAGATCGCCGGCTACGCCAATTACGGCCGCAACCGGGCCCGCAGCCTGCATTTCGACGGCGAGATTTACGAGCTTTACCTGCGGCCCGAGTTTCAAGGCCTCGGCTTCGGCCGCCGCCTGTTCGCGGCCGCCCGCCGCGACCTCATGCAGAGCGGGTTGAAGAGCATGGTGGTGTGGGCGCTCTCGGACAACGATCCGGCGACCGAGTTCTACCGGACCTTGGGCGGCCGCATGGTGGCGCGCTCTTCCGAGCGGTTCGGGCCGAAGGCGCTCGACAAGGTTGCCTTCGCCTGGACCAATTAAGCTGCTGAAATCCTGCCGGGCGGCGTTCCCCGTCCGTCGATACCGCCGCCTCTCGCGCCGGTGATCGCTGGATTCATTATTTCACAAGAACGCGATGGATCAACGGGCCAAGCCCGCGTATGACAGCGCCAAAATCGCTGCCGGGCGCGATTGGTCCTCGGCAACAACGGAGCCTTGAATGCGTATCGATGCGGTCTCGATCGGGAAAAACGTACCCCAGGACGTCAATGTCATCATTGAAGTCCCCGTTGGCGGCGAACCGATCAAGTATGAGATGGACAAGGAGGCCGGCACGCTGGTGGTCGACCGCTTCCTCTACACGCCGATGCGCTACCCCGGTAATTACGGCTTCATCCCGCACACACTGTCGGACGACGGCGATCCCTGCGACGTGCTGATCATCAACACCCGCGCCATCATCCCCGGCGCCGTCATGAGCGTGCGCCCGGTCGGCGTCCTGTTCATGGAAGACGAGGCCGGCGGCGACGAGAAGATCCTGGCGGTGCCGTCGTCCAAGCTGACGCAGCGCTATGACAAGGTGAAGAGCTATTCCGACTTGCCGGATATCACGCTCCAGCAGATCCAGCACTTCTTCGAGCACTACAAGGATCTCGAAAAGGGCAAGTGGGTGAAGATCCTGCGCTGGGGCGGCCCGGAGGACGCGCACAGGCTCATCCTCGAAGGCATGGACCGCGAGAAGAAGAAAAAGGGCTGAAGCCTATCGTCATTCCCGGGCGCGCGAAGCGCGAACCCGGAATCCAGATGTTTGTGGCTCGAGATTCCGGGTTCGGCTCTGCGAGCCGCCCCGGAATGACACTCACTTACACCGCCGGCTTCGCCAGCCCCGCGATCGCACACGCCGCACGCAGCGTATTCACCAAGAGGCACGCGACCGTCATCTGGCCGACGCCGCCCGGCACCGGCGTGATGGCACCGGCCACTTCGAGCGCTTCCTGATAGGCGACGTCGCCGACGAGGCGCGTCTTGCCGTCCTCCTTCGGGATGCGATTGATGCCGACATCGATCACGGTCGCGCCCGGCTTCAGCCAATCGCCGCGCACCATCTCGGGCCTCCCGACCGCGGCATAGACGAGGTCCGCCTTCTTCACGAGCCCGGGCAGGTCGCGCGAGCGCGAATGCGCGATCGTCACGGTGGCGTTCTCGTTCAGCAGCAATTGCACCAGCGGACGGCCGACCAGGTTGGAGCGGCCGATGACGATCGCGTTCATGCCTTCGAGCGATGCGTGCACGCTCTTGGTCAGGATGATGCAGCCGAGCGGCGTGCAGGGCGACAGCGCCTCGAAGCCGCCGGCGAGCCGGCCGGCATTGTTCGGGTGCAGGCCATCGACGTCCTTGGCGGGGTCGATGGCGTTGATCACGGCCTCGGTGTTCAGCCCCTTCGGCAGCGGCAATTGTACGAGAATGCCGTGCACGGCGGGATCGCGGTTGAGCTTGGCGACCAGCGCCAGCAGGTCTGCCTGCGAGACGTCGGCCGGCAGCTTGTGCTCGAACGAGGCCATGCCCGCGGCCTGGGTCTGGGTATGTTTGGAGCGGACATAAACCTCGCTGGCGGGGTCGTTGCCGACCAGCACGACCGCAAGGCCCGGCACCAGATCGTGCTCGCGCTTGACGCGGGTCACCTCGTCGGCGACGCGCGCCCGAAGCTCCGCGGCGATCACTTTTCCATCGATGATTTGGGCCGTCATGTCAGTTCCTCAGTCCGTCGATTTGGGCGCCGCAGATTTGAGTTGGACGAGCTGGCGCAGGGCTTCTCCGAGCCGCGCCGGGTCGCCATCGACCGCGATCTGCTTCAGCCGCGAGGTGGCCCCGGACAGCAACCTGACGCTGGCCTTGGGTACGCCGAGCGATTTCGCCAGCAGCACCAAAACCGCCTTGTTGGCCTCGCCGCCATCGGCGATGGCGCGCACCCGCACCTTGAGCACGCTGCGGCCATCCGACAATTGCTCGATCCCATCGATGTCGTCGCGTCCGCCGCGCGGCGTCACCCGTAGCGCGATGCTGAGTCCTGCGGCCGAGTAACGCCAGGGTTCTCTGGAAGCCTCTTTCGCAACCAAGGCGCTCCAGCCTGCTCAGACAACGTTGGGGTAGACGTAGTACAGGATCACCCGCTCGATGAACATGATGATCAGGATCAGGATGATCGGCGAGATGTCGAGACCGCCGAGGCTGGGCAGGAAATTGCGAATCGGTGCCAGCAGCGGCTCGGTGATCCGGTACAGGAACTCCGCCACCGCCGAAACGAACTGGTTGCGGGTGTTCACCACGTTGAAGGCGATCAGCCAGGACAGGATCGCGGAGGCGATCAGCAGCCAGACATAGAGGTCGAGCACGATGATGACGATGTCGAGAACGGCACGCATGGCTATTGAAGACTCTGGCTATGAAAACTCAGGCTGCGATCGGGATTGACGCCTTTTGCTAGATATCGGTTCCGTCAGGTCCAAACAAGGGAAGTCGGCGCCAGGACGGCTAAAACCGGGTGACACCCGTCCTTGACTTGACCTTGGCGGGGACTTAAATGGCGCCCGGTTGTCGGCCGCGTTCACCAGAGCGGCCAGCAAAGGGGCCATAGCTCAGCTGGGAGAGCGCGTCGTTCGCAATGACGAGGTCGGCGGTTCGATCCCGCCTGGCTCCACCACGCTTCGCTCGGTTCGCGAGCTTCGGCTGGGCAAGCCTAGGGAAGTCCCTCGTAGCGAAGTGAGCGAAGGCTGTCCCGCCATAGCCCGAAGGGCGACGGCGGACCTTCTCCGTAGAACCCCCTACCTCCCCGTAAACCTCGGCGGCCGCTTCTCCATGAAGCTCGCCACGCCTTCCCTGAAATCGCTGCCGGCCAGCGCCACCATCATCTCCCTGTTGGCCTCGATCGTCGCCTCGGCGAGGGTCTGGAACGGCACCTCGTAGAGCTGGCGCTTGATCACGGCCATCGCGCTCGGCGAGACGAAATCGGCGAGGTCGCGTGCATAGGCATAGGTCTCCTCGCGCAGCATCGTAGGCGAAGAAAGCCGGTTCACTAGCCCGATCCGCAGCGCCTCCTCGCTCGACACGCGCCTCGCCGAGAGCAGCAGATCCATTGCATGGGCGTGGCCGACGATGCGCGGCAGCATCCAGCTGATGCCGTGCTCGGCGATCAGGCCGCGCCGCGCAAAGGCGGTGGTGAACACGGTGTTGTCGGCGGCAAAGCGCAGATCGCAATAGAGCGCGTGGACGAGGCCGATGCCGGCCGTGGCGCCATTGAGCATGGCGATCACGGGCTTCTTGATCGAAGGGTAATAGCCGTAGCGCGTCTGCCAATCCGGCCGGCGGTTCATGTCGAATGGCGGCAGGTTCGAGGCGCGCCTGACGTCGTCGGGGTCGAGCCCCTTCAGCGCGTCCATATCGGCGCCGGCGCAGAAGGCCCGGCCCGCGCCGGTGAGCACGATGACACGGACATTGTCGTCGGCGTTCGACGTCTCCATCGCGTGACGCACGTCGCGCTCCATGACCGGCGTCCAGGCGTTCATGCGATCCGGGCGGTTGAGCGTGATGGTCGCGATCTTGTCGCTCACCTCATAGAGAATGTGTTCGTAGGCCACGGCGCTCTCCCTTGTCGGCCGGCACGCATTGGTGCCGTGCTCGTTGGCGGAGAGCCTAGCATATCCAGCGAAGGGGCAAGGACTTGCGTGGAGGCGCGATCACTCGGCGGCTTGCGCCAGCACCGGCCGGCGCGCCAGCCAGCCGCCGATGAAATGATCGAGCCAGGCGCGTTCGGCAGCATCATAGACGGCACGATCCGCGAAATGATGGTGCCGCTGCCGCGCACCGGGCGCGCTGAAGCCGTCATAGCCGCGCGTGGTCCAGCGGCACATCATCGCGTAGGTCACGTCGGGGTGGAACTGCACGCCGAAAGCATTGCCGGCACGGAACGCCTGCACCGGAAAATCATCGCCTTCGGCGAGTAACTCGGCGCCTTCAGGCAGCTCGAATCCCTCGCGATGCCAGTGATAGACCTGCGCCGGCCAATGCGGGCAGAGCGCATGCCCCGCGGCGGTCGGCCTGATCGGGTAGTAGCCGATCTGGGTCAACGCGCGCGCATGCGGCGCGACGCGGGCCCCGAGCTGCATCGCCAGCATCTGCGCCCCCAGGCAGATGCCGAGCAAGGGCCGCTGCTCGCGGAGCGGAATTTCGATCCAGTCGATCTCGCGGCGGATGTAGTCGTCGGAATCGTTGGCGCTCATCGGGCCGCCGAAGATCACGGCGCCGGCATGCCGATCGAGCGTCTCGGGCAAGGGATCGCCGAAGCGCGGACGGCGGATGTCGAGGCGATGGCCGAGCGCGCGCAGCGCATTGCCGACGCGGCCCGGTGTCGAGCATTCCTGATGCAGCACGATCAGAACCGGCCGCCGGGTTTCAGGGGCGGCCGCGCTCTGCGCCCTCCGTGGGAAGGCGACCACCTCTGCGCCACCAAACCTGTCCGTGCGGAACGACATGGCCTCTGCGAGTGCTATCGGTTCAGGCCGCCAGCATAGCTAAGCGACGGTTAACATCGTGTGAGTTGGCGCACACACGCACGGCTCTTGAAGCAAGCTCCGGGCCATTCCGGGTGCGGAGGGCGGTCTCAGCGCCTCTGCCGCTGGAACCGGCTGGTGGCGGCGAGGATGAAGCCGCGCGGGAAGAAACGCAGCGCGAACGGCACGATCTTGATGCCGAGACCCGGCAGCACTGCCCGTTTGTTGGCCATCAGGCCGCGATACGCCTCCTGCGCAACTTCAGTGGCAGAGACGTTGAGAAGGGCCGTATCATGTTCCGATCCGACGCGCGCGCGGGCCTGGAATTCGGTCGGCACCGGGCCCGGGCAGAGCACGGTGACGCGGACGCCGTGCGGCGCGAGCTCCGCCCGCAACGCTTCGGTCAAGGAGATCACATAGGCCTTGGACGCGTAGTAGACGGCCATGCCGGGCCCGGGCAGGAAGCCTGCGACCGATCCGACATTGAGCAGGCCGCCCTTGTTCCTGATGAGCTGATCGGCAAATCGCAGCGACAGGTCCGTCAGGGCCCGGACGTTGACGTCGACGATGCCGAGCTGCTCGGTGCGATCGCACTCGATGGCATCGCCGAACACGCCGAAGCCGGCATTGTTGACGAGATGATCGAGCTCAACGCCTTCGGCGGCGAGCGCTGCCGCGATGGTTTCGCCGGCATCGCGTTGCTCGAGATCGCAGGCGATCACGATCGGCTTCTTGCCGCCCTTGGCAGCGAGCTCGCTTGCGAGCGCTTCGAGCCGATCCGCACGTCTCGCCGTCAATGCGAGGCGATGTCCATTGGCGGCAAACACGCGCGCCAGCTCCACCCCGATGCCGGCCGAGGCACCAGTAATCAGCGTTACCCGCTCAACCACGTCCAACTCTCTCGAATTCAACTCTTCCCGCCCCGGCAACGACGGAACGAGAGCATAGGCCGTGCGCAACAGGCAAGCCGCATTGGCAGCATGGCGGCTTGAGCAGAACGACAGGCCGTGCCGAAAACCGTTGATTTGCAGGGCAGTGCGACGCGGGTGTCGAATAGATTAAAGTTTCTTCATGTGCCTGGAGACCACGAGTGCCCGAGCGAGCGCTGTCAGCCGCCGACGGCGCTATCCCTGACCTGTCCACCGGCACGCTCTGCAACGGCGTGCTTCAGCTCGATCCGGTCGCGCTGGGAAATGCCGAGCAGGTCGGATGCGCGCCAGACGACGTTGTCCTCGAACTCGGTGACCTGGCCGTCGGCATAGACCAGCTCCCACATCATTTGAACGATGCGCTTGCGGCCCTCTTCGTCGAGCGAGCGCATGATGACGCTGGTGAAGCGATAGAGATCGACCGCATCGCCTTCGACCTCCGTGGCGTCCGCGATCAGGCGATCCGCGGTGCCGCGGTCCAGTCCGAAATGACTCTCGATCAGGCCATGCAGCTTGCGCTGCTCGGCTGCGGTCGGCTGGCCGTCCAGCGAAACCACGTGAATCAGCAGCGCCGTGGCCGCGAGCCGGTAATCGCTTTCGCCGAATGCGCGGGTCTGGTCGTGAGGAGCAACAATGTCGGTGATGAATTGGCGCAAGCCGTCCAGCATGAGGTCCTACCGAGATTGATGACGCCGCAACGAGCGCGGCCGTTACCACCATTATATGAGCGGGAAACCCAACCGGCGCAACGTGCGTCAGTTCCGCGCGCCGCATTACGTTTCGGCAATCTGGGCACGGTCATTCCGGGGCGATGGGCCCGGAATCTCGAGTTTCTCAGGTACGCAATGGCGCACCATGGCTCGCGCTGCGCGCGCCCCGGAATGACGAAAGATGCCTCACGGTATCTCGTACACCACCATCTTGTCGGCGATGCCGCGCAGCGCGGCCTGCTTCTGGATCGGCTTGATCGCGCGTTGCTCGAGCACCTCGGCCACGGCGGGAGCGTCCAGCACCGGACCGGTGATGTGAATTTCCTGCGCGGTCGACAGGCTCTGCACGCGCGCGGCGATGTTGACGGTCTGGCCGAAATAATCCTGCCGCTCGTTGAGCATCACCGCAAGGCAGGGGCCTTCGTGGATACCGATCTTGACGATGAGATCGTCGGTGCCACGCTGACTGTTGAGGTCGTCCATCGCCGTACGCATCCGCAGCCCTGCGACGATCGCGTCCTCGGGACGGATGAAGGTCGCCATCACGGCATCGCCGATCGTCTTCACGACCGCGCCTTTCTGCGAAGAGATGATCTCGAGCAGCGCGTGAAAATGCGCGCGCACGAGATCGAAGGCGGCGAGATCGCCGACCCGCTCGTAGAGAGCCGTCGATCCCTTGAGATCCGTGAACAGAAAGGTCAGAGACGTGATCTGGAGCCGCTGGTCGATGCTGAGATTGTCGGCTTTGAACACATCACGAAAGGTCTGGTTCGACAGCATCCGCTTGGCCGTGAGGAACGGCTTCCGCTTGCCGATCAGGTGATGGAGCGCTTCGGCCGCGACGAACACCGACGGCAGGACGCGTGTGCTCGCCTGATTCTGGAACGTCAGGCTGACCGGGCCGGGACGCAGGCTGATCGTCTGTGTCAGCGTCGGTTCGGTGGCGTAGGCGATCGAGAGTTCCTGGGGTTCCGCGGCCGGATCGCCCTGGACATCGATGAACAGGGCAGCGTGCGTGATCGGCTCGAAGATGATGATGAATTCCCTTGGCAGGGTGAGCGAAACCGTCGCCGTTTGACCCTGAGGCAGCTCGCGAGATTCGAGCGCCACCTCGCCGGCCAACGTTTCAACGGATTCATCAGTGAAGTCGACGCCGGAACTCCAATAGACCTGCTTGTAATATTCCCACACCGGAAGCGTATCGGGATCATGCGCCGCTATGCGCCTGACGCGCGGGTTCACCGTGAAGGACACCTCGACCTGGTCGTCGACGGAGGCCTTGTAGGCGCAGGCGCACAGCGCGCAGTGATAATCGTCCGGCCTGAGCCCCTTCAGGGTCGAATGCGCCCCCAGCACGCCGCCGCATCCCGGACACAGCACGTTCCAGCCCAGATCGAACAGGCCGAGCCGGGCCGAATGCAGAAAGCCCGATATGGCCAGCTCCTCGTCGAGACCATGCAATCTCGAGAAGTCGATGACATTCACGCGATTGAGCTGGTGGTCCTCGCCGTGGTCGATGAGGTGCTGAATCGCATCAACCACCTTTTCATCGGCGGTTTGTTTCAAAACGGCAAACTGGGCCCGGACATCGCTCATGGCGCAACTCTATAGGGGGGAATGGCGCCATCGGCCAGACGGGGCGGCGTCACCGCCGCGTGATACGGAACATCGGTGAGTGGTCGGGCTGCGTCGTGACGACGCCGAGCGGGATCACGGCAGGCGCGGTGTCGGCGAGCTCGACACGGAATGCGCCGATCAGCCGCGCCAGCGCCAGCACGGATTCGGCCTGGGCAAACGGTGCGCCGATGCAGACGCGGGGGCCCGCGCCGAACGGCAGGTAAGCGAAACGATCGGGCGCCTCTTTCGACAGGAAGCGCTTTGGAATGAACGCGTTCGGCTGGTCCCACAGCTTCTCGTGCCGGTGCAGCAGCCATGGCGCGATCATGATGATGTCGCCCTTGCCGATCTCGACGCCGGCCGCGTTGTCCTTGTCGCGCGCGGCACGCGCGACAAGGAAGGCCGGCGGATAGAGCCGCATGGTCTCCTCGGTCACCGCGCGGGTGAATTTCTGCCGGTCGATGTCGGCCATGCTGTCGAGGTGCTCGCCGCGCGCCTCTGACGCCACTTCCTCCTGCGTGTCGGGATCGAGCGCCAGCAGATAGAGCGCCCAGAACAGCGCGGTCGCCGTGGTCTCGTGGCCCGCGAGGATCATGGTCGCGACCTCGTCGACGAGCTGTTCGTCGGAAAAGCCCTTGCCGGTCTCGGGATCGCGCGCCTCGTCCATGAGATCGAACAGATCGCGTGGCGGCGCGCCATCCTTCTTGCCCATCGCGCGCCGTTCGGCGATCAGCATGGCGACGAACGCGGTCCAGCGCTTGCGGAACCGGGCGCGGGCGAAATCCATCGGGCTCGGCCATGACACAGGCAACAGCATGTCGAGGAAGTAAGGCCGTCCCAGCCGCGCGGCATATTCCATGATGAAGTTGCGCAAGGTCGCGCCGTGGCGGTCCATGCCGAACGAGAACATCGTGCGCCCGGCGATCTCGAGCGTCATGCGCTGCATGACCTCGCGCAGGTCGACCGGCTCGCCGGTTCGCGCTTCGAGCATGGCGATGGTCTCGTCGAGCACCGCCGTCATGTGCGGGACCAGATTGACCGTGGCGCGCGGCGTGAAGGCCGGCGCCAGGGTGCGGCGCTGAAATGTCCAGGAATGGCCTTCGGCGATCAGCAGGCCGTCGCCGAGCACGGGGCGCAGCATGCGGATGCCGGCCGGCGTGCGCGTGTAGTTCTCGTAATTGCTGAGCAGGACGTGCCGGATCGCATCGGGCCGGTTCAGGATGAAACTGTTGCGAAAGAAGAAGCGGCCCGGGATGACGTCTTCCTCATAGGCGCGCTGTCCCCAGGTCGCGATCATGTTCTGCCTGACAACCGCGAGTCGGGCGAAGAACGACATGTCGTCGGGCGCGCGCGGAGGGGCCGGAGGGATGATGGGCCGACGCACGCTGGCGATATTCATGGCTCTCTCCCGCAGCTGTGACGCAGGCCAATAGCTAGTAAGTCATTTCGGCAATGGCAATCCGGTTCTCGGAAGCGGGCCAGGCCCGTGCCACGATCCGCTCCTCGCCGAATTGGGCCACTATGTTACGCCCAACCTCGCTGGCGGGAAGGCGCAGGGTTGCTGCCGCATCCGTGGGCACGCCCGGCTTGACGTCGGCCGGCTCCTTGCCGTCGAACAGCACCACGTCCCGCGGCAGGCCGAAATAGCCGCGCGGCCGCGACATGATCGCGACCGCCCCGGCGTCCTTGTCCGCCGGCCCGAGCGGGCGCGCCGGCCGCAGATGCACTACGTCGGACGAGCGCGGGAACGGCGAGCGGTAGATGTGCGTCGTCGGCGCACCGGGCGAGGCCAGGACGAATTCGAGCGACCAGGCAGGATCGACCTGTGCAGTGCCCCAGCGCCCGTCGGAACCTGTCTTCGAGCTGTGCACCGCACCACCCTTGCGCTCACCGGTGTCGGGATCGACACGGAAGATATCGACGGTTGCACCCGCGACGGGACGGTTGGTCGGCACGCCGCCGGGCGTGCCCGAAACGAGGCCACTCAAGGTCACGCTGGTCTCCGGCACGATCGCGATGCGCGTGGGTTCGCGGCCGGAGATGAACTTGTAGATTTCGCGGAACGCACGCGGATGGAACGCCACCTCGCGATGGTCGAGCGCGCCGAGCACGAGGTTGGTGGCGCCCTTCAGCTCCGGCCCTTCGGCCGTGACGTTGGTCGGCGTGCTGGGCTTGCCGATGAAGCGGCCGTCGGGTTGCGCGAATTTGTCCATTCCGTCGCTGCGCAGCGTGAGGAAGGCGACGCCAGGCGTCACCTCGCTCTCGCCCTCGTTCAGGCCGCGCAGGAAAATGCCGCGGCCGTTGAACTCGTTGTTGGGCTGGTCGTCGGTCGCGAACACACCGTGATTGGGCGTGCCGCACAGCACGGCGTGGCTGACATCGCCGGCACCACCGTTCTTGATGACGTTGCGGATGGCATAGCCGCCGCGCGAGCTGCCGACCAGCGCCACGCGGGATGCGCCCGTGCGGCGCTTCAGCTCAGTGATGGCGGCGGCAAGCTCGCGGCGCTGGTCCTCGGTCGAGGAACGGTTCGCCTGCTCGATTTTGTCGTCGCTCCGCGCCAACGGATCAGTGAAATTGATCGCCATCATGCGCTCGCGCGCGATGCCGTTCGATTCCATCCGCCAAAGCGTCGTCATCCAGAGCGCGTCATAGTCGCCATTGCCGTGAACGAACAGGATCGGCGGCAGCTCGGCGCCGGGGGCGGCGGGCGCGGTCTGGGCGAATGCCCCGATCCGCAAGCTCGCAACCGCGAAAGGCAAAGCACCGGCGCCTTGCAGGATCGTCCGTCGCGACAACTTCATCAGTTCCTCCCGGCAAGACCCGCCTCTTTGCACCGGTTATAGCGGCCTAACCACTGGACAGCGAACGACTTTCACGGGCATCACTGAATTTGCCGGAATCGCCCGGGAGCATTTCTGCCAGACCGCTTGGAAGGGGATATGACCGCGCAGACGAACCGCCAGAAAATCGCCGCCGACGGCATCACCGCGCCCCTGCGATATACGGTGTTCCGGCGCATCTGGCTCGCCAGCCTGC
Organism: Bradyrhizobium sp. FW305-F6; assembly: GCF_058782905.1. NCBI lineage: Bacteria > Pseudomonadati > Pseudomonadota > Alphaproteobacteria > Hyphomicrobiales > Nitrobacteraceae > Bradyrhizobium > Bradyrhizobium sp. FW305-F6. The sequence continues at coordinate 38,889 of NZ_JBYSYD010000007.1, forward strand.
TCTCCAACCTCGGCCTCCTGATCCAGGGCGTGGGCGCGGCCTGGGCGATGACGCAGATGGCGGCTTCGGCCGACCGGGTGGCGCTCGTGCAGACCGCGCTCATGCTGCCGATCATGCTGATCTCGATGCCGGCCGGCGCTATCGCCGACATGTATGATCGCCGCATCGTCAGTGTGATCTCGCTGTCGATCGCGCTGATCGGCGCGACCGCGCTGACGATCCTGGCTTGGCTCAATCTCATTACTCCGGAAGCGCTGCTCGCTTTCTGCTTCATCGTCGGCAGCGGCAATGCGCTGTTCGGCCCGGCCTGGCAGTCCTCGGTCAGCGAACAGGTGCCGCCCGAGGCTTTGGCATCCGCGGTGGCGCTGAACGGCATCAGCTACAACATCGCGCGCAGCTTCGGCCCCGCGGTCGGCGGCGTCATCGTCGCTGCGCTCGGGGCGGTGGCCGCGTTCGCCTGCAACGCGATCCTCTATCTGCCGCTGCTGGTGGTGCTGCTGCTCTGGCGGCGCAGCAGCGAGCCCTCGCGCCTGCCGCGAGAGAAGCTCAATCGCGCCATGGTCTCGGGCTTCCGCTACATCACCAATTCGCCGCCGATCAAGATCGTGCTGTTGCGCACGCTGGTGATGGGCCTGATCGGCGGCGCCGTGATGGCGCTGATGCCGCTGGTCGCGCGCGACCTGCTGCATGGTGGCGCGCAGACCTACGGCATCATGCTGGGTGCCTTCGGAATGGGCGCGGTGATCGGCGCGCTCAATATCCACGAATTGCGCAAGCGCATGAGCGGCGAGGCCGCGATCCGCGCCTGCACCATCACGATGGCGTTTGCGATGGCCGCACTCGCCCTGAGCACGGAGCCGGTGCTGACGGCGGCCGCGTTGGTGCTGGGCGGCGCGGTCTGGATGGCGGCGATCGCGCTGTTCAACATCGGCGTACAGCTCTCGGCGCCGCGCTGGGTCGCTGGCCGCTCGCTCGCGGCATTCCAGGCCGCGATCGCCGGCGGCATCGCAATCGGCGCCTGGGGCTGGGGTCATCTCACCGACCGTGTCGGCGTCGAGATGGCGCTGCTGACGGCGGCCGGGCTGATGCTGATCTCGCCGCTGCTCGGCATCTGGCTCACGATGCCGCGCGTCGGCGCCCGCAACGAAGATGCGGACATGCTCGCCGATCCCGAGGTGAAGCTGTCGCTGACCGGGCGCAGCGGGCCGCTGGTGGTCGAGATCGAGTATCGCGTGGCGCAGGAGAACGCGCGCGCGTTCCACAACGTGATGCAGGACGTGCAGCTCTCGCGCCAGCGCAACGGCGCCTATGGCTGGTCGATCGCGCGCGACATCGCCGACCCTGAATTGTGGACCGAGCGCTATCACTGCCCGACCTGGTTCGATTATCTGCGCCAACGCAACCGCTCGACCCAGTCCGAGCGCGCGCTGCACCAGCAGGCCATCGATTTCCACATCGGCCCCGATCCGGTGCGGATCCGCCGCATGCTGGAGCGTCCGTTCGGCTCGGTGCGCTGGAAGGACGACACGCCGGATCGCGCGAACAACGAAGTGCTGCCGGTGGTCGCGACCGCGGCGGGAAGCAGTACTTAGGTCTTTCGTCATTCCGGGGCGCGCGAAGCGCGAGCCCGGAATCCATGCCTCTCAGGAGCTTGCCGCCCGATGGATTCTCAGGTGCGCGCTTGCGCACCCTAGCTCGCGCCTGACGGCGCGCCCCGGAATGACGATCACTGCCCGTGCTGGGTCAGCATCTTGTCGCAGGCCTTGCCCAGCCTGGTGCGGTTCTGCTTCAGGCACGCCAGCACGGCACCGTCGCCACTGTTCATCACGGGACGGCAGAAGCGCGTGACGTCGCGCGCGCAGGCATCATGGCCGGGCTGCTGTTGCGCGGAGGCGCTCGATGCGCACAGGAGCAAGGAAACAACGAAAAGCAGTCTGGTCATCGCGCAATGGCCTCTTACCCGGAAAAGACGTGCGGGCGAAGCTAGTGCGACGATCCCGCACCTGCAACGGCTTTGTTGACCGCCTGCAAGAGGCATCCGCATGACCCCGGCTTCATGCCGGGGGACATGGCGAGGGGAGCTGCCGGCGCAATTGCCGGCGTCTTGTTTACTGCTGGTCCTGGGCGTCAGCGACCTTGCGTGAGGCGCCCTTGGCGAGGGTCTTGTCCATCACCGCGCGGCAGCCGGCGCTGAGATCCGAGCGATGCTTGATCATGCACGCCGTGATCTTCGGGATGTTCGGGATCTCCGACGAGCAGAGGCGGAAGGCATCGCCGGTGCACATCTGCTGCGCCTCGGCCGAGAAGGCGAAGCTCGCGCCCGTCGAAGCGATGGAGACGATGGCGGCCAGGCCGAGGGCCAGGCTGGTGTCGCGGATTTTGCTCGTCAGGGACTTGCCGGTAAACGACTTGGTCATTTGAAGCTCCCATTGGCACCGCCCAAGGCGGGCCCGTTGTCGATGGGAACTACGATGCTCCACCAAATCCCTTTCGACTGTGATGATGCTCACGGGCGACCCCTCCTCTGTGAGGTCGGTCACTTTGGTGCACGCCGCTGAAATTCCTCCGCAACCGCGATCGTGTTGGTGTCACGTTAACTCTTACTTCGCATTAATGGCTGGTCGCGCGGGAAATTCCGCCAGTTTGGTTGCGTAATTGGAAAGAGTTGCGATGCGTAATGCGTTGGGCCTGATGCTGGCCAGTGTAGTTGCGGCGGTCGTGATCGCCGCCGGCGGTTGGTTTTACTATTCCGCGCGCGCCGACCAGGGCCCTCCCAAGACAGTTGCCGCCCGTGCTGCCGATCCGTTGCCGGCACCGGCGAAGCTCGCCGCCAGGGACGACGTCGAGACCACCGCGACGGTCGCCGCCAAGCCGGCGGCAGTTGCGGCGCCTGCGCCTGCCCCGGCCATGCCGATGCAGCCGAAACAGGCCTGCGCCAATCCGAACGCGCTGGGCGTGTCCCGCGTGGTCGAGATCGACACGACGGGCGGCCCCGGCTTCGGCTTCGAGCACTTCAAGCAGTTCGATTTCCTGACCGAGAAGGAAGTCGTGCTGACCTTCGACGACGGTCCGTGGCCGGTCAACACGCCCGCGGTGCTGAAGGCGCTCGCGGACGAATGCACCAAGGGCCTGTTCTTCTCGGTCGGCAAGCACGCGACCTACCATCCGGAGATCCTGAAGCAGGTGCTCGCCCAGGGCCACACGGTCGGCACGCACACCTGGTCGCATGTCAACCTGAACAGCAAGAAGTTGACCGAGCAGCAGGTCAAGGACGAGGTCGAGAAGGGCTTCAGCGCAGTGAAGTTCGCGCTCGGCACCAATCCGGCGCCGTTCTTCCGCTTCCCGCAACTTCAGCACAATCCCGCGATGGTGAGCTATTTCGCCACCCGCAACGTCGCGATGTTCTCGACCGAGATCGACTCCTTCGACTTCCGGAAGGGCGCGACGCCGGAGAAGATCGTCGAGACCGTGATGACGCGGCTCGACAAGCTCGGCAAGGGCATCATCCTGATGCACGACTTCCAGAAGAACACCGGCATCGCCATGCCGACGCTGCTCGCGCGGCTCAAGGCCGGCGGCTACAAGGTCGTGCAGATGAAGGCCAAGGCGAGCCTCCAGACGCTGCCGGAATATGACGAGGCGCTGATGAAAGACATGAAGGTGCCGACCGCAGGCACGAACGCACGTCCGATCGCGAGCGTGGTGCAGACGATCTCGCAGTAAGCGCGCCAAATCCAAACTCTCGCGTCATGGCCGGGCTTGTCCCGGCCATTTGCGTTGAGGGAGCGGCTACCAATAGATGCCGTGCCGATGCAGCTCGCTGATGATGCGGCGCTCGGTCCAGCTGCGCGTGTGCTTCGGCTTGTGCGCTTTTGCCGTGGTTTTGGTGGCGGGCTTGGTCGTCGTGACCGGCGCGGGGGCCGCCGCGGGCGTGGCCGCCGTCGGGGCGGTCACCGCGGCCGGCGCGGAGAGCGACACCGCCGGCGGACGATCGGAATATTTCGGAGCCTCGGTGGCCGGCGCGGCTTCGCTCACCTGCGTCGTCGCGGTGGCCGATGTGGTTTGCGGAGCCTGGCTCCGATCGCCTGACGCGGCCAGGGACAGGCTGCGGGATCCGCCCGCCTGGGCAGACGCAGAAGCCAGCAGCATGGCGGCAACCAGAATGATCTTGCGCATGTGAAGTCTCCCCGTGTTTCGTGAGGGGGACGTTAGGGGAGTCATGTCCGAGATTCTGTGATCGGGATCACCCACCTGAACGAGCCCTGCGGCAGGCTGATGCCCTGCTCGATCGGAGCGTTCGGGGGATCGGGTATAAGTGCTGGTGCCGCAAGAGGGATTCGAACCCCCGACCCCGTCATTACGAATGACGTGCTCTACCGACTGAGCTATTGCGGCGAACCCTGCCGGGCCTGGCGATGCCGGTCCCGATACACGCGCTCCTGATATCGGGCATGGCCCGAATTGGCAAGGACAAGCCGGGCGGAAAGGCGCGTCAGGCGCCCCAGCGGGACCAGAATCCGCGCCAGCCGCCGGCCTGGGCCTTCGGCGTGCCGATTTGCTCCGTGAATTCATCGCTCGGGCCGTCGTCGTCGATTCCAGGATCATCCGGCGCGCGGACGATCGGGATGACGGTCTGGATCGGCGCCGGTGCCGGCTTGCTGAGGTCGGCCCGGGTCCGGAACAGCGGCGTTGCCGCGGGCGGCGATGATTCGGCGGGCGTTGGAGCCGGATTCGCGGGCTCGGAGGACGCGACGGATGGCTCGGAGTCCCCGGAAGCTTCCTTGGGAGCGTCCTTGGCCTCTTCCGCTTCCCTCGCAACTTCCATGGTCTGCGGAGGCGAATTGTCCTGCGCGGCCAGCGCGGGAACTGGCGCCGTCGCGGCCGGTTCCGGCGGGCTCTCGCTTGAAGCCGCCGTCACCCGCTTCGGCGGCGGCGCCGCCAGCATGGCTTCCTCGAAGGCGGAGGATTCGATTGTGGGGCCCCTGTCCGAGGGCAGGCTCGCGACCGGCGTCTGCCACTGGAACGCGTCGAGGCGGCCGGTGACCGGGGAGACCGGGCGCCACTGCTCGCTCACATACCCGTCCGCGGTCCAGGCCGGATCGAGGCGGGCGCGGACCGCGCGCAAGGTCCAGGCGCGGGCGCGGCCGCTGTCGCCGTGCTCGGTGCGCTCGATCTCGGCCATCAGCAGCGCGACGCGCTGGGTCGGGTCGGCGAGGTACGGGGTGAGCACCTCTCGTGCGCGGGCGAACTCCGAGGCGTCGATCGCGGCGCGGGCGATGGCGAGTTGGCCTTCGATATGGCCGGCCTTGTCGGCAGGCGTCTTCGCCGCGAGCGTCTCCACCCGCTGCAGGCGGTGCCAGGCGGTGTCGCCGAGCTTCACATGCGCATAGGCGTCGGCGAGATCCGGATGCGGATTGGCGAGCCAGGCGGCTTCGATCATCTTCATGGCACGGCGCACCTGATGCGCCTCGCTTTCGAATTTTGCCGCGAGCACGGCGGCCGGCACCAGGGTCGGCGCAAGCTTGACCGCTTCCATCGCGCTCTCGCGCGCGACGTCGCGGTCCATGGTCTCCAGTTCCAGCGCGCGCGCGGTGAGCAGCACGCCGCGCTGCCGGCGATAGGTCGGCTTGTCGATCTGCCCGGCGCGTAGATTCGAATCGAGGATCGCGAGCGCGCCGCTCCAGTCGCTGCGCGCGCAGCGGAAACCGAGCACCGCATGCGAGGCCCAGGTCGAGGACGGCGACAGCTTGATCGCCTCCTCCGCTATCATCACGGCTCCGACCGCATCGTCGCCGCGCTGCGCCTCGATGAACAGGCCGCGCAGGCCGAGCAACCGCGTGTCCTCGCGCTCGGCCATGGCGCGGAAGGCGCGCTGGGCCTCGCCGCGATTGCCTTCGAGCTGGGCCGACTGCGCGTGCAGCAGCAGCGCGAGCGGATCGTTCGGCGCGTGCCGCCGTGCCGCTTCCGCGTGACGACGCGCCTGCCCGGTGTCGCCGTGACCGACCGCGAGCAGGCCTTGGGTGATGGCGTGGCGCCCGCGTGCACGGCGCTTCTCGTGGCGACTGCGGCGCCAACGCCCCGGCATGCGCCAGACCGTGGTCAGGACGCTCCAGACCAGCACGACGGCCGCGGCAAAGAGGCCGAGCAGGAACACGAATCTCGGAAGCGTCGTCGAGAGGCGGAAGCCACCCGCCGTCAGGACGAGATCGCCGGGCTGGTCGGCAACCCAGGCCGCGCCGGCCGCCGCCAGCGCGATCAGGACGAGGAAGAGGACGATGCGAAGCATGACGATCCCTATACGCGCCGATTTGTTGCGCGAACCTTATTGAGCAGACTTGGCCGGACCAGACTTGGCGAGATCCGCCATGGCATCGTCGGCGAATTTGCGGGACGCGGCGAGCGCGGCGTCGCGCGCATCGGCCTTGTCGAGCCAGGCCTGCGCCGCGGTCCGATCCGCCTCGGGCAGGGCCTTCAGCTCGCGCCGCGCTTCCGTGAAGTCATTGCGGAGCGCCGCCGCCGTCACGCGCGCGACGATGGCGCCGCGGTCGTTGCCGACCCCGTCCGTGCGCTCGATGCGCACGAGTTTCGACGCACCCGCCTGGAGACGCTCGACGAGGCCCGCATTGCTCGGCGGAGCGTCCGCCGGCGGCGACAGCTTCGGCACGATGGTGAGGAGCTCGCGGCTCAGTGCCGCTGCCGTCGGAATGCCGGACGTCGCAAACGTCTCCAGCGGCTTCAGCATGTCGGGCTTGGCGGCCAGCGAGCGCGCTGCAGCCAATTGCGATTGATAGGGATCGCCGTGGCGAACGGCGACGTCGAGCAGGGCCGCCGCCACCACGAAGCGCAGCGGCCTGTCGTCCACCGCCTTGGCCTCGGCGATCTTCTCGCTTTGCTGGGCGAGTTCGGCGCGCTCCGCCTTGCTGGCGCGCTCGAGCTGGGCAATGCGGTCCATGACAGGCGCAAGATCCGGAGCCGCAGCGGGCGCTGCCGCCTTCGCATCGTTCAGGGTGCCAGCAATCCTGTCGGACTGCGTCCTGAGATTGGCGATGTCGCTGCGCAGGCTGCTTGCGGATTTCTCCAGCGCATCGATCCGCGCCGCCATCGCCGGATCGGGTGCGGGCCTTCCGACCCTGGCTTCGGCCGCGGCAATGCGTGCGTTCAGCGCCTCGACAGTCGCGCTGGTGACCGCAGGCGCGGCCGGCGGCGCCTCCACTGCGGGCCAGCCCAGCATCCAGCCGACTGCAATCACGACCGCGGCCGCCGCAGCGCCGGAGAACGGCGCAATGACCCAGGGCGAAACCGGCGCCGACCCGGGCGCGGCCGCCGCGGAAACCTGCTCATCGGAAGACTCGGGCGGGGGCTCGGCCTTGACCTCGTCCGAGCTGGTCTGTTCGAGGCCGGACTGTTCCTGTGCGGCCTGCTCCTGCGCGTCCTGCTCGGGCGCCTCGGGTTCGCCTGCGACCTGCTGCGGCTGGGTGGAGACGTCAGTCGCCTCGAGGTCGATGGTGGGCGGGGTGCGCTTGGCACGACCTGCGTCGGGCGCCAATCCAGCGTCTTCAGGCTTGTCGTCGGCCATCGTGACGGTTCCTCACACTTCCATGCCTTGCACAGGTCCTCGCGCGGACCGGATTGCGTCGGATTCGGCCCGACCTTTACGCCAAACGGGTGCGCAACGCACGCTCCAAGGTGCCAAACAAGGCGGTTTCGTCCGGCGCTGCGGCCACCAGGACCTGCGACGCACCGGCATCGCGGAGCACATTTGCAACTGCCTCGGACAGGCAGCAATGCGGGATCGCCAGCGCCGAAATTTCGACGCCTTCGTCCCGCGCCGCATCCAGGAACGCGCGTGCGCTGCGCCGGGAGTAGTGCAGCACCGCCCCGATGTCGTGCGCGGCAAAGCCCGCGCAGACCTCGCGCGGCAAATGCTTGACAGGCGCCATGCGATAGGTGGTCTGCGTCACCACGCGGAAACCCTCCGCGCCGAGCTCGCCGCCGAGGTCGCGCGACAGATCGGCGCCGGCCAGATACAGCAGCGTATCCTTCTTCTTCAGCACCTTCTCGCGCGCGCTTCGCACCACCTTGTCGCGCAAGGAAGCGGCATCGCCGCCGGCAACGATCACCTCGGCAAAGCCGGCCTCGCGCGCCGCGGCAGCCGTATGCTCGCCGACCGCAAACAGAGGCAACCCGAGCAGACCGAGCTCGGGCAATTGCGAGGCGATGGCGCGGAGCGCGTTGGCCGACGTCACGATGACGGCGCCATAATCCGCTTCGCGCGCGTCATGGAAGGCGACCGGCTCGAACTTGAGCGCCGGCGCCAGCAGCACCGCATGTCCGCGTGCGCGCAAGCTTGCCGCCGTCGTTTCAATGTCGGGATGCGGCCGTGTGACGAGAATGGACATCGCTGCTGTTCCCGGACCATGTAACGGTGACATCGACCAGAACGGCCGCGTGACGATTGCGCAAGCCGACCCCGGGATGCTACCGGACGTACCAGAACTCTGCTTTACGGATGAGCGCAAGGGCGCAAATTGGATAACAATTCGCCAATGCTGGTATTGGGCATCGAAACCACCTGCGATGAGACCGCCGCGGCCGTGATCGAGCGCGCGGGCGACGGCAGCGGCAGGATCCTGTCCAACATCGTGCGGTCGCAGATCGAGGAGCATGCCCGTTTCGGCGGCGTGGTGCCGGAGATCGCGGCGCGCGCGCATGTCGACGTGCTCGACGGCATCATCGGCCGTGCCATGGACGAGGCCGGCATCGACTATGCCGAGCTCGACGGCGTCGCGGCGGCGGCGGGGCCCGGGCTGATCGGCGGCGTCATCGTCGGGCTCACCACCGCAAAGGCGATCGCGATGGTGCATGGCACGCCGCTGGTCGCGGTGAACCATCTCGAGGCGCATGCGCTGACGCCGCGCCTCACCGACGGCATCGAATTTCCCTATTGCCTGTTCCTCGCCTCCGGCGGCCATACCCAGATCGTCGCAGTCACCGGCGTCGGCGAATATGTGCGGCTCGGCACCACGGTCGATGATGCCATCGGTGAGGCCTTCGACAAGGTCGCGAAGATGCTGGGCCTGCCCTATCCCGGTGGACCGCAGGTCGAGCGTGCGGCGGCGAGCGGCGACGCCGCGCGCTTTGCGTTTCCGCGGCCGATGCAGGGACGCCCCGATGCCAATTTCTCGCTGTCGGGATTGAAGACGGCGGTTCGCACCGAAGCGAGCCGGCTGGCAGAGATCACGCCGCAGGACATCAGTGATCTCTGCGCGAGCTTCCAGGCCGCGGTGCTCGATTCGACGGCGGACCGGCTGAGCGTCGGCCTCAGGCTGTTCCGCGAACGGTTCGGCGCCCCGCGCGCGCTGGTCGCAGCCGGCGGCGTCGCCGCCAACCAGGCGATCCGCAGCGCCCTCGATGACGTCGCGAAGCAGGCCGGGACTGAGCTGATCATGCCGCCGCCGGCGCTTTGCACCGACAACGGCGCGATGATCGCCTGGGCCGGCGCCGAACGCCTCGCGCTCGGCCTGACCGATGCGATGGACGCCCAGCCCCGTGCGCGCTGGCTGCTCGACGCCAACGCGACGGCGCCCGCAGGCTACGGCAAGACGCGGGCTGGATATTAGCGATGACTGCGCCGCAATCCGTCGCAGTGATCGGCGCGGGCGCCTGGGGTACGGCGCTGGCGATGGTGGCGGCGCGAGCCGGGCGAAACGTGACGCTGTGGGCACGCAATGCCGAGCATGCCGCGCGGATCGCATCGACGCGCGACAATCCGCGCCTACCGAGCGTGCGGATCGCGCCTGAGATCGTCGTGACGAGCGAACTGGCGCTCGCCGCGCGTGCGGACATGCTGCTGATCGCCACACCGGCGCAGCATCTGCGCGGCGCGGTCAATATGCTGGCCTCGCACATCACGAAGCCGGTACCGATCGTCGCCTGCGCCAAGGGCATCGAGCACGGCACCCACAAGTTCATGACCGACGTGATCGCGGAAGCCGCGCCGCACGCGCAGCCGGCGATCCTGTCGGGACCGAGCTTCGCCGACGACGTCGCGCGCGGCCTGCCGACGGCGGTCACGCTGGCGGCGAGGGATGAGGCGCTCGCGAGCAGCCTCGTTCAGGCGTTGGGCTCGCCGACGTTCCGCCCGTATCACTCCACGGATGTTCGCGGCGTCGAGATCGGCGGCGCCGCCAAGAACGTGCTGGCGATCGCAGTGGGCATCGCGGTCGGACGCAAGCTCGGCGCGTCCGCGCAGGCGGCGCTGACGACCCGCGGCTTTGCCGAGCTCACCCGCCTCGGCCGCGCGCTGGGCGCGCGCAGCGAAACCCTGACCGGCCTGTCGGGCCTCGGCGATCTCATCCTGACCTGCGCGAGCCCGCAATCGCGCAACTTCGCGCTCGGCCTTGCGCTTGGACGCGGCGATCAGCCGCCCGCCGGCAAGCTCGCCGAGGGCGAGTTCACCGCCCCCGTGCTGATCGAGCTCGCGGCTTCGAAAAACATCGAGCTGCCGGTGTCGGAAGCGGTCGCATCGATCCTGAGCGGCAAGAGCACGATCGATGCCGCGATCTCGGCGCTGATGACGCGCCCCTTCAAGTCAGAGGAATGAGCATGGCGTACTGGCTGGTGAAATCCGAACCATCGGTGTGGTCGTGGGACCAGCAGGTGGCCAAGGGCGCCAAGGGCGAGGCCTGGACCGGCGTACGCAATTACACCGCGCGCCAGAACCTCGTCGCCATGAAGAAGGGCGACAAGGCGTTCTATTATCATTCGAACGAGGGCAAGGAGATCGTCGGCATCGCCGAGATCATCAAGGAAGCCTATCCCGATCCGACCGACAAGACCGGCAAGTTCGTCTGCGTCGACATCAAGGCCGACAAGCCCCTGAAGACGCCGGTGACGATGGCTGCGATCAAGGCCGAGAAGAAACTGGCCGACATGGCGCTGGTGAAATATTCGCGCCTGTCGGTGCAGCCGGTGACGGCGGAGGAGTGGAAGCTCGTCTGCAAGATGGGCGGGCTGTAGTCGAAGCTGCCGTGGCCCGGATGAGCGCAGCGACATCCGGGATGATCTGGTACGCCATATCCCGATGCTCATGCGGGCTACGATCGCGGCCGTCGTAGGGTGGGCAAAGGCGCACTTGGCGCCGTGCCCACGATTTTTCTCGGTATCTCGTTAGAAGTGGCGGGCACGCTTGGCTTTGCCCGCCCTGCCGCAGCTGCGTTACACCGCCGCCGTTGCCACCACCTGGGCCAGCAGCTGCTCGCGCCGCCCCTGCGAGCGCTGGCCCTTCATGGTCGCGGCGAAGCGCTCGAGGATGCCCTCCTCGAAGGCGGTGACGATGGTGTCGTGGACGTAGCTCCTGCGGCAGATCGCCGGCGTGTTCGAGAGCTTGTCGGCCGCGGCGCGAATCGCCTCCAGCACCTGCTTCTTGCGGCCGCGCTGGCTCGTCGCCGGCGTGATCCGCGACAGGGATTCCACGACGACTGCCGAGGCCATCAGCGTGCGAAAATCCTTCAGCGAGATCTTGATGCCGGCGATCTCGCGCAGAAACGCATTCACCTGCGTGGTGCTGACCGCGCGCACGACGCCGTAGGCGTCGCGATACTGGAACATGCGCTTGCCGGGCACGCCCTGCAAAATACCGATGGCACGCACCAGCTTGGCCGCGTCGCACTCCTTGCGCACCGCCTTGCCGCCCTTGGCCTTGAAGGTCAGCACGAAGCAATCGTCTTCGAGCGTGACGTTGGACTTCAGCAGCGTGGTGGCGCCGCGGGTGCCGTTGAGGCGGGCGTAGGATTCGTTGCCGGGTCGGATCGCGGTGCGCGCGATCAATTCGATCACGGCCGAGAGCGCGAACTCGCGCGTCGGCTCGTCACCGGACAGGAACGCCGAGACCTTGCGCCGGATTTTCGGCAGCGCGCCCACGAGCTTTTCCAGGCGATGCGCCTTGCGCTGCTCGCGGACCTTCTCCCAGTCGGCGTGATAGCGATATTGCAGCCGGCCGGCGGCATCGCGGCCGACGGCCTGCAGATGCGAGTTCGGGTCGGCCGAGTAGCGCACCTCGCGATAGGCCGGCGGCACCGCCATGGAATGCAGCCGGCGGATGGTGCGGGCGTCGCGGATATGCGCGCCGTTGGGACGGACGAACGAATAGCCCTTGCCGCGCTTGATGCGGCGGATGGTCAGCTCGTTCTGGTCGCCGAGGCGCAAGCCCAGCTCCTTGGCGAGCGCTTCGACCGTCGCCGGCGCCGCGTCGAAGGTCTTTTTGGGGCTGGGACGCCTGAAACCGGTCGGTTTCGGCCATTGTCCGAGGGCCTTGGCCAGGGCAACAGCGGCTGGATCGGCTGAAGCGGGCCGCATCGTCCCGAGATTCTGCTGATCCATCATAATGTTAAGCCTTGACCCTGTCTGCTATCGTTCAATGCCGCTGTTCTGAATTTTGTTCCTTGGGGTCGCCTGGGACCCGGGTTGGCCATTTAGGGTGTTCCGAACCGTATTGCGAGTCCCGAATCAGTGAGAGGAGGTTCCCAGATACCTCTGTTGCCGCATGGGGCTTTGCGCAGGGCCGTTCCGGGTAACGGGGTAAATAGACCGGAGGCTGCTGATGCTTGTTTCAAACCGGCTTGTTTCAGATCTGCGACGGCCGGCTCGCGCGGCTTGATCCTCCGCATGGCCGGGTGCCCGCCGAAGGTCCAGCTTGTGCTCCTTGTCGGGTCCGGTTAGCCCGACGCATAATCCGTCAAATGATGATGCCGGCATGGCCTGAGCTTGCCGCATGTGGAGGGAAGCATGTCCGAGAAGATCTACGACGTCCCCGCGGAATGGTCGAAGCGCGCCTGGGTCGACCAGGCCAAGTACAAGGAAATGTACGCCCGCTCGATCTCGGACCCGAACGGTTTCTGGGCTGAGCAGGCCAAGCGCATCGACTGGATGCACGCGCCGACGAAGATCGAGAACGTCTCGTTCGCGCCCGGTAACATCTCGATCAAATGGTTCGAGGACGGCATCCTCAACGTCGCCTATAATTGCATCGACCGGCATCTCGCCAAACGCGCCAACCAGACTGCGATCATCTGGGAAGGCGACGATCCCTCGCAGTCCAAGCACATCACCTATCAGGAGCTGCATGACGAGGTCTGCCGGATGGCCAACATCCTGCGCACCCGCAACGTCGGCAAGGGCGACCGCGTAACCATCTACCTGCCCATGATCCCGGAGGCAGCCTATGCGATGCTGGCCTGCGCACGCATCGGCGCGATCCACTCGGTGGTGTTCGCGGGCTTCTCGCCCGACAGCCTCGCCCAGCGCATCAACGACTGCCAGTCCAAGGTGATCATCACCGCGGACGAAGGCCTGCGCGGCGGCAGGAAAGTGCCGCTGAAGGCCAATGTCGACGCGGCGCTCGCTAAAGCCGACGGCGTCGACTGGGTCGTCGTGGTCAAGCGCACCGGCGGCAAGATCGACATGAATCCGACGCGCGACCTCTGGTATCACGAGGCGGCGGAAATGGTGACGACGGAATGCCCGGTCGAGCACATGCACGCCGAGGATCCGCTGTTCATCCTCTACACGTCGGGTTCGACCGGTCAGCCTAAGGGCGTGCTGCACACCTCCGGCGGCTATCTCGTGTTCGCCTCGATGACGCATCAATACGTCTTCGACTATCACGATGGCGACATCTACTGGTGCACCGCCGACGTCGGCTGGGTCACCGGCCACAGCTACATTCTCTATGGGCCGCTCGCCAACGGCGCGACCACGCTGATGTTCGAGGGCGTGCCGAACTACCCCGACAATTCCAGGTTCTGGAACGTCATCGACAAGCATAAGGTCAACATCTTCTACACTGCGCCCACCGCCATCCGCGCGCTGATGCAGTCGGGCGACGATCCCGTGAAGAAGACCTCGCGCGCTTCGCTGCGCCTGCTCGGCTCTGTCGGCGAGCCCATCAATCCGGAAGCCTGGGAGTGGTATCACCGCGTCGTCGGCGACGGCCGCTGCCCGATCGTCGACACCTGGTGGCAGACCGAGACCGGCGGCATCCTGATCACGCCGCTGCCGGGCGCGACAAAGCTGAAGCCGGGCTCGGCGACGCAGCCTTTCTTCGGGGTGGTGCCCGAGATCGTCGATGCCGAGGGCAAGACGCTTCAAGGCGCGACCACCGGCAATCTCTGCCTGACGCGCTCGTGGCCGGGCCAGATGCGTACGGTCTATGGCGATCACGCCCGCTTCGAGCAGACCTATTTCTCCACCTATCCCGGCAAATACTTCACCGGCGACGGCTGCCGGCGCGACGAGGACGGCTATTACTGGATCACCGGCCGCGTCGACGACGTCATCAACGTCAGCGGTCACCGCATGGGCACCGCGGAAGTCGAGAGCGCGCTGGTGGCGCATGAGAAGGTGTCGGAAGCCGCCGTGGTCGGTTTCCCGCACGACATCAAGGGCCAGGGCATTTACGCCTATGTCACTCTCATGGCCGGCGTGCAGCCGAGCGACGATCTGCGCAAGGAGCTCGTGACCTGGGTGCGCAAGGAGATCGGTCCGATCGCCTCGCCCGACCAGATCCAGTTCGCGCCGGGCCTGCCCAAGACCCGCTCCGGCAAGATCATGCGCCGCATCCTGCGCAAGATCGCCGAGGACGAGCCGGGGAGCCTCGGCGACACCTCGACCCTCGCCGATCCCGCCGTGGTCGACGATCTCGTCAGGAACCGGCAGAACAAGAAGTCGGCGTAAGCCCACAACACATCGTCATTCCGGGGCGGACCGCAGGACCGGACCCGGAATCTCGAGATTCCGGGTCGCGCTGTCGCGCGCCCGGAATGACGGCCGCTTGCATCCTCACCCACTTGTCACCGTGAGCCCGCTCGCGCCTGCATCTTTCCCATCAGGTGTTGTTTTCAGGTCATTTACTTTATTTCGAACATTTTCTTTGTTCCCCCTGCTGACGACCCTTGGCGGCTGCGCGCGGAAACCATCCGGTGAACCCGCGCAGTCAAGAATGTCGGGTACGCAGCCATTTCCGGGTTCTGCGTCAATTTTGGGCGATCCGTTTTTGGGCAAGGGGAAGCATCGATGTCGATGAGGGTTGCGGTGGCGGTGGCTGCCACCATCGGGGCTGGAGTTCTGATG
Source organism: Bradyrhizobium sp. FW305-F6 (assembly GCF_058782905.1). Taxonomy (NCBI): domain Bacteria; kingdom Pseudomonadati; phylum Pseudomonadota; class Alphaproteobacteria; order Hyphomicrobiales; family Nitrobacteraceae; genus Bradyrhizobium; species Bradyrhizobium sp. FW305-F6. The sequence goes on from NZ_JBYSYD010000007.1 coordinate 54,018, forward strand.
TCGACGGCGGCGCAGGCGCGGCCGGAACTGGTGGGGACGCACCTGGCCGACTATTCGCCGGGCACCATCGTGGTGAAGACCAGCGAGCGGCGGCTCTATCTCATCCTCGATCACGGCCATGCCGTGGTTTATCCGGTCGGCGTCGGCAAGGCCGGCAAGCAATGGGCTGGCACCACGAAAATCGACGGCAAGTATCTCAATCCGGCCTGGGCGCCGCCCGCCGAGGTGAAGCGCGACAAGCCCAACATCCCCGACGTGATTCCCGGCGGCTCGCCGCGCAACCCGATGGGCGTTGCGGCGATGACGCTGGCCGGCGGCGAATACGCCATCCACGGCACCAACGTGCCGGGGTCGATCGGCGGCTTCGTTTCCTATGGCTGCATCCGCATGCTCAACGACGACATCACCGATCTCTACAGCCGCGTCTCCGTCGGCACGACCGTGGTCGTGACGCGCTGATCGCCTGAATCAGCCGGCAAGAAAGGCCGCGTATTTCGACGCGGCTTTTTTATTGCCAGAACCGCCAGCCGCGCGCGCACCAGCCGCCGCGATGGCCGCCATTGTAGCTGCGGACGAAATCGCCGGCGAGCAGCGCCGCCGAAACATTCGCGGTCCGCCTTGTCGCGACGTCGGCGAGGACGCGGCCGTATTTGTCGGGACCGAGATTGGTGATGGTCACGCCGCCCTGGCCGAGCAGATCCCGCAGGGCACGGGCCGCAGCTTCGGCCTTGTCGAGCTCCTCCTGGCAGGATGCTTTCAGTTCAGGCGCATCGATGCCGCGTAGCCGGACCCGCACGACGGGATCGCGTCCCTCACGCAGACGGACACGCGCGAGAAAAGTGTCGCCGTCGATGGTGCGGATGACGTCGACCGGACGGACGTCGGCATGGCCGGTCTGTTGCAGGACGATTTCGGCGTCCTGCGATCGCTCGTCCGCGTGCGGCAGAGGCCAGTTCGCTCCGTGACGAAAGACGAGCACGATCGCGGCCGCGACGCCGACCACGAACATCCAGGGCAGAAGTCCCGAGAAGCGGCGGGCGAACGGTGCGCCGCCGAAGGAAGATCGATACGCATTGCTACGGCCCCGGGAACGCATGGCGTAACGCTAGAGCTGAGTCGGGGAATTCCGCAAGCGACACCGCCTGTCCTTGGCACAGATCGTCACGCGAGCTCGAATGCTCGTGACGAAGGAGGAGCGCCTACTCCGCCGCAGCCTCGATCGCCTCCATGTCGTCGTCCGAAAGGCCGAAATGATGGCCGATCTCGTGGATCAGGACGTGGCGGACGATGTGACCGAGGCTTTCGTCGTGCTCGGCCCAGTAATCCAGAATCGGCCGGCGGTAGAGCCAGACCATGTTGGGCAGCCGCGCCACGTCGGAAACACTCTGCTGAGGCAGGCCGACGCCCTGGAACAGGCCGAGCAGGTCGAACTCGCTCTCGCATTCCATCTCGTCCAGGACCTCCTCGCTCGGGAAGTCGTCGACGCGGATGATCACGCCCTCGCAGAGCTTGCGGAACTCCTTCGGCAGGCGCTCGAAGATCTCATGCGCCGTGGCTTCCATCTCGGCCAGCGAGGGCGCTTTCAATTCCGTCCACATGCACACCTCTTAGCGTAGGTTCCGCGGCGATGCATCCCGCTTTATAAGCGCCGCGAGGTTGACGCGCGCTGTCAAAACGGGGAGCGTGGGCCCTCGAATGGGACGTTTCAGGCGGACGAAAAAAATGCGAACGAAAACAGTGCTGGCTCTACTGTGCATGGGGTTGTTTTCGCAGTTTTCCGTTGGCGCCGAGGCCCAGACCGCCAGTTCCGGAATGCGGATCGCCCAATTGGTCTCACCGGACGACGTTCCCCCGCCGCGCAAGCGGCCCCCGGCGCGCTTGCGGGTCACGCCCTATCACAGCCCAGACGGCGTCTATCCACGCTACAATCCCGGCCCCGATGCCGTCCGCGTCTGCAACGCCACCTATGTCCAGGAGTACAGGCCGAGCGGCACGGTGATCGTTCCGCGCGTAAGCTGCTACTGGCGCCGCGGCTGAGACTGTTCCATGCCCGTGATGGCGAAATGGATCGCATTGGCCATTGCCGTCGCGCTGGCCGGCGGCCTGTCGCGCGCGTCCGCAGCGCAAAGGGCGGCGATTCCGGAGGCGTCGGCAGGGATCGCGGTCTTCGATGCGCGACGGCCCGCACGAAATGTCGTGGTGCGACCTGTCGTGCGCCGTGATCCACGCTACTACGCGCGGCCCGTCCATTACCGTCCCTATCCCTACGGCGTGCCGGCCCCGTTCGTGTTCGGCTACGGCCCGTTCTGGTGAAGCGCTAGCCGTCCGGCGCAATCCCTCGAGAGCAGCATCGAATACGCGCGGCAACGCGAGGCACTGCGTCGCATGGCGGCGTCCGGCGTCGTTCATTCATGGCGCGTTCACGTCGCTGTCCGCAACTTCGACCCGGGAGCGACCGTCATTGAACGGCAACTGCGGCGCAACGCGCATCGCAGCTCTGCCGTGCTGATCTAGGGAGAATTCCATGCTGAGAATATTCGGACGCCGGGCGAGCCCGATGCGCCTGCTCGGTCTCGCAGCCGCCGCGACGCTGATGCTGTCGGCCGGAACTGCACGTCGCGCTGAAGCGCTGACCTTGATCAATCCGGCGACGTCACCCGCGGCGAAGGCCGCGACCGACGATCTCGTCACGCAGGTTCGCCATGGCGGCGGCCCTGGCGGCGGACGTTTTCACGGCGGCGGAGGCTTCCGCGGTGGCGGCTTTCACAGTGGTGGTTTCCGGGGCGGCCATATCGGCGGTTTCCGGGGCGGTGGCTTTCATCGCGCTCATGTCGGCGGCTTCCGCGCCGGACCGGCGTTTCATCACCGGCATGTCGGCTATCGCCATCACGGCTTTCGCTACGGCGGACATGGCGGATACCACCGTCACTGGGGACACCATCGCCCCTATTACCGGCATCGTCACGTCTACCGGCCCTATTATGTCGGCGGCTACTATCCTGCCTACTCGTATCCGCGCCGCTGCCGGATCGTCTTCACCTATTACGGCCCGCGCCGCGTCTGCCATTGGCCGCGCTGGCAATATCCGTATCGGTATTGGTGAGGTGAGTTAGGACCGTCATTCCGGGATGGCGCGCAAGCGCCAGACCCGGAATGTCGAGAGTCCGGATACGCCCTTCGGGCGCTCCGGAATGACGGGCGGCTAATACCGGAACCGGCTCAGCGCCAGTCCCTGACGTCGACGAAATGTCCCGCGATCGCCGCGGCTGCCGCCATGGCCGGCGACACCAGATGAGTGCGGCCCTTGAAGCCCTGGCGGCCCTCGAAATTGCGGTTCGAGGTCGAGGCGCAGCGCTCTTCCGGCTTCAGCTTGTCCGGGTTCATGGCAAGGCACATCGAGCAGCCCGGCTCGCGCCATTCGAAGCCGGCCTTGATGAAGATCTTGTCGAGGCCCTCGGCCTCGGCCTGCTCCTTCACGATGCCTGAGCCCGGCACGACCATGGCGTTGACGTGGGCGTTGACGGTCTTGCCCTCGGCGATCTTCGCCGCAGCCCGTAGATCCTCGATACGGCCGTTGGTGCAGGAGCCGATGAAGACGCGGTCGAGCTTGATGTCGGTGATCTTCGTGCCCGCGGTCAGGCCCATATATTTCAGCGCGCGATGCTTGGAGATGCGCTTGGCCTCGTCTGCGATCTTATCAGGGTCTGGCACGATGCCGGTGACCGAGATCACGTCTTCGGGGCTGGTGCCCCAGGTCACGATCGGCGGCAGCTTGGCCGCGTCGAGCCGCAGCTCATGGTCGAAATGCGCGCCCTCGTCGGAGCGCAGCGTCTCCCAATAGCGCATCGCTGCGTCCCAGGCCGCGCCCTTCGGCGCCTTCGGACGATCGCGCAGGAAGTCGTAGGCCTTCTGGTCGGGCGCAACCAGGCCGGCGCGCGCGCCGCCTTCGATCGACATGTTGCAGACCGTCATGCGGCCTTCCATCGAGAGCGCGCGGATCGCGTCGCCGGCGTATTCCAGCACGTAGCCGGTGCCGCCGGCGGTGCCGATCTCGCCGATGATGGCCAGGATGATGTCCTTGCCGGTCACGCCGTCAGGCAATTTGCCGTCGACGGTGACGCGCATGTTCTTGGCCTTCTTCTGGATCAGCGTCTGCGTCGCCAGCACGTGCTCGACCTCGCTGGTGCCGATGCCGTGCGCGAGCGCGCCGAACGCGCCATGCGTCGAGGTGTGGCTGTCGCCGCAGACGATGGTGGTGCCGGGCAGCGTAAATCCCTGCTCGGGGCCGATGACGTGGACGATGCCCTGGCGCTTGTCGAACTCGTTGTAATATTCGACGCCGAACTCCTTGGCGTTCTCGGCCAGCGCCTTGATCTGCTCGATGCTCTCGGGGTCGGGGTTCGGCTTGCTGCGGTCGGTGGTCGGCACGTTGTGGTCGACGACGGCGAGCGTCTTCTCCGGCGCATGCACCTTGCGTCCCGTGGCGCGCAGGCCTTCGAACGCCTGTGGCGAGGTCACCTCGTGCACCAGATGGCGGTCGATGTAGAGCAGGCAGGTGCCGTCCTCGGCTTCGTGCACCAGATGGTCGTTCCAGATCTTGTCATACAGGGTGGTCGGCTTGGACATGAGCGTCAGCTCCGAAGAATGTGTGTCAGCGATGAGCGCGGCATGCCGCGCGGGCAACAGATCGTCAGCGCAGCCTTTCAGGCTGCGCGCGTAAGCTCTGAGGTTGCCGAGGTCGCGAAGCGCCCGAAGAACCGCCCAGGCAGCCGCGAGCGATCGTCGATGACGATGCGCTTGACGGACGAGGGTCTGGTCAGATCTGGAAACATTCCAGAGATATATAGCAGGCCGAATTGGAAGCGCGAGAGCTTTCAAATGCGCGGCACGCGCACCGTGCATGACCCTCATCCTGAGGAGCGCGCCCTTGCGCGCGTCTCGAAGGATGCAGGCCCGGCCGGTGGCCTCGCCCTTCGAGACGCGCGTTCCGCGCTCCTCAGGGTGAGGGACCGCCTCCGTGCGCGCCGCACAGGCAAAATAAAAAAGCGCGGGGTTTTGCCCCGCGCTCCTCGAAACTTGCCTGTAAGCGGAGCTTACTCGTTGACGGCGGCCTTGGCGTGCTCAGTCTTCTCGACGATGCGGGCCGACTTGCCGCGAAGGTTGCGGAGGTAATAGAGCTTGGCGCGACGCACCTTGCCGCGGCGCACCACCTTGATCGAGTCGATCATCGGCGACATCACCGGGAACACGCGCTCGACGCCTTCGCCATAGGAGATCTTGCGGACGGTGAAGCTCTCGTTGAGGCCGCCGCCGGAACGGCCGATGCAGACGCCCTCATAGGCCTGCACACGGGTACGGTCGCCTTCGACCACCTTCACGTTGACGATCACGGTGTCACCGGGTCCGAATTCCGGAATGGTCTTACCGGCGGACAGCTTGTCGAACTGCTCTTGCTCGAGCTGCTTGATCAGGTTCATGGGTAAATCTCCATCGGCGCGCCCAGCCTTCGAAACGGGGGCTGCGTGAAATTCGTTGATCCAGCCATTGCGGATGTGGCCGCTCCTATAAGGCAAGCCGGAGCGTTTGTCACCCGTCTGTCTTGTTTTTTGGCGTTTTTTGGCCGCTCCCGCGATTCGCGGCTTTTTCCCACAGATCCGGCCGCCGGGCCGCCGTCAGGGCCTCGGATTGGGCTCGCCGCCAGCTCGCGACCTTGGCGTGGTCGCCGGAGGTGAGGACGGCAGGGATCGGAACGCCCTCGAACAGTTGCGGGCGGGTGTATTGGGGGTATTCGAGCAGGCCTTCGGAGAAGCTTTCCTCGGTTCCCGAGGCTTCCTTGCCCATCACCCCCGGCAGCAGCCGGACGCAGGCGTCAATCAGGGCCAAAGCTGCGATTTCGCCCCCGGAGAGCACGTAATCGCCGATCGAGACCTCCTCCAGGCCCCGGGCGTCGATCACCCGCTGATCGATGCCCTCGAACCGCCCGCAGACGATCAGGGGCCCAGGGCCCTGGGCCAGCTCGACCACCCGGGCCTGGGTCAATGGCCGACCGCGCGGGCTCATCAGCAGGCGTGGCCGCGCTCTTGAGGGGGCTTGCCCGATCTCGGCGGCATCGATAGCGGCGGCCAGCACATCCGCCCGCAGCACCATGCCGGGGCCGCCGCCGGCCGGGGTGTCGTCGACGCTGCGGTGGCGGTCGGTCGCGGAGGCCCTGATATCCCGCGCCTCGATCTCCCAGAGCCCGGATGCGAGCGCCCGGCCGGCCAGGCTCACGCCGAGCGGCCCCGGAAACATCTCCGGAAACAGCGTCAGCACCGTCGCGCGCCAGGGTGAGGGGTTGGTCATTCGATCTCAGTTCTCGTCGTCCCGGGGCGCGCGAAGCGCGAGCCCGGGATCCATAACCACCGCAGCCAGTTTTGCTATGGCTGGAGCCATCAGCTTAGCCAAAAACCACGCCCTGTGGTTATGGGTCCCCGCCTTCGCGGGGACGACTCGTGGAGGGATTGCTGTCCTCACCCTCAATCTCCCGTGGCAGCGCGATCACGACGCGTCCGCCTTCGAGATCGACCTCCGGCACCACGGCATTCGAGAACGGCAGCAGCATCGTCGTGCCCTTGAGCGGCGCAATTTCGATGATGTCGCCGGCGCCGAAATTGTGGATCGCGAGCACGCGGCCGAGCGGCTCGCCATCGGTGGTGACGGCGGCGAGGCCGATCAAATCGGTGTGGTAATATTCGTCCTCGTCGGTCGCGGGCAGCTTGTCGCGCGGGACGTACAGCTCAATGCCATTGAGGCGCTCGGCCTCATCGCGGGTCGCGACGCCCTTGAACGTCGCGACCAGATGGTCTTTGGCCTCGCGCACCTGCGCGATCTCGAACTGGCGCTTGCCGTCCTTGGACAGCAGCGGGCCGTAGTGTCGCACAGCAAAGGGATCCTCGGTGAAGGTCCACAGCTTGACCGCACCGCGCACGCCATGCGCGGCGCCGATCCGCGCGACGCAGACCAGCGCCGACATGATCTGGCCTTAGCTCTTGGCCGCGGCTTCGGCCTGCGCCTTGCGCTCCTTGCGCGGCACGGCCTTCTCCGGGTTGTTGCGCGCTTCGCGCTTCTTGACGCCGGCGGCGTCGAGGAAACGCGCGACGCGGTCGGACGGCTGCGCGCCCTTGGCGAGCCAGGCCTTCACCTTCTCCATGTCGAGCTTGAGGCGGGTCTCGTTGTCCTTCGGCAGCAGCGGGTTGAAATGGCCGAGACGCTCGATGAAGCGGCCATCACGCGGAAAGCGCGAGTCGGCGACGACGACGTGATAGACGGGACGCTTCTTGGTGCCTGCACGGGCGAGGCGGATAACGACGGACATTGTTGGTCTCCTGAGTGTCGGTTAATTGAAAATCAGCTCGTCATTCCGGGGCGCGCGGAGCGCGAGCCCGGAATCCATCGCGCCGCATGCGCGCGGTGAAATGGATTCCGGGTTCGCGCCTACCGGCGCGCCCCGGAATGACGAGGAGAGAGAATGCCCTCACTTCTTCTTCCCCAGTCCGGGGAAGCCGCCGAGCCCGGGCAGGGTCGGCTTGTTGCTGAGGCCCGTGAGCCCCGGCACATTCGGAAGGCCCTGGCGCAAGCCGGGCGGCAGATCCTTCGGCAGATTGGGCAGGCCCTGTCCGCCGCCGCTCTGCATCTTCTCCTGCAGCGCCTTCATCTCTTCGGGCGAGGGCATCTTCATGCCGCCTCCGAAGCCCATGGCCTGCGCGATGCCGGCGAGCGGGCCGCGCTTGCCCGAGCCCATGGCCTTCATCACGTCGGCCATGTTCCGGTGCATCTTGAGCAGCTTGTTGACGTGCTCGACGCTCTGGCCGGAGCCCGCAGCGATACGCTTCTTGCGGCTGGCTTTGAGCAGGTCGGGATGACGGCGCTCGTCGCGCGTCATGGAATCGATGATCGCGACCTGGCGCTTCAGGATCTTGTCGTCGATGCCGGCGGCCGCGATCTGGTTCTTCATCTTGGAGATGCCGGGCATCATGCCCATCAGCCCGCTGATGCCGCCCATGCTCGACATCTGCAGCAGCTGTTCGCGCATGTCGTTGAGGTCGAACTGACCCTTGCGCATGCGCTCGGCGGTGCGCGCGGCCTTCTCGGCGTCGATATTGGCGGCGGCGCGCTCGACCAGCGAGACCACGTCGCCCATGCCGAGGATGCGGCCGGCGATACGATCGGGGTGGAAGTCTTCCAGCGCGTCGGTCTTTTCGCCGGTGCCGAGCAGCTTGATCGGCTTGCCCGTGACCGCGCGCATCGACAGCGCCGCGCCGCCGCGGCCGTCGCCGTCCACCCGCGTCAGCACGATGCCGGTGAGGCCGACGCGCTGGTCGAACGAGCGCGCGAGATTCACGGCGTCCTGGCCGGTGAGAGAGTCGGCGACCAGCAGCACTTCATGCGGATTGGCCGCGGCTTTGATCGCGGCCGCCTCCGCCATCATCTCTTCGTCGAGCGTGGTGCGGCCGGCGGTGTCGAGCAGCACGACGTCGTAGCCGCCGAGCTTGCCGGCTTCCAGCGCGCGCTTGGCGATCTGCGGCGGCTGCTGGCCGGCGACGATCGGCAGCGTCGGAATGTCGAGGTCGCGGCCGAGCACGGCCAGCTGCTCCATCGCCGCCGGGCGGTAGACGTCGAGCGAGGCCATCAGCACCTTGCGCTTGTCGCGCTGGACCAGGCGGCGGGCGAGCTTTGCGGTGGTGGTCGTTTTACCGGAGCCTTGCAGGCCGACCATCATGATCGGCACCGGCGGCACGGAATTGACGTCGATGCTCTGGCTTTCGGCGCCGAGCGTGTTGACCAGCTCGTCATGGACGATCTTGACCACCATCTGGCCGGGCGTGACCGACTTGACGACGGTGGCGCCGATCGCCTGCTCGCGCACGCGCTCGGTGAAGCTGCGCACCACTTCGAGCGCGACGTCGGCCTCCAGCAGCGCGCGGCGCACCTCGCGCATCGCGGCGTCGACGTCCTTTTCGGTCAGCGCACCGCGCCCCGTCAGACGATCGAGAATGCCGCCAAGCCGTTCCGACAGATTGTCGAACAATGCCGTTGTCCTGTTGCTGTCCCCCGTTGAGGGGCGCGCCGTTATTCTCCACCGTCATGCCCCGCGAAGGCGGGGCATCCAGTACGCCGCGGCTTCTCGGTTCCAGCCGAGCCGTCTCGGAGTACTGGATCCCCCGCTTTCGCGGGGGATGACCACTTACCGGGATAAGCAATTCTCCAAACACCTTCACGCCCGAGGGCGCACAGCGCTGTCGGGCGTTGACCTCCGGCCTCGAGGGCCGGTCGGCGGGTCGAAAAGAAAGCCTTTCCGAGAAAGTGGCGGGGTTAAACGCCGCTCCCGCCCAAAAGTCAAGGAAAGTTAGGGTGTCGGCCCGGCCACGGTAAGGCAAGGTTCTGAAAACGTGTCCCTTTTGTCGCGGTTCCTTTTCCGCCAGCCCCGCCCATATAGGCGGTGATGTCTTACCACTTCGACCATCCCTAGAAACCCGCCGTGCCGGTCACCCGCCGCCGCCTGTTCGGACTGCTTGCCGGAGCCGGCGCTCTGGTCGGCGTCCCCTCCCTCTGGATGTCCAGCATGAAAACCTATGACGGCCCCGTCTCCGACCACTTCGACGGCCTGACCTTCTTCGATCCGGACGGATCGCCGCCGAAATCGCTGCGCGAGGTGCTGCGCTGGCAGTTCGGCGGCAAGCGCCAGCGCGCAGCCTGGCCGGATTGGGCGCCCAGCCCCCACGCCGATACCCCGCCGGCGCGTGTCGATGGCGACAAGGTGCGGCTCTCCTTTGTCGGCCACGCCAGCTGGCTGATCCAGACCGCCGGCCTCAACATTCTGGTCGATCCGGTCTGGTCGGAGCGGGTCTCGCCGGTCGCCTTTGCCGGCCCGAAGCGGCACAATGATCCCGGCATCGCCTTCGAGAAGCTGCCGAAGATCGACGTCGTGCTGGTCTCGCACGGCCACTACGACCATCTCGACATCGCGACATTGTCGCGCCTCGCCAAGAATTTTGCCCCGCGCGTGGTCACGCCGCTCGGCAACGACGTCACGATGCGCAGCTGGGATTCCGCGATCAACGTGGAAGCGTTCGACTGGCACGACCGGGTCGAGCTCGGCGAAGGCGTCGCGGTGCATCTGGTGCCGACAAGGCACTGGACCGCGCGCGGCTTGTTCGATCGCAACAAGGCGCTGTGGGCGAGCTTCGTCCTGGAGACGCCGGCCGGGAAGATCTACGTGGTCTGCGATTCCGGCTACGGCGATGGCCGCCATTTCCGTCGCGTCGCCGAGAAGCACGGCAAGCTGCGCCTGGCGATCCTGCCCATCGGCGCCTACGAGCCGCGCTGGTTCATGCGCGACCAGCACATGAACCCGGAAGACGCGGTGAAGGCGCTGGCCGATTGCGGCGCCGAGCAAGCGCTCGGGCACCATCACTTCACGTTCCAGTTGACCGACGAGGCGATCGACGCCCCGGCCAAGGCGCTGGTGGAAGCGCTCGATGCGGCGAAGATTCCGCAGGAGCGGTTCGTGGCGATGAAGCCGGGGCAGGTGGTGGAGATTTAGGTCTACAGTCGCCACAGCAACAGCTCGTCGTCCCGGGGCGCGACGAAGTCGCGAGCCCGGGACCCATAGCCACAGGGAGATGTTTGGCGAAGACTCGGAGTGGGAGCTGTGCCCCACACGCCGCCCTGGGGTTATGGATCCCCGCCTTCGAGGGGATGACAGCGAAATTGGAGTGCGCCGTGTGCCTCTTACGACCTACTGCTCTTTCTTGATCGCCCAGCTCACATTCACCGTCACCGTCAGTGTCTCCTCGCCGGGCGCGACCGCGGCCTGCGGTGCTGCGGCCATTGGCGCTGCCATGCGGCCCTTGAACAGCGGCACCGGGCCGCCGCCCTCGGTGATGCTGAGCGGCGCGCCCAGCGTAACGCCGGCAGCCCTAGCATAAACCTCCGCCTTGCGCCGCGCATCGGCCAAGGCCTGCTCGCGCGCATCATCCAGCAGCTTCGAGGCCTGCGTCACCTCGAACGAGATATTGCCGATATCGTTGGCGCCGGCGCCGACCAGCGTGTCGATGATGCCGGCCACCTTGGTCACGTCGCGAATCTTCACGGTGACGCGGTTGCTGGCGCGGAAGCCTGTTACCGGGGATGCGCCGGTGGACTTGTTCTGGCCGTATTGCGGCTGCAGCGACAGCCGCGAGGTCTGGTAATCCTTCTCGGCGATGCCCGCGCCCTTCAGCGCCAGAAGCACCTTGCCCATCGCGGCATTGTTGGCATCGGAGGCTTCCTTCGCGGTCTTGGCGTCGTTGGCGACGCCCGCGTCGATCTGCGCGAGATCCGGGGCCGCAGAGATCATGGCTTCGCCGCTCACCGAAATGGCCGACGGAAAATCGTCGGCGCGTGCGGGCACGGTCAGCAGGGCGGTGGCGATAGCAGCGGCAAGGAGGGCAGGCTTTTTCATCAGTCTCACTTCAGCGGTACGAAAACGTTGATCACGAGCTTGTCCTCGGCCGTCTTCAGGGGATCGGTGAGGTATTCCTCGATGAAGGTGTCCTTGGCTTCCAGCCTCTTGTCGTCGAGGTGGTTGGTGATCGCCTCATAGGTGTTGTCCATGTTGTCGTAGGAGCCGCGATGGACGAACTTCAGCGCCTTGCCTTCCGGCGATTTGCCGATGCTCATGTCCTTGGGCAGGTTCTTGGGGTCCTGGTCGACCGGGATCTGGGCGAGGAAGGTGAAGCCGGTGTCGTCGGTCGAGGTGTAGACGATCATCGAATTTCCTGCGGGCTTGATGCCCTGCTTGTCCAGCAGCGTATTCAGCGCCTTGAATGCGTCGATCAGCGTGTCAAAGGCCGAGTCCCAATTGGCAGTGCCCTTGACCATCACCACCTTTTTCGGCTCGAGCGCGGTCTCGAGGCCAAAGGGATCGGCGGTTTGAACCGGCGCGGGCGTCGCGGCGGCCGCCGGGGGCGGGCTGGGCGAGGCGCTGGCGGCGGGCGCTGGCGATGCTGCAGGAGCGGGTGAGGCGCTCGCCGCAGGCGAGGGGGTTACCGCGGGGGCGGGCGAGGCACTGGCAGCCGGAACGGGAGAAGCCGACGGGGCCGGCGAGGGACTTGCCGATGCGGCCGGCGCCGGGCTCGGCGTCTGCGCAAGCGCGCCGGATAGCCCCTGCGACAAGGCCGCAGCCGGGATCAGCGCGGCCAGCACAAGACGACGAAAAATGCCCATTTTATTCTCCCCAAGACCCCGCTTCGTCGGGGTCTGAATTCATCCAGGCCTTACCCACCAAGGCCTTAACCCGCCGCGCGTCCCGGTTCGCGCGAACCGCGCCGTTCTAACACGCGGCCGCCGAATTCGTCCCATGACAGATGCGTCATGGCACGCGTCTTGGAAGGCGCCCTGGCACAGAGCCGCAAATCACTGGCCAAGCGGCCGAGGATCGCCATATAAGGCAGGCGAAATTCGGGAATTTTCATGAGCGCGCTGGCCAATCACGCATTTGCCAAGATGAACGGCATCGGCAACGAGATCGTCGTCGTCGACATGCGCGATTCCGCAGGGCCGGTCACGCCGGACGACGCGCGCGCGGTGGCGTCCGCGAAGGGCGGCGTGGCTTACGACCAGCTCATGGTGCTGCAGAAGCCGCGGCTCGACGGCACCGAAGCCTTCATCCGCATCTACAATAATGACGGTTCCGAGGCCGGCGCCTGCGGCAACGGCATGCGCTGCGTCGTGCGCCGCATCTTCGAGAAGACCGGGCAGACCAATGCGACGTTCGAGACGGCCGCCGGCCTGCTCAATGCCTGGCAGGGCCCGGCGCCCGACCTCTACACAGTGGACATGGGCGCGCCGAAGTTCGGCTGGCAGGACATTCCGCTGGCCGAAGAGTTTCGCGACACCCGCTACATCGAATTGCAGATCGGGCCGATCGACAATCCGATCCTGCATTCGCCCTCGGTGGTGAGCATGGGCAATCCGCACGCGGTGTTCTGGGTCGATGACGTCGACGCCTATGATCTCGGCCGCTTCGGTCCCTTGCTGGAAAACCATCCGATCTTCCCGGAGCGCGCCAACATCACGCTCGCCCATATCGTCGATGACAAGCACATCACGATCCGCACCTGGGAGCGCGGTGCCGGCCTCACCAAGGCGTGCGGATCGGCGGCCTGTGCCACGGCGGTCGCCGCGGCACGGCTGAAGCGCGCCGAGCGCAAGGTCGAGATCACGCTGCCCGGCGGCAAGCTCGGCATCGAATGGCGCGAGCGCGACGACCACGTGCTGATGACGGGCACCGCGACCTTCGAATACGAAGGCACCTTCGATCCGGCGCTGTTCGCGCCGGCCGCCTGATGGCCGTCGATATCGTTACCTTCGGCTGCCGCCTCAACGCCTTCGAGGCCGAGGTGATGCGCCGCGAGGCCGAGGCTGTGGGCCTTTCCGACACCATCGTCATCAACAGCTGCGCGGTCACCAACGAGGCGGTGGCGCAGGCGCGGCAATCGATCCGAAGATTGAAGCGCGAGCGGCCCGAGGCCCGCATCGTGGTCACCGGCTGCGCGGCGCAGACGCAAAGCGCCATGTTCGCCGACATGGTGGAGGTCGATCGCGTCGTCGGCAATGACGACAAGATGCGCCGCGAAGCCTGGCACGCGACGCGCGATGCGTTCGATCTCGGCACCAGCGAGAAGATCGCCGTCGGCGACATCATGGCTGTGAAGCAGATGGCGCCGCATCTCGTTGACGGTTATGCGAGCGGCCTGCCCCGCGTGTTCGTGCAGGTGCAGAACGGCTGCGACCATCGCTGCACCTTCTGCATCATTCCGTTCGGCCGCGGCAATTCACGCTCGGTGCCGATGGGCGCGGTGGTGGAGCAGGTGCGGGCGCTGGTCGCGCGAGGCCATGCCGAGATCGTGCTGACCGGCGTCGATCTCACCAGCTACGGCACTGACCTGCCGGGCGCGCCGAAGCTCGGCCTGTTGACCAGGCAGATCCTGCGGCATGTGCCGGATCTGAAGCGCCTGCGCATCTCCTCGATCGACTCCATCGAGGCCGACCGCGACCTGCTCGATGCCATCGCCGACGATGCGCGGCTGATGCCGCATCTGCATCTGTCACTGCAATCCGGCGACGACATGATCCTGAAGCGCATGAAGCGGCGGCATTCGCGCAATGACGCCATCGCGTTCTGCGGGCAGGTCCGCCGTCTGCGCCCGGATATCGCCTTCGGCGCCGACATCATCGCGGGCTTCCCGACCGAGACCGAGGAGATGTTTGCGCGCTCGCTCGACCTCGTCGAGGAATGCGGCCTGACGTTCCTGCACGTGTTTCCGTATTCGCCGCGCCCGGGCACGCCGGCCGCGCGGATGCCGCAGGTGGCGGGGGCGGTCGTTAAGGACCGTGCGAAGCGGCTGCGCGCAGCCGGCGAAGCGGCGCTGCGGCAGCGCCTGCAAGCCGAGATCGGCGCGAGGCGCGAGGTGCTGATCGAGAGCGAAGGGCAGGGCCGCACGGAGCATTATCTGCCGGTGGCTGTCGCAGGCGAGCGAGTGGGAAGCGTCGTGCCGCGAGTGATTGCCGGCATTGATGGTGCGCGGCTCACCACATAGTGGGTGTCGTCGCCCGGCTCGATCGGGCGACCCGGTCCGCCGCGGCTTCTCGATTCAATGTCCGCCGTCTCTGGAATACTGGATTGCCCGCTTTCGAGGGCGATGACAGGAATGTGTAATGAGCAGCAAGCGCCCTACGACGCCCGCACCTGCCAGAACCGCAGCGTCCGCTTGGCGTTCTCCGCCGTCATTCTCGCGTAATGCCCCTGCGCCCGCGCGAGATCCGCGGGCTTCATCGCACCGGTCGCAAAGCGGCTTTCGAGCACGGCGACCGTGGTCTCCCAGCTGAGCTGCGCGGCCTTGCACGGCACCAGGAGGCCGTCGTCGCGAAGACTCTGCATCAGCGGGCGGACCACTTCGGCCGTCGATCCCGACAACGCCGCGAGCGCCGCCACCGTTTCCTCGTAGCGCCGCTGCCTGGCGAAGCCGAGCAATGTCGCTTCGTTGAGCTGGCCGCTCGCCTTGAGATTCGCGATCGCGCGCTTGGCGCCCTCGAAATCGCGCACGCCGGACATGTCGCGCGCAACGCCGACGGTGACGGCGGCGATCGCGCTCTGGATTTCCTCGAACAGATGCGGCGGAGCGCGGGACAACAGGCGGGTGCGCACGGCATCGGTCGCCGAACGCAGCAGCTGGCGGCGCAGATCCGACGGCAGATCGACGCGAACGCCGACGCTGACTGCGAGCTCCGGATCGTTTTCGGCCTGGCCGACGATGACCGCAAATCCGTTGCCCGAGACGCGCGCGCCGGGATTGGCGGCGAGCCGCCGGCTGACGCTGGGATAGCGCCGCGCCAGCAGCGCGTCGGTGACGATCTCCTTCAGCCACCAGCGGCCGGCGACCGCGAGCAGATGTGGCTCGCCCTTGACTGAGGCGATCTTCACCAGCTCGTCATCGTCGAGGCGGGCGGATTCCTGCAGCACGGGGCCGGCAATGCGGATCTCGTCATTGTTGGCGAGGCGGCGGATTACGGAGGGCGGCGCCTGCGCGATCGGTGCGAGCTGCGCGCTGATTTCGGCAAGCGCGACGCGGGCGCCGATGTCGGCGATGGCACGCAGCTCGATGGTGCCGATCAGGCGCGCGAGCACGTCGTCGAACAGCGCGATCTGCTCGTCGTCGAACTTGCCGGCAGATGACAGGAACAGCGCGGTGACGCGCCGGGCCGTTTCCAGGCCCTTTTCCGCCGATCCGAGCCGAATCGCAGATTCGACCTCGTCGATGATCGATAGCCCGGCCGTGGTCATCGCGCGCTGCTCGTCCTGAGCGGATTGACGGAAGCTTGTTCTAAGCAACCGCCATCATTAGCGGCGAGCGCTGAAGGTTTGGTAAACCACGGGTCCGTAGCGGAGCACCACTCCGCTCCTCATCCTGAGGGCCCCGCGAAGCGGGCGTCTCGAAGGATGGCCGCGGGCGAGATGCAGCAGCGGGGCCTCTATGGTTCGAGACGGCGCTGACGCGCCTCCTCACCATGAGGGTCGATCATTCCCCCTTCCAGCCGCAAGCCCTGAGTTTTTCCTGCATGTGCGGCGGGGCCGGCGCAACCGCGCGAATCGGCTCCTTGTTGCGGGAGATCGGCACCACGATCTCGCGGGAGTGCAGGTGCAGCTTCGGTTCGCCGAAGCGCGGGCCGTTGCCGTAAATGTTATCGCCGAAGATCGGCCAGCCGCTCGCGGCCGCGTGCACCCGCAATTGGTGGGTCCGGCCGGTCACCGGTTCCATGGCGAGCCAGGTCAGGCCCTCGCCCCGGCCCATCACTTTCCAGTTGGTGACCGCCTTCTGCCCGTCCGGGTCCGGCTTCTGCCACCAGCCGCGCTCGGCATTGAGCCGGCCAAGCGGCATGTCGATGGTGCCTTCGTCTTCGACCGGCCCGCCCTCGACCACGGTCCAATAGGTCTTGCCGATCTTGCCGTGCTTGAACAAGAGGCCGAGAGAGGCGGTCGCCTTGCGATGGCGGCCGAGCACGAGGCAGCCGGAGGTGTCCTTGTCCAGCCGGTGGGCCAGCACCGGCGGTCGCGGCAGGCCGAAGCAAAGCGCGCCAAAGGAATCCTCGAGGTTCGGCCCGCCCTTGGGGCCGCGATGCACCGGCAGGCCGGCCGGCTTGTCGATGATCAGCATCAGCCCGTCGCGATGGAGCACGCGGCTCAAGATCTCGTCAGCGGTCAATTGGGGAACATCGAGCAATGGCAAGACTTTCGTTTGGAAGCGGGAACGGCTAACACGCCTCCATGAACGATACCACTTCCGAGACCCCCAAGCTGAGCTGGTGGCGCCGCCTGTCCAACGGGCTGAAGCGCACCTCGTCCTCGCTCGGCACCGCGGTCGCCGATCTCGTCACCAAGCGCAAGCTCGATCGCGCCATGCTCGACGACATCGAGGACGTGCTGCTGCGCGCCGACCTCGGCACCTCGGTCGCGGTGCGGATCGCGGACGCCGTCGGTACCGGGCGCTACGACAAGGCGATCTCGGCGGACGAGGTCAAGGACGTCGTCGCGACCGAGGTCGAGAAGGTGCTGGCGCCGGTGGCAAAGCCGCTCGTGATCGACACGGGCAGGAAGCCGTTCGTCATTCTCGTCGTCGGCGTCAACGGTTCCGGCAAGACCACGACGATCGGAAAGCTCTCGCAGAAATTCGCCTCGGAAAGCCGCAAGGTGATGCTCGCCGCCGGCGACACCTTTCGTGCCGCGGCGATCGAGCAGCTCAAGGTCTGGGGCGAGCGCACCAAGACGCCCGTCATCGCGGGCGCGCAAGGCTCGGATTCGGCGAGCCTCGCTTTCAACGCGCTGACGGCGGCGAAGGAGCAGAATGTCGACGTGCTCCTGATCGACACCGCCGGCCGCCTGCAGAACAAGGCCGAGCTGATGAACGAGCTCGAAAAGGTCGTGCGCGTGATCCGCAAGGTGGATGACACTGCGCCGCATGCCGTGCTGCTGGTGCTGGATGCTACTGTCGGCCAGAACGCGCTGTCGCAGGTCGAGGCCTTCCATCGCACCGCCGGGGTCACCGGCCTTGTGATGACCAAGCTCGACGGCACGGCGCGCGGCGGCATCCTGGTGGCGCTCGCGGAGAAGTTCAAGCTGCCGGTGCACTTCATCGGCGTCGGCGAAGGCGTCGACGATCTCGCGCCCTTCACCGCGCGCGATTTCGCCCGCGCCATCGCCGGAATCGAATAGTGTCATCCTTCGAGACGCCGCTTGCGCGGCTCCTCAGGATGAGGTCGTGCCACACATGAGATCCTCATCCTGAGGAGACCGCGAAGCGGTCGTCTCGAAGGATGAGAGAGACGGAAGAGAGAATGGACAAGACCCAGCCGCATCCGCTGTTCAAGCTCGCGACCGAACTCGGTCCGCTGCTCGTGTTCTTCTTCGTCAACGCGAAGTTCAACCTGTTCGCCGCGACCGGCGCCTTCATGGTGGCGATCGCAATTGCGTTGGTCGCTTCCTATGTGGTGACGCGCCACATTCCCATCATGGCGATCGTGACGGGCGTGGTCGTCCTGGTGTTCGGCACGCTGACACTGGTGCTGCACGACGAGACCTTCATCAAGGTCAAGCCCACCATCATCTACGGCCTGTTCGCCGCGATCCTCGGCGGCGGCCTGCTGTTCGGCCGTTCCTTCATCGCCGTGATGTTCGACCAGGTGTTCAACCTGACGCCGCAAGGCTGGCGCATCCTCACGCTGCGCTGGGCCTTGTTCTTCGCCGGCATGGCGGTGCTGAACGAAATCGTCTGGCGCACCCAAACCACGGACTTCTGGGTGAACTTCAAGGTGTTCGGCGTGACCACGGTGACCATGATCTTCGCGATCGCCCAATTGCCGCTGACCAAGCGCTACCATCTCGAGCCGGTGTCGCTGGAGCGGAGCGAGACCGAGGCGGGGGACGTGAGCAAGGGGTAGTCGGTTTGAGTCATTCCGGGTTCGGCTCTGCGAGCCGCCCCGGAATGACGGTGATTACTTCAGCGCCTTCTCCAACTCCGGCATCAGCACGGTCTTGAGGTTCTGCTGCGTGATCGGCCCGACCAGCTTGTAGACGATGGTGCCTTCGCGCCCGACGACGAAGGTTTCGGGCACGCCATAGACGCCCCATTCGATCGAGGCGCGGCCGTTGGCATCGACGCCGACGTGGCTGAACGGGTTGCCGTAACGGCCGAGGAAGCGGCGCGCATTGTCGGCGGCGTCCTTGTAGTTGATGCCGGCGAGCTGGAATCGCTTGTCCTTGGCGAGCTCGGTCAGAAGCGGCGCCTCGTCGTGGCACGGCACGCACCAGGACGCCCAGACATTGACCAGGGTGACCTTGCCCTTGAACGCGGCGGGATCGAGGCCCGGCACCGGCGCGCCGTTGTCCTGCAATCCCTGGAGCGGCGGCAGCATTGTCTGCGGCGCCGGACGGCCGATCAGCGCGGACGGGATCCGCGAGATGTCGCCGCTGCCGAGCCGGAACCAGAACAGCAGCGCCAGGGCCAGGAAGGCGATCAGCGGCAGCACCATCAGGAAGGTGCGGCGCTGCGGCGGCGCGGGGCTCGACTGATCGCTCATCGCAGCTCCGTCGCGCCGCGCCCCGAACGACGGGTGATGCCGCGCTGCTCGAGTTCGCGCAGGCGCTGGGTCTGGTTGCGATAATCGAGCATGACCCAGCCGATCAGGATCGCGACCACGAGCGCCGCCGCGGCATAGGACATCACGATGAACGAGGCGTAGGGACCAAGCGACATCGTCATGCTGCCCCAACTTCGTTCGACGCGTTTTCTTGACGCGAACCGGCGGCCGCTTCGCTCGAATACGCCATGCGGCTGGCCTGCATCATCTGCAGCGAGCGGACACGCCGGCGCAGGATCTCGTTGCGCATCGCTGCCAGATGCAGCGTGACAAACAGCAGCGTGAAGGCGACCGCCATCACGAGCAGCGGAATCAGGAACGACTTGTCGAGCGCCGAGCCGCCCACGCGCATCACCGAGGCCGGCTGATGCAGCGTGTTCCACCAGTCGACCGAGAACTTGATGATCGGCAGGTTGATCGCGCCGACCAGCGTCAGCACCGCGGCGGCGCGCGCCGCGCGCGAGGGATCGTCGACCGCACGCCACAGCGCCATCAGGCCGAGATACATCAGGAACAGGATCAGCACCGAGGTCAGCCGTGCATCCCATTCCCAATAGGTGCCCCACATCGGCCGGCCCCAGAGCGAGCCCGTGAGCAGTGCGAGGAAGGTGAAGGCGGCGCCGATCGGAGCAGCGGCTTTCGCGGCGACGTCGGCGAGCGGATGGCGCCACACCAGCGTGCCCAGCGAGGCGATGCTCATCACGCCCCACACGAACATCGAAAGCCAGGCGTTGGGCACGTGGATGAACATGATCTTGACCGTCGCGCCCTGCTGATAGTCGTCGGGCGCCTGGGCGGCCTGGTAGAGACCGATCGTGAGCAGGATGACGGTCGCGGCCGCGAGCCACGGCAGGACCCGCGCCGTCAGCGCGAGGAACCGTGTGGGGTTGGCGAGGTCGATCAGCGACATGGTATCCTGATAATCGGGAGGGTGCCCGCAGGCAATCAGCACGAAAGCCCGATGCGAAAGTTGATCGGGGTCAAATCAGTCCAGTCCGTGGCGCAGGCTCGCCGCCGCTGCGAATGGGCCGATCACCAGGCTGACCAGCGACAGCGCGCACAGGATCGAAAACGGCGCGCCGAACGTCATGGGACCGACGATCACCGCCTGCGAGGCCGCAACGCCGAAAATCAGCACCGGAATCGATAGCGGCAGCACCAGCACGGCCATCAAGAGCCCGCCGCGATGCAGCGTCACCGCCAGCGCGGCCCCGATCATGCCGGTGAAGGTGAGGGCGGGTGTACCCGCCAAGAGCGTCAGGGCGACCGCGCCGGTCGCGACCATATCGAGGTTGAGCAGCAAGCCCAGCACGGGGGTTGCGACAATCAGCGGCAGGCCCGCCGCCAGCCAATGCGCCAGCGCCTTGGCGGCACAGGCGAGCTCCAGCGGCGTCCGGCTCATCGTGATCAGGTCGAGCGAACCGTCCTCATGGTCGGCCATGAACAGCCGGTCCAGGGTGAGCAGGCTCGCCAGCAGCGCGCCGAGCCACAGGATCGCAGGTCCCAGCCGTGACAGCAGTGCCAGGTCCGGCCCCACCGCGAACGGCATCAGCACGACGACGGTGAGGAAGAACAGCACGCCGATCAGCGCCCCGCCGCCGACGCGCAGCGCGATCCGGATGTCCCGGCGGATGAGAGCGGCGAGGGCGGTCATGGGGCGGCCCCGGCAGTCTCACGAACCGGCACCTCGCGCCACAGGCAAACTGCGCTCCCTCCCCCCTTGTGGGGGAGGGCGGGGGAGAGGGGTAGCCCCGGGCGAGATGCTCGTCGGGCGCGGACCGCAAGCAACAGAGCATCCGCTGCTCGAACGTCAGAACCGATAGGCCGCGTCGTGTGGCGCCCCCCTCCCTGACCCTCCCCCACAAGGGGGGAGGGAACGGAGAGTGTCGCGCCCGGGCGCTTGGAAAGCTGAGGGTCCATCGGAATCATGCCGTCCCCCCGATCCGCAACTCTCGCGAATCGATCCCGAGCGGGGCGTGGGTGGCGGCGATGATCATGCCGCCAGCGGCCAAATGCTGCCGCATCAATCCGGAAAACATGTCCTGGCCGGCGACGTCGAGCGCGTTGGTCGGCTCGTCCAGCAGCCAGACCGGGCGGCGGACCGTCAGCAGGCGCGCCAGCGACAGCCGGCGGCGCTGGCCGGCCGACAGGAAGCCCGCGGGCAGATCGGTGGCGTGCGCGAGACCCACCGTGGCGAGGCTCTCGGCGAAATCGACGCGCTCGCCGCCGAGAAAATCGGCCCAGAATGCCAGGTTTTCAGCCACGCTCAGCGCCGGCTTCAGGGCATCGCGATGGCCGAGATAGTGGCACTGCTCCGGCACCGTCAGCTCCGCGTCGCCCCCGTCCAGCGCGATCGTCCCGGCGGCGGGAACGAGCAGGCCCGCGATCAGCCGCAGCAGCGAGGTCTTGCCCGATCCGTTGCGACCCGTCACCGCCACGGCTTCGCCCGAGGCGGCCGCGAATTCGAGCCCGGCGAAGACCTCGCGGCCGCCCCGTACGCATCTGAGCCCGTGACCGGCCAGCCGCATCTCGCCTTGTTTCAACCCGCTCAAGGCCTGGCCTCAGGAAATCTTGGGGTAGCGCATGGGAATTTTTGGCTCGCGGATTGCAGCGGCGCGATTGAGGCTGTGGCGGCGCCGTTAGAAAGCTTCTATAAGCCCGGAACTACTTGATGCAGCAACTCAACCTGCCCCTGCAAGCGGCCCAGCCTGATACGCTGACGGTGTTAAAATACCCTGCCGGGTATAGCTAACAATTGGGATTCCTACATGACCTCGCTCGACAGCTTCAAATGCAAAAAGACCCTCAAGGTCGGCGCCAAGACTTATGTCTATTACAGCCTGCCTACGGCCGAGAAGAATGGTCTGAAGGGCATTTCGAAACTTCCCTATTCGATGAAGGTCCTGCTCGAGAACCTCCTGCGCAACGAGGACGGCCGCTCGGTCAAGAAGGAGGACATCGTCGCGGTGTCGAAATGGCTGCGCAAGAAGTCGCTGGAGCATGAGATCGCCTTCCGCCCGGCGCGCGTGCTGATGCAGGACTTCACCGGCGTGCCCGCGGTGGTCGACCTCGCCGCGATGCGCAACGCGATGCAGAAGCTCGGCGGCGATGCTGAGAAGATCAATCCGCTGGTGCCGGTCGATCTCGTCATCGACCACTCCGTGATCGTGAACTTCTTCGGCGACAACAAGGCCTTCGGCAAGAATGTCACCGAGGAATACAAGCAGAACCAGGAGCGCTACGAGTTCCTGAAGTGGGGCCAGAAGGCGTTCACGAACTTCTCGGTCGTGCCGCCCGGCACCGGCATCTGCCACCAGGTCAACCTGGAATATCTGGCCCAGACGGTCTGGACCAGGAAGGAGAAGATGACGGTCGGCAAGAAGACCGGCACCTTCGAAGTCGCCTATCCCGACTCGCTGGTCGGCACTGATTCGCACACCACCATGGTCAACGGTCTTGCCGTGCTCGGCTGGGGCGTCGGCGGCATCGAGGCCGAGGCCTGCATGCTCGGCCAGCCGCTGTCGATGCTGCTGCCCAACGTCGTCGGCTTCAAGCTGAAGGGCGCGCTGAAGGAAGGCGTCACCGCGACCGACCTCGTGCTCACCGTGACGCAGATGCTGCGCAAACTCGGCGTGGTCGGCAAGTTCGTCGAATTCTTCGGCCCCGGCCTCGACCACCTCTCGGTCGCCGACAAGGCCACCATCGCCAACATGGCGCCCGAATATGGCGCGACCTGCGGCTTCTTCCCGGTCGACGCCGCCGCGCTCGACTACCTCAAGACCTCCGGCCGCGCTTCGGCGCGCGTCGCGCTGGTGCAGGCCTATGCCAAGGCACAGGGCCTGTTCCGCACCGCCAAGTCGCCCGATCCAGTGTTCACGGAAACGCTGACGCTCGACCTCGGCGATGTCGTGCCGTCCCTGGCCGGCCCGAAGCGTCCCGAAGGCCGCATCGCACTGCCGACCGTCGCAGACGGCTTCTCGCTCGCGCTCGCCAGCGAGTACAAGAAGGCGGAGGAGCCGGAGAAGCGCTTCCCGGTCGAAGGCAAGAACTTCGATCTTGGCCATGGCGACGTCGTGATCGCCGCGATCACCTCCTGCACCAACACCTCGAATCCGAGCGTCTTGATCGGCGCCGGCCTGCTGGCGCGTAACGCCGCTGCAAAGGGCCTCAAGGCCAAGCCCTGGGTGAAGACCTCGCTCGCTCCTGGCAGCCAGGTGGTCGCCGAATATCTCGCCAATTCCGGTCTGCAGCCCTATCTCGACAAGGTCGGCTTCAACCTGGTCGGTTTCGGCTGCACCACCTGCATCGGCAATTCCGGTCCGCTGCCCGAGGAGATCTCGAAGTCGATCAACGACAACGGGATCGTCGCGGCGGCCGTGCTCTCCGGCAACCGCAACTTCGAAGGCCGCGTCTCGCCGGACGTGCAGGCGAACTATTTGGCCTCGCCGCCCTTGGTCGTCGCCTACGCGCTCGCCGGCACCGTCACCAAGAACCTCGCCACCGAGCCGCTCGGCGAGGGCAAGGACGGCAAGCCGGTGTACCTGAAGGACATCTGGCCCACGACCAAGGAAATCAACGCTTTCATGAAGAAGTTCGTGACCGCGTCGATCTTCAAGAAGAAATATGCCGACGTGTTCAAGGGCGACACCAACTGGCGCAAGATCAAGACGGTCGAGAGCGAGACCTATCGCTGGAACATGTCGTCGACCTATGTGCAGAACCCGCCCTATTTCGACGGCATGAAGAAGGAGCCGGAGCCGGTTACCGACATCGTCGAGGCGCGCATCCTCGCCATGTTCGGCGACAAGATCACCACCGACCACATCTCGCCGGCCGGCTCGATCAAGCTCACCTCGCCCGCGGGCAAATATCTCAGCGAGCACCAGGTGCGCCCGGCCGACTTCAACCAGTACGGCACGCGCCGCGGCAACCACGAAGTCATGATGCGCGGCACCTTCGCCAACATCCGCATCAAGAACTTCATGCTGAAGGGTGCGGACGGCAACATCCCCGAGGGCGGTCTTACCAAGCACTGGCCCGACGGCGAGCAGATGTCGATCTACGACGCCGCGATGAAGTACCAGCAGGAGCAGGTGCCGCTGGTGGTGTTCGCCGGCGCCGAATACGGCAACGGCTCCTCGCGCGACTGGGCTGCCAAGGGCACGCGTCTGCTCGGCGTTCGCGCCGTGATCTGCCAGAGCTTCGAGCGCATCCACCGCTCCAACCTGGTCGGCATGGGCGTGCTGCCGCTGACCTTCGAGGAAGGCACCTCCTGGCAGTCGCTGGGGCTGAAGGGCGACGAGAAGGTCACGCTGCGGGGCCTCGTCGGCGACCTCAAGCCGCGCCAGAAGCTCACCGCGGAGATCGTCTCCGGCGACGGTTCGCTGCAGCGCGTTTCGCTGCTCTGCCGCATCGATACGCTGGACGAGCTCGACTACTACCGCAACGGAGGCATTCTGCACTACGTGCTGCGCAAGCTCGCGGCCTGAGCGCGGATTTGTGAACCATGGCTCACTGCGAAGTGAGTAGAAGCCCTGACGAAGGCGGCCTATCAAAGGCCGCCTTCGCGCGTTTGCGGTACGCTTCGGCTGGGCCCGCCCGGCGGAAACCTTCCCCTGGACGGTTGCCCGGATGGATGAATGTACCGCGCCCCGTAAGACTACGGTGACCATCAGGCGATAAGATTCCCCTCTCACGAGCAATGGTGTGCGGCGTTCGACATGACGACAATGACGGCTTCTCATCCGATTTCACGTTGGACCGGCGCGCTCTGGTCGGGAGCTCTCGGCATCTGTGCGATCATCGCCGTCATTCGCCCCGCGGACGCTGAGCCCCGCGCCGTCGTCGAATTGTTTACATCGCAGGGCTGCTCGTCCTGCCCGCCGGCCGACCAGATCATCGGCGATCTCTCGAAAGACCCGTCGATCATCGCGCTGAGCATGCCGATCGACTATTGGGACTATCTCGGCTGGAAGGACACGCTGGCCGATTCGCGCTTCTCTGCACGGCAGCGTGCGTATTCCCGCATGCGCGGCGACCGCGAAGTCTACACCCCGCAGGTCGTGGTCAACGGATCGACGCATGTCATCGGCAGCGATCGCGCCGGCATCGAGAAGGCGATCGGCAAGGCCGACAAGGGCACCGGCGTGATGAGCGTGCCGGTGACGATGTCGCTCTCGGGCAAGCAGATCAACGTCTCGGTCGCCGCAAGCAAGGAGCCCGCGGTCTCGCGCGGCGAGGTCTGGATCTGCTCGATCGCCAAGTCGGTGCCGATCGCGATCACCCGCGGCGAAAATCGCGGACAGCAGGTCACCTATCACAATGTGGTGCGCAACCTGCTCAAGGTCGGCGACTGGACCGGCCGTCCGGAAAGCTGGACGGTGCCGATCGAGAACCTCACGCGCGATGGCGTCGACGGCGCGGTGGTCTACGTCCAGGACGGCAGCCGCGAGAAGCCGGGCCCGATGCTAGGCGCGGCGTACACGTCGCTGCATTGAAGAAGCCGTACTTCGAATTCTTTGATCTCCGAGACTGCTCGCAATCCTCATGGTGAGGAGCGCGCTCTTGCGCGCCTCTCGAACATGAAAGGCCCCGCTGATGCAGCTCGGACCGCGATCCGTCGAGACGCCGCGCGAAGGGCGCGGCCCTCAGGACGAGGGGAGGGAGTGTTCGCCCGGATGTTTGGGAAGAGTGCCGGTCGTGCCGGCAACATCGCGACAAACAAAAAAGGACCAACTTGCGTTGATCCCTCCTTGCTGTGCGTACAGACCCGATCCTGTTCGACCCCGGGGGGCTGGGGGCTGAGGAATCCGGAACCGAAAGGACCGGGTCAACGCACACAAGTCTTTTCGCAACGTAGGGCGGCAGGCGGTTGGCGGAAAAGCGGCGATACTATGATTCCTGCTAACGATCCCGTGACGGTTCGTCGCGATAGAGTTCCACCCTGGCGTGTGCGCTGACGAAGCGCCGATTCGGCAGGTTGAGCCCCTTGCGGCCCGGAACGGTTGGCGCGATCATGCCATTGTCATGATCGCGGTTCCGGGGACGGTTTTCGCGGACGCGGTCACTGGCGTGCGATGAGGAGGCGCTTCCCATGAGCCTGATGTCGGAGGATGCCGACCCGAGCGAGCAGCGCGCGGCGGCGCGCCCCGCGCCGGCGAACGCGCAGCCGAACCGGGTGACGTTCAACCGGCTCGAGCTGCATCGGATTCTCAATCTCTACGGCCGCATGGTCGCCGACGGCGAGTGGCGCGACTATGCCATCGACTTCCTGAAGGACCGCGCCGTGTTCTCGGTCTATCGCCGCGCCTCGGAAGTCCCGATCTACCGCATCGAGAAGGACCCGCGCCTTGCGCGCAAGCAGGGCATGTACAGCGTGATCTCGGCAACGGGCCTGATCCTGCGCCGCGGCCATGAGCTGGACCGGGTGCTGCTGGTGATCGATCGGAAGCTGGCGGTGGTGTGACGACCTTCGGTCGTCATTCCGGGGCGCGCTCAGCGCGAACTTTGGTGCGCAAATGCGCACCTGAGAATCCATTCATGCACCTTATGTGCCGCTCAATGGATTCCGGGTTCGATGCTGCGCATCTCCCGGAATGACGGACGGACTACTTCCCCGGTACCGTGGACGCTCCCTCGCCGAGGTCGCGCTGCATCATCACCGTGTCGAGCCAGCGGCCGAATTTCAGCCCGACATTGGGATGCGTGCCGATCATCTTGAAGCCGCTCCTGGTGTGGACGCCGATCGATCCGGCATTGGCGGAATCGCCGATCACCGCGATCATCTGGCGGAAGCCGCGCGCCTCGCATTCGGTGATCAGCCGTTCCAGCAGCAACGAGCCGACGCCGCGGCGGTGGAAGGCGGGGTCGAGATAGATCGAGTTCTCCACCGTGAAGCGGTAGGCCGGCCGCGGCCGGTAGGCGCCGGCATAGGCATAGCCGGCAACGCTGCCGTCGAGCATGGCGACGAAATAGGGATAGCCGCCGTCGACCAGCGCGCGGTAGCGACGCGTCATCTCGGCAAGATCGGGCGGCTCCAGCTCGAACGTCGCGGTGCCCTCGCGGACGGCCTGCTGGTAGATGGCGGTGATGGCGGGAAGGTCGGCCTCGGTGGTGGGCCTGATTTCGGGTGCGGACATGGGGGGAAGATAGCAGCGGTATTGCAACGAGCAACGCTGTTTCCGCATGCGTCATGGCCGGGCTTTTCCCGGCCATCCACGCCGTTACCCGCGGCACGAAGAACGTGGATGCCCGGGACAAGCCCGGGCATGACTGAGAGTGTTACGCAAACAAAAACCCCGGCCTCTCGGCCGGGGTTCGTGTCCGTTCTCTCGTCGTTGCGCTTACTCGCGCTGGCCGAGCAACTGCAGAAGCAGCGTGAACAGGTTGATGAAGTTCAGGTACAGTGACAGCGCGCCGGTAATGGCCGCACGCTCTGCGACGTCACCGCCGGCCGAAGCGTAGCCGTAGATGTAGTCGTTCTTCAACCGCTGCGTATCCCAGGCGGTGAGGCCAGAGAACACCAGCACGCCGACCACCGACACGATGAACTGCAGCATCGAGCTGGCCAGGAACAGGTTCACCAGGCTGGCGAGGACGATACCGATCAGGCCCATGAACAGGAACGAGCCCATGCCGGTGAGGTCACGCTTGGTGGTGTAGCCGTAGAGGCTCAGCGCGCCGAACGTCGCCGCGGTGATGAAGAACACCCGCACGATCGAGGTGTGCGTGAACACCAGGAAGATGGACGACAGCGAGATGCCCATCAGCGCCGCGAATACCCAGAACAGGATCTGGGCGGTCGAGGGGGCCAGACGGTTGATGCCCGCCGAGATCGCGAACACCATTGCGAGCGGCGCGAGCATGAACAGCCACTTGAGGGGGCTGACGAACATCGCGTAGCCGAACGGCGTCAGGAACAGCTTGCCGACGCGAACGGCGTCAGGGGTCGCAACGTCGGTCACGGCGGCCATGTAGACGCCGAGCGCGGCCAGGCCGGTGATGGCGAGGCCGATGCTCATGTAGTTGTAGACGCGCAGCATATAGGCGCGCAGTCCGGCATCGACCGTCGCGGCGTCAACACGCCCGGCGGCCCTGCCGAAAGGAGAAGCGTAGTTACGGTCTAGGTCCGACATGGTCGAATTCCCGTTGGTTGGTCCGGTCCGGCACGAGGGTCGCCATGCCGCCGGTTCGTCAAATTCCATCTCGGATACCGATGCCAGCCGACTAAAAGTTTGGCGAACGATCGGACTCCGAACCCATCCGATATGTGGGAAACTAACACATCCGCTGCAACCTTCCACGCGCGGCTGAATGTCGCCCTCACCCTGCAATCCTGACGAGCGGACGTGGTTAACCGCAGGAATCGTGCGATTCCGCTCCGGCGCCCCCATCCGCTACATTTTGTCACAAATTTCGCAACACCGTTGCGGGCTTTTTGTTCAGCGCCAGCAGGGTGCCGGCGAGGCCGAGCCCGACCGTGACGACCAGCGCGGCAGCGACCACCCCGGCGGCGCTGCCGGCCTGCCAGACGAAAGTCAGCGTCATCAGCCGCGTCACGATCATCCAGGCAGCCAAGCTGCCGGCGATCACGCCGAACACCGCGGTGGCCAGACCGATCAGGAGGTATTCGAGCGCATAGGCGCCGAGCAGCCGCAGCCGCGTCGCGCCCAGGGTCTTCAGGATCACGGCATCGTAGACCCGGTGACGATGGCCGGCGGCGAGCGCCCCGCCGAGCACCAGGATCGCCGAGATCAGGGTCACCGCGCTGGCGCCGCGGATCGCCAGGGCCAGATTGGTCACCACCGAGCCGACCGTCTCCATCACCTCGCGCACCCGCACGCTGGTGACCATCGGATAGGCGTCGGCGACCTCCTTGATGATCTTGCCGTCGCCCGCCGCATTTCCGCCCGTTTCCGTCAGCGTCGCGATATGGGTGTGCGGCGCGCCCTTGAAGGCGTTCGGCGAGAACACCAGGACGAAATTGATACCGAGCCCCTGCCAGTCGATCGTGCGCAAATTGCTGATCTTGGCCGGGATGTCGCGGCCGAGCACGTTGACCACGATCTCGTCCCCGAGCTTGAGGCCGAGGCCGTCGGCGATCTTCTTCTCCAGCGAAACCAGCGGCGGGCCGGAATAATCCGCGCTCCACCATTCGCCCTCGACCACCTTGGAGCCCTTCGGCAGTTCACTGGTGTAGGTCAGGCCGCGGTCGCTCTGCAGCACCCATTCGGAATCCGTGGTCGGCTTGAGCTCTTCGGCGCGAACGCCGCGCGCGGAAACGATGCGCCCACGCAGCATCGGCACGTCCTCGATCCTGGCGGCCGGCGCGATCCGGCGCAAATAGCCGTCGAACTGCTCGGCCTGCGCACTCGGAATGTCGATGAAGAAGAACGACGGCGCCTGGTCGGGCAGAGCCGCGAGGAACTGGCGGCGCAGATTGCCGTCGATCTGGGTGATGGTGACGAGCACGGCGAGCCCGAGTCCCAGCGACAGCACCACCGAGGGCGTCAGCGCGCCCGGCCGGTGGATGTTGGCGATCGCCAGCCGCAGCATCGGCAGCCGCGTCCGCGGCAGCCGTCGCGCGGTCGCCATCAGCAGGGCGGCGATGCCGCGGAGCAGCGCGAACACGACGATCGAGGCGGCCACGAACACCGCGGCGATGCGCTTGTCGAAGGAGAGCCCGATCACCACGGCGATCAACAGCGCGATCACCACGCCCATGAAGACGAGATAGCCGAGACGCGGCCGGTGCCATTCCGAGCTGATTGTGTCCCGGAACAGCGCGGCGACCGGCACGTCGTGGACGCGGCCGAGCGGCCACAGGCCGAAGGCCAATGCGGTCAGCAGGCCGTAGAGGAAGGACAGCGCGAGCTCCTCGACGTGCACGGCCGGCACCACCGGCAGCGGCAACAGCTTGCCGAACAGGCCGACGATGGCGAAGGGCAGCGCGGCGCCGAGGGCAAGGCCGATCGCCGAGCCGATCGCGGCCAGCAGGATCACCTGCGCCAGATAGATGCCGAACACGTCGCGTCCGGTGGCGCCGACGGCCTTGAAGGCGGCGATCACCTCGATCCGGCGATCGA
Source organism: Bradyrhizobium sp. FW305-F6 (assembly GCF_058782905.1). Lineage (NCBI taxonomy): Bacteria > Pseudomonadati > Pseudomonadota > Alphaproteobacteria > Hyphomicrobiales > Nitrobacteraceae > Bradyrhizobium > Bradyrhizobium sp. FW305-F6. The sequence goes on from NZ_JBYSYD010000007.1 coordinate 84,317, forward strand.
TGTGGCTCTTGACGGCGTTGGCGACACCGACCCCGCCGACAAGAAGCGCGGCAAGGCCGACCAGCGTCAGGAACTGGGTGAAGCGGCTGATGTTGCGTTCCAGCTGCGGCGAAGCGTTGGACCGGCTGCGGATCTCCCAGCCGGCCTGCGGCGCGGCGTTGCGGGCGTCCGCGATGAAGGCCTCGGTGGCGCGCTCGCTGTTCGCGGCATCGGGCAGCTTGACCCGGTAGACCCAGCGCACCAGGCTGCCGGGCTGGATCAGGCCGGTGGCGCGCAAGGCCGCCTCGCTGATCAGAAAGCGCGGGCCGAAGCCGATGCCGCCGGCGAGCTTGTCGGGCTCGGTCTCGACGGTCGAGCGGATCTGGAACGTCGCGTTGCCGATCGTGACGCGGTCGCCGGCCTTCAGCGACAGCCGCGTCAGCAGCGTCGGATCGGCGGCGGCGCCGAAGGCGCCGTCACGCTCCGCGAGCAGATCGGACATCTCCAACTGCGGCGCAAGCTTCAGCTTGCCGAGCATCGGATAGGTGGCGTCGACCGCCTTCATCTCGACCAAAGCGAGCTTGCCGTCGGCCGAGCGCGCCATGCCGCGCAAGGTCGCTGCGGTCGACAGCGTGCCGCGCGAGCGCAGGAAGGCGACCTCCTCGGGCTTTGCTTCGCGCTGGAACAGCACGAAGGAGACGTCGCCGCCGAGCAGCGTGCGGCCCTCGCGGGCAAGGCCGTCGGACAGGCTCGCCGAGACCGAGCCGACGCCTGATATCGCCATCACGCCGAGCGCGATGCAGGCGATGAAGACGTAGAAGCCGCGCAGGCCGCCGCGCAATTCGCGTAAGGCGTAGCGCAGCGACAGTGCGATGCCGTTCGGCTTCGCGAAGGGTTCGACCGCTGCGCTCATGCCGGCGCGGACTGGGTGTCGATGCGACCCGAGCGCAGGCGGATGACGCGATCGCAGCGATGCGCCAGCGAGGAATCGTGCGTGACCAGCACCAGGGTCATGCCGCGCTCGGCATGCTTGCTGAACAGAAGGTCGACGATCTGCTGTCCGGTGGTCTCGTCGAGATTTCCGGTCGGCTCGTCGGCGACGAGGATGGCGGGATCGGGCGCCAGCGCGCGGGCGAGCGCGACGCGCTGCTGCTCGCCGCCGGACAGCTGCGTCGGATAATGATGCAGGCGGTCGCCGAGCCCGACCGACTGCAGCTCCTGCGCGGCGCGCTTGGCAGCATCGGGATTGCCGGCAAGCTCGAGCGGCACGGCGACGTTCTCCAGCGCCGTCATGGTCGGGATCAGATGGAACGACTGGAAGACGATGCCGACCTGGCGGCCGCGGAAGCGGGCCAGCGCGTCCTCGTCGAGGGCATTGAAAGGCGTGCCCGAGACCACCACCTCTCCGCTATCAGGGCGCTCCAGCCCGGCCATCACCATCAGCAGCGTGGATTTGCCCGAGCCTGAAGGGCCGATCAGGCCTATCGTCTCGCTACGGCCGATGCGCAGGCTGATATCCTTGAGGATGTGAACGCGCGCCGCGCCCGTGCCCAATGAGAGGTTGACGTTGGAGATGGCGATGGTGTCCGCGGTGGCGGCGAGCGAAGAGGGGTCGATGCGAGTGTCCATGGTCCGGTCATATGGCAACTCCGCACGCGGGGTCGAGAGGCGTTACGGATTGTTCATGCACATAGCCGTGTTGATGCTCGGCTTTATGACGATAGCGCACCCGGCCTGGGCGGAGGCGACAAAGCCGGTCAAGCTCGTCGTGCTCGGCGATTCCTTGAGCTCCGGTTACGGCCTGGCGGCCCAGGAAGCGTTTCCCCAGAAGCTTCAAAAAGCCTTGCAGTCCAAGGGCATAGCGATCGACATGATCAATGCCGGGGTGTCCGGCGACACCGTCTCCGGCGGCCGCGATCGGCTCGACTGGTCGGTGCCAGAGGGAACAGATGGCGTCATCGTCGAGCTCGGCGCCAACGACGCCCTGCGCGGCATCGATCCCGCTGTGACGCGGGCCGCGCTCGCGGACATCGTCCAGCGGCTCAGGGCACGCAAGATCGCGGTGATGCTGTGCGGCATGCTGGCGCCGCCCAACAATGGCGCCGACTATGCCGCGCGCTTCAATTCGATTTATCCGGATGTGGCGAAACAATTCGACGTGCCGCTCTATCCGTTTTTCCTCGAGGGCGTCGTCGCCGACGCCAAGCTCAACCAAGGTGACGGCATTCATCCGACCGCAGCCGGCGTCGACGTCATCGTTCGCAACGTCATGCCCACCGTGGAGGCATTCATCGGCACGATCGCTGAGCAGCGGCGTTGAAAACCAGGCAGCGCTAACCCTAATTCCCAGGGTTTTACCGGAGTGAGGCGAGCGATGCTTCGCAGAGTCACACAACTGCGATAGGAATCAGGGTACCGGTGATTCGTCGCCGGCTCTAATTTGGATATGGTCCTTGTCTCGAGGGCCGTACCCAAGCATCGGGAGTGCGAAACGATGCCGCGTTTGTTCACGGGTCTGGAAATTCCGGCCGAGATCGGCCACTCGCTTTCCAACTTGAGGGGCGGCCTCCCCGGCGCCCGCTGGATCGATCCCGAAAATTATCACGTCACCTTGCGCTTCATCGGCGATATCGACGGCGCCTCCGCCAACGAGATCGCCTCCTTGCTGTTTCGCGTCGACCGCAAGCCGTTCGAGGTGAAGGTGCAGGGGCTCACGAGCTTTGGCGGCCGCAAGCCGCGCGCCGTGGTCGCCACCATCGCGCCGAGCAAGCCGCTGATGGAATTGCAGGCCGAACTCGAACGCATGATGCAGCGGATCGGCCTCGATCCGGAAGGGCGCAAGTTCATCCCGCACGTCACGCTGGCCCGCCTGCACGATGCCTCCGACCGCGACGTCGCCGACTATCTGTCGCTGCGCGGCTATTTTCCAAGCAAGGCGTTCATGGCCGAGCGCTTCGTGCTGTTCTCGTCGCGCGCCTCCACCGGCGGCGGCCCGTATGTGGTCGAGGACGCCTACGAGCTGTGCGAGTAGGCCCAACTCGGCGACGTTACCGCGGCTGCCCCGCGCCTGCTTGCCTGATGTCGGTCTTTGCGAAGTCCCCGCCTTTGAACAACAAGGGTTCGCCGCGGGTCATAGCCAGCGCATAGGAAAAGCAATCACCGTAGTTGAGCGCTGCGGCGTGTCGTCCCTTTCCGTAGCGCCGCCAGGCCCGCCGCGCTGCATCGGCTTGCACGGCATCGACGGCAACGATCTCGGCGCTCAACTTGACGAGCCAGAGATCGAACTCACGCCCTCCCGCTTCGCCAAGCCGGGTCTCGATCACCATAGTCGCTTCAACGACAGTCGCTGCAGAGATCAAACGGATCTGGTCTTCTACAATCAAGCGCTCAATATCGCCGGCATCAGCTTCGTTGAGAGCGATTGCCACGATCGCCGACGTGTCGATCACCATCAGCGCGGCAATCCATGCTCGTCGTATCCGAGAATTTCCTCAGGCGTGCGGTCGTCCAAGACGCGCATCTGGCTCCAGCGTCGCCTGATTTCGGCCAAATCTTCGAGCAGCGCGTCCTTGCGCGTTTGAGCGTTGAGCCGGCGCAATCGCTCTTCGATGGCACGCTTGGTCGCAGTCGTAATGTTCTCGCCCGTCAACTGCGCCAGACTTCGCGCCAATTGCTCAGTTTCGGGGTCCTTGATGCTTAGCGCCATCTTATGGCTCCTTTGTTCCTAAATAGGTATATTCTACCTCGGGACGCTGCAAGGTTCATTTGGACGATGGACCCCGCCACTCGTCATGGACGCTTTCCCTGGAAGGCAGCGCATAAGCCGTTGCGCCAACACGCGGTTGCAATTTCCGTCCGTTTCTGGCGGTAAAGGGCCATGCTCTCCACCCCCAGCTCCTCCTTCAGCGAAGCCTATCAGGGCCAGGTCGCCTCCGGCGCGATCGAGCCTGATGCTGCGCAGGCCGAGGTCGCCGAGGCCTATGCGGCGCTGGACCTCAGGCTTGCGAACTACAGCCCCAGGCGCAAGCAGGGCCTGCTCAGCCGCCTGTTCGGCGGCGGCGACAAGGACGACGCGCCGCGCGGGCTCTACATCCATGGCGAGGTCGGCCGCGGCAAGACCATGCTGATGGACCTGTTCTTCCAGCACTCCGATATCGAGCACAAGCGCCGCGCGCATTTCCACGAATTCATGGCCGACGTGCACGAGCGCATCTACGACTATCGCCAGAGCATCGCGCGCGGCGAGATCGCCGACGCCGACGTCATCGCGCTGACCGCAACCGCGATCTTCGAGGAGAGCTGGCTGCTCTGCTTCGACGAATTCCATGTCACCGACATCGCGGACGCGATGATCCTCGGACGCCTGTTCGCGAAATTGTTCGAGCTCGGCACCGTCGTGGTCGCGACCTCGAACGTCGCGCCCGACGATCTCTACAAGGGCGGCCTGAACCGGTCGCTGTTCCTGCCCTTCATCAAGCAGATCACCGACCACATGGACGTCGCGCGGCTCGATGCGCGCACCGACTTCCGGCTGGAGAAGCTCCAGGGCGTGCCGATGTGGTTGACGCCGGCGGACGGCGACGCGGACGCCGCGCTCGACCGCGCCTGGGTCAAGATGACCGGCAACGCCAAATGCAAGTCGCGCGACATCGCCATCAAGGGCCGCACCTTGCACGTGCCGTGCTCGGCCCATGGCGTGGCGCGGTTCACCTTCGCCGATCTCTGCGAGAAGCCGCTCGGCGCATCGGATTACCTCAGGCTGGCGCACGACTATCACACCATCCTGGTCGACCATATTCCAGTGATGGACGTCTCCCAGCGCAACGCCGCCAAGCGTTTCATCACGCTGATCGACACGCTCTATGACAATGCGGTGAAGTTGATGGCCTCGGCCGACGCCAATCCGATCTCGCTGTACCTCGCCCATGAGGGGGTCGAGGCCATGGAATTCAAGCGGACCGCCTCCCGCCTGATCGAGATGAGCTCGGAATCCTATCTGGCGCTGGCCCACGGCCGCAAGGATTCCACCGCCAGCGGCTCGACCAAGGGCCTGGTAGAGACTTAAGTTCTATTCTCTCGGCTTTCGTCGGTGTCATTCCGTGGCGCGACGAAGTCGCGAGCCCGGAATCCATCAGACCACCAACTCCGTGACCCCATGGATTCCGGGTTCGTGCTCCGCACGCCCCGGAATGACGGCTTCGGTGCGCTGGCCGGAATCGCGCCAAGCCCGACAATTGGGCATCCGGCGACTTGAACGGGGAAGGCGAAAGGGATAACCACCCGTCTCAGTTTTCCCCTCCTTACGTGTCTGAAGGACAGGTTCACATGGCGCGCGACAAGATTGCTTTGATTGGCTCAGGCCAGATCGGCGGGACGCTGGCTCACCTCATCGGCCTGAAGGAACTGGGCGACGTCGTGATGTTCGACATCGCCGAGGGCGTGCCGCAGGGCAAGGCGCTCGACATCGCACAGTCCTCGCCGGTCGACGGCTTCGACGCGCACTACACCGGCGCGAACTCCTACGAAGCGCTCGACAACGCCAAGGTCTGCATCGTCACTGCCGGCGTGCCGCGCAAGCCCGGCATGAGCCGCGACGACCTCCTCTCCATCAACCTCAAGGTCATGGAGCAGGTCGGCGCCGGCATCAAGAAGTACGCCCCCGACGCCTTCGTCATCTGCATCACCAACCCGCTCGACGCGATGGTCTGGGCGCTGCAGAAGGCCTCGGGCCTGCCGCACAAGAAGGTCGTCGGCATGGCCGGCGTGCTGGATTCGGCGCGCTTCCGTTACTTCCTGGCCGACGAGTTCAACGTCTCGGTCGAGGATGTCACCGCCTTCGTGCTCGGCGGCCATGGCGACACCATGGTGCCGCTGGTGAAATACTCTACCGTCGCCGGCATCCCGCTGCCCGACCTCGTCAAGATGGGCTGGACCTCGCAGGCGCGCCTCGACGAGATCGTCGACCGCACCCGCAACGGCGGCGCCGAGATCGTCAATCTGCTCAAGACCGGCTCGGCCTTCTATGCGCCGGCCGCGTCCGCGATCGCGATGGCCGAGAGCTACCTCAGGGACAAGAAGCGCGTGCTGCCCTGCGCCGCCTACCTCAACGGCGAGTACAGCGTGAAGGACATGTATGTCGGCGTGCCGGTGGTGATCGGCTCAAAGGGCGTCGAGCGTGTCGTCGAGATCGAGCTCGCCGGCAAGGACCGCGAGGCCTTCGACAAGTCGGTCGGCGCGGTGCAGGGTCTGGTGGACGCCTGCAAGAAGATTGCCCCCGATCTGCTCGGCAAGTAATTCAAGGCATTCCCGCCGAAGATCGAACCCGGTCTTCGGCGGTTTCACTTCTGGAGGGCAGCCAGGTCCCATCGCGGGCTTGAACCTCCGGACCGGCAGTCCAGAGATTTCGATGAGAACCCCGGTTGCAGTTCCTTTGGTATATGGTATGCCAAACCAAAGGCTGAGGCGGCCTCAAGCGGGCTTCCGCACGCGGGTTCAGGGAGCGAGCACATGAATATCCATGAATATCAGGCCAAAGCGCTGCTGCACGAGTTCGGCGTGCCGATCTCCAAGGGCGTTCCGGTGCTTAAAGCGAGCGACGCCGAAGCCGCCGCCAAGGCGCTGCCCGGCCCGGTCTGGGTGGTGAAGAGCCAGATCCACGCCGGCGGCCGCGGCAAGGGCAAGTTCAAGGAAGCCAGCGCAGGCGACAAGGGCGGCGTCCGCATCGCCAAGTCGGTGCAGGAGGTCAACGAATTCGCCAAGCAGATGCTGGGCGCAACGCTGGTCACCGTGCAGACCGGCCCGGCCGGCAAGCAGGTCAACCGCCTCTACATCGAGGACGGCTCCGACATCGACAAGGAGTTCTATCTCTCGATCCTCGTCGACCGCGAGACCTCGCGCGCCTCCTTCGTGGTGTCGACCGAAGGCGGCGTCAACATCGAGGACGTCGCGCACAACACGCCCGAGAAGATCGTCACCTTCTCGGTCGATCCGGCGACCGGCATCATGAGCCATCACGGCCGCACCGTGGCGAAGGCGCTGAACCTGACCGGCGACCTCGCCAAGCAGGCGGAGAAGCTCACCGCGCAGCTCTACGCGGCCTTCATCGCCAAGGACATGGCGATGCTGGAGATCAATCCGCTGGTCGTCACCAAGCAGGGCGAGCTCCGCGTGCTCGATGCCAAGGTGTCATTCGACGACAACGCCATGTTCCGCCATCCCGAGATCGCTGTGCCGCTGCGCGATCTGACCGAGGAAGACGCCAAGGAGATCGAGGCGTCGAAATACGACCTCAACTACGTCACGCTCGACGGCAACATCGGCTGCATGGTCAACGGCGCCGGTCTCGCCATGGCGACGATGGACATCATCAAGCTCTACGGCATGGCGCCGGCGAACTTCCTCGACGTCGGCGGCAGCGCCAGCAAGGAGAAGGTCGCGGCCGCGTTCAAGATCATCACCGCCGATCCCAACGTGAAGGGAATCCTGGTCAACATCTTCGGCGGCATCATGAAGTGCGACGTGATCGCCGAGGGCGTCACGGCGGCGGTTCGTGAAGTCGGCCTCAGCGTGCCCTTGGTGGTCCGCCTCGAAGGCACCAATGTCGAACTCGGCAAGAAGATCATCAATGAATCCGGACTGAACGTGGTGCCGGCCGACAATCTCGACGACGCCGCGCAGAAGATCGTGAAGGCCGTCAAGGGAGGCTAAGGCCATGGCCCAGGACCATCTCGCCGCGTCACTTCCGCTCCCCGAGCATGCGCGTCTCGCCGCGTTCGCCGGCGAATGGGATGGCGAAGAGGTGGTCTTTCCGTCGCGCTGGACGGAAGGCGGGCAGGCCACCTCGCGCACCGTCGCGCGCATGGATCTCAACGGGTTCTATCTGATCCAGGACTCGGTCCAGATGCGCGACGGCAAGCAGAGCTTCGCCACCCATGGCATCTTCACCTTCGACCGCGACGACCGGACCTACAAATTGTTCTGGTACGACTCGCTCGGCTACACGCCGCCTTCGCCCGCCTCGGGCGGATGGGCCGGCAAGACCCTGACGCTGGTGCGCGGCTCGCTCCGCGGCAATGCGCGCCACGTCTACGAGATCCTCGACGACAATTCCTACTCGTTGAAGATCCAGTTCTCGCCGGACGCGGAAGGCTGGGCAGACGTGCTCACCGGCGTCTACCGCCGCATCCACTGACCTCTCACTCGTTAGTTCGCGAAAGCAGACCTCATGTCCATCCTGATCGACAAGAACACCAAGGTCATCTGCCAGGGCTTCACCGGCAAGAACGGCACCTTCCATTCCGAGGCGGCGATCGCCTACGGCACCAAGATGGTCGGCGGCACCTCTCCGGGCAAAGGCGGCTCGACGCATCTGGGCTTGCCGGTGTTCGACACCGTGCGCGAGGCGCGTGAGAAGACCGGCGCCGACGCCTCGGTGATCTACGTGCCGCCGCCGGGCGCGGCGGACGCGATCTGCGAAGCCATCGACGCCGAGATCCCGCTGATCGTCTGCATCACCGAAGGCATCCCTGTTCTCGACATGGTGCGGGTGAAGCGCTCCCTGCTTGGCTCCAAGTCGCGCCTGATCGGGCCGAACTGCCCGGGCGTCATGACCGCCGGCGAGTGCAAGATCGGCATCATGCCGGCCAACATCTTCAAGACCGGTTCGGTCGGCATCGTCTCCCGCTCGGGCACGCTGACCTATGAGGCCGTGTTCCAGACCTCCCAGGAAGGCCTCGGCCAGACCACCGCGGTCGGCATCGGCGGCGACCCGGTCAAGGGCACCGAGTTCATCGACGTGCTGGAAATGCTGCTGGCCGACCCCAAGACCGAATCGATCATCATGATCGGCGAGATCGGCGGTTCCGCCGAGGAGGATGCCGCCCAGTTCCTCAAGGACGAGGCCAAGCGCGGCCGCAAGAAGCCGATGGTCGGCTTCATCGCCGGCGTCACCGCCCCTCCCGGCCGCCGCATGGGCCATGCCGGCGCGATCATCTCGGGCGGCAAGGGCGACGCTGGTTCCAAGACCGAGGCGATGAAATCAGCAGGTATTACAGTGTCCCCGTCGCCCGCGCGACTCGGGCATACGCTTGCCGAAAAGTTGAAAGGCTAATTCAGTTCTTCGTGCTTTTCCGGGCGAAGTTTCGCAGCAAATAGGGTAAAGGGTGCCTATCACGTCGAGCCCTGTCGGGGGAGCTCGGCGCCAGCGCCGTTTGTTATGCGCGAACCGAAATCGCCAGGAACTCAAGTATGTCTCGCCAGGACGCGAACGCAGCCTTTGCCCTGTCATCCTTTTTGCAGGGCACCAACGCCACCTACATCGACGAAATCTACGCCCGCTACCAGAAGGACCCGTCTTCGGTCGACCCCGAGTGGCAGGAGTTCTTCAAGAGCCTGAACGATGCGCCTGCCGACATCAGCAAGAACGCGGAAGGCCCGTCCTGGGAGCGCGACAACTGGCCGCTGACGCCCAGGGATGACCTGACCTCCGCCCTTGACGGCAATTGGGCCGAGGTCGAGAAGGCGGTCGGTGCCAAGATCGCCGCCAAGGCGCAGGCCAAGGGAAGCGATAAGGGAAGCGAGAAGGGCGGCGACATTTCCTCCGCCGACCTGCTCCAGGCCACGCGCGATTCCGTCCGCGCCCTGATGCTGATCCGCTCCTACCGCATGCGCGGTCACTTCCATGCCAAGCTCGATCCGCTCGGTATCGAGGCCCCGCGCAACCGCGAAGAGCTTGATCCGCGCACCTACGGCTTCACCGAGGCTGATTTCGACCGCAAGATCTTCCTCGATCACGTGCTCGGTCTCGAATACGGCACCTTGCGCGAAATCACTGCGATCTGCGAGCGCACCTACTGCCAGACGCTCGGCGTCGAGTTCATGCACATCAGCAATGCCGCGCAGAAGGCCTGGATCCAGGAGCGCATCGAGGGACCCGACAAGGAGATTTCGTTCACGCGCGAAGGCCGCAGGGCCATCCTGCAGAAGCTGGTCGAAGCCGAGGGCTTCGAGAAGTTCTGCGACACCAAGTTCACCGGCACCAAGCGCTTCGGCCTCGACGGCGGCGAAGCCCTGATCCCCGCGCTGGAGCAGATCATCAAGCGCGGCGGCAATCTCGGCGTGAAGGAGATCGTGCTCGGCATGCCGCATCGCGGCCGCCTCAACGTCCTGACGCAGGTGATGGGCAAGGCGCACCGCGCCCTGTTCCACGAGTTCAAGGGCGGCTCGGCCAATCCCGACGCGGTGGAGGGCTCGGGCGATGTCAAATATCACCTCGGCGCCTCCTCGGACCGGGAGTTCGACGGCAACCGCATCCATCTGTCGCTGACCGCCAACCCCTCGCATCTCGAGATCGTCGATCCCGTGGTGCTCGGCAAGGTGCGTGCGAAGCAGGACCAGCACGGCGATCCCCCGGACATGCGAATCTCCGTGATGCCGCTGCTGATGCACGGCGATGCCGCGTTCGCAGGTCAAGGCGTGGTCGCCGAATGCTTCGGCCTGTCCGACCTGAAGGGCTACCGCACCGGCGGCTCCGTGCACTTCATCGTCAACAATCAGATCGGCTTCACCACCTATCCGCGTTACTCGCGCTCCTCGCCCTATCCGTCGGATGTGGCGAAGATGATCGACGCGCCGATCTTCCACGTGAACGGGGACGATCCGGAGGCCGTCGTGTTCGCGGCCAAGGTCGCGACCGAATTCCGGCAGAAGTTCCACAAGCCTGTCGTCATCGACATGTGGTGCTATCGCCGCTACGGCCACAACGAGGGCGACGAGCCCGCCTTCACCCAGCCGGTGATGTACAAGCGGATCGCGGCCCATCCCTCGACCCTCACGCTCTACTCCAAGCGCCTGATCGCCGAAGGCGTGGTCACCGAGGGCGAGGTCGACAAGCTGAAGGCCGACTGGCGCGCCCGGCTCGATGCCGAGTTCGAGGCCGGCACCTCCTACAAGCCGAACAAGGCCGACTGGCTCGACGGCAAGTGGGCCGGCTTCAAGATCGCCGACCAGGAAGAGGATGCGCGCCGCGGCGTCACCGGCGTTGACCTGCCGATCCTGAAAGACATCGGCCGCAAGATCACCAAGGTGCCGGACGGCTTCCGCGTCCACCGCACCATTCAGCGCTTCCTCGATAACCGTGCCAAGGCGATCGAGAGCGGCAACGGCATCGACTGGGCGACCGGCGAGGCGCTGGCGTTCTGCACGCTGCTCAACGAGAACCACCACGTCCGGCTATCAGGACAGGATTCGGAGCGCGGCACCTTCTCGCAGCGCCATTCGGTCCTGATCGATCAGGAGGACGAGAGCCGCTACACGCCGTTCAACCATCTCGGCAACGAGCAGGGCCATTACGAGGTCATCAACTCGCTGCTGTCGGAAGAAGCCGTGCTCGGCTTCGAATACGGCTATTCGCTCGCAGAGCCGAACACGCTGACGCTGTGGGAAGCCCAGTTCGGCGACTTCGCCAACGGCGCCCAGGTCGTGTTCGACCAGTTCATCTCCTCGGGCGAGCGCAAATGGCTGCGCATGTCCGGCCTCGTCTGCCTGCTGCCGCACGGCTATGAGGGCCAGGGACCGGAGCACTCCTCGGCGCGCCTCGAGCGCTTCCTGCAGATGTGCGCGGAAGACAACATCCAGGTGGTCTACCCGACCACGCCGGCGAATTACTTCCATGCGCTCCGCCGGCAGCTGCACCGCGAGATCCGCAAGCCGCTGATCATGATGACGCCGAAGTCGCTGCTGCGCCACAAGCGGGCGGTGTCGCGTCTCGACGAGCTGGCGAAGGGGACGACCTTCCACCGCATCCTCTATGATGACGCCCAGATGCTGCCGAGCGAGGCGATCAAGCTCGTTCCGGACGAGAAGATCCGCCGCATCGTGCTGTGCTCCGGCAAGGTCTATTACGACCTCTACGAGGAGCGCGAGAAGCGCGGCATCGACGACATCTATCTGATGCGCATCGAGCAGCTCTATCCGGTGCCGCTGAAGGCGCTGGTGGCCGAGCTGTCGCGCTTCAAGAAGGCCGAAGTGGTGTGGTGTCAGGAAGAGCCCCGCAACATGGGCGCCTGGCACTTCATCGAGCCCTATCTGGAATGGGTGCTGAACCAGGTGAACGGCGCGAGCCGGCGTCCGCGTTATGTCGGCCGCGCCGCTTCCGCTGCGACCGCAACGGGTCTGATGTCCAAGCATCAGGCTCAGCTGAAGGCGTTCCTGGACGAAGCACTGAGCTGAGAAGTTTTTTTTAGGACTCTGTCATTGCCCGCCCAGTGCGCAATTGCGCACAGGGGCGGGCAATCCAGTACGCCGTGACTTTCGTGATCAGAACGAAAGCCGCGGAGTACCGGATGCCCCGCCTTCGCGGGGCATGACGGATGAAATTCATGACCGCTACCTGCGATCCCCTTGAGGAAGAGACCATGACTGAAATTCGTGTGCCGACGCTCGGCGAATCCGTCACCGAGGCCACCATCGGCCGCTGGTTCAAGAAGGCCGGCGACCCCGTCGCCGTCGACGAGCCCCTGGTGGAGCTCGAGACCGACAAGGTCACCATCGAAGTTCCCGCGCCCTCCGCGGGTACCTTGAGCGAGATCATCGCCGCCGACGGCGCGACCGTTGCGGTCGGTGCGCTGCTCGGCCAGATCACGGAAGGCGCCGCCGGTGCAGCCAAGCCGGCCGCCGCGCCGGCCAAGCCCGCCGCTGCTCCCGCCGCAGCCGCTGCGGCTCCGGCTGCTGCCGCCGCTGCGCCGAAGGCGCCGCCGGCCGATGCGCCGCTTGCCCCGTCGGTGCGCAAGCTCTCGGCCGAGACCGGTGTCGATGCCTCCACCGTTCCCGGCTCCGGCAAGGACGGCCGCGTCACCAAGGGCGACATGCTCGCCGCGATCGAGCGCGCCGCCTCCGCGCCGACGCCGGTCAACCAGCCCGCCGCCGCGGTTCAGGTCCGTGCGCCCTCGCCGGCCGATGACGCCGCCCGCGAAGAGCGCGTCAAGATGACCCGCCTGCGCCAGACCATCGCCCGCCGTCTCAAGGACGTGCAGAACACCGCGGCCATGCTGACGACCTTCAACGAGGTCGACATGACCAACGTCATGGCGCTGCGCGCGCACTACAAGGACGCGTTCGAGAAGAAGCACGGCGCCAAGCTCGGCTTCATGGGCTTCTTCACCAAGGCCGTCGTGCAAGCGCTCAAGGACATCCCGGCGGTCAACGCCGAGATCGACGGCACCGATTTGATCTACAAGAACTATTACCACATCGGCGTCGCCGTTGGCACCGACAAGGGTCTCGTCGTGCCCGTGGTGCGCGACTGCGACCAGAAGTCGATCGCCGACATCGAGAAGAGCATCGCCGACTACGGCCGCCGCGCCCGCGACGGCCAGCTCAAGATCGACGAGATGCAGGGCGGCACCTTCACCATCACCAATGGCGGCATCTACGGCTCGCTGATGTCGACCCCGATCCTGAACGCGCCGCAGTCCGGCATTTTGGGCATGCACAAGATCCAGGAGCGGCCGATGGTCGTCGGCGGCAAGATCGAGGTCCGCCCGATGATGTATCTGGCGCTGTCCTACGACCATCGCGTCATCGACGGCAAGGAAGCCGTCACCTTCCTGGTCCGCGTCAAGGAGAGCCTGGAAGACCCGGCGCGGCTGGTGCTGGACCTCTGATCCCTGATGCTCCGACAGCGCCGTCGCTCCCCGCGACGGCGCATGTCGAACAATGGAGGTGCGCATGACCGATAAAGTCGTTGTCATCACCGGCGGCAGCCGCGGTATCGGGCGGGCGACCGCGCTTGCGGCGGCTGCGCGCGGGTACCGCGTCGTGGTCGGCTATGCCAGCAACAAGAAGGCGGCCGACGAGGTTATCGCGCAGATCGAGGCCAGCAACGGCAAGGCCGTCGCGGTGAAATGCGATGTCGCCGAGGAAAGCGACATCCTCGCGCTGTTCAAGGAAGCCGACAAGTTCGGCGCGCTTGGCGCGCTCGTCAACAATGGCGGCATCGTCGGCAAGAGTGGCGTGCGCGTCGACGAGATGTCGGCCGAGCGCATTCAACGCGTGATGGCGGTCAACGTCACCGGCTCCATCCTCTGCGCGCGCGAGGCGGTGAAGCGGATGTCGACCAAGCATGGCGGCAAGGGCGGCGTCATCGTCAACCTGTCCTCGGTGGCGGCGCGTCTCGGCGCACCCAACACCTATGTCGACTACGCCGCGTCCAAGGGCGCGGTCGATTCCTTCACCGTCGGTCTCGGTTATGAAGTCGCGAACGAAGGCATCCGCGTCGCCGCGATCCGTCCCGGCCTGATCGATACCGAAATTCACGCCGCGGGCGGCGAGCCCGATCGCGCCCATCGCCTGGCCCACATGGTGCCGATGAAGCGCGTCGGCACCGCCGACGAGATCGCCAACGCCATCGTCTGGCTGATCTCCGACGAGGCCTCCTACGTCACCTCAGCCATTCTCGATGTGTCCGGCGGACGCTGACGCGCTGCGCGGACGCATTCTCATCACGCTAAACTCACGGGACTTTCTCTCATGGCATCCTACGATCTCGTCGTCATCGGCACCGGACCGGGCGGTTACGTCTGTGCAGTGCGTGCAGCCCAACTCGGCATGAAAGTCGCCGTGGTCGAGAAGAACGCCACCCTCGGCGGAACCTGCCTCAATGTCGGCTGCATGCCCTCGAAGGCGCTGCTCCACGCCTCCGAAATGTTCGAGGAAGCCGGCCATTCCTTCGCCAAAATGGGCGTCAGCGTTTCCGCCCCGAAGCTCGATCTGCCGGCGATGATGAACTTCAAGCAGCAGGGCATCGATGGCAACGTCAAGGGCGTCGAGTTCCTGATGAAGAAGAACAAGATCGACGTGCTCAAGGGCACCGGCAAGATCTTGGGGACCGGCAAGGTCGAAATATCCGCCGACGGCAAGTCGCAGGTGGTCGAGACCAAGAACATCGTGATCGCCACCGGCTCGGACATCGCGCGGCTCAAGGGCATCGAGATCGACGAGAAGCGCATCGTCTCCTCGACCGGCGCGCTGTCGCTGGACAAGGTCCCCGGCAAGCTGCTGATCGTCGGCGCCGGCGTGATCGGCCTCGAGCTCGGCTCGGTGTGGAAGCGGCTCGGCGCGGAAGTCGTCGTGGTCGAATTCTTGGATCGCATCCTGCCAGGCATGGACGGCGAAATTGCGAAACAGTTCCAGCGTATCCTCGAGAAGCAAGGCTTTGCGTTCAAGTTAGGGGCCAAGGTCACCGCCGTCGACACCTCCGGCAAGACGCTGAAGGCGACGATCGAGCCCGCCGCCGGCGGCACTGCGGAGACGCTGGAAGCCGACGTCGTTCTCGTCGCCATCGGCCGCGTGCCGTTCACGGAGGCGCTTGGCCTCAAGGAAGCCGGCGTCGCGCTCGATCAGCGCGGCCGCGTCCAGATCGATCCGCATTTCGCCACCAGCCTGAAGGGCGTCTATGCCATTGGCGACGTCGTCGCCGGCCCGATGCTGGCGCACAAGGCCGAGGACGAAGGCGTCGCGGTCGCCGAGATCATCGCAGGCCAGGCCGGGCACGTGAATTACGACGTCATTCCGGGCGTCGTGTACACCACCCCGGAAGTGTCCTCCGTCGGCAAGACCGAGGAGGAACTCAAGCAGGCCGGCGTGGCCTACACCGTCGGCAAGTTTCCGTTCACCGCCAACGGCCGCTCCAAGGTCAACCAGACCACCGACGGCTTCGTGAAGATTCTCGCAGATGCGAAGACCGATCGCGTGCTCGGCGTGCACATCATCGGCCGCGAAGCCGGCGAGATGATCCACGAAGCCTGCGTTCTCATGGAGTTCGGCGGCAGTGCGGAGGATCTCGCGCGCACCTGCCACGCCCATCCGACGCGCTCGGAGGCGGTCAAGGAAGCCGCGCTTGCGGTCGGCAAGCGGGCCATCCATATGTAACGACGCGCCCAGCGCCGAACCGGGCGGGAAACACATGCTGCGCCGCCTTCTGCAACCGGTCTGGGTCCTGCTTGCGATCGTCTTCCTGATCGAAGCCTGGCTGTGGGATCATCTCGAGCCTGTTGTTGCCAGGGTCGTCGCAGCCATCCCGCTGGCGCGCTTCAAGCACTGGCTGACGGAGCGCGTCGATGCGCTGTCGCCGGCCATGACGCTGCTGGTGTTCGCGGTGCCCGTCGTCCCACTGTTTCCGCTCAAGCTGGTCGGCCTGTGGCTGCTCGCGCATGAATACTGGACCGGCGCGTTCTTCACCATCGTGTTCGGGAAGCTGGTCGGCGTCGGTGTCACCGCCTTCGTGTTCGACGTCACGCGCGCCAAGCTGCTGGAGATGCGTTGGTTCGAGCGGATCTACGAACTCGTGCTGAAGGTGCGTGCCAAGGCCGCCGAGCTGGTCGACCCGATCAAGCGCCGCATCCGCGCGCTGATCGCCGGCGACGGCGAGGGGTGGTCATCACGAACGCTGCGCCTGATCCAGCGCTTCCGCAGGAGCGTGCACCAGGCGCGGTGAGCTGCGCGTCGCGTACACGGTCATCGCCAGAAATTCGGTGTCATTGCCCGCGAAGGCGGGCAATCCAGTATTCCAGAGACGTCAGTGATTGAACCGAGAAGCCGCGGCGTACTGGATGCCCCGCCTTCGCGGGGCATGACACTTGTCTTGTGGCGTGAAGGCCACGCGCCTCAACACCTCAATGCAGATGCAACAGGTGCGGCCACCACAGGCCGAGCGCGGTCATGAACAGGCCGGCGAGCGTCAGCACGCCGCTGACGTAAGCCAGCGCCAGCATGCCGGTGATGATGGTGGCGGACGCCAGCACGATGCCGATCTGGAAGGCGGCCGAGGCCAGCTCGAAATGATGGTATTTTGCGGTCGCCTGGTCGCGCGCGTGCTCGGCGTGCTTGGCCTTGTCGGCGAGTTGCTCGGTGCCTTCGCCGGTCTCGGGCTCGGAGCGGTAGCGCGCCGCGGTCTTGGTCCAATCGTCGATCTGCTTCTGCACGGCGGGCTTCTGCGCCTCGTCCGCGGCAGCGAGCGTGAGCTTGCCCTGCTCGGCCGCGGTCACCACCACGGTGCGGCGGATGCTCTTGGCCTGGAAGAACGCCCAGAGATTGGCGGCCTCGACGTTCTTGCTGATCGATTCGGTCTGCGCGGCCTTGCCGAGCGTCTCCGAGATCGCCAGGAACAGCGCCAGCACGGCGATCAGGAGCGCGATCTTCTTGTTCGAGCCGGACGCGTGTTCGGCGTGCTCGGCATGCTCCATGCTTTCATGTGCGCCCATCAATCTCTCCTGTGCTGGTTCCCACGATTTGACCGAACCGTGGGCGCCGCGCAAGAGGCACGCGAGCTATGACAGCTTCATGTCAGCTTCACCGCCGCGGATGCGCGCTCGCATACACTTCGAGCAGCCGCTCGGAATCGATGCCGGTATAGACCTGCGTGGTCGACAGCGAGGAATGCCCGAGCAGTTCCTGGATCGCGCGTAAGTCCCCGCCGCGCGAGAGCAGATGCGTGGCGAAGGAATGCCGGAGCGCGTGCGGCGTAGCGCTGTCGGGAAGTCCCAGCGCGCCGCGCAGCCGCTCCATCGCGAGCTGGATGATGCGCGGGCTCAAAGGCCCGCCGCGCGCGCCGACGAAGATCGGGCCGTCCGCCGGCAGCGGATAGGGGCACATCGCGACGTACTCCTGCACCAGCGCCAGCACGTTCTGCAGCACCGGCACCATGCGGGTCTTGTTGCCTTTGCCGGTCACGACCAGCACGTCGCCTTCGCCGGGCTTCGGCACCTCGCGGCGCTTCAGGCCGAGCGCCTCGGAGATGCGCAGGCCCGAGCCGTAGAGCAGCGCCATCACCGCGGCATCGCGCGCAAGGATCCAGGTCTCGCGCTCCTCGCCGGCACGCTCGTCGGCATCGGCCAGACGTTTGGCGGAGGCCATCGGCAGCGGCTTCGGCAGGCTCTTTGCAACCTTCGGCGCGCGGATCGCGGACAAGGCTCCGACCTTGCCCTTGCCCTCGCGCTCCAGGAAGCGCCCGAACGAGCGCAGGCCCGCCAGCGCGCGCATCAGGCTGCGGCCGGCGATGTCGTCGGCCCGGCGCATCGCCATGAAGGCGCGCACATCGGTGGCTTCCAGCGCTGCGAATCGCTCGAGCGTCACGCGCTCGCCCCAATGGGCACAGAGGAAATCCAGACATTGCCTGAGGTCGCGGCCGTAGGCCTCCAGCGTCTTGGGCGACAATCGCCGCTCGGCGCCGAGATGCGACAGCCAGCGCGCCATCTCCTGTGCGATCGAGGGATCGGCGCTGGCGAGCTCGAGTCTTGGGGCGGCCGCTTTGGTCATGCGCTCTGGACGGGATGATTCCGCACAGTATATCGCATCACACTCGTTTATCGTTCGCTAAGGCCCGCCCACGGGGCTAGCCTCGAGGCCTCAGGGTTCCGATTCTCCACCCATGGATCACGCACCGCGCAACTCCGCCTCCGCCCACGCGACCGGCATGGTCGACGTGCTGGTGCCGGTCGCGCTCGACCAGACCTATTCCTACAAGGTGCCGCGCGGGATGGAGCTGAAGGCCGGCGACCTCGTCAGCGTGCCGCTCGGGCCGCGCGAGGTGCTGGCCGTGGTCTGGGGCGAAAACGCCAATCCCGATCCGCGCCTGCACAACCGCCTCAAGGAGGTCAGCGAGAAGCTCGATATCCCGCCGCTGAAGCCGGAGCTGCGCCAGGTGGTGGACTGGGTCGCCAATTACACGCTGAGCCCGCGCGGCATGGTGCTGCGCATGTGCCTGCGCATGGGCGAGACTCTCGGCCCCGAGCGGGCGCGCGCCGGCGTGCGGCTAACAGGCGATCCCCCGAAGCGGCTGACGCCGGCACGTCAGCGCGTGATCGCGCTGCTGTCCGACCGGCTGCTGCACGCCAAGTCCGAGGCAGCCAGGGAGGCCGGCGTCTCCTCCGGCGTGATCGACGGCCTCGTCGACGAAGGCACGCTCACGGTGGAGCCGATGCCGCCGCCTCCGCCGCCGCCCGCGCCCGATCCGGAGTTCGAGCGGCCGGATTTTTCGCCGCTGCAGCGTGCCGGTGTGGACGCGATGCGCGCGCTCGCGGCCAACGGCACCTTCCACGTCGCGCTGCTCGACGGCGTCACCGGCTCGGGCAAGACCGAGGTCTATTTCGAAGCCGTGGCCGAGGTGATCCGCCGCGGCAGGCAGGCGCTGATCCTGATGCCCGAGATCGCGCTCACCGGCCAGTTCCTCGACCGCTTCGCGCAGCGTTTTGGCGTGCGGCCGATCGAATGGCATTCGGAGCTGACGCCGCGCACCCGCGCGCGCAATTGGGCGGCGATCTCTGGCGGCACAGCGCCGGTCGTGGTCGGCGCGCGCTCGGCGCTGTTTCTGCCCTACGCCGATCTCGGCCTGATCGTCGTCGATGAGGAGCACGACCAGGCCTACAAGCAGGACGACGGCGTGCACTACCACGCCCGCGACATGGCGGTGGTGCGCGGGCATATCGCCAAGATTCCGGTCGTGCTGGCGTCGGCGACGCCGTCGGTGGAATCGGAGGTCAATGCGCGCAAGAACCGCTATCAGCGCATCGCGCTGCCCTCGCGCTTCGGCGGCCAGCACATGCCGCACATCGAGGCGATCGACCTGCGCCGCGAGCCGCCTGCGCGCGGCCGCTTCATCTCGCCGCGGCTCGCCGGAGAGATCAGGACGGCCATCGAACGGCGCGAGCAGGCGCTCCTGTTCCTCAATCGTCGCGGCTATGCGCCGCTGACGCTGTGCCGTGCCTGCGGCCATCGCTTCGCCTGCACCATCTGCGATGCTTGGCTGGTGGATCATCGATTCCGCCAGCGCCTCGTCTGTCATCATTGCGGCTTCTCGATGCCGCGCCCGCATATCTGCCCGAACTGTTCGGCCGAAGAATCGCTGGTCGCGGTCGGGCCCGGCGTCGAACGCCTCCAGGAGGAGGCGGCCGCGCTGTTTCCTCAGGCACGCACCATGGTGCTGTCGAGCGATCTCATTACTTCGATCGAGACGATGCGCGTCGAGCTCGCCGAGATCGCAGAGGGCCGCGTCGACATCATCATCGGCACGCAGCTCGTGGCAAAAGGTCACAACTTTCCCAGGCTCAACCTGGTGGGCGTGGTCGATGCGGACCTTGGCCTGTCCAACGGCGATCCGCGCGCGGCGGAACGCACCTGGCAATTGCTCAACCAGGTGATCGGTCGCGCCGGGCGCGAGCAGGGCCGCGGCGTCGGCTATCTCCAAACCCATCAGCCCGATCATCCCGTGATGCGGGCCCTGATCGCCTGCGACCGCGAGGCGTTCTACGACAGCGAAATCGATCTGCGCGAGAAGACGCTCTATCCGCCGTTCGGCCGGCTCGCCAGCCTGATCATCTCCGCCGGCGACCGCCCCAGCGCCGAAGGCTTCGGCCGCAAGCTGGTGACGTTGGCGCCGCGCGACGAGCGCGTCGTGGTGCT
The DNA here is from genome assembly GCF_058782905.1 of Bradyrhizobium sp. FW305-F6. Lineage (NCBI taxonomy): Bacteria > Pseudomonadati > Pseudomonadota > Alphaproteobacteria > Hyphomicrobiales > Nitrobacteraceae > Bradyrhizobium > Bradyrhizobium sp. FW305-F6. The sequence goes on from NZ_JBYSYD010000007.1 coordinate 104,750, forward strand.
CGGTCCCGCCGAAGCACCGCTCGCCGTCATCAAGGGCCGCTACCGTTTCCGCATCCTGGTGAAATCGGCCCGCGGTTTCGACCTGTCGGATTATTTGCGCAACTGGCTCGCGGTCTGCCCGAAGCCGACGGGCAATCAGAAGCTCGAAGTCGACGTCGATCCGCAGAGCTTCTTGTAGGAGCCCACTGGCGCAGCACACTCCGCTGTCATTCCGGGCGATGCGCAGCATCGAGCCCGGAATCCATCGGGCGGCAGAGTTTGTGGATGAATGGATTCCGGGTTCGCGCTGCGCGTGCCCCGGAATGACAGAACGTAAAAAAGCCCGCGGTCCCCCAAGACCGCGGGCTTGTTCATATGCGCAGCAACTGACGAAAACTGCGCGAGGATAAGGCGCGGACCGCGTCTTACGAGACGACTTCCGCGGTGACGCGGCCGACGCCGCGGCTGGTGAGGCCAATGGCGCGGGCGGCACCCGTGGAGAGGTCGAGCACCCGGCCGCGGATGAATGGGCCGCGATCGTTGATGGTGACGACGACGCTCTGGCCGCCATGGGTGACGCGCAGCTTGGTGCCGAACGGCAGCGAGCGGTGCGCCGCGGTCATGGCGTTCTGGTTGAAGCGCTGGCCCGAGGCGGTCTTGCTGCCGGACTCGTTGCCGTAAAAGGAGGCCATGCCGGAAAAGCTGCGCCCGGTGCCCGAGGTCGGCGTCATCGACGCATTGGCATTGCGCCAGTCGGAGGTCGCGTTGGTGTCGGTCTGGGCGTGGTGGCGGTGATGATGTTGATGCCGGTGATGCCGGGATTTGGCGGAAGCTTCGGTGGCGGTTGCACCGACCAGAAGAGTTGCGGCAACAAAAGTAATCGCCGTACGCGGCCGGGTCACGGAGCCCAGCGTCTTCAAACACAGCATTTATTGGTCCCTAAGCTAGTATTGCCACATATGTGGCAAGTGGAGCTCCCATCAGTTTGTGAGCGGTTTGGCGTTTCGATTCCCAATGAGGCGTGAATTGGGCAGTAAATCCGATATGTGTCGTCATGAAATATCTTGTTACCGGCGCCTGATATTCCGGCGTTGCTCGCAAAACTTCGGCTTTAACGATTTATTAACTCAAATATTACTTACGAATACTGTAGAGCGAAGTCATCGCCGCTGGCGTTTAGAATTCGGTAAGTATTCGGGGGTGGAACCGAAGGGGGCCTGAGTCACGCCTCAGCGATCCGTGTTCATGGCCGCTATGCGCTGGCGGCAGGAACTAACAGAGGTGCGCGGCGAGTCTATTTCCGCGACATGGGAGGTGGCGCGCAATCAGACGTCACTCTCCAGCCCTCACCCCTCCAGGCCTCGCTTGGCTGCGACGAACTGACGACAGAACCTCGCGCCTTTAATCCGGCGTCATGTTGCACCTGCGCACCTGCTATGTTAGCAAAGCCGCGATTTTAACGAGCCCGGCACCTCCCGCGCCGGTCGAAAATCGAAGTCCCGCTTGAATTCCAAGGGCTTGGATCGCTAGGCGCCGCTTCGTGGCGACGGTTTTTCCCTTGCGAGTTTGACAGCATAAAGAGCGCGTCTGTGGCTGCAGAAGATACGTCCGTTTCAGGTGTGTCCGGTCGTTATGCAACGGCCTTGTTTGAACTGGCCCGCGACCAGAATTTGGTCGACGAGGTCAAAGCCGATCTCGACAAGTTCGAGGCCCTGCTGAACGACAGCGCTGATCTCAAGCGCCTCGTCCGTAGCCCGGTGTTCGCGGCCGACGCCCAGTCCAGGGCCCTCTCGGCCGTGCTGGACAAGGCCGGTATCGCCGGCATCGCCGCAAACTTCCTGAAAGTGCTGACGGCCAACCGCCGCCTGTTCGCGGTGGCCGACGTCATCCGGGCCTATCGCGCGCTCGTCGCCAAGTTCAAGGGCGAGACGACGGCCGACGTCACCGTGGCGGAAGCGCTCTCTGACAAGAATCTCGATGCCCTCAAGGTTGCCCTGAAATCGGTGACCGGCAAGGACGTCGCGCTGAACGTGAAAGTCGATCCCTCGATCATCGGTGGCCTCGTCGTCAAGCTGGGCAGCCGCATGGTGGATGGTTCGCTTCGCACCAAACTCAATTCGATCAAGCACGCGATGAAAGAGGCAGGCTGATGGACATCCGCGCCGCGGAAATTTCCGCGATCCTCAAGGACCAGATCAAGAATTTCGGCCAGGAAGCTGAAGTCTCCGAAGTCGGACAGGTGCTGTCCGTCGGTGACGGTATCGCTCGCGTCTACGGTCTGGACAACGTCCAGGCCGGTGAAATGGTCGAGTTCGAGAACGGCACCCGCGGCATGGCGCTGAACCTCGAGACCGACAACGTCGGTGTCGTTATTTTCGGTGCCGACCGCGAGATCAAGGAAGGCCAGACCGTCAAGCGCACCCGCGCCATCGTGGACGCGCCGGTCGGCAAGGGTCTGCTCGGCCGCGTCGTCGACGCGCTCGGCAACCCGATCGACGGCAAGGGCCCGATCCAGGCCGAGAAGCGCATGCGCGTCGACGTCAAGGCGCCCGGCATCATTCCGCGCAAGTCGGTGAACGAGCCGATGGCGACCGGCCTCAAGGCCATCGACGCCCTGATCCCGATCGGCCGCGGCCAGCGCGAGCTGATCATCGGCGACCGCCAGACCGGCAAGACCGCGATCGCGCTCGACACCATCCTGAACCAGAAGCCGCTCAACGCGCAGCCGGACGAGAACATCAAGCTGTACTGCGTCTACGTCGCGGTCGGCCAGAAGCGTTCGACCGTCGCCCAGTTCGTTAAGGTGCTCGAAGAGCAGGGCGCGCTGGAATATTCGATCGTCGTCGCCGCCACCGCGTCCGATCCGGCTCCGATGCAGTACATCGCGCCCTTCACCGGCTGCACCATGGGCGAGTACTTCCGCGACAACGGCATGCACGCGGTCATCATCTATGACGATCTGTCCAAGCAGGCCGTCGCTTACCGCCAGATGTCGCTGCTGCTGCGCCGCCCGCCGGGCCGCGAAGCCTATCCCGGCGACGTGTTCTATCTGCACTCCCGCCTGCTCGAGCGCGCGGCGAAGCTGAACAAGGACATGGGCTCGGGCTCGCTGACGGCGCTGCCGGTCATCGAAACCCAGGCCAACGACGTGTCGGCCTACATCCCGACCAACGTCATCTCGATCACCGACGGCCAGATCTTCCTGGAAACCGACCTGTTCTTCCAGGGCATCCGCCCCGCCGTGAACGTCGGTCTGTCGGTGTCGCGCGTCGGTTCGTCGGCGCAGACCAAGGCCACCAAGAAGGTCGCCGGCAAGATCAAGGGCGAGCTCGCGCAGTACCGCGAAATGGCGGCGTTCGCGCAGTTCGGCTCCGACCTGGATGCCTCGACCCAGCGCCTGCTCAACCGCGGCTCGCGCCTCACCGAGCTGTTGAAGCAGCCGCAGTTCTCGCCGCTGAAGATGGAAGAGCAGGTCTGCGTGATCTGGGCCGGCACCAACGGTTATCTCGATCCGCTGCCGGTCAACAAGGTGCGCGCGTTCGAGGACGGCCTGCTCTCGCTGCTGCGCGGCAAGCATGTCGACATCCTCAATGCGATCCGCGACAGCCGCGATCTCTCCGACGATACCGCTGCCAAGCTGAAGTCGGTGGTCGAAGGCTTCGCGAAGAGCTTCGCTTAACAAAGCCCTCGTGGCCGGGCCCAAGCGCGAAGCGCGTCTTCGCATCTGAAGTCCGGCCATCCACGCCTTGCGGCGTGGAGGGTGAAGACGTGAATGCCCGGGACGAGCCCGGGCATGACGACAGGGATAGGCTAGCGGCTTGATCCGAGGGATCGAACCGTCGGGGACGAAGAATGGCGTCACTTAAAGACATGCGTGTCCGCATCGCCTCCACCAAGGCGACGCAGAAGATCACCAAGGCCATGCAGATGGTCGCCGCCTCCAAGCTGCGCCGCGCGCAGACCGCTGCGGAAGCGGCGCGTCCCTATGCCGACAAGATGAGCGCGGTGATCTCCAACATCGCCAGCGCCGCGGCGGGATCGCCCGGTGCGCCGGTGCTGCTGGCCGGCACCGGCAATGACCAGGTCCACCTGCTGCTGGTCTGCACCGGCGAGCGCGGCCTGTCCGGCGCCTTCAACTCCTCGATCGTGCGCCTCGCCCGCGAGCGCGCCCTGGCGCTGATGGCGCAGGGCAAGGACGTGAAGTTCTTCTGCGTCGGCCGCAAGGGCTACGAGCAGCTTCGTCGCCAGTTCGACAAGCAGATCGTGGAGCACATGGACCTGCGCAGCGTCCGCCAGCTCGGCTTCGTCAATGCCGAGGAGATCGCCAGGAAGGTTCTGGCGCGTTTCGAGGCCGGCGAGTTCGACGTTTGCACGCTGTTCTACTCGCGCTTCAAGTCGGTGATCGCGCAGGTCCCGACCGCCCAGCAGGTGATCCCGCTGGTGGTCGAGCAGAGCGCCGCCGCCAACACGACCTCTTACGAATACGAGCCGGCAGAGGACGAAATCCTCACCCGTCTTCTGCCGCGCAACCTCGCGGTCCAGATCTTCCGCGCGCTGCTCGAGAACAACGCCTCGTTCTACGGCGCGCAGATGAGCGCGATGGACAATGCGACCCGCAACGCCGGTGAGATGATCCGCAAGCAGACGCTGGTCTACAACCGCACGCGTCAGGCGCAGATCACCAAGGAACTGATCGAAATCATCTCGGGCGCCGAGGCCGTCTGACCAAGGCGCTTCAGCACCCATCTCACGCAACATCCCGGTCGGATTGACCGTGGTCTAGAAGTTCGGATCGAAGGAGACATTCAATGGCAGCCCAGGTCGGTCGCGTCACCCAGGTCATCGGCGCCGTCGTCGACGTGCAGTTCGAAGGCCACCTCCCGGCCATTCTCAACGCGCTCGAGACCAAGAACGGCGGCAACCGCCTTGTGCTCGAAGTCGCCCAGCATCTCGGCGAATCCACGGTGCGCACCATCGCGATGGACACCACCGAAGGTCTGGTCCGCGGCCAGGACGTGACCGACACCGGCGCGCCGATCCGCGTCCCCGTCGGCGAAGGCACGCTCGGCCGCATCATCAACGTCATCGGCGAGCCGATCGACGAGGCCGGTCCCGTCAAGTCGGAAGGCCTGCGTGCCATCCACCAGGAGGCGCCGAGCTACACCGACCAGTCGACCGAAGCTGAAATTCTCGTCACCGGCATCAAGGTCGTCGACCTGCTCGCGCCCTATGCCAAGGGTGGCAAGATCGGCCTGTTCGGCGGCGCCGGCGTCGGCAAGACCGTGCTGATTCAGGAGCTGATCAACAACGTCGCGAAGGCGCACGGCGGTTATTCCGTGTTCGCGGGCGTCGGCGAGCGGACCCGCGAGGGCAACGACCTCTATCACGAGTTCATCGAATCCAAGGTCAATGCCGACCCGCACAATCCGGATCCGAGCGTGAAGTCGAAATGCGCGCTGGTGTTCGGCCAGATGAACGAGCCCCCGGGCGCCCGCGCCCGCGTCGCGCTCACGGGCCTGACCATCGCGGAAGACTTCCGCGACAAGGGCCAGGACGTGCTGTTCTTCGTCGACAACATCTTCCGCTTCACCCAGGCCGGCTCGGAAGTGTCGGCGCTCCTGGGCCGTATTCCTTCGGCGGTGGGTTATCAGCCGACGCTCGCGACCGACATGGGCGCGCTGCAGGAGCGCATCACCACCACGCAGAAGGGCTCGATCACTTCGGTGCAGGCCATCTACGTTCCGGCCGACGACTTGACCGACCCGGCGCCGGCGACCTCGTTCGCGCATCTTGACGCGACCACCACCCTGTCGCGCTCGATCGCCGAAAAGGGCATCTACCCGGCGGTGGACCCGCTCGACTCGACCTCGCGCATGCTCTCTCCGCTGGTCGTCGGCGAGGAGCACTACGCGGTCGCCCGTCAGGTCCAGCAGGTGCTGCAGCGCTACAAGGCGCTCCAGGACATCATCGCCATTCTGGGCATGGACGAGCTTTCGGAAGAAGACAAGCTGGCGGTGGCCCGCGCCCGCAAGATCGAGCGCTTCATGTCGCAGCCGTTCCACGTCGCCGAAATCTTCACGGGATCGCCCGGCAAGTTCGTCGACCTCGCCGACACCATCAAGGGCTTCAAGGGCCTGGTCGAAGGCAAGTATGACCACCTGCCGGAAGCCGCCTTCTACATGGTCGGCACGATCGAAGAAGCCGTCGAGAAGGGCAAGAAGCTGGCGGCGGAAGCGGCCTAAGCTTTCTCATCTCGTCATCGCCGGGCTTGACCCGGCGATCCATCAAAAGAGAATTTTGATGGATGGACCCGCGGGTCAAGCCCGCGGGTGACAAGCGGAAAACAACGGATAGCCCATGGCCACCTTCCATTTCGATCTCGTCTCTCCGGAAAAGCTCGCCTTCTCGGGTGAGGTCGACCAGGTCGACATCCCCGGCGTCGAGGGCGATTTCGGCGTGCTGGCCGGGCATGCCCCGGTCGTGGCTGCGATCCGGCCAGGCATTCTCACGGTGACCACCGGCGGCAGGCACGAGAAGATCATCGTGCTCGGCGGCATCGCCGAGGTCTCCGAGAATGGCCTGACGGTGCTCGCCGACGTCGCGACGTCGCTGGCCGAGCTCGACCGTGCCCAGTTCGCCGAGACGATCGCAGAGATGGAAGAGGGACTGAAGGAGCATGAAGGCGGCGAGCTCGATCAGGCCATCGAGCGGCTCGACCACTTCAAGAGCATCCAGCAGCAGCTCAACTCCACGGCTATGCACTAAGCCCCGGGGCGCCGCTCCGGGGCTCGATCTCCAAATTCCTGAACAGAATCAGCGCTCGTCACGAAAGTGGCGGGCGCTGAAATCTTGTTGGGCCGTCGCTGGCGCTGCCGCGCATTTTATCGCGAAGCGTCAAACACTTGGCTACTGTGCATGGGGTTGTTTTCGAGAGTTCAGCCGGAGAAGGCCGCAAAGGCGCGCGCCACCGCCTGATAGACCTCACGCCGGAACGGCACCACGAGTTCTGCGACGCGGTCGAGCCGTTCCCAGCGCCAAGCGTCGAATTCGGCAGGCTGGCCGTTGCGCGGCGTCAGCGGATCGATCTCGTCATCCCTGCCGGTGAAGCGCAGCGCGAACCACTTTTGCCGCTGGCCGCGAAACTTCGCCAGCCGATGCGCTTGCGGGCCGTCGTAAGGCGGGAATTCATAGGTCAACCAGTCGGTCTCGCCGAGATAGTCGGCGCTGACGACGCTGGTCTCCTCCCAGAGCTCGCGCATCGCCGCATCGCGCAGGTTCTCGCCCTCGTCGACGCCGCCCTGCGGCATCTGCCAGTCGAGGCCGGGGAGGATGATCTCGGGCCCATCGCCCTTGAAGCGATGGCCGATCAGCACGCGGCCCTCGGCATTGAACAGCGCGATGCCGACGTTGGGGCGGTAGGGTTTGTCGCTGGTCACTTACAAATGTCTCTCGTCGTCATTCCGGGGCGATGCGCAGCATCGAACCCGGAATCTGGAGGTCCCGGGTTCGATGCTGCGCATTGCCCCGGGACGACAATAGAGATTATTGGTCCACCAGCGCGGAAAATTCCTGCACCACGCGCTCGTAGACCGGGCGCTTGAACGGAATGATCAGCTCGGGGAGGTTCTTCATCGGCTCCCAGCGCCAGCTCAGGAACTCGGCCTTGTGGCCGCCGCCGGGATGCTGGACGTTGATCTCGCTGTCCTTGCCGGTGAAGCGCACCGCGTACCATTTCTGCCGTTGGCCGCGATAGCGGCCCTTCCAGGCGCGCCCGGCCACCGTGCGCGGGATGTCGTAGGTGAGCCAGTCCGGGACCTCGCCGAGCCGTTCGACCGAGCGCACGCTGGTCTCCTCATAGAGCTCGCGCTTGGCCGCTTCCCAGGTGTCCTCGCCGGGATCGACGCCGCCTTGCGGCATCTGCCAGACATGGGTGTCGTCGACATGCTCGATGCCGCCGGCGCGGCGGCCGATGAACACCAGCCCCTTTGAATTGATCAGCATCACACCGACACAGGTCCGGTAGGGCAGATCCTCGTAACGCGCCATCCCGCCAGACCTCTCGCATGCACTCAGGTCCGGCTTGAGCGGCTCCGCGGGAGCCGTGCCGTACCAATTCGTTGATTTAGCTCGATTTTGATTTCAGCATCGCGGTTGTCAATGGCACCAGAAGGATACCCCGGTCTGCCAAGGTCTTGGTCCAGGCACTGATGCGCTCGATCGAGACTGGCAGGGCGGAGGCGGTGCCGACCGCGACGCCGCGCTCGCGCGCCGTCGATTCCAGCTTGTTCAGGGCGCGGTCGATCTCGGTCGGGGTCGGAACCACGTCGATCGCGATGTCGCCCTTGCCGAACGGCATCGCCTGGTTGGCGGCGGCCTGGGGCGCGATGCTGCGGGGCGAGGAGCCGTCGTCGAAGAAGCCGAGGCCGCGTTTGGACGCCTCGCGGATGATCGGTTGCATCGCCGGCTCGGTCGCAATGAAGCGGGCACCCATGAAATTGGTGAGGCCGGCATAGCCCTGCATGCGGCTGAGGTGCCAGTGCAGGCGGTCCATGTTCTGGTCGGGGCTGAGCGACGTCAGCAGCGTCTGCGGCCCCGGATCGTTGTCGGGGAAGTCGTAGGGCTCCATCGGGATCTGGAGGAAGATCTCGTGGCGCTGCGCGCGGGCGCGCTCGGCGAGCTTGCCGGGGTCAGTGCCATAGGGCGTGAAGGCCAGCGTCACCGCCGGCGGCAGCTTCATGATGGCATCAACGGTCTTGGCAGCGCCGACGCCGAGGCCGCCGATCACGATCGCGACCACCGGCATCTTGGTGGCCTTGGCCCGGTCGGCGTCCGCCGCATAGACGTTGAACGGCTTCAGCCCGTCGGCAACCACCGGGATCATGCCGTAGCGCGATTTCTCCAGCAGCTTCGGATTGATCCCGGCCATGACGGACGGCGGGGCGGATGCAGCCTCGCCCTTGTCGGCGGTATCGCCGCCGCCGATCACCACGTCGCGGCGGGCGCCGGTCGAGCCGTCGATCATCGTGATGGTCTTCTGCTCGCCGGGGGCGGCCGGCTTCGGCGCCTCCTTCGTCTCCTGCTGGGTCTCCTTGCCGGGGCCGCTGGCAGGCTTGTCGTCCTTGTCCGTCGGCTTGGGCTCATTGATCGCGAGTCGGCTCATCGGCTCGCCACCGAGCGGGTCCTTGTTGAAGATGGCGAAGCCGGCAAAGGTCGCCAGGAACAGGCCGAGCACAGCGGCCAGCAGCTGCATGGCCGTGAACGGCAGCCGCAGCCGGCGTTTGCGGCGCGGCTTGTCCTGTCCGAGCGGGGCGCTCAGATCATCGGCCGTTTCAGTCATGCGCGATCCCGAATCACTCCAGCCGACGATACCATGCCGGGGTCAAGCGGCGGCAGGCCGGGATAGGCCGGGGATCGGACTTGCAAGCAAAAGGGCGGCTCCAGGAGCCGCCCTTTTCGTTCGATCGCAGAAACCGAGGACTCAGTTCGCCGCTTTGGGCTTGTCGGTCGTCGCCTTGTTGTCGTTGCCCGGCGTCGGCGCCGCGGAGGCGCTGTTCTTGATGCCATGGAGCAGGTCGCCGGCGAGCTTGAGCGCCTTGTCGTCCTTGGCGTCCGGCGGGACGTAGGACTGCGAGCCGGTCTTCTCGTCGCCGTCGTTCTTGAGGTGGCCACGCAGCGAGGCCTCGCCCTTGGTGTCGGTGCGCGACTTCAATTCGTCCGGCACGTCCTGGAGCACCTCGATGTCGGGCACGATGCCCTTGGCCTGGATCGACTTGCCCGACGGCGTGTAATAGCGCGCCGTGGTCAGCCGCAGCGCGCCGTTGCCGCTGCCGAGCGGGATGATGGTCTGGACCGAGCCCTTGCCGAACGATCGCGTGCCGACGATGGTCGCGCGCTTGTGGTCCTGCAGCGCGCCGGCGACGATTTCCGACGCCGAGGCCGAGCCGCCGTTGACCAGCACGATGACCGGCTTGCCCTTGGTGAGGTCGCCCGCATGCGCGGTGCGGCGCTGGGTTTCCTCGGCATTACGGCCGCGGGTTGAGACGATCTCGCCCTTCTCCAGGAAGGAGTCGGAGACGGTGACCGCTTCCTCGAGCAGGCCGCCCGGGTTGTTGCGCAGGTCGATGATGAAGCCCTTGAGCTTGTCGCTGCCGATCTGGTTGGTGAGGTTGCCGACCTCGCGCTTCAGGCCTTCGGTGGTCTGTTCGTTGAAGGTGGTGATGCGGATATAGCCGATGTCGTCCTGCTCGACACGCGCGCGCACCGAGCGGACGCGGATGTTGTCGCGCACGAGCGTCACGTCGAGCGGATTGTCCTGGCCCTTGCGGATGATCTTGAGCTTGATCTTGGTGTTGACCGGACCGCGCATCTTCTCGACCGCCTGGTTCAGGGTCAGGCCCTGCACGGCTTCGTCGTCGAGATTGGTGATGATGTCGTTGGCCATGATGCCGGCGCGCGAAGCGGGCGTGTCGTCGATCGGCGAGACCACCTTGATCAGGCCGTCCTCCATCGTGACCTCGATGCCGAGCCCGCCGAACTCGCCGCGGGTCTGCACCTGCATGTCACGGAAGCTTTTTGCGTCCATGTAGCTCGAATGCGGATCGAGGCCGGTGAGCATGCCGCTGATCGCGGATTCGATCAGCTTGGTGTCGTCGGGCTTCTCGACATAGTCGGAGCGCACGCGCTCGAACACGTCGCCGAACAGATTGAGCTGGCGATAGGTGTCCGCGGTGGCGGCTCGCGCGCTGGAGCCCATGAACACCGCGCGCGGCTGGGTCACGAACAGCGTCAGCGCTGCACCGGTGGCGGCGCTGAGGAGGATTACTGAAGTCTTGCGCATCATCCGCGAACCTTCTCGCCTTCATTTGCGGCCCACCATGGGCCTGGATCGATTGGAGTGCCGTCTTTGCGGAACTCGACATACAGCACAGGTTGACTCGCGTTCGTGGCGAGAATGGAGGCGACTTGAGAGGTCGACCCCATGGTCGCGACCGGTTCACCCGTGAGCACAAACTGTCCGATGTTGACCGAAATGCGCTCCATCCCGGCGATCAGGACATGATACCCGCCACCGGCATTGAGGATCAAGAGTTGTCCATAGCTGCGGAAGGGGCCGGCATAGACCACCCAGCCGTCACACGGCGTTGTGACCTGGGAGCCGGGCTTGGTCGCCAGCGAGATGCCCTTCTGGACCCCGCCGGCCCCGTCGGAACCACCGAAATCCCTGATCTTGTTACCGTTAACCGGGAGCGGCAGGAGCCCCTTGGCCGAGGCGAAGGCGATCGCCGGGGTGGTGCGGGACTTGTCCCTGAAGGCGCCCGGGCCCGACTTGGCGTTGACGTTGGCGCTGGCGGCCGCCTTGGCCTCGGCCTGCCTCGCGGCCTCGGCGGCCTTCTCAGCGGCCTTGGCGGCGCTTTGCAGGTCCTGCTCCATCTTGGCGATCAGCCCCTGGAGATCGCCGACCTGCTTTGACAGCGCGATGGCGCGCGATCTCTCGGCGTCGAGGTCCTTTTCGCGGGACGCCTGCTGGCGCTGCCGCTCGTCGACCAGGGCGGTGAGCCGGGTCTGGTCGCTCCTGACCTTGTCGCGGTCGGAGGCGAGCTGGTCTCGCTCGGTTGCGATGGTCTTGCGCAGCGCCACGAGCTCGCCGAGCTCGCCTGCGATCTTCTCAGCGCGGCCGCGCAATTCCGGCACCACGGCGCCGAGCAGCATCGCGGTGCGGAGCGATTGCAGCGCGTCTTCGGGCCGCACCAGCAGCGCCGGCGGCGTGCGCCGTCCGGCGCGCTGCAAAGCCGCCAGCACCTCGACGATGTCGGCACGGCGCGAATCGAGCGAGGCGCGCACCTGCTGCTCGCGGCCGTTCAGCGCGCGGAGCCGCGCTTCGGCCTCCTCGATCTTGGTCTCCACATTGCGGACATTGGCCGCTGTCTCGATCAGCTGCTGGTTGAGCTGGGTGCGGTCCTGGCCGAGTGCGGTGATCTCGGCCTTGAGCTTGGCCTGCGCTTCTTCCGCGCTTTTCTGCCTCGCGCGCGCGGCTTCGAGCTCCTGCTCGCGTTGCTTGATCGCCTCGGGCGAGACCGCTGCCGCCTGCGGCGATGCCGTCTGAGCTTGCGCGAGGCTTTCTTCGGCGAAGAGGCTTGCGCCTGCAAAGCTTGCGATCAGCAACAGGTTGAGGAGCGGCGCTCGCATCGTGTCGGCAAAATTGCTCGTTGCGCGCATCACGCGCGGTGATAGGGGTGGCCGGCCAGAATGGTGGCGGCCCGGTAAAGCTGTTCCAGAAGCATGACGCGGACCATTTGGTGCGGCCAGGTCGCAGAGCCGAACGCGATCGCGAGCTTGGCCTTACGGCGCAATTCGGGCGAAAGTCCGTCCGCCCCTCCGATCACGAAGATAGTATGTCCGGCACCCTCGTCGCGCCAGCGCGCCAGATGCCGTGCGAATACGGTGGATTCCAGGTTCTGGCCGCGCTCGTCCAGCGCCACCAGGATCGCCTTGTCGGAAATATGCGCCGCGATCGCCGCGGCCTCTTCGGCCATTCGCGTTGCGGTGTCGCGCGCGCGGCTTTCGGCAACTTCGTGGACACTGAGCCCGCGGAATCCAAGTTTGCCGGCGGCTTCGGCAAACCGCTCGAAATAGCGGTCGGCAAGCTCCCGTTCGGGGCCCTGCTTTAACCGGCCCACCGCAATGACGGCAACACGCATGATATCTTCAGGTCTGATATCTTCAGGGTTGCCCTTTCAAGACCGCGCGCGACGAGAGGGCGCGCGACGCTAGCATGCGCGTCAGCCGATTCGAAATCGGCTTTCCTGGCCTAGATCGCCTTCGCCGCGACCGCCTTCGCAGCCCCTGGGCCCTGCGTGTACAATCGCTCGAGATTGTAGAACTCGCGGACCTCGGGTCTGAACACGTGCACGATCACGTCGCCGGAATCGATCAGCACCCAGTCGCAATTGGGCAAGCCCTCGACATGGATGTTCTTGATGCCGTTTTCCTTGAGGCTTTTCGTGACGTTTTCCGCGATCGCGCCGACGTGCCGGTTCACCCGGCCGGTGGTGACGATCATGTAGTCGGAGTACGCCGATTTGCCGCGAAGGTCGATGGTGACCGTCTCTTCCGCCTTCATATCCTCGAGGCGGGAGAGGATCAGGCTCAGCGTCTTGTCGGCGTCGGGTTGCGCCTCCAAGGCCGCAGCTTTGGTCGATGTTTTACGCGCCGGCTTGGCAACCTTGGGTAAAACAGGCTTCGGCGAAGCTGACTTCGTCGAAGTTGACTTGGACAATACAGATGCGGTCAGGGACCATTCCTTTCACTGTATCGCGCACGCCGAATCCGGCGCTCGCTGGTTACACTACATCATGTGGGGTTAAGGGTTTCAATATGCCAGAGAGCCCGAAATCCCCACCATGTCCGCACAGGTCGTCTCACTTCGTACCTTTCCAGCTCCCGTCCGGGTTCCGTAAACCCGTCGAGGAGAGGTTCAGCTTCAATCCGGTCAGGAACACCCAGGCGGGTGCCGGCCGCTCCGCGAGCAGGGCAGCCTTGTTCTCGGGCAGACGGTAGCGCGATAGCGCCTGGGCGGCTGGGGAGGCGAGGGCGCGAAAGCTCTGCGGCGGCCGATCGATCACGGCCATCGGAACCTGGGCGGCGATGCGCCGCCAGTCCTGCCACCGGTGGAATTGAGCGAGATTGTCGGCGCCCATGATCCAGACAAAGCGCAAGCCGTGGAAGCGGCGGCGCAGGATGTTGATCGTGTCGATAGTGTAGCGGGTGCGAATGACGGATTCGAGACAGCTCACCTCGATGCGCGGATCGTCGGCGACCTCGCGCGCGGCCTGCATGCGCGCGCCGAGGTCTTGCAGCGTCCCGTTTTCCTTGAGCGGATTGCCGGGGGTTACCAGCCACCAGACGCGATCGAGCTGCAATCGCTCGATCGCGAAGCGGCTGATGGCACGATGCGCCTGATGCGGCGGATTGAACGAGCCGCCGAGCAAGCCGATGCGCATGCCCGGCGTCGAGGGCGGAACCGCTTGCGCCACGAAACGCGGCACGACGAAATTGTTGCTCAATGCCCCGCGCCTCGCGACGTCTACGGCCGAGTCTGCCCGGTGCCGCGGACGCGATATTTGAAGCTCGTCAACTGTTCGGCGCCGACCGGGCCGCGGGCATGAAACCGGCCGGTGGCAATCCCGATCTCGGCGCCGAAACCGAATTCGCCGCCGTCGGCGAACTGCGTCGAGGCGTTGTGCAGGACGATCGCCGAATCGACCTCGCTCAGGAACTTGTTCGCCGCACGTTCGTCCGCGCTGACGATCGCGTCGGTGTGATGCGAGCCGTGGTTCTGGATGTGCGCGATCGCGCCGTCGACGCCGTCCACCACCTTCGCCGCGATGATCGCGTCGAGATATTCGGTGTCCCAATCTTCCTCGCTGGCGGGTTTTACGCGCGCGTCCGTCTTCTGGACCGCCTCGTCGCCGCGCACCTCGCAGCCGGCGTCGAGCAGCATCTCGACCAGCGGCTTCAGGTTCTTGCCGGCGGCAGCACGATCGACCAGCAGCGTCTCGGCGGCACCGCAGACGCCGGTGCGGCGCATCTTGGCGTTGAGCACGATCGATTTCGCCATGGCGAGATCGGCGCTGGCATCGACATAGACGTGGTTGACGCCTTCGAGATGCGCGAACACGGGCACGCGCGCTTCCTGCTCGACGCGCGCGACCAGGCTTTTTCCCCCGCGCGGCACGATCACGTCGATGGCGCCGTTCAGGCCGGACAGCATCATGCCGACCGCGGCGCGGTCGCGCGTCGGGACCAGCGTGATCGCAGCCTCGGGCAGGCCCGCTTCGCGCAGGCCCTGCACCAGGCACTCGTGAATGGCGCGACAGGAGCGAAAACTGTCCGAGCCGCCGCGCAGGATCACGGCATTGCCCGACTTCAGGCACAGCACGCCGGCGTCGGCGGCGACGTTCGGCCGGCTCTCGAAGATCACGCCGACCACGCCGAGTGGCACGCGCACGCGCTCGATGGTCATGCCGTTCGGCCGCTGCCAGCTCTCGGTGACGATGCCGATCGGATCGGCGATGCCGCGCACGGTGGCGATGCCCTCGGCCATGCCTTCGATCCGCGCCGGCGTCAGCGTCAGGCGGTCGATGAAGGAGGAGGTTGCGTTGCCGGAGGCGCGGGCTTCCGCGACGTCCTCGGCATTGGCGGCGAGAATCGCGGCCGCATGGGAGCGAATCGCCCGCTCCATGGCCTCCAGCGCCCGGTTCTTCTGCTCCGGCGGCGCCAGCGCCAGCACGCGCGCGGCAGCGCGGGCACGGGCTCCGAGATCGGACATCAGCGCCTGAAGATCGGCATTGCCGTCGACGGCTTTGAGGGGGGCGGCCATGGGGGTTCAACCTTCTGCTAAGGCGGTGTCCTAGCACGGAAATCCCGCTTTTGCGAAGGGGCGGGGAGGAATGGCAGGGGCCCGCCTGCGCCGGCTGCTGGTCAGTCTCTCGTCATTCCGGGGCGATGCGGAGCATCGAACCCGGAATCTCGAGACTCCCGGTGCGCAATTGCACACCTGGGGACTGGTCCTCCGAACCACCCCGGAATGACGGAAGGCCTCACCCGCCCACCACCAGATCGTCGCGGTGGATCATCTCCGAGCGCCCGCTGATGCCGAGGATGGCCATCACGTCAGGCGAGGAGCGGCCCTTGATCCGCTCGGCGACATCGGCGTCGTAGGCGATCAGGCCACGGCCGACCTCGCTGCTGTCGGGGCCGCGTACGATCACGGCATCGCCGCGGGCGAACTGGCCCTCGACCTTGACCACGCCGGCCGGCAGCAGGCTGGCGCCGGCGCGCAGCGCCGTCACCGCCCCGGCGTCGATGGTCAGCGTGCCCTTCGGCTCCAGCGTGCCAGCGATCCAGCGTTTGCGCGAGGTGATGGGGTTGGCGGGCGTCAGGAACCAGGTGCAGCGGCCACCGTCGGCGACCGCCTGCAGGGGATGCTCGATCTTGCCGGAGGCGATCAGCATGTGGGTGCCGCCCGTCGTCGCGATCTTGGCCGCCTCGACCTTGGTGCGCATGCCGCCGCGCGACAGCTCGGACTCGGCATCGCCGGCCACCGCCTCGATCTCCGAGGAGATGCTGTCGACCACCGGAATCAGTTTTGCGTTCGGATTGTTCTTCGGCGGAGCGTCGTAGAGGCCGTCGATGTCGGACAGCAGCACCAGCAAATCCGCACTCGCCATGGTCGCGACGCGCGCGGCGAGGCGGTCGTTGTCGCCGTAGCGGATCTCGTTGGTTGCCACCGTGTCGTTCTCGTTGATCACCGGGATGGCGCGCCACTCCAGCAGCTTGCCGATGGTGGAGCGCGCATTGAGATAGCGGCGGCGCTCCTCGGTGTCCTGCAGCGTCACCAGGATCTGGCCGGCCCCGATGCCGTGCGCGCCCAGCACCTCCGACCAGATCCGCGCCAGCGCGATCTGGCCGACGGCGGCGGCGGCCTGGCTCTCTTCCAGCTTGAGCGGGCCGCGCGGCAGCTTGAGCCGGCTGCGGCCGAGCGCGATCGAGCCGGAGGAGACGACGAGGACGTCGCGTCCTTCCTTGTGCAGCTTGGCCATGTCGTCGGCCAGCGCAGCCAGCCAGGATGCACGCACCTCGCCTTTGTCGGAATCCACCAGCAGTGCGGAGCCGACCTTGACGACGATGCGGCGGAATTGGCTGAGTTCGGGGCTGGCCATGTCTCTACGTGGGGGCGCTGGATGCGAAGACGGCGAAGCGACAGGCGGCGCCGACGAGCCCTGCTTTTGCAGCAGGACGATGACCTGCGCAAGGCAGCCGGGATGGTAAACGGCGCATGTCGGCCTTGTGTCGGCCGTCTGTCCGGCTCTAATGGCGGCAACGATAAACGGGCCGAAAGAGGAAACGAATGGATCGCCGCAAATTCATGGCCGGATGTTTCGGCCTGCCCCTGCTGGCGCAGGCGGGCGGGGGGCAAGCCCAGGCCGGACTCACAAAGATCATCTTTCCCTTCGCAGCCGGCGCCGGCGGCGACACGCTGTGCCGGCTGCTCGCGCAGGAGATGGCGCCGCTGTTGCAACGCACTGTCGTGGTCGAGAACCGCACCGGCGGCGACGGCCTGATCGGCATCAAGGCGGTGAAGGGCGCAAGCCCCGACGGCAGTATGGTGCTGGTGACGACGGGGCCGACCATGTACCTGCTGCCGATGGTGGAGACGACGCCGAGCTTCGACACCGCCAGGGATTTCGTACCGGTGTCTCTGTTGGCGCGGTTCGAGTTCGCCGTCGTGATCGGTCCCGAGATCGACGCCGCGGATTTCAAGAGCTTCGTCGCCTGGCTGAAGGCGAATCCCGGCAAGACGTCGTTCGGGGTGCCAAGCAACGGCACCATCCCTCATTTCACGGGCTCCAGGCTCGAAAAGGATCTCGGCATCCCCCTGACCCGCGTGCCCTATCGCGGCAGCGCGCCCATCCTCAACGACCTCGTCGGCGGCCACATTTCTTTCGGGATCACCACGCTGGCCGACGCGCTGCCGCAGCATCGCGCCAAGGGCGTCAAGATCATCGCGGTGGCGAGCGCCGAGCGCTCGCCGTTTGCGCCCGAGGTACCCACGCTGAAGGAGAGCGGCATCGACCTCGTCGCGGACGCCTGGTACGGCATGTGGCTTCCCGCCGGCAGCCCGCCGGACTTCGCCAGCAAGCTCGCCGCCGCCGCGAGCGCGGCGCTCGCCAAGCCCGAAGTGAAGGAGAAGTTGACGGCGATCGGGATGATCCCTGTCGGGTCGACGTCGGAAGGATTGACGAAGGAGCTCGCCGCGAATATCGCGCTGTGGCAGCCCATCGTGAAGGCGACGGGATACAAGATCGAGAATTAGAGCCCCGCTCGCGCCAAATGCTCCGTCGTCATGGCCGGGCTTGTCCCGGCCATCCACGTGCGCCAGCAATCGCGGGAAGACGTGGATGCCCGGGTTAAGCCCGGGCATGATGAGTTGAGAGAGACGCGCGCTCTCCATCACCTCATCCTGAGGAGCGCGCTTTTGCGCGCGTCTCGAACGATGAAAGGCCCGGCTGACGCAGCTGGGCCTGCATGATTCGAGACGGCGCTGCGCGTCTCCTCACCATGAGGAGCAACTGTTACATCTTCGCGCGTTGTGCGATGCCGTCCTTGATCGCCGCGAGCTCTTTCTCGTCCCAGATGCCGATCAGGATGCCGCCCTTCACCTGGAGCTGGTTGTCCGCATAGGCGGCGATCTTCTCGCGCGGCGTCGTGATGTGGCCGTTCGGGTGCAGCGCCCAATCGAACAGCTCGGCCTGCAATCGTGCGATGATGCCGGCGCAATCAGGGTCGTCGCCGCGATCCAGATATTCCTCCGGGTCGGTTTCGAGGTCGTACAGCATCGGACGGAAGCCGGAGGCGTGGATGTATTTCCAGCGACCGTCGAACACCATAAACAGGCGACAGCGCTCGATCGGCTGGTTCAGCTTGAGCCGCACGTCCTGCATGGCGTAGTCGTATTCGGAGAACGCCACCTTGCGCCAATCGCTCGGCGTCTCGCCGCGCAGCAATGGCAACAGCGAACGTCCTTCGAGGACATGGTCAGGCACCTTGCCGCCGAAATAGTCGACGAAGGTCGGCGCGAGATCGATCGCCTCGACCAGCGCATCGCTGCGGGTGCCGCGCGTGGCGTCGGCCTCCTGCGAAGGGTCGATGACGATCAGCGGGATCTTCGCTGACTGTTCGTGGAACAGATCCTTTTCGCCCATCCAGTGATCGCCGAGATAATCGCCGTGATCGCTGGTGAACACGATCATCGTGGTGTCCAGGAGATCGCGTTCCTCCAGGAATTTCATCAGCACGCCCATCTGGTCGTCGATCTGGGTGATCAGGCCCATATAGGTCGGGATCACCTTTTCGCGGGCATCGTCGCGCGCCATGTTGCGGGAGTAGCGCATGTCCATGTAGGCGCCGAACACCGGATGCGGATTCTGCCGCTCGCGTTCCGAGCGGATCACCGGCATCATGTCGTCGGTCGAATACATGCTGGCGTAAGGCTCAGGCGCGATATAGGGCCAGTGCGGCTTGATGTAGGACAGATGCAGGCACCACGGGCGGCCGTCGGTTTCGGCCTCGCTGATGAAATCCATCGCGCGCCGCGTCATGTAGGGCGTCTCGGAATGCTCGTCCGGCACGCGCGCGGCCTTGTCGGCATGCACCAGCAGCCAGCCGTTCTGCAGCGAGCCATCGTCGGCCGCGCCTGAATTGGCCCAATGCTCCCAGGGATTGGGCGCGTCAAAGCCCTGCTTTCGCAGATATTCGTCGTATTTCGGCCGCGGCCGCCCGGTCGGATGCAGGCCGTCGTCGCGTTCGTAAGGCTCGAAGCCGCATTCGGCCACGTGGACGCCGATGACCGATTCCGGGGGAATGCCGAGCGCTTTCATGCCTTCGATATCAGGGGCCATGTGGGTCTTGCCGACCAGCACGTTGCGCACGCCGATCTTCTTGAGGTGATCGCCGAGCGTGGGCTCGCCGACGCGCAGCGGCCAGCCGTTCCAGTGCGAGCCGTGCGAGCGCATGTAGCGGCCGGTATAGAATGACATCCGCGACGGTCCGCAGATCGGCGATTGCACATAGGCCTTGGCGAACAGCACGCCGCGCTTGGCCATGGCGTCGATGTTCGGCGTCTTCAGCGTGGGATGGCCGGTGCAGCCGAGATAGTCGTAGCGAAGCTGGTCGCACATGATCCAGAGAACGTTCTTCGCGCGCGCCATGCTTCTCGCTCCAACACTTCTTCTGCCGGATATTGCGCTATCGATGCCGCAAAGAAAACCTCTCCCGTAGGGAGAGGTCGGCATAGGCCGCCTTTGGCGGCCGTACTTAGCAGAACGCCGAAGCAAAGCTTCGGCTACGGCGCCGGGTGAGGGGTTACGCTCTCTCGTGGGACCTAAGGCCCTCACCCGATTTGCTGCGCAAATCGACCTCTCCCTCCGGGAGAGGTGATCGAGATCGTGGCCGCGTTCTCACGCCGACCACGGCTCCGCTTCAGCCGCGCTCTTGGCCTTGGCGGATACCGGGCTCTCGCCGATCACCTCCGCGAGCGCACGCAGCGCTTCCTTGACGCCCTGGCCGGTGATGCCGGAGAGCAGCAGCGGCGTCTTCTTCGCGGCGCGCTTCAGACGGTCCTTCTGCTTCTTGAGCTCGTCCGGCTCGACCGCGTCGATCTTGTTCAGCGCGACGATCTCGATCTTGTCGGTGAGCTGGCCGCCATAGGCGTCGAGCTCCTTGCGCACGGTCTTGTAGGCCTTGCCGGCGTGCTCGCAGGTCGCGTCGACCAGATGCAAGAGCACGCGGCAGCGCTCGACATGGCCGAGGAAGCGGTCGCCGAGGCCGGTGCCTTCATGTGCGCCCTCGATCAGGCCGGGAATGTCGGCCAGTACGAACTCGCGGCCGTCGGCGTTCACCACGCCGAGCTGCGGATGCAGCGTGGTGAAGGGATAGTCGGCGATCTTCGGCTTCGCGGCGCTGACCTTGGACAGGAACGTCGACTTGCCGGCATTGGGCATGCCGACGAGGCCGGCGTCCGCGATCAGCTTCAACCGCAGCCAGATCCAGCGCTCCTCGCCGGGCTGGCCGGGATTGGCGTTGCGCGGCGCGCGGTTGGTCGACGACTTGAAATGCGCGTTGCCGAAGCCGCCATTGCCGCCTTCGGCCAGCACGAACTTTTCGCCGACCTGGGTGAAGTCGTGGATCAAGGTCTCGCGATCCTCGTCGAAGATCTGCGTGCCGACCGGCACCTTCAGCACGATGTTCTTGCCGTTGGCGCCGTGGCGGTCCGAGCCCGAGCCGTTCTCGCCCTTCTGCGCCTTGAAATGCTGCTGGTAGCGGTAATCGATCAGCGTGTTGAGGCCATCGGCCACCTCGATGATGACGTTGCCGCCGCGGCCGCCATTGCCCCCGGAGGGGCCGCCGAATTCGATGAACTTCTCGCGGCGGAACGCCACGCAGCCGTTCCCGCCGTCACCGGAGCGGATATAGACCTTTGCTTCGTCGAGGAATTTCATGGCTCATAGGTAGGCCAGCCGGCCCCCTGCGGCAACCCGATTGGTCCGCAAATCGGCCGATATTCCGCGAATTGGACCCCTTGCTTAACCGGCCGGTCGCCGCCGGATCAAAAACTTCTGCATGCCCTCCAGCACCAGCTCCTTGCGCTGGTTGAAGACGGTGCTGCGAAGCGTCACCGCACCGGTGGTGCGTCCCGGCGCCAGCTCCGTGACCTCTAGCGCCGGATAGAGGGTGTCGTCGGCGAACACCGGCTTGAGGAACCGGCTGGACTGCTCGAGGAAGCCGACCAGAGAATCCTCAACCATGAACGGAAACAGGCCGGCGCCGGGCGCGGTGTGGATCAGGGTCTGGAAGCCGTGCGCCAGCAGATGCGGCATGCCGCGGGCGCGGCAGTATTCCACGTCGTAATGCACGGGATGGGTGTCGCCGCTCGCGGTCTGGAACGCCGCGAACACAGCCGAGGTCTGGGTCCGGCTCGGGAGCACGAAACGTTCGCCGACGACGAAATCCTCGAACCAGCGTTGCGCGGGGATCATGCGATGCTGGGCGGGGTCGAAATCGGTCATGCACTGCACCATTCGGAACGGATTGGAAAACGATCCGTATCGCGCTGCGCGCAGTGCGACAATCCGTTCAATTCGGCCTGCGCGGGCTTGCCGCGACGGCTCCCGCCATTAAAACGACGGCTGGCGACTCTATTCGCCAATATCCCGCTCTCTCTCCGCTCGTCATTGCGAGCGAAGCGAAGCAATCCAGTCTGTCTCCGCGGAAGCAGACCGGATTGCTTCGTCGCAAGAGCTCCTCGCAATGACGGCTTCCCCGCGAACGACCGCAATGTCCCTGTTCAAGAACCTCTCCGCCTATGACGACCGCTCGGCGCGCCTGGCGGGGATCGCCTTGATGGTGTTGTCGATCTTCATGTTCTCGTTCGGCGACGCCATGGGCAAGTTCCTGGTCGGCACCTATTCGGTGGGACAGCTCCTGTTCCTGCGCGCCTGCGCGGCGCTGCTTCTGCTGTCGCCGCTGATATGGACGCAGCGTCACCAGTTCCTGCATATGGAGCGGCCGGGCCTGCAACTGGTTCGCGTCGTGCTGTCGACGCTGGAAGTCGCGGCCTTCTTCCTCGCCACCGTCTATCTGCCGCTCGCCGACGTCATCACCTATTATCTCGCCGGCCCCATTTTCGTCACCGCGATGTCCGCGATCTTCCTGGGCGAAAAGGTCGGCTGGCGGCGCTGGACCGCGATCCTGGTCGGCTTCTGCGGCGTCTTGATCGCGCTGCGCCCCTCCGCGCAGACCGTCAGCCTGCCGGCGCTGATCGCACTCGGCGGCAGCCTGTCGTTTGCGACCCTGATGCTGATCACGCGCAGCCTGCGCAAGACGCCCGACATTGTGATGGCATCATCGCAATTCATCGGCACGTTCTCGCTCGGCGCGGTGCTGTCGGCGTTCAACTGGGTGCCGCCGACGCCGGGCAGCCTCGTGATCTTCGCGGCCGCCGGCCTGATCTCGGTGACGGCGCTGTTCTGCGTCAACCGTTCGCTCAAGCTCGCGCCGGCCAGCGTCGTCGTGCCCTATCAATATTCGATGATCGTGTGGGCCGTGATCTTCGGCTTTGTCGTGTTCGGCGACGTGCCGTCGATCGCGACGCTCGTCGGCGCCGCCATCATCATCGGCGCCGGGTTCTACATTTTCTTGCGCGAGCGGGATCTCGGACGGGAGGCGCCCGAGGTGAATCCACCGGCGTAGCCACAACGAGGCTGTCATCCCGGGGCGCGCGCAGCGCGAGCCCGGGATCCATACCCACAGGGAGTGGTTTTGCGAGGACTCGGAGTGGGGACGTCGCCCCGCACTCCTGCTTGTGGTTATGGGTCCCCGCCTTCGCGGGGACGACGATTGCGTTTGGAGCGGCGCCCTCCGCCCTACCTCACCCGCCGCGCACTGCTCCAGCTCTTCAGCGACGACCACACACCGCGCGAGAGGCGGAAGCAATCGACGGGTGTCGAGGAGCCCAGCGCCAGGAAGCGGTGCAGCTGCACGCCGCTCCACTGGAAGCCGCACTTCTCCAGCACCTTGCGCGATGCGGGATTGGTGACGCGCGCGCCGGCATAGAGGTGCTCGTCCGCGAACTCCTCGAAGAAGAAATCGATCGCGCCGCGCGCAGCCTCGGTGGCAAAGCCGCGGCCCCAATGCTCGACGCCGAGCCAATAGCCGAGCTCGGCATGGCCTGCCGTCGAACAGTCGATCCCGACCATGCCGACCGGCCCGCTGTCGTGCTCGATCAAAAATACCGTCTCGCCGCCGAGCTCGGCGGTGGCGCGGATGAAGTCGGCGGCGTCGTCCTGCGAATAGGGATGCGGCAGGCGGCGCGTGTTCTCGGCGACACGGCGGTCGTTGGCGAGCCGGGCGATGGCCCTGACGTCGGCCAGTGTCGGCCGCCGCAAGGTCAACCGCTCGGTGGCGACGACGCTGGGTCTCGCCT
The DNA here is from genome assembly GCF_058782905.1 of Bradyrhizobium sp. FW305-F6. Taxonomy (NCBI): domain Bacteria; kingdom Pseudomonadati; phylum Pseudomonadota; class Alphaproteobacteria; order Hyphomicrobiales; family Nitrobacteraceae; genus Bradyrhizobium; species Bradyrhizobium sp. FW305-F6. The sequence goes on from NZ_JBYSYD010000007.1 coordinate 128,271, forward strand.
CGGCCAAGGTCACGCTCGAGAAATCCTGCAACATGTCCGGCTCCGTAAAAGTCACTAAGTCAAAGTGGTCTAAGTCAAAGTGAGCAACGAAAAGGGGAGGCCGGTTTCCCGCCTCCCCTTTGGAGCCTTCGATCTCTTGCGATCTCCAGGACTCCGCCGGTTCAGTGGGACCGGCGGACTCCGTTTTTGTCCACCGTCTATTCAGCCGCCTCGGCGATCGGGAGCACCGATACGAAGGTGCGGCCGTTGGCTTTGGCCTGGAACGCAACACGACCTTCGATCTTGGCGAACAAAGTGTGGTCCGTGCCCATGCCGACATTAAGGCCGGGGTGCCAGGTCGTGCCGCGCTGACGCGCAATGATGTTGCCGGGCGTGACGATCTCGCCGCCGAACGCCTTGATGCCGAGGCGCTTGCCCTTCGAATCGCGTCCGTTGCGCGATGAACCGCCTGCTTTTTTGTGAGCCATGGCTCGTCTCCGAAATCCTGCGTATGTCTAGGTCAATTCCTTGACGGAATCATTTCAAAACGTCTCACGCATCAATTCGTGAATTGGGCGTGATCAATTCTGGTTATTCGGCGGCTTCCGCTGCCGGCTCCTTCGCCACCTTCTCCTTCTTCGGACGCGGGCCCTTGGAGGGCTTGGCGCCGTCGGTCAGGATCTCGCTGACGCGCAGCACGGTGATCTCGTCGCGGTAGCCGCGCTTGCGGCGCGAATTCTTGCGGCGGCGCTTCTTGAACGCGATGACCTTGGGGCCGCGCTTGTGGTCGAGCACCTCGACCGCGACGGACGCGCCCGCCACCGTCGGAATGCCCAGCACCGGCGTGTCGCCGCCGACAACCAGGACTTCATTCAGCTGCACGATCGAGCCGACTTCGCCTTCGATCTTGCCTACTTCCAGGACATCATCCGGCACGACGCGGTATTGCTTGCCGCCGGTTTTGATGACTGCGAACATCGTTTTTTTCCTTCGTGTTCAATCCCGGCCTCGCGACGAGCATGTCGGGGCCGGCTTTTTGTCAGTCGCTACGGGTTTATGAGCTTTGTGCGGGCGGGAGTTATCCCTTTGAAAACCCACAAAAAAGCAAGCGGCGCGAGAAACGCCCCGCGCCGGCTGTCGGACTTATAGCGACCAACAGCCGCAAGTCAAGGAAAAGCGGGCGAAAACGGCCCGGATTTGAAGCAGTTGGCGGTGCTTTCCGCTTCCAGCCGAATCTCGGGTGGCGCTGCAACCAACGGGTTCCCTCGCCGTTGTCCTCGCAATTCGACACGCGGGCAAGGGGCTTCCCATGGCAACAGACGAACTGGTCAAGACGACGACGGGCATTGCCCATCACGGGGCGGAGCGGCTGCCGTCGGTGGACGTGGACAGTTTCAATATCGAGATCAAGGACGAGGACGGTTTTCTCGGCGACCGCGCCAGCAGGCGCGCGTTCCGAGAGATTCTCGAGCACTGGCGCAAGCCATTGCGCAAGACCGGTGAGGATCCGTTCGGCAAGGAGCAGACGGAGAACATCAGCAAGAAGACGCTGGACGACATCATGGTGGGCGACGACGTCGAAGCCTCCGCCGTCGTGCACAGCGCGATCGAGGAGTTCGCCCAGGAGCTCGCCTATGTCACCCGCCGCTTCCTCAAGACCAAGGCCTGGGCCAAGACCGAACGCATTGTGGTCGGCGGCGGCTTTCGCGATTCCCGGCTCGGCGAGCTCGCGATCGCCCGGACCGAGATCATCCTGAAATCCGAGGACTTCGAGATCGACATGGTGCCGATCCGCCACCACCCCGACGAGGCCGGCCTGGTCGGCGCGCTGCATCTGGCGCCGTCCTGGATCTTCGAGGCGCATGACAGCATCCTCGCCGTCGACATCGGCGGCACCAATATCCGCTGCGGCCTCGTGGAAACCGGCTGGAAGAAGGCCAAGGATCTGTCCAAGGCCAAGGTCGTGACATCCGATTTGTGGCGCCACGCCGATGACGAGCCGACTCGTGAAGGTGCGGTGAAGCGGCTCACCAAGATGCTGAAGGGGCTGATCACGGAAGCCGACAAGGAAGGCTACAAGCTCGCGCCCTTCATCGGCATCGCCTGTCCCGGCGTGATCAACGCCGACGGCTCGATCGAGAAGGGTGCGCAGAACCTGCCCGGCAATTGGGAGAGCAGCAAGTTCAACCTGCCGGCGAGCCTGATCGAGGGCATCCCGTCCATCGGCGAGCACGACACCGCGATCCTGATGCACAATGACGGCGTGGTTCAGGGCCTGTCGGAAGTGCCGTTCATGCAGGACGTCGATCGCTGGGGCGTGCTCACCATCGGCACCGGCCTCGGCAATGCCCGCTTCACCAACCGCCGCAAGGAGAACGGCAAGGAGAAGGACCGGGATTCCCAGGAGAACGGCAAGAAAAAGGGCAAGGACAGCAAGAAGGACGACTGAACCGTCCAAGCTCGCTCGGCCGCCGGTGTCCACCTCTCCCGAAGGGAGAGGTGGAATGGCATCGAGAGATGCCATTCGGGTGAGGGGTTTCGGTCGCCGCGGGATCCAGGGATGCTCCGTCCGGTCTTGTCGGCGCGGGCGTCCGACCTGGCCTGCGGAGTAACCTTGACCGGTTAGGTTAAGGACCGGATTGCGTTGCACCAAGCGGTCTGCACGCTACGGTCGAATCGTCGCCTCCACTGGCCGGCGAAGCCGCCCTTCACGGCCAGTATTTCAATGAGCGGCACCGGGACCGCCAGTGTTTACCGCGTCTGGCGGTCCCACCCCGTTTTCGCCCCCATGTGATTAGGCCGCGTTCCAAGAAAAACCGGTCCGATTTTCGTCCCGCGCGCCTTGTCTGGCCCGCCATCCTCGCCTATTAACGCCCCCAACCACAGGGGCCGCTGCTCCTACATGGCGCCTTCAGGAGAGGTGGCAGAGTGGTTGAATGCACCGCACTCGAAATGCGGCATAGGTGCAAGCCTATCGGGGGTTCGAATCCCTCCCTCTCCGCCAGCAGTCTCTAATTCTTCTCGCCCGGCCGATAGCGCACGTGGTCGATCAGCGCGCGCAGCTTCGGCGGGAGATTGCGCCGGTCCGGGAAGTAGAGGAAGAAGCCTGGGAAGGACGGGCAGTAGTCCTCCAGCACGGGCACCAGCTCCCCTCGCTCGATATAGGGCCGGAACGTCTCCTCCATGCCGAATGTCAGGCCGCCGCCCGCGCTAGCCGTGCGCACCATGACCCACATGTCGTTGGTCGTGATCCTCGGCTCCACCGCGACGTCGAACTCGCGCCCTCCTTCCGCAAATTCCCAGCGATAGGGCGCGACGTGCGGCGCCGGCCGCCAGCCGATGCAGCAATGCTGCGAGAGCTCGCGCGGGTGAGAGGGGGCGCCGAAGCGCTCCAGATAGCTAGGCGCGGCCACCACCAGCTGACGCTGATCGCCTGACACAGGCACGGCGATCATGTCCTGCTCGATCACCTCGCCGAGCCGGACGCCGGCGTCAAAGCCCTCGGCCACGATGTCGAATTCCTCGTCGGTCACGGTCACGTCGACCTGCACGCCGGGATTGGCCTGCGCGAAATCGGCCAGCAGCGGGCCGCGGATGAAGCGCTCGGCGATTGACGACACGGCAAGTCGCAGCTGCCCGGTCGGCTGCGCGTCGCGATCGCGCGCGCCGTCGATCGCCTGTTCGACTTCGGCAACCGCCGGCGCCACGCGTTCGTGCAGGCGCATTCCCGCCTCGGTGAGGCTGACGCTGCGTGTCGTTCGCTGCACCAGAGCCACGCCGAGGCGGTCTTCCATGCGCCGGATGGCCTGGCTGACGGCGGATCGCGTCACGCCCAGCCGCTCGGCGGCGCCGCGAAAACTCCTGGCTTCCGCGACCGCGATGAAAACGGCGACGAGATTCAGATCGGTGGTCATTGGTTAGCGCAGCTTACCACCTCGGTCATCATTGGCCAACTTGTCTCACCTATGGCCGGAAATTAGGTTTCCGCCATACGAAGGAGGCACCGATGACATCACTCGATCACTACCGCCTGCTCGGCCGCTCCGGCCTGCGCGTCTCTCCGCTCGCGCTGGGCACGATGACCTTCGGAACCGAGTGGGGATGGGGCGCGGACGCCGGCGAGGCCCGGCGGATCTTCGACCTCTATGTCGACCGCGGCGGCAATTTCATCGACACGGCGGTGAACTACACCAACGGCGCGTCCGAGCGCATGGTCGGCGAGTTCGCCCGCGACAAGCGCGACCGTCTCGTGCTCGCCACCAAATTCACCATGGCGCGCGACCCCGGCAATCCCAATTCCGGCGGCAACCACCGGCGCAACATGGTTCGTTCGGTGGAGCAGAGCCTGCGCCAGCTCGCCACCGACCGCATCGATCTGCTCTACCTCCACGCCTGGGATGCGACCACGCCGCCGGAGGAAGTGCTGCGCGCCCTCGATGACCTCGTGCGCGGCGGCAAGGTCCAGTATGTCGGCATCTGCAACACGCCGGCCTGGCGCATTGCCCAGCTGCAGACGATCGCGGATTTGCGCGGCTGGTCGCCCTTCGTCGCGCTGCAGATCGAATACAACCTGGTCGAGCGCACCGTCGAGCATGAGCTCATTCCGCTGGCGGCGAGCCTTGGCCTCGGCGTGCTGCCCTGGTCGCCGCTCGGCGGCGGCGTGCTTACCGGCAAGTACACGAGGGCCGATCTCCGGGATTCCCGGGAGAGCGCCGTCGGCACCACCCGCGCCTCGATCATCGCGTCATCAGGCCTTCTCAACGAGCGATCGCTGGAGGCGGCCGAGGCGGTGCGAGCCATCGCCTGGGAGCTCGGCGCGACATCCTCGCAGGTCGCGATCGCATGGACGCTGGCCAATCCCGCGGTCACCGCACCGGTGATCGGAGCCCGCACGCTGGAGCAGGCGCAAGACAATTTTGGCGCGGCCGGGATCACGCTGTCGCCCGACCAGATGGCGCGCCTCGACCAGGCGACCGCGCCCGATCCCATCTTTCCAGGCCGCTTCCTGCGCCGCCCGATGGTCGAGCAGCTCATCTTCGGCGGCGCCAATGTCGCGCGGCGCGGCTAGAGCATGATCCGGAAAAGTGTGAAGCGGTTTTCCGAAAAGATCATGCTCAAACGACTCGGCCGAGCACGCGTGCATCACTTCGGGGCAGACGACATGTTGCACCAGAAAGGGAGACACCAATGGCAACCATGCTCAATCGCGCACTCGCGGCCTGCGTCACCGCGGTCGTTTTCACCGCATCCAGCCTGACGACGGCCGCGCCTTGCGGACAGGTCAGCTCGACACAGGACGACAACAAGCGGATCGTCACCGATGCGTTCGATCGCTGGGCGCAAGGCGGCACCTCCTTCTTCACCGACCTGCTGCATGACGACGTGGTCTGGCGCATCAAGGGCTCCGGCCCGAGCGCCGGCGAATTCCGCGGCCGCGACGTGTTCGTGGATCGCGCGGTCCGCCCGTTCGCGAGCCGGTTGTCGACGCCGGTCCGCCCGACCAGTGTGCGGATCTTCGCCGACGGCGACCACGTCATCGCGCATTGGGAAGGCAGCGGCGTGGCGCGCGACGGCAAGCCCTACGCGAACAGCTACGCTTGGATCATGCGCATGCAGGACGGCAAGGCCGCGGAGGTGACGGCCTATCTCGACCTCGCCCCCTATGACGACGTCCTGCGGCGCATTCCTGCGCCGGCGCGATAGCCCGCGATACGAGGCGCAGGCGGATCGTAGAAGAGAGTGGTATCGCTTGTGGCCATCCTTCGAGACGCCCGCCTTTGGCGGGCCCTCAGGATGAGGACGGAGTGTGCGGCGCTGATTTCAGCGGGCTCCGATGCCGCTCAGCCTCATCCTGAGGAGGTGCGTCAGCGCCGTCTCGAAGGACGAGGCGCGCACTCAGCTCGCGCAAGGAGCCATGTGAGGAGCAGCGGCATCGGCAAGCGAGAGTGATATCGCTTGTGGCCATCCTTCGAGACGCCCGCCTTTGGCGGGCCCTCAGGATGAGGACCGAATGCGTGGCGTTGGTTTCAGCGAACTCCGATGCCGCTCAGCCTCATCCTGAGGAGGCGCGTCAGCGCCGTCTCGAAGGACGAGGCGCGCGCTCAGCTGCCGCAAGGAGCCATATGCGACCACCCCGCCGCGCGGGAGCTTGAACCCATCGCCTGCACGATCCGACCTAGCAAGGCGCCGCCATCCGGCGGGCGCCAGGTGATCCCAGGACCATGTTCGACAAAACCTACCGGCAACGCCTCGAAGCCGATCTGGCGCGATGGGAGGCCGACGGCGTGATTGCGCCGGCGGCGGCCGCCAGCATCCGCCATGCGCTGCCGCCGCTGCCGGCCGGCATCAACATCGCCATCGTCGTCGGCATCGTCGGCGGCCTGTTGATCGCGGCTGCGTTCCTCGCCTTCGTGGCGGCGCACTGGACCGAGATCGCGCGCCTCGCGCGCTTCGCGATCCTGCTCGCCGGCCTGGTCGTCACCGGCGGCCTCGGCGCCTGGTTTGCCACGAAGGGCCGCACCATTCTCGCCGATCTCTGCGCCAGCTTAGGTGCCATCATCTTCGGCGCCGGCATCGCGCTGGTCGGCCAGATGTATCATCTCGGCGAGGATTTTGCCGGCGGCATGCTGCTGTGGTCGATCGGCGCGCTCGCCGCGGCGCTACTGACCAGCTCGCGCGGTGCGCTCGCGGTCGGCCTCGTCGCCGCCTCGATCTGGACCTGCATGCGGACCTATGATGCGCCCGAGATCCTGCATCTCCCCTTCGTGGCGGTCTGGCTCGCCGCCGCTGCGCTCGCCTTCGCCTGGAATTCCCGCGTCGCCGCCCATCTCGTCGCGCTGGCGCTGCTGCCGTGGTGGATCGCGACCTCGCTTCGCTTCGAGCTCGACGGCGCCCAGCCGTCCTTCCTGCTCGCGGGCGGCGCGGCGCTGCTGTTCGGCGCAGGGCTCGCGATCGCGGCAGTGCCGTCACCGCGGGCGCTCCGCCTCGGCAGCGTGCTGTCCGCCTATGGCGCGCTGTCGCTGGCGGCCGTCGCCTTCCTCGAGGTGACGACGGTCGACGACATCATCCGCTTGCGCACCGCGAAGGCATCAGCCCAGCCCCCCTGGGCGATCCTGTGCGGCGCCGCCGGCGTGATCCTTGCGCTGGTGTCCGCCACGGTCACCCGGCGCGCCGGTGAAGTCCTGGCGGCGGGTGCGATCGGCCTCGTGCTGCTCGCCGCGCCGCTGTGGCCGGCGCCTGCTTCCGGCGAGCCCTGGCTCGCCTATGCCGCGCTGCTCTCAGCCATGCTGTGCCTCGTCGTCTCAGGCATGCTCGACGACGTGCGCCCGCGCATCGTCGCCGGCTGGCTCGGCATCGCCGGCGTGGTCGCCGGCATCACCTGGGCCGTGAAAGGCTCGCTGCTGCACCGCTCGGTCTTCCTGGCCGTGGCGGGCGTCGCCACCGTCGCCTTCGCCACCGCGCTGGGCCGCCTGCTGCCGAGGGCCGCGCGATGAAAGGGCTGATCGCTTCGCTCACCGCGTTCGGGCGGCGCATCCCGAAACCCGTGCTGTTCGGCCTCGCCGTCCTGCTGCAATCGGCGTTGCTCGTGCTGATGGTGGCCGACCGCATGCAGATCCTGCGCGACGGCGCCGAGGTCACCTTGCAGACGCAGCCGGTCGATCCCCGCGATCTCCTGCGCGGCGACTATGTCGTGCTCAATTACGACATCTCTCTGGTCGCTTCCGGCGCGCTCAAAGGCAAGGTCGCCGACGCGCGCCACCCCGATGTCTTCGTCAAGCTCGCGCCAAAGGCCGACGGCGTCTATCAGGCGGTCTCGGTGCATGCCGAGCCTGTCACGGTCACCGCGCCCGAAGTGCTGATCCGCGGCCGCGTCGCCAATTACGCCGGCTCCTGCGGCGACGACCGCCGCAGGTTCTGCGACAAGCTGCCGATCAAATACGGCCTCGAAAGCTATTTCGTCCCCGAAGGCGAGGGCAAAAAGCTCGAGGACGCCCGCAACCAGCAGAAGCTCCGCATCGTCGCCGCCGTGCTGCCCTCGGGCCGCGCCGCGATCAAGCGGCTGCTGCTGGATGGGGAGAAGGTGTATGAGGAGCCGCTGTATTAGGGCGGGGTGGCGCTGGGATAGATCGGTTGCCGCGGCGCTCGTGCACCTATTCCGCTTGCGAGAGGGCGGCAGCCTCTCAATGGCCCCTTCCAAGTGCGATCTGCCGCTTTCGTTCTGATTAAAGTAAACAGTTCGTTTATAGATCGTCAGCATATTTAGGTCTGAATGGGTTCGAATGGCGGGGCGGGCATGGTGACCGGTAGAAAGCAGCAATCTCCGGCTTTAGGAACCTCCACGCCATTAACATTCATTGACGTCTTCGCTGGTTGCGGAGGCCTGAGCCTGGGCTTGATGAGCGCCGGCTGGAAAGGCCTTTTTGCGGTCGAGAAAAATGCTGATGCATTTTTGACCTTAAGCGAGAACCTCATTGAAGGAAGTCAAGACCGGAGGTTTGATTGGCCATGTTGGCTGCCAAAGAAACCCTTAACGGTTGGATGGCTCATCAGAAAATATCGCTCGCATCTGGAGGCGCTATCAGGCCATGTCGATATGGTAGTCGGTGGGCCGCCATGTCAGGGCTTTTCAAGCGCCGGCCGCCGCGATCCAAGTGACCCTCGTAACGATCTCGTGCGGACTTATTTGAAGCTCGTCCGGATCGTGAGGCCGAAATTAGTTCTCATCGAGAACGTTCGGGGCATCACAGCCGACTTCGCTGATCAAGACGCGCTGGACGGTACCCGCAATTACGCTAGATGGATCATCGAAAGTCTATCTCGCGACTATCGGGTCAATGCTCAGTTGCTTGACCTTTCGTCATTTGGTGTTCCGCAGAAGCGGCACCGATTCTTTGTCATCGCCGTCCGTAACGATGTGGCCCGTAACCAAGTCGAACTGACCGCCCCATTTGAATGGATCGAAAGCGAAAGAAATTCTTTCCTCCGCTCCAAGGGACTATTTTCGATCCCAGTTTCAGCAAAGAGTGCGATCTCCGATTTCGAGGTGAGCAAGGGCGAACTGAGATCTAGTCAGGACACGGAGGGCTTCCTAGAGATCGTCGCCTCTTCTGCGCGTACATCATACCAAAAGCTGATGAGTGCGGGGACGATCTTGCCTCCAACCGACACTCGCCTTGCTCGACACGGGGCGGAGATCGTTGATCGATTCAGTCAGATCATCAGGGCCTGTCACGCGGAGGGACGGTTGAATACGTCACTCTCGCCAGAGCTAAGAGCAAGCTTCGGTTTGCGCAAATGCGCTATTCGGGTTCTTGATCCAGATGGCCCGTCTCCGACCATTACGAGTATGCCGGATGACCTCATTCATTATAAAGAGCCTAGAACGTTGACCGTCCGGGAAAACGCCAGACTCCAAAGCTTTCCCGATTGGTTCAAATTCAAGGGGAAATACACGACCGGCGGCCTGCGTCGCAAACATGAAGTGCCGAGATACACTCAGGTGGCGAATGCTGTGCCGCCTCTGGCCGCTGAAGCTATTGGTTTGGCGCTCATGCGGGGATTGCGAGGCAAGCCGGCCTACCCTACGAATTCCTTAAAGAAAGATGCAGGGCCTCGAACAACTCCTGGCTTTCCAGCAACCCCAATCGAAGCGCCCGCATTTCATCGCTCGTAAGCTCTTCACCCTTCCGATTGAGGAGTTTACGTGAGAAGCCGTCAATCTGTACGCGTACATGGGCCAGATCGTTTCGACGTGGAACGGTCTCTGACGCGTACTTCTTTAAATCATCGCGTATTTTCTCATCCAGCTTGCGCAGCTTCAAGACCTTCCGCAGCAAATTGAGCCGATCCACACTCGTGTAGACGGCATGCTTATCCGCGAGTTCCGCGATTTCTTTGATTGCCTCTACTTCAGCAGCTGATGTTTCGAAGCGTTTCCTGATCTCCTTCATGCGTGAGCCAACAAGCGCGATAACCTGGGCTTGCATGTCTTGATCACTGCTAGCGAAAAGCATCTCCAAGCAATCATTGACGAAATGATCAATGTCACTTGTCGCTCCCATGACTAGGCCACGGGAATGATCGATATCGAGCACCTTCTTCACCAATGTATGGAAAAGGCCTTCTGCAGTTTCAGGCAGCTCTTCCCTGTTGGATAAGTAAATCCCCTGAACCTTTGTTCTCGCGAGAATTTCTCTCAAGTTGTTGGCCTGGGCCGAATAAAATACGATGTCTTTGAAAGGAAGAAGTTGGCGGACCTCTATCAAGCCTTGATCGCCGTTCGGGCCCGCACCCAGATTGTAATCCATCAGCACCAGGTCAACGTGGTCGCCGTAGACGTCTTCAGCGATAGAGGCTGTTGCTTGCTGAACCGAAGAAGCGAATTTCACACGCAGTCTGAACCCTTCCTTTCGGATTAGCCTCTCCAGCTTCTCTTTCTGGTCCACGACCAAATCTTGAGAGTCCTCGACCCAAAGAACGTTAAAATCCAACCTCATTTCGCGATCCTGATAGAGAAGCGGCTACCGCGCCCGTTCGAATTGTGCTCGGCCTTTATAGTCCCGTTCATTTCACCAAGCACATGCCTCACATGGAAAAGTCCGAGCCCGGAGCCGTCAGTAGTGGAAAATCCCTTTTCGAAAATGCGTTCAAGGTCGTCAATCTTGCTATCGAAGCCACGGCCATTATCGACTACATCGATGTAAATGGAGCCCTTGTGTGGATGTGATATCGTAATTGAAACTGCGTGAGCGCCGGCCTTCTTGGCGTTAGCTATCAGGTTGTCAATAACGACTGAAACATCAATCGGCTTGAAGCGTCGAACTAGCCCCTTCCCATCGTTGTGAACGGTGATGGTCATCGGTCCATGCAAAAAGTCTTTTGCTATGTCATTGACGTACTGCTCTATGTAGGCGGATAGGTCTGCCTCAATCATTTCGGACTCGATGCGGAAGTTCGCCTTTGTTGCGAATTTTGCGACACCGAGAACTTTCTTGTTGAGCAAAGAGATTCGATCAAACGCCGTCAGAATTTCTTCGGGCGAGACCGAAGGCCTTCCCGAAATCTTCACGATAAAGTTCTCAATGCTTGTCTGGATCGCTACAGCATACTGCGTAACCTGATGGTGCAGTGCTTGCAGGTTCTCTGCATCGAGGGTTGCGATTGAAGCTAGGAACAGATTCCGCTTCTTCTCTTCGGTTAGCTGTTCGGAGAATTGAGCCGCAGCCCTTTCGGCATGCGCTGCCCGCGCTTGAGCCTCCTCCTTCGCCTTGCGCTCAGCGTCAGCTTGCGTCTTGGCGATCTCCTGGGCCTCGCGCATTTCAATGTAGCGTTTTGAGGCCTCCTCAATCGACCCAAAAAGAGCTCGATCGTTTGTCTTCTCCGCAATTGCTCGCAAGCTGACTAATGAGCTCTCGAATTCGGAAGAACGTTCGCTGATTATCCCGATCAACCGCTTGCTGTAGTCGAGCAACTCGATGGAATCGCTGTCCACCAGTTTGGCCACCGCAGTAGCGATACGGGCTCTCCCAGGGTCAGTGGAAAGGCGTGTCAGGTCGCTGGTATTGCGATCCTCTTTATCGGGAAATGTAACTGGGACGACGTAACGTTCTAGCCGCTTCAAGCATTGCTCGACAAAAAACTCCCTGAGCTGGAGGACGGCGTCAGTCTCGATCAGACCGGTGTTTCTGCTAGACGCCTCCTGGAAATGCTCGTCTGATCCGGACACGTCTATGCGGCCGATGATGTCGCGGGAGCCTAGAAAGCGCCGGAAACCTTGTTGCTTCCGTGCATCGATCTTGAACCAGTCGTCGCCGTCCTCGCCGATAGGAAAGACGCGAAATCCGTTACGGAACAAAAAAACCGAACCGAATCGAACTGACTGCACGCCCATTCTTCGGGCAAAAGTCATCTTTGCCGAAGTGTTCAGAAAGAAAATCTGACATCGGAAGGAGGAGTGCGCTAGCAAGGCGTATTCGTTTGGTTCTCGAATTCTATAGATCAACTCGCCTCTATCGATCAGCTTGCTTTCAATAAACCGACCATCCGACGATAGGTTGACTTCAATGAAGGTAGTCTTCTCTTGCAGGGTGGAGAAGATAAAATTGCCGACCTCTCCATTTACAAGCGCGTTAGACGGCAGTTCTTCACCTTTCGCCTGCTGCAAGCGCATTTCGTCGCGCTCCGCTTCGCTAGGCGCATGTACAAAGATTTGAAAGCCGTCGGTGGATGCCCCGAACGGATTGATAAGCTTTGATAAGGCAGCCCTGAGCCTCAGTATGGCGTCGCGATCCCAGACACGTCGCGTGCCATCCACGGTAATTACCGTCCCGTGCGTGAGTCGCGGAAGTTCCGAAGGAAGGTCGAACTGAGTAGCTAGGTGGCTATATGGAAGTTTGATGTGATCAAAGTGCTGAAGATGGTTCGCGTCGTACGCAGTCCAATCGACAATGATCGAGTGAACGGGACCCGTTGCATCTGCCTTTGGGCGAGTTTGCAGGCGCACGGCTCTCCCGAGTCTATCCGACGAAAAGCGGCCTATCCCCTTGCTGCCAGCGTAATGCTGTCTCTCTGCAATATCGTCTCGAAAGCCCTGCGAACGATTCGAAGCTCTTTTGGACGAGTATGCGACGAACAGCCATTTCGTTGTTATGTCGTCGTAGGTCATGCCGTCGCCATTGTCGGCGACTACGATTTGACCGTCAGAAAAGTGCAGGTCGACGCGAGACGCGTTTGCGTCGAAAGAATTTTTTACAAGTTCAAAGATTGCGACTTCGTCATTCGTGATGAGCTCGCTACCGAGAACGCTCTTCAAGCCGCTACTAACGTCGAAGTTCAATTCGAGACTGTTTGCGGATGTCATTCTGTTAATTTCAGTGGCGGGCAGGGTCTGGCTTCGTAGCGATGATCGGCGTCGTCATCGGGCGTCCGCTCTCATTTCAAAAATGCTCGTAGCCGGCCCTTTAGCTTCTCGATATCTTTTGTTTCACATTCCCAAATCACGAGGACGCTCCATCCTTGCTTTTCAAGCTTGCTCACGTTGGTTGCATCGCGCGTCTTATTCCGCTCAAATTTGTCTGCCCAATACTCTGAGCGGCTCTTTGGTTTATTCGCCACTTTGCATCCGCTGTGCGAGTGCCAAAAGCACCCGTGCACAAAAATCACCTTCTGCCGGCTTGCGAAGACTATGTCCGGACGGCCTGGAAGACTACGCTTGTGCAATCTGAACCGATAACCCAGGGCGTGAGCGGCCTTCCGGACTGCAACTTCTGGCTTTGTGTCCTTGCTGCGAATCAACGCCATGCGGGCGCTGCGTTCTGCAGTGGACATTGTATCCATCTACTTAGACTCCTGGGCTCTGACGGTAGGGCGTGGGAACAATAAGAGCAACCGGCAATTGCAGCGGCTCTTTACACTACAAGTTTCCGGAGCCAGACAGATAGGCGAACTGCAGGTGTGTAACAACTAGGTCTCGGGTAAAAAATACCTTTTAAGAATCAATCTCTTGAAGAGCTTTAACCGCAATCTTTTCTGAGCACCAGTCGTTGCCATTCTGGGACAATCTCATCGCATCCGATGTGCGCAAGCGTTCGAGCGCAATGCGTCGATCGGCTTGAGCTGATTGTCGCTCAACTCCAGCAGTCGCGTCGGCTAACCCCCGCAAAAGTAAGCTCAAGCCCCGAGCTCCAGCTTCGCTGACATTATTCGATCATCAGAGTTAGGGTGAGGTCCATTAAGACCGGCAGTGTTCAGCGGCAAAAAGTAGAACCTGCGTCGATCGCGCAACTGGTGCTTCCAAAGGTTCAGCCAGAGCCGAGCCAATTAGATCTTGCAATGATGGAACCATGCCCCTGTTTTGCCCGACGAAGCAAATCACGGGAGACGTCATTGGCAATGGGCAGCAGCGATCGCCGCCACTTCTCGTCGGCCCGCATAAGTGCGCCGGAGAGGCGCGTCAAACCACCATCCCTCGGCTTTCTGGCTCCCGAAACCCCGTCCGACTCGCACTCAACCCAGCCCCCCACCTAACCCATTGATCTTGCAACCCCCGTCTACTGTGCATGGGGTTGTTTTCGCTACTTTGTTATTCCATGCCATCACGCGAAGCGTTCCACCGCCGCGGCACCCGATCCGCCGCCCCCACCCCAAGTGAGACCAACATGCACTCTTCGGCCAGCGGCTGGGGCAACGGGCTTCTCGGCGTCATCATCTTCAGCGGCTCGCTGCCGGCGACGCGGGTGGCGGTCGGGGGCTTCTCGGCGCTGTTCCTGACGTCCGCGCGCGCCGTCATCGCGGCGCTGATCGGGGCCGTGGTGCTCGCCGTGCTGCGGCAGGCGCGGCCGCAGCGGCGTGATCTCGCCTCGCTCGCCATCGTCGCCATCGGCGTCGTGGTCGGCTTTCCGCTTTTGACGGCGCTCGCGCTCCAGCACATCACCTCGGCGCATTCGATCGTCTTCATCGGCCTGTTGCCGCTGTCGACCGCGATCTTCGGCGTGCTGCGCGGCGGCGAGCGGCCGCGGCCGCTGTTCTGGCTGTTCGCCGTGCTCGGCAGCGCCACCGTGGTCGGCTTCGCGCTCTCCGGTGACGGCTCCGCCTCGCTCGAAGGCGATCTGCTGATGGTCGCGGCGATCGTGCTGTGCGGCCTCGGCTATGCCGAGGGCGCCGCGCTGTCGCGCCGGCTCGGCGGCTGGCAGGTGATCTCCTGGGCGCTGCTGCTCTCGCTGCCCTTGATGCTGGCGCTCGCGATCCTGACATGGCCGCCCACCCTGAGCGGCGTCAGCGTGCCCGCCTGGATCGGGCTCGCCTACGTCTCGGTCTTCAGCATGTTCGTCGGCTTCATCTTCTGGTACCGCGGGCTCGCCGTCGGCGGCATCGCCCGCGTCGGCCAGCTGCAGCAGCTGCAGCCGTTCTTTGGCCTGGCGCTCGCAGGCCTCCTGCTGCACGAGCCGGTCGCAGCAAGCATGATCCTGGCGACCGCGCTCGTGGTCGTCTGCGTCTTCTTCGCGCGGCGGTATGCCTGAGGCTTCCGGCTCACGCTCTCCCTTAGGCCTGCCCCATCACCGTCCGCGTCAGCGTGGCCTTCGCAAACTTCTTCAGCGGCATCGGCTTGCCGAACAGGAAGCCCTGCACGAGGTCGAAGCCGAGCTCGTTCGCCGCGACGAGGTCGGCGCGGCTCTCGACGCCTTGGGCCACGGTGCTTGCGCCGAAGGCCTGCGCCAGCTCGACGATGTGACGGCACACCGTGCGCTTCAGCCGGTCGCCGCCGCTGCCGGTGACGAATTGCCTGTCAGCCTTCAGCTTGACGAAGGGGATCGTGGTCAGCTCCATCAGCTGTGGCCAGTTGGCGCCGAGATTGTCGATCGACAGGCCGATATTGTGCAGGCCGACCTCGCGCGCGACCTCGGCCAGCAGGTCGAGGTCGCGGATCGCCTCCTCGCTGTCGATCTCGACCGTCAGCCCGCCGAAGGCCGGATGCGTCGGCACGCGGCGGCAGAGATCGCGCACCGACTGCGGCTCGCTGAGATAGGAGGCGGGCAGGTTGATCGACAGGTTGACCGGGCTCTGGTGCTCAAGAAGATAGTGCCAGTCCTGCACGGCGCGATCGACCACGAACTCCGACAGCGCGCGGAAATGCGGGTCGTGCGGCTCCGGGATGAAATAGGCCGGCGGCACCACGCCCCAGGTCGGATGCCGCATCCGCACCAAGGCCTCGGCGCCGCTGCGCACCAGCGTGCGGGCGTCGATCTTGGGCTGGTACCACAGCTCGAGCCAGCCGGCATGCAGGGCCTCGCCGACATGCACCGCCGGGCTCGGCGCCGGCTCCTCCGGCAGCAGCATCGCAATGCGCTCGCGCAGCATGTCCGCGCCAAAGGGCGTGGTGAGCGGCGGCAGCATGCTGAGGCCATATTCCTCGCCGACCTGCCGCACCGCCTTGACGATGATCGAATCGCGGGCGCCGACGGCGAGCACCTTGCCGGCAAATCCCTCGCGCACCAGGATCTCGAGAAATCGTCCCGGCTCGATGCCGTCGGCGGCGACGCCGAGCAGGATCAGGTCGGGCAGTTCAGTGGTGAGCACGTTCTGCAACTCGTCGGCGCTGGCGCATTCGCTCGTGACGAAGCCGAGGTCTTCCAGCACCTCGCTGAGGAAGGCCCGCAAGTGGCGCTTGCTGTCGGCCACGCAGGCGCGCGGCGTCACCTTTCGCCGTCCGAAGGTCACAGGCCTCCGTCCGACGACTTCAGTCGTCCCATCGTTCATCTGATACCACTCCCGTTCCGTGACGGTGTCATAAACGCCGAGCGTGGGTTCAAATAAGGAGAGGTTCAGAACGTTCTTGAATTATCTGAGTAACGTTAAGCTCTCCAATTCGAGCTAACTTGTCGACAGTTCAGGCCGCGCTGCCTCCATGTGAAATGGATCACACGCGCGTTGCCGCAGTCGCGCTAAAGGACCGCCATAGCGGGTGGAGGGCTGTCGAGGATGAACAGCTATGACGACGCGGCGAATGATGGTTTGGTGGTTCAGGTTCGTGCTGTCAGGGCGGTTTCTCGACCGCTTCCTCTGCCTGCCGCGCACGCCCAACTAGAGCATGATCCGGTCGGATCATGCTTGAGCGCGCCTATGTCTGCCCGATCAATTTGCGGAACGCTGCCGCACCGTCCTCGATCGCGTCGCGTCCCTTCCAGGCGAGATAAGTCAGCTTGCCGCCGATCGTGTCGTGGCTGCGCAGCCGGCGCGAGCCGAGAATGTGGCCGACATTGTCGGGGAAGCGGCTCACTTCGGCGGACACCAATGTTGCGATCGCGTCCATCAATTGCTGGAGCCGGACGCCCCATTCGCAATGCTCGATGCCGTCGATGCGGACCTTGAGCGCATATTCGGTGTCGTAGATCTCGGCGAGCAGGTCGCGGGCAATCAGCACCCGGTTGTTGCGAAGCGCGACCCGCAGCGCGAGGCGCTTGTCGTCGAGCCGGTCGAGCACCATGTGAACGACGCTGGCATAGGGCGTGGCGGCAATGTCCGCGGCGGCCTTGCTGGCCGCGGCCTTGGTGGCAAGCCGCACCAATTGCCAGGACGTCTTCAGCCGGCGCGCCACCAGCGCCAGCGCAAAGGGCAGCGCCTGGGGATGGGCCTTCTTGAAGGCGTCGAGCTGCAGCGTGATCTGGGCGACCTGGCCGTCGTCGAACTTCGCGATCGTGTCAGGCAGCTTCTCGTTGAACTTCGGCAGCGCATCGCCGGAGCGCAACACATGCAGCATCTTCACGACGTCGTCAAAGGCGGTGCGCGAGGCCGTGTATTGCCCGAGCTTGGCGCGCGCGGTCTCGGTGTTCTCGGCCGAGGTGAGGGTGTTCTCGAGGACCTTGACGACTTTGGTCTGGAAGGTCGACGCGATCTTCTGCACTTCCTTCGGCTTGTTGGCCGCGACCTGGTCGGTGATCGCCTGGATATAGTCGCGCGCCATGGTCGGCAGCAGGTCGCGGCAGATCCACTCCCAGATCGGCGTCAGCGTATTGCGCGAGATTCGCCCCATATTGGCATGGTCGGGCGCGCCGTCGATCAGCACCAGTTCGAGCGGCGCGAAGAAATAGCGCGAAGGCGAGGTGGCGCGCGCCTGGGTCGATCCGTCCTTGCGGAACTCGGCACGCAGGCGGGACTGAAGGTCGGCCGACCCGGGCATGTCGATGCCGCACAGCTCGAGCCGTTCGAGCTCGCTGAGCAGACAGCTGCGCGACAGCGGCGTCAGCCTCCGCAGGAATTCCGACAGCCGATCGATCTCGTCCATGGCACGCAATCTTTCGCAGCGCCCGCGGGCTTGCGGGCCCAACGCGTGGAGGCATTTGCGCGCTCTCAACCTCCCTAGAGAAGCAAGTCGCCGTTAATTAATCCGTAAAAAACGGGAGTCGGGAACCGGAGCAAGGCGGCCGGCCCCGGGCGGTTTCCGTCGCTTCGCCAGAAACTCAACCCTTGCATGGTCGGTCGCGGCGCCTCGCAAGCACAAATTGTGCCTAGGCCGCCCTTTTTGCGCAAAATCGTCTAAATCACCGTAGTCTTACGGAGCAAAAAGTTAACCACAGACCGGCCCCGGTTCCGCTAAACCAACGACATGGGTTCCCAGAATGATACGGCCATCGATTCGCGGCCGTCGGAATGGCACGAAAGCAGCGCTGCTTCCGCTGAACAGCCCGATTTCGTCCACCTGAGCGCCGTCCGCGCCACGGCGGCCGACGAAATGGCCGCGGCCATTGCCCGCGAGCTCAACGGCCCCCTGACCGCGCTCCTGCTCTACATGGGCGAGATCAAGCATCACAGCGACCAGCTGGCGCCCGCCACGGGCGATCGTGCCTATCTGCAGCGGGTGGTGGAGAACGCACTGGCACAGACCGAGCGCGTTTGCGGTCTGGTCAAGCAGCTTGCCGGCCCTCACAAGGCCGGCGCGCCGACCGCGTCCGGCACCGAGCAGGCCGAATCGAAGGTAGCCCGCATGCCGCAGCGCGCGCCGAGCGCCGATCTGCCCGGCCCGTCCGGCCAGAAGCGGCTGACCAAGCGCGAGCGCGAGGTGCTGAGGCTGATCAGCGAAGGCTACTCGAACAAGCAGGGCGCGCTGCGCATGCAGATCAGCCCGCGCACCTTCGAGAGCCATCGCGCCGAGGCGATGCGCAAGCTCGGTGCGCGCAACACGGCGGACCTCGTCCGTGCGGCGCTGCTGCATTCGATCGATTGAGGCGTCGGTTGCGCCGCCGGCGGGTGGGCGGACGAGGCGCGAGACGTCGCTGGGGACGTCTGGGAAATCCGTTGCGCTCAGAGATAGTCTTCGGCGAACGGACGTGCGCGCGAGGCGGGACGCAGCGGCTTGATTGCTTCCTTCGGCGCGTTCGGAATGATCGTGATGGTCCAGCGGGGCGGCATGCTCGATTCCTGCTCCAGCACCGAACGCACGAAGCCGGTCACGGTCGACTCGCCAGACTTCACCGTTGCCATCCGGCCGTTGAACTGGGCGATGCGGAAGCGACGAACCTCCTTCTGGTCTGCGGTCTCGTAGGTGAACATGGAAAACCCTCCTGGTTTTCCCGGACTATCGCCAGCTATCATTAGTCATCTGTGAAAATCGCAAACCGTAGAAGTACGGCGGGAATATACGCACCGATGGTTCGGAGCGCTTTTAGGCGGACTTGCGTGAACAGACGCGTCGAGAATCTAGCAGTCCGCCTCCTGCGCGCGCGCGGCTGCGTAGGCGGCATCCATCGCGTCGAGGTGCGCGTGGAATCCGGCCTCGCCGAGGCTCTCCGCGGTCTTCTCCAGCTGCAGCGCCAGCGCCGCGAGCCTGACATAGCCGAACGTTCCGGCCGCGCTCTTCAGCGAATGCGCCTCGCGCGTGATCCTGGCGTGGTGCTGCGCGAGCGGGAGCGTGCGGAACAGTTGCAGGCGGGCGCAGGTCTCGCTCCAGAACACCTCGCGCACTTCACAGGCACCGTCCTCGCCGATCTCGCGCACCAGCGCTTCGTAGGCGCGGGGTTCGCGCGCAGGCTCGGCATCGAGCTCCTTCTGCGTAGGTGCGATGGTTGCGTCAAACATGGCCTAGTCTGCCCGGATATTCGTTCTCGTCGCACGGCAGCTGCCGGCGCGAGGCATGTCCGGTGTCTACGGCATTCCAATTTCACTTTCGGTAGCAGGGTGGCCAGTGTTTGCGGGCCGGCATTAGCCCGCGGTTTACCAAGCCGGCGTGGCGTTCAGCGTGGAGCGAGCAGCCGGTCATACTGGGCCTTCACGGTGGCGTAGCATTCGCACGCCGTCTGGCGCAGGCCGTCCAGGTTGGTGAGCTGGATGTGTCCGCGGCTGTAGTGGATGAAATTGGCCTGCTGCAGGGAGTTTGCGACCAGCGAGACGCTGTTGCGCCGCGCCCCGATCATCTGGGCCATGGTCTCCTGTGTCAGCAGCAGGCGGGAGTCGCCCGACAGGTCATGAGTGTGCAACAGGCACCGCGACAGCCGGGACTCCACCGGATGTGCGGCGTTGCAGCCGGCGGTCTGCTGCATCTGGGCATAGACCGCCAGTCCGTGGCGGGTGAGCTGCGTGCGCATCGTGCTGCTCTGGTCGGCCGCGATGCGCAGCCGGTCGAGATCCACCACCGAGGCGGCCCCGGGCACCAGCACAATAGCGGTGTTCAACGCACACGCATCGCCCATGATGGAGAGCGTCCCGAGCAGGCTGTCGCGACCGATCATGGCGACTTGCACATGTTCGCCCTTGGCCAGCTCCACTACCAGCGAGATAACGCCGCGGTGGGGAAAATAGGCGCGCTTGAGCGTCTCGCCGGTCTCGACCAGCACCGCGTCATGGGGCAGGTCTATCGTTCGCAGATGTGGACGGATCAACTCATAATCGTCTGCCGCGAGCGCGGAGAGGAAGCCGTTGGGTGGACGCACAAGGGTTTCCATAGCTGCCTCCACCGTTCTCTACAGTTGCGACTCACGTTGCGCGAAGTCGTGCCTGGACTGGGTAATCTCCATCATTTTCGCATCGGGATAACTTGGCAATTGAGACAAGTTGTCCTGCCGCGGCGTCGCGGCTGCGCGGTGCTGCGCATGTAGGCGGCCAGGAGTGCGCCGGGCTCCCGTCGCAGGCTGCCCAGCCATTCCGGCCGAAACGGATCCGCCATGCGGACAGCGAAGTATCTCAGGGTCATCCCGCAATGCGCAGGACAGAGTTGCTGACCATTTCGAGAAAGATGCGAACGCAGCAGAGCGAAATCCGCGGCAACAGCAGCGGTTCTTGAACGGGCGTGTGGCGGTCGCGGTCATGCGAGTCAGTCCGGCGGGCTCGATGCATGGAGCGGCGCTCGTTCGTCATTCAGTTGCGCGATGAACAGATCCTAATCTAATGGTTGTGATGCTGTCCATATACCCGCTGGAGGGCAGACAGCGTGTCGCATTTGCGGCGGAATTGAGAAGCGCACACTGATTCGTCCTGAAGGAAGCGGCAGTCCTGCCTGACGCTGCAGGAAGAAACGGTAAGGGGCCTTCCATAGCCGAAAAGCATGGCATCCGCGCTCGCCATTGGGCGGGCGCAGTCCGCGTAGCCCGACCGTCTGCGCAAACCGCGTTCGGTTCATGTCTCGATCGAAGCAAAGGAGAAAGGCGTGCCCCACGGTTCAATTGCTGAACTGCCGAAACTTGAAGCTCAAATGGGGTCAGAAAATCTGCGTCATATTCTCGTCGTCGACGATGATCCGATGGTGTGCCTGGCCATCGAGCTCTGTCTCCAGCGCAGCAATTTCCGGGTGACGATCGCCGAGGGCGGTGAAGCGGGACTTCGCGCGCTCGAACATGAACAGTTCGACCTCATCGTCATCGACATCTTCATGCCGCACAT
Organism: Bradyrhizobium sp. FW305-F6; assembly: GCF_058782905.1. Taxonomy (NCBI): domain Bacteria; kingdom Pseudomonadati; phylum Pseudomonadota; class Alphaproteobacteria; order Hyphomicrobiales; family Nitrobacteraceae; genus Bradyrhizobium; species Bradyrhizobium sp. FW305-F6. Next base: position 149,616 of record NZ_JBYSYD010000007.1, read on the forward strand.
GCGCGGGTTCGAATCGATCCGGATCTTCCACGAGCGCGCGCCGGTCATTCCGCTGATCGCGATGTCTGGTTATGCATTCGCAAATCTGAATTCGCCCGCTCCCGATTTTCTCCGCATGGCGCTGGAGCTCGGCGCCGCACGCTGTCTGCGCAAGCCGTTCACGCCCCACGCGCTGCTCGCCGCCATCAATGATTGCCTGGCAGAGCACCGTCCCGCTCACGACATTGCCGCGGGCGCACGCCTCGGTTAGCGCGGTAGGAGTCACTTTGGCGGCTGGGTAACCGCTCGTTTACTTCCAGCGCAGACGGCGCAGGTCGCGGCAACCCCAAGAGCGCGGGCGACGAGGGCGCGTCGGCGGCAAGGCGACCCGGTCCAACGTCCTGCAGAGCATTTCGATCTTACTCGACGAGCAGGATCTTTCCGCGCGCCGTGCAGCGCGGTTATCTGCCCGTTTACCTTGTCGGTCCTCCTCGTTGCGGCGCGCAGCCGACTTTGCCGAAAAGCGCTGCAGCGGCAGCCAAACCGCAAACTTCGCCTCAATATCCGTAGTAGCACGGAGGATGAAATTAACGGGACTGTGAAAGGGGATGTCTAACGATCGAGAATAGGACGTCCGTCCGTGTCAACGGTGGTTCAGACTCGCGTTTGGGCCCAGGTCAGTAAGGCGTAGCTCATGGATGATCTGTTGCGGGAGTTTCTGACGGAGACCAGCGAGAGCCTGGACACCGTGGACAATCAGCTGGTGAAGTTCGAGCAGGAGCCGAACAACGCCAAGATTCTGGATAACATCTTCCGCCTGGTCCACACCATCAAGGGCACCTGCGGCTTTCTCGGGCTGCCGCGGCTGGAAGCGCTGGCGCATGCCGGCGAGACCCTGATGGGCAAATTCCGCGACGGCATGCCCGTGACCGCCGAGGCGGTGACGGTGATCCTGTCCTCGATCGACCGCATCAAGGAGATCCTCGCAGGGCTGGAGGCGACCGAAGCCGAGCCCGAAGGCAACGACCGCGACCTCATCGACAAGCTGGAGGCGATGGTCGAGCAGGGCATGGCCGCAATGGCTGCCGGTAGCTCGGCGCCTGTCGCCGAAGCGCCGCCGCTGGTGCCGGAAGCCCCGGCCGCTGCACCGGAGCCCGCCAAGGAGATGACCACGGGCACGCTGATCGATCAGACGCTGGAGCGTCCATTGCGTCCGGGCGAAGTCTCGCTCGACGAGCTCGAGCGCGCCTTCCGCGAGACCGCGATCGAACAGCCCGCGCCGGTTGCCGAAGCAAAGGCCGAGCCCGCGCCGGCTGCTGAAGCCCAAATTGCCAAGGACGCAAAACCCGCCCGGGAGAAGGCCGCGCCGAAGAGGGCGATGAGCGAGGAGATGGCGGGCGAAGGCGACCGCATCGCCAACCAGTCGATCCGCGTCAACGTGGATACGCTGGAGCACCTGATGACGATGGTCTCCGAGCTGGTGCTGACCCGCAACCAACTCCTGGAGATCTCCCGCCGCAACGAGGACACCGAGTTCAAGGTGCCGCTGCAGCGCCTCTCCAACGTCACCGCCGAGCTGCAGGAAGGCGTCATGAAGACGCGCATGCAGCCGATCGGCAATGCCTGGCAGAAGCTGCCCCGCATCGTCCGCGATCTGTCGAGCGAACTCGGCAAGCAGATCGAACTGGAGATGCACGGCGCCGACACCGAGCTCGACCGCCAGGTGCTCGACCTGATCAAGGACCCGCTCACCCACATGGTGCGCAACTCCGCCGATCATGGCCTGGAGACCCCCGCCGAGCGCCTCGCCAGCGGCAAGGGCGAGCAGGGCACCATTCGCCTGTCCGCCTATCACGAGGGCGGCCACATCATCATCTGCATCGCCGACAACGGCCGCGGCCTCAACACCGAGAAGATCAAGGCCAAGGCGATCTCGTCAGGCCTCGTCACCGAGGCCGAGCTCGAGAAGATGAGCGAAGCCCAGATCCACAAGTTCATCTTCGCGCCGGGCTTCTCGACCGCCGCTGCCATCACCTCGGTCTCGGGCCGCGGCGTCGGCATGGACGTGGTCCGCACCAATATCGACCAGATCGGCGGCACCATCGACATCAAGTCGGTCGCCGGCGAAGGCTCGTCCGTCACCATCAAGATCCCGCTGACGCTCGCCATCGTCTCCGCCCTGATCGTGGAAGCTGCCGGCGACCGCTTCGCCATCCCGCAGCTCTCGGTGGTCGAGCTGGTGCGCGCCCGCGCCAACAGCGAGCACCGCATCGAGCGGATCAAGGACACTGCCGTCCTCAGGCTCCGCAACAAGCTGCTGCCGCTGATCCACCTGAAGAAGCTGCTCAAGATCGACGACGGCGCGGCTTCCGATCCCGAGAACGGCTTCATCGTGGTGACCCAGGTCGGCAGCCAGACCTTCGGCATCGTGGTCGATGGCGTGTTCCACACCGAAGAAATCGTCGTGAAGCCGATGTCGACGAAGCTGCGTCACATCGACATGTTCTCTGGCAACACCATTCTGGGCGATGGCGCGGTCATCATGATCATCGATCCCAACGGCATTGCCAAGGCGCTCGGCGCCGCCGGCTCCTCGGCCCACGGCATGGGTGACGAGAACGGCGCCCATCACGTCGGCTCCGGCGAGCAGACCACCTCGCTCCTGGTGTTCCGCGCCGGCTCCTCGCAGCCCAAGGCGGTTCCGCTCGGCCTCGTCACGCGCCTGGAGGAGCTGCCCGCCGACAAGATCGAGTTCTCCAACGGCCGCTACATGGTGCAGTACCGCGAGCAGCTGATGCCGCTGGTCGCCATGGAGAGCGTCACCGTTGCAAGCCAGGGCGCCCAGCCGATCCTGGTGTTCGCCGACGACGGCCGCTCCATGGGCCTCGTCGTCGACGAGATCATCGACATCGTCGATGAACGGCTCAACATCGAGGTCGGCGGCTCCTCCTCCGGCATTCTGGGCTCGGCCGTGATCAAGGGCCAGGCCACCGAGGTGATCGACGTCGGCCACTTCCTGCCGATGGCGTTCTCCGACTGGTTCACCCGCAAGGAGATGAAGCCGTCGCTGCACTCGCAGTCGGTGCTGCTGGTCGACGACAGCGCCTTCTTCCGCAACATGCTGGCCCCGGTGCTGAAGGCGGCCGGCTATCGCGTCCGCACCGCGCCGACCGCGCAGGAGGGCCTGGCCGCGCTGCGCGCCCAGAGCTTCGACGTGGTGCTGACCGACATCGAGATGCCCGACATGAACGGGTTCGAGTTCGCGGAAGTCATTCGATCCGACAACAATCTCGGTTCGATGCCGATCATCGGCCTCTCGGCGCTGGTGTCGCCGGCGGCGATCGAGCGCGGCCGCCAGGCCGGCTTCCACGACTACGTCGCCAAGTTCGACCGTCCCGGTCTGATCGCGGCGCTGAAGGAGCAGACCGCGGGCGCCGCCGGCGCCTCCGAGCTGAACCGGGCCGCGGCATAGAGCAGGACAGGGAACAGGAGAGACACATGACCAGCAAGACCCAGTCCGCCGAAGGCGCCATGGTCGAATACGTCACCGCGATGATCGGCGGCCAGCTGTTCGGCCTGCCGATCTCGCGCGTGCAGGACGTGTTCATGCCCGAGCGCGTCACCCGCGTGCCCTTGTCCTCGCACGAGATCGCGGGCGTCCTCAACCTGCGCGGCCGCATCGTCACCGTGGTGGACATGCGCTCGCGTCTCGGCCTGCCCAGGGACGAGGACGACAAGACCGCGATGGCGGTCGGTGTCGACCTGCGCGGCGAATCCTACGGCCTCCTGATCGACCAGATCGGCGAAGTGCTGCGCCTGCCCGAGGCCGGCATGGAGGAGAATCCCGTCAACCTCGATCCCCGCATGGCCAAGCTCGCCGGCGGCGTGCATCGCCTCGACGGCCAGCTCATGGTCGTCCTCGACATCGACCGCGTCCTCGATCTCGAAACCAAAGTGCAGATGGCTGCGTGAACTCACACCAGAAATATAGAGTCGGAGAATAAGAATGAAGACTTGTTTGGTCGTTGATGATTCCAGCATCGTTCGAAAGGTTGCCCGTCGCATCGTCGAAGCGCTGGGCTTTCAGGTGATCGAAGCGGAAGACGGCGTCGAGGCGCTGGTCCACTGCAAGAAGGCGATGCCGGAGGCCATCCTGCTGGACTGGAACATGCCCGTGATGGACGGCTTCCAGTTTCTCAGCACGTTGCGCCGCATGCCCGGCGGCGAAGAACCCATGGTCGTGTTCTGCACCACAGAGACCGGCATCGATCACATCACGAAGGCGATGGGCGGCGGCGCCAATGAGTACATCATGAAGCCGTTCGACAAGGACATCGTCATGGCGAAGTTCCAGGAAGTCGGGCTGATCCCGCTGGGCGAAGAGACTGCGGCCTGAAACGCGTTCGACAACTGCAAGAGGCCATCCGTGACCCCGACCGAGTATGAGTATCTGCGCAAGTTCCTGAAGGATAATTCCGGTCTCGACCTTTCCGCAGACAAGCAATATCTGATCGAAAGCCGCCTGCTGCCGCTCGCTCGCAAGGCCGGCCTCTCCGGTATCGCCGAGCTGGTGCAGAAGCTGCAAGGCGGCTCGCGCCAGCTGATCACGGACGTGGTCGAAGCCATGACCACCAACGAGACCTTCTTTTTCCGCGACAAGGTTCCGTTCGATCATTTCCGCGACCACATCATGCCGGAGATCATCAAGGCGCGCGCCGGCAAACGCAGCGTGCGCATCTGGTGCGCCGCCGGTTCGACCGGGCAGGAGCCCTATTCGCTGGCCATGTGCCTGAAGGAGATGGGTGCGGCCCTGACCGGCTGGCGCATCGAGATCATCGCGACCGATCTGTCGCAAGAAGTGCTGGAGAAGGCCAAGGCCGGCGTCTACAGCCAGTTCGAGGTGCAGCGTGGCCTGCCGATCCAGTTGCTGGTGAAGTATTTCAAGCAGACGGGCGAGACCTGGCAGGTCAATCCCGAATTGCGGGCGATGATTCAGCACCGCCAGCTCAACCTGTTGCACGATTTCGCGCAGCTCGGCACCTTCGACGTCATCTTCTGCCGCAACGTGCTGATCTATTTCGACCAGGACACCAAGATCAACATCTTCAACCGCCTGGCGCGCCAGATCGAGCCCGATGGCTTCCTCGTGCTCGGCGCGGCGGAAACCGTGGTTGGCCTGACCGACACGTTCAGGCCGATTCCTGAGCGCCGCGGCCTCTACAAGCCGAACGACCCGCGTGCGGCGGCGGCCAAGCCGGTTGTCGCGGGCGCGGCGCCGCGCGTCGCGGCCATCGCCGGACGGTAGACATGGCCGAGGATGGCAAGGGTGCGGAGCGCGTGACCTTCAGCCGCGGCTATGATGTCTGCATCATGGCCATCGACGGCACCTGGCGGCGCGACTGCAAGCTCAACGCGATCTCCGACACCGACGCCATCCTCACGGTGGAAGGTTCGATCCAGGGATTGAACCTGAAGGAGTTCTTCCTGCTGCTGTCATCGACGGGCCTCGCCTACCGCCGCTGCGAGCTGGTCCGCGTCAACGGCGCGGAAATGGACATCCAGTTCCTGCGCGGAAAGAACAGGAAGAAGCGCGGTGCGGCCGGCGGCCATGACGCCGCGGCCTGACCTGGACGCCCCGCGCGCCGCGGCTTCCGGAACTTTGCTTCACATTTGCTGAACATATCTGAGTCAATTGGCCAAAGCAGTTTTACGTCGCCTAAGCGCGTGCCGTGTATCCATTGAGGGTCTCAATCTCAGGATACGGCAATGCCCAGAAGTTCTCTCTCGCCCATCTCGCCAAACCTGCCCGACGGCGCCGAGCGGCGTGCGCTTCAGCTCCTGGTGGTCGACGACGACGCCACGCAGCGCCACCTGATCACGGTCGCCGCCAAGCAGGCCGGCCACGAAGTCACCGTGGCGCCCTCCGTGGCGGACGCGATCGAGAAGCTTCGGGCTGCGCGCTTTGACTGCGTGACGCTCGATCTCGTGCTGGAGGACGGCGACGGCATCGACGTGCTGCGCGAGATGGCAAAGGCGAAATTCGCCGGCGCCGTGATCGTCGTCAGCGGCATGGACGGCAAGCGCCGCAGTGCCGCCCGCAGCTTCGCCCGTTCCGTCGGTATCGAGCTCCAGAGCCTGCCGAAGCCGCTGGATCTCGCGGCTCTGCGCATCAGCCTTGCCAATCTCGGCAAGACCGCGATGGGCCTGCCCGCGATCCACACCTGGGGAGGTGTCGCGAGCGATGCAATCGTTGAACGGCACCGCGCCTGAAGCATGATCCGGAAAGTGCGAAGCGCTCTCCGGCAAGATGACGCTTTAACAACAACCTGAAGCGGGATGACGTTCATCCGGACCTCATCGCGCCTTGGAGCTGAAGAGGCGCCAGGCGATCAAACGCGGTGGTCCGTCGCGTTGCCGGATTCCGACAGGCATTGCAGGGCGTGGCCGAGGCCCGCCCGGCAGGCGCTGAGAGCCGCGCTCGCGCTGGCATAACGGGGCGTGACGTCGTCGAGCAGGACCACGTCCGCGGAACCCTCGAAATCGTCGCAATGTTCCTGATCCATGGCTGCGGCGATCCGGCGCATGCTCGTCTCGATCTGCGCGATCAGCAAACGAAGGTCCGTCGCAATCAGCTCACGGCTCGCGAGTTCGGGCGTTGCGACAGGACGCGGCGTGTCGGAATTTGGCATGGATATTCTCCGTCCCCCTCAATTAGGTGGCATGCCGCTACTTGTGCGTTAAGTCCATGTCCCGTACAAATCCGGGTGGGCCGAATCCGCGCCAAGCGCCATAACGAGTGGTGCGGACGCGAGTCCTTCATGCCAACTGGATGTGGCACATGGCCGAACAAAGCTCTCGCGGTGAAATCTTCGTGGTCGACGACGACCCTGCCGTTCGCGACACCTTGTCGATGGTGTTGAAGGCGGCCGGCTATGAGGTGATCTGTTTTGCGGACGGTGCGGCGCTGCTCTCCGTGGCGCGAAGCAGAACACCGGCTGCCATCCTGCTCGACGTGCACATTCCCGGGAAGTCGGGTCTCGACATTCTGAAGGAACTGCAAGGCGAGGACTATCCGGCGCCGATCTTCATGATCTCCGGGCAGGGCGACATCGCGATGGCGGTGGGCGCGATCAAGAGTGGCGCGCTCGACTTCATCGAGAAGCCGTTCCGCGGCAGCGAGATCGTCGGCCGCCTCGACGAGGCGATCGGCGCCTATGCCCGCAGGCAGGCGGAGAACGCATCGCCGAAATTCAGCTCGCTGCATTTTCCCGGCCGCGAGCCGTTGACGCGCAGGGAGCGCGAGGTGCTCGAGCAGTTCGCCTCGGGTGCTTCCAACAAGGAGGCCGGCCGAACGCTCGGCATCAGCCCGCGCACGATCGAGGATCACCGCGCCAACATCATGAAGAAGCTCGGCGCGCGTAACGCCGCCGATCTGATCCGAATCGTGATGACCGCGGCACAGCGCGCCTCGTAGGCGGCTGCATTGCGGATATTTCTTCGTCATTCCGGGGCGATGCGGAGCATCGAACTAGGGTGCGCGATTGCGTTCCCGAGAATCTCGAGATTCCGGATCGCGCTACGCGCGCCCGGAATGACTGCCAAACTTCACCCGCTCAGCGCCTTGCGGATGATCCGCGCCAGATCCGACTTGCGATAGGGTTTTGGCAGCAGCAGAACGCCCGAATCCAGCCGGCCGTGATGGATGATCGCGTTCTCGGTATAGCCCGAGGTGTAGACCACCTTGAGATCCGGCCGCGTCTTCATCATTTCGTCCGCAAGCTGCCGTCCGTTCATCTTGCCGGGCATGATGACGTCGGTGAACAGCAGATCGAACGGCTTTCCGGCGGCAACGATCGCGAGCGCCTCGGCGGCGTTGGCGGCCTGCAAGGTGACGTAACCCAGCCCGTGCAATTGCGCCAGCACGTAGTCCCGCACCAGCCGGTCGTCCTCCACCACGAGGATCGTCTCGTGTCCGCCCTCGATCGTCGCCGGCGTCACGCCCTCGCCGGCGGCCGCCGGCGTCTTGCCCGGCGGCAGATACATCTTGACCGTGGTGCCGTGTCCCTCCTCGCTGTAGATCTTGATGTGGCCTGCGGACTGCTTGATGAAGCCGTAGACCATCGAAAGACCGAGCCCGGTGCCCTTGCCCGGACCCTTCGAGGTGAAGAATGGGTCGAACACCCTGGCCAGCATATTCGCGGGGATTCCGGTGCCGGTGTCGCTCACAGCGATCAGCACGTAATGACCCGCCGACACGTCGTTCGCACTGGCGTAGACTTCGTCGAGATAGGCGACACCCGTCTCCAGGATCAGCTTGCCGCCGCCCGGCATGGCGTCGCGGGCATTGAGCGCGAGGTTGAGGATCGCGGTGGTGAGCTGGTTGGGATCGACGACGCCGACGCAATTCTCGTCCTCGAACACCGATTCGATCTGGATATGCTCGCCCAGCGTCGGCCGCAACAATTTCGAGGTGTCGACGATCAGCGAGTTGATGTCGATCTCGCGCGGCTGCAGCGGCTGCTTGCGCGCGAAGGCGAGCAGGTGCTGGGTCAGATCGGCGCCGCGCGCGGCAGCCTCGTCGATCATCTTCGTGATCGCCGCGAGCTGCGGCTCCTTGGCGACCGCCTCCGCGAGAATCTCGATGGTTCCGGTGATGACGGTGAGAATATTGTTGAAGTCATGCGCCACGCCGCCGGTGAGCTGGCCGACGGCCTCCATCTTCTCGACGTGGCGGATGCGCTCCTCCGTGGCGATCTTGTCGGTGAGATCGCGGTAGAAGACGTTGAACAACAGGCCCTCGCGGCGGTTCAGCGCGGTCACGCTGACCTCGGCCTTGAATTCCTTGCCGTCGCGGTTGCGGCAGATCAACTCGCGGCGATGCTTCAGCGTCTTGTCGTCCCTGTTCTTCGGGAAGTTCTTCATTCTCTCACTGACGATCTCGCGGTCGCTCTCGGCAATGATCAGGTCGATGGTGCGCTTGCCCAGCACTTCGTCGCGGCGCCAGCCGAACAACTGCTCGGCCTGCGAGTTCCAGTTGAGGATATGGCCGGTTTCGTCGGTCTGGACGAAGGCGTCGAGCGAGGTCTCGACGATGTTGCGGGCGAGCCGTTCGCTCTCGCGCAGCGATTCCTGCGCGAGCCGCGCCTCGGTCATGTCGCGTCCGACGAAGAAGAAGCGGCGCGCCTGTTCGGACCAGCTGCCGAGCCAGGACAGCCAGACCTCGTGCCCGCTCCGGTGGAAGCAGCGGGTGTCGGTGAGCCTGATGCGCGCGCCGGCGCGCATCTCGCGCATCTCGGCACGGGACTGTTCCAGATGGTCGGGATGAATGAAGTCGGCGCCGCTGCGGCCGATCATCTCGTCCGGCCGGTAGCCGAGAACGATCTCGCTGCTCGGACTGATCTGTGCGATGTGACCATGGGAATCCATGATCATGATCAGGTCCTGCGACGTCTCGAAAATCTGCCGCCGCTCCTCGATCTGCTGCTGCAGCGCCCGCTCGGCGCGCCGTGCCTCGGTCAGGCTGCGCGCGCTGCCGGAGGCGCCGATGATCTCGCCCGACGGGCCTCGGATCGGCGACAGGCTCAGTGAGATCTCGACCGGCGTGCCGTCCTTGCGCAGGCGCACCGTCTCGAAGCGTTCGATCGGCTCGCCCCGCGCAATCCGGCCCAGATAGTCCTTGCCGTCCGCGCGGCGGTCGGGCGGGACGATGATCGACGTGGGCTGGCCGATCGCCTCCTCCGCCGTATAGCCGTAAAGGCGTTCGGCGGCCGGGTTCCAGCCGGTGATCACGGCGTCGAGCGTCTGCATCACGATCGCGTCGTCGGACGATTCCACCGCCGCGCTGAACAGACTCTCGCGCGTTGCGTGGTGGCTTCGCGCGGCCTCGGTGCGGCGATGCTCCTCGATTTCGCGTTCGAGCGCGGCTGTTTTCGCGCGGGTCTCCTCGACCATCCGGGCAAAGGCGCGCGCAAGCACGCCGGTCTCGCCGCTGGCATCGACGGGGATGTCTGCGGGACGTCCGCTGCCGATGGCCTGCACCGCCTCCGTCAGACGCCCGATCGGACGGGTCAACGAGCGCGCCAGCAGCACCGCGAGCGCAGCTGCGGCGAGAACGGCCAGCACGCCGACCAGCAGGGACGTTTTTTGAATGGCGGCCGGCACGCGGCCGAAGACGGACGGGGGCACGGTTGCGACGACGGCGACCCATTCCTTGCCCGCAAGCGATAACGGCACGAACGCCGCGCCGCTCGTCCGGCCCGACTCGTCGGTTGTGACCCGCGTGGCCACGTCCGACGTGCCGGCCAGGGCTGCGTAGAACGGAAGGTCCTTGCGCCAATCGGTGGGATGGCCTCGCGAAGACCCGAACTCTCGCGCCCGATCGGGATGGACCAGATAGTCGCCGCGCGAATTCACGACGTAGATCTCTCCGCCCGAGCTCATGGTCGTGCGAATCCGATCGAGAGCCGGGCGCATGTCGATATTGGCGACGATGATGCCGAACGGCTTGTCGTCGGGTGCAAACAGCGGCATCGCGACCCGCAGGGTCGGCGCGTGAGGTGCCGTCGTTCCCCCATATCGGGTGGCGAGTTCGACGGGGGACACGTAGATCTCGCCCGGCCTCAGTCGAATGGTCTCCTGAAAGTAGGCCCGGCCGCTCTTGCGCTCCAGTTCGTCGTCCGGGACGATCCGCACCGCTCCGTTCGGTCCGGAGCGATCGACCCGAACCAGCTCGCGCTGGTCGTCGGCGCCAATGATCCTGAATTGTCCGTAGATGGGCTTGGCCTCGATCTCGGCCGCGAGCCGCGCCGCGATGCGCTCGCGCCAGGTTTGCTCGGAGACGCCGTCAGACGGGTCAATTCCTCCGCCCGTGTTGGCGCGGATCAGGCCATTGATAGCCGCAGCGGCGCGATAGCCGGCCAGATCGCCGCGCACGCCGGCAACATAGAATTCAAGATTGGCCGCAATCAGGCGCGACTGGGCTTCGACCCGCTCCAGGACCCGCGGAATGACGGCCTGCGTGGTGTTGCGATAGCCGAGCCAGCCGACTGCGGCCACGGTGACCGCCACCAGCAGGATCATCGCGATGGCCAGACGCGTCGCCAGCGTCGTTGTGAAGCTCATGGAGGTTTTCGTCGTCCCGCCGCGCCATGTCTGGCTTGCAGCAGGGGAGGTGTTCTTGTCATCGGCGGTCGGAGCGGACATCGGACCCCTCCGGCTGGCCGGTCTTCAGGCAATGATCGACCATCGCAAGCAGTGCGTCGGGCCGGAACGGTTTCTGCAAAGCGGCCACCGCACCGAGCTTGGTCGCCATCTTCAGGAAGTCCGGTTCCGCATAGGCATCGGGCGTGATCGAACGGCCGGAGACGACGACGATCGGAATGGTCGGGACCAGGGCCCGAATGTGACGCATCGTCTCCAGTCCGTCCATGCCGGGCATGAAGATGTCGAGAAACAGCAGGTCGAACCGGCCGGCCTCGAACAAGGCCAGTCCCTTGCGGCCATCGCCGGCGACAGTCACGTGATGACCAGCCCGTTCCAGCAGCAGCCGGATGGTGATTTGGATGGCCGGTTCGTCATCCACGATCAGGATGTTGGCCACGTCTGAAATCCTCCGGGGTCGGATGGGAGCGCCCCAGCGACCGCAATCAAAAACCATCAATATGAAATTGTTGCGCGGATTCTCGTCTGCCGGCAAGCACTTCGAGCCCTCCGGCCCGAGCTGCCGCTTTATTGCGCTGCACCGCGGGTTTGCACGCCCGAATGCATAGCAGAAGTTCGCCTTCGCCCGCCCAGTGCCTTGCGGGGGGTGGATAGCCTGTGAGAAGAGCAGGATGAATCCTCAGGACGGACAGGGGCATAACATGACCGGCAAGAAAAAGACGCCCGACCAGCTTCGCAGCGCGCGCTGGTTCGCGCCCGACGACCTGCGCTCGTTCGGCCACCGCTCCCGGGCCATGCAGATGGGTTACGCTCCGGAGGAGTGGAAGGACCGCCCTGCCATCGCGATCCTCAACACCTGGTCGGATGCGCAGCCCTGTCACATGCATTTCAAGTCGCGCGTCGACGACGTCAAGCGCGGTATCCTGATGGCCGGCGGCCTGCCGCTGGAACTGCCGGCATTGTCGCTGTCGGAATCGTTGCTGAAGCCGACCACCATGCTCTATCGCAACCTGCTGGCCATGGACGCCGAGGAGCTCTTGCGCAGCCACCCCGTCGACGGCGTCGTGCTGATGGGCGGCTGCGACAAGACGACACCGGCGCTGCTGCTGGGTGCGACCTCCATGAACATCCCGGCGATCTATCTGCCGGCAGGGCCGATGCTGCGCGGCAACTGGAAAGGCAAGACGCTCGGTTCAGGCTCGGACGGCTGGAAATATTGGGACGAACGCCGCGCCGGGAAGATCTCGGACAAGGACTGGCTCGACATCGAGGCCGGCATCGCCCGCAGCTACGGCACCTGCATGACCATGGGCACCGCATCGACCATGACCGCGATTGCGGAGGCGATCGGCATGACGCTGCCCGGCGCCTCCTCGATTCCGGCCGCTGACGCCAACCACATCCGCATGGCCAGCGAATGCGGCCGCCGCATCGTCGAGATGGTCTGGGAGGACCTGACGCCGAAGCTGATCCAGACCCGCAAGGCGTTCGAGAATGGCATTGCGGTCGCGATGGCGATGGGCTGCTCGACCAACGCGATCATCCATCTGATCGCGCAGGCCCGCCGCGCCGGCCAGGATATCGGCCTCGACGATTTCGAAACCGCGAGCCGCAAGGTGCCCGTCATCGCCAACGTCCGCCCGAGCGGCGATGCCTATCTGATGGAGGACTTCTTCTATGCCGGCGGCCTGCCGGCGCTGATGGCGCAAATCAGGCCGCATCTGCATCTCGACTGCATCACCGTCACCGGCAAGACGGTGGCTGAGAACATCGAGGGCGCCGAGGTCTACAATGCCGACGTGATCCGCTCCATCAACAATCCCATCTACAAGGAAGGCGCGCTCGCCGTACTCAGGGGCAATCTCGCGCCCGACGGCTGCGTCATCAAGCCTTCCGCCTGCGCGCCGCGGTTCCTCAAGCATACCGGCCCGGCGCTGGTGTTCGACGATTACCCCTCGATGAAGAAGGCGGTCGACGATCCCAACCTCGACGTCACCGAGGACCACATCCTGATCCTGCGCAATGCGGGGCCGCAGGGCGGGCCGGGCATGCCGGAATGGGGCATGCTGCCGATTCCGACCAAGCTCGTGAAGCAGGGCGTGCGCGACATGGTCCGCATCTCGGATGCGCGCATGAGCGGCACCAGCTACGGCGCCTGCATCCTGCACGTCTCGCCGGAGTCCTATATCGGCGGCCCGCTGGCTCTGGTGCAGAACGGCGACCGCATCACGCTCGACGTCGCCGCGCGCACCATCAATCTCGACGTGAGCGAGGCTGAGCTCGCCAAACGCCGCGCCGCCTGGAAGCAGCCCGAGCGCCGCTTCGAGCGCGGCTATGGCTGGATGTTCACCAAACACATCAAGCAGGCCAATGACGGCTGCGACTTCGACTTCCTCGAGACCGATTTCGGCGCGCCGATCGGCGAGCCGTCGATTTACTGATGTCCCGTCATTCCGGGGCATCGCGAAGCGATGAGCCCGGAATCCATCTTGCAGCAGTACATACCGACCGATGGATTCCGGGCTCGCGCTACGCGCGCCCCGGAATGACGAAAGAGAGAGGATGAGATGCCAAAACTCACCGAAGCCACCCGCACAAAACTCAAATCCGTCTCTACCGCCACCGTCGCCACCGCCCTGTTCAAGCGCGGCCTGCGCATCCAGATGATCCAGGATGTCCGCCCCTTGAGCCCGGAGCAGCCGACCATGGTCGGCGAAGCCTTCACGCTGCGCTACATGCCGGCGCGCGAGGATCTCAACGCCATCGACGTGTTCAAGGACCGCTCCCATCCGCAGCGCAAGGCGGTCGAGGACTGTCCGCCCGGCGCCGTGCTGGTGATGGACAGCCGCAAGGACGCGCGGGCAGCCTCCGCCGGCGCCATCCTGGTCACGCGGCTCATGAAGCGCGGCGTTGCGGGCGTCGTCACCGACGGCGGGTTTCGCGACTCCGCCTAGATCGCCAGGCTCGGTTTTCCCGCCTTTCATCACCGCCCCTCGGCGCCGACCAACCTCACGCTGCACCAGGCGATCGAGATCAACGTGCCGATCGGCTGCGGCGACGCGCCGGTGTTTCCCGGCGACGTCATCCTCGGCGATGCCGACGGCGTCATCGTGATCCCCGCTCATCTCGCGGACGAGATCGCCAACGAAACCTTCGAGATGACGGCGTTCGAGGACTTTGTCACCGAGGAAGTCGGCAAGGGCCGCGGCATCTTCGGCCTCTATCCCGCCACCGATCCGCAGACGCTGACGGATTTCGCGGAATGGCGGAAGAAGAACGGGCGCTGACTTTTCTGCAGGTCGCGCCACATTCTCGGTTGTCGTCCCGGACAAGCGAAGCGCAGATCCGGGACCCATAACCCCAGGGAGCAGTTTGGCGAAGACTTGCAGTTAAGAAGTCGTCGTCGGTACTATCACCTGCGCCTCACCGATACATCACGCGGTATGGGTCCCCGCCTTCGCGGGGACGACAGCGGACCGTGTTGCTTCAGGTCTTGCTACACCTCAGCCTCCGCCATCCCCGCCATCCCCGCCGCCCACAGCGCGAACGCGTAAACGATCGCGACTTCGTCGAGCCGGTCGAAGCGGCCCGAAGCGCCGCCATGGCCGGCGCCCATGTTGGTGCGGAGCAGGACCGGGCCGCCGCCCGTCATGGTGGCGCGCAGGCGCGCGATCCATTTGGCGGGCTCCCAATAGGTGACGCGCGGGTCGGTCAGGCCGCCCATGGCGAGGATCGCAGGATAGTCCTTTGCCGCGACGTTGTCGTAGGGCGAGTAGGACAGGATGGTGCGGAAATCGGTCTCGCTCTCGATCGGGTTGCCCCATTCCGGCCATTCCGGCGGCGTCAGCGGCAGCGTGTCGTCGAGCATGGTGTTGAGCACGTCGACGAACGGCACCTCGGCGACGATGCCGGCGAACAAGTCGCCGGCGCGGTTGGCGACCGCGCCCATCAGCATGCCGCCGGCAGAGCCGCCATGGCCGACAATCCGTTTCGCGCTGGTGTATCTGGCATCGATCAACGCGCGGGCGCAGGCCGCGAAATCGTCGAACGAGTTCGTCTTCTTCTCGCGCTTGCCGTCGAGATACCAGCCCCAGCCCTTGTCGGCGCCGCCGCGGATATGGGCGATGGCGTAGACGAAGCCGCGGTCGACCAACGACAGGCGATTGGCGCTGAACGAAGCCGGCATCGCCATGCCGTAGGAGCCGTAGCCATAGAGCAATAGCGGCGCCGTGCCGTCGAGCTTCAGCCCGCGGCGATGGAGGATCGAGACCGGCACCTCGGCACCGTCATGCGATGTCGCCATGATGCGCGTGGTGACGTAGTCGCTCGCATCGTGGCCGGAGGGAATCTCCTGGCGTTTGCGCAAGACGCGCGTGCGCTTGACCATGTCGTAGTCGTAGACTTCCGACGGCGTCGTCATCGACGAATAGGCGAAGCGCAAATTCGTCGTGTCGAATTCGTAGGAGCCCATCGTGTCCAGCGAATAGGCGGCCTCGTCGAAGGCGATGGCGTGCTCCTCGCCCGAGGCGAGATCGCGGATCACGACCGACGGCAGCGCATTGGCGCGTTCCAGCCGCACCAGATGGCCGGCATAGAGGTCGAGGTCGATGATGTAGATGCCGGGACGATAGGGGATCAGGTCGCGCCAGTTCTTGCGCTCCGGCGAAGCAAGCGGCGCGGTGACGATCTTGAAGTCGATGGCATCGTCGGCATTGGTGAGGATGTAGAGCTCGTCGCCGCGATCGGCGAGTGAATATTGCACGCCTTCTTCGCGCGCCGCGACCAGCCGCGGCGGCGCCTCGGGATGGGCGAGATCGATCAGCCGCTGCTCGCTCGTCTCATGGTCGCCGCCCGCGATCACGCAGAAGCGGCCGCTGGTGCTCTCGTGCAGATGGGTGAACCAGCCGGCATCCTGCTCCTCATAGACCAGCGTGTCGTCGGCCTGCCTCGTTCCCAGCCTGTGCCGCCACACCTGCATCGGCCGGTGATTGTCGTCGAGCTTGACGTAGAAGAAGCTCTTGCAGTCCGCGGCCCAGACCACGCCGCCATCGGTCTCCTCGACGACATCGTCGAGATCTCTGCCGGATCCCCAGTCGCGTACGCGGATCGAGAAATATTCGGAGCCCTTGGTGTCCGCGCTCCAGGCCTGCAGCTTGTGATCGTAGGAGTGGCGGCTGCCGCCGAACTTGAAGTATTCGTGGTCCTTGGCGAGCGCGTCGCCGTCGAGCACGATCTGGCCCTCGCCGCCGTCGCGCGGCATGCGGCCGAACAGCTCGTGCTGTCCGCCCTCGCGAAACCGGCGGAAATAGGCAAAGGGACCATCCGGCGACGGCACGCTGGAATCATCCTCCTTGATGCGTCCGCGCATCTCGCGCACCAGCGTCTTCTGGAGCGGCGCAGTATGGCCGAGCAGGCTCTCGGTGTAGACGTTCTCCTCATCCAGATATGTGCGGATGTCGGGATCTAGCACCGCGGGATGACGCAGCACCTCTTGCCAGTTCGCGTCCTTCAGCCAGGCATAGTCGTCGGTCACAATGATGCCGTGCCGCGTGAAGGAATGCGGCCGGCGCGGGGCGACGGGGGGCTGGGAAGATGCTTTGGCTTGGGTCACTCGGTCCTCGTTCGTCTTGCCGAAACTCATCTCGTCATGCGCGGGCTTGACCCGCGCATCCATCAACGACGAATCTTTAGCGATGGATTTGCCGGGTCAAGCCCGGCAATGACGGCCGTAGAAGGCGGCTGGTCGCCTATAATATGGCGACAACCCCCTGAATAGCCAGCGCCGCTGCCGCCTCACCGGGTTGTTGCCCCGCCCCTTGTATGCTTTAGGGACGATATCCCCGCCGCCGGTCCAGCCTGATGCTGTTCAATTCCTATCCGTTCATCCTGCTGTTTCTGCCGGTCGTGCTGGCCGGCTATTTCCAGCTCGGCCGGCGCAGCAATCTGGCCCCGGTGATCTGGCTGGCGCTGGCCTCGATCACCTTCTACGCGATCGGCAGCTGGCAGTTCCTGGCCCTCTTACTGCTCTCGATCGCCTTCAATTATGGCGTTGGCCACCTCCTGATCGCGGCTGAGCTCGCGCCGATGCAACGCAAGGCGGCGCTCGCATTCGGCCTCGCCGGCGATCTCCTCGTGCTCGGCATCTTCAAATATGCGGGCTTTGCCGCCGAGAACATCAACGCGGTGCTCGGCACCCATCTCGCGGTTCATATCCTGCTGCCGGTCGGCATTTCTTTTTACACTTTCACCCAGATCGCGTTTCTGGTGGACGCGTATCGCGGCCAGGTCGCACGTTACGCCTTGCCGCACTACGCGCTGTTCGTGACTTACTTTCCGCATTTGATCGCAGGGCCGATCCTTCACCACAAGGACATGATCCCGCAATTCGAGCGCAAGGAATCGAAGCATCCGGACGCGCATCTGATGCTGTGCGGGATCATCATCTTCGCCATCGGCCTGTTCAAGAAGACCTGCCTTGCCGACGGCATCCAGCCGCTGGTCGCGCTCGCCTTCGAGGCCCGCTCGCCGAGCTTCGACCAGGCCTGGCTTGGCGCGCTCGCCTACACGTTCCAGCTCTATTTCGACTTCTCCGGCTATTCCGACATGGCGATCGGGATCTCGCTGATGTTCGGCATCTTCCTGCCGGTCAACTTCAACTCGCCCTACAAGGCGACCAGCATTGTGGAGTTCTGGCGGCGCTGGCACATGACGCTGTCGCAGTTTTTGCGCGACTATCTCTACATCCCGCTCGGCGGCAACCGCAGGGGCCGCGTGCTGCGCTACGTCAACCTGATGGCCACCATGCTGCTCGGCGGGCTCTGGCACGGCGCGGCCTGGACGTTCGTCGTCTGGGGCGCGCTGCACGGCGCGTATCTCTGCGTCAATCATGCCTTCCATGCCTTGGCGCCGAACGTTTCGCCGCGGCTTGCACGCCCGGCTCGCATCGCGGGCGCCGCGCTGACGTTCCTCGCCGTCGTGGTCGCCTGGGTGTTTTTCCGCGCCGCGAGCGTGGAATGGGCGCTGCGCGTGCTCCAAGCCATGGCTGATCCCTCGAATATCGTGTTCGGCCGCGAGGAGATCGCGGCGCTCGTCCTCATCGCCATCTACGCCGCGCTGGTGTGGCTGGCGCCGAACACGCAAGGCCTCATGGGATACGACCACGCGAACCGCAGGGTCGGCGAAACCTTGCGGGCCGGACGGAGGCGGCCGCTGGTGCTCTATGCGGCGTCGCTGGTGCTCGCGTTCGGCTTTCTGGGTATCCAGAGCCATAGCGAATTCATCTATTTCCGGTTCTGATGCGGGGCACGTTCACCAATCTGGCGCGGCTTCTCCTCGCTGCCACGGCATGCGTGCTCGGCGCGGCGGCGCTGACCTTCGCAGTCGATCCGCTGCAACTATTCCGACCCTCGTACCTCATCCCCGCCTTCTATTCCGACGACACGCGCGTGCAGAATGCCGGACTGATCCGCAGCCAGCCGTTCGACACCGCCTTCATGGGCACCTCGCTCGCGATCCATTTCCGCCAGAGCGACATCGACCGTGCGCTTGGTGTGCGCTCGCTCAAGCTGGCAATGACCGGGTCCAACTCGCGCCAGCAGGCCTTTGTGCTCGAGCAGGCGATCGACCGCGGCGCCAGGCGGGTGATCTGGGAGATGGACGATTTCATCTTCATCGATGCCGCCGACATCGAGGCCGATCCCTATCTCTCCGTGGATCTCTATCGCCGAACTGCCAAGGGCATCGCGTCCTATCTGTTCAGCGCATCGATGGCAAAGGAGTCCTTGTTCGCGCTGCTGCGGTCGCTCCCGCCGCTGCGTGAGCCGATGACCCGGGCGGCGCCTTATCTGCCGGTCAAGTTCGCGCTGGCAGACATCGACGACATCTACGCCCTGCCGCGGGATTTCGACGTTGCGCGGGACTACAACGCCAGAAAGACGCTCGCCGCCTTCACCTACATCACCGATCCCGCGCGCCGCCGCTTCCTGGGCGAAGGCTACGGCTTCGAGGCCATGGTCCGGCATTTCGAGCGCGATGCCCTCGGCCTGATCGCGCGCCATCCAGGCGTGACCTTCGACATCTACTTCCCGCCCTATTCAGTCCTGCAATTCGTCGCCATGCGCGATGCCTCGCCCGAAACGCTGAAGATCGTCACCGATCTCACGGCCGTGATCGCCGAGCGCCTGACGCAGCTTCCCAACGTTCGCCTGCACGATTTCCGCGCGATCAAGCCGGTGACGCACGATCTCGACAATTACAGCGACGTCATCCACCATTCGCCGGTGGTGGACGCGATGGTGCTGAAATGGCTGGCGAGCGGAGAGTATCGGGTTGATCCGAAGCAGCCGACGGCGTCGCTGGATGGGCTGAAGGCGCATGTGGATGCGTATCGCGTGCCACGAGTGAACCTGCCGTAGCCCGCATGAGCGAAGCGACATGCGGGAGTTCGCAAGGTCCCGGGTGTCGCTTCGCTCACCCGGCCTACAAGCGCTGATCTTTCCCTCTCCCCTTGTGGGAGAAGGAAGGCGGGTGCGCAGCGCGCGCCGGTTCCCTACGCCGCCACCTCGTCCCCGAGATACGCGACCGCGGCCTCCAGCCCGCCCTTGCCGTGCGGGATCTTCAACGCGTTGAGGCCGACCTCGATCACGCCCAGCGTGCCGAGCAGCATCGGCGCGTTGACGTGGCCCATATGGGCGATGCGGAAGGCCTGGCCGGAAAGATCGCCGATGCCGGTGCCGAGCACGACGCCGCACTTGTCCTTGCAATAGCGTTGCAGCACGGCCGGGTCATGGCCGTTGCTCATGGTCACCGTGGTCACGGTGTTGGAGCGCTCGCTGGCCTCGGCGACGTTGAAGCCGAGCACCTGGCCCTCGGACCAGACGGCGACCGCGCGCCGCGCGGCTTCGGCGAGCAGGCTGTGGCGGCGGAAGGCATTTTCGAGGCCCTCCTCGTGCAGCATGTCGATTGCCTTGCGCAAAGCGAACAGGAGATGCACCGGCGCGGTGCCGGCATATTTGCGATAGTTCTCGGTGCCCTCGCGCTCGCTCCAGCTCCAATAGGGCGTCGACATGTTGGCCTTCTTGTGCACCTCGAGCGCGCGCGCATTGGCGGCGACGAAGCCGAGGCCGGGCGGCGTCATCAGGCCCTTCTGTGAGCCGGACATCGCGACGTCGATGCCCCATTCGTCCATCTTGAAGGGCATGCAGCCGAGCGAGGCGACGGTGTCGACCATGTACAGCGCGGGATGGCCGCTCGCCTTGATCGCCTTGCCGATCGCCTCGATGTCGTTCTGCACGCCCGAGGCGGTGTCGACCTGCACCACGACGACGGCCTTGATGCTGTGCTCCTTGTCGCGGCGCAGGCGCTCCTCGACCTCGTGCGGCCGCACCGCGCGGCGCCAATCGCCCTTGAGCACCTCGACCTCGGCGCCCATCAGGGCCGCCGCATTGCCCCAGCCGATCGCAAACCGGCCGCTCTCCAGCACCAGGACCTTGTCGCCGCGCGAGAGCACGTTGCTGAGCGCCGCTTCCCAGGCGCCGTGACCATTGGCGATGTAGATGTAGGACTTGCCCTTGGTCGCAAACAGCCTCGTGAGGTCGCCGAGCAGGCTCTCGGTCAGCTCGAGCATCTCCTTGGAGTAGATGTCGATCGCCGGGCGGTGCATCGCCTGCAGCACCTCGTCGGGCATCGTGGTGGGCCCGGGGATGGCCAGAAATTCCCGGCCCGCGCGAACGGTCATTGCTGTTGGTCCTTGTTGCCAGAGAACGGACTGCTGGATTGCTAAGTCCTACCTTTACGCGGCGCCGAAGCCCTGGAAAAGCGCGCAAAACGCGGGTCTGGGTTATCGTTTGGTCTCGCGGCAGCCGGCGGCTTCGGCCTCCTCGACCGAGCAGAACCAGCGGGTGCCCTTGCTGACCTTCATCCTGATCTGGGTGTACCAGCGGCTGGTGGGCCGGTGATAGATGCATTCGCCGGCGCTGTTCACGTTGCCCTTGATGGTGCAGTCCGGCGACGGTGCCACCGGCCCGGAGGCCGAGGCGAGCAGCACGGCATGCGCCCCGTCGGGTGGCTTGGTCGCGCCCAGAATAGTTGTCTTCTTGTTGCGGACACGCCAGTCCCAGGGCGCGATGAAGGCGCCCTGCCACATCCCGGCCTTGGCCTCGCGCGCGGCCTTTTCATCCGCCTCGTAGTCCTTGGACATGCGGGTATAGGCCAGCGCCCAGCCGCTGCGCACCAGCCATTTCTGGATGTCCTCGCCGCCGACCTCGCAACGCGCCACGGTCCGGCCGCGCCGGTCGATAGAGCGGGCGTGACAGATCCAGTTCTTTCCGTCGGCGTGTCTGGCGAGCTCGTCGCGGGCCGCGATGCCGCAGGTCCAGCGCTCGGCCTTGGTGTTGAGGCAGAGCTGGTCGACCGCCGGCGCGTCGATGCCGCCGAGCCGGATCCGCGTGTTGCCGATCACGACCGCGTCGCCGGCGCGAACCTTGGCCGTGCCGGAGATGTCGGCAGCGTGCGCGAGCGAAGGCAGGACAAGGAGAGACAGCGCAATCAGGATCTTTCGCAACATGCCGGTCCGCGTGTGATGAACATCTCGATAGACGCTGCAATTGTGGTCGGCTTTTGGCCTGTCAGCCAGCTTAGGCCTGACGGATCGGCTTTCAACTTCCCGTCATTGCGCGATGGCTTGCTTACCCTCCCCTGGAGGGGGAGGGTAAGAGAAATCGCCTCAACCCCGCGCCATCGCCCGCTTGGCGAGCGCCAGTCCCATCAGCACGAAGGCCGACGTCACCTCGGGACCGCCGACCAAAATCCGCGTCGGAGTCTTCATCTTGTTCCACTCATAGGCGCGGAACGGACCGCGACGGCCGCCTTCGCCGAGCCCCGCGACGATCACGTTCAGCGCCGGCGCAAAGGCACGCGGGTCGGCGCCGAGATGGCCGAGCGCGATCAGCGCGAGCGCCGCATCGAACACGTTCATCTCGGCGGCCATCAGCTCGCCCTTGACGTAGGACAGCACGCGATGGCGGATGAAATCGAAATCGCCGTCGGGATCGATTGCGGCCTGCGCCGCCAGCGGCAGCGCCAGGAACGCCGCATAGCAGCGGCCGAAATAGGCGCTGTAGAGCTCTGGCAGATAATAGATGTGCGAGCGCGGATTGGCGAAGGCGCCGCTCGCCGCCAGCCGTTTCTGGAAGCCGATGATGCGATGCACGGTGGCGAGCCGCGCCGGAGTCTCCAGGATTTTCCAGCGCGCCAGGTTGCGAAAGCTGACCTCGAGAATGTCGAGATTGAGGGTCGGATCGAGATCGTTGCCGTAGGGACGCTCGCCCGCGAGATTGTCGATCCAGGTCGCAACCCCGCCCTCGTAATCGATATTGTCGTTGAGCGGCACGGTCACGCGCGGTTCGTTGACGCCGGCGCGCACCTGGTAGCCGGCGTAGAAATCCAGCAGCGGCTGGTCGATGATCGGATCGGTGCAGCCGGCCTGCGTTGCCGCAGAGATCGAGCAGGCCGTGGTGTCGCAATCCGGCACGTAGATTCCGAAACCGAGATCCTGCTTGATCTGCGCGAAGTAGCGGGAGAAGCGCGGGTGCGGCGCCGGCGCGAGCGCGGTGATGACGTCGAAGCGCGCGCCGCCCAAACCCTCGACCTGCTCGCGGCTGATGTTGATGCAGAAATCGACCATGTCGGCGATGGCGCGCTCCGCGGCGCTCTTGTCGGCCGGCGAGGCGAGTCCGGTCTCGACATAGCTCAGCAGCGCCTCGATGAAGAACGCATCGTAATAGGCCGACCGATGGCGGATCTGCACCGGCTCCCACATCGGCTCGGCAATGCCTTTCCAGGGCGGATTGACCACGGCGCGCGCGGGCGAGCGCGCGATGAAGACGCGGGCGAGGTTGAACAGCAGCGAGGAATTCTTGTAGCCGCGCGCGTTCAGCCCCGTCAGCGCCATGATCAGTTCGCGTCCGCGGACATCGGGATCGCCGATCAGGTTGAAGGCGGCATAGGTCGGCAGGAAGCCGTTGCGGCGGTAGGAGCCGAGCAGGTGCTGGGCGCAGTCGCGGATCACGCCGTCGATCTCGGCGCTCTGCGGCACGGCGGCGGCGAACGACACCGGCGGCGGCTTGGGATGGTCGAGCGCGATGCTGTCGACAAGAGCGGCGATCGGCTGCCCGACCGCCGCCCAGTCGGGCTCGGCCTCGTCGCGGGCCTGGGTGAGTGCCTGCCGCAGCTGCGTCAGTTTGGCCTCGTCACGCAGCTCGGGCACGCCCGCGCGTCGCAGCAGGATCCGCAGCGCGGGATTGCCGAGCGCGGTCTTGTAGAATTTGGCGATATGCGGATCGCCGCTGGCCGTGCCCGACAATACGGGATCGCAGACGTCGTAAAGCGAGGGGCCGTCCTTCCGCGCCGTCAGCGCCCGGCAGGCGGCGCCGGCAAAATAATGAAAGCTCATGAAATACCTGGTCGCGGGGCCTCGGTCGGGGACATCAGGCACGCTCCCATCCGCGTGCCACCCCCTGCAAGTCGTTGAAAAAGCTACCCGGATTCGCGGGAAATACAAATGTGATGGAAGTCACGGAAAAGCCGGCGCGAGGGCGACATGATCGCGTCCCGTAAGGCTACGGGAAAGCCAGGAATTCAGCAATTCGCAGCGGAGAATTGATTAGTATCGTCAGTGGTTTAGCTCAAATAATGAGCAATCTATTGCCCCAGGGCCTATATCCGGTTAAGGGTTTGTTTGGTGCGGCGCCGCAAATTGCGCGCAATTCGGGGGCACACCCCCGGCCAATCCCTCAAACCTAAAGCCGCTATCGCGCTACTCAAACAGTGTGCGCGCGCTTGGCTGGTCTTTGGCACAGGAAACGAACCGAGATGAATTTGAAGCAGCTCGACCTTTCCCGACGTACGATCGCCCTCGCCGCAGCCCTCATCGGCACGGTGTCGCTGGTGATCGGCGCCCATGCTGCTCTCAACATGCGTGCGATCGATGCGGCCAAGGCGGTCTCGACCGACCGGATCACCGGTTCGATCGGCCAGAGTTCCCGCCTGGCGCTGGTCATCGGCAATGGACATTATCCCGACGCCAGTGCGCCGCTGACGCAGTCGATCAACGACGCCCGCGCGCTGTCCTCGTCGCTGCGCAAGAACGGCTTCGACGTGGACATGGTGGAAGATGCGACCCGCGACGACATGGTCCGCGCCGTCAACCGCCTGAAGTCCCGGATCACGCGCGACAGCGTCGTCATGCTGTTCTTCGGCGGCTACGGCGTGCAGGCCGGCCGCGAGAGCTACATGTTGCCGGTCGATGCCGTGATCTGGAAGGAAAGGGACGTCCGCCGCCAAGGTGTGTCGATCGAGGGCGTGCTCGAGATGATGAAGGAGCAGGGCGCCAAGGCGAAGCTCGTCGTGGTCGACGCCTCCCGCCGCAATCCTTACGAGCGCCGCTTCCGCTCCTACAGCCACGGCCTCGCGCCGATCAGCGCGTCCGACAACGCGCTGATCCTCACCTCCGCTTCCCCCGGCAAGGTCGTCGATGACGTCAAGGGTGAGCACAGCGTGCTGGTCAGCGAATTCCTCGCCAATCTCGGCAAGCCGGGCAGCGCCGAGAGCGTCTTCAACAAGACCCGCCTCGCCATCTCCCGCGCCAGCGAAGGCGACCAGGTTCCGACCGTGTCCTCCTCGCTGCTCGAAGACGTCCATTTCGGCGCAACCGGCGGCTAGTTTCTTACCCTCCCCTGGAGGGGGAGGGTCGATCGCGCGTAAGCGCGAGCGGGGTGGGGTGATCTCTCCTCTTGGGCGGTGCCCGTGCGGAGAGATCACCCCACCCCGTCTCCCATTTTCGCTTCGCTCAAATGCGAGCCGACCCTCCCCCTCCAGGGGAGGGTAAGCAAACCTTCTTCTGTAATCCCTACTTCACAGCTTCCGCGCTCGCCATGACCGGACGCACCGGATCGCCTTCGCGCAGGAGTGCGCCGGCGCGGGCGACGACGACGTCGCCTTCGCTGAGGCCTTCGCGAACCTCGATATTGCCGCCCGACATCAACCCTAGCTCGACACGCTTGGTCTCGACGCGGTTGCGGCGGATCACCTGCACCACGGTGCCGGCGGAGGAATACTGCACGGCGGTCAGCGGCACCGCCACGTTGCAGCTCTGCCCGGTCTTGATCAGCGCGCGTCCGCTCGCATTGAGCAGCAGCCGCTTCTGCGAGGAGATGCCGATATAGACCAGCCCCTGCTGGATGTTCGGCTCGACGGTCGCGCCGATGCGGCGCACCTTGCCGCTGATGTCGGGGGCGCCCGGGATATGCACGGTGGCCTGCTGGTTGACCGCGAGCTTGCGCACATCGGAGGTGGCCACGAGGCCGACCAGATCGTAATCGCTGCGCGCTACGATCGTGAACAGCGCCTCGCCCTTGGCCGAGGCGAAGTTACCGATCTGCGCGGACGAGTTCGAGATCACGCCCGCCACCGGCGCGGTGACCTGGAGCGTGCCGCCTTCCGGCAGCGCCAGCCGCGCCAGCACCTGGCCGGCGGTGGTGGTGTCGCCCGCTTCCGCCAGCACCTCCGTGACCTTCAGGCCGGGCCGCTCGGGCCGCACCGTGGTTTCCTCACGCGCGATCATCGTGCCGGTGGCCTCGACGATGTCGGAGAAGCAGGATTTCGCAACCTTCAGAACCGTCACCGCCGGGCCCTTGGGCGCGTCGTCCTCGGCGGCAAGCCCCGGATTGGGGCCGAGCACGAGCAGGCCGGCGACGGCTGCGGGATACAGGTTTCGAAGGACGGCACGGGGCAAATGACGCATCGGAAATTCCACGAGGGCTATGGCTTCAATCGATAGCAGACGGACGCCGCGCGCACTACGGCCGCGTGGTCCGAAAACAGGATGCGCGGCCGCAGGCGGTCGCGGCAAGTCTTTGATGAGTCGCAGGATTGAACAACAGGTTCGGTCCTGGCAGGTCCGGTTACCCTCGTCGCCCAAGCCACCTGGCGGCCGGCGGCGGTTCGCGTTCAGCTGCGCCGGTCACCCAGCAGCTTGCCGGAGGAGCGCTCGATCAAATGGAATCGCGTGCAGGCCGGACAAGACACGGACACGTGCGTGCGATCGCCCGGCTCATCGGTAAGCAGATGCTGCACATTCAGGCCGGTCTGAGGGCATTTGAAGACAATTGGTCGATCCATGACGAAGATATGAGGCCCACGGGCAATCCGGCAAATTACGGATGTTTACGTAGGTCCCTCGGCCGCAATTCCTCGCAGCTCCTGATCCTTCCCGCCAGCGAAGGGCCGCGATGTTCCCCATCGGCGAAATACCCGGTGCCGCTTCGAACCAATGCCGTGCCTTTCGCATTGAAGCGCCATGCCCCGTGAAAACGATCTCGAAGGTGAACCCGACATGGGCGGCAAGCATGGCGGTCAGGCCGGCCAGCCCAAGCCTCCGCCGCGCCCGCGCGAGGGTGAGCGCGACGGCGACGTCGTGGCAAAGCGCCACACCGGCCAAACCGATCGCGCGCCGCCACCGACCAAACCAAAATAGTGCCTCGCCGGACGTCAGGGCGGGGTCGTGCGCCGGGAACGGCGGCATCGCTGTGAAGTTGGCTTGGTGCGGCAGCGAGGGATGGAAACGGAGGCTGGCTCGTGTTTTGGATCTGTTGGAACACCGCCTGGTCGCTGATCATCAGCGGCATCATGGTCGCCACGATCGTCAGCCACCCCGACTCTGAATTCGTCGAAGTGCAGGCGGCCCGACGGCCGATGTGAGCTCCCGCTTCCAGAGCATGATCCGGAAGGATGTCGCGCTTTAGCCTGCCGCCCGCCGGGGCCGGGCCGGCTGGCGGAGGGTCGGGGGCCGGGATTCCGCCACGTAATCGGGAAGCTGAAACTTGCGCCGGTAGTCCTTCGGCGACACGCCGGCCTGCTTTCGAAACAGGCGGCGGAAGGACGCTACGTCCTCGTAGCCGACCTCGCGACAGATGTCCTCGATCGCAGCTTCCGTCGTCTCCAGCAGTTGCTTGGCCTCCTCGATGCGCAGCGTCTGCACATAGGCGAGCGGCGAATAGCCCGTCGCAGCCCGGAAGCGGCGATCGAATGAGCGCTTCGGCAATCCGGAGTGTTGCACCAGCGCCGCGATGACGTCCTGCCGCTGATAATTCTGCGCGATGTAGTCCTGGCACCGCGTGATCACGCCGTCGCCGTGATCGACGTTCTGCACCATCGAGGCGAACGGCAATTGTCCGTCGCGATGCCACTGGTAGAGAAAGACCTTCGACATGCGGATCGCCTCTTCCGTGCCGCCATATTTGGCGACGATCAGGAGCGCGAGATCCTGCCATGACGAGGCGCCGCCGCCGCAGACCAGATTGTGTCCGGGGCCGTTCTGCACCAGAACGCGCTCCATGCGGAGCTTGACCTCCGGGAAGTGCTTTCGAAACACCGGCTCGTAGACCCAGTGTGTGGTCGCCTCGCATCCGTCAAGCAGCCCGGCTTCGGCGAGCACGAGCGACCCGCCGCAGGACCCGTACATCTGCGCGCCCGCCTCGTGCATCTTCCTGATCCACGCGATGAGCCGCCGGTCGAGCCCGGCGGTGCCGGTCTTCGCGGTGACGATCACGTTCGGCACGAACACGATGTCGGTCGCTGCGATTTGATCGGCCACGTCCTGCGGCAGGATGCTGACGCCGGTGATCAGCGTGATCGGGCCGGGCTCGGCGCCGACCAGCCGCGGCTCGAACAAGCCGTCGGGCGTGCCGCCCTTGACGCCGTCCCATATGCGTCCTGCGCCCCACAACGTGTCGAACACGCCGTAGATGATCGACGGGTCGCATTCGGCAAACACGGGAATACTCACGCGTACACGTCCACGTGACATTCTGCAGCCTTTGGCTCGATTGGCTCGAAGCTGACTATTCTGCCTCTGCATCGCCAAGTCCAGACACCGTATGTCGCACCTTACCGGGCGCATTGTGCGCGCCTTCGAAGGAGCAAGTCATGAACCTGGATGAAAAGAAGCTCGAGCAGTTGCTTGGCCTCGTCGTCAACGAACTCGGCGCCGCCTCCAATGCGGCGCTGGTCGTCCTCGGCGACCGGCTGGGATTATTCCGCGCGCTGGCCGAACGCCCGATGACGGCGGCCGAGCTCGCCGATCGGACCGGGACTCACGAGCGCTACGTTCGCGAATGGTTGTCGGCACAGGCGGCCTCCGGCTTCGTGAGTTACGCTGCGACCAACGATACGTTCAGCATGACGCCGGAGCAGAGCGCGGTCTTCGCCGATGAAGACAGCCCGGTCGCGATGGTGGGCGGCTTCAGCCTGCTGCCGGCGGTCTATCACGACGAGCCGCGCCTCGCTGACGCGTTCCGAACCGGCAAAGGCTTGCGCTGGAGCGATCACTGCAATTGCATGTCCTGCGGCGTCGACCGCTTCTTCCGGCCTGGCTATCGTGCGCATCTGATCGCCGAATGGCTGCCTGCGCTCGGCGGCGTCGTCGAGAAGCTGGAGCGGGGTGCGAAGGTCGCGGACGTCGGCTGCGGCCATGGCTATTCGACACGGCTGATGGCCGAGGCGTTCCCGAACTCGGAGTTCATCGGCATCGACTACGACGATGCCTCGATCGGTTGCGCAACGGCCGAAATCTCCGGCGTGCGGAATCTCCGGTACGAAGTCGCCCGGGCGCAGGATTTCGCCGGATCGGGCTTCGATCTCGTGACGATGTTCGACGCACTTCATGACATGGGCGATCCCGTCGGCGCCGCCCGACACATCCGTGGTGCTCTGAAGCACGACGGCACGCTGATGCTGGTGGAGCCGACGGCGGGGGACAGTCTCGCCGACAATCTCAATCCGGTCGGGCGCGTTTACTACGCGGGCTCCACCCACATCTGCCTGCCGACGTCGCTGAGCCAGGACGTTGGTCTGGGGCTTGGGGCGCAGGCCGGCGAGAAGCGTATCGCGCAGGTGTTGCGTCAGGGCGGCTTCTCGCAGATCGCAAAGGCTGCCGGTTCGCCCTTCAACATGATCCTGGAAGCGCGGCCATGACGGCCGCGCACAACAAGAGGCGCAGCAGCCCGGTCGCAGTCCGGCCGGATGCTGCGGACGCAAGGCGAGAATTGCCGTGATCGACATCATCTCCCACCTCCTTCTCGCCCGCGCCTCGCTGGTCGCGGGCCGGTCCCACTGGTCCTGGAGGCGGCTGGCTGCGCTCGGCCGCCTCAGATGGCGCGAATTCTGGACGCTCACGGCGGGGGCGTAACCGAGGCCGACCTGCGTCGAGGCCTAGGGTATTGCGGGGCAGCACCGGTTCATCCCGGGGATGGCAGGAATCATCCCTACGACCGTCTTGCTGCCGCAGCCAAATCGGCGCACTTTGCCGCCGTCGGCTGATTTGCCACCCAAGGTCCCTTCAGATGATCACCGCATCCAAGGCCTTCATCGCCTTCTGTTTGCTCGCCCTTGTCGGCACTGCGCTCGTGGTCGGCCCGACCGAGTTGCGCCGCCTGCTGCCGGACGGGGCGAAGACCGTCGTCGCCGCCAGGCCGGAGGCAAAGATCGAGCCCAGTGTCGAGGCCAAGGTCGAACCCAGGATCGAACCAAGGGCTGAACCCAAGGCTGAGGCCAAACCTGAGCCCAAGCCGGAGCTTGCCGCCGCCGCACCGCCTGCCCCCGCAGCAGCGCCGACGCAGGGCACCGAGCCGAAGGCGGGCGTGCTGGCCGAGACGCAGAAGCAGGTGGCCGCGCTCGGCGATCTTGTGCCTCGCAAGCCGCCGGCTCCGGCCGCAGATGCCGGCCCCCGTTTCGACGTCGGCCGCATCGACGAGCGCGGCGAAGCCGCGGTGATTGCCGGCCGCGCCGCGCCGGGCGCGAGGGTCGAGCTGCTGCGCGACGGCAAGCCGCTCGATACCGCGGTCGCGGACGCTTCGGGCCAGTTCGTGATGACGCCGCCGCAATTGCCTGCCGGTTCTTATGAGCTGACGCTCCGGGCCAAGGCGCCGGACGGCACGGTGGCAGAGTCCGGCCGGACCATGCCCGTGACCATCGCCGAAGCGGCGCGGCCCGCACCGGCCGCGAAGCAGGAGGCGAGACAGGAGACGAAGCAGGCCGAGAAGCCGGACGAGAAGCCGGATATCGTGGCCGCCCTGCCATCCGCCTCGCCGCGCCTGGCGTCGGCGCCCGACAAGCCGGCGGCCCGGCCGCGCTTGACCGGCGCGCCGAAACCGAAAGCGCTCGCCCATGCGCCGGCGCCGACCACGCTGGCATCGGCCTCGCCGACGGACGTGCTGACCGCTCCCCCGGCGGATGGCGGGAGCCGGGTCATCTCCAAGGGCGACAGCCTGTGGGCGCTCAGCCGGCTCGCTTATGGCGACGGCGCCCGCTACGCGGTGATCTTCAAGGCCAACCGGGACAAGATCCAGAACCCGAACCTGATCTATCCCGGCCAGACCTTCGTGGTGCCGCAAACGGCGGAGTGACGCCGCTCCGGCGTTGCCGACGAGCGTTGCGACGCTTTGCCCTGTGCTGCTTCGGAACGTTCGGTTCCCTTGCGCGTCATTGTGACTGCGGCGCATTGCGCGCATGCCACGAGGGAGGGCCAGGACGTGGCCAGGTCGGCGGTCAAGTCGGCAATCATGTCGGGGCGCATGAGACTGGCGCTGGCGGGCGCAGCTCTCGTGATTGGGGCAGTGTTGCTGCCAGACAAGGCCGAGGCGCAGTTCGGGTTGCGCGGCGGTCCGCTCGGCGTGGCGCGCTTCGCCGTCGGCCACATGATGGGGATGTCGCGCCTGCGCCACTCGCGCATGGCGGTGCGCGGCAGCCGCTACCGCTCCGCAGCGCTGAGGTCGCGAGACCCTCGTCAGGATTCCCGCGCCGAGCGCGGCCAACTGTCGAACCCCTACGTCATGCGCGCGGCGCTCACGGCGCAGGCTGCGCTGGCGGGTTGGCAGGGTGGCCGCAAATCGCAGGGCTGGTGGCGCCACCCCGATGGCAGCTATGGCTGGGCCGGCCCGGTGTTCTGGCCCTTCGCCCATGACGATCTCACCAACGCGATCATTCTCGGCGATGCGACCAGCCTCTCGCTCTACGGCTATGGCGACATCTATGCCGCGCTGTTCACGCCCTATGCAGCGAAGGAGCTCGCCGCCTATACCAGGTCGCAGGGCCGGCGTGCGCGGGTGCCGTCCGCCGAGACCCTCTGCGAGGCCAGCGACACCGGCGGCCTGCCGGTCGAGCGCATCGCGGGCGCCGTGCAGCCGAACGAGTTGCAGCGCGCCGCGCTCGACGAGCTGGCGTCGGCCTGGACGGCGGCGGCCGAGGCCATCGGCGATGCCTGCCCGGCGCAGGTGCCCGCGGATGCTGCGGCTCGCCTCGGCCTGATGCGCGAGCGCATCGAGGCCATGATCAAGGCCGTCGAAACCGTCGAAGCGCCGCTGTCGAAGTTCGTCGATCTCCTCAATGAGGAGCAGAAGGTCAAGCTCAACGCCCTCGTCAATGAGCGCCGCGCCGCGCTAGCCGCGCTTCAGCGCAAGGACTCGCAGGCGGCCGCAGCCTGCAAGCCAGACTACGATCCCCGCTACGACGTGAAGGCGCAGCGCCAATACGAGCAGCTGGTGCAGCAGCAATGGCCCGCTGCCGACATCGCCGCGACCCTCCATCTCGACGAGGTCGCCCGCGCCCGCCTCGAGGTGCTGCAGGGCACCGCGCTCCGCACCATGCAGACGCTCAGCGCCTGCCCGACCGAGCCCGCCGCGACGGCGCAGGCCCGCCTTGCCGCCGTGAAGGCGCGGCTGCAGACCATGCGCGAGGCGGTGAACGGCGTGGCCGACGCGCTCGACGATTTCCAAGCCGACCTGAGCGACGAGCAGAAGGCCGCGTTCGAGGCGATCGGGCCGAAGCGGGGGGCGTGAGACCCTCGCCGAAACGCTTGGCGCGAAAATCGTTAGAGCATGATCCGAAAAAGTGTGTAGCGGTTCTCCGAAAAGATCATGCTCGAACAAAAGCCGGAAGGGCGATGACGAGTCGCCCAAATCTCATCGCGCTTAGCCGACCTCGCGCCGGACCTTCGCCGCGGCATCGCACATCGCCTTCAGCTTTCCGAACGCGGTCGCGCGCGGCATGTATTTCATACCGCAATCCGGCGCCGGGACGAGACGATCCGGCGAGACATATTTCAGACCGTTGCGAATGCGATCGGCGACGATATCGACGCTCTCGATCTCGGGGTCCGCGAGATCGAGCACGCCGAGCATGATCTTCTTCGACGACAAATCCTTGAGCACGCCGAGATCGAGCTTCGGCTGCGCCGCCTCGATCGAGATCTGGTCGGCAATGGTGTCGTCCAGTTCGGCAAGGAAGGAATAGCCGGCGGGCTTGTTCGAGCCCGGCACGACGGCGGCATAGCCAAAGCAGAGATGCACCACGGTCGGCACCGTGATCCCTTGCAGCGCGCGATTGATCGCCTTGACGGCGTAGCGCTTGGCGAGCTCCGGATTGTTGCGCACCCAGGGCTCGTCGAGCTGGATCACGTCGGCGCCGGCCTTCTGCAGATCGAGCGCCTCGGCGTTGACGGCCTCGGCGAGCGCCATCGCGAGCTCTTCCTCGTCCTTGTAGAACTCGTTCTTGGCCTGCTGGCTCATGGTGAACGGACCGGGGAGGGTGATCTTGGCCGCACGCTCCGTGTTCTTGCGCAGGAACTGCATGTCATGAAGCTCGACCGGGCCCTTGCGCCGCACGGGACCGACGACGCGTGGCACCGGCGTCTGCGTGTTGCCGGTGCGTGCCACGATCATCGCGGGATTGTCCCCGTCGATGCCGTCGAGTGCGGTAGCGAAGCGGTTGGAGTAGCTCTCGCGGCGGATCTCGCCGTCGGTCACGATGTCGATGCCGGCGCGCTCCATGTCGCGGATCGCGACGATGGTGGCATCATCCTGGGCTTCTTCCAGATGCTCCGGCGGCAACCGCCACATGTCGTGCAGGCGCGTGCGTGGCACCACCTTCGACAGCATGGCGCGGTTCACTAGCCATTCCGGCTGCGGATAGCTGCCGACCACGGTGGTCGGCAGGATGTGCGACGGCATGGGCATGAGGCTCTCTTTCTTCTTGTTGTTGTGGCTTGTCGTTGTTGGGCGCGGCCGTTCAGGCCGCGCGCGTTGCCGCGACTGATCCCTCGTCCTTGACGGGATTGCGCAGGATGCCGATGCCGGAGATCTCGATCTCGACGGTGTCGCCGCCCTTCATCCACAGCGGTGGCGTGCGATAGGCGCCGACGCCGCCGGTCGTGCCCGTCACGATCACGTCGCCGGGCGCAAGCTCCGTGAAGGTCGAGCAATAGGCGATCAGGGCCGGCACGTCGAAGACGAGATCGGAGATCGGAGCCTTCTGCACTTCGGCGCCGTTGAGCCGGGTGATGAGCGTCTGTTTGCTGATATCGGTCAGCTCGTCGGTCGTGACCATCCACGGTCCGAAGCCGCCGGTGCCGGCGAAATTCTTGCCCGGCGCGAATTGCGAGGTGTGGCGCTGCCAGTCGCGGATGCTCCCGTCATTGTAGCAGGCATAGCCGGCGACATGGCTGAGCGCGGCTTCACGCGAGATGCGGCGGCCGGCCTTGCCGATGATGACGGCCATTTCACCCTCATAATCGAAACGCTCGGATTCGAGCGGCCGGATCATCGGCTGGCCATGACCGACCTGGCTGTTGGCGAAGCGGGTGAAGATCATCGGATGCGCCGGTGTCGGGTGGCCGCTCTCGGCAAGATGCGTGGCGTAGTTGACGCCGATGCAGAAGATCTTGTCGGGATCGGGGACCGTCGGCAGCAATGTAACGTCCTCGAGCGCGTGGTCGGGCTTCTCGCCGCCCAGCTTCTTCAACTCGTCGAGCGAGCCCTTCGCAAGCAGTGCCTTCAGCGTCGGATAGGCCTTCAGGGCCTTGCCGGCGTCGATGACACCCTTGTCGGTGACGATGCCATAGCTCGCCGTGCCGGCGATGGTGAAGCTTGCAACTTTCATCGGTCAAACACTCTCTTCGATGGAGGAAACATAGTCGTCGATGGGAAGCGCGATCTCGCCGTTGCGGATCGGAACGCAAGGCGGCGGAAAATCCTGGCGGAAGCGCGCGCCGGCCGCGGCGGCGCGATCGAGAAAGCGTTCCAGATGATCCATCGCGCCGGTCGGCAGATCGTGCAGCACCATCAGCGTCCAAGGCTGCCGGCTGCACTGGTCGAGCGCACGCTCGGTCCAGCCCTCGGGGTCATCCCAGTCGCGAGGAATGGAATTCCAGAGCACGCAACTGTGCTTCTCGCGCGTGAGATGATCGACCACGGACGGCTTGAGCAGCCGCCGGTCGAGATTGCCGCCGCCACCGAACGGCCGGAACCAGCGCTGCGGATGAGCGAGGTTGCCGATCGCGTCTTGCGTGCGTCCGATCTCGCTCTCCGCGGTATCGCGTCCGGATTGCTCGCCAAGCGGAATGCTGTGCGTAAAGGTGTGATTGCCGATCCAGTGCCCCTCGCGGTGCGCGCGCTCCGCAAGGCCGCGCCGCTCGGGATCGGCGAGCTTCTCGCCGATGACGAAGAAGGTGGTCTTGATGCCGCGCTGGCCGAGAATGTCGAGCACGCGCGGCGTCACGCTGCGATCGGGGCCGTTGTCGAATGTCAGGGTCAGGTCGTACACGCGCGTACCTCAGGTCGCCGGCTGCATCGCGCCCGATGCGATCTCGTCATTGGCCTGACCGCCACGGGTGCCGGTTTGCCAGATCGCCGCCTTGCGCTCGATCCACCTGATGATGGCGTTGAAGCCGATTGCAAGGAACAGCACGAGCAGCACGCCGGCGAACACATGCGCGCTGTCGAGAATGGTGCGGTAGCGCGAGATCAGATAGCCGATGCCGGCCGAGGAGATCAGCATTTCCGAGACGACCACGCCGACGATGACCAGCGCACCGCCGACGCGCAGACCCGATAGCACCGTCGGGATTGCCGCAGGGATGATGACGCGGACGAGCCGCTGGCTCAGCGTCGCGCCCATGCTGCGGGCCGCGAGCAGGAGCTGCGGGTCGATGGTCTGGATGCCGGCCGCGGTCGCCAGCATCGTCGGCAGGAAGCCGTAGATCGAGGCGAACGCGATCTTGGACTCCGAGCCGATACCGAGCCAGACGGTGAAGACCGGGTAGAGGATCACCAGCGGCACCGCGTAGAGGCTCGATACCATCGGCATGATGAGGACGCGCGGGCCGGGCAGGCTGCCAACGATCGCGCCGAGCAGGATGCCGCCGCCACAGGCAAAGGCCATGGAGACCACGACCTCGTAGAGTGTGACCGCAAGCGCATGGCCGTACTCGCCCGCGTCGGTCCAGCCGGCCATCAACGTGGACGACAGCGACGGCAGGAACAATTCGGCAATGAGCCCGCTGCGCGGCAGCAGCTCCCACAAGGCGATCAAGCCGATCACGATCAGATGTCGCAGCGTCTTGGCGCTGATCCTGGCGCTCATCTCCGCCTCATGCCGATTTGCGGATGTGCCGCCAGATGCGGTCGCGCAGGCTGCCGAAGGCATCCCCGCTCAGCATCTCGTAGGTCCTCGGCCGCGGCAGCTGGACCTGGAGATGGTCGACGATGCGGCCGGGCCGGGCCGACATCACGATCACCTCGTCGGCGAGATAGACCGCTTCCGTCAGGCTGTGCGTGACGAACACGACGGTCTTGCCGGTGGCGGCCCAGATCCGCAGCAGCTCGTCGCCCATGGTCATGCGCGTCTGTTCGTCGAGCGCCGCGAACGGCTCGTCCATCAGCAGCACCGGCGGGTCCTGCACCAGCCCGCGCGCGATCGAGACCCGCTGCTTCATGCCGCCCGAGAGTTCATGCGGATGGCGCTTGCCGAAACCGTCGAGCCCGACCAGCTTGAGCGCATCCTGCGCCTTGGCCCTCCGCTCGGCCTTGGGAACGCCGCGCAGCGCCAGCGGAAACTCGACATTGTCCTCCGCCGTCAGCCAGGGAAACAGGCTCGCCTCCTGGAACACCACGCCGACCCTGTCGGGATCCGGCTGCGGAATCGGCGCGCCGCTGATCGTGATCGTGCCCGCGGTCTGCTGGCGCAGGCCCGCCATCATCATCAGTAGGGTCGACTTGCCGCAGCCGCTGGGGCCGACCAGCACCACGAAGCGGCCGGGCTTGACCTCGAGCGAGACGTCCTCCAGCGCCACGACGTCCTGCGACCGGGTCTTGAACACCTGGCCGACATTCTTCACCTCGATCGCGCCGGCGCGCGCGGCGGGCTTGAGCGGGGTCACGTTCGCCAATGGCTGCATCGCGTTTCCACCCATCTGACAAGTTCGTTGAAGGTCATGGCGATCGCGGCGACCATCACGACGCCGGCGAGGAGCTGCTTCATCTGGAAATTCTCGCCCCAGATTGCGATCTGGTGGCCGATCCCGTCGCGCGAGGCGTACATCTCGGCGAGGATCACGCCGGTGAGATTGAAGATCATGGAGATCCGCAGCGCCTCCAGCAGCACCGGCAGCATGCTCGGCAGGTAGACTCGGAACGCGGTCTGCATCGGCGTGGCGCCATAGGAGCGCGCCACCGTCAGATGCTCGACCTTGACCGACTCCACCGCCGTGGTCGTCGACATGATCACGATGAAGATCGTGGAGAAGAAGCCGAAGCCGACCTTCTGGGCGAAACCGACGCCGAACACCAGGATGAACATCGGCAGGAAGATCGATTTCGGGATGCTGAAGGCGAAGAACAGCAGGGGCTTCGCAACGTCGGCGAAGTAGCGGTTCTCCGCGACCAGGAAGCCGATCAAGGCGCCGACCGGCACGGCCAGCGCGAACGCCGTCAGCACCTCGGTCGCGGTCACCATCAGGTCCTTCTGCACGGACGCGCGCTGCAGGAGATCGCCGAGCGTCACGAACGTGTCGGACGCCGACGGCAGCAGGCGCGGATTGACGATGCCGGTGCGTGACAGCATTTCCCACAGCGCCAGGATCGCGACGATGATCGCGATCCGCGCCAGGTTGATGGCGAGATTGCCCTGCATCGCGACTACTTGGTCGGAACCGGCTTGAACTTGGTCGAGATCACATCCTCGACCGGCACGATGTCCTTGAGCCCGCCGAGCTTGGCGAGATCGAGCGAGAGCTGCACGGCCGCGCTCACATTGGCCGCGCCCATGTCGCCGCTGGTCTCGAGCTTCATGATGGTGTTGTCGTATTCGAGGGCAGCGATCTCCGGCGGCATCTCGTAGAGCTCGGCGATCAGCTTGACGGTGACGTCGCGATTGGCGCGCATGAACGCGACCGCGCCGTAGAGGGCGTTGACCGCCTTCTGCACCAGCTCGGGCTTGGCGTCGGCGAACTTGTCGAGCACGATCCAGCCGGCGGTGAGGTTCGGCGGAACCGCGGTCGCGTAATCCAGGATCGTCTTGGCTTCGCCCGACTTCGAGATCTGGAAGCTCAGCGGAGAATAGACCACGGCGGCGTCGACATTGCCGGCGAGCAGGTTCGGCACCAGCCCTCCGCCGCCGACAGGGACGCGCGTGAAATCGATCTTCTTGTCCTGGATGGTCCACAGCGCAAGCAGGTCCGAGCCAGAGCCGGCCGCGGTGATCGCCACCTTCTTGCCGTTGAGGTCCTTGACGTCGAGCGTCGATTTGACCGGCACCATCAGCTGCCAGCCGAAATTGCCCATCGCGGCGTTGGCGACGATGCGCGACATCACGCCCTTCTTGCGTCCGGCGGAGACCAGCGACGGCGGGTCGAGGATGATGTCGGCGGCGCCTGCAGCCATGCCCTCGAACGTCTCCGCGCCGCTGCGATAGATCGTCAGCTCGGCCTTGATGCCTTCCTTCTCGAACAGCTTCTGACGCACCGCGGTCTCGGCGATGGTCGTCGGCCAGTATGTTTTGGTGGGCAGGCCGACGCGAATGGTATCGGCGGCGTTCGCCGGGCCGGCGAATATGGCGGCGGCGACGAGCGACATGACTACGTGACGACGATTGATCTTCATTGTTTCCTCCCGGTCTGTCTTTTTTGTGTCGAATTCTTGGGAATCGTCAGCTCGTGCGGCTCACCTCCGCGATGCGCGAGGCGGCGAGCTCGACGAAGTCCTTGGTGATGCCGAAATGCGTCGACAGGGCGCGAACGGCGGCGTCGGCGTCGCGCTCCACCAGGGCAGCGACGATCGCCTCGTGCTCGGCCTCGACGTCGCGCGGCTTGCCGCCGAGCTCGCGACGGATCGACAGCCGCCGATATCTCTCGCTCTGCTCGTGCAGCACGTCGCGAAAGCCGAGCAGCCATGGCGAGCCGCAGGCGTTGACCAGCGCGCGGTGGAAGATGCGGTGGCGGACCACCCATTCCTCGTAATGCGCGGTCGGATCGTCGGGGTAATGATAGGGGACGGCCTTCAGGGCTGCCCAGGTCGATTGCACCGAGGCGAGCCAGGAATCGTCGCCGCGCTCGATCGAGCGGCGCAGCGCAAGCCCTTCGATGTCGATCCGGGTCTGGGTCACGTCGGCGAGATCGGCGAGCGACACCGGGCTGACCCGGAAGCCGCGCTGGTCCGACGCCTGCACGAGGCCGTCGGCGACGAGCCGCGACAGCGCCTCGCGCACCGCTGCAAGGCTCACCGAGAACTGCTTGGCGATGCCGGCGATATGCAGCTTCTGGCCCGGCAGCAGCCGCGTCGCCAGGATATCGGCGCGCAGCCGCTCGTGCAGCGCCGACGTCAGGCTGCGCGGACCATCACCGGGACTTCCCGACATGTCGAACTGAAGCGGACCCATCGGGCAAATGATTGCAGCGCCCCGTCGGCGGGTCAACAAAAATCGAAAATCGATTTTCTAGGTCGCTCAGGTTGAACGTTGGTGCCAGCGGCACGCTGGCCGCGACTGTCTCACCCGCACGCCCAGTCGAACTTCATCTTCTTGAAGTCCAGCTGCGCGTTGCCGCCGCCGAAATTGTAGCCGCCGAAATATTCCTCGAACTCGATGTAGAACGGGCTCATCTCCGGCACCGCCTGGCAGGGCCGCATGGTGCCACCGAGATGGTTGTGGGCGTGATCCCTGGCCCAGTCGTGCAGACGGAAATTGTCGGGGTTCGGTTTGCCGCCGACGTAATAATAGTAAGGCTGATAGCCGGTCGGCGGATTTTCGCGCACGTATTCGTCCTGCGGTCCCTTGCCGGCGTTGGGATCATTCGCGCGCGCCGCCAGCGCGATCCCAAGCGTCGCGCCGAGGTCGGCGGGCGGGGGTGCCGCAAACATCTTCTCCGCGTAACCCGGCGCGGCCTCGAAGAAGGCGCGCGCGCCGCCGACATCGAGCCAGCGCGGCCGCTCGGCCGTCGCCAGCGCAAGCGGCGCCGGCGGCGTCGCGAACGCGCCGTCATACTCGGCTTGCGTCAACAGCAGCGCGGCATAGGCGTAGTCGAGAATGTCCGTCATGCGCGACAGGCGCGGGTGCGAAGGCCGGGCCATGACCATCTCGCGGACTTCCGGGTCGTCGGGCGCGCCGCCGTCATTGTGATCGGGCGCGGTGGCGAAAAACGACAACGCGACGATGTCGTCGCCATGCACCCGATAGTCCTCCGGCAGAAGCAAGGTGAAGCCGTGCATCAAGGGATAGCCGGTGACGGGATCGAGCGGCCATTCCTCGCTCGCGATGCCCGGCGGCAGGCCAAACACCCAGCCCTGGTCGCGCACGCGGTCCGCGGGCCGGTCAAGCATCTTGAGATCATAGGCACGCGAAGGCAGCGGAATTGCCACGGGTCGTCTCCATCCGGATTTAGCCTCGCCGGCGAGGCGAGGGTTGGTCGCGGGGAGAAGGGATCTGGTTCGGGGGGAGGCCTTCTTCTCCCTATTTGGAGAGAGTCCGATCTCTTTGGAGGGCTTCCGGCCGGGTCTTGATTCGCCTAAGAGTTGCTGATGAACGAATTCGCCTTCCACCCCGAGGACAAGGCGCGGTCGCTGATCGACCGACAATTGGCCGCTTCAGGGTGGGTCACCCAGTCCAGAGAGGACATGAACCTCGGAGCCGGGGTGGGGGTGGCCGTTCGCGAATTTCAGACCGATTCCGGCCCCGTCGATTATGCCCTTTTCGTCGGCCGCAGATTGTGTGGCGTGATCGAAGCCAAGCCCGAAGGGGTAACATTATCAGGCTTTTCGGAGCAGGCCTCCCGTTACATCGCCGGTGCCCCAAAGCACCTCGTGCGGGAGGAGGGGCAAGTCCGCTTCGAATATGTTGCGACCGGGACTGAGACGATCTTCCGCGACCACGTCGATCCCGATCCGACATCGCGGCGGCTTTTCTCTTTCCATCGCCCGGAAACGCTCGAACTGTGGCTGAAGCAACCGCTCACGCTGCGCGGCCGGCTTCAGGCCATGCCCGCCGTCGTCGCGGATGGCCTGCGCACCTGCCAGGTCGATGCCGTCTCCGCGCTCGAAAATTCGCTGAAGCAGAACAAGGCGCGGGCGCTGGTGCAGATGGCGACCGGCGCCGGCAAAACCTTCACGGCCTGCACGCTGAGCTATCGTCTGCTGGCGCATGCCGGCTTCAAGCGCATCCTCTTCCTCGCCGACCGCGCCAACCTTGTGCGCCAGACCCGCGACGAATATCTGGCCTATCGGCCGTCGGGCACCGGCAGGTCATTCTCCGAAATCTATAACGTGCAGAAGCTCGGCGCGGCCGGCCTCGACAAGGATGCCGCTGTGGTTATCGCAACCATCCAGCGCGTCTATTCGGTTCTGACCGGCAGGGACTTGTCAGAAGACGAGGAGGAAGCCTCGTCCTTCGAAGCCTCGCGGAGCGAAGCCGAACGGCTGGTTGTCTACAATCCCTCGATTCCTATCGAGAGTTTCGACCTCATCATTACCGATGAATGTCACCGCTCGATCTACGGCACATGGCGCCAGGTGCTCGACTATTTCGACGCCTTCATCGTTGGTCTCACCGCGACGCCGTCGCTGCACACGCTCGGCTTCTTCGGCAAGAACCTCGTCGCGCAGTATCCTTACGAACGCTCCGTCGTTGATGGCGTGAACGTCGGCTTCGAGATCTTCCGCATCCGCACCGAGATTGGCGAGCGCGGCAGCACCGTGGAAGCCGGCTATGACCTGCCGGTGCGCGATAAGCGCACGCGAGCCGAGCGCTACGAAAAGCTCGACGCGGATTTCACCTATACTCCTGACCAGATCGACCGCTCGGTGCTGGTGCCGAACCAGATCAGGACCGTGCTGGAGGCCTACAGGGACTCGCTATTCACCGAACTTTTCCCGGGACGCAGCGAAGTGCCCAAGACGCTGATCTTTGCCAAGGACGATCACCATGCCGAGGAGATCACCAATCTCGTCCGCGAGGTCTTCGGCAAGGGCAACGATTACGCCAAGAAGATTACCTACAAGACCGATGGTGGTGATCCCGAAGGCCTGATCCGCGCGTTCCGCAATGACTACAATCCACGTATCGCCGTTACGGTGGACATGATCGCCACAGGCACGGACGTGAAGCCGCTGGAGGTCGTGATCTTCCTGCGTGACGTCAGGTCGGAGCTCTATTTCGAGCAGATGAAGGGCCGCGGCGCACGCACGATCTCGATCGAAAAACTGCGCGAGGTCACGCCGGACGCCGAGGCCAAGACGCGCTTCGTGCTGATCGATGCCGTCGGCGTCACCGAAAGCCTCAAGACGGTGTCCCAACCGTTGGAACGTCAGCGCGCCGTGTCGTTCGACCGGCTGATCGACGACATCGCCGCCGGGCGGCGCGATGACGATGCCTTTGCAACGCTGGCCGGACGTCTGGCCGCGCTTGATCGTCGCATCAGCGACAAGGATCGCGCCGCCATCACCAAGGCCTCAGGCGGCGTCGATCTCGGCGGCCTCGCCGCGCGCCTCCTCAATGCCATCGACCCGGACGCGCCGGCAGCGCGCATCCCGAAGGATGCGCCTGAACCCGAGCAGAAGAAGGCGCGTGACGGGGTCAAGGATGAAGCCGCGACTATTTTCGATGACCCCTCGCTGCGGCGGCTGCTCAAGGAGGTCAAGGCCGCCGCCGACATCCGCATCGATACAGTCTCGACTGATGCCGTGGTGTCCTCCGGCTGGGACGAGAAGAAAGCCACTGATACCGTCGATCGGTTCAAGCGCTTCCTGGAGGAGCGCCGCGACGAGCTGACTGCGCTTCAGATTCTCTATCGGTTGCCTTATGCACAGCGCCGATTGACCTACGAGGCCGTGGATGATTTGAGAGAGGCACTGAGACGTCCGCCCTGGCTTCTGGAACCTCCTGACATCTGGCGCGCCTACAAGCGGCTGGCCTCCGACAAGGTGCGCAGCAATCCTGCGGGCACGCTGGCGGATATCGTGATGCTGGTGCGCTATGCGATCGGTGAGAGCGAACAGCTGGAGCCACTGTCCTCGCTGGTCGCGGGGCGTTTCAATCTCTGGCTGGGGCGCGAGGAGAAGGCCGGGCGGAGCTACAGCAAGGAACAGAGGAACTGGCTGATGGCCATTCGCGATCATCTTTCGGTGAACATCGAAATCCGTGCCGAGGACATGATGGACGCGCCGGAGTTCTCCGCGCGTGGCGGGATCGTGCGGGCGCGGGCGTTGTTCGGGGCGAAGCTGCCGGCCTTGCTGGATGAACTGACGGATGTCCTGGTGGCTTAATGGACTTGTCAATCATCGATCAAAGCCATTCATCCCAGAAAGAGCTATGGAAGTTGCCCGACGGTTGGGTGTGGATGTCGCTCGGCAGTCTGGGCACTTGGACCGGTGGTGGTACACCTTCGAAAGCCAATGCATCCTTTTGGCAAAACGGCACTGTCCCGTGGGTTTCACCCAAGGATATGAAGGTCGACATCATTGGAGATACTGAAGACAGGATAACAGCGGAAGCTGTCGTGTCCTCCTCAGCCAAGTATGTGTGCGAAGGATCGGTCGTGATGGTGATGCGATCAGGGATTCTTCGCCACTCCTTTCCGGTAGCCGTAACCGACCGGGTCGTAACGCTGAATCAAGATCTG
Organism: Bradyrhizobium sp. FW305-F6; assembly: GCF_058782905.1. NCBI lineage: Bacteria > Pseudomonadati > Pseudomonadota > Alphaproteobacteria > Hyphomicrobiales > Nitrobacteraceae > Bradyrhizobium > Bradyrhizobium sp. FW305-F6. The sequence goes on from NZ_JBYSYD010000007.1 coordinate 192,748, forward strand.
CGTGCTCTGTCGCCGAGCAATCGAATTAGCCCACACTACATCGCTCTCTATCTTGCGCTTGCTTCGCAACAGGTGCTTCACGAATGCTCCAAAGACGGTACGACCGTCAACAGCATTGAAGTCTCGGCGCTGGAGCGACTCGCTATTCCGGTCGCTCCTCTGTCCGAGCAGCGCCGCATCGTCGCGCGGATAGACGCGCTATTCGCCGAGATTGCCGAGGGCGAAGCTGCGCTGGCGGAAGCGCGCAAAGGCCTTGAAACTTTTCGGCGCGCGTTGCTGAAGGCGGCCGTCACTGGGGAATTGACAAGGGACTGTCGTGCCAAGCTTCAGTCCGATAAGTCTGGATCGGAGATCCTTGCGAATCTTCGCAGCCGTTATCCGAATGCATCGCCAACAAAGGCTGGATGGAGGCCGAAACAGGGGTTGCGGCCGCTGCCACCGGACTGGACTTGGTGTGCGATCGAAGAGGCTGGTGAAGTCCAACTCGGGCGCCAGCGCGCGCCGCAGCACCACAGCGGGGACAATATGCGTCCCTATCTGCGCGTTGCGAACGTGCTTGAAGATCGTCTCGATCTATCCGACGTGAAGTCGATGAACTTCACTCCGACGGAGTTCAAGACATTCGAGCTTCGCTCCGGTGATATCCTGTTGAACGAGGGGCAAGCTCCAGATTTGCTCGGACGGCCGGCGATGTATCGCGGCGAAATTGCTGGATGTTGCTTCCAGAAAACTCTGTTGCGATTTCGAGCAAAGCCGGGCGTGTTGCCGGAATATGCCTTGATCGTTTTTAGACACTACATGCACTCTGGCCGCTTCAAGCGCGAAAGCCGAATCACCACAAATATTGGCCATCTGACCCAGGTGCGTTTTGTTGTGATGGAGTTTCCGCTTCCACCCGAAGCGGAGCAGCAAGCGATCGTCGAGGCATTTCGCGAGAGCGAATCCGCTGCAAACGACGTATTGGCGATCCTTGATGCCGAAGCCTCCGACGCAGCCCGCCTCAAGCAATCCGTCCTCAAGGCCGCCTTCGAAGGTCGCCTCGTGCCGCAAGATCCCGCGGATGAGTCTGCGAGCGTCCTGCTGACGGGCCTTGCCGCGGAACAAAGCGGAGCTCAAGCCAAGCGCGGGCGCAAGGTGGCACGCGCAAATGACCTTGCAACGTAATGATACACATCATATGATATACTCGTCGAAGAAATATATCATGGAGGTTCCAATGCAAGTCTCCAAATGGGGCAACAGCCTCGCGGTGCGCTTGCCCAAAGCCCTGGTCGATGAACTTGGCCTCAAGGAAGGCGACGAAATTGATGTCGTCGCCGCCCGCAAGGGCACAATCGAGGTCGAGACCAAAGAAGAGCGGCGTCGCCGGGCGATCGAAAACCTCGCCTCCCTCAATTGGGCGCTTCCTCCCGATTACAAATTCGACCGCGATGAGGCGAATGAGCGGTGAAGGCGTTTCTCGATTCCAACGTCCTCGTCTACACCGTGACATCCGACCCACGAAAGCAGCAGGCGGCCGCGTGCCTGAGCCGCGGCGGCTGCGTCAGCGTTCAGGTGTTGAACGAGTTCATCCACGTCGCCCGTCGAAAGCTCCGTCACGACTGGCCGCAGATCGAATTTGCGCTTCAGCAGTTCCGTGTTTCTCTCGATGACATCGTGCCGATCACGCTGAACACCCACGTGAGCGCCCTCGCGCTCGCCCGAAGTGACGGCTTTGCCTTCTTCGACGCGCTGATCATCGCTGCGGCGATCGAAGCCGGCTGCGACGTGCTGTACACCGAGGACATGCAGCACGGCCGCAGCATCGGCGGTGTCAACATCGTCAATCCGTTTCTCGCAAGCACGCCATGAACGCCCAATCCCTCGTCGCAAAGGTCTGGAATTTCGCGCACGTTCTGCGCGATCAGGGCGTGTCCTATCAGGCTTACATCAGCCAGATTTCCTATCTGCTTTTCCTCAAGATGGACGAGGAGCGCGTCACCCAAATCGGCGAAGCCTCGATGCTGCCCCAGGGCGCGCGCTGGGAAGATATCAAGGACCTCTCGGGAGAGGCCCTCAGCGAGACCTACGCGAAGCTGCTGGAGAAGCTGTCGAAGCAGGGCGGCATCATCGGTGCGATCTTCCTGAAGGCGCAGAGCGAAATTCAGGATCCCGCCAAACTCAAGCGGCTTGTCGGCCTGATCGACAATGAGACATGGCTCGGACTTCCTGTCGACGTGAAAGGCAACATTTACGAAGGCCTGCTCGCGCGTAATGCAGAGGACGTCAAGTCCGGCGCCGGGCAATACTTTACGCCGCGGCCTCTCATCGAAGCCATGGTGGAAGTGGTAGATCCCGAGCCGCACCAGACAGTGCACGATCCCGCCTGCGGCACGGCGGGCTTTCTGCTCGCCGCCTGGGAGCGCATGAAGCAGCATAAGAAGGCGCGCGATCGCCTCGTCTATTCCGCGCTAAAGAACAAGTTCTCCGGTGTCGATATCGTCCCCGAGGTCGTTCGCCTCGCGGCTATGAATCTCTACCTGCACGGCATCACCGGCGTCGATTCCATCGTCGAAGCCAAGGATGCGCTTCTTGGCGCGGGCGGCAAAACCTATGATGTCGTCCTGACCAATCCTCCGTTCGGCAAGAAGCAGAGCTATCGCATCGTCCGCGACGACGGCGAGATCGACAGCGAGCGTGAAGACTACGACCGTCAGGATTTCTTCGTCACGACGTCCAACAAGCAGCTCAACTTCCTTCAGCACATCATGACAGTGCTGGCGCCGAACGGTGAGGCCGCCGTGGTGCTGCCGGACAACGTGCTGTTCGAGGGCGGCGCAGGCGAGACCATCCGGCGCCGCCTGCTGCAAAATTTCGACTTCCACACGCTTCTGCGTCTGCCCACTGGCATCTTCTACAAGCAGGGCGTCAAGGCGAACGTGCTGTTCTTCGACAAGAAGCCGCCTTCGGAACAGGCCGCAACCAAGGAATTGTGGATCTACGACCTCCGAACCAACCAGCGTTTCACTCTGAAAGAGCGGCCGATGGTCCGTGCAGACCTCGACGACTTCGTAACCTGCTATCGATCAGACAACCGTGCGAAACGCGAGGAATCCGAGAAGTTCAAGCGCTTCCCGCTGCAAACCCTGCTGGCACGCGACAAGGTCAATCTCGATATCTTCTGGCTGAAGGACCACGCGCTCGACGATCCCGATCTGCTGCCGTCACCGGACGAAGCTGCTGCCGAAATCGTCGAGAGTCTGGAGACTGCGTTGGAGCGCTTCCGCAGCGTCGCTAACGCGCTTGGCGAAAAGCTTGCCTAGAGGCAGTATCTCAATACTCTGTATCTGACCTTCTGAACAACCGACTTTGAAGCCGATGCCAATCTCAGCCCAGCGCCTGTCTGAGCTCGCTAGTCTGCCAGACGACCTGATCGATACATCCGATATCGCGGAAGCGAGCGATGCGTTTTTTCGCGCGGCAAGATTGCATCAGCCGAAAACAACGACGGATGCGTCAAAGGCACCTGATGCTCAAGAGGGAACTCAACACAAGCTCCGATGATGCCATCCTACCCCTGTTTCGCCCGGCGGTCAACGTAAATTTCGTAAAATCCGCATCATGTAGAAAATTCGCAAGGCCGACCAGTGCCTTCCCTACTGTGCATGGGGTTGTTTTCGCACTTTTGTTTTAGCTACCCCCGCATCCGCACCGCCGTCGCATCCACCACGTTCTCCACCTCCTCGCGCCAGCTCAAAATCTCCATCGCCAGCACCGGATGATTGAAGCCCTTGACCACGAGATCGTCGAGCGCGCGCGCCTCCACCCAGGGCTCGACGATGCCGTAGACGCGGCGGCTGGCCACGATCTGGCCCGCCTTGGCTTCGCCGCAGAGGCGGGAGGCGAGGTTGGTGACGCTGCCGATCGCGGCATATTCCAGCCGCTGCTCGAAGCCGACCTGGCCGAGCGTGGCATAGCCGACCGCGATGCCGATGCCGAACCCCAGGCTATGGCCGCGGTTGCGCCAGCGCTCGGTCAGGGGGCCGATGGTGTCGCGCATCTCCACCGCCATCTTCACTGCGCGCCTGGTGTGGTCCTCGAACTGGATCGGGGCGTTGAACAGGATCATCACGCCGTCGCCAGCATATTTGTCGAGCGTGCCCTCGTACTTGAAGATCAGCTGGCCGAGGGCTGCGTGATATTCGCGCAGCACGTTCATCGCCTCTTCCGGCTCGGTCGCTTCGGTGAACGCCGTGAAGCCGCGCAAATCGCAGAACACGACCGTCACCTCGCGGCGCTGGCTGGTGAGCAGCCCTTCAGGGCTGTCGGAGGAGGCGATCAGCTGCGCCACCTGCGGCGCCAGGAAGCGTTCGAGCTTGCGGATGCGCTCGAGCTCGCCGAGCTGGGTGCTGACGCGTTCCTCCAGCGACTTGTTCCAGTCCTTGAGCTGCTCGGTTTGCTGCTTGAGCTTGTCGGCTTGGGCGCGCACGGTCGTGTTCGCCGCCTCCAGCGCCTGGCTCTTGTGGTCGACCTCGGAAAACAGCTGCGCGTTGCGCATCGCCAGCACGGCCTGGTTGGCGAAGGTGCGCATCAAGCCGATGACGCTGGGCGCGAACGCGCCCGCGGCGCGGCGCAGCACCACGAGTGCGCCCAGCGTGCCCTGCTGGTCGATCAGCGGCACCACCAGCACCGAGTTGAAGCCGGCCGCGAGCGCGGCCTCGCGCAGCGGCTGCGCGGCGGCCTCGCCGAGCTCGGCCAGCGCGATCGGCTCGCCGCTCGCGGCGGCATCGCTCAGGATGTTGTCGCCCTGCGCGATGTTGACATGCGCGCCGTCGGCGGATCTGTCGATGCCATCAGCCTCGACCAGGTTGAAGCGGCGCGCCTCGGAATCGAAGCCGTAGATCAGCACCGCGTCGGCACGGGTGATCTCGATGGCGCGCCCGGCGATGGTCGCAAGCACCGCGTTGAGGTCGAGCGAGGAGGCGACCGCACGGCCGACCTCCTCCAGCACCTTGAGCTCGTGAATCGATTGCGCGAGGTCGCGGGTGCGCTCCTCGACCTTGCTCTCCAGGTTCGAATAGGTCTCCTGGATCTGGTCGGCCATGCGGTTGAACTGCCCGGCGAGGTCTTCCAGCTCGTCGGAGGTGTGCACGTCGATGCGGTGGCTGAAATCGCCTTCGCCGAGCCTGTAGGCGCCGTCGCGCAGGGCCGTGATCGGGATGATCATGCGGCGGGCCAGCAATGTGCCGGCGAGGATCGCGACCATCAGGCCCATGCCGATCAGAAGCGCGATGCGCACCAGCTGGTCGCGGATCGGCATCAGCGCCTGCGTGCTCGGCTGCTCGAACATCACGTACCAGCCGAGCTTCGGCACGATGGTGGCTGCACTCATCACCGACTGGCCGTTGAGGTCGGTGCCCGATGTCGCGACCGCGCGGTCGGGCGCGATCGCGGCCGCAACCTGCGGCAGCCTGGAGAGGTCTTGGCCGATCTCGGGCCCCTTCGACGACGTCGCCAGCACACGGCCGCGCGGGTCGATCACGTAAGCAAAGGCGGCCTTGCCGACCTGGGCGTCCGAGAGGAAGTCGGAGAGGAAGCCGAGATCGATCTCGGCGACGGTGACGCCGGCATTGAATCCGGAATGCGCCACCGAGATCGACATCATCGGCGTCCGGTCGGCGAACCAGGCTGGCGCATAGCTGACCCCGCGGGTGACGGCGTCGGTGAAGCGGACGTCACGGGAGAGGTCGGCGCTGCCGCCAGTCGTGGTCGACTGCCTGGAGACGCGCAGCACCTCGCGGCCGTCGCCGTTGAGCTGGAACAGCTGGTTGACGACTGAGACCTGGTGCAGCAAGGACGCATAGTCGGCGCGGCGCTTCTCCAGCGTGTCCTGGCTTGCCCGCGTCACCCAGCTGATCTGGCGGTCGAGCTCGGAGATCGACTGTTCGATCCGCCGCGCGGCGGCTTGCGCCTTGTCCTCCAGCCCGTCGGTCAGCTGCGCCCTTGTGGCGCGGTAGGAGATCCAGGTCTCCATCGCGCCGTTGACGGCGAGGACGAACACGACGAGGCCGACGAGGGAGACGACGTATTTGGCGAATAGGCCCCCGCGCAGAGATCGTGTCTTGTCGTTCGCTCCTGCCATCCCGATCCTCTCGCGCCGCTACGGACGCCGGCGCTATGGGCCATGTAGGCCCGTTCGGGCCGTTCTAGCACAATTCAGGCCGCAGGGCCGCCGCGCGGCCGGCGGACCGGCCGGTGTGGTTACTCCCTCTGGCCTTACGGATGGGTGGATTGTCGCAGCTTCAACGGTTCGGCGGAAGCGCCGCAAGGCGAATGCGGGAAGGTCGGCGCGGCCTATCGATTGAAGAGCTGCCGCAGCACGTCGTTCATTGGCTGACTGTCCTGCTGCGCGGCCGGCGGGTCCTCCAGATCAGGGGCCGACGGCGAGGCCCGCGGTACCGGCGTCGACGGCGTTGCCGGCATGCTGCGGCTGCGCCCGGTGCCCGGTGCGGGAGCAGGACCGGACCCGGCGCCGCTGGAAAGTCCCTGCTGGATCAGATTGCCGAGCGCTTCGCCGAGCGGGCCGCCGAGCAGATTGTTCTGCCCCGGCTGCGAGCCTTGCGGATTGGCATTGCCGGGCGGATTGCCGCCGCCCGGCGCGGTGGTGCCGCCAAGACCGAGGTTGCCGAGGCTGCCCAGAAGATTGCCGAGCCCGGCGCCGTCGGGGCCGAACAGGCCCTTGCCCATCTCGCGCAGCTTGGCATAGGCGGCATCCGGATTGTCCAGCATGCCGGCCATGTCAGGGTAGATTCGCGGCTGCGACCAGGAGCCCTGGATCATGACGGGAATGCCGAAGCCGACCGGCTCGTTGGTGCGTCCCTGGCCTTCGGTCGTCATCACCAGCTTCGGCTCGACGCGAAAGCCCATCATCTTGGTGTCGAGCGCGATGGTGCCGGCGCCGGTCACGCGCACCAGCGGCCCGATCAGGTTGAGGTCGGTCGTCACCGCCTGGCCCTTGTCGATGCGGAAGGAGGCCGACAGCTGCGACAGGTCCGTGCTCTGCTCCTGGCTCGCATTCTGGTTGTCCTGCCAGCCGGACAGCGTGCTCGTGGTCAGCGAGCGGATCATCTGCGCGACATTGATGCCGCGGATGGCACCGTCCTGGAAGTTGACGAACGCCGTGCCCTGCATGTTCGCCATCAGCGCGCGCTGGCTGTTGCCGGCGCTGCGCAAGGCGAGCTTGGCCTGCAGCTTCCCGTCGATGCGGTCGAATTCGGCGAGACCCTGAAGCAGCGGCAGCGCGCGCACGCCGACGAGGTCGGAATGCATGGCAAAGCTCGGCGCGCCGGTGGTCGCATCCAGGATCACCTCGCCCGAGACCTGGCCGCCATAGGCGCCGAGATTGGCGGTGCCGGCCTTCAGCAAGCCGCCGGCGAGCTTGGCGTCGAGCGCCAGCGGCGCGATGCGGGCATCGCCGATGACGGCTTCGTTCGCGGAGATCCGCACCTGCGCGTCGACATAGTTGAGTCCGGAGACGTCGATCGGCGCAGTGCTCCAGGGCTGCCCCGCAACGCCTTCCGGCGATTTGGCCAGCGGCATGGCGAGCCTCTGGAAATCGAGATCGAGCTTGACCAGCGGCTTGCTCGCGATGTCGAGCGAAGCCCAGCCGTTGAATGCGCCGTCGCCGAGCCTGCCATTGACGCCGTTGATCATCACGACATTGCCGCTCAGCCGCATCTCGGCGCGGCCGGTGAGCTGGGACTTCAGCACGCTGGGCATGTCGATGGCGAAGTCCACGGGAAACGTCGAACGTTCGGCCGGCACGGTCGTCTTGATGTCGAATTTGGTCGGATGCTCGCCGACACGCGCTGTGCCGGCGATGTTGACCTTGCGGTCGCGGTCGACGGTCGCGTCGGCGTTGATGGCGCCGATGCGGCCGTCGACGCGGTCGCGCAGACGCGAGAAGGCGACTTCGCCGTCGGTGATCTTGATGCGGTCGACGGTGGCGCCATGGGTCTCGAGCGCGAGCGGCTTCGACGGGGCGCCGGCATTCGGCAGCCGCTCGCGCAGCAGCGGCTGGTAGAGCACGGGACGGGTGACGGCGAGCTCGCTGATTTTCGGAGCGCCCGACCACACGCTGGCAAGCGACATGTCGGCCTGCACGCTGCCGATCGTCAGCCGCGTGATGCCGCTGCGATCCTTGGGGTCGGCAAGCGTGAGGTCGTTCAGGGTGAGGTTCAACGTCGGCCACAGGCTGATCTTCGTGGTGCCGTCGATCGTGAGGCGGTAGCCGGTCGCAGTCTCGACGCGCGAGGCGATCGTCGAGGTCAGGAAGCCCGAGGGGATCCCGACCACGAGCAAAAGCCCGATCGCGACGATGACGGCGGCCAATGCTGCGCCGGCGAATTTCAATGCTCTCATCTCGACTTTCCAGCGACGGACAATCGGCGCCGACCCCGGCAGATCACCCGTCCTTTGCGCCTCAAGTTTATCCCCGGACCGGAAGCGGCTCCAAGCGGGTAAAAATAGTCAGGGGATGCTGCAAAGTTATGTGACTTATGGCACACTTCTCCGGCGCGGTTTTACGCGATCCTGAAGTTGATGGTTTCAAGCGATTTGCCAAGGGTAACGACCAGAACGTTCATAAGGACATTGACATGAGCAAGCAGGCCGAATTTGCGGTCATCCTGAAGATGAATCCGATGTTCGCCGATCTCGGCGCGGACGAGCTCCAGCGGCTGTCCAATCTCTGTCACACCCAGCACCTGGGGAACGGCGAGGTCCTGTTCCAGAAGGGCGATCCTGGCGACGCACTGTTCGGCGTCCGCCGCGGCCAGGTCCGCATCGAAACCGGCGCCTCCGACGGCAGCCGGCTGACTCTGAATTTCATGGGCCCGGGCGACCTGTTCGGCGAGGTCGCGGTGCTGGACGGCCAGAGCCGCACGGCCGACGCGACCGCGGGCGAGCCCAGCGAATTGTTCGTGCTGCGGCGCGAAGATTTCCTCGGCTTCCTCGAGCGCGAGCCCAAGGTCGCGATCAAGATCATCGCCCTGCTGTGCCAGCGCATCCGCTGGCAGAGCGAGCGCATGGAAGAGTCCATGCTGCAACCTCTGCCGGTGCGCCTGGCCCGGCGGCTCTGTGCGCTCGCCGCCGATTTCGGCTCCGAGGTGCACATCTCGCAGGAACAGCTCGGGATATTCGTCGGCGCCGCCCGCGAAAGCGTCAACCGCCAGCTGCAGGCCTGGCGCAAGGACGCCATCCTCGATCTGCAGCGCGGCCGCATCCTGCTCAGGAACATGACCAAGCTGACCGCGATCGCGCGCAACGAGTAGGGTCAAGCAATCGGGAGCCTGCGTCTGCGGACACGATCGCGGTCGATCGTGTTAGCGCTCGCCTTTTGCCAGTGCACGACCGCGGCCTTTGCAATCTCACTCCGCCGCGGGGTGCACGAGGCTCTTCGGAGCTGGCCCCGCTTGCGCCGGCGCCGCTTCGTGATGACCATCCGTCTCGGCGTCCTCGCTATGCACGATCAGCCGCTTGGCGAAGCGCCAGATCAGGGCGCCGAAATCGTCCATCACCATGAACATCGCGGGCACGAACACCAAGGACAGGATGGTCGAGAAGATCAGGCCGCCGATCACCGCAAGCGCCATCGGCGAGCGGAATTCACCGCCGGCGCCCACCGCAAGCGCGCTCGGCACCATGCCCGCGGCCATCGCGATCGTGGTCATCACGATCGGGCGGGCGCGTTTCATGCCGGCGTCGATCATGGCTTCCTCGCGCGGCTTGCCGGCGCGAATGGCTTCAATGGCGAATTCCACCAGCATGATCGCGTTCTTGGTGACGATGCCCATCAGCATCAGGATGCCGATCCACACCGGCGTGGTGAGCTGCTTGCCGGTGAGAAGAAGTGCCGCGATGGCGCCGCCGATCGAGAGCGGCAGCGAGAACAGGATGGTGATCGGCTGCAGGAAGGTGCCGAACAGCAGCACCAGCACGGCATAGACCATCATCAGCCCCGCCGTGATGGCGGTCGCGAAGCCGTCCGACAATTCGTTCAGGCTTTCCGCGTCGCCGGAGGGCGAGACCTTCACGCCTTTCGGCAGGGACTTCATGACAGGCAGATCGTAGATCTTCTTGGTGGCATCGCCGAGCGCGGCCGAGCCGACGAGGTCGGCGGCGACGGTTGCCTGCCGCTCGCGATCGTAGCGGTTGATGCTGGTCGGACCCTGGTCCAACTTGATGTCGGCGATCACCGAGAGCGGCACGCCGCCCTTCTCGCCGCGCTCGCCGAGCGGCACGCGGAGCTGCTCCAGCGTCTTCAGACTGCCGCGGGCGGCATCCTCGAGCTGCACGCGGATCGGCACCAGGCGGTCGCCGACGTCGAATTTGGCGAGCGCAGGTCCGACGTCGCCGATGGTGGCGACCCGGATGGTCTGCGACAGGCTTTCAGTGGAGACGCCGAGCCGTGCGGCGAGATCCGCGCGCGGTTCGATGCGCAGCTCGGGACGCTCCAGCGAGGTTTCCGAGATGACGTTGGCGATGGTGGGAATCCGCTTCATCTGCGTCGCAAGCTCGCTCGCGACGTTGTTGACGATGTTGGGATCGACGCCGGTCACCACCAGCGAGATCGCGCGCAGGCCGTTCTCGTCGAGGAACCAGAAGCGGATGTCCGGAACGTTCTCCAACTCCTGGCTGATTGAGAATTCAAGCTCGCGCTGGGTGATGTCGCGGCTGTCCTTGGGCGTGTAGTTGATGATCAAAGCAGCGCGGCGGACTTCCTGGGTGCCCGGCGGGACGCGCCCGCCGTCGACGAAGATGCTCTTCACCTCGGGCCGTTTGCGCAGCCGCGCGACGATGTCCTCGGTGACCTTTTCGGTGTAGGCCAGCTGGGTGCCCGGCGGCAGCTCCAGCGCAAGCAGAGAGCGGGCGCTGTCCTGGGCCGGCAGGAAGCCCTGCGGCAGCAGCGTGATGCTCCAGATCGATGCAGCGAACACGCCGAGGCCGATCAGCACCGTGATGTAATGGTGCTTCACCGACCAGGTTACGAGGCGGTGATAGGATCGCAGGATGCGGCCCGGCGGCGGCTCTTCGTGCGTGCTGTGTTTGAGGAAATAGGCGGCCAGCACCGGCGTGACGAAGCGTGCCGCCAGTAGCGAGAAGAACACCTGCACCGAGACGGTGATGCCGAACTGCTTGAAGAACTGTCCGGCGATGCCCGACATGAAGCTGGCCGGCGCGAAGATTGCGATGATGGTCAGCGAGATCGCGATGACCGCGAGGCCGATCTCGTCGGCGGCCTCCAGCGCGGCCCGGTAGGGCGACTTGCCCATGTTCATGTGCCGGACGATGTTCTCGATCTCGACAATGGCGTCGTCGACGAGAATGCCGGTCGACAGCGTGATGGCGAGGAAGCTGACCAGATTCAGGGAGAAGCCGAGCAGGTCCATCGCCCAGAACGCGGGGAAGATCGACAGCGGCAGCGAGATCGCGGCGATGATGGTGGCGCGCAGGTCGCGCAGGAACAACAGCACGATGACGACGGCGAGGATGGCGCCTTCGAACAAGGTCGAGATCGCGGCGTGGTAATTGCCGTTGGTGTATTCGACCGAGGTGTCGATCACCTTCAGGTCGACGTCGGGATAGGCGGCCTTCAGCGCGTCGATGCGCTTCTGCACGGCCTCGGCCACCTTGACGTCGCTGGCGCCTTTGGAACGCTTGATGCCGAGCGCGACCACCGGCTCGCCGTTGAAGCGGGCGAAGGTGCGGCGGTCGGCGATGGTGTCGGTGACGGTGCCGAGATCGTCGAGCCGGACCTCGCCGCCGCCGAACAGCGGGATCATGGTGCCGGCGAGATCGCCCAGCGTCTTGGCGCCGGCGAGCGTGCGGATCGCCTGGTCGTTCTTGCCGATCTCGGCGCGGCCGCCGGCGACGTCGACATTGGTGCCGCGCAGACTCTGGCTGACATTGACCGCGGTCAGCCCCATCGCCTGCAAGCGGTCGGGATCGAGCGACACGAGAATCTCGCGCTCGACGCCGCCGATGCGCTCGACCTGGGCGACGCCGCGCACGCCCTGCAGCGCGCGCTTGACCACGTCGTCGACGAAATAGGAGAGCTGCTCCGGCGTCTTGCCGGGCGAGATCGCGGCATAGGTCACGATCGGCAGGCCGATGACGTCGACGCGCTGGATCAGCGGCTCTGTGACGTTCTGCGGCAGGTTGGAACGCACGCGCGTCACCGCGTCCTTGACGTCGTTGAGCGCGCGGTCGGTGTTGGTCTCCAGCGCGAACTGGATCGTGGTGACCGACAGGCCGTCGGTGATCGAGGAGGTGATGTGGCGCACACCTTCGACGCCGGAGACGGCGTCTTCAACCGTCTTGGTGACCTGGGATTCCAGCTCGGCCGGTGCGGCGCCGAATTGCGAGACCGCGACCGAGATCACGGGAATGTCGGCCGAGGGCAGCCGCGTGATCGCGAGCTTGGTGAAGGACACCCAGCCAAGGACCAGAAGGATGATGGAGAAGACGACCGACGGCAGCGGATTGCGGATCGACCAAGCCGAAATATTGAGAGCCATCAGCGTACCCGCGTGCGATCGAGTTCATCGGCGAACATGGTCTTGATCTGGTCACCGTCATGGAGCGACGAGCCGGCGTCGGCCACGACGATCTCGCCGACGTCGAGACCTTCCAGGATTTCCGTCGCGGTGTCGGACGACAATCCGACCCGCACTTTGCGTGTCTCGATGGTGTTGCCCTTGACGACCTGGATGGTGAGATGGTCGATCGCGGTCTTCGGAATCGAGACGCCGCAGCTTCGCTTGGCGTCGATCGAGGCACGGGCGAACACGCCGACCTTCAGCGAGGGATTGTTGGCGACGCTGATGCGGACGCGGCCGAGCTGCGTGGCACGGTCGATCTCGGGCGCTACCAGCCGGACCCGGCCGATCAAGTCCGGCGCGTCGTCGCGGCCGATGCGCACGGTCGCGCCGGCCGTGAGCTTGGACATGTGCACCGCCGGAACCTGGGCGTCGAGCTCGATCTCGTTGTTGACGGCGATGCGGAACATCGGGCCGGCCTGCGGCGAGGCGGGCGCGCCGACGATGGTGCGGACCTCGGTGATGAGACCCGGCGCCGGCGCTCTCAGCGAGATCGGGCCCTGCGGGCCGGGGCGCTGAGGCTGGCCCGGGATCTGCGGCGGCGGCGTCAGGCGCGCCAGTTCCTGGTTGTCGGTGACGATGGTGCCCTCGCTGACGAGCAGGTCGGTGACCCTGGAGCCTTCCTGGTCGGCAACGACCACCGCTTCGCGCCGCGGCACGAAGAAGCCCGTCACGCGCACCAGATCGGAGAAACAGGCATTGGTTGACTTCGTCACGATGACGAGCGCCTCGCTCGGCGTCTCCTTCGGCTCGGGGCGCTTGCGATGCTCGAACAGATAATAGCCGACGCCGACCGCGACGACGAACGCCACTGTTCCGGCCGGCTTGAGATACTCAGTCAAATTCATCGCCGGATCATCCTGACCTGGCTCACGGCCGCGAGGCTCAAACGGAGCGTTTCCCTGAAACAAAGCGGCGTCCCGCAAGGCTGCGGGACGCGCTTCGGAAGCGAGACCTTACACCACATCACGACTGGTCACTGCAAAAGGATGGCGTCGCGCTCACTTCGATGCGGTGGTCTTGTTTTCCATATTGACCACCTGCACGCGGCGGTTGGCCTCCGCCAGCGGCTGGCCCGGATCCTTGAGCTTGCTCTTGCCGTAGCCGACGGTGACGAGGTCGGTCGCGGAGATGCTGTACTTGTCGACGAGGTAGCGCTTGATCGAATCGGCGCGACGTTCCGAAAGCTCCTGGTTGTAGGCTTCGCCGCCGGCCGCGTCGGTGTGGCCGGCGACCACGAAGGTGGAGCCCTTCAGGTCGGGACTGGTCAGCGCGCGGCCGAGCGCCTGCACCGCCGGCAGCGACTTGGTGCTGATATTGGCGGAGTTGTAGTCGAACGTGATTTCGAGGTCGATGTTCGGCTTGTCCTTGGCGACCGAAGCGATCTCCTCGCGCTCGGTCGACGACAGCGAGCGCGTCGAGCGGCCGCGAACGGACTGCAGCAGCTTGGTCTCGGCCGCATTCGGCGCGGATTCGGTCTGCGGGCCGATCGAGAGGCCGCGGGTCAGCGGCTTCTTTGGCGCCGGCGCCAGCGCACGGACGATCTCGTCCTCGGTGACATTCTTGCTGTTGCCGTCATCGCCCGCATAGGCGGCCGAGGTCGGCAATGACAGCATGGCGCCGACGGTGATGATGGACAGAATCGCGGTAAGCCCTTTTGCAGCCGATCTCATAGCCAGTCCCTCCTGCGCAGCCAGCTCGCGTGCTTCTAAAAATTCCGGCAACAAGCACCCGAAGAGGCGTGTTGCGGCATCCGCCAGATTGGTCTTTCCAGGGCTGTTCAAGGTTCGAGCCCTGGACCGCCTCAATTCAAAGAAATACTAGCGCACTCCGTAGCTTGCGAACTCCTGAACGATGTTCGGATCCATCGCCTTGGCATTGGCGATGTCCAGCGCGCCTTCCTGGGCCGAGCCGTTGCGTTGCTTGGCAAGGCCGCGTCCATAGAGCGAGGAGGTCAGGCGCGGGTTGATCTTCAGGGCGGCGTCGAAATCGGCGATGGCATTCTTCACCGCGCCCGACTTCAGGTTGACGAGGCCGCGGCTGTCCAGCGCGTCGACGAAGTTCGGTCGCAGCCGCAGCGCCTCGTTGCAATCCTTCAAGGCGCCCTGGAGGTCGCCGACGACCGTGCGGGTCCAGCAGCGGTTGTTCAGGGCCTCGACGTCCTTCGCGTTGATCCGGAGGGTGTCGTCGAAATCCTTGATCGCGAGGTTGTAGGCGCCCTTGCTGGCATAGACCTGGCCGCGCCGGTACAGCGCGTTCACGTCATCAGGATTGGCGGCAATCTTCGCGGTCAGGCCTTTGATCGTGGGATCGTCGGCCAGGACGGCGGCGCTGGGCCCGCCGTCCGTGCTCGGTGCGACAAGAGCAGGATCGGCCGGCTTCACCGGCGGGGGCGGTGGCGGCGGGGGAAGGGCCGCCTCGATCTGCGGCTTCGGCGCGGGGGCAGGTGCCGGCGCAGCGGGAGCGGGTGCGGCAACCGTCTCGGCCGGCTTCGGCGCAGGCGGCGTTGCCGGAGGCGCGGGCGGCGGATTGTTGACGGCGACGGGCGGCGCAGCGGGAGGCGCAGGCGGCGGCGTCGAGGGGCGCGATCCGCCCGGGCCCGGAATGAACGAGAAATCTTCGGCCAAGGACGAGGAAATCCACGGCACCTGCTCGCCACGCGAGGCCCGGGTGACGCCCATCTTGGTCCGGTTCAGAGTCTCCTCGGCCATCAGGTCGGGGACGCGGATTTCCTTCAGCAGCTCCTGGACGAACAGGCTGCGGTCGCCGCCGGCGTCCGAGACCACCGAGGCCAGCGCCGCCGAGTACATCACCAGCGTGCCGTTCGGTGCGATGACCGGAGTCAGGCCGGCCGAGAAGCTGCGGAACCGGCGCTCGAACGGATTGCGCCGGGAGGCGTCGATCAGCGCGATCTTGACGCCGGCGCCGCGGGTGTTGAGCTCGCCAAGCACGGTCTCGAGGCTGAAACCATCGCGGCGCACGTCGGATTCGGTCCAGATCTGCGCATCGACCGGCAGCAGGTAACTCTGGCGCGCCGACTGGATGCCGAAACCGCTGAAGAACACCAGCGCCACCGATCCCGGCTTGATCTTGCCGTAAAGCTTGTCGAAGGCGCGGCGCATGCCGTCGCCGGTCAGGTTCTCGCCGATCTCGACCGAAAAGCCGTCGCGCTTCAGTTCATCCGCGACGGCGCGGGCATCATTGATCGGTTCCTTGAGCGGAGCATCCGCATCCGGATATTTGGCGTTGCCGATGACGAGCGCGAAGCGCTCGCCGGCTGCAAGCGACGGGGCAGTCGGGACAAGCGAGACGAGCAAGGACAGAAGGAAAAAGAAGCGAATTTTCATAATCAGCGCGGTCCAGCCAAAAAGGCGCCGTTCCAGCTTGCGCCGCGGCGACCTTAACTTACGCTTATCTCATTATCAAACCGGAGACGGGGGGCGTCAACCGCTTGGAGATTCGGCATTATCGTGTCGACGGACCGCCACCCAGGGGTGTGCTGTGAGCGGAACGGAGGGGTCGTCATGACAGTCCTCGTGATCTCGATCTATCGGCGCGACGTTAGGGCAACCCTGGCAATGAGGATGTGATTGGTCTCACATTGCAACCTGCCTTCGCCGCAACGCCCGGCGTTTGACCTTTGCTGCCGGCGATGGCTTGGTGTGGACGATCGTCCCGCAAGATCCAACTCAGAAAAGCAACTCCATGGGAAACGCCTACGAAATCTACGCCCTGCGCTATGCGACAATGTCGCCCCGCACCCCCCATATGAACTTCCTCCTGCCCGACCCGCATGACAGTGCGGCGCAGGATCTCGACTATTTCGTCTGGCTGATCCGAGGGCAGGGCCGCGACATCCTGGTCGATACCGGCTTCAATGCCGAGGAGGCGAGCGCGCGGGCGCGCAAGCTCACGCTCAATCCCGTCGACGCGCTGGAGCGTTTCGGCGTCGCAGCAACAGCAATTCGCGACGTCATCGTGACGCATCTGCATTACGACCACGCCGGCAATCTCGACCGCTTCCCCAATGCGCGCTTCCATCTCCAGGAGCGTGAGATGGCTTACGCGACCGGGCGCTGCATGTGCAATGGCCTGTTGCGTCACCCATTCTCGGTGGAGCATGTCACCCAGATGGTGCGCCACGTCTATGGCGAGCGTGTCACCTTCCATTCCGGCGACGGCGAGGTCGCCCCGGGCGTGACCGTGCACCGCGTCGGCGGCCATTCCGACGGCTTGCAGGTGGTCAAGGTCGAGACCGCGCGCGGCCCGGTGGTGCTGGCCTCCGATGCCGCGCATTATTACGCCAATCTGCAGCGCAGGAGCCCATTTCCGATCGTCTACAATGTCGGCGACATGGCGATGGGCTGGGAGACGATCGAGCGCCTCGCCGGTCATCCCGACAGGTTCATTCCCGGTCATGATCCGATCGTGACGGAGATCTATCCGCGCGCCAGCGACAAGGTCGATGCCTTCGCACTGCATCTGCCGCCGTCGCGGTCGTTTGCGAAATAGCAGCCATCATTCCGGGGCGCGCGTAGCGCGAACCCGGAATCCATCTATCCTCGTAACCTGCGGCGCAATGGATTCTCAGGTGCGCAATTGCGCACCATAGCTCTCCGCTTCGCGGCGCCCCGGAATGACGGAGGAGCTAATACGCCTGCTTGGCATCCGCTTCTTCGCTGGTCTGGATCAGGTCGAGGCTTTGCTCGATCTTGTCGAGGAGAGTCGAGAGCTGCTTGCGCTCCTGCGCGGAGAGGCAGGCGAGGATTTCGTCCTCGCGCCGCAGCAATTGCGGAAACAGCTCCTCGTACAGCGCGCGGCCCTTCCTGGTCAGTTGCAGGCGGAATTCGCGGCGGTCGGCCCGGTTCTCGACCCGCTCGATCAGGCGCTCGTCGAGCAGCATTGTCACCGCGCGGCTGATGGTGGATTTGTGCGTCCGCGTGCATTGCGCAATGTACTGCGCGCTACAGGCATCAACGCGGAAGCCGAGCGTGGCGATCACCCGCCAGGCCGGAATGTCGAGGCCGTGCCGTTCCTGATATTCGACCGCAAGCGCGGAACTGACCTCCGCTGCAAGCCGGTTGAGGCGGAACGGCACGAACTTGAACAGGTCGAGTCGCGGCTTTGGCCGAACTGAAGCCTCGTCGGCCTCACGGGTCTTCAACGCGATGTCGCTGGATGTCCTCGCCAAGGAGAGCGCTCCGAATTCCCGGTTGACGGCCGGCCGGCTCCGGTCCAAAATAGTTGCACGTGAGACTATCTAGCAGATCAGTCCTCTTCTGACCAGAGCCGAGGTTCGTGTATGGCGCCGGCCAATACCCCTCACGCCAAGACCGCTCAAGCCAAGACCCAGTTCGGCTATCGCCGTCACCCGGATCAGGGCCGCCCGAGCCCCGCGGAGCATCCGGTCGTGATCGTCGGCGCCGGCCCTGTCGGCCTGTCGCTGGCGATCGATCTCGCCCAGCGCGGCCAGCGCGTCGTGCTGCTGGATGATGCCGACCGCATCGGCGAAGGCTCGCGCGCGATCTGCTTCTCGAAACGCTCGCTGGAATATTGGGACCGGCTCGGCGTCGGCGACCGCATGGTCGAGAAGGGCGTGGTGTGGAGCGTCGGCCGCATCTTCCACGGCGAATCACAGCTCTACCAATTCAACCTGCTGCCGGAGGACGGTCACAAGCGGCCGGCCTTCATCAACCTCCAGCAATATTACGCCGAGGCCTATCTGGTCGATCGCATCAACGAACTGCCTGAGATCGACCTGCGCTGGCGCAACAAGGTGACGGCACTCGAGCAACGCAACGATTCCGCCGTGCTGACGATCGAGACGCCGGAGGGTGCCTATCGCCTCAATGCGCAGTACGTCATCGCCTGCGACGGCGCGCGCTCCTCGCTGCGGCAGATGGTCGGTGCGGAATTCGCCGGCCAGGTGTTCGAGGATCAGTTCCTGATCGCGGACGTCAAGATGACCGCGGAATTTCCGACCGAGCGCTGGTTCTGGTTCGATCCGCCGTTCCATGCCGGGCGTTCGGCGCTCTTGCATCGGCAGCCCGACGACGTCTGGCGCATCGACCTCCAGCTCAACCGCTATGCCGATCCTGTCGTCGAGAAGAGACCGGAGAACGTGCGGCCGCGCATCGCGCGCATGCTCGGCCACGACAAGTTCGAGTTCGAGTGGATATCGCTCTACAAGTTCCAGTGCCGGCGGATGGAGCGCTTCATCCACGGCCGGGTGATCTTCGCCGGCGATTCCGCGCACCAGGTCTCGCCCTTCGGCGCGCGCGGCGCCAATTCCGGGCTCGAAGATGCGGAGAATTTGTCCTGGAAGCTCGACCGCGTGCTGCGCGGCAAATCGCCCGCGAGCCTGCTCGAGAGCTACCACCTCGAGCGCAGCATGGCGGCGGACGAGAACATCCGCGAATCCACGCGCTCGACCGATTTCATGGCGCCGAACTCGCATCAGGAGGCGCGGCTGCGTAAGGCGGTGCTGTCGCTCGCCAAGGAGACAGAGTTCGGCAAGCGCATGGTCAATGGTGGCCGGCTGTCGGTGCCGTGCAGCTACGATTCGCCGCTGTCCTCGCTCGATGCGGAGACGTGGCGCGGCGGGCCCTCGCCCGGCTGTTCGATGCTCGACGCGCCTGTCGCAACGCGTGGCGGTGAACAGTTCTATCTGACGGATGCCTTCCGCAGGGGTGGCACGGACTTCACCTTGCTGTCGTTCAGCAATGGCGGGCCGATTGATGCGCCCGACAGTATCAAGGGTATCCGCATTGGGGCCGAGGGTGGATTTGCGGATCCCTTGGGTCTGGTCGCGAAGCGCTATGGCGCCGAGCAGGGTGCCGCCTATCTGCTGAGGCCCGACGGTTATGTTGCGGCTCGCTTCCGCCATCCGACCCGTTCGGCGATCTCGGCGGCACTGGCGCGGGCCGAAGGTCTGTATTGAGGTCTCGCATGCCGCTCTCCACCACCTCAAACTTTTTACGTCCCGACGATGCCTTCCGCGCCGTCGTCGAGGCGCATCGTGATCTGACCGAGGAGCAGAGCGCCGATTTCGACGCGGCGCTGGTGCTGATTCTCGCCAACCAT
The DNA here is from genome assembly GCF_058782905.1 of Bradyrhizobium sp. FW305-F6. Lineage (NCBI taxonomy): Bacteria > Pseudomonadati > Pseudomonadota > Alphaproteobacteria > Hyphomicrobiales > Nitrobacteraceae > Bradyrhizobium > Bradyrhizobium sp. FW305-F6. The sequence continues at coordinate 212,469 of NZ_JBYSYD010000007.1, forward strand.
ATCGGCGACATCGACGTGCTGCGCGAGGCGATCGCCCTGGCCAAGCGCCGCATGATCGACGGCCAGCAGCAGCAACAACAACAGCAATAACCCTGTCACCTGAAGGACGAATTGATGGCGAAGAACTTCGCATCCACCGGCGATCTCTCCGAGAAAAAGATCACCTTCTCCGAGATCGGGACCGATCTCTATGCCTTCACCGCCGAGGGCGATCCCAACACGGCGGTCATCGTCGGTGACGATGGCTGCCTCGTGTTCGACGCGCAGGCAACGCCGGCGATGGCGAACAAGGTGATCGAGCGCGTCCGCGCCGTCACCGACAAGCCGATCAAATATGTCGTGCTGTCGCACTATCACGCCGTGCGCGTGCTCGGGGCCTCCGCCTACAAGGCGCAGGGCATCGTCGCTTCGCAGGAGACGCACCGGTTAATCGCCGAGCGCGGCCAGCAGGATTGGGATTCCGAATACGGCCGCTTCCCGCGGCTGTTCCAGGACGCCGCCAGCATCCCCGGCCTGACCTGGCCGACGCTGACCTTCGAAGGTGAGATGACGATCTATCTCGGCAAGCGCGAGGTGCGCCTGATGCAGCTGGGCGCCGGCCATACCTCCGGCGACATCGTCGCCTGGGTGCCGGATGCGGAGGCGATGTTCTCCGGCGACCTGATCGAATATCACTCCGCCTGCTATTGCGGCGATGCCCATTTGCGGGAATGGCCGATGACGCTGAACGAGATACGCAACTTCAATCCGAAGGCGATCGCGCCGGGCCGCGGTGACGCGCTGAAGGGAACGGCGACGGTGCGCGAAGCCATCGCGATGACGCGCGACTTCGTCACCTCGCTCTATGGCGCCGCTGAAATTTCGGTCGCCAAGGGACGGACGCTGAAAGAATCCATGGCGGCGACGCGCGAGGTGATGGATCCGAAGTTCTCCAGCTTCGCCATCTACGAGCACTGCCTGCCGTTCAACGTGTCGCGCGCCTACGACGAGGCGTCCGGGATCGACGACCCCGTGATCTGGACCGACAAGCGCGACCAGGAAATGTGGGCCGCCCTGCAAGGAGGAGGATAGTCATGAACATCAATACCTCGCCGGACCAGATCATCCGCAGCTCGGCCCAGGTGACGCCGGGCTACATGTCCGGCTTCGGCAACTCTTTCGAGACCGAGGCGCTGCCGGGCGCGCTGCCGATCGGACGCAACTCGCCGCAGCGCTGCGCCTACGGGCTCTATGCCGAGCAATTGTCCGGCTCGCCCTTCACCGCGCCGCGCGGCAGCAATGAGCGTTCCTGGCTCTATCGCATCCGCCCTTCGGTGAAGCATTCCGGCCGTTTCGAGAAGGCCGAGGCCGGGCTGTGGCGCTCCGCGCCGTGCCATGAATACGACCTCCCGATCGCGCAGCTGCGCTGGGATCCGACGCCGCTGCCGAAGGAGGAGGTCACCTTCGTCCAGGGCGTGCAGACCATGACCACCGCCGGTGACGTGAACACGCAAGCGGGCATGGCCGCGCATGTCTACGTGATCACCAAGTCCATGGTGGACCAGCATTTCTACGATGCCGACGGCGAGCTGATGTTCGTGCTGCAGCAGGGCAATCTGCGCCTCGTCACCGAATTCGGCCGCATCGATGCCGAGCCCGGCGAGATCGTGGTGATCCCGCGCGGCGTCAAGTTCCGCGTCGAGATTCCGAACGGTCCGGCGCGCGGCTATCTCTGCGAGAACTATGGCGGCGCCTTCACGCTGCCGGAGCGCGGGCCGATCGGTGCCAACTGCCTGGCCAATGCGCGCGACTTCCTCACCCCCGTTGCGCATTACGAGGACAAGGACACGCCGACCGAGCTCTACGTGAAATGGGGCGGCTCCCTGTTCAAGACGACGTTGCCGCATTCGCCGATCGACGTCGTCGCCTGGCACGGCAATTATGCGCCGTACAAATACGATCTGCGCACCTTCTCGCCGGTCGGCGCGATCGGCTTCGACCATCCCGATCCCTCGATCTTCACGGTGCTGACCTCGCCGTCGGAGACGGCTGGCACGGCGAATATTGACTTCGTGATTTTCCCCGAGCGCTGGATGGTGGCCGACAACACCTTCAGACCGCCCTGGTATCACATGAACATCATGAGCGAGTTCATGGGCCTGATCTACGGCGTCTACGACGCCAAGCCGCAGGGCTTCGTCCCCGGCGGCATGAGCCTGCACAATTGCATGCTGCCGCACGGTCCCGACCGCGACGCCTTCGAGCACGCCAGCAACGGCGAATTGAAGCCGGTGAAGCTGACCGGCACCATGGCCTTCATGTTCGAGACCCGCTACCCGCAGCGTGTCACCGCGCATGCCGCAAACGCCGCCACGCTCCAGGCCGACTACGCGGATTGTTGGAAGGGGTTGGAGAAGCGCTTCGATCCGAATAGGCTGTGAGGTCTCTTACCCTCCCCTGGAGGGGGAGGGTCACTCGCGTCAGCGAGCGGGGTGGGGTGACAGTCCCTCCATTGAGGCGGTGCCGAGTGGAGAGATCACCCCACCCCGCTTCGCATTACGCTTCGCTTCATGCGAACCGACCCTCCCCCTCCAGGGGAGGGTGACACCGTCACCGCTGCGCTCACGGGAAACCAATGCCCCACCCCAACGACCCCAGCCTCCGCTCCTTCATCGAGGTCGAAACTTCCTCCGACTTTCCGATCCAGAACCTGCCTTATGGCATGTTCTCGACGGCGGCCAATCCGACCCCGCGCGTCGGTGTCGCGATCGGCGATTACGTGCTCGATCTCTGGGAGCTCGAGCAGGATTGCCGGCTCGACGTCGGCCCGCTCGGCGTGTTCTCGGGACCCTCGCTCAATCCGTTCATGGCGCTCGGGCCTAAAGTCTGGAGCAAGACCCGCGCGCGCATCAGCGAACTCCTGCGCGCGGATCATCCGGAGCTGCGCGACAACGAGGAGCTGCGCAAGCGCGCGCTCGTTCCCATGCGCGACGCCAAGCTGCATCTGCCGTTCGCCGTCTCCGGCTACACCGACTTCTATTCGTCGAAGGAGCACGCCACCAATGTCGGCGTCATGTTCCGCGGCAAGGACAACGCGCTGCAGCCGAACTGGCTGCACATGCCGATCGCCTATAACGGCCGTGCCTCTACGGTCGTGGTCTCCGGCACCCAAGTGAAGCGGCCGCGTGGGCAGCTGAAGCCGCCGAACGTGGACCTGCCGAGCTTCGCGCCGTGCAAGCGGCTCGATTTCGAGCTGGAGATGGGCGTCGTGATCGGCCAGCCGTCGCCGATGGGCGGCATGCTCACCGAGAGCCAGGCCGAGGAGATGATCTTCGGTTTCGTCCTGCTCAACGACTGGAGCGCGCGCGACATCCAGCAATGGGAATATGTGCCGCTCGGCCCGTTTCTCGCAAAGGTCTTCGCGACCTCGATCAGCCCCTGGGTGGTGACGCGTGAGGCGCTGGAGCCGTTCCGCCTGAACGGGCCGGAGCAGCAACCGGTACCGCTCGACTATCTCAAGCAGACCAGGCCGCAGAACTACGATGTCGAACTCGACGTCTCGTTGCGCGCGGCCAGCGCCAATGCGCCCGCCAGCATCAGCCGCACCAATTTCAAGTACATGTACTGGTCCTCGGTGCAGCAATTGATGCACCACGCTTCCAGCGGCTGCGCCATGAATGTCGGCGATCTCTTAGGGTCCGGCACCATCTCCGGCCCGGAGAAGAACCAGCGCGGCAGTCTGCTCGAGATCAGCTGGAACGGCACCGAGCCGGTCGAGCTGCCCGGCGGCGCTAGGCGCTCGTTCCTGGAGGACGGCGACAGCCTCGTCATGCGCGGCTGGTGCCAGGGGAACGGCTACCGCGTCGGCTTTGGCGAGGTCGAGGGGACGGTTCTGCCGGCGAAGTAAGGCCACTGTCATTCCGGGGCGATGCGAAGCATCGAACTACGGTGCGCAATTGCGCACCTGAGAATCTCGAGGTTCCGGGTTCGCGCTTTGCGCGCCCCGGAACGACGGCCTCGAACCTACCGCCTCTCCGGGGGTACGTCCTTGATCCGCGCGCAATGCGCCGCAACGTCTTCCACGCTGTACTTCAGATGCACCCGCTTGTCGGACGGCGCCTGCTTCGTCGTGCACACGCCCGGCCGCCATTCCTGCGCCGGCCTGATCGGGCGCGGGGCGAAGCCGCCGCCGCAGTTCGGGCAGACATTGAACAGCCTGGTCTCGACGCAGTCCGCACAGAACGTGCATTCATAGGAGCAGATCCGCGCATCGGTTGCGGCGGGCGGCAGGTCGCGGTCGCAATATTCGCAGTTCGGTCGCAGCTGGAGCGCCATGTTGAATCTCCGGACATGGGACTGGGATCATCGCAGATCGCGCAGCCGGCGCGAATGCCGTAGTTCCCTCGATTTCAGCCGGGCTTTAATTCCTTGAGTGGCAGCTTCGAGCTCTCTTTCAGCCGGTCCAGCACGATCGACGAGCGCACATGCGCCACGCTTTGATGCGGCATCAGGACGTCGTTGACGAGGTTGGAGAGGCCCTTGAGATCGCGCAGAACGGCTTTCAGCACATAGTCGGCGTCGCCCGTCAGCGAATACGCCTCCTGGATCTCGTCGATCCGGTTCACCAGCGTGCGAAAACGCTTGGAATTGTCCGGGGAGTGGGTCGCTAGCCCCACCTGGATGAAGGCGATCACGCCGAAGCCCAGCGCCTCGCTGGAGAGGTCGGCATGATAGCCTGATATCACCTTATCCTCCTCCAGTCGCATCCGGCGCCGTGAGCATTGCGAGGCCGAGAGGCCGGCGAGCTCGGCCAGCTCCTGGTTGGTGAGGCGGCCGTCGTCCTGGAGCGCGCTGAGGATCCTGAGGTCGAAGGCATCAACAGATATCATGCGTCATTCATCCATTTCATGCACGGATCGTGCATACGATAGCCAAACGCCGTCTCGTTTGCACGCTCATTGCATGGCCCATGAAGGATAGTTCCTGTCAGCAGCCATTCGGGAGAATATCATGGGACCGTTTCCGCACGATGCACCGCCGGCCACGATCAGCGCCGACAATCCGATGGGCACCGACGGGTTCGAGTTCGTCGAATATGCGCACCCCGACCCCGAACAGCTGCACGCGCTGTTCAAGCTGATGGGCTATGCGCCGGTCGCGCGCCACAGGACCAAGAAGATCACGGTCTATCGCCAGGGCGACATCAACTATCTCGTCAACGAGGAGCCCGGCACTCACGGCTACGAGTTCGTCGCCGCCCACGGCCCCTGCGCGCCGTCGATGGCGTTCCGCGTCGTCGATGCCAAGGCGGCCTATGACCGCGCGATTGCGCTCGGCGCCGAGCCGGCCAATGCCTCATCCGCACAGAAGACGCTGGACGTGCCCGCCATCAAGGGCATCGGCGGCAGCCTGCTTTATCTGGTCGACCGCTACGGCGCCAAAGGCTCGGCCTATGATGGCGAGTTCGAATGGCTGGGCGCGCGCGATCCCAAGCCGGTTGGCGCCGGCCTGTTCTATCTCGACCATCTCACCCATAACGTCCATCGCGGCCGCATGAACGTCTGGGCCGGCTTCTACGAGAAGCTGTTCAACTTCCGCCAGATCCGCTTCTTCGACATCGAGGGCCGCGCCTCTGGCCTGTTCTCGCGCGCGCTGACCAGCCCCGACGGCAAGATCCGCATTCCCATCAACGAGGATGCCGGCGAGTCCGGCCAAATCGAGGAATATCTCAAGACCTATCGCGGCGAAGGCATCCAGCACATCGCCTGCGGTTGCCGCGACATCTACCGCACCATCGAAGACCTGCGTGAGGCCGGCCTGCCGTTCATGCCGTCGCCGCCCGACACCTATTTCGAGAAGGTCGACTCGCGCCTGCCCAAGCATGGCGAGGATCTGGCGCGGCTGAAGAAGAACGGCATCTTGATCGACGGCGAGGGCGTGGTCGAGGGCGGCCAGACCAAGGTGCTGCTGCAGATCTTCTCGGCCAACGCGATCGGCCCGATCTTCTTCGAGTTCATCCAGCGCAAGGGCGACGACGGTTTCGGCGAGGGCAATTTCAAGGCCCTGTTCGAATCGATCGAGGAGGATCAGATCCGGCGCGGGGTGCTGAAGGTGGACGCGGCCTGACCGTCATTCCGGGGCGCGCGTCAGCGCGAACCCGGAATCTCGATGTGATTATCTCCAGATTCCGGGTTCGCTCGCGACGCGAGCGCCCCGGAATGACGTCAGCCCTTCCACGCCGTCATCACCGCGCCGATCTCCGCCGCCTCCGGCTCGCGTGCCGCCGACGGCGTGCGCGAGAAGCGCGGTGCCGGTGCAGGCTGCTTCACGCCGTGACGCTCGATGAAGACGTTGCGGGCGACCATGTGCGGATGTTGTGTCGCCTCCGACATGGTCAGCACCGGTGCGAAGCAGATGTCGGTGCCTTCCATGATCTTGCACCAGTCCTCGCGCGTCTTGCTCTTGAACACGGCCTTCAGCTTCTCCTTCAGCGCCGGCCAGGCCTTGCGATCCATCTGGGCGTCGAAATCGGCGTCGGTGAGGCCGGCGTGCTCGCGCAGCAGCGCGTAGAATTGCGGCTCGATCGAGCCGATCGAGACGAAGTGCCCGCAGGCGCATTCGTAGACGCCGTAGAAATGCGCGCCGCCGTCGAGGAAGTTCTGGTTGCGCTCTTCGGTCCAGCGACCCATCGTGGCCATGTCGAAGAAGAACGACATCAGCGAGGCCGCGCCGTCGCACATGGCGGCGTCGACCACCTGGCCCTTGCCGGATTTCTGCGCCTCCAGGAGCGCTGCGAGCACGCCGACGACGAGATAGAGCGCGCCGCCGCCAAAATCGCCAACGAGATTGAGCGGCGGCACCGGCGCCTCCTTCGTGCCGATCGCGGCGAGCGCGCCGGTGATGGAGATGTAGTTGATGTCATGGCCGGCGGCATTGGCGAGCGGGCCCTCCTGGCCCCAGCCGGTCATGCGGCCATAGACCAGTTTTGGATTGCGTGCGAGCACCACATCCGGCCCGAGGCCGAGCCGTTCCATCACGCCGGGGCGAAAGCCTTCGACCAGAGCATCGGCGCTGGCGAGCAGGTCGAGCACTTGCGCGATCGCCGCCTTGTCCTTGAGGTCGAGCTCGATCACCTTGCGGCCGCGGCCTGCGACCGACTTCATGCTCTTCTTCGCGCCGACGCGGTCGAGAGTGACGACGTCGGCGCCCATGTCGGCCAGCATCATGCAGGCAAACGGACCCGGCCCGATGCCGGCGAATTCGACGATGCGGAAGCCCGACAGCGGGCCGGAGGTGCGGACGGATGAGGTGGGGGCTGATTTATCGAGCACGTTGTTGTTTCCTCGGGGGCGCGAGCGCATGCCGGTAGCCCGGCATCGTCTCCGACATTCTTCTATGGGGCGAGTTAATCGGCCGATTAACTTTTCCCGCCTTCACGCCAACGAGGCAAGCGGTTTTCATGCCGCATGGCCAAAATAAAACGGCGCGCACCGAAGTGCGCGCCGCGGAAAAATTGCGTGGAGACGCTATCCGCGTGCAGCTGCCACCGCGCGCTGCGCCATCACCTTGATCAGATTGGCGCGGTACTCCGCCGTGCCGTGGATGTCAGCCAGCAATCCGCTCGCCGAGATGCTCACGCCGTCGATCGCCGCCGGCGACCAGTTCGCCTTCAGCGCGGCCTCGATCGCAGGCACCCGCATCACTCCATTCTGGGAGGCGCCGGTCGCGGCGACCCGAACCTCGCCTGACTTGGTCTGCGCGACGAACACGCCGGTCAGTGCGAAACGCGAGGCCGGGTGCCGCATCTTCTCGTAGCCCGCCTTCGCTGGCACCGGGAATGACACGGCGGTGATGATCTCGCCGTCTTCCAGCGCCGTGGTGAACAGGCCCTTGAAGAAATCATCCGCCGCGATCGACCGCTTGTTGGTCTTCACGGTGGCGCCGAGCGCGAGCAGCGCGGCCGGGAAATCCGCGGCAGGATCGTTGTTGGCGATCGAGCCGCCGATCGTGCCACGGTAGCGCACGGCGGGATCGCCGAGCACGGAGGTGAGATAGGAGATCGCAGGGATCGCCTTCTTCACGTCGGCATTCGTCATGATGTCGTAATAGATCGTGCCGGCCTTGATGGTCAGCGTATCGCCCGACAGCTCGACGCCCTGCAGCTCCTTGATCCTGCCGAGGTCGATGACGTCGGAGGGACCTGCGAGGCGCTGCTTCATGACCGGCAGCAGCGTCTGACCGCCTGCCAGGAACTTCGACTCGCTACCTTTTGCGAACAGGCTGGCGGCCTCGTCGACCGAGGAGGCACGATGATAAGTGGTCTGGTACATCTTCGGTCCTCCCTCAAGCCGCGTGGATCGTGCGCCACACCCGGTCGGGGGTTGCGGGCATTTCCAGATTGTTCTTGCCGATCGCATCCGTGATCGCGTTGATCACGGCCGCCGACGCCCCGATCGCGCCGGCCTCGCCGCAACCCTTGATGCCGAGCGGATTGCCCGGGCACAGCGTCGTGGTGTGGGACAGGTTGAACGACGGCACGTCGTCGGCACGCGGCATGGCGTAATCCATGAACGAGGCAGTGATCGGCTGGCCGTTGGCATCGTAGATCGCATGCTCGAGCAATGCCTGACCGATGCCCTGCACAAGGCCGCCATGGACCTGGCCCTCGACGATCATCGGATTGATCAGCCGGCCGAAATCGTCCGCCGCGACGAAGTTGACGAAGGAGGTCTTACCGGTGCCGGGATCGACCTCGAGCTCGCAGATATAGGCGCCGGCCGGGAAGGTGAAGTTGGTCGGGTCGTAGAAGGCGCTCTCCTTCAACCCCGGCTCCATCCCGTCAGGCAGATTGTGCGCGGTGTAGGCCGCGAGCGCGACCATCGGCAGGGCGATCGCCTTGTCGGTGCCTGTCACCTTGAACTCGCCGTTCTCGATGACGATGTCGGCTTCCGAAGCTTCCAGCGCGTGCGCCGCGATCTTCTTGGCCTTGGATTCCATCTTCTCCATGGCTTTCAGGATCGCGGTGAGGCCGACGGCCGCCGAGCGCGAGCCGTAGGTGCCCATGCCGAACTGCACCTTGTCGGTGTCGCCATGGACGATCGAGACCTGGCTGATCGGAATGCCCAGCCGTTCCGCGACGAGCTGGCAGAATGTGGTCTCGTGACCCTGGCCGTGGCTGTGCGATCCCGTGAGGATCTCGATGGTGCCGACCGGGTTGACGCGGACCTCGGCCGATTCCCACAGGCCGACGCCAGCGCCGAGGCTGCCGACCGCCTTCGACGGCGCGATGCCGCAGGCCTCGATGTAGCAGGACACGCCGATGCCGCGCAGCTTGCCATCGGCCTTCGCCTTGGCCTTGCGGGCGGGGAAGCCTGCATAGTCGATCGCCTTCATCGCGGCGTCGAGCGACGCGTTGAAGTCGCCGGTGTCGTAGGCCATGATCACAGGCGTCTGGTGCGGAAACTGCGTGATGAAGTTGGTCCGGCGCAGCTGGGCCGGATCGACGTTGAGCTGCCGCGCCGCCGTTTCCATCAGACGTTCGACCAGGTAGCTCGCCTCCGGGCGGCCCGCGCCGCGATAGGCGTCGACCGGCGTGGTGTTGGTGTAGACGCCGATCACCTCGGCATGGATCGCCGGGATGTTGTACTGGCCCGACAGCAGCGTCGCGTAGAGATAGGTCGGCACCGAGGACGAGAACAGCGACATATAGGCGCCGAAATTGGCGTAGGTCTTCACCTTCAACCCGATGATCTTGTTGTTGGCGTCGAACGCCATCTCGGCATGGGTGATGTGGTCGCGGCCGTGCGCGTCGGTGAGGAAGGCCTCGGTGCGGTCGCCGGTCCATTTGACGGGACGGCCGACCTTTTTGGAGGCCCACAGCGCCACCATCTCCTCGGGATAGATGAAGATCTTGGAGCCGAAGCCGCCGCCGACGTCTGGCGCGATCACACGCAGCTTGTGCTCGGGGGCGATGTTGTAGAACGCCGACAGCACGAGGCGGGCGACATGCGGATTCTGTGAGGTCGTATAGAGCGTGAAGTGCTCCTCGGCGGCGTCGTAGTCGCCGATCGCCGCCCGTGGCTCCATCGCGTTCGGAGCGAGGCGGTTGTTGGTGACGTCGAGCTTCACGACGTTGGCGGCCTTGGCGAAGGCGGCATCGGTGGCGCCCTCGTCGCCGATCACCCAGTCATAGACCTGGTTGCCGGGCGCTTCAGGGTGAAGCTGCGGTGCGCCGGTCTTGATCGCGGCCTTCATGTCGGCGACCGCGGGAAGCTCCTCGTAGTCGACGACGACGGCTTCCGCCGCGTCGCGCGCCAGATTCTTGCTCTCGGCAATCACGACCGCGATGGCCTGGCCGACGAAGCGCACCGTCTCCGGCGCCATCGCCGGCCATGCGCCCATCTTCATCGGGCTGCCGTCCTTCGACGTGATGGCCCAGCCGCAGATCAGGTTGCCGACCTTGTCGTCGACCAGCTGCTGGCCGGTGAGCACCGCGACCACGCCCGGCATCTCCAGAGCGGCGGACGAATCGATCTTCTTGACCTTGGCGTGCGCGTGCGGGCTGCGGATGAAATAGGCATGGGTCATGCCCATCAGCTTGATGTCGTCGACGTAGCGGCCCTTGCCGGTAATGAAACGCTTGTCTTCTTTGCGCACGACGCGTGCGCCGATACCTTCAACACCCATGACTGGTCCTCCCGACCGGAAATTTCCTTGACCGCGCCGTCCATCGACGGCTGCGGCGATTGTTCTTGCTTCGAGGCGCGCCGCTTACTCGGCCGCCTGCGAGACCTTCATGCGGCCGGCCGCATCCAGCACGGCCTTGACGATGTTGTGATAGCCGGTGCAGCGGCAGATATTGCCTTCGAGCTCCGTGCGGACGGTCGCCTCGTCGAGCTGGCCGCCGTGACGGTTCACGATGTCGATCGCCGACATTATCATCCCCGGCGTGCAATAGCCGCATTGCAGGCCGTGATTGTCGCGGAAGGCGGCCTGCATCGGGTGCAGCTCGTCGCCCTTGGCGATGCCCTCGATCGTGGTGATGCTGGCCCCATCGGCCTGTCCCGCCAGCATGGTGCAGGATTTCACGGCCTTGCCGTCCATGTGCACGACGCAGGCGCCGCACTGGCTGGTGTCGCAGCCGACATGCGTTCCCGTGAGGTTGAGGTGATCGCGCAGGAGCTGGACCAGCAGCGTGCGGTCCTCGACGTCGACAGCAACGGCCTTGCCGTTGACCGTCAGTTTGACTGTAGACACGTGAAGTCCTCCCGGGATGATTTTGATTGTTTCTAATTAGAGACAGCGACCCGGAACTTTGCAACTAGGATTTTGGTCGCCGCCGTCATCGAAAAGTCATTGATCGCCCCAGCGCGACGATTTGCGCTCGTGCCGTGGGGTGCGGGCCGGAGAAAGTGGGATGCCAGCGTCTTGTGCCGGGCCGATCGGCCTCTGGCCAACCCGCCCTGGATCGTGCCGGCCGCCAAATTTACTGCCCCTTATCGATTCTGCCCTAGTTTTGCGCAGCCGGGTCTGGGGGCGAGGCGCCTCCGGACCATGGTCGCAATGAAAATGGGGGTTGGGAATGTCCGGGCGTATCGCGTCGCCGTCCAAGCGCACATTGTTTCCGACCCTCAAATTCCGCGCAAAGATCGTTCTCGGCTTCGCCGCCGTGCTGGTGATCTCCGCCGGCAGCATGGCCTTCTCCTATTTCGGCTTCGAGCGGGTCGCCTCGGGGGTCGGATCCTACCGCAGCAGCGTGTCCGAGGCCGATCTCGCCCGCACCATCGACCGCGAGTTGCTCGGCTACCGTTCGGCCGTCAGATATTTCGTCGTCACCGGCAAGGAAGACGACGCCAAGGCGGCGCTGGATGCCGAGGCGAGCCTGAAGAACGCCATCGACCAGGCCGCCAAGGGTGCCAAGCAGCCGGCGCGGCAGGAAAGCCTCGGCAAGCTCGCCAAGGAGTTTTCCAGCTTCTCCACCACCTTCGCCAGGGTGCTCCAGGCCAAGCGTGACAGCGCGCTGCTGGTGCAGAACCAGCTGCAGCGCCAGGCCAATCTCCTGAAGTACAAGCTCGACGATATCGGCAACAACGCGTCCGATTCCGAGGCGCAGGCCATCGAGTTCGGCACCAAGCAGGTCAACGCCCAATTCCAGACAGCGAGCGCTGCAGCCACCCAGTTCGTGCTGACCTCCGATCAGGCGATCGCGAACAGCGCGCTGGCGCGGCTGAAATTCGTCGAGAACTCGCTCAGTGCGGTCTATTCCATGGACGACAAGATCGTCTCTGGCCTGAAGGAGGCCAAGGCCATCCTCGGCGCCTATCGCGAAGCGCTGGAGAAGCTGATCGCCAACGCCAAACTGGTTGAAGGCCTCGTCGCCGAGATGAACGGCGCGGCCTCTGCAATCCAGGAAGGCGCGACCGCCTTGAAGGCGGACCTCGTCGCGGAGCAGCAACGGCTGGATGCCGAATCCGAAGCGACCATCGGGCAGACCGAGCAGCTGGTGCTGATGCTGGCGGTCGGTGGCACGCTGCTGGGCGCGGTTCTCGCCTTCCTGCTCGGCACCGGCATCTCGCGTCCGATGATCGCGATGTGCAAGGCGATGCGCGAGCTGGCCTCGGGCAATTTCGACGTCGTGCTGCCCGGCTTGGGGCGCAAGGACGAGATCGGAGAGATGGCCGGCGCCGTCGAGGAGTTCAAGGTCCAGGCCGTCGCCAAGGCCGAGCGCGATGCCGCCGCCAGCGAAGTCCAGAACCGGGAGCAGGCCGCCAGCCGCCGCGCCGAGCTGATCCGCTTCGCCGACGATTTCGAAAGCGCGGTCGGCACCATCGTCTCCAACGTCTCGGCCTCGGCTGTGCAGCTGGAATCGGCGGCTTCGACGCTGACCCG
>NZ_JBYSYD010000008.1:0-211055 GCF_058782905.1 Bradyrhizobium sp. FW305-F6
GGCCGCGGGCGGGGGCGGGGGCGGCGGTGGTGCTGCCGGTCGCGCGGGTGCGGCTGCCGGCGGAGGCGCTGGAGGCGGCGCCGCCGCGGGAGGCGGTGCGGCCGGACGCGCAGGTGCTGCGGGCGGCGCAGCCGAAGGCGGTCCCTTCGGCGGCTGCTTCGGTTTTCCGTCAGGCCCGGCATCCGGCTGGGCCTGCGCCAGCACGAGCGGCGGCGCACTCTGCGCATGCGATGCGGAGCTTGCGAATTGCATCGCGGTCAGAGCCGTCGTTGCAAGCAGCACGAGACGAAGGTTGGTCATGGTGGTGAACTTCCCCGGAAGGTTCTTTGACGAAGTCTTGTGATGAACGGCTAAGCGTTAGGCCGCATTGTGGCGGGCGATGCAACCGCAGTCCGATTTATTTCTGCACGCAAATCATCTCACTATGGCAACGTTCATTGCGCATTCAGGCCCAGCTTTAATCGCCTGCACGTGATGAGTCAGCCTCGCGCGTAACCCCGCGTCGGACTCGCATCCGTCGCAGGGTTCGGCGTAAGCGGTCGATTCGGCCCGCGTGACGGAATCTCTTCGGGCACGCGGCCCGGCAATTCCTCCGGGCGCGGTGATTCGCCTGGCTCGCGCACCGGTGGCGCGATCTCGGGCTGCGGATTGCCGGGCGGAATTCCCGGCGGCGGTTCGGTCGGCGTGCCCGGTGTCGAGGGTGGAATCTCGGGCTGTTCAATCGGCATCACATCGAGACCTTGCGGTTCTCGCCGAGATCGGGCCGCGTGTTCGTCACAGCTGCGGCAGCCATCTTCACATAGGAAATCACGGTGCCCGGCGAATCCCAGAATTCGGCGTCGTCAGGCGTGATCTTGAGGACGCGAATGTTGGGATCCTCCGCGGAGTCCCACCATGCCTTGGCCGGCGTCGAGAACATTTCCTTGATCTTGGCACGATCGTTGGAGATGACGGCGGTGCCCGTCAGCGAAACGTATTTCTGGCTGCCGGCATCCGCGAACGACAGGTTGATCGACGGATCGCGCGCGATTTCCTCGTCCTTGTGATTGCGTGCATCGGTCAGGAAAAAGATCGAGTTTGCGTCGCGGTCGAGATAGGCGCTCATCGGCCGGGCACGGAGCTTGTCCCCGTCGCGCGTCACCAGCATCGCGAATCCGATCTTCTTCATCAGGTCCCACACGCGATCGACGTCGTGGGCATTGTCGTTGGCCATGTCGTGCTCCTGTTGCAAGCGACGATAACGGCCTGCCAGGAACGATGTTCCCGCCCGCAATCCTCATTCCGGCGCGTGGCAGACGGCCTCGATGTTGTGGCCGTCGGGGTCGAGCACGAAGGCGCCATAATAGTTTGCGTGGTAATGCGGACGGATGCCCGGCGGACCGTTGTCGCGGCCGCCGGCCGCTATCGCCGCCTTGTATAAGGCGTCCACCGTGGCGCGGTCTTTGGCTGCGATCGCGATGTGCACCGGCTTGTTCATGGCGCCCTCCGCGCCGAACCAGAAGTCCGGCTTGCCGTCGGCGCCGAAACCGGCGGCTGCGGCGTGGCCCGTCTGCTCCGCCGTCACTTCCATGATCAGGCCGTAGCCGAGCGGCGCCAGCGCCTTTGCATAGAATGCTTTCGCGCGCTCGTAATCCGAGACCGAGATACCCAGATGGTCGATCATCGTCACCTCCGTGATTCGTTCGCGTCAGCGCGACAGGAACGTGTTGCTGCGCGTCTTGCGGGCAATCGCATAGCCACGCGCGACCATGTCGGCAATACAATCCTGCTGCCATTCGTTTTGTGACAGGTGCTCGATCACGACCGCGCGCGGCCATAGCGATGGCGGCGCGTCGCGGAAGAAGCCGATCAGCACGCGGTCTTCAAATCCCTCGACATCGATCTTGAGCGAATCGATTTGCATGACGCCGGCCTCCTCGAGGATGCGCATCAAGCGCAGCGACGGGACCTTGATCGCGTCAATGCTTGCGCTGCCGGTGACGACGTGGGTTGCCCCGAGATTGCCGCCGCCGCTCTCGATCATGAGCTCACCGTCGCTGTCGCCCGCCGCAGCCTGCACCAGGCGGACTTGCGCCGCTTTCGATGCGGCATGGTTGAAGGAGAGCCGCGCGAACGTCACCGGGTGCGGCTCGATCGCGACCACCTTGCCCGTGGTGCCGACCTGCCGCGCTATCACCAACGCAAACGTGCCGACATTGGCGCCGATGTCGACGAACACGCCGCCATCGGGTGTGTGCCGACGCAGGAAATCGAGCTCTTCGAGATTGTAGTCGGGATTGAACAGCGCGCCGCGCTCGGTCGCGCTGCCCTGGTGATGGAGCCGGAACGAGGCGCCCTGATATTGCACGTCGACAGGACCGCCGCGCAATAAATTCACCAGCCGCGACATCCACGGACGGAATGCGCCGCGCTTCAGCCCAGATCGTTGAACGAGGCGTATGATCGCAGCCTGCGCTGGGTTCGGCGCGAACGCGCCGAACGGCGCGGACGAAGGGGCATTGTCGGTCGTCAAGCAGCAGGTCCTCTTTGCAAGCGGCGCATGCATAGCCGGTTTTATTGAGGACTCCAACGCTCGATCAGAGGTGTCGTCCCGAGGGACGCGAAGCGAGACACGATCAACGTGTCGTCCCCGCGAAGGCGGGGACCCATAACCCCAAGGGAGGAGTCTGACGCGGGATGCCCACTCGGAGTCCTCGTCAAATTTCTTCCTGTGGGTATGGGTCCCGGGCTCACGCTTCGCGCGCCCCGGGACGACGGCGAGACGCTTGCGCCCCGCTCTGCTCACGCCGCCTTCTTCGGCGCCTTCCGCTGCCGCAGGAATCGTCCGAGCAGCTTGCGCCTGCCCTTGCGCGGGATCAGGTCGATGTCGCTGACGAGCTTGGCGCCGCCTTTGCGGCGCTCCAGCACGATCTTGCGGCTGTGGAAGGCCTCGAGCTCGGCGCGATGCGCGACGCTGACGACGGTCGCCTTGGGCAGCGCCTCGGTGATCATCTTCATCATCTTGTCCTGGCTCTTCTCGTCCAGCGCCGAGGTCGCCTCGTCGAGCACGACGATGTCGGGGTTGTGCAGGAGCAGCCGCGCGAAGGCGAGTCGCTGCTTTTCGCCGCCCGACAGGGTCTGATCCCACGGTGCTTCTTCCTCGATCTTCTCCTTGAGATGATCGAGGCCGACCTTGTGCAGGGCTTCGCCGATCTCCTCGACGGTCCAATGGTCCGCCGCGCCGGGATAGGCGACCGCGCGGCGCAGCGATCCGGAGGGCACGTAAGGCCGCTGCGGCAGCATGAACAGCCGCCGATCGGCATGGAAGTTGACGCTGCCGCCGCCCCAGGGCCAGAGCCCGGCGATGGCGCGCACCAGCGTGCTCTTGCCGGTACCGGATTCGCCGGCGACCAGCAGACGCTCGCCGGGCTCGATCACCACCTCGGTTTCGCCGACCACGGCGGTGCCGTCGTCGAGCGTCACCGAGAGATCCTTCATCTCCAGCATGGCGTCGTTGCCGGTCTCGCCGCGCTTGATACGGCCGAGACCGTCGCCCTGCTCGGCGCGTTCGAGGCCGTCGAGCGACATCATCAGCGAGGCGATGCGGCGGGCACAGGCATTCCAGTCCGCGAGCCGCGGGTAATTGTCGACCAGCCAGCCGAACGCGCTCTGCACGATGGTGAAGGCGGAGGCCGCCTGCATCACCTGCCCGAGCGTCATGGAGCCGTCGAGAAATTTGGGCGCGCAGAGCAGAAGCGGCACCACGGGTGCGACGAGGCTCGATCCCTGCGACACCAGCGTGGTACGCATGTGCTGGCCGGCGAGCCGCGCCCATTGCCGCAGCACGTTCGTGAAGTTGCGGTCGATACCGTCGCGCTCCTCCTCTTCGCCGCCGAGCAGGGCGATGCTCTCGCCGTTCTCGCGCACGCGCGTCAGCGTGTAGCGGAAATCCGCCTCGGCCTGGTTCTTGTCCTCGGAAACCTGCACGAAGCGCCGGCCGATCACCAGGATCGAACCGGAGGCGATCGCGGCGTACAGGATCGCGGCGATCACCAGGAAGCCGGGGATGGTAATGGAGGAGCCGCCGAGCGTAACGGTGAGCGCACCGCCGATGGTCCAGAGCACGACGATGAAGGTTATGGCCGACAGCATCGCGGACGTGACGCCGGCGATGAAATCGACCGGGGAGTCTGTCGCGATCCGCAGATCCTCGGCGATCCGGTACTCCGGATTCTTGTGGTCGCCGCCGACGAGATTGAGCTGGTAGTAACGTCCGTTCTTGAGCCAACGCGTCAGCACGCTCGCTGTGAGCCAGGCGCGCCAACGCCGCTGGATACCCATCCGCGCGAACACCTGCGTCACTGCGAGCACGATGCTGCCGATCGCGAGCGGGAAGAACACGGCCGTGAGATGGAAGACGCTCGCCGCGTCGCGCTTCTCGATGGCGTCGAAGATCGCCCGGTTCCAGACATTGATGCCATACTGAAAGGCGACGGTGAGGACGATCAGCGCGCCGAGGCCGATCGAGAACGGCCAGGCCAGCCGATCGCCATTACGGCCCCAGAAACCGCGCGCGCTGATCCAGAAACGGGTCAGCAGATAGTCCTTGCGGACCTGCTCGGCCTCCTCGGGCGAGAGCTCGGGGCCCGGCTCGACCAGCTCGGGCGGCGGCGGTGCCACTTCGTCGCCATTCTCGCCTTTGATTTTAACTATGGGCGGCTTCTTGCCCGGTTCGTTCGTCGCGGCCGGCTTGTGCATGGGCTCACAACGCCAATGGAACTCAGCAGGTTCCCCGGGGTTCCGTGAAGCCCTACTCGGCGGCACCATCGCGCACACGGCGCAGCCGTGCGGCCCGGTGCAGGATACGTGACAGCTCCTCGATCGAGTAGGGCTTTTGCACGAGGTCGAAGCCGGCCGCGCCCTCCTGTGACAGGGCCTGGCTGTAGCCGGTGGTCAGCACAACGGGCACGTCGATGCCGCGATCATGGACCTCCCGGGCCAGATCGAGCCCGGTCATTCCGGGCATCACCACGTCCGAGAACACGACGTCGAAGCGGTCTGCGTCCACGACGAGTTCGGCGAGCGCATCAGTGGCATTGTCGACCAGCGTGATGCTGTAGCCGAGTTCGGTGAGACCGTCGGCGGCGAAATTGGCCAGCTCGATATTGTCCTCGACCACCAGCACGGACATGCCGCTGCCGGTCACCGCCGGCGCCGTGTTCGGCGCCTGGCGCTGCGGCAGCTGGTCCGGCGGCACGCGCGGCAGATAGAGCGAGAAGGTGCTGCCGTGCCCCACCTCGCTCGTCACGGTCACTTCTCCTCCTGACTGCCGGGCGAAGCCGAACACCTGGGACAGGCCGAGACCGGTGCCCTGACCGACCTGCTTGGTGGTGAAGAATGGCTCGAAGATGCGCCCGAGTCGCGCGGCGGGAATGCCGATGCCGGTGTCGCTGACGGTCACGCGGACGAAGCCGTAGCTTGCTCCGCTCGCGCCGGCCGGAGGTGCCGGCGCGTCCGAGACGGTCGCGGTCGCCTCGACCCTGAAGACGATCCTGCCCTTGCCCTGCATGGCATCGCGCGCATTGGTCGCCATATTGATCAGCGCCGTCTCGAACTGGCTGGCATCGGCATTGACGAGGCAAGGCTCGGACGGCAGCTGCATGACGATCTCGATCGCGGGGCCCAGCAGCGTGGCGAGCATGTCGTGCAGCGACTGCATCCGCGCCCCGACATCGAACACCTCAGGCTTCAGCGTCTGTCGCCGCGCGAAGGCCAGCAGCTGCGAGGTCAGCCTGGCCGCCCGTGCCACCGAATCCGCGATGGCGGTGATGTAGCGCTGCCGCCGTTCCTCCGTCAGCTGCGGACGGTTCAAGAGGTCGACTGAAGCGCGGATCACCGTCAGGAGGTTGTTGAAGTCGTGCGCGACGCCGCCGGTGAGTTGCCCGAGCGCTTCCAGGCGCTGGCTGTGCTTGAGCGCCTCCTCGGCCTCGCGTCGCTTTGCAGCTTCCGCCTGAAGGTGCCGGGTGCGCCGCAAGGCCAACGCCAGCAACAAGAACAGCAGCGCCGTCGCGGGAATACCGAACACCAGATGCTGGCCAATGGTGGCGAGCCATCGCGACCGGATCGCCGAGGTCTCGAGCCCGGCGCTGACATAGATTGGATATTCCGCGACACGCCGGTAGCCGATGCGGCGCTCTATGCCATCGGAGGGCCAGACGATGGTGATGAGGCCGTGCTGCGGTTGAGCCGCGATTTTCTGGCCAACAGGTCCGGCCGGATCGAGCCGAAGATCGCGGTCGAGCCGGGGAAAATGCGTGAGCATCGCGCCGTCGGTGCGTCCCATCGCGAAGAAGCTGCCGGGCTCGGATCCGATCCTGGCGTAGAAACTCTCGAAATATTCCGGGAGCACCGAGGCCTGGATCACGCCGATGAAGCGGCCGTCGTCGGACTCGCGGCGGCGGCTGACGCCGAAGAAGCGGGCCCCCTGATAGGGGGGACGCGGCGACAGGGCCGTGCCGATGAAACTGCCGATGCTCTGATCGACATGGGCATAGAAGTAATCGCGGTCGCCGAAGCCCACCGCAGGTGGCGGCGAAACGATGCTGTTGACGAGGGCCTGTCCGTCGGCGTCGAAGATCCAGGCCGATTTGAGCTGCGGCAGCGAGTCGGTCAGACGCTTCAGGCGGCGATGCAGCTCCGGCTCCCGAGCCCGGATGTCGTCGTCGGATAGACCGCGCACGACCTCATTGAGCTCGGCAAGGCTGCGGTCGATGGTCTCGAACACTTTGAGCGCGTGCTCATGCGCGACGGCGACCGTGCGCTCGATCTCGCGGTTGGCAGTGTCGTTGGTCGATGTGTAGGAGATCGCGGCGGCAACGGCGAACAGCGCAATCGGCAGCGCCAGGGATGCCGCCATCATCCACTGCAATAGCCTCAGCGAGTTGCGTTGCGCCCTCTGCACAGTCGCTCCTGACCCAGACGGCCAGCTTAGCCGAGTTTCGCGCAAGGAAGGAAGCCGATTATCACTATAATCTATGGTTGTAGATGAATGATTCACGCGCGGAACGTCCGCCCGGCCCGGAGCGTGGCCAACCCTCGCAGAGTTGTGCGAGGGGGGCACGTGAGGTGAGGCGGCGTACAAGCCGCCGTTCGGGGAGACTGGCGGTCAGATATCGTGCTCGTCGCGCAGCGCGCGTGCCGCCTTCTCTCCGATGATGACGCAGGGAGCCATCGTGTTCCCCGTGGTGATCCGCGGCATCACCGAACCGTCGGCGATGCGAAGCCGGTCGATGCCGTAGACCCTGAGCTTGCTATCGACCACGGACATCGCGTCGCGTCCCATCTTCGCCGAGCATGTCTGATGCCAATAGGTCACCGCGGACTCGCGCACGAAGCGTTCCATCTCGGCGCCACCGAGAGGCCCGGGCATCGACTCGCGCGCCACCAGCGGCTCGAAGGCGCGGGTATTGCCGAGCGCTCGGCAAACATCGACGCAGGCGATCGCCGTCTTCACATCATCAGGATGGGACAGCATGTTGGCTTCGATTCGCGGCGTCGCGAGCGGCTCGGCGCTTCGGAGCCTCACCCTGCCCCGGCTCTTCGGCAAAGCGAGGCCGGCGAACATCGTCCAGCCATGGGCGGGCGCGCGGCCTGCCGTCTCGGGGCTCGGCACGGGAAACTCGACCTGGCAGAACAGCAGGTCGGGGGTCGTGAGTGCAGTATCAGATTTCCAATAGAGCGTTGCCCCGTTGCCGGTGTTGCGCGGCGCGATCGGCTCGCGGTACTCCCAAATGCATCCGAACGAGACGTGATCCTGCAGATTCTGCCCGACACCGGGCAGGTGCTGGACCACGGGTATATCAAGCGGTCGGAGTTCGTTCTCGTCGCCGATGCCGGAGCGCATCAGCACGGACGGTGTCTGGATCGCCCCGAGCGCGAGCACGACTTCCCGGCTCGCGTTGATCCGCAATGTCCTGCCGTCACGGACCACCTCGACGCCGACGGCCTTCCCGCGCTCGAGCAGGACGCGGGAGACCTGCGTTCCGGTCAGCAGCGTGAGATTAGGCCGATCGAGGAAAGGATGGGTATAGGCGCGGAAGATGGAGTTGCGCCTGCCATTACGGACGATGATGTCCGTGATGGCGCAGCCACCTTGGCCCTCCATCATCTCGCCGTTGGGGCTGTCAAAGGTTGGAATCCCCATCTCCTTCGCTGCAGCCAGCATCGCCAATGCGGCCGGCCCGGGATCCGGTGACGGCTGCACGAAGACGGGGCCCCCGGTACCGCGATGGCGTGGGTCAGGCGCGCCCTGCCAGTTCTCGATCTCCCTGAAGATTTTCGAGACCGCATCGTAGCCCCAGGATTGATCCCCTGCTTCCTCTGCGAAGAAGTCCCAGTCGCTGCGGTGACCGCGCGCCCACAGCATCACGTTGATGCTCGAGCCGCCGCCGACGACCTTGCCCATCGACATCGGAAGCGCGCGACCGTTCAGATGCGGATTGGGTTCGGCGACAAAGCCCCAGTCGGTCGCACTGCCGAGGTTGCCGGGCCACGCCGCCGGATCCATGACGGTCGGCACCTCGTCGCTCCCTCCCGCTTCGATCAAGAGGACTGTGACGGAGGGGTTTTCGGCGAGGCGGCGGGCAACGACGGAACCCGAGCTGCCGGCACCGCAGACGATGAAGTCGTAGGTGCCGCGCAGGGTCTCGTTGAGCTGGCGCTGATTGGCAGTAGCGCGATCGGCAAACTCCGGAAGATCGGAAGGCAGAACGTTGTTCATGAGATTGCTCCAGGCAATTGGGCGCTGCCGGAATGAGCTCCGGGCGAACGCGGGGGAGAGAGGAGAGAGGGTCGACGGGCCGTCACGCTGGCCGGAACGGGCCAGTCACGGATCGCGCCGTTGGCGCAGCTGACGTGTCGGGGGCTGCTTGACCGAGGCACGGTGCCGCGTTGGCGTGGGCGGCTGCCTGGTTTCACGGTGAGGATTGGGGTCTGGGCGGTTAGCCAGTGGCTTGCTCCTTCCGAAGGGATAGGGATGGGCGCTGCGCATCTGCCAAACAGCGCGCAGCCACCCTATCAGATTTATCAAATCTATCATTATCATCAAATATATCAAAATAGACTGCCACGCCCCTTGTCAACGGGGGCGGGAGCACGACATTGTGAGGCGGGGACAGGCCCGGCCAGCGAGCCGGGGGCAAAGATGGGCTCAATGGACAAGGACATCCTGACGACGGCGGAGGCTGCCAAGATCTTGGGAGTCTCGATCCGCACGGCGCAGCTTTTGATCGAAGGCGGGACGATCCCCTCCTGGAAAACTCCGGGGGGGCATCGACGCGTCTACCGCCGCGACGTGCTCGCGCAGATCAACGGCCCGGCGCAGCCGATGACTGCTTCTGCGCGGGTGATCGTGCTTGCGCGTCCCGAACGCGTCGACGACTACGCAGCGGCGCTCGCCAGGATCGAATATTGCGTCGTCAAGCGCTACACCGACGTCTATGCGGCGCTGCTTGCGATCGGCTCCCGGCTTCCGGCGGCAATTGTCGTCGAAGCCGAACCATCAGACGCCGGCACTTCAGCGCTGCTGGACAGCTTGCGCTCTGATCCGGCGCTTGGAAGCACGCAGATTCTGGTTGTCGGCCGCTCTTCGGCAGACATCGGCACGACGCGGTTCATCGATGGATTGGCCGCGCTGCCCGCGGCGGTCGAGGACGCGATTCGGGGCGCCGTCGAGCTCCCCCTTCCGTTCGAGACACCGCCATCTTTTCCGTTTCCGGCCAATGAGGGCCAGCGCCTCGTGGCGCTCGAACGCTCAGGCCTCGTCGACACGCCGCCGGAGGATGCCTTCGATCGTCTGACCTGGCTGGCGGCGCGCAGCCTCGACGCTCCCGTCGCACTGCTGACGCTGCTCACCCCGACCCGCCAATGGTTCAAGTCCCGCTACGGGCTCGACATGGCCGATACGCCGCGCGGCTGGGCGTTCTGCAACTATACCATTCTGCAGCAGGACATCATGGTGGCCGAGAACCTCGCCACCGACCCGCGCTTCGCCGAGAATCCGGCCGTATTGGGCGAACTGGGATTTCGGTTCTACGCTGGGTGCCCGGTGGTGGATCCCGACGGCTTCACGCTGGGGTCGCTCTGCGTGATCGACACAAGGCCCCGCACGCTCGACGACACCCAGAAGCAGATCCTTGCCAATCTCGCCGCGCTTGCTTCGGACGAGATCAAGTTGCGCGTGACCGACCGCCAATTGCGCCGGGCGGTCGAGCACGGGGCTTCTAAGCCAAGCGCGCCCGCCCGGTCCGCCAACAAGCTCGCCGCCGGGCATAAGCAGGGCACGGCGTGACACGTTGCTCGTGTCACGCAACACCGCGCGTCAGATCTGGCGCTCGACCATCTTGAGCTTGAGCTCGGCGATGGCTTCGGCAGGATTGAGGCCCTTGGGGCACGCCTTGGCGCAGTTCATGATGGTGTGGCAGCGATAGAGCCGGAACGGATCCTCGAGATCGTCGAGGCGTTCGCCGGTGGCCTCGTCGCGCGAGTCCGACACCCAGCGGTTGGCCTGGAGCAGCGCGGCGGGGCCGAGGTAGCGCTCGCTGTTCCACCAATAGCTCGGGCAGGACGTCGAGCAGCAGGCGCAGAGAATGCACTCGTAGAGGCCGTCGAGCTTCTCGCGGTCCTCGTGGCTCTGGCGCCATTCCTTCTGCGGCGTCGGTGAGGTCGTCTTCAGCCAGGGCTCGACGGAAGCGTATTGCGCGTAGAAATTGGTGAGGTCGGGGACGAGGTCCTTCACCACCGGCTGGTGTGGCAGCGGGTTGACCTTGACCGCGCCGTCCTTCACCTCGTGCATCGACTTGGTGCAGGCCAGCGTGTTCTGGCCGTCGATGTTCATGGCGCAGGAGCCGCAGACGCCTTCGCGGCAGGAGCGGCGGAAGGTCAGCGACGGGTCGATGTGGTTCTTGATCCAGATCAGGCCGTCCAGCACCATCGGGCCGCAATCATTGGTGTCGACGTAGTAGGTGTCGACGCTCGGATTCTTGCCGTCGTCCGGATTCCAGCGATAGACCTTGAACTCACGGACCTCGCTCGCGCCCGCGGGCTTCGGCCAGGTCTTGCCGCCTGATATCTTCGAGTTCTTCGGAAGTGCGAATTCAACCATTGCTCTAACCTTTCGTCATTCCGGGATGGTCCGAAGGACCAGACCCGGAACCTCGAGATTCCGGGTTCGATGCTGCGCATCGCCCCGGAATGACGGCTACTGTTCGCTCAATACACGCGCGCCTTCGGCGGGATGTACTGCACGTCGTTGGTCATGGTGTAGTTGTGAACCGGGCGGTACTCGATCTTGACCTTGCCGGCATCGTCCAGCCAGGCCAGCGTGTGTTTCATCCAGTTCTTGTCGTCGCGCTCGGAAAAGTCCTCGCGGGCATGGGCGCCGCGGCTCTCGGTGCGGTTGGCAGCCGAGTTCATCGTCACCACCGCCTGCGAGATCAGGTTGTCGAATTCCAGCGTCTCGACCAGATCGGAATTCCACACCAGCGAGCGGTCGGACACGCCGATATCGGTGATGCCGCTATGGACCTTCGCGATCAGGTTCTGGCCTTCGCTGAGCACTTCGCCGGTGCGGAACACCGCGCAATTGGTCTGCATCACATTCTGCATGCCTTCCCGCAGCTTTGCGGTCGGCGTGCCGCCGGACGCGTAGCGGTAATGGTCGAGGCGGCCGAGCGCCATCTCGGCCGAGTTCGCCGGCAGTTCCGGCTGCTTGCCGTTCGGCGTCAGCTTCTCGGCGAGGCGGAGCGCGGCGGCGCGGCCGAACACGACGAGGTCGATCAGCGAGTTGGAGCCGAGGCGATTGGCGCCGTGCACGGAGACGCAGGCGGCTTCGCCGATCGCCATCAGGCCGGGGATCACCGCGTTGTCGTCGCCGTCCTTCTTGGTCAGCACCTCGCCGTGGTAGTTCGTGGGGATGCCGCCCATGTTGTAGTGCACCGTCGGCACGATCGGGATCGGCTCGCGCGTCACGTCGACATTGGCGAAGATCCTTGCCGATTCCGAGATGCCGGGCAGCCGTTCGGCCAGCACGGCCGGATCGAGATGGTCGAGATGCAGGAAGATGTGGTCCTTCCTCTTGCCGACGCCGCGGCCTTCGCGGATCTCGATGGTCATCGCGCGCGAGACGACGTCGCGCGAGGCGAGGTCCTTGGCCGACGGCGCATAGCGCTCCATGAAGCGCTCGCCCTCGGCATTGACGAGATAGCCGCCTTCGCCGCGCGCGCCCTCGGTGACGAGACAGCCGGAGCCGTAGATGCCGGTCGGGTGGAACTGCACGAACTCCATGTCCTGCATCGGCAGGCCGGCGCGCAACACCATGCCGCCGCCGTCGCCGGTGCAGGTGTGCGCGGACGTGCAGGAGGCGTAGGCGCGGCCGTAGCCGCCGGTGGCGAGGATCACGGTCTGGGCGCGGAAGCGGTGCAGCGTGCCGTCGTCGAGCTTGAGCGCGATGACGCCGCGGCAGGTGCCCTGGTCGTCCATGATCAGGTCGATGGCGAAGAACTCGATGAAGAACTCGGCCGCATGGCGCAGCGACTGGCCGTACATCGTATGCAGCATGGCGTGGCCGGTGCGGTCGGCAGCGGCGCAGGTGCGCTGCGCCTGACTCTTGCCGAACTCGGTGGTCATGCCGCCGAACGGACGCTGGTAGATCTTGCCGTCCTCGGTGCGCGAGAAGGGCACGCCCCAATGCTCGAGCTCGTAGACCGCGTCCGGCGCGTTGCGCACCATGTATTCGATCGCGTCCTGGTCCCCGAGCCAGTCCGACCCCTTGACGGTGTCGTACATGTGCCAGCGCCAGTCGTCCTTGTGCATGTTGCCGAGCGAGGCGGAGATGCCGCCCTGCGCCGCGACCGTGTGCGAGCGGGTCGGGAACACCTTGGTGATGCAGGCGGTGCGCAGGCCCGCTTCGCTGCAGCCGACCACCGCGCGCAGACCGGCGCCGCCGGCGCCGACCACGACCACGTCATAGGTGTGGTCTTCGATCGGATAGGCTTTGCCGTTGGTGGCGGGAGCGCCGTTGCCCGAGCCATTCGTTGTGGTGGCCATGGGTTACACTCCGGAGGACAGTTTCAGGACCGCGTAGGTCGAGGCGAGCGCCACTGCGGCCGAGAAGAAATTGTTGAGCATGATCGCGGTGAGCTTCAGCTTCTCGTTATGGACGTAATCCTCGATCACCACCTGCATGCCGATCTTCATGTGCCAGGCGCTGGCGAAGATGAAGAGAAGCAGGATCACGGCAACCGGGATGGAGCTGAGGGTCTGCGCAACGTAGACCTGGTTGCGGCCGAGCAGCATCATGATGATCACCAGCGCGGGAATCATCAGCAGAGTCATGGCGACGCCGGTGATGCGCTGGCGCCAGAAATCCGACGTGCCGGAATGCGCGGCGCCGAGATTGCGGACTCGGCCGAGAGGCGTGCGCATCGAGGGACGCGTCGGAGAGCCGTGGGATTCGTCGAAGCTCATCGGCCGCCTCCGTTCGCATAGGCAATGATCCAGATCAGCACCGTCAACGCGATGCCGCCGATCAGGGCGCCCCAGGTCAGCGCTTCGCGTTCATTGGCCTTGAAGCCGTAGCCGAGATCCCAGACGAAATGCCTGATACCGCTCAGCATGTGATGCATCAGCGCCCAAGTGTAGCCGAACACGATCAGCCGGCCGATGATGCTGCTGGAGAAGGCCTGAACATGGGCATAGGCGGCCGGGCCGGAGGCAGCGGCGACCAGCCACCAGACCAGCAGCAGGGTTCCGACGTAAAGGGCGATGCCGGTGGCGCGGTGCACGATGGACAAAGCCATCGTCAGCGTCCAGCGATAGGTTTGGATGTGCGGCGAAAGCGGTCGTTCGATCCGTGCGGTCATGGGCAGCTTTTGATGTTGTTGCGGCCCAGCATGGGGCGCGCGGGGATCGCGAAAGGTTGGCTCTATTTACGGAGTCGATTTGGCCCACGCAATCACCAAATCGCCATAGATCGAACCCGAGTTCAGCCCTATAGCCTTGATGTAGCAAGGCCAATCTGCCCCTTGGTATACCAGCATGCCGGTCCGCCAACGAAATTAAGAATATAGATTCACTCTTTCAGAGGCGCGTTGGGCGCATTGAAATCACTATTGGAACGCCTCTAAGCCGTCACAAGGCTCTCTCTCCATCACGCCGACCGGCAGGAGCAGAGCGCCAAGGCGAGCGGGCCGGCCCGATGTCACACGCGACCTCGTCAGTGCACCGCCTTCTGCTCCGTGTGGGATATGCGCTGCCTGCATTCCACCCCAGCCGGGCCGCGCGAGGTGTCGACCGGCCGGATCGGATCACCTACAGCTGCCGGCGCGGGCAGCTCCAGACGCAGGTCGGGGCGGGTTGCGACCGGTCGCCGGGGCGGATCAGGGGTGATTGCAGGTCTTGATATCAAGGAGATCGTCGAGCTCGCGTTGTTGCTGATCGCAACGGGCGCGCTCTCCGGATTCCTGGCCGGCGTGTTCGGCATCGGCGGCGGCGCCATCCTCGTGCCTGTGTTCTATGAATGCTTCCGCATTGCGGACGTGCCGCTGGAGGTGCGGATGCCGCTGTGCGTCGGCACCTCGCTCGCGGTCATCATCCCGACCTCGATCCGTTCGTTCCGCGCGCATTACAAGCGCGGCGCGGTCGACATGGCGATCCTCCGCGTCTGGTGGCTGCCGATCCTGATCGGCGTCGTCGTAGGCAGCGTGGGCGCGCGCTTTGCGCCGGAGCGGCTGTTCAAGATCGTGTTCGTCGTCGTCGCCTGGTCGGCCGCGGTCCGCCTGATTTTTGCGCGCGAAGGCTGGAAGCTCGGGGATGATCTGCCGAAAGGCCCCTTGATGCGCCTCTACGGCTTTTGCGTCGGCATCCTCTCGACGCTGATGGGCATCGGCGGCGGCCTGTTCTCGAACCTCTTGATGACGTTCTACAGCCGTCCGATCCATCAGGCCGTCGCAACCTCCTCCGCGCTCGCGGTGCTGATCTCGATTCCCGGAGCGCTCGGCTACATCTATGCCGGCTGGCCTGCGGCGGCGACCTATCCGGGTGTCGCAGCGCTGCAAGCCCCGTTCGCACTCGGCTACGTCTCGCTGATCGGCGCCGTGCTGGTGATGCCGATGAGCCTCGTCACTGCGCCGCTGGGCGTGAGGGCCGCGCATGCGATGTCGAAGCGCACACTGGAGATGGCGTTCGGATTCTATTTGCTGATCGTGGGCAGCCGGTTTGTGCTGAGCCTGTTGGGTGGGCAGTAGCCGTCACACCCTCCGTCATTGCGAGCGCCGCGAAGCAATCCAGAATCTTTCCGCGGAGGCAGTCTGGATTGCTTCGTCGCAACGGCTCCTCGCAATGACGAAAGCGAGAGCGTGCGCGTCTCACTTCTTCGCGTAGATATCCTTGTACGTCTCGCGCAGGATGTTCTTCTGCACCTTGCCCATGGTGTTGCGCGGCAGCTCGTCGACGACGAAGACCCGCTTGGGCATCTTGAATTTCGCGAGGCGCCCGTCGAGGCCCTTCAGCACGGCTGCTTCATCGATGCTCGCGCCGGGCTGGCGCACCAGCACCGCGGTGACGCCCTCGCCGAAATCGGCATGCGGCACACCGATGACGGCGGATTCGATCACGCCGGGCATGGCATCGATCTCGCTCTCGATCTCCTTGGGGTAGACGTTGAAGCCGCCGGAGATGACGAGATCCTTGCCGCGGCCGAGGATGTGGACGTAACCCTTGGCGTCGATCTTGCCGAGATCGCCGGTGATGAAGAACCCGTCGGGACGGAATTCGGATTTGGTCTTCTCCGGCATGCGCCAATAGCCCTTGAAGACGTTCGGCCCCTTGACCTCGATCATGCCGATTTCCTCGCGAGGCAACTCTTTCCCTGTCTCGGGATCGGTGACGCGCACGGAAACGCCGGGCAGCGGGAAGCCGACCGCACCGGGCACGCGCTCGCCGTCGTATGGGTTAGACGTGTTCATGTTCGTCTCGGTCATGCCGTAGCGCTCGAGCACGGCATGGCCCGTGCGCGCCGACCATTCGCGATGGGTCTCGGCCAGGAGCGGCGCCGAACCCGAGATGAACAGCCGCATGTGCTTCGTGGTCTCGTGCGACAGCGCGGGGTTCTGCAGCAGCCGCGTGTAGAAGGTGGGCACGCCCATCAGCACCGTCGCGCGCGCCATCAGCTTGATGATCCGGTCCGGCTCGAGCTTCGGCAGGAAGATCATCGACGCCCGCGCGAAGAGCGTCACGTTGGTTGCCACGAACAGGCCGTGGGTGTGATAGATCGGCAGCGCGTGGATCAGGACGTCCTTGTCGGTGAAGCGCCAATAGCCCACGAGGCTCAGAGAGTTGGACGCGAGATTATCGTGCGTCAGCATCGCCCCCTTGGAGCGTCCGGTGGTGCCCGAGGTGTAGAGGATCGCGGCAAGATCATCGTTCGTCCGCGAGACGGAGGCGAATTCCGGGCTGGCCTTGTCGGCCGCCTCCGTCAGCGACCCCTTGCCGTCGGGGCCAAGCGTCTCGACCTTGGCGTGCACCTTCGCGGCGATCGGCGCGAGGCCGTCGGCCTTGGCGGGGTCGCACACCACCAGCGACGGCTCGGCATCGCCGATGAAATAGTCGAGCTCGTTCAGCGTATAGGCGGTGTTGAGCGGCAGATAGACCGCGCCGGCGCGCACCGTGCCGAGATACAGCATGATGTTGGCGACGGATTTTTCCACCTGCACCGCAACGCGGTCGCCCGGCTTCACGCCGCGGGCGACCAGCACATTCGCCATCTGCCCGGCGCGCGCGATCAGCTCGCCATAGCTGATATGGCAGCCGTCATGGGTCTCGATTGCGAGCCGTTTCGGATCGTCGAGGCCCTCGAACAGGCGGGAAAACAGGTTGGCGTTGGCGGCTGGGTTCATGCAACATTCCTCGCCGGCAGAGGCCGGTCAAAACCGAGGGCTGGATTAGCAAAAACCGCCCCGATGAAGCAACGGAGACAGTTTGCATGACCAAGAACGGGAAACGCGTGGCCTGGGTGACGGGCGGCGGCAGCGGGATCGGCGAGGCCGGCGCGGAGGCGTTAGCAGCCGACGGCTGGACGGTGGTGGTGTCGGGCCGCCGCAAGGATGCGCTGGATGCCGTGGTCGCGAAGATCACGAAAGCGGGCGGCGCGGCCGAGGCGATTGCACTGAACGTGTCCAAGGCCGCCGAGGCACAGAAGGCGGCGGACGAGATCGTCGCCCGCCACGGCCGCATCGACCTGCTGGTGAACAACGCCGGTATCAACATCCCCAAGCGCAGCTGGAAGGACATGGAACTGGAAGGCTGGGACGAGCTCGTCAAGGTCAACCTCAACGGCGTGCTCTATTGCATGCACGCGGTCTTGCCGACGATGCGCAGGCAACAGGACGGCGTGATCATCAACGTCTCGTCCTGGGCCGGCCGCCACGTCTCGAAGATGCCGGGTCCGGCCTACACCACGACCAAGCATGCGGTGCTGGCGCTGACCCATTCCTTCAACATGGACGAATGCATCAACGGCCTGCGCGCCTGCTGCCTGATGCCGGGCGAGGTGGCAACGCCGATCCTCAAGCTGCGCCCGGTGGTGCCGAGCGAGGAGGAGCAGGCGAAGATGCTGCAGCCGGAAGATCTCGGCCGGACCATCGCCTTCATCGCCAGCATGCCCGCGCGCGTCTGCATCAACGAGCTCCTGATCAGTCCGACCCATAACCGCGGCTTCATCCAGACGCCGAACAACAGGGATTGAGACGAGGCACATGGCCGCAGCGAGCACCGCTGTGTAGGGTGGGCAAAGGCGCGAGGCGCCGTGCCCACCTTCTTTCTCAATTTGAGTTCGGTGGGCACGCTTGCGCTTTGCCCACCCTACGAGACTGAGCGCTAAGCGTGTAAGATTCTCAGCGCGTCGTCCCGTGGCGCGACGAAGTCGCGAGCTACGATGCGCAATTGCGCATCTGAGGACCCATAACCACAGGGAATAGTTTGGCGAGGGCTCGGAGTGGCCATCTCGTGTCACGACATCTCCCTGGGGTTATGGGTCCCGGATCTGCGCTACGCTTGTCCGGGACGACAGCGAGGATTTGCCGCGCGCACTGGCTCCCACGAACATCCGCGCCGATAGTTTCGCCCATCACAAAGAATTTTAATCCGAAACCACATCGCGAACCCTCCCGTAGTTCGGTGCAACGACGGCACTGCTGCATCTCTCCTCACTGTCGCAGGCGTCGTTGTTGCCTCAACTTCACGCCGGCACTCGCCGGCACCAATTCAAACGGGAGACCTCCATGTCGAAGCGCATTGCCTATCTCGCTGCCGCCGCCTTCAGCGCCATCGCCGTCACCGCGACCATCGTCGCGCCCGTGCGCGCCGAGGAGAAGACCGTTATGGTCGGCGGCGCTGCGATGTATCCGTCCAAGAACATCGTCCAGAACGCGGTCAACTCGAAGGATCACACCACGCTGGTGGCGGCGGTGAAGGCGGCCGGCCTTGTGCCGACGCTGGAAGGCAAGGGTCCGTTCACGGTGTTCGCGCCGACCAACGCCGCCTTCGGCAAGCTGCCGGCCGGCACGGTCGACAATCTCGTCAAGCCCGAGAACAAGGCGACACTGACCAAGATCCTCACCTATCATGTCGTGCCGGGCAAGCTCACGGCCTCCGACCTCGCCGACGGCAAGAAGCTGAAGACCGCCGAGGGCGAGGAACTGACCGTCAAGAAGCAGGACGGCAAGGTCTGGATCGTCGATGCCAAGGGCGGCACCTCGATGGTGACGATCTCCAACGTCAACCAGTCCAACGGCGTCATCCATGTGGTCGACACCGTCCTGATGCCGGCGACGTAACACCGCCCGATCCTGTTTCATCCCCGTACAGGATGGTTTCAGACCGCGAGCCGGGGATGCCCGGCTCGCTTTTTTGTGACCAGAATAGCCCGGCGGCATCGATTCGATGGCCGAGAGGGATGTAACGAAAACCGACCGCCTGGCGTATAATTCCCGACACTCGATCTCCAGCACGGATAGATCAGGACGGAACCATCATGGCGAGCCTCACAGTCACCGACGACCAGGTCGGAGCCAACACCAAGGCCCAAGTGGTCCAGCCGGCCTGGGTGCGGGTCATGCATTGGATCAACGCGCTTGCCATGATCCTGATGATCCTGTCGGGCTGGCAGATCTACAACGCCTCGCCGCTATTCGACTTCCGCTTCCCGCGCGAATACACGCTCGGCGGCTGGCTTGGCGGTGGTCTGCTCTGGCATTTCGCCGCGATGTGGCTGCTGATGATCAACGGCCTCGCTTATCTCGTCACCGGCATCGCCACCGGCCGCTTCCGGAAGAAACTCTTGCCGATCACGGCGTCAGGCGTGCTCCACGACGTCAGGGCTGCACTGACGTTCAAGCTCGGCCATGACGATCTCACCGTCTACAATTACGTTCAGCGCCTGCTCTATGCCGGCATCCTCGTGGTCGCTATCCTGATCGTGCTGTCCGGCCTTGCGATGTGGAAGCCGGTGCAGCTCTATTACCTCGTGATGCTGTTCGGCGATTATCCGGCCGCGCGTTATGTCCACTTCTTCTGCATGGCCGCGATCTGCGCCTTCCTGGTCGTTCACGTCTTGCTTGCGCTGCTCGTGCCGAAGAGCCTGCGCGCGATGATCATCGGTCGCTGAACAGGAGGAATTGTCATGGCCAAGCGTCCGTTCCTGATCCCCGGCATCGACAAGCGGCTGCTGATCAAGGATTCCCTCAAGACGATGCCCGACGTTACCCGCCGCCGCTTCATCGCGGGTGGCGCCAGCCTGGGGGCGCTGACGCTGCTCACGGGTTGCGACGTCATCGACTCGTCCTCGGCGGAGACCATGCTGGCGAAGGTCTCGAAGTTCAATGACGCGGTGCAGGCCTGGATGTTCAATCCCGACGCGCTGGCGCCGACCTTCCCCGAGAGCGCGATCACCAAGCCGTTCCCGTTCAATGCCTATTACGACCTCGACGACGCGCCCGATATCGCGGCCGCAGACTGGAAGCTCGAGGTCCGCGGCCTCGTCGACAACAAGAAATCCTGGACGCTGGAGGAGCTCTACAAGCTGCCGCAGGTCACGCAGATCACGCGTCACATCTGCGTCGAGGGCTGGAGCGCGATCGGCAGTTGGACCGGCACGCCCTTGCGCGATTTCCTGAAACTGATCGGCGCGGACACGCGCGCTCAATATGTCTGGTTCCAGTGCGCCGACAAGGACGGCTACAATTCGCCGCTCGACATGCGTAGCGCGCTGCATCCGCAGACCCAGATGACCTTCAAATACGCCAACGAGATCCTGCCGCGCGCCTACGGCTTCCCGATGAAGATCCGCGTGCCGACCAAGCTCGGCTTCAAGAACCCGAAATACGTGGTCTCGATGGAGGTCACTAACGACTACAAGGGCGGCTATTGGGAAGACCAGGGGTATAATTCGTTCAGCGGGAGTTGATCGAGTCCCGTCATTCCGGGGCTCGCGAAGCGAGAACCCGGAATCCATTGTGCCGCAGTGCAGGTCGATGAATGGATTCTCAGGTGCGCAATTGCGCACCATAGTTCGCGCTACGCGCGCCCCGGAATGACGGCTAGGCCGGCCCCACCTTCCGCTGGCACAGCGCCGCCACCGCCCCGAGCGCCAATAGCGCCGCCGACACATTCAGCGCGTAGCTCAGGCTCCCCAGCGCATCCGTGATCGCGCCGACCACGATCGGCCCGAGCGTCTGGCCGACGCCGAACGAGATCGTCATCGCCGCGATCGCCGTCGGCCACACTTCGGGCGGATAATTGAAGCGCACGAATGCCGTGGTCGAGCCGACCACCGCGAAGAAGGCGACGCCGAACACGACGGCGGAGACCGCGAGCCAGGCCGGCGAATGTCCCAGCATCGGCAAGGCTGCACCCAGCGCGTTGGTGCCGAGGATGATGGCGGTGGCGAGTCCGCCGCGATCGAGCGCCAGCACGCCGCGCCAGGCCCAGGGCGTAACGAAGGCGGATAGGCCAATCAGGCCCCAGAACGCCGCCTGTGCCGCGGCCCCGCCGCCGCCGTCGCGCACATAGGCGATCATGAAGGTCATGTAGGCGATGTAGCCGGCGCCGAACAGGAAGTAGCCGGCGAGATAGATCAGCACCGGCAGGACCGCGAACGAGCCCTGACCGCCATCCGAGAAGCGGACGCTGCTCTCGATCCGGATCAGGAACAGCGGGATCGTCATCACGACGGACAGCAGCGTCAGCGCCCACCACACGATCCACCACGAGCCCGGCCCGAAATATTGCAACGTGAACGGGGCGATCAGGCCCGAGGACAGAATGCCGATGCCGGGCCCGGCATAGAACAGGCTGAGCAGGAAATTGGCTCGTTCGGGCCGCGACTGCGCGATGGTGGCCGCGAGCGCGCCGCCGGCGACGAAGCCGATCGCGGCCCCGAGACCCAACACGAGCCGCGCCAGGCTCAACGCGACGAAGTTGCCCGTCAGCGCACAGGTCGCGAGCGCGGCGAGGCAAGCGAGGGTTCCGCCGCGGATGGCGACCGACCAGCCGACGCGCTGGATCAGCCGGGACGCCAGAAGCGCGCCGACGAGATAGCCGACGGCATTGATGGTGTTCATG
This sequence comes from Bradyrhizobium sp. FW305-F6, assembly GCF_058782905.1. Taxonomy (NCBI): domain Bacteria; kingdom Pseudomonadati; phylum Pseudomonadota; class Alphaproteobacteria; order Hyphomicrobiales; family Nitrobacteraceae; genus Bradyrhizobium; species Bradyrhizobium sp. FW305-F6. Next base: position 21,655 of record NZ_JBYSYD010000008.1, read on the forward strand.
AAACCGGCCGCAGAATAGGACCAGCCGAGGTCCTCCCGCATGTCGGGCAGCACCAGCGCATAAGCAAAGCGGCCGATGCCGAGCCCGACCGTTGCCGCAAGCGACAGCGTCAGGATCAGCCGCGCGGGACGCGGGTCGAGTGGGGCTTGGACGTGCAAGGGGGTACTCCGGCTTGCCCAGTGTGGCAGGACCCGTACGTCTTGCACAGCGGCGAGGCGGCAATGGTGTCTTGCCAAGCGCGCAACGCCGCTCTAGCACTCCGGCCGACCGTCATTCCCTGGCGCGCGGAGCGCGAGCCCGGAATCCATAACTCCAGTTGGTGGCTATGGATTCCGGGCCCGCGCAGAGAGGCGCGTCCCGGAATGACGAGAGAGGATCGAAAAGGACACGACCATGGCGACCCACAAACTGCTGCTGCTTCCCGGCGACGGTATCGGCCCCGAGGTGATGGGCGAGGTGAAGCGGCTGATCGACTGGCTCAATTCGGCCGGGATCGCCAGGTTCGAGACGGATACCGGCCTCGTCGGCGGCTCGGCCTACGACGCCCACAAGGTCTCGATCTCCGAGGGCGACATGGCCAAGGCCAAGGACGCCGATGCCGTGATCTTCGGGGCGGTCGGCGGCCCGAAATGGGATGCCGTACCGTACGAGGTGCGTCCCGAGGCCGGCCTGCTCCGCTTGCGCAAGGATCTCGCCCTGTTCGCCAATCTCCGTCCTGCCGTGTGCTACCCGGCGCTGGCGGAGGCTTCGAGCCTGAAGCGCGAGGCGGTCGAGGGGCTCGACATCATGATCGTGCGCGAGCTGACCGGCGGCGTCTATTTCGGCGAGCCCAAGACCATCACCGATCTCGGCAACGGGCAGAAGCGCGCCATCGATACCCAAGTCTACGACACCTATGAGATCGAGCGCATCGGGCGCGTCGCCTTCGAGCTTGCCAGGAAGCGCAAGAACAAGGTGACCTCGATGGAAAAGCGCAACGTCATGAAGTCCGGCGTGCTCTGGAACGAGGTCATGACTCAGGTCCACAAGCGCGAATACCCTGATGTCACGCTGGAGCATCAGCTCGCCGATTCCGGCGGCATGATGCTGGTGAAATGGCCGAAGCAATTCGACGTCATCGTCACCGACAATTTGTTCGGCGACATGCTGTCCGACATCGCGGCGATGCTCACCGGCTCGCTCGGCATGCTGCCCTCGGCCTCGCTCGGCGAGATCGACGTCAAGAGCAAGAAGCGCAAGGCGCTGTACGAGCCCGTGCACGGTTCAGCGCCTGATATCGCCGGCCAGGGCCTTGCCAATCCCATCGCGATGATCTCGTCCTTCGGCATGGCGCTGCGCTATTCCTTCGACATGGGCGATCTCGCCGACAAGGTCGACCAAGCAATCGCCGCGGTGCTCGCCAGCGGCCTGCGCACCGCCGACATCAAGTCGGAGGGCACCACGGCTGTCTCCACCACACAGATGGGCGAAGCGATCCTGAAGGAATTGCAGAAGCTGCACGCGTAAGGCGGCAAGCACAGAATCGTAGGGTGGGTTAGCCAAGCGGGCTGCGCGAAGCGCAGACTGAATGGCGTAACCCACCTCTTCTGTTCTCCGCGGAAACCAGAGTGGTGGGTTGCGCTGCGCTAACCCACCCTACGCACCTGCACTCGGAGCCATCTCATGGATGCCGCACCCCGCCCCAAGATCGCGGAAACCATCATCCATGAAACGGTGCGCCGGCGCGAGGCGCAGATCGGGCGACGCTGCGAGATCCTCGCGGGCACGCGCATCGAATATGCCTCGCTCGGCGACTATTCCTATCTCGGTGAGAACTGCGATATCGCCGACGCCGCCATCGGCAAGTTCACGGCCATCGCCAATTCGGTGCGGATCGGCGCGCCGAACCATCCGATGGGCCGTCCGTCCCAGCATCGCTTCACCTACGTCCCTGAATATTACGAGGCGAGCGCGACGCGCGACCGCGATTTCTTCGCAGGCCGCCGAGGTGACCGCGTCATCGTCGGCAACGATGTCTGGATCGGCCACGCCGCCATCCTGCTACCGGGCGTCACGGTCGGCGACGGTGCGGTGATTGCCGCCGGTGCCGTCGTCAGCCGCGACGTCGCGCCCTACACCATCGTCGGCGGCGTTCCCGCCCGTCCCATCCGCAAACGCTTCGACGATTCCGTTGCGGCAAGCCTGCGACGCATCGCGTGGTGGGATTGGCCGGATGAGATCATCTTCGAGCGCCTCGGTGATTTCCGGTCCGAGGCGATCGAGGAGTTTTGCCGGCGCTACGACCCGGCGGCCAACGCGTGAGACGCGCGCATCCGACAAAAAACGGCCGGGCATAAGCCCGGCCTCTTTGATTGGCTCGATCCGTCGCTCAGTACAGCGGGAAGTTCTGCGGGTAGCCGCCGACATCCTGCGGCGGGGAGAGCGGCTGGCGGTCGATCGGACGATTGAGGTTCTCGCGGGCGAAGGACGGATAGCCCACTGCCGGCGGGAAGGCGTAGTCGGTGAACTTGCGGTCGCCCGGATTGACCTCGGTGCCGCCGTCGAGCCAGGAGCGCTTGCTCACATAGAGACGGGTGCGGCCCTGCTGATAGACCGCGTTGGGACCGCTCGGACCGTAATAGGGCCGGCCGCGCTCGTCATAGCGCTGCTTTGTCCTGGTGTCGGCCGCAGCCGGGGCCGCGAACGCGATGGCCAATGCGGCGCCCGCCGCAAGCAATGTGGCCAGTTTGTTCGCGGCAGAGAATTTCGAGCTCATCACGTCCCCTTCAGGCGGCACACCGCCAGTCGATTTCACCCCATACTAGCCCGGCGGGGGTGACCGCAACTAGGTCAATTGGGTCACACCAGGGCGGAATAATCGTGCGCGCCGGCAAAAGTTGCATGCAAACCAGCCACTTGGGCTTGATGTCGATCAAAGCCCACCGCGCAACTGCGCGTTGGCATGACCGAGCAGCCAGTCCGCGCCCACGGGATCGCAGCCGCGGCGCTTCAGCTCGGCATGGGCGAACATCTCCGCCAGCTTCGGATCGTTGCCGGAGGCGAGCAGCGTCAGCCGGTTCAGCATGCAGGCGATCGCCGCGCGGCGGCCGGGCATCGTGTTGCCCAGGCAGGAGAAGCCGGAGATTTGCAGCGCCGGCTCCTCGTTGCGCTTGAGATAGCCGAGGCAAGCCTGCGCTCCCTCGCCCGGGCCGACCGGCCGGAACAGGGCGACGGGACCGAATTTGGTGTCGATCAGGCCGGCCTGCTCGAGCGGGGACGCCGCGCCCAGCCCCATCCGTGCGGCCAGATCCGCGGCTGCCGGCCGTGTCACGTCGAATTCGGCGCCCTGGCGATAGATTTCCAGCTCGGCGACAGGCCTGCCCGCCTCGTCCGCCCAGCGCAGCACGTCCCTGCGGCCGCCCTCGGGATGCCGGAGAATGGTGTAGGAGCCTGTTTTCTCTGATGAATCAAGCCGGCTGACTGCGAACGCCGGATGCGAGCGGCTCGCCGCGCCCCAACCCGGCTTGTCTGCTGGCGCACCATCGTGCCAATCGGGCAGTCTTTCCAGTGCCGCGAGCGCGAGGATGGCAAACAGAGCGAGCGCCCCCACATAGGCGATCAGGCGCGCCAGCGTGCCGACCACCTCGTCGGCGAAGGCCAGGAGCGTCAGATGGATCCGGGTAGGGCTAACGGCCGTGCTGGCCTCAGGCGACTGCATCCACGGCCTTCAGGCATGGTCTTAACGTTGTCTTGTGGCCGGTTCTCGCATAGAAGCGCTGCTCTTCCCGTTTAAGCGTCAGCTTCGGGAACGGGCTTTTTCATCGGAGAGTGAACGATGGGTTACAAAGTCGCAGTCGTCGGCGCGACCGGCAATGTCGGCCGGGAAATGCTCAACATCCTGGATGAGCGCAAATTCCCCGCGGACGAGGTCGTGGCCCTCGCCTCCCGGCGCAGCGTCGGCGTCGAAGTCTCCTATGGCGACCGCACCCTGAAGGTCAAAGCGCTCGAGCATTACGACTTCTCCGACGTCGACATCTGCCTGATGTCGGCGGGCGGCTCGGTGTCGAAGGAATGGTCGCCGAAGATCGGCGCCGCCGGCACTGTCGTGATCGACAATTCCTCGGCCTGGCGCATGGATCCGGACGTGCCGCTGATCGTGCCCGAGGTGAACGCGGGCGCGACCGAAGGCTTCAGGAAGAAGAACATCATCGCCAACCCGAACTGCTCGACGGCGCAGCTTGTGGTCGCGCTCAAGCCGCTGCACGACAAGGCGACGATCAAGCGTGTCGTGGTCTCGACCTATCAATCGGTCTCGGGCGCCGGAAAGGACGCGATGGACGAGCTATTCTCGCAGACCAAGGCCGTCTACACCAACAGCGAGATCGTCAATAAGAAGTTTCCCGCGCGCATCGCCTTCAACGTCATCCCCCACATCGACGTCTTCATGGAGGACGGCTACACCAAGGAAGAGTGGAAGATGATGATGGAGACCAAGAAGATTCTTGATCCCAAGATCAAGCTCTCGGCCACCTGCGTGCGCGTGCCGGTGTTCGTCGGCCACTCCGAGGCCGTCAACATCGAGTTCGAGAATCCGATCAGCGCGGACGAAGCGCGCGAGATCCTGCGCAAGGCGCCGGGCTGCCTCGTCATCGACAAGCAGGAGCCCGGCGGCTACGCCACGCCGTATGAGGCAGCCGGCGAGGACGCCACCTACATCAGCCGCATCCGCGAGGACGCGACGGTGGAGAACGGCCTCGTGCTGTGGTGCGTCTCCGACAATCTGCGCAAGGGCGCCGCGCTGAACGCCATCCAGATCGCGGAGGTGCTGATCAACCGCAAGCTGATCAGCGCGAAGAAGCAGGCGGCCTGACGAACTCTGTCCTGTCGTCCCGGACAAGCGCGCCACAAGCGCGCGCCGATCCGGGACCCATAACCACAGGACGCGGTTCGGTACGGAGCTGATAACTCCGAGTCTTCTCAAAACGATTGCTGCGGCGTATGGGTCCCGTATCTGCGCTTGCGCTTGTCCGGGACACGATCTCGTTTGGCGGGAGCCGTCTCGTAGGGCGGGCAAGCGAAGCGTGCCGACCATCTGCGTGCAATCGGAAAAGATCGTGGGCACGGCGCGTTGCGCCTTTGCCTACCCTGCGAGAGCGGTCGCCTACGCGACGCTCCGCGCGTTCTTGAATTCCTTGCTCGTCTTGTCCAGCACGAACAGCGATCCCTCCGCGACGCCGAAATAAGCGCCGTGGGTCTGCATCTGTTCGCTCTCCACGGCCTTGCGCACGAACGGGAAGGTCATCAGGTTTTCCAGGCTACGGAACACCGCGGCCTTCTCGATGCGTTCGACGAACTGCGCCATGGTCTCGTGGTCGCGCTGCTCGACCACTTCGCCCGGCTTGATGAACATCTGCATCCATTTGCCGATGAAGTCGCCGGGCGTCAGCGGCTCGATCTTGTCGACGAAGGCGCGGATGCCGCCGCATTGGGCGTGGCCGAGCACCACGATGTGCTTCACCTTCAGCACCGTCACCGCATATTCCAGCGCTGCGGACACGCCATGGGCGTTGCCGTCGGGCTGATACACCGGCACGAGGTTGGCGATGTTGCGGACCACGAACAATTCGCCGGGGCCGACGTCGAAGATCACCTCGGGCGAGACGCGGCTGTCGCAGCAGCCGATCACCATCACTTCCGGCGATTGTCCCTTCACCGACAGCTCGCGGAAGCGGGTCTGCTCGGTCGGCAGCCGCTGGGTGGCGAAGGCCTTGTAGCCTTCCAGCAAATGCTTCGGGAATGTCATCATACCTATGCCTAATCATAGACCGCAGGAGCGGACAAGCCTTTCGAACGGGCAGGCCAAATGCTATCGGCTGGGCCAGACGACAGACGAGGAAGGAACGCCAGCATGACCCGCCCGCGCCGCAGCCATCTGTTCATGCCCGGCTCCAACCCGCGTGCGCTGGAAAAAGCGCGCAATCTCGCCGCCGACGGCCTGATCCTCGACCTGGAAGACTCCGTCGCGCCCGAGGCCAAGGCGGCGGCGCGCGACGGCATCGCGGCGGCGATCGCCGCCAAGGGCTTCGGCAAGCGCGAGATCTTGATCAGGACCAATGGCCTCGACACGCCCTGGTGGGCCGACGACGTCGCGATGGCAGCCAAGGCTTCGCCTGACGGCATCCTGGTTCCAAAAGTTTCAAGCCTCGAAGATCTCGACGCCATCGGCCGCAAGCTGGCCGAGCTGGGCGCCGCGCCGACGGTGAAGGTTTGGGCCATGATTGAAACCGCGCGGGCCGTGCTGCATGCGGAGGAGCTGGCCGAGGCCGGGCGCGATCCATCCCGGCGACTCTCCGGCTTCGTGTTCGGCCCAAACGACATCTCGCGCGAGACGCGGATCAGGATGCTTCCCGGCCGCGCCGCGATGATCCCGATGATCACCCACTGCATCCTGGCGACGCGCGCCCATGGCCTCGAGATTCTCGACGGCCCCTACAGCGACATCGCCAATCCCGACGGCTTTGCCACCGAATGCGCACAAGGCCGCGATCTCGGCTTCGACGGCAAGACCCTGATCCACCCCTCGCAGATCGACGCCTGCAATGCGATCTTCACGCCGCCAGAGGAGGAAGTTGCGCGCGCGCGAAAAATCATCGCCGCGTTCGAGCTGCCGGAGAATGCCTCGCGCGGCGCGATCCGCCTCGACGGCGCCATGGTCGAGCGCCTGCACGCCGACATGGCCCGCCGCACGATCGCAATCGCAGATGCGATCGCGGCAATGGGGAAGGGCTGAGGAAGGGGCGCCTCGCTTCCGGTGGCCTGCGGCGCAGGTGCAACGGCATTGCCGTTTCGTCCACGGGACTCTACTGCCTTCGTCTCGCATTCTTCAGAGTGTCGGACGGCAGCTCGCCGATGGCCCGCCGATACTCGGATGCAAAGCGGCCGAGATTCCGGAAGCCGCATTTGAAGGCCACCGCCAGCACGCTGGTCTGCTCGTCGGGCCGCCGCAACAGCTCTGCCGCCCGATGCAGCCGGACGCGGCGTGCGAACTGGCCGGGCGATCCCCGCCCGGCGTCGGAGAATTCGCGGAAGACCGTCCGCGCGCTCACATTGGCGATCTCCGCGATCCTTTCCAGATCGAGGGGCTCGTCCCAATGGGCCTCGATGTAGGACTCCACGAGGTCGATCACGGTCCGGCTGGCACTCGGGGCGGAGCGCTGAAGCCGATCGGAGAAAGTGTGCCGATGCGCCAGCAGAATCCGGACCATCAGCGCCCGCTCGAGCTCGGCCATCGCAATGGGTGAGTAGTTCTGTCCAAATCTCTCCAGCTCCTCCGCGAGCCTGAAAACCTCCTGGCGCACATGCGTCATCGCCGCAGGGTCGACTTCGCTCGCATCGAAACGCAGCTTCGTGTCGCTGTCGTCGCCGACCAAGCTCTTGAGCAAGCGCTCCAGCGCGCCGGCGTCCATCCTCACCACGAGCTGGCGATAGCCCGGCGCAAAATCGAGGTCGAGCCTGGAATCTCCGGAGATCATCGGGCTCCAGGCCTCGATGGACTGGCTGTTGCCGTTGGTGGTCAACTGCGCAGCTCCCCGGATGGAGAAGAACTGGCGGAGAATGTGCGATTCAGGAAAGGAAAGCGACGCCGCACCGTCATAGGCGCAGAAGGCGAGGCCGATCGAATTCAGGCGGGCAAGATTGGCCTGCATGCCGAATGCGTTGTCATGGGTGTCAAAGCGGTCGGCGCCATATACTGAGAAGAGGCGCTCACGCGCGAACTCGCTATCGCGCGAACGAAGCAAGGGATAGCGGTCAAGATAAGAGACGGCGCCCAAATCAGAATTCCTCCCGCTGTTCAAGCTACCGAATCGCCTCTGGGGCGCCACCAATTTGAGATTGAATGAAACGTGCGGCAGGAGCGATCGGATGACGGCGAAGCATGTCTTCCGATGAATTACGGCTGCGGCGAAATGTCCGCGCGCGCAACTTTGATGAAAGCGCCTCCTTCATCGCTGACCGGTCAGCCGTGCGCGACAGCGCCGGCGGTACATCAGTGCCGTGTCCCAGAGACTTTGCCGAATCGCGACAGTGATCTTAAGGCGCCGTTCGCGGTTCATCACCGCTGCCATCGGCGACCGCCCCGCGCGTCATTGTCAGGTTAATCGCCCTGGCAAAATCCGGCCATTGTGTCTTCGATCGGACAAACGCTCTGATAATTCGATTCAGATAGCTGACTGTTCGCACGGATCGCATCGTGAACAAAAACCTGCTTCGACGTGCATGCAACTGAAGCAATATTGGAGAGATCATGTTCAAGCGCAAGTCGAATTCCGATGCATTGGCGTTGATGGCGACCAAGGTGGTGAGTGCCAACCTGATGGTCGCGGACAACGATCTCAACATCGTCTACATGAACAATGCGGTGACGGATTTGCTTCGCACGGCGGAAGCCGACCTCAAGAAGGAACTGCCGCATTTCAACGTGAACACGCTGGTCGGCACCAACATCGACGTGTTTCACAAGAACCCTCAGCATCAGCGCCAGATGCTCGCCAGCCTCAGCACGGTGCATCGTGCGATGATTCAGATCGGCGCACGGAAATTCGACCTCGTCGCAACGCCCGTCATGAACGACGACGGCAGCCGGGCCGGGGTCGTGGTGGAATGGTCCGATGCAGCGATCCGCCTGCAGAACCTCGATTTCGGCGCGCAGGTTGCGGCCGCGAACCGCTCGCAGGCGGTCATCGAGTTCAACATGGACGGCACGATCATCACAGCGAATGCCAACTTCCTCGGCACGGTGGGCTATTCGCTGACCGAGATCACGGGCAAGCACCACAGCATGTTCGTCGAGCCCAGGGAGCGCGACGGTGCCGCCTACCGCGAGTTCTGGGCCGCGCTCAATCGCGGTGAATACCAGGCCGCCGAATACAAGCGGATCGGCAAAGGCGGCAAGGAAGTCTGGATCCAGGCCTCGTACAATCCGATCTTCGACGAGAAGGGCAAACCCATAAAGGTCGTCAAGTTCGCGACCGACGTGACCGCGGAGAAGCTGAAGAACGCCGATCTCGCCGGCCAGATCGCGGCCATCGGCAAGGCTCAGGCCGGGATCGAGTTCAACATGGACGGCACGATCATATCCGCCAACGCCAACTTCCTCGACGCGCTGGGCTATTCGCTGGCCGAGATCAAGGGCAAGCATCACAGCATGTTCGTCGAGCCCAGCGAGCGCGACGGCGCCGGCTACCGTGAGTTCTGGGCCGCGCTCAATCGCGGCGAGTACCAGGCGGCCGAGTACAAGCGCATCGGCAAAGGCGGCAAGGAGGTCTACATCCAGGCCTCCTACAACCCGATCCTCGATCTGAACGGCAAGCCGTTCAAGGTGGTGAAATACGCCACCGACGTCACCCGGCAGGTGCTGGTCCGGATGGGCAACGAGCGCGTCCGCAGCATGATGGAATCGGTCGCGGCGGGCTCGGAGGAGCTCAACGCCTCGGTGCGGGAAATCTCCGAGGCGATGACCAAATCGCGCGAAACCGCGATGAGCGCGGTCGATCAGGTATCGTCCGCCGACGCGCAGGCCCAGCGTCTGACCGAGGCCGCGCAGTCGATGAGCGGCATCGTCGAGATGATCAACAACATCACCGGGCAGATCAACCTGCTCGCGCTCAACGCCACGATCGAATCGGCGCGCGCAGGCGAGGCCGGCCGCGGCTTCGCGGTGGTCGCCTCCGAGGTGAAGAGCCTCGCCAACCAGGCCAAGCAGGCCACCGATAAGATCGGCCAGGAGATCGGCAGCCTCAACGGCATCTCCGGCGACGTCGTCAGCGCGCTCGGCTCGATCAAGCAGGCGATCAACAATGTCAGCGAGTACGTGACCTCGACGGCCGCGGCGATCGAGGAACAGAGCACGGTGACGAACGAGATGTCGACCAGCATGCAGCGGGCGGCTGCGGAAGCCGCGGCGATGGCGGCGCGGGGTTAGGCCAAGCGCTCAGAATCTGTAGCCCGCATGAGCGCAGCGATATGCGGGGCGGTCGTCCCGGATGTCAATTCGCTCATCCGGGCTACGGCGCCGTTACTGCTTCGGCAGCATGCCCTTCAGCGCATACAGCGCGGCGCAAGATCCGCGCGATCGAGCGATTCCAGCGTCGAGGCGTTGGCACAATAGCCGTGATAGTTCTCCGCGGCGGTGCCGTCGGCGAGGTCACGGTCGCACTGCCCCTTGTGACCGCAGAGCGAGCAGGTCCGCTCCATGTCGCGCAGCAGCAGCGGCTGCGCGCGGCCGAGCGCCTCAGTGCTGATGCCGAGTTGCTCCAACATCTTCGGCAGCTCGTCGGCGGCATGCCGGCCGTGACGGACCAGCTCTTCGAGATCGTCGGGCGCGATCCTGAGATCATTGGCGATCCGGTCGAAATCGGCGCGATCGAGCTGCCGCATCTCGCTCATCTCGCGGCGGTGCTTCAGCCAACCCGCGAAGGATTCGATGAGATCCTGGACGATGGGATAGGGCCTGGTTGCGGTGCTCATGGAAAGCTCCATTGGGGCGTCGGAATTGGAGCCAATTAAGCACAATGATGCAGAGGCGCGTTGCGCTGGATCAAACCGGGAAGAGGCCACGGCCTCCCCTGCACCTCTCCCGCAATCGCAGGGCAATCGCATATGGGATCGATGTTGCTTGTGGCCATTCTTCGAGACGCCCGCCGTTGGCGGGCCCTCAGGATGAGGATCGAGTGCGTTGCGCTGGTTTAAGCGGACACCGGTGCCGCTTAGCCTCACCCTGAGGGACCGCGAAGCGGTCGTCTCGAAGGGCGAGGCGCGCGCTCAGGTCCTTCAAGAACCCATACGCGATTGCCCCGCCGCAAGCGGAATAGATGCGCACCTCCAGCGCGGCAACTAGCCGAATCGCTCCGCGGCCCAGGCATAAAGGCTGCCCGGAATCGGCTTCTCGCCGCCACGGCCCTTGGGCGAGACGTGCAGGCCGATGATGGCGGGGTCGGTGACGAGGCCGAGATAGCTCGAAGGATCGAAGAACAATTTTGGCTCGGCATGGACCGCGTAGAACGACTGCTTCGGCAAGGCGCTTTGCAGCTCGCCGGTGCGGCGGGCCAGCGCGGTGAGCGCGGCGGGGCCGTAGATCGCAACACGAATATCCGAAAGGCGATTCGAGCTGCCGCGCAGCCGACGCATCATGAAGGTGATGCGATGGCGCAGCGACAGCCAGTCCGGCGTCAGCTCCTCCTGCTCCATCAGCTGCTCGAAGGCGGCAACGATGCCATGCCGGGGCGGCAGATAGAGCACGGAATTGCCGAGCTGGCGCGGCCGCTCCCAGGCGAAGTAGGGCTTTGCCGGATTGATCTCGACAGGCCTCAACAGCAGCACGTCGGCATCGAGCCAGAGGCCGAGGCCCTTCGCCATCAGCTTCATGCGGAAGAAATCGCTGAACTGAAGCGTGGTCCAGTCGCGCCAGCTGCCGTCCGGCTGCGGCGGCCGCAGCCGTTCCGAGAACGCGTGCGGCAGGATCGCCTCGGCCTCCGCGTTCCCGACGCCCGCCGGCAGGCCGGGAATGGTGTCGAAGCTGTAGACCGTGACCTTGTGGCCGGCAGCCAGCTGCGAGCGCAGACAGGTCTGGCGCAGCGCATCCATCGGGCCATGCCAGAAGGTGACGATCTCGGGCAGCATGTGTGCAGCTATACGGGCAAATCAGAACAAAGAAAAAGCCCCGGCGCTTGCGGCACCGGGGCTTGAGCGGAAATCTGATATCAGGCCCAGGCGCGTTCGCGCTTGAGCTTCTCCTCGTAGGAGTCGATCGAGGCCTTCTTCTCCATGGTGAGACCGATGTCGTCGAGGCCGTTGATCAGGCAGTGCTTGCGGAACGGATCGATCTCGAACTTGACCTTGCCGCCGTCGGGACCGCGGATCTCCTGGTTCGGCAGGTCGATCGTCAGCGTCGCATTGGCGCCGCGCTCGGCGTCGTCGAACAGCTTGTCGAGGTCTTCTTGGCTGACGCGGATCGGCAGAATGCCGTTCTTGAAGCAGTTGTTGTAGAAGATGTCGCCGAACGAGGTCGAGATCACGCAGCGGATGCCGAAGTCGAGCAGTGCCCAGGGCGCGTGCTCGCGGCTGGAGCCGCAGCCGAAATTGTCACCGGCGACCAGGATCTTGGAATTGCGATAGGCGGGCTGGTTGAGCACGAAATCCGGGTTCTCGCTGCCGTCGTCCTTGTAGCGCTGCTCGGAGAAGAGCCCCTTGCCAAGGCCGGTGCGCTTGATGGTCTTCAGGTACTGCTTCGGAATGATCATGTCGGTGTCGACATTGATGATCTTCAGTGGCGCCGCGACGCCTTCCAGCGTGGTGAACTTGTCCATGGTTGCGCTTTCTGGTTCAGGAAGCTGGTATTTATCGCGATCGGACCAGGAATCCTAGGCCGAATTCGGCAGGTCCAGTCTACCTGGGCGGGTCTGGTGCGGCGTCCGGATTCGCCCTCCCGCCTGCTTGCAGGAGAGACCAGCGAGTGCCTCAGAAGTCGGACGCGATGCCCTTGCGCTCCCAATCGCCGTAGCGGGTGGGCTCGGGCCCCTTCGGACCCTGAAACTCCTTGGCCTTCTCCTTGACCTCGGCGGCCGCAGCCTGCCGACGCGCTTCGGCCTCGGCCAGCGCGCGCTGGGCCGCCGGCGACAGCGGTTTGCGATCGGGAACGGGAGACTGGTCACTCATCGCCGGTCTTTCTAGCGCAGGACCGGGTTCAACGCGATGGCCAATAACGCATTCCTGAAATCGGGCCTGACAGGCTGAAAAAGCCGGAAGTGATTCTTACATTTGGCATATTCGCGTGCGAGAGATCGCGCTCTCAAGGCATGCGCCCCTCGCGGCGGAACTGCCGCTCGCTCAGAACCTTGTTTCCGCATGCCATCTCAACGTTTCGCCCCTCCGTCCGAAGTGCCCGGCCTTGCGGCACGACGGATTGCCGCCGACATCATCGACGGCGTGCTGCACAAGCACCGCACGCTCGACGACCAGCTCGACGGCGGCGGCGCTCATCCCGGACTGAAGACGCTGGCCGACCGGGACCGCGCGCTGATGCGGCGGCTCGTCGCCACCGTGCTGCGCCGGCTCGGCACGCTCGGCCACGTGCTGTCGCGTCTGCTCGACAAGGGCATTCCCTCCGAGGCGCCGCGCGCGCAGAGCGCGCTCCTGATCGGCGCCGCGCAGATCCTGTGGATGGACGTGCCCGATCACGCCGCGGTCGATCTTTCCGTTCGCCTCGTGCAATCCGATCGCCGCGCCGCGCGCTATGCCGGGCTCGTCAACGCCGTGCTCCGCCGCTGCGCGCGCGAGGGCAAAGCCCTGGTCGAGGAGGTCGCGACGCAATCGTTGGACCTGCCGCCATGGCTGCTCGCGCGCTGGAGCGCGCATTATGGCGAGGCGACCGCACGAGACATGGCAGCGGCGCTCAGCCACGAGCCCTCGCTCGATCTCACGGTGAAGTCGGACCCCGCACAATGGGCCAGCCGCCTGCATGGCGAGACACTGCCGACGGGAACGGTGCGGATGCTGCTGCACGGCGCGGTGACGATGCTGCCCGGCTTCGCCGAGGGGCAATGGTGGGTGCAGGATGCCGCCGCTGCGCTGCCGGCCCGGCTGTTCGGTGACGTCAAGGGAAAGTCCATTGCCGACCTCTGCGCGGCCCCCGGCGGCAAGACTGCGCAGCTGGCACTATCAGGCGCGCATGTCACGGCCATCGACCGCTCGCCCGCCCGCGTGGCGCGCTTGCGCGAGAACCTCACGCGATTGTCGCTCCAGGCCGAGACTGTCGTCGCTGACGCCGTGGAATGGGCCGGCCCGGCCGAGGCCTTCGACGGTGTCCTGGTCGATGCGCCCTGCACCTCGACCGGTACGATCCGCCGTCATCCCGACGTGGCCTGGCTGCGACAGGAGTCGGACATCGCCGCCCTGTCCGTGCTTCAGCAACGGCTGTTGCGAAAGTCGGTGTCACTGCTGAAGCCGGGCGGGATACTGGTCTATTGCACCTGTTCGCTGGAACCCGAGGAGGGCGAGCAGGCCGTGGCGGCGCTGCTCGCCGCCGAGCCCGCGCTCCGCCGCGTCCCGATCGCGCCGTCGGAGGTCGCGGGTCTCGAGGAAATCCTCAACCAGGAAGGCGATCTGCGCACTTTGCCCTCCCACCTGCCGAACGCCGATCCCAGGCTCGGCGGTCTCGACGGATTTTTCGCGGCAAGGCTGGTTAAATCCTGATTTTGCACTGGATTTTGCGACCACGACACTGATTCCACCCGTTCAAGGTGGTGTCAGAGGTTCGATTTTGGGATTAATAAGGATTCGTCGCTGAATCTCTCCCCCATCAAGGCAAAGCGTGTCGGTCGCTCAACGCAGACATATCTCGACGCTGGTCATGAACCGCTTCGCGCGGAACATGCTCGCGCGCGCGAGCGGCGGCCCGATGGCATTGTCGCGGGTCTGGCCGGGCCGCACCGACCGACTGATCATCGCACCGCATGACTTGCGCACCGCGGACGCGACCCGCGCCGCCGAGATCTATGCCGGCCGGTTCGTCTTCGCCGGCAAGATCGTCAATTGCCACGGCCGCTCGATCTTCGATCTCGAGCCACCGTCGGAGGATTGGGAGGTCGCGCTGCTCGGCTTCGGCTGGCTGCGGCACTTGCGCGCCGCCGACACGGCGTTGACGCGGGCGAATGCGCGCGCGCTGATCGAGGAATGGATCTCGAATCCCGCCAACAAGCGCCGCCCGGTCGCGCGGCGCGCCGACGTGCTGGCGAGGCGCGTGATCTCGCTGCTTTCGCAGGCGCCGCTGGTGCTGAGCGAGACCGACAACAAGTTCTACCGTCGCTACTTGCGCGCGCTGGCTCGCGAGATCCGCTTCCTGCGCTACACCATGGTCGACATTCCGGACGGGGTGCCCAAGCTCCAGGTGCTGATCGCGCTGTGCTATGCGTCCTTGTGTCTCGCCAATCAGACGCGTCACATCCGCAGCGCCTCGAAGAAGCTGTCCGAGGAACTGCAGCGGCAGATCCTGCCCGACGGCGGACACATCTCCCGCAATCCGGGCGCGCTGATCGAACTCTTGATCGACCTGCTGCCGCTGCGGCAAACCTTCGCCGCCCGCAACATCGCACCACCGCCGGCGCTGCTCAATGCGATCGATCGCATGATGCCGATGCTGCGCTTCTTCCGGCACGGCGACGGCAATTTCGCGCTGTTCAACGGCATGAGCGCGACATCTTCGGACCTGCTCGCGACGCTGCTCGCCTATGACGACACCCACGGCGCGCCGATGGCGAACATGCCGCATACCGGCTTCCAGCGCCTCGATGCCGGCCAGACCACGGTGATCATCGACACCGGCCCGCCGCCGCCGGCCGGCGTCAGCCACGACGCCCATGCCGGCTGCCTGTCGTTCGAACTGTCTTCGGGCACCAGCCGCATCGTCACCAATTGCGGCATGCCAACCACGGGGCGGGACAATTGGCGGCCGTTCGCCCGCAGCACGGCGGCGCATTCGACGCTGATCTACCACGAGACGTCATCGTGCCAGTTCGTCGAGATGTCGGCGATGAAGCGGCTGCTGCACGGTGCACCGATCACTAGCGGCCCGGTCGAGGTCGAAAGCTATCGCGAAATCGTGCAGAACGGCACACTGTTGACGGCTTCGCATGACGGCTATCTCTCGAAATTCGGTGCGATCCATCGCCGCGTGCTGATGATCGCCAATGACGGCGCGCGCATCGACGGCGAGGACACGCTGTCGCCGCCGCAGGGCGGACGCTTCAAGGGCGCAGATGCCGATTTCGCGTTGCGCTTCCATCTGCATCCGGCGGTCAAGGCGAGCCGTCTGTCGGATGCGCGCGGCGTGATGCTGGTGCTGCCGAACCGCGACGTCTGGACCTTTGAAGCATTGGACGACAAGGTCGACCTTGAGGACAGCGTGTTCCTGGCCGGCAATGACGGCCCGCGCCGCACCGCCCAGATCGTGATCCGTCAGAATGCCCGCCAGGCCCCCTCGATCCGCTGGAGTTTTGTGCGCTCCACGGCTTCACCCGCGGTCACCAATGCCCGCCGCAACGCGCGGCGCGAGCCGGAACTCCCGTTGTAAACAGGCGTGATCCGGTCCCATCTGGCCGTTGAGACGCGCGCCAAAAGCTGCTATCGAGCCCTCGCTCGCGCGACTGGCGACCTTGGATGGAGCACCATCGGGAAGCGCGGGACGTAGCAGCCGCGCGCCTGGGCATAGACACTCCCTGAACAGAGGATCTTGCTCATGACTGACCATCCCCGCCGCGTCACCCGCGCGCTCCTTTCCGTCTCCGACAAGACCGGCCTGATCGAGTTCGCCAAGGCGCTCGCCGCGCATGGTGTGGAACTGGTCTCGACCGGCGGCACCGCCAAGGCGATCGCCGCGGCAGGCCTTGAGGTGAAGGACGTCTCCGATCTCACCGGTTTCCCCGAGATGATGGACGGCCGCGTCAAGACGCTGCATCCGAAGGTCCATGGCGGCCTGCTCGCGATCCGCGACAACAAGGATCATGCGGAGGCGATGAAGGCGCACGGCATCGCGCCGATCGACCTTCTGGTCGTCAATCTCTATCCGTTCGAGGCGACCGTCGACAAGGGCGCCGGCTTCGAGGATTGCATCGAGAACATCGACATTGGCGGCCCCGCGATGATCCGCGCCGCTGCAAAGAATCATGACGACGTCGCCGTCGTGGTCGAGGCGCAGGATTATCAGGCCGTGCTCGACGAGCTCGCCGCCAACGGGGGCGCGACCACGCTGGGCTTGCGCCGGCGGCTGGCCGCGAAGGCCTATGCCCGCACCGCGGCGTATGATGCCGCGATCTCGAACTGGTTCAACCGTCAGCTCGATATCGACGCGCCCGACTTCCGCGCTTTCGGCGGCCGGCTGATCCAATCGCTGCGCTATGGCGAGAACCCGCACCAGACCGCGGCGTTCTATGCGACCCCCGACAAGCGTCCGGGCGTCTCTACCGCGCGGCAGCTGCAGGGCAAGGAGCTCTCCTACAACAACATCAACGACACCGACGCGGCCTATGAATGCATCGGCGAGTTCGACGCCGAGCGCACCGCGGCCTGCGTTATCGTCAAGCACGCCAACCCCTGCGGCGTCGCCGAAGGATCGAACCTGGTCGAGGCCTATCGCAGGGCGCTGGCCTGCGATTCCACGTCCGCGTTCGGCGGCATCATCGCGATGAACCGTCCGCTCGATGCCGACACCGCCCGCGAGATCACCAAGATCTTCACCGAGGTCATCATCGCGCCCGATGCCAGCGAAGAGGCAATCGCCATCATCGGCGGCAAGAAGAACCTGCGCCTCCTGCTCGCCGGCAGCCTGCCCGACCCGCGTGCGCCGGGCCTCACTGCCAAGACGGTTGCCGGCGGCCTGCTGGTGCAGAGCCGCGACAACGCCGTGGTCGACGACATGACCTTCAAGGTCGTGACCAAGCGCGCGCCGACGGATGCGGAAATGCGCGACCTGAAATTCGCGTTCCGCGTGGCCAAGCACGTCAAGTCCAACACCATCATCTACGCCAGGGATCTCGCCACCGTCGGCATCGGCGCGGGCCAGATGAGCCGGGTGGATTCGGCGCGGATCGCGGCGCGCAAGGCGCTGGATGCCGCCAATGAACTGAAGCTTGCCGAGCCGCTCACCAAGGGCTCGGTCGTGGCGTCGGATGCGTTCTTCCCGTTCGCCGACGGCATGCTCGCCTGCATCGAAGCCGGCGCCACCGCCGTGGTGCAGCCCGGCGGCTCGATGCGCGACGACGAGGTGATCAAGGCCGCCGACGAGCACGGCATCGCCATGGTGTTCACGGGCACGCGGCACTTCAGGCACTGAGCTTGCCGTGATTCCGGGCTCGCGCCGCGTGGCGCGCCCCCGGAATGACGAGGGGGATGTTACTCCCGCACCCGCATCAACAGCGCCAGCCCCGCGACGAAGAACACCACCAGCACGGCCATGCCCGCCTTCTGGCTCGCGGTCACCGCCGTGATCATGCCGATCAGGAGCGGCCCGATGAAGGACGTCACCTTCCCGGTCAGCGCGAACAGGCCGAAATACTGCGCGATGCGATCCTTCGGTGCGAGGTGGATCAGCAGCGTGCGGGAGGCGGCCTGGAGCGGGCCGCCGGCCGCGCCGATCAAGCAGCCCAGCACGAGATAGGCCCGCTCGGCGGCGCTCGAGAACAAGCCCGCGCCCGGCTGCGGCGGCGCGACCTTGACGAACAACACGCTATCCTTGTCGACCAGCAGGATCGCCGCCACGGCCAGCAAGAGGACCAGGAGGCTGCCGGCAACGACGCGCTTCGGCCCGAGACGATCATCCAGCTTGCCGCCGAACCATGCACCGAATGCACCGGCGATCGCGAGCATGATGCCGAACGTGCCGATCTGAATCGTGTGCCAGCCGAAAGTGCCCGCGGCATAGATGCCGCCGAAGGCGAACAGCGACACCAGACCATCGGTGTAGATCATGTTGGCGAGCAGGAATGCCGCGAGCGACTTCTGCTTCGGCAGACTCCTGATCGACTGTTTGAGCTCCGACAGACCCTCATGCAGCGCCTCGCGCAGCGGGCGCTTGGCGGGATAGTCCGGCGTGAACAGGAACATCGGCGTCACGAAGATGATAAACCACAGCCCGGTCAGCGGCCCGGCGGCACGGTCGCCCTGACGCGCGACGGGATCCAGCCCGAACAGCGGCGTGAGGCCGAGCAGCGTTCGGCCGGTCTCGGGATTGGCCGCGAGAAGGCCGAGCACGATGATCAGGCTGACGATCCCGCCAATATAGCCCGTGGCCCAGCCGGTGCCAGAAAGCCGGCCGATCCGCTCCCGCGGCACCAGGGTCGGCATCATCGCATTATTGAAAACGGTGGCGAACTCGGCACCGACGCTGGCGAGCGCAACCGCGGTGAGCAGCAACGGAATGACGGCGACATCGCCGGGCCTACCGATCCACAGCGTGCAGGAGGCCAGCACCAGCACCGCGCCGAAACCCGCGATCCATGGTTTCCTGCGGCCCGATGCATCCGCGATGGCCCCCAGCACCGGCGACAGCAGCGCGATTGCAAGGCCCGCCGCCGCCGTCGCAAAAGCCCACAGCGACTGGCCGGCGGCGGGATTTGGCGCAACGCTGGTCGCGAAATAGGGTGCGAACACGAAGGTCGTGATCAGGGTGAAATATGGCTGCGCAGCCCAATCGAAGAAGATCCAGCTGACGACGGCGGCGCGCGGCGGATAGGACCGCTGCGCGCCGGCCACGCGCGCATCCGGGGCGATCGTCGTCATCACGCAGTCCTCATCACGAACAGTTTTTGGCTCTCTGGCGCGAACCGTATAGCATTGCAACGAGGCCTGTGAACCGGCCCGGGGCTCCGGCGGAAAGTTTTGATGATGTCGTCACATTCGACACGGCGGACATTCTTCGCCGTCATCGCCACCCTGGCGTTAGGATTCGCGCCGGCGACCGCGCAGGATGCACGGCAGGGCTATGTTCCGCCCGCGCGCGACATGGTTCGGGCGGTCGCCGCCGAGCACGGCATGGTGGTGGCGCAGGAGAAGCTCTCCGCGCAGATCGGCGCCGATGTCCTGCGGCGCGGCGGCAATGCCGTCGATGCGGCGGTTGCGACCGGCTTTGCGATGGCGGTGACCTACCCGCGCGCCGGCAACATCGGCGGCGGCGGCTTCATGGTGATCCATTCCGCCGACCGCAACGAGGACATCGCGATCGACTACCGCGAGACCGCGCCCGCCGCGACCACACCGCAGATCTTCCTCGGCGCCGACGGCAAGCCCGACACGGCAAAGTCACGCGATTCCGCGCTCGGCATCGGCGTGCCCGGCACCGTCGCGGGCCTGGCCCTGGCATTGGACAAATACGGCTCGGGCCGGTTCACGCTGGCGCAACTGCTCGCACCCGCCATCGCGCTCGCGCGCGACGGCTTCGTCGTCAGCGATGACATCGCCGATACGCTGCCGAGCTGGCACCGGCGGCTGGCACGCTGGCCTTCCTCGGCCAGGATCTTTTCGCGGCCCGATGGCACGCCGCTGGGCGCCGGCGACCGGCTCGTGCAGGCCGACCTTGCCGAAACGCTGACGGCGATTGCGGCCCGAGGCCCGCGCGGCTTCTACGAGGGACCGGTTGCGGAGAAGCTCGCCAGAGCCGTGACCGACGCCGGCGGAATCATGACGCCGGCCGACCTGCAATCCTATCAGGCCGTAATCCGCACGCCGGTGCGCGGCACCTATCGCGGCTATGACATCGTCTCGATGCCGTTGCCGTCGTCCGGCGGCGTGGTGCTCGTCGAGACGCTCAACATCCTCGAGGGATTTCAGCTCGCCGATCTGAAGCAGGGATCGGCGGCATCACTGCATCTCTTGGTCGAATCGATGAAGCGCGCCTACGCCGACCGCGCGCGCTTTCTCGGCGATCCCGCCTTCGTCGACGCACCGACCGACAGGCTGACCGCGAAGGATTACGCCGCCAAGCTGCGCGCGACCATGTCCGCCGAGCGCGCCACGCCGTCGAAGGAACTCGTGTCCGCGGTCCCCGCGCCGCGCGAAGGCAGCAACACCACGCATTTCTCCGTGGTCGACGCCCGCGGCAACGCGGTCAGCAACACCTATACGCTGAACTTCAGCTACGGCGTCGGCCTCGTCGCCGACGGCACCGGCGTGCTGCTCAACAACGAGCTCGACGATTTCACCGCGGCCGTCGGCGCGTCCAATGCTTACGGCCTTGTCGGCTTCGAGGCGAACCTGCCCGGGCCGGGCAAGCGACCGCTGTCGTCGATGTCGCCGACCATCGTGCTCAAGGACGGCAAGCCGGTGCTGGTGACGGGCTCGCCCGGCGGCAGCCGCATCATCTCGACCGTGCTTCAGGTGGTCGTCAACGTGCTCGACTATGGGATGGACGTTGCCGCCGCGGTCGCTGCGCCGCGGCTGCACCATCAATGGATGCCGGACGAGGTGCGCGTCGAGCGCGGCTTTCCCGACGACGTGCTCCGCGAGCTGAAGACGATGGGCCACGCCGTCGTCGAGCCGATGGGACAGACATCGGCCAATTCGATTCTGGTGACGCCGAACGGGATGCTCGGCGCCGCCGATCCGCGCACACGCGGCGCGGAGGCGGCGGGGCAGTGACCGCGTCGTTGCCGGGGCGACAGCCGGCTTACCGTCCCACCTGGTACGGCCCACCCTTCTCCAACGCGCGCGCATAGGCCGGCCGGGCATGGATGCGCTCCAGGAACGCCATCGCCCTGGGGTGGCCCTGCTCGAGCCCGCCGCGCGCTTGTGCGGCTTCCAGCGGAAAACTCATCTGGATGTCGGCCGCGGTGAACGCGCTGCCGGCGAACCATTCGCTCTTGCCGAGTTCGCCTTCCCAATAGTCCATGTGCTGCTTGAGCTGCGGATTGACCAGCGCGGTCAGCGCCTGGTTGCAGACCTTGCGCACCAGCGGCCGGAGCAGCGCGGGCGCGCGCTTCGGCATCAGCGTGAACAGCAGCTTGAGCAGCAGCGGCTGCATCGCGGATCCCTCCGCATAGTGCAGCCAATAGGTGTAGCGCAGTCGCTCCGGCGTGTTCGGCGGCGGGATCAGCCGGCCGTCGCCGTAGGTTGCGATGAGATATTCGATGATCGCTCCCGACTCGGCGATGGTATTGCCGTTGTCGGTGATGACGGGCGACTTGCCGAGCGGATGGATCGCGCGCAGCTCTTTCGGTGCGCGCATGTCCGGCTGACGCTGATAGCGCACGATCTCGTAGGGAACGCCCAGCTCCTCGAGCAGCCACAGCACGCGCTGCGAGCGGGAATTGTTGAGGTGGTGAACGGTCAGCATCGTCGTGTCCTTGGCGCTTGGCGTGGTCGATTGGCCGGGGCGTTCGTGCCAGCCCGGGACCACATTGTCGAGCCGTCACGGATATTTTCACCCGGGTATATTGACGCGAATAATTTACCCGGGTATTAAGCTGGCAACACGATCAATATGGCAATGATTCCAATGCAAGGGACTTACACAGCTTTCGCCGGCCAGCGCCGGCTGGCCTCCGGAACGGCGGGCGAGGTCGCGCTCGCGGTGAAACGGGCGACGCAACCGCTGGCAGAGCCGATCGTCATCTTCGACGACGGCACCGGGCGCTCGATCGATTTCGACCTGCGCGGCGACGATCGCGCGGTGCTGGCGCGGCTGGCGGAACTCACGCCGCCGGCCGAGGCCCCCGAAGCCCCCGCCGAGCCGCGCGGGCGCGGCCGGCCGAAGCTCGGCGTGGTCGCGCGCGAGGTGACCTTGCTGCCGCGGCACTGGGAGTGGCTCAACGCGCAGGCCGGTGGCGCTTCGGTCGCACTGCGCAAGCTGGTCGACGAGGCCCGGCGCGCCAGCGGCGACAAGGACCGCACGCGCCAGGCGCGCGATGCGGCCTATCATTTCATGTCGACCATGGCCGGCGATCTGCCGCAGTTCGAGGAGGCATCGCGGGCGCTGTTCGCAGACGACCGGCGGCGCTTCACCGGACTGATCGCCGATTGGCCGACCGATATCCGCGACCACATCGTCAAGCTCGCCTACAGCGACCGCGCTTAAGCCGCGCATCTCACAGCTCAATCGACGGCCGAGCCGCGCTCCTTGCGCGGCAACGGCTTCGCACGCCCTGATGAAAGGCCAATCCATGTCCGCTTCAAAGCCGCTCTGGACCACGTTCCTCCGTTTCCTCGGACCCCTGATGCTGAGCAACGCGCTGCAATCGCTGTTCGGCACCGTCAGTAACGTCTATCTCGGCCAGATGATCGGCATCGACGCGCTCGCGGCGGTCTCGGCCTTCTTCCCGGTGATGTTCTTCTTGTTCGCCTTCGTCATGGGCCTGAGCACTGGCGCCACCGTGCTGATCGGCCAGGCCTTCGGGGCGGGAGAGCACGATCGGATCAAGCGCGTCGCGGGTACCGCGCTCGCAATTGGCCTGTTGCTGTCGATCTCGCTTGCGCTGATCGGCGGGTTCTTCAGCCGCGAACTGATGATGGCGCTGGCCACGCCCGTAGACATTCTCGATCAGGCCAGCGTCTATGCGAGCATCATGCTGCTGACGATGCCACTCGGCTTCGTCTTCCTGCTGATGACGTCGATGATCCGTGGCGTCGGCGATGCGCTGACACCGCTGCTGGCGCTGGCTTTGTCGACGGCGATCGGCCTGGTCCTGACGCCCGTGCTGATCCGCGGCGCGTCCGGATTGCCGTCTCTGGGCATCACCAGTCCCGCCTGGGCGGCCGCGATTGCCAACGCGCTGACGCTGATCGCGCTCGCCGCCTTTCTGCTGCGGAAGAAACACGCACTGGCGCCGGACGCCGCGCTGCTGCGTCACTTGCGGCTGGACGGCGCCGTGCTCGGAAAGATCCTCGGCATCGGACTGCCGAGCGCCATCGGCCTGGTGGCCATGGCAATCGCCGAGCTGGTGCTGCTCGGCCTCGTCAACAGCTACGGCTCGAGCGCGACGGCCGCGTACGGCGCCGTCAACCAGGTGATGGGCTACACGCAGTTCACGGCGATGTCGATCTCGATCGCGGTCTCGATCCTCGGCGCGCAGGCGATCGGCGGCGGCGACAGGGCCCGGCTCGACGGCATCGTCCGCACCGGTCTCGTGTTCAATCTCGTGCTCACCGGCGGGCTGGTGGCGCTGATATATCTGGCTCCGCGCGCCGTGCTCGGCATCTTCATCACCGACGGCGCCGTGCTCGATCTGGCGAAGCAGCTGCTTTACATCGCCTTGTGGAGCTCGGTGCCGTTCGGCCTCGCCACGGTGTTCTCAGGCGCGATGCGCGCCGGGGGCGTGGCCTTGACGCCGATGCTGCTGTCGATCTTCGCCATCGTCGCCATCGAGCTGCCGGCCGCGGTGATCCTGAGCCGCACGATCGGCCTTCACGGCGTATGGGCCGCCTATCCGATCGTGTTCTGCGCCATGTTCGTCTTGCAGATGGGCTATTACTTCCTGGTGTGGCGCAAGCGCGCGATCGAACGCCTGATCTAAACGCCAGAATATTACGATCGTCATTAAACGGTGGACCTGTGGCGTGCGCTGCGCCACAATGCGCGGAAATTGCCCCGAGGGAGAAGAAAA
Source organism: Bradyrhizobium sp. FW305-F6 (assembly GCF_058782905.1). Classification (NCBI taxonomy): domain Bacteria; kingdom Pseudomonadati; phylum Pseudomonadota; class Alphaproteobacteria; order Hyphomicrobiales; family Nitrobacteraceae; genus Bradyrhizobium; species Bradyrhizobium sp. FW305-F6. The sequence continues at coordinate 45,777 of NZ_JBYSYD010000008.1, forward strand.
GTTGACCCGCACCGCCCCGCAATTCATGTTCGATTTCGGCAGTCCCAACGCCTATCTCAGTCATCTGGCTATACCGGCGATCGAGCAGCGCATCGGCGTCAAGTTCGACTATGTGCCGATTCTGCTCGGCGGCATCTTCAAGTCGACCAACAACAAGTCGCCGGCCGAGACGCTCGCCGGCATCAAGAACAAGCGCGAGTTCCACGCGGTCGAGACCGAGCGCTTCGTCAAGCGCTTCAAGGTCCAGCCTTACGTCTGGAATCCGCATTTTCCTGTCAATACGCTGAACCTGATGCGCACGGCGATCGCTGCGCAGCTCGAGGGCGTGTTCGAACAATATGTCGAGGCCGCCTTCCATCACATGTGGCGCGAGCCGAAGAAAATGGACGACCCTGAAATCGCGGCGAAGGCGCTGGCGTCTTCCGGTCTCGACGCCCAGAAGCTGCTTGCCCGCAGCCAGGAGCCCGAGGTCAAGGGCAAACTGATCAAGAACACCGAGGAGGCGGTCGCCCGCGGCGCCTTCGGCTCGCCGACCTTCTTCGTCGGCAGCGAGATGTTCTTCGGCAAGGAGCAGCTGCGCGATGTCGAGGAGATGGTGAAGGGCGAGTAGGTAATGGCGAGTAGTGGAAACGTGACTCGCGTTTCGTCACTTGCCATTCTATTCGCTACTCCCTATTCGCCATTTGCCTGTATCTGAAGAAAGACAATTACGGAGCCTTTCATGCGTATCCTCGTGGTCGGCGCCGGCGCCATCGGCGGCTATTTCGGCGGCAGGCTGTTGCAGGCCGGCCGCGACGTCACCTTCCTGGTCCGGCCGCGGCGCGCCAGCGAGCTTGCAAGCGCCGGCCTCGTCATCAAGAGCCCGAACGGCGATGTGACCCTGAAGAACCCACCGACCGTGCAGGCGGACGCGATCAAGGACAAGTTCGACGTCGTCCTGCTCAGCTGCAAGGCGTTCGACCTTGACGATGCCATCAAATCATTCGCCCCGGCGGTGGGGCCGAACACCGCGATCATCCCGATGCTCAACGGCATGAAGCATCTCGACACGCTGGATGCCAGGTTCGGCAAGGATCGCGTGCTCGGCGGCCTCTGCGCCATCGCCGCGACACTGAACGAGAAGCGCGAGGTGGTGCAGCTCCAGCCGATGCAGTCGATCAATTACGGTGAGCGCGACGGCGGGATGTCCGACCGGTTGAAGGCGATCGACGAGGCCTTCAAGAGCGGCATCAACGGCGCCACCGCCAGCCAGAACATCATGCAGGACATGTGGGAGAAATGGGTGTTCCTCTCATCGCTCGCTGCAAGCACCAGCCTGATGCGCGCCTCGGTCGGCGATATCCTTGCGGCTCCCGGCGGCCGGGATTTCCTGCTCGGCATGCTGGACGAGACCAGCGCGGTCGCCGCAGCGTCCGGCTATCCGCCGGGCGGTCCGTTCTTCGAGCGGGTGAAGGGCAACCTCACCGCCGAAGGATCGCCGATGACGGCCTCGATGTACCGCGACATCAAGGCGGGCCTGCCTGTCGAAGCCGATCACGTCATCGGCGATCTCATTGCACGCGCCGATGCCGCCAAGGTGCCGGTGCCGAAGCTGCGCATCGCGTATACACATCTGAAGGCGTATGAGAAGCAGCGGGCGGGGTAGGTCTTCACCACACGATCGGTGTCGTCCCGGGGCGCGCGCTACGCGAGCCCGGGACCCATAACCACAGGGAGTGGTTGTCGGTCACGCCGGTCATTCCGAGTCTTCGCGAAACTCTTGCCTGTGGTTATGGATCCCGGGCTCGCGCTTTGCGCGCCCCGGGATGACGCGCTGTGTTTGCCGCAACAGCCAGGGTCGCACTATTTCAGATGCGCCAGATAGTGCGACACCGCAGTGATTTCCTCGTCGCTCATGCGATAGGCGACATCGACCATCGCAGCGACGCCGTTGCCGATGCGCTGGCCGGCTTTGTAATCGTGCAGCGCCTTGACGAGATATTCCTGGCGTTGGCCGGCGAGCCGCGCCACCGCCTTGGTGCCTGCATAGCTGTCCGTATGGCACGAGGCGCAGCGGCGGCCGACGGCCACCTGCGCACCCTTTTTCGACAGGTCCGGATCGCTGTCCTCGCCCCCCTTCGGCGGCGTGAGCTGCGAGAAGTAGGCTCCGAAGTTGCGAATGTCCTCGTTCGTCATCTGCTCGACGATCGGCTGCATCTGCTCGTTCTTGCGCGCGCCGGCGCGGAAGAACACCAGCTGCCATTGCAGGAATTGATCGGGCTGGCCGGCCAGAGAGGGGATGTTCTCGGTCTGCGAGATCCCGTTCTCGCCGTGACAGCCGGAGCAGACGGCCGCCTTCTCCTTGATCGCGGCATTGTCGGCGGCCGTAGCAGCCGGCGCGAGCAGGAGCGCCGCCGACAGAATTCCAAACCGAACGACCCGCATGTCTCAATCTCTCCGACCGTCATTGCCCGGCTTGACCCGCCTGCAAGGCCGAAGCCTCTTCGGCAAGGCGTAGGCCCGGCAATCCATCGCTTTTGCAAAAAGTTTCCCGTTGATGGATGCCCGGATCAAGCCCGGGCATGACGAACGTGTTCCATCGCAAGCATGTCACAAGCAAAAGAGGCTGCGGCCGTCACCCGGTCGCAGCCTCTCCGTCGGGTCGCGCTACTTCTTGCTGTAGCTGATGCGATAGATCGCTCCGGCCCAGTCGTCGGCAACGAGGATCGATCCGTCCTTGGCGAGGATGATGTCGTTGGGACGGCCGAGATAGCCCTGGTCACCCTCGAGCCAGCCGGAGGCGAAGATCTCCCGCTTCGGGTTCTTGCCGTCGGGCCCGACGATCACGCGCACGATGCGTGCGCCCTGGTACTTGTGCCTGTTCCAGGAGCCGTGTTCGGCGATCAGGATGTTGTTCTTGTACTCGGCGGGGAACTGGTCGCCGGTATAGAACTTCATGCCGAGCGGCGCGACATGGGCGCCGAGATTCAGCACGGGCGGGGTGAACTCCGAGCATTTGTGGCCCATCGCGAATTTGTCGTCGGGCAGATTGCCCTGATGGCAATAGGGATAGCCGAAATGCTCGCCGATGCGGTTGATCATGTTCAGCTTGTCACTGGGCAGATCATCGCTGATCCAGTCGCGGGCGTTCTCGGTGAACCAGAGCTTGCCGGTGCGCGGATCGACGTCGCCGCCAACCGAATTGCGAACGCCGAGCGCCCAGATTTCCGCGTTGCCGGTCTTGGGATCGACGCGGCGGATCTGCGACACGCTGGTCGGCGGGATGCCGATGTTGAAGGGCGGTCCGAACGGCAGGAAGAACCAGCCTTCCTTGTCGACCGCGATGTACTTCCAGCCATGGGCGGCATAGGACGGCATGTCGTCATAGACGACCTTGCCCTGGCCGAGATTGTCGAGATTGGCTTCGGCGTTGTCGTAGCGGATCAGCTTGTCGACGGCGATGACGTAGAGCGCGCCGTCCCGGAAGGCGAGGCCGGTGGGCATGTTCAGGCCCTTGAGGACGGTCTTGACCTCTTTCTTTCCGTTGTTGTCCTTGATGGCATAGACGTTGCCGAGGCCGAACGAGCCGACGAACAGCGTGCCCTTGTCACCCCAGGCCATCTGCCGCGCCGCCAGCACGCCCGAGGCATAGACCTCGATCTTGAAGCCCTGCGGCAGCTTGATCTTCTTGACGATGTTGGCGAGCTCGGCATCGGAGGCGCCGGTCGGCGGGCCCGAGGGCGGCGCGAGGCCCTTCTGCGCCTCGGTCTCGTCGCCGAGGAACCAGTCCTCCGGCGGATGGGTCCAGAATTCCTTGGTGCCGGATTCGTATTTCTTCAGCGCCCGGTTCTTGTCTTGCTGTTGCGCATTGCCGGCGCTGGTCCCCGCGAGAAGGGCCACGGCCGCAAGCGCCAACACGGATCGATGGAACATCGATGTCATCGCGTCACTCCCCTAAGGCAGCCGCCTGGGCTGCGATTATTTTGTTTTGCTAGTCGAGAGGCGAAGTTTCGGCGTCTGCTCCAGGCAGACGCAAAAAGGCTAGCACATCCGCCAGCGCTGAGAAGGGTCTCGCGTATGCTGCGGATGCGCACGGCAAAAATTGAGACGGAGTGTCAATGAACCCGAACACCGCGACGCCGGTGTTTGCGCTGCAACGCGGAAACAGCTGGTTCGCGCTCGTTTCCAGACCACGGGAAGCACCGAGCCAAAACAAAACTGCGAAAACAACCCCATGCACAGTAGAACGGCCCGGACCGGCTTGTGCGCGGTGACAGCCGACAGGCATTTGATGCATCGCGCAAAATGACGACCGCGCTCACGAGGCGACGGGATACGGCCCGTTTTCAAATCGCGTGTCGTGATAGCCTTTCGAGCCGACCTCGCGCGCCAGCGCGCTGCGGAAGTCGCGGCCGCCCTGCAGGCTGCGCAGCACATGCGCGAAGTCGAATTCGGGCTGCCAGCCAAGCTCCCGCCGCGCGCGCTCGTTGACATAGACGCGGTCGATCACGGGGAAGAGGTGCCATCCGCGCGCGGCATAGAGATGCGCGCACTCCGGATAGAGTTCGCGCACGAGGCCGGCGGCATCGCGCGCCAGCGCCGCGAGATGACGTTGCTCGAACGGGCTGGTGGCCGAGACGATGTAGCGGGCGAAGCCGATGCTGGGCGCGCGTTCGACGGCAAGCAGATGCGCGCTCCCGGCGTCCGCGATATCGAGCCGGCGATAGAGCAGCTCGTTGGCCTGGGCATTGTCGAGTGCGTAGGCCGACCGCATCGAGGGATCGTCGTCGTCCTCCGGGAAGAAGCGCGAGGTGCGTAGGACCACGACCGGCAAGCCGCGCTCGCGAAAGAACAGCTCGCAGAGATGTTCGGCCATCAGCTTGGTGGTGCCGTAGATGTTCTTCGGCACCGGCGGCAGCTCCTCGGTGACCCACACCGCCGCTTGTCCCGCCTCGGGCCGCAGCTGCGAGCCGAACGCGCTGGTGGTGCTGGTGAAGACAAAGCTCTTCACGCCGGCTGAAGCGGCCGCTTCGAGGAGGTTCAGCGTGCCCGTGATGTTGGTGTCAACAAAGTCCTGCTTGGCGTGCGTCGCCACATGCGGCTTGTGCAGCGTCGCAGTGTGGATCACCGCGGTGACGCCGTCCATCTGGCGCCGCACGAAGCCGGGATCGACGATCGAGCCGACGGCATCGGTGAACGGCGAGGGCTTGAGATCGAGGCCGCGGGCGGGCGACCCGCGCCCGCGGAGTATCCGGAGAATGGCTTCACCGAGGTGGCCGGCACTGCCGGTAACCAAAATTGTCATGTCAGACCAAAAGCACCAACCTGCAGGCGACGGAAAGCCGCTGTTCGCTACCGAGCGTTTAGCCGACGTTTGCCGCGAATCCATCGCCTCGACGGAACAAAAAGCAAACAATTGACCGCGGAGACTGTTAGGGGGAGTGTAGGTGCTCCCAGGTCAATCCTATATTGACTGGGTAGCGAGATAGTGACGCAGATGAACAGCCCCCTCCTCGTTCTGACGACTGTAAATGCGCCGTACAGCAAGAAGCTGGACGCGCAGGAGCTTGTCGATTGTCTGCTGGATCCCACTGCGGCAAAGGCTGCCTGCGGCCCCATGTCGTTGTTTTTTGGGGACGTTGCACCCGAATTGCAGATCGCATTCGCTGAGATGCACGGCGTCGGCCACGATCAATTGGTTGCCGCGGCGAAAGCGTTCGCCGAGTTTTCGGGACAGTCCGTTCCGCTCGCGGCGTAACGATGAGCGCTCAATCAGATTGGGCGCAACTTTTTCGAATTGCTTGTGCGATGATCCGGCAAGTCAATGCCGAACAGAACATCATCGATAGTTGGACGTTCGGCGGCGGCACAGCGATGATGCTGCAGATCGATCACCGAATAAGCCAGGATATCGATATCTTTCTCCCGGACCCTCAGGCCCTTTCCTTCCTCGATCCACAGAAGCATGACTTCAATTTGGAGATCAGGCCCGCCGATCATCGAGGCAGCAGCATCACGCCGCGCGATGTCTTTGACATAGCTGCCAGCAGTGAGACGCATGCGGAATCCATTATCAAGGAGCTGGTCCGCTACCGCGACCGCGTCGAAAGTACGTTGGCCGCAATCGACAAACTGAAGCCTGACTTTGTGGGCGCGGCGATCGATCAGCTCTCGATCAAAGACGCTTATAGGCGGATCGCGAACACAGCGCTGGAAAAGACAAAAGATCTCCTTCGCGCGGTATAGCTGGTGCAAGAGGCGGCCCTAAATTGCGGATCAGCGCCCATTGCAGGTCCTCGGGGACTTCAGGCCGCGCGGCCCGCGACCCACACGTCCAAAAATGGCTCGCAGAGGCCCACCCTTATGGGGGATAGCCACCTCATGTTCGGACGCTTGGGAAAAAAACTGGAGCGGGCGAAGGGGCTCGAACCCTCGACCCCGACCTTGGCAAGGTCGTGCTCTACCACTGAGCTACACCCGCATCCTGTGTCGGTCGCGTGACGCGCCGGCAACGGCTGTCGTATGCCAAAAGCGGGAGGGGAATGCAACAGCTACCGGCGGCCTCAATTCGCAATTGGAGGCCCCTTTTGTACCATGAATGCGACGAAACCGCCCGAAAGGGCCCCGGAACCGGCGAATCGGAGGGCCCGGATTGAAATTCGGCCGCCCCGGCCCAATTTAGGAGCCGACAACAAGCATATGATGTGGCGGCGTGCTAAAGAGCCGCCATTCCAGACATGACGAGGGGATCCCGTGACGATCATCGACCAGGGCAACGGAGCGGCGGGCCCGGCGGCGGCCGACCTGATCAAGGACACCACCACCCAGAGCTTCGTGAAGGACGTCATCGAGGAATCGAAGCGCCAGCCGGTGCTGATCGATTTCTGGGCGGAGTGGTGCGGGCCCTGCAAGCAGCTGACCCCGGTGCTCGAGAAGGCGGTGAAGGCGGCCAAGGGCAAGGTCAAGCTGGTCAAGATGAACATCGACCAGCACCCGGCGATTCCCGGCCAGATGGGCATCCAGTCGATCCCGGCCGTGATCGCCTTCGTCAACGGCCAGCCGGCCGACGGCTTCATGGGCGCGGTCCCCGAGAGCCAGGTCAATGCCTTCATCGAGCGGCTGACCAAGGGCGTCACGGCGCCGGGCGAGGTCAACGTCGCCGAGATCGTGCAGGAGGCCGAGGCGGTGCTCGCCGAGGGCGACGCGGCGGCGGCCGCACAGATCTACGCCGAGGCGCTGCAGCACGATTCGACCAATATCGCGGCGCTCGCGGGCCTCGCCAAATGCTACGCCGTCTCCGGCGCGATGGAGCAGGCCAAGCAGACGCTGGCCATGGTGCCGGAATCCAAGCGCAACGACCCCGCCGTGAAGGCCGTGCAGACCGCGATCGATCTCGCCGAGCAGGCGCAATCCCTCGGCCCGGTCGCCGAGCTGGAACAGAAGGTCGCCGCAAACCCGCTCGATCATCAGGCCCGCTTCGACCTCGCCACCGCGCTCAACGCGCAAGGCAACCGCGCTGCTGCCACCGAGCAGCTGCTCGAGATCATCAAGCGCGACCGCAAATGGAACGACGACGGCGCCCGCAAGCAGCTGGTGCAATTCTTCGAGGCCTGGGGCGGCACGGATGATGCAACCGTCGAGGGACGCAAGCGTTTGTCGACGATCCTGTTTTCATAGAGACGCGCTGGCGAGGCCAGGGGGACCGGGCAGATGCCGATCAACGTCGAATATCGCGGGCCCGCCGACCTCCCGGAGATCATTCCGGTGTTTCCGCTGCCGGGCGCGCTGCTGCTGCCCCGCGGCCAGATGCCGCTCAACATCTTCGAGCCGCGCTACCTCGCGATGGTCGACGATTCCTTCCGCGACGGCCATCGCCTGATCGGCATGATCCAGCCGGACGCGGCGCACTCGCCGAAGAATTCCGACAAGCCGACGCTGTTTCGCGTCGGCTGCGTCGGCCGGATCACCCAGCTCGCCGAATCCGGCGACGGCCGCTACATCCTCGAGCTCACCGGCGTGTCGCGCTTCAGGGTGGTCGAGGAGCTCGAGGTGCTCACGGCCTACCGGCAGTGCAAGGTTGACTTCTTCGCCTTCGTCGACGACTTCACCGCGCGCATGGGCGAGGACGCGGTCGATCGCGAAGCTTTGCTGTCGGTGCTCGCGGACTTCCTGAAGGCGAACAATCTCAAGGTCGATTGGGAAGGCGTCGAGAGCGCGCCCAACGAGGCGCTCGTCAACGCGCTGGCGATGATGTCGCCCTATGGCCCGGCGGAGAAGCAAGCGATGCTGGAAGCGCCGGACCTGAAGACCCGCGCCGAGATCCTGATCGCCGTCACCGAGATGGACCTCGCCAAGAAACGCACCAGCGGCGATCCGCCGCTGCAGTGAGGGACCAGTCCTCCGCGAAGGCGGTGTGCTCCCTTCAGCCGTATGCGCTCCCGCGATGGCATCCGAAAATTTCTGTGCTACAGGCAGGCGAGTGCCGGAGACTCCCATGAACGCGCCCACCGAACGTCCCGAAGCCAGCGTCGATCCCAAACTGCTGGAGATCCTGGTCTGCCCCCTCACCAAGGGTCCGCTGGAGTTCGATGCGGCGAGGCAAGAGCTGATCTCGCGCAGCGCCAAGCTGGCTTATCCGATCCGCGACGGCATCCCGATCATGCTGCCGGAAGAGGCGCGCAAGATCGATTGAGGGGATGGCCGTATTGCATGACGGCCATGCGATACTCTCGGTGTCGTCCCGGGGCGCGAAGCGAGCCCGGGACCCATAACCACAGGGAGTGGTTATGACGCGAGCTGGTAGCTCCGGGTCTTCGCAAAACGACATCCTGTGGCTATGGATCCCGGGCTCGCGCTACGCGCGCCCCGGGGATGACAGAAGAGGTTGCCGCCCTACAACGCCTCGCCCTTCAACAACCGCGGCACTTCGCCGGTGAGCCCGGCGGCCTGTCGGATGAAGAGGTTCTTCAGCGGCGGGGTTCGATCAACCAGGCCGAGGCCGATGTCGCGCACTGTGCGCAACAGCGTCGACTGGTTGGAGAACAGGAAGTTCAGCGAGTTAGTGGCAACGCCCATCGCCATGGTGTCGAAGCGGCGCCAGCGCTGGTAGCGTTCGAGCACGTCGGCGCCGCCGAGATCCATGCCGAGCCGCGCCGCATCGACCACGACCTCCGCCAGCGCGGCGACGTCCTTCAGGCCCATGTTGAGGCCCTGGCCCGCAATCGGATGGATGACATGGGCGGCGTCGCCGACCAGCGCGAGGCGCTCGGCGATGAAGGAGCGCGCGACGAAGTAGGACAACGGAAATGCGCGTGGCTTGTCGAGCGCCTTGACCTCGCCGAGATGCAGGCCGAATCGCCGTTCGAGCTCGGCGTGGAAGTCTTCGTCGCTCAGCGCAACGATGCGCGCGGCCTTGGCGCGGCGCTCGGTCCACACCAGCGACGAGCGCTTGCCCGACAGCGGCAGGATCGCGAAGGGACCGGCGGGCAGGAAATGCTCTTCGGCGCGGCCCTCGTGATCACGCTCATGGCCGACGGTGACGACGATGCCCGACTGGTCGTACTCCCAGCCATTGGTGGCAATGCCGGCGCGCTCGCGCAGCTTCGACCTGGCGCCGTCGGCGGCCACCAGCAGGCTCGCGGCGATGACGCTGCCGTCGCCGAGCGTGACGTCGATGCCTTCAGAACGCGCGTCGTAGGACGCCACGGTGGTGGCCCGGAGATCGATGCCCTCGGCCTCGGCGCGCGCCACCAGCGCATCGATCAGGCGGCGGTTCTCGACCATATGCGCGAAGGGCTCGCCCGGCGCGACGTCGCCGGCGAAGTTGAGGAACACCGGGCGGGTGGCGTCCTCCAGCTTCGAATCCGTGACGACCATGTCGAGGATCGGCTGCGCCTCGCCCCGGACGGCGTCCCAGGCGCCGATCGCCTCGAACAGGCGGCGGCAGGCCGCCACGATCGCGGTCGCGCGCGGATCGCGGCTCGGCCGTGTGCCGAGCGCGGGATCGGCGACGATGACGGGGATCTCGGGCCCAAGCCCCTGGCGCAGGGCCAGGGCCAGGGCCAGCCCCGCAAACGCGCCGCCACCGATGACAATGCTACCCTGTACCGACATACCAAGTTTCCCGGTCAATTCTCGGTCTTGCTAGCAGACTTGAGCTGGGCGAAACAGTGCGGTGAAACGAGGGCGGCGGGCCATCGTTCCGTCATTCCGGGGCGCGCAAAGCGCGAACCCGGAATCTCGAGGTTATCAGCTCGAGATTCCGGGTTCATCGCTGAAGCGATGCCCCGGAATGACGGGATCCTTCGAAAGCGCCATCATGTCCAAGAGCCTGATCGACCTCATCGCGATCCTCGACCTCGAGCAGCTCGAGGTGAACCTGTTCCGCGGCAACAGCCCGAAGACGAGCTGGCAGCGGGTGTTCGGCGGCCAGGTGATCGGACAGGCGATGGTCGCGGCCTGCCGCACCGTCGAGGGCCGGCTGCCGCATTCGCTGCATTGCTATTTCATCCTGCCGGGCGATCCGCAGATCCCGATCATCTACCAGGTCGAACGCCTGCGCGACGGCAAGAGCTATTCGACCCGCCGCGTCACCGCGATCCAGCACGGCAACGCGATCTTCTCGATCATGGTCTCGTTCCACGCCGAAGAGGAAAGCGCGTTCGACCATCAGGACGAGATGCCCGACGTGCCGCCGCCGGAGAAACTCACGGCGGAGGAGGTGGCGAAGCAGCCGATGTTCAAGGAGATGCCGGACTTCATCCGCCGCTACTACGAATCCGATCGGCCGATCGAGCTGCGCCCGGTCGAGCTCGGCCGCTACTTCGGCCAGAAGATCGACGACGGCCGCATCCATGTCTGGATCAAGACCGCGGCGACGCTGCCGGACGATCCGGCGCTGCACATGTGCGCGCTCGCCTATGCCTCCGACTTCTCGCTGCTGGATGCGATCATGGCGCGCTATGGCCGCACGCTGTTCGACAAGCGCATGATGCCGGCGAGCCTCGATCACGCGATGTGGTTTCACCGCCCCTTCCGCGCCGACGAATGGCTGCTCTACGCGCAGGATTCGCCGAGCGCGCGCGGCGGCCGTGGCTTGACGCGCGGGTCCATCTTCAAGCCCGACGGCACGCTGGTCGCCTCGGTCGCGCAGGAAGGCTCGGTGCGCGAGCGGAAATCCTAGGCTGCTGGCTTCGTGCCCTCCACGAGCTCGAATTGCGTCATGGTCCATGTGAAGTACCAGCGCAGCAGCCACGGAATCGGAATGATCAGAAGGCACCCGAGGCCAAAGGCCAGGGTTCGCCACAATAGTTGCAGGCCCGTTCCGACGAAGACGATCTCGCGCCGCGTTCCCGCGACGTGCCGACAGATCCAGCGCATCCACGCAGCCATGACCCAGGCCCAGCCGATGACCGTGAATATGGCGAGAAACATCAGGAGCTGCCAGCCGACGAAGGCCCACGGGCTGCCGTTGAAGGTCATCGCAATCGGCCGACCGTCGGAGCTGATATTTGCGACCACCCAGCGCAGAATCATCCAGGACAGGAAGGCCTGGAGCGGAATTGCCGCGAGCTGAAACAGATCGCCGTAAAGTCCAGCATAGCCCAGGATCGCCAGTGCGATGAAGACGTACCAGATATCGCCGACCTGGCCGGTGAACCCGATGTTCGGTCGTTGCGGGACGTGGACGCGCGGGAACAGCCAGCGATAGTAGCCGGTGGCGATCCAGGGTGCCGGCACCACGACAAGGTTGCCGACCACCAGCAGGATGCACCATCCCAGAAACGACCATAGCGGCAGATCCACCGACAGCTGGCCGCGAGCATCGCCGCTCGAAGCCGCCACCGGTGAGGCGCCGGGCACGAGTCCGGGGACCGCGCCGGCCTGTTGCCAGCCCGTCATCCCTTCGCTCCAGACCAGCGTGTCCGAACGCACGATTCCCTTCGCGATCAGATCGCGAAACTGGGCTTCGGGAAAGGGCCCCTTCTGCTGGCCCTCGGATGCGTGAAACCAGGTTCGATTCGACATCTCGTCCGCTCGCTACCGAAAGCCGGCAGACATCACATGGCCGCTTGCGAGCCGCGCGGCACGAGCTCGGTCTGCGAGGCGAACCAGTTCATGATCCAGCGATACACCCACGGAATCGGGATGATGAGGGCGCAGAGGATCGCCGCCACGATACCGCGCCAGAGGATATCGAGACCGCTGCCTTTGAAGACGATCTCGCGGCGCGTGCCCTCGATGCTGCGGCAGAACCAGCGCATCTGCGCCGCGGCCACCCAGGCCCACCCGATGATGGTGATGATCGAGATCGCAAACAGCAGATTCCAGCCGATATAGGCCCAGACCGAGCCGGTGAAGCTCAAGCCCAGCGGCTGGCCGTTGGAAGCGAGGTTCGCGACCATCCATTTGATCAGGAGCCAGTAGAGCACGACCTGCACGATGAACAGCAGATTGCTCAGAATCTCGCTGCCGACATAGCCGAGCGCAATGGCGAGAACGATGAAGCCGAAATACCAGGGCACCAGGGTCATCGCGCTGCCGGTGAAACTGAGGTTCGGCCGCCCGGGCACCCTCACGCAGGACACGATCCATTTGGTGTACCAGACGAACAGCCACGGCACCGGGATGATGAAGCAGGAGCCGATCACGAGCGCGAGCGTGCGCCAGGTGAACTCGAGGATGCCGAAATCGACCGACAGCGACCCGCCGCTGGCGGCCGCAGCGTAGCCGCCGGCGCCGCCATAGCCACTTCCGCCCATCATCGGCGGACCGCCCGCGGGGACCGCCGGCGGAGCGCCGCCGCCGATCAGGCCGGGAATTTCGGCGGCCTTCTGCCAGCCGGCCATGCCCTCGGTCCATACCAGCGTGTCCGGGCGCACGACGCCCTGGGCGACGAGGTCGCGGAATTGCCCTTCCGGAAAGGGCCCCTGCTGCTTGCCCTCGCTTGCGTAGAACCAACTCGCCATCTGCCGTCCCCCTCAAACATATTTATGTGCCAGCCGGGACGCCTGGGTTCACCGCATCCATGCCAAAAATGCATTGTGAAGGATGAACGGTTGCCCTGTACAGAGGCGGCCGTTCCCACGAGCAGGCGTTTTTCCGCTTCAATCTGCAACTTTTTTGTGCCATTTGCCCTGAAAGATGCCAGATTGACGCTGCGCCGGGGACATGCGGCGCGGCGCATCCCGGGGAATAGGCCTGACCATGAAACTCGTCGTCGCGATCATCAAACCCTTCAAGCTCGATGAGGTCCGCCACGCCCTGACCGCGATCGGCGTCCACGGCATGACCGTGACCGAAGTGAAGGGCTACGGCCGGCAGAAGGGCCACACCGAGATCTATCGCGGCGCCGAATATGTCGTGAACTTCCTGCCGAAGCTGCGCATCGAGATCGCGGTCGCTTCCGACGTCGCCGACAAGGCGGTCGCCGTCATCACCGCGACCGCCCGCACCGGGCAAATCGGCGACGGCAAGATCTTCGTCACGCCGATCGACCACGCGCTGCGCATCCGCACCGGCGAAACCGACAGCGACGCTCTCTAAGAAGCATCCGTCGATCGCCCGGGGCAACGACGCCACAGCGTGCGACGTCATTAATGTGCCCGGGGGAAACGACATGGCGGGGTATTTGCGTCGCTCGTTGCTGCGCCGACGCAGACCGCAGGCTCCGCGATCAACGCCGCCGACACCGCTTGGATGATCGTCGCGACAGCACTGGTTGATGACGATCCCGGGGCTCGCACTGTTCTATTCCGGAATGGTGCACAAGAAGAACGTGCCGGCCCACCATGGCGCAGAGCCTTCCCACGTTCACCTTCATCTACATTCCATTGGCGCATTGGGTGCGGGGGGCGACTTTCTCGCTAGCATGGGTGTGCTCGATTTCGCCGGCGGCCTCGTGGTGCATCTATCGGCCGGCACCGGCGGCCTCGGGCTTCGTCGCCCCCTGGCACGGCATCGTCATCGGCATCGCTGGTGGGCTTGTTCGTGCCCCTGCGCGTATCCCGTGAGCAGGAACTCGCCGGCCTCGACATCACCCAGCCGGCGCAGCCTTGCAATAAAGCGCCTGCGCTACCTCAATACCATCGAGCTGCCCGGCGCGTGAGCAACATTGTGTCGACAGGCTGTCATGCCTCAATTTTAATCGGCACTGACCACGTTTTGGGCGCGACGTAATGGCGCACTGCTCTGCAACACCCAGCGAAGGCGAAAATGCCGGGATTCATCGTCCGTTAGGCAACACGCCTGATCTGGCACGGCATTTGATTCTAGGGGTCTGGCTGTGCCCGCGTAGTGAATTTTCTCCCTCGTGGCGAACCAGTCGAGAAACGCCCGGCCACGTCCGGACCGGGCCCAAGCGGGGATAGGACCCATGAAAATTGTTATGGCGATCATCAAGCCATTCAAGCTTGAAGAAGTCCGTGACGCCCTGACCGCCATCGGCGTTCACGGTCTCACGGTGACGGAAGTCAAGGGATATGGCCGCCAGAAGGGCCATACGGAAATCTATCGCGGCGCGGAATATGCCGTGAGCTTCCTGCCCAAGATCAAGATCGAGGTCGCTGTCGCTTCCGACCAGGTCGACAAGACCATCGACGCCATCACGTCCGCGGCGAAAACCGGACAGATCGGCGACGGCAAGATCTTCGTCATCAACCTCGACCATGCGGTGCGCATCCGCACCGGCGAGGCCGATGCCGCGGCCCTCTGATTTCGCGCTCAACCTTATCCAAGCAGGAGTAAACAATATGACGTTCAAGCGTCCCTATGGCGCGGGATTGGCGGCTCTCGCAGTCGGCCTGTTCGCTGCGACCGCAGCCTACGCCGAGCCAACGGTCAACAAGGGAGACAACGCCTGGATGATGACATCGACAGTGCTGGTGCTGTTGATGACGATCCCCGGCCTCGCGCTGTTCTATGGCGGTCTCGTCCGTTCCAAGAACATGCTCTCCGTCCTGATGCAGGTGTTCTACACCGTCTGCGTCGTCGTCGTGATCTATGCCGTGTACGGCTACAGCCTCTCCTTCACCGGTGGCTCCGACTTCATCGGCGGCTTCTCCAAGGCCTTCATGATGGGCGTCACCACCGAGACGAAGGCAGCGACCTTCTCCGTCGACGCCAACATCACGGAGCTCATCTATGTCTGCTTCCAGATGACCTTCGCCGCGATCACGCCCGCCCTCATCGTCGGCGCCTTCGCCGAGCGCATGAAGTTCGCGGCGATCGCGCTGTTCGTCCCGCTCTGGGTGACGCTGATCTACTTCCCGATCGCGCACATGGTCTGGTACTGGCAGGGTCCGGACCTGATCCAGGATGCGGCCAAGGCTCTCGCGGCGGCGGGTGACGCGGCGGCGAAGACCGCGGCGCAGGCCAAGCTCGACGAGCTCAACGCCGACGCCGGCTGGATCTTCAAGATGGGCGCGATCGACTTTGCGGGCGGCACCGTGGTGCACATCAACGCCGGCATCGCAGGTCTCGTCGGCGCTCTCCTGATCGGAAAGCGCGTCGGCTACGGCAAGGAGCTGATGGCTCCGCACTCGCTGACCATGTCGATGATCGGTGCCTCGCTGCTCTGGGTGGGCTGGTTCGGCTTCAACGCCGGCTCCAACCTGGAAGCCAGCGGCGGCGCTGCGCTCGCCATGACCAACTCCTTCGTCGCCACCGCAGCCGCCGCGCTGTCGTGGATGTTCGCGGAGTGGATCATCAAGGGCCATCCCTCGGTGCTCGGCGTGATCTCCGGTGCTGTCGCGGGCCTCGTGGCCGTCACCCCGGCAGCCGGCTTCTCCGGCATCATGGGCGCGATCGTCCTCGGCCTCATCGTCGGCGTGGTCTGCCTGTTCTTCTGCACCGTGGTGAAGAACGCGCTCGGCTACGATGACTCCCTCGACGTGTTCGGCGTGCACTGCGTCGGCGGCATCGTCGGCGCCATCGGCACCGGCATTCTGGTCAACCCCGCGCTCGGCGGCGCCGGCATCATCGACTATTCGGCGATCCCGCCGAAGGTCGCCGATTACGACTTCGCCACGCAGATGCTGGCCCAGATCAAGGCGGTCTGCACCACGCTGGTGTGGTCGGGCGTAGGTTCGGCGATCCTTTACAAGGTCGTCGACGTGATCGTTGGCCTCCGCGCCAATGTCGAGACCGAGCGTGAAGGCCTCGACATCACCGAGCACACCGAGCGCGCCTACAACATGTAAGTCTCCTCCCGGACGGGATCTCCCCGGAGACCCCGTCCACAACTCCGGTTCGGGCACATACCCGGCAATGCCCTGACCGTTGAGGGGCTCCAGCGCAAGCTGGAGCCCCTTTTTCTTTGACTGGTTCCTGGGTGGAGAGGCGATAGACCGCCCCTAATAATCCCGCTCTGGACGGGGGCGCCCGCCGATGGTTAATCGCGTCTTAACCTCGCCCTATCTATGGTGAACTGAACCGCTTCCCGCCGGTGCCTTCGCGCGACCGGCCGTTCCAAGAGTGCTGGCGTCCAGAATGGCTATGACCGCTTCATCCCGTGCGCCGCAGGCCAGTGGAAGCTCCGATTCCGAACGCTCGCCGTTCGTCCGGCTCAACGAGCTTTTGGCCCCGCATCAGCCGGGCAAACCGTTGATTTCGCTCGCGGTCGGGGAGCCCCAGCATCCCGTGCCCGACTTCGTCGGTCCGGTGCTCGCCAAGCACATCGCCGATTTCGGCCGTTACCCCGCGAACAAGGGCACCGATCCGTTCCGCCACGCCGCCGGCGCCTGGCTGTCGTCGCGCTTCAAGCTGCCGCGGCCGCTCGACCCCGAGAACGAGATTCTCGTCCTCAATGGCAGCCGCGAGGGCCTGTTCCTCGCCGCGATCGCCGCCGCGCGTTATGTCGGCCCGCGCCCCGGCAAGCCCGCCATCCTGATGCCGAACCCGTTCTATCCGGTCTATGGCGCAGGGGCCCTGGCTGCCGCTTGCGAGCCGGTGCATCTGCCGACGACGGTCGAGAACGGCTTCCTGCCCGACCTCGACGCCATCGACGAAGCGACGCTGGCGCGCACGGTCGCGTTCTACCTGGCCTCGCCCGCCAATCCGCAGGGCTCGGTCGCGAGGCCCGACTATTTCAGGCGCTTGAAGCAGCTCGCCGACCGCTACGGCTTCGTGATCCTCAGCGACGAGTGCTATTCCGAGATCTACACACGCGAGGCCCCGGGCAGCGCGCTCGAATGCGCCGGCCCCGACTTCACCCGCGTGGTTGCGTTCCAGTCGCTGTCGAAGCGCTCCAACCTGCCGGGCCTGCGCGTCGGCTTTGCCGCCGGCGACAAGAGGTTCATCGGCATGTTCCTCGAGCTGCGCAACATCGCAGCGCCCCAGGTGCCGGTGCCGCTCCAGCAGGTGGCGACCGTCGCCTATGGCGACGAGGCGCATGTCGAGGAGAACCGCAGGCTGTACCGGATCAAGTTCGATCTCGCCGACCAGATCATCGGCAATCGCTACGGCTATCGCCGGCCCGATGGCGGCTTCTGCGTCTGGCTCGACACGTCCGCGATCGGCGACGACGTGTCCGTGACGCTGAGGCTTTTCAAGGAGGCCGGCGTGCGCGTGGTGCCCGGCAGCTTCCTGGCGCGGCAGCAGCCCGACGGATTCAATCCCGGCGCGGGCTACATTCGGCTCGCGCTGGTGCAGGATGGCGAGACCACGGCGCAGGCGCTGCATCGCCTGGTCGAGACTCTGGGTTAGGCGGGGCCCATGAGCATGTCGGCAATCGAACGCGTCATTCCAATCGTCGGGCATCTGCCGCCCTCGATCCGCGAGGGGCTGGCGCGCCGCATGCGCGAGCTCACCGGGCTCGGCCTGATCGCGCTGGCGGGCGTCGCCTCGGCGGCACTGATGACCTGGTCGGTACAGGATCCGAGCCTCAGCCACGCGACCTCGCGGCCGATCCGCAACATCCTCGGCTATGCCGGCGCCATCGGCGCCGACCTCGCGATGCAGATCTTCGGGCTCGGCGCGATCATGCTGGTCTTGACGGTTGCGATCTGGGGCTGGCGCATGATCACGCATCGCCCGTTCGACCGCGAGGCGCTGCGGCTCGGCTCCTGGATTCTCTGCACGGTGATCGCGGCGGGCTTCGTCAGCTGCTTTCAGCATGGCGGCGCCTGGCCGCTGCCGACCGGCCTCGGCGGCGTGGTCGGCGATGCGCTGGTGCGCGCACCGGCAGTGATTTTCGGACCGGCCGGCACCGTCTATCGCATTGTACTGGGCACGATCCTGTTCGCCGCGATGGCCGCGACCTTCCTGATCGCCTGCGGTCTCGGCGCGCGCGAGCACGACGAAGAGCTCGCGGCGATCGACGAGGAAGACAAGCCGCTCGACGACAACGAGGAGAGCGACCGCGGCTCGGTATCCCTGGGCTGGCTGTTCCACGCGCTGATGAGCACCAAGGCACGCCTGATCTGGCTGTGTGGGGCCGCCTACCGCTCGCTGGTCTCGAGCGGACCGAAGACCAAGGCTGCCCAGTTCAGCCGCCAGGAGCCGAATCTCGGCGGCGGCCGCACCGCGCCCCCGATCTCGCCGCAGTCCGAAGACGAGGACTACGAGCACGAGGAGGAAGAGAGCGAGGAGGAGGAGGAAGAAGAGGAGCCCGTCGCGCGCGCGCCCCGCAAGAAGGCCGCACCGAAAACGCCTGCAAAGAAATCCTCCGACAAGTTCGACCTTCCCTCCGTCTCCATGCTGGCCGCGCCGAAGGCCGGCGATCGCCAGCCGCTCAGCAAGGCCGAGCTCGAGACCAATTCGCGCTCGCTCGAGGGCGTGCTGCAGGATTTCGGCGTGCGCGGCGAGATCGTGAAGGCCAATCCGGGTCCGGTCGTGACGCTCTACGAATTGGAGCCGGCGCCCGGCATCAAATCCTCGCGCGTGATCGGACTTGCCGACGACATCGCCCGCTCGATGAGCGCGCTGTCGGCGCGTGTCGCCGTCGTGCCCGGCCGCAACGCCATCGGCATCGAGCTGCCGAACGCGCATCGCGAAAAGGTTTACTTGCGCGAATTGCTGGTGGCGAAGGAAGCGACCGACACGGTGGCAAAGCTGCCGCTGTGCCTCGGCAAGACCATCGGCGGCGACCCCGTCATCATCGACCTCGCACGCACGCCGCACATGCTGATCGCCGGCACCACCGGCTCGGGCAAGTCGGTCGCGATCAACACCATGATCCTCAGCCTGGTCTACCGGCTGCGCCCCGACCAGTGCCGGCTGATCATGGTCGATCCGAAGATGCTCGAACTCTCCGTCTATGACGGCATTCCCCATCTGCTCACGCCCGTCGTGACCGACCCGAAGAAGGCGGTGGTCGCGCTGAAATGGGCCGTGCGCGAGATGGAAGAGCGCTACAAGAACATGGCCAAGCTCGGTGTGCGCAACATCGACGGCTACAACACGCGCCTGCTCGAATTGAAAGCCAAGGGCGAGGAGCCGACGCGCACGGTGCACACCGGCTTCGACAAGGAAACCGGCAAGGCGATCTACGAGGAAGAGAAGCTCTCGCTCGACCCGCTGCCCTACATCGTCATCATCGTCGACGAAATGGCCGACCTGATGATGGTCGCCGGCAAGGACATCGAAGGCGCGGTGCAGCGCCTCGCGCAGATGGCGCGCGCCGCCGGCCTGCACGTGATTCTCGCGACGCAGCGCCCGTCGGTCGACGTCATCACCGGCACCATCAAGGCGAACTTCCCGACCCGCATCGCCTTCCAGGTCACCTCGAAGATCGACAGCCGCACCATCCTCGGCGAGATGGGCGCCGAGCAGCTGCTCGGCCAGGGCGACATGCTCTACATGGCCGGCGGCGGCCGCATCAGCCGCGTGCACGGACCGTTCGCCTCCGACGAGGAAGTCGAGAAGGTGGTGCGTCATCTCAAGACGCAGGGACAGCCGGAATATCTCGAAGCCGTCACCGCCGAAGAGCCTGCAGAGGACGAGGACGGCGCCGTGTTCGACGCCACCGGCATGGGCGGGGATGGCGGTGGCGACCTGTTCCAGCAGGCGGTTGCGATCGTCAAGCGCGACCGCAAGGCCTCCACCAGCTACATCCAGCGCCGTCTGCAGATCGGCTACAACCGTGCCGCATCGCTGATGGAGCGCATGGAACTGGAGGGCATCGTCGGCCCCGCCAACCACGCCGGCAAGCGCGAGATTCTGGTCGAGGAAGAAGACAGCCATATGTGAGGCGAGGAGCCTCTGAACATAATTTCACGCAGAATCGATATCTGCTTTTGCCCGAAATCAGGCTAAAAGGGCGCCCAGCCAGACAGGACGACGCGTTGATCAGACATCCGGACATTCGATTCGCTGCCATTATCGCCGCGCGAGGCGCGCGTCTGGCCGGCGTGCTGCTCGTGACCGCCGCGATGGTGACCGCGTCCTCGTTCGCACAGACCGTCCCGGTGCCCAAGCCCGCGCCGAAGGGGCGCGAGGGCGGCACGTCTGCGGGGGGCCCGACTGTCACCGGCGCGACCCAGACTCCGCCGAACCCGGTCATTCCGGATCCACGCCGCAACGTACCGAGCAGTATCTTCCAGACCTTCGACGCCAATCAGAAGGCGCAGGCCGCCAAGGTCAGCGCCTATCTGTCGTCGCTCCAGACCTTGGTCGGAAACTTCGTCCAGGTCGGGCCGGACGGCAGCAAGACGCAGGGCGAATTCTACATTCAGAAGCCGGGAAAGGTGCGGTTCGAATATGACGCGCCCAGCCCGATCGACATCGTCGCGGACGGATCCTCGCTGGTGGTGCGCGACCGCAAGCTCGCGACCCAGGACGTCTATCCGCTGTCGCAAACGCCGCTGCGCTTCCTGTTGTCCGACCGCATCGACCTGATGAAGGACACCAACGTCGTCGCCGTTTCGGCCGACGACGTCTTCATCAGCGTCACCATCGAGGAGAAGCAGGCCCTGGTCGGCACCAGCCGGCTGCTCCTGATGTTCGGCGCCAGGGACGGCCAATTGAAGCAGTGGACCGTCACCGATCCGCAGGGCTACGACACCACGATCGCGGTCTACAATCTGGACTCGAGCAAGAAGCTCGATCCCGGCATGTTCAAGATCGATTTCACCAATTACGGCCAGTCGCCTGGCTGATCGCGCCGCTCTCGTAGGGTGGGCAAAGGCGCGTTTGCGCCGTGCCCACCGTCTATCCTCTTCACGACCGACTCGTGGGCACGCTCCGCTTTGCCCACCCTACGATTCCGCGGCTGTGGACAAGCATTTTCCCTCCGCCAATCCATGCTAAGACGCATCTTCCATGCGGCTTTCCCTGACAACCTGGAACATCAATTCGGTGCGGCTGCGCATCGACCTGGTCGCGAAATTCCTGAAGAGCGCGCGGCCGGAGGTGCTGTGCCTGCAGGAAACCAAGTGCATCGACGACGCCTTTCCGCTGAAGCGCTTCAAGCGGCTGGGCTACGAGCACGTCGCGCTGAACGGGCAAAAAGGCTATCACGGCGTCGCCATCGTCTCCAAGATCCCGTTCGAATCGAAGGACATCCGCACCTTCTGCGAGAAGGTGGATTCGCGCCATATCTCGGTGTCGTTCGGCGAAAAGGCGGGGATCGAAAAACCGCTGGTGCTGCATAATTTCTACGTGCCCGCCGGCGGCGACATTCCCGATCCCGCGCTGAACGAGAAGTTCGACCACAAGCTTCGCTTCCTCGACGAGATGAAGGCGTGCGAGCCGCTGCATCCGCGCGGGGAAGACCGCCACATCCTGGTCGGCGACCTCAATGTCGCGCCGCACGAGAACGACGTCTGGTCGCACAAGCAGCTTCTGAAGGTCGTCTCGCACACGCCTATCGAAACCGAGAAGCTCAAGGCGGCACTCGAAGCCGGCGAATGGGTCGACGTCGCGCGCGCCCGCATCCCGATGTCGGAGAAGGTCTACACGTGGTGGAGCTACCGCTCCGCGGACTGGACCGTCGGCGACCGCGGCCGCAGGCTCGATCACATCTGGGTCTCGCGCGCGCTGAAGGATGCAGTCAGCGATTTCAGGATCCTCCGCGATGCGCGGAGCTGGGAGCGGCCGTCGGACCATGTGCCTGTGACGGTGACGCTGGAGGTGTGAGACCGCGCTGTCAGTCCGGGGCGTGACGCTTGGCGCGAGCTATGGTGCGCAATTGCGCACCTGGGAATCCATCGAGCGGCACAGACAGTGGAGGAATGGATTCCGGGCTCGCGACTTCGTCGCGCCCCGGAATGACAAGCGGAGAGAGCTCAGCTCGTCAGCTTCGCGCCCGCCATCAAGATATCGCTCGCGATCTGGCTGGAACGCACCGCGAATTCGTCGCGCAGGCGCACCGCGGCGGCGGGGTCGCTTTCGAGCACGCGCTGAAACAGGCTGCGCGCGACGCGGATGACGGAGGAATGCTCCAGCGCGATCGCACTCGACGGCCGTTTCATCGGCACCACCAATGCGAGCTCGCCGATCAGCGCGCCGGGGCCGGCGATCATTTCGGCGCCGGCGCCGTCTTCGACCCTGAAGGCGCCGCGCTGGACCACGAAGCCGGCATCGGCGTCGTCGCCGAGATTGAACAGCACGTCGCCGCGGACGAAGTCGCGCTGCTCCGAGCCAATCGCCAGCATACGCAACGAGGCGTCTCCCAACAGGCGCAATGTCGGGACACGCTCGAGAAGCGCTACATCATCGTCGATTGACATTCAGGTCCGAGGCTCGAGGGCAGGCGATCTAAAACGATTCGCGTGCCCTTCGAGCGTATCACGGCACCAGCTTGTAGCCACCGGCTTCCGTCACCAGGATTTCCGGGTTGGCGGCATCCTTCTCGATCTTCTGGCGCAGGCGGTAGATGTGGGTTTCCAACGTGTGGGTGGTGACGCCGGAATTATAGCCCCAGACCTCCTGGAGCAGGGTCTCGCGCGACACCGGCAACTGGCCGGCCCGGTAGAGGAAGCGGAGGATCGCCGTCTCCTTCTCGGTGAGGCGGACCTTGCGGGCGTTTGCCGCGGTCAGCATCTTCGAGCCGGGGCGGAAGGAGTAGGGGCCGACCGAGAACACCGCGTCCTCGCTGGCCTCGTGCTGGCGGAGCTGGGCTCGGATGCGGGCCAGCAGAACGGCGAAGCGGAAGGGCTTTGCCACATAGTCGTTGGCGCCGGACTCCAGCCCCAGGATCGTGTCAGAATCGGTGTCATGCCCGGTCAGCATGATGATCGGTGCCTTGAAGCCGCCCTTGCGCAAGGAGCGGACTACCTCGCGGCCGTCGGTGTCGGGCAGGCCGACATCCATCAGGACCAGATCGGGCGAGTTGGCCTTGGCGGCGCTCGCGCCCTTGGCGCCGGTGTCGACCGCGGAGGCTTCGAATTCTTCGTGTAGCGATAATTGCTCCACCAACGTATCGCGCAGATCGGTGTCGTCATCCACGATCAGGATCTTGCGGGCATTGGGCATGGGAGGTCATCCTTTTAGGTCCGGCTCGGCGCGCATCCAAGCCGCACCCAGCCGCGAGGGGAAGTTTTGGGGTCGCCGTTATTATTGTTGTTCGTGTTGAAGTAGTGGGCTGTTACCGATTCACAAGCCGGAACCACTCTAACCCAGAATAGCAGGGCGTTTTGATGAATGTCCTGTAATGAAGACAACATTGCATTTTTTACATGAAAAACAGAGCCGCTTCAGGGAGTTACGACAGGAATCGACGGGCGGGGCCGCTCTCCGCGATCCGCGTTAAGCCTGCTGCAGGGAATCCGCGCAGGGGTTGGCTGACGGCGGGAGCGCTGACCATCCCGGTTGCGCTGGGGCGAGGCGGTATTCTCGCCAACAAGCGCGAGGGCGATGGCGGCACCCCCAGGGGCAGCTTCCGTCCCAGGCAGTTGTGGTGGCGCGGCGACCGGCACAGCCGCCCCCGGACATTCTTGCCGGCCCGGATCATCACAGGCGCGGACGCCTGGTGCGAGGATCCGGGCGACCGTCATTATAACCAGAGCATCCGGCTCGGCGAAGGGCAGGGCGGCGATCGGCTGAAACGGGCCGACCATCTCTACGACTTCATCATCGAGATCGACCACAACACCAGACCCCGCATCGCCGGCCGCGGCAGCGCGGTGTTCCTGCACCTCGCCCGCGACAATTTCGGCCCGACCGCGGGCTGCGTCTCCATGACGAAATCTGCGATGCTGCAATTGCTGCGGCGCTTGGGTCCGCGAACGAGAATCATCATCGGGTGAGGGTACATGCTCGACAAGGATCAGATCGCCGCCGCTTCAGAAGTCCTGGTCAGACATTGGCGCGACGGCACCAAGCTCGACGCGCTGGAAGCGCGCTTGCGGCCGCAAAATCGCGCCGAGGGCTACGCCATCCAGGCCGAGCTCGAGCGACGATCGAGCGGGACCGTGTTCGGCTGGAAGATCGCAGCCACGAGTGAGGCCGGCCAGAAGCACATCAACGTCGCGGGACCGCTCGCAGGCCGCATCATGAGCGACACCATGATCGCCGACGGGGGCACCGCTGCGATGAAGGGCAACGAGATGCGCGTCGGCGAGCCGGAATTCGCCTTCCGCATGGGACGCGATCTGCCGCCGCGCGCGGCGCCGTACACCGCTCGCGAGGTGCTCGACGCCGTCCAGACCCTGCATCCCGCGATCGAGATTCCCGATTCGCGCTTTGCCGACTTCGTCAGCGCGGGCGAGGCGCAGCTCATCGCCGACAATGCGTGCGCCCATCGGTTCGTGCTGGGGGCCGCGACATCAGCGGATTGGCGCGCGATGGATCTCATCGAGGAACGGCCGCAGATCACGCTGCGCGGCGAGCGCTATGTAGGCCATGGCAGGAACGTGCTGGGCGATCCGCGCGCAGCGCTCGCCTGGCTTGCGAACGAGCTCAGCGGCCTCGGCATCACGCTGCGGGCAGGGCAGGTGGTGACCACCGGCACATGCCATCCGCCGCTGCCGATCCAGGCCGGCGATGAATTCGCAGCGGACTTTGGCGTGCTTGGGAAGGTGTCGGTGAGGTTCGTGTAGTCGCGACTCGCAGCGCTGCCGTCATTGCGAGCGCCACATTTCGCGCTCGTGCCCCGGACGCAGCGCAGCCCACTGCAGAGCCGGGGCCCATCTCGCCGCACTGTACCGTGTCGCCCTGGGTCCCGGCTCTGCGCCGCAACGCTTGAAGCGTTGCAGCTTGTCCGGGACACGACTCTACCTGTGTCCGAAGATCGCACTTCCGACGCGCACATGCGTGGCGCCGAGCATGATTGCCGTGGAGAAATCGGCGCTCATGCCCATCGAGAGATTCGCCAATCCATTGCGCGCGGCGATCTTGGCGGTGAGCGCAAAATGCGCCGCGGGCGGTTCGTCGACCGGCGGGATGCACATCAGGCCCGAGATCGTCAGCCCATAGGTGTCGCGGCAGCTCGCGAGGAACGCGTCGGCCTCCCCCGGCGCAACGCCGGCCTTCTGCGGTTCCTCGCCGGTGTTGATCTGAACGAAGAGCTGCGGGTGCTTGTCCTGGGATTCGATCTCCTTGGCTAACGCCTGGCAAATGCTCGGACGGTCGACCGAATGGATGGCGTCGAACAGCGCAACCGCCTCTTTCGCCTTGTTGGATTGCAGCGGTCCGATCAAATGCAGCGCGAGATCCGGGTAAACCGACGTTAATGCCGGCCACTTGGCTTTGGCCTCCTGCACCCGATTCTCGCCGAATACGCGCTGTCCGGCGGCGATAACCGGGACAATTGCATCCGCGGCGAAAGTCTTGGACACCGCGATCAACGTCACGGAGCCGCGATCCCGGCGCGCATCCCTGCAGGCGCGTGCAATCTCGGCTTCGACTGTGGCAAGCGCGTTTGGTGAACCGCCGGTTACCGGCGCGGTGCTGGCTTCTGTCATGACGTCTCTTGGCTGTGCTCGTCGCCCGAGTTAAGTCCAATTTTACCCAGTTCAAGAAACAGTTTTTGAACCCTTCGCTTTACCTTGGCTCGCGGGGTGGGCAGCGAAGATGGCAAACGTCAGTTTCAACCGCAAACGAGCGAAACTCAAGCAGGTTCTCGGAATCCGGGCGCGGCTTGCGTTGCTTGCGGTCATTCTCGTCACGCCCTTGATGATCGAGCGCATCCGTTCGCTCGAAGACACGCGCGTGCGGCAGATCGCGCAGGCTGCGGCTGAATTCACCACGGTGGCAAGGCACAGCGCCGACGCGCAGCGCGAGGTGATCTCGTCTGTCGAAACCATCCTGAAATCGGAAGCCTTCATCCGCGCCTCCGTCGGGGGCGTCAGCAAGAGCTGCGACGTGTTGCGCGCAAGCCTGCCGTCGAGCCTGCCGTGGATCCGCACGCTTCTGATCGCCGGCCAGGACGGGCGCATCCAATGCGCCACCAACAACATGTATGTCGGCCTCGATCTCAGCGACCGGCCTTATTTTCAGCAGGCGCAGGAAACCGGTCGCTTCGTGCTGAGCGACTTCATCCTGTCGCGGCCGCTGCAGACACCGACAGTGATTGCAGCGTATCCGGTCGCCGCCTTCAGCGGGGCGCCCGACGCCGTCGTGCTCGCCACCGTCAATCTCGAATGGATGTCGAAGGTCATGAGCAACCTGGGCGGCCGCGCCGGCATCACCGCGGTTCTGGTGGACAGCGCGGGCACCGTGCTGGCGGCCCCGGCCGATCAGCACAGCGCGGTCGGCCGCCCCCTCGACAACATGCCGCTGATGTCCGCGATCGCCGACAAGGCGCTGCGCTCCAACCAGGATGAGGGTTCGCTGTCTTTCCTCGCCGCCGACGGCTCCCGCCGTGCCGTCAGCTATATCCGCATCGCCGGCACCAATGCCCGCATGATCGCCAGCATCGACGAGGACAAGGTGTCCGCAGCGGTCAACCGCGACATCCGCACCGCCTATCTGCAGCTCGCCTTCGTCTCGCTGTTCGTGTTGCTCGGCGCGCTGATCGCGGCCGAGAAGCTCGTCATCAAGCCGATCGAGATGCTCGCCGACATGGCCAAGCGGCTCGGCGAGGGCGATCTGTCCGCCCGCGCCGCACGCAACCGGCTGCCGGCCGAATTCGTGCCGCTGGCCCGCGCCTTCAACGCAATGGCCGCGCAGCTGAGCCAGCGCGAGCGCGAGCTGATCGCGAGCAACGATCGCCTGACGGTGATGGCCTCGATCGACATGCTGTCCGGTCTCGCCAATCGCCGCGGCTTCCAGAGCCGGCTCGATTTCGAGTGGATGCGCGCGCAGCAATATGGCAGCGAGCTCGCGCTTCTGATGATCGACGTCGATCACTTCAAGCTGTTCAACGACACCTACGGGCACCTCGAAGGCGATTCCTGCCTGACCCGGCTCGGCGAGTCGCTGTCGGGCATCGCCGCGGACACGATGGGCTTTGCGGCGCGCTATGGCGGCGAGGAGTTCTGCCTGCTGCTGCCGAACACCGACGTAAACCGCGCCGTCGAGATCGGCGAGCAGGTGCGCGCGGCCGTGCTGAGGCTTTGCCTGCCGCACATCACCTCGAGCCACATGATCGTTACCGTCTCGATCGGCGTCGCCGCGACCAAGCCGAACGGGACCTTGCGTCCAGGCGATCTCATCGAAGCCGCCGACGCCGCGCTCTATGCCGCCAAGCATCATGGCCGCAACAAGGTCGTCGAGCACGGCGTGCAGGCGATCGAGATCGACGCGTCGGACACGATAATGGTGGCTAGCGCCTAAAGCGCGACGAGATTTCGATGAAGCGACGTCGTGGTTCAGCTTGGTGTTTACACATGATCTTTCCGGATCATGTTTTAGCGTGTGGACCCGCGCGATAGAGCTCGGCTTCCGTCATCACGCGATTGCGGCCGCCGCCCTTGGCGAGATAGAGCGCGCGGTCGCAACGCTCGACCAGATCGGCGATCGTCTCGCCCGTCCGGTACTGCGCCACCCCGATCGATACGCTGATGCTGGGCAGGACCTCGCCGGTCGAACGACGCGTGATCGTGGCTTCGGCGACTGCGCGCCTGATGCGCTCGGCGATCTCGGCGCAAGCGGCGAGATTGGCGTCGGGCAGCACCGCCATCAGCTCCTCGCCGCCATAGCGGGCCGACAGATCCTGCGTCCGAACCTTGTCGCGCAGCACCTTCGCGATCAGGCGCAGCACCTGGTCACCGACGCCGTGTCCGTAACTGTCGTTGAACGACTTGAAATGGTCGATGTCGAGCATGAGGACGCTGAGCGGCTCGCCCCATTCCGCCGTCGCCTGCGCCTTCCGGAGGAATTCGTCGAGCGCCCGACGGTTGGCGAGACCCGTCAGCATGTCGGTCCGGGCGCGCTCCTCCGACCTCGACAGCGAATCGCGGATCTGGTCGAGCTCGCGGGTCTTTTCCGCAAAGCCCGCTTCCAGCCGCGTCGCCCTTGTGGCGGCCCGGGCCAGCTCGTTCATCAGCTGGGCAACCAGGGCCTTCGGGTCGACACCGGCCTTGCCCTGGTCGGCGACTTCGCTGATCGCCTGCATCTGGGAGCGGTTGTCGGCGATCGCCGTCGTCAAGAACTCCATGGCCGTCCCCATCAGGGTGTGCAGCCGCTCGGACGTGTCAACGACGGCGGCACTCACCCGGGGTACGACGTAGGTCTCGAACAGATCCTGATTGGTCCGGGCGTCGAACGGGCGATTGTGGTCGATCAGGAGATCGATCGCGTTGCGCAGATCGTCATGGCTGCCGGCGAAATATCGGTACCAGACCGCGAAATTGGCGGGGGTCGGCGCGATCCGTTGTTCGGCCATGCTACGCAGCGCCCGTCCAGCGATGGAGGCGGCATAGTCGTAATCGGGATTATCGCAGCTGGAATGCATTTGCGGAAGCGCGGCCTCATTGGGCAGCAATTTGGCATCGACCCCTTAATCACACCCCAACACGGGACCACGTAGTTATGCGGAGGCGCGGGGTGAAGTTCCAAGCGGCGGCAACCCATTGACCCCCCGAGGTCTTCTATGGCCTAGTCCGCCGTCTTCAGACGGCCGAAACCACGAAAACCGAACGATTCCATGACCTCCGAACGCTACAACGCCCGCGACGCCGAACCGCGCTGGCAACGCCTCTGGGACGAGCAGGCGATCTTCGTCTCCAAGAATGATGATCCGCGGCCGAAATACTATGTGCTCGAGATGTTCCCCTACCCGTCCGGGCGCATCCATATCGGCCATGTGCGCAATTACACGCTCGGCGACGTGCTGGCCCGCTTCATGCGCGCCAAGGGCTTCAACGTGCTGCATCCGATGGGTTGGGATGCCTTCGGCCTGCCCGCCGAGAACGCCGCGATCGAGCGCAAGGTCGCGCCCAAGGCCTGGACCTACGACAACATTGCAGCGATGAAAAAGCAGCTCCGCTCGATCGGGCTGTCGCTGGACTGGTCCCGGGAGATCGCGACCTGTGATCCCAGCTATTACAAGCACCAGCAGAAGATGTTTCTGGACTTCCTGCGCGCGGGACTTGCCGAGCGCGAGAAGCGCAAGGTGAACTGGGACCCCGTCGACATGACCGTGCTCGCCAACGAGCAGGTGATCGACGGCCGTGGCTGGCGTTCCGGCGCCGTCGTCGAGCAGCGCGAGATGAGCCAGTGGGTCTTCAAGATCACGA
This sequence comes from Bradyrhizobium sp. FW305-F6, assembly GCF_058782905.1. Classification (NCBI taxonomy): domain Bacteria; kingdom Pseudomonadati; phylum Pseudomonadota; class Alphaproteobacteria; order Hyphomicrobiales; family Nitrobacteraceae; genus Bradyrhizobium; species Bradyrhizobium sp. FW305-F6. Next base: position 75,314 of record NZ_JBYSYD010000008.1, read on the forward strand.
AGTACTCGCAGGAGCTGTTGAGCGCGCTGGACGGGCTGGACCGCTGGCCCGACAAGGTGCGGCTGATGCAGCGCAACTGGATCGGCCGCTCCGAGGGTCTGCTGATCCGCTTCGCGCTGGATGCGGCGACGACGCCCGCCGGCGAGAGCGAGCTGAAGATCTTCACGACCCGCCCCGACACGCTGTTCGGCGCGAAGTTCATGGCGATCTCGGCCGATCATCCGCTGGCGCAGGCCGCCGCAGCGAAGAACCCCGAGCTTGCGGCGTTCATCGCCGAGATCAAGAAGATCGGCACCGCACAGGAGATCATCGACACCGCGGAGAAGCAGGGCTTCGACACCGGCATCCGCGCGGTGCACCCGTTCGACCCCACCTGGAAGCTGCCGGTTTATGTCGCCAATTTCGTGCTGATGGAATACGGCACCGGCGCGATCTTCGGCTGTCCCGCGCATGACCAGCGCGACCTCGACTTCGTCAACAAGTACGGCCTCGGCAACACGCCGGTGGTGTGCCCCGAAGGACAGGATCCGAAGTCATTCGTCATCACCGACACCGCCTATGACGGTGACGGGCGTATGATCAATTCGCGCTTCCTCGACGGCATGACGATCGATCAGGCCAAGGACGAGGTGGCGAAGCGGCTGGAAAGCGAACTGCGCGGCAATGCGCCGGTCGGCGAGCGCCAGGTCAATTTCCGCCTGCGCGACTGGGGCATTTCGCGCCAGCGCTATTGGGGCTGCCCTATTCCGGTCATTCACTGCCCGACATGCGACGTCGTGCCTGTGCCGGATGCCGACCTCCCGGTGAAGCTGCCTGACGATGCGACCTTCGACAAGCCCGGCAACGCGCTCGACCATCATCCGACCTGGAAGCACGTCACCTGCCCGCAATGCGGGGGCAAGGCCCAACGCGAAACCGACACCATGGACACCTTCGTGGATTCGTCCTGGTACTTCGCGCGCTTCACCGATCCCTGGAACGAGGCTTCACCCACAACGCCCGCCATCGCCAACCGGATGCTGCCGGTCGACCAGTATATCGGCGGCGTCGAGCACGCGATCCTGCATCTGCTCTACAGCCGCTTCTTCACCCGCGCGATGAAGGCGACCGGGCACATCGCGCTGGACGAGCCGTTCGCCGGCATGTTCACGCAAGGCATGGTGGTGCACGAGACCTACCAGAAGGCCGACGGCACCTATGTGCAGCCCGCCGAGGTCAAGGTCGAGGTCGGCGGCAACGGCCGCCGCGCGACGCTGTTCGCCACGGGCGAGGACATCACCATCGGTCCGATCGAGAAGATGTCGAAGTCGAAGAAGAACACCGTCGACCCCGACGACATCATCGAGACCTACGGCGCCGACGTCGCCCGCTGGTTCATGCTGTCGGATTCCCCGCCCGACCGCGACGTGATCTGGAGCGACGAGCGCGTCCAGGGCGCCTCGCGCTTCGTGCAGCGGCTATGGCGGCTGGTGAACGATGCCGTGCAGCTCGGAAAGGCCGCACCGGCGGCCCGGCCGACATCGTTCGGCCCGGATGCGACCGCCTTGCGCAAGGCCGCCCATGGCGCGCTGGACAAGGTCACCACCGGCATCGAGCGGCTGCACTTCAACGTCTGCCTTGCCCATATCCGCGAATTCGCCAACGCCTTCTCGGAGATCCTGCAGCGTCCCGGACAGCCGTCCGCTGACCTTGCCTGGGCGATCCGGGAGGCCGGCCAGATCCTGGTCCAGCTGTTCTCGCCGATGATGCCGCATCTGGCCGAGGAGTGTTGGCAGGTTCTGGGCCAAGAGGGGCTGGTCTCGGAGGCCGATTGGCCCCAAATCGAACGCGATTTGCTGGTTGAAGACAGCGTGACCCTGGTGGTCCAGGTCAACGGCAAGAAGCGGGGCGAGGTCACAGTTGCAACACTGGCCCAGAATCCGGAAATCGAGGCTGCCGTTTTGGCGCTCGATGCGGTAAAGCTGGCGCTGGACGGCAAGCCCGTCCGCAAGGTGATCATCGTCCCCAAGAGGATCGTGAATGTTGTCGGCTAGGATCCGCATCGCAGCCCGCTTGCTGGCGGTCGCCGCCCTCGCGGCGCTGACGGCCGGCTGCTTCCAGCCGATGTATGCCGAGCGGAGCGACGGGACCCCCGGCCTGCGCGAGAAGCTGATGGGCGTCGAGCTGCCGCCGATCAACAAGCCCAACGCGTCCCGCGAGGCCCGCGTCGGCGTCGAAATCCGCAACGCGCTGGCATTCAAGCTTTACGGCACCGCGACGGGCATGCCGCCGACCCACCGGCTGGACATCCGCTTCACGACGACCCGCTCCTCGCTGATCGTCAGCGCCACGACGGGACTGCCTACCAATGAGAATCTCGGCATCGACGCCCAGTACAATCTGATCGACGTCGCGACCGGCAAGTCGGTCATGACCGGCTCGACCTTCTCGCGCGTGTCCTACGACATGCCGGGCTCCTACCAGCGCTTCTCCCGCAACCGCGCCGTACGCGATGCAGAGGATCGCGCCGCCAACGAGATCGCCGAGAACATCACCACCCGGCTCGCCTCGTTCTTCACCGCGGGCACGTAAGTCATTCCCGTCATTCCGGGGCGCCCGCAGGGCGAACCCGGAATCTCGATACCCAACCTCTGGATTCCGGGCTCGCCTCTGACGAGGCGCCCCGGAATGACGTCCTTGAGGCCCGATGGTCGCACTGCGCGGAAAAGAGATCGACGCCTTCCTCGCCCGGCCCGATGCCGGCCGGCCGATCATCCTGCTCTACGGTCCCGATGCCGGCCTCGTCCGCGAGCGTGCCGATGCGCTGATCGCGTCCGGCGTCGACGATCCCAACGATCCGTTCTCGCTGGTCAAGCTCGACGGTGACGAACTCTCCGCCGAGCCCTCGCGTCTCGTCGACGAGGCCATGACGGTGCCGCTGTTCGGCGGCCGCCGCGCCATTCGCGTTCGCGCCGGCTCGCGCAGCTTTGCCAGCGGAATCGAGACCCTGGCCGAGATGAACGTGCGGGATTGCCGCATCGTGATCGAGGCCGGCGAGCTCCGCCCCGAATCGCCACTGCGCAAGACCTGCGAGAAAGCCAAGACCGCCGTCGCGATCGGCTGCTATCCCGACACCGAGCGCGACCTCGCCAGGCTGATGGAGGAGGAGCTGCGCATCGCCAATCTGCGCATCGCGCAGGACGCCCGCGCAGCGCTGATGTCGTTCCTCGGTGGTGACCGCCAAGCCTCGCGCAACGAGCTGCGCAAGCTGACGCTGTATGCGCACGGCGAGGGCGAGGTCACCCTGGACGACGTCATGGCCGTGGTCGCCGATGCCTCTGAGCTCAAGCTCGATCCGATCGTGGACGGCGCCTTTGCCGGGCGACCCGACATCGTCGAGAGCGAATTCGCAAAGGCCATGATCGCCGGCACTTACCCCGGCGTGATCATCTCCGCCGCGCAGCGCCAGGCCGCGTGGCTGCACAAATCGGCGCTCGCGATCGCCGACGGCCAGCCTGCCTCCGCCGTGCTCGACGGCGGCTTTCCACGGCTGCATTTTTCCCGCAAGCCTGCTGTCGAGACCGCGCTGCGCAATTTCAGCCCCGCGCGGCTCGCCGCCATCATCGAGCAGCTCGCAACCGCTGCGCTCGACACCCGCAGGCAATCGACGCTTGCCGCCGCCATCGCCCAGCGCACGCTGATGGCAATCGCGGCGAATGCGAAGCGGCGGGGGTAATTCAGCCCCTCGACTCTCTGCGCGTCATTGCGAGCGCACCTCTCTCCATCGTCATCGCGAGCGCCGCGAAATATCAAACCCGTCATCCTGAGGCGCGAGGGCCTCGAAGGATGAAAGGCCGAGATGCAGCCGGGCCGTCGCCCTTCGAGGGCCGCTGAAGACGCGGCCACCTCAGGGTGACGGACAGAGAGTTCATGCGTTCAAATAGCGCCCTTCGCCAGCCGCTTCATCACCTCGTCGAGCTGATCGAGGTTGCGGTAGTTGATCTGCACCGAGCCGCCGGGATCGCGATGATTGACGGTGACCTTGAGGCCGAGCGCGTCGCTGACGCGCTTCTCGAGATCGATCGTGTCAGGGTCTTTTTCCTTGCCCCCGGTGCTGCGCGCTTTCTGCGGCTTGCGCTCCGGCACACCTTCTTCATGGGCAAGCGCCTCGGCCTGGCGGACGTTGAGGCCCTCCTCGACGATGCGCTTGGCCGCAGCGAGCGGATCGGGAACGCCGATCAGCGCGCGGGCGTGGCCGGCCGTCAACTCACCGGTCGCGATGAAAGCCTGCACCTCGGCCGGCAGCTTCGTCAGCCGCATCATGTTGGCGACATGGCTGCGGCTCTTGCCGACGACCTTCGCAATCTCTTCCTGGCTGCGTTTGAACTCGTTGGCGAGCGCGTGGTAGCCTTGCGCCTCCTCCATCGGGTTGAGGTCCTCGCGCTGCACGTTCTCGACGATGGCGAACTCCAGCGCATCGCTGTCGCTGATGTCGACCGGGACGATCGGCACTTCGTGCAGGCCGGCCATCTGCGAGGCGCGCCAGCGCCGTTCGCCGGCGATGATCTCGTAGCGGTCCTGCGCGCCCTTCACCGGACGCACCACGATCGGCTGGATCACGCCATGCTGCTTGATGGAGTCGCTGAGCTCCTTCAGCTCGGTGTCCGAAAAGGTGCGTCGCGGATTGCGCGGATTGGCCTTGATGAATTCGATCGGCACCTTGCGCTGCGCGCGCGGACGGTCGACATGCTGCGCCTCGCCGCCGACGTCGCCGATCAGACTTGCAAGACCCCGGCCCAGTCGCGAACGCGCTTCGTCGGCCATCGCCAGCTCCCTTGGATTCACGGTGCAGCACTCCAGAACTGAATTTCGAATCGTAGGGTGGGTTAGCGAAGCGTGCCCACCCGTTGCTCATGCGTGGAAGACGGTGGGCACGGCGAAGACGCCTTTGCCCACCCTACGGCATCGTCAATGCGTCGTGCGCAGCTCGCGCTCGCGCTGGATCACTTCGGTGGCGAGGCGCAAGTAGGCTTCGCTGCCGACGCATTTGAGGTCGTAGACCAGCACCGGCTTGCCGTAGGACGGCGCTTCCGAAATGCGCACGTTGCGCGGGATCATGGTCTTGTAGACCTTCTCGCCCATGAACTGGCGGACGTCGGCGACGACCTGGTTGGAGAGGTTGTTGCGCGAGTCGAACATGGTCAGCACGATGCCGTGGATCGACAGGTTCGGATTGAGCGTCGAACGCACCTGCTCCACAGTCTGCAGGAGTTGCGACAGACCTTCGAGCGCGAAGAACTCGCACTGCAGCGGCACCAGGATCGCATCCGACGCGGCCATCGCGTTGACGGTGAGCAGGTTGAGCGAGGGCGGGCAGTCGATCAGCACATAGGTGTAGTCGGCGTCGGGCGAGACGTTGTTGTTGAGCGCGCCGATCGCGTCGCGCAACTTGAAGGCGCGGCCGGGCGTGGTCCCGAGTTCGAGCTCGAGGCCGGAGAGGTCCATGGTCGAGGGCGCGATGTGCAGGCGCGGCACGGCGGTCGAGACCACGGCCTCGCGCAAGGCCGCTTCGCCAACGAGCACGTCATAGGTCGAGCAGGATCGGTTGCGGCGGTCGATGCCGAGGCCGGTCGAGGCGTTGCCCTGCGGATCAAGATCGACGATCAGGACGCGCTCACCGATCGCCGCGAGCGCCGTACCGAGATTAATCGCTGTGGTTGTCTTGCCGACGCCGCCCTTCTGGTTGGCCAGCGCCAGGATGCGCGGGTGGCCGTGTGGGACCTCGGCTGGCTTGTCCTGGGCCGCCTGCTCTTGCTGCGGTTCGTCAATCACACTCATCGCAATTCCCCAATCACCCCTGAACGCTCAGCTGTGCCGTTCGGCGGCATCCAGCTCTACGATCCAGCCGTCGCCCGTGCGGCTTTGGTGGAGCTGTGGCTGAATATTCCAATATTTAGCGGCTTCGGTCAATTCAGCCTCTACATCTTGACCCTTGAGAAACAACGCCTTTGCGCCCTGACGCATCAGCGGCTCCGCAAAGCCGATGAGTTGGTGTAGCGGAGCCAGTGCGCGCGCGGTGACGCAATCGACGGGGCCGGTGATTCTATCCACATTATCCCCGATCTCAGCGAGATGTACGACTCCCGGAGATGTGGTGACGCGGATCGCTTCGCGCAAAAACGCCGCCTTCTTGGCGATGCGCTCAACCAGATGGACGCTCGCACCCGGCGTCCCTGCCATAACGCAGGCCAGGACGACGCCGGGAAAGCCGCCGCCGCTACCGAGGTCGGCCCACCGCTTTGCGGATGGCGCGAGATCCACGAGCTGAAGCGAGTCGGCGATGTGGCGGGTCCAGAGCTGCGGCAGCGTTGAGGGCGCGACCAGATTGGTCTTGGCCTGCCACTCCCGGAGCAAAGCGATGTAGCGATCAAGCCGCGCCTCCGTTTCATGTGAAACGGGAGCGAGCTTCAAGGCTGCGGCCTTATCGGCGGCGATGATGGCGTCGAGCGCCTGATCGTTGGCGCTGGCCTTGTCGATCTTCGGTCTGGCCGGCGCCGCACTTGCTCCAGGCCCTGCGCCTTCGCCCGCTCCGGGTCGTCGCGATAACGGTCTGTCCCCGCCGCGTCCGCGTTGTTTCACGTGAAACCTATGCGATGGCCCTAGAGGATTTCCGTGCCTCGCGGCGGAGATAGGCCGCGAGAATGCCGAGCGCGGCCGGTGTCACGCCGTCGATCCGGCCGGCCTGGCCGAGAGTGAACGGCCGGGCCTTCTCCAGCTTGGCCCGGACCTCGTTGGAGAGACCGGGGACGAGGCTGTAATCGACCTCCGACAGCACCATCCCCTCGTCACGCCGGAAGGCTTCGACGTCCGCGCTCTGGCGCTCCAGATAAACATCGTACTTGGCGTCGATCTCGAGATGGGTCGCAATGACCGGGTCGATGGCAGACAGCTCCGGCCAGATCGTGCGGACCTGGCCCCAGCCGATCTCGGGATAGGCCAGCAGCTCGAAGGCCGAGCGGCGCTGACCATCCCGGTTGAGGGAGAGCCCGTGCTTGATGGCCTCGTTCGGCGTGATGGACAGCGACTTCGAGAGCGTCCGGGCCGCGTTCAGAGCTTCCATCTTGGCACGATGGTGCTGCGTCCGGGCACGGCCGACACAACCCAAGGCGATACCCTTCTCGGTCAGGCGCTGGTCCGCGTTGTCGGCCCTCAGCGTGAGTCGGTACTCCGCCCGGGAGGTGAACATCCGATAGGGTTCGCTGATCCCACGAGTGACGAGGTCGTCAATCATCACGCCGAGATAGCCATCGGCACGGTCAAACACGGTCAATGCGGCGCCGCTGGCAGAGAGCGCGGCGTTCAGGCCAGCCACGATGCCCTGCCCGGCCGCCTCTTCGTAACCGGTGGTGCCGTTGATCTGCCCGGCCAGGAACAGACCGCGCAGACGCTTCGTCTGCAGGGTCGGATCGAGCTCGCGGGGATCGATGTGGTCGTATTCGATGGCGTAGCCCGGGCGGACCATCTTCACCCGCTCCAGACCCGGGATGCTGGCGAGGATCGCGAGCTGGACCTCCTCGGGAAGCGAGGTCGAGATGCCGTTCGGATAGACCGTGCTGTCGTCGAGACCTTCCGGCTCCAGAAAGATCTGGTGGCCGTCGCGGTCGCCAAAGCGGACGATCTTGTCCTCGATCGAGGGGCAATATCGTGGGCCGGAGCTCTTGATCTGGCCGGAGTACATCGGGGAGCGATGGACATTGGCCCGGATCACTTCATGGGTCGCGGCCGTGGTCCGGGTGATGCCGCACTGGATCTGGGGCGTCGTGATCCGCTCGGTCATCACCGAGAACGGCTCCGGCGGCTCGTCTCCGGGTTGCATCTCGACCGCGGACCAGTCGATCGTGGTGCCGTCGAGGCGCGGCGGCGTACCGGTCTTCAGCCGTCCCAGGGTAAAGCCGGCGCGCTCAAAGGACGTCGAAAGCCCCATTGCGGGGGCCTCTCCGACCCGCCCGGCCGGCCAGGTCTTCTCACCCAGATGGATCAGCCCGCGCAGGAAGGTGCCGGCGGTGACGACGACAGCCCCGGCCAGGAGCGTGCGGCCATCCGCCAAGCGCACTCCGATCACCCGTCCCTCAACCACGATCAACTCGTCCGCCTCGCCCTCGATAACGGACAGACCCGCTGTTTCCCGGATCGCGGCCTGCATCGCCGCCGCATAGAGCTTCCGGTCGGCCTGGGCCCGGGGGCCACGGACCGCGGGGCCCTTGCGGCGATTGAGGACGCGAAACTGGATGCCGCCGGCATCGGCGACCCGGCCCATCAGACCATCGAGCGCATCGACCTCGCGGACGAGATGACCCTTGCCGAGCCCGCCGATGGCGGGATTGCAGGACATGGCGCCGATCGTGGAAAACCGGTGGGTGACCAGGGCGGTCGAGGCGCCCATTCGAGCGGAAGCAGCCGCGGCCTCACAGCCGGCGTGGCCGCCGCCAATCACGATGACGTCGAAGCTCTCTCGCTCTGTTCGCATGGGCGGACTTCTATCTCAGAGGCGGTGAGGCCGGAAGGGAAAACTAGGTGTGAGTGTTTCACGTGAAACCGAACGTGTAAGCGAGAGTTCAATGCGATTCGCGCAAACAACCCCATGCACAGTAGGAGGGGTGTTGGAGAGACTGCGGTTTCACGTGAAACCAAACCCAGGGCAATGACAGCGCACCGATTCTACGCCGCGAAGAGCGGAGCGGGGCATTGACCCTCGGATGCCGTTGTTGCCCCCTCGCGCCGGAGAACTCCAAAGCCCTTCACAGGGACCTCGGATTCTACAATCGTCTCGCAATCATGAAATTGCGCGCGGCCGTCCTAACTTCCCGCTCTTTTTTGGGAGCGAGATCGCGGACGTGGCTGGATTCATGAGGGGTCTGTTTCACGTGAAACAGCTAGACAGATGGCCGAAGCACCGCATCAGTATTTCACGTGAAACAGAAGAAATGGAACAAATTCTAATTCTACAATGTAGAACTAGATCTACTTTCCAATGCAGAATTTATGGAAGATTGCACCCAGGACGTCCTCGACGTCCACTCGGCCCAACAACCGGCCGAGTGCAAAAGCTGCGGCACGCAGCTCTTCGGCGGCCAACTCCTCACCGTCTTCTACAAGGTCCAGACTCCGGCGCAAGCTGTCTGAGGCCTGGGTCAACAAATCGCGCTGGCGCACGCGAGTCACCATGGCGCCCTCGGTGCTGGTTCCGAAGAAATCCGACGCGAATGCCACCAGCGCATTCACCAGCTCGGAAACGCCGTCACCCCGGCTCGCCGATATCCCGAACTCCCCGTTCGGCCTGATGTCCCCTGAGGCACCAAGATCGATCTTGTTGCGCACGATCCAAACCGACCCCTGCGACCGATCGCGGTCCTGGAATCTCCGAAGTGCCGGCACGGCGCTGGGATCGACCGCCTGCGCGCCCTCCACCAGCCACAGCACCAGATCGGCGTCCTCGGCCCGCGCACGTGCCCGGCGCACGCCTTCCTGCTCCACGGGATCGTCAGTCTCCCGAATGCCCGCGGTATCGATCATTGTGACCGGATAGCCTTCGAGATCGAGCTGCACCTCGATCACGTCGCGCGTGGTGCCGGCGTGCGGCGAGACGATGGCGACGTCGCGGTGCGCGAGCTGGTTGATCAGCGTCGACTTGCCGACATTCGGCGCGCCGGCGATAGCAACCACGAGACCGTCGCGCAGCCGTTCAGAACGTCCCTGTGCCGCAAGGACCTCTTGGATTTCCTCATACAGCGCCTTGATCGCCTTGACGGCCGGCGCCCTCAATTCGACCGGCACGTCGCCTTCATCGGAGAAATCGATGCCGGCCTCGATCAATGCCGAAGCCTCGATGATGCGCTCGCGCCAATCGCGTGCGCGATCGCCGAGCAGCCCCTGCAACTGGCGCAGCGCCTGGCGGCGCTGTCGGTCGGTATCGGCGTGGATGAGATCGTCGAGACCCTCCGCTTCGGTGAGGTCGAGCTTGCCGTTCTCGAACGCCCGCCGCGTGAACTCGCCGGGCTCGGCTGGTCGCGTATTCGTAAAAGCCGAAATCGAGGTGAGGAGCGCGGCCAGCACGGCACGGCCGCCGTGAACGTGGAATTCGGCGATATCCTCGCCCGTGGCGCTGCCCGGCCCGGGAAACCAGAGCACGACGGCGTCGTCGATCGGTTGTCCCCGGGAATCGCGGAGCAGCCGGCGGCTCGCCTGCCGCGGCGCGGGCAGCTTGCCGGCGAGCGTCGTCAGCACCTGAGAGGCCTGAGAGCCCGAGACGCGGACCACCGCGATCGCGCTCGGTGCCCGGCCAGAGGACAGGGCAAATATAGTCTGGTCTCGCGGATGCATGGCTTATTTGTCCGGCTGCACGCGAAAAGGCAACCATCCCACTCCGCCGCCCGGATTGGGGAAATGCTGCAGAAAACTCGCAGCACCACCCATGTTGCGTCGCAATAAATCCGCAGCATTGTGCTGCAAACCTGCCTGCCGCACGATCGGGCAGCCAGCGATAAGTCAAAACTTATTCTGCGATATCAACAGCATACCGAGGCAACAGACCAAGTGGCAGGATCGGGTCCATGCTGCACGATCCCCGCAGCAAGACCGCAAAACAAAAGGGCGCCCGAAGGCGCCCCAACGTCTTTGCTGCACTGCACTCAGGTGTTCATGGAATCGAAGAACTCCGAATTGCTCTTGGTCGAACGCAGCTTGTCGAGCAGGAAGTCGATCGCGTCCATCGTACCCATCGGATTGAGGATGCGGCGGAGCACGTACATCTTCTTGAGCACCTGCGGATCGGTGATGAGCTCCTCCTTGCGGGTGCCGGAGCGCGAGATGTCGATCGCCGGGAAGGTCCGCTTGTCCGAGACCTTGCGGTCCAGGATCAGTTCCGAGTTACCGGTACCCTTGAACTCTTCGAAGATGACTTCGTCCATGCGGCTGCCGGTATCGACCAGCGCGGTCGCGATGATGGTCAGCGAGCCACCCTCCTCGATGTTGCGCGCGGCACCGAAGAAGCGCTTCGGGCGCTGCAGCGCGTTGGCATCGACACCGCCGGTCAGCACCTTGCCGGATGACGGCACCACGGTGTTATAGGCGCGGCCGAGGCGGGTGATCGAATCGAGCAGGATGACGACGTCGCGGCCATGCTCCACGAGGCGCTTGGCTTTCTCGATCACCATTTCGGCGACCTGGACGTGACGCACCGCCGGCTCGTCGAAGGTCGAGGAAACCACCTCACCCTTCACCGAGCGCTGCATGTCCGTGACTTCTTCCGGACGCTCGTCGATCAGGAGGACGATCAGATAGCACTCAGGATGATTGTGCGTGATCGAGTGCGCGATGTTCTGCATCAAGACGGTCTTGCCGGTGCGCGGCGGCGCGACGATCAGCGCGCGCTGGCCCTTGCCGATCGGCGCGACGATGTCGATCACACGCGCAGACAGGTCCTTTCGCGTGGGATCGTCGATCTCCATGCGGAAGCGCTGATTCGGAAACAGCGGCGTGAGGTTGTCGAAATTGACCTTGTGCTTGGCCTTTTCCGGGTCCTCGAAATTGAGCGTGTTGACCTTCAGCAGCGCGAAATAGCGCTCGCCCTCCTTCGGGCTGCGGATGTGACCCTCGATGGTGTCGCCGGTGCGCAGGCCGAAACGGCGGATCTGCGAGGGCGACACGTAGATGTCGTCGGGGCCCGGCAGATAATTCGCATCGGGAGATCGGAGAAAGCCGAAGCCGTCGGAGAGAACTTCAACGACGCCCTGGCCGACAATATCGGTCTCGGCGAGCGCGAGCTGCTTGAGGATGGCGAACAGCAGCTCCTGCTTGCGCATGGTGCTGGCATTCTCGACCCCGTTCTCCTCTGCGAACGAGACGAGCTCGGCCGGCGTCTTGGACTTGAGGTCTTCGAGTTTAATTTCCCGCATTGGGGTGGTCCTGTGGGGTAACCTGAAAAGAGGGGGGGTGCGAGGAGGCTCTGAAATGCGGACGCGAGCAGGTGCAGGTAAGGTCCGCAGGTCTAGCAAGGTGAGTGCCGGTGGGGCTTCAAACCTGATGCGGTGTCCGGCCGCTGGAAAGCTCGGACACAACCACATCCGCCTGCGTTGGGTGGGATATCGACAATATAGAAAATCGCTCGCCGCTCCGCAAGCCGAAGCGCTGAACCAATCGTCGCGCAGGCTGCCTAGAACGGCTTCACGATCACCAAGATGACGATCAAGATCATCAGGACAGTCGGCACCTCATTGATTATACGATAGAATTTCTGGCTACGCAGGCGCCGGTCGGCAGCAAAATCCTTCACCCAGCGGGAAAAAAATCCGTGGAACGCCGACAGCACCAGGACCAGTGCCAGTTTTACGTGCAACCAGCCGAACGAAAACCAATGACCGGACCAGGCCAGAAAAAGCCCGGCGAGCCAGGTCACCGTCATGGCGGGGTTGATGATCGCCTTGAGCAGCCGACGCTCCATGATCTTGAACGTCTCCGACTGCTTCGAGCCGATCTCGGCCTCGCAATGATAGACGAACAGCCGCGGCAGGTAGAGCATGCCGGCCATCCAGGCGATGACGGCGATGACATGCAGCGCCTTGATCCAGAGATAGACGTCTTCGAACATTTTTGTGGTCCGGATGGAGGGCCAGCTCGGGAACGCTGGGGATAGTAAGAACTCGTTAAGGTCTTACCCTGCACACATATCCGTCCGAGGTGCCTTCCTCAAACCTAGAATCTTAGATTCTTAAGGTTTGAGTCTATGTGACCGTGAATTGGACTCACACAATTCCGTCCGCACGTTCACGCGCGCTTGTTCACATCGATCCACATATCCTGGATCACTCTGGCGACTTCCGATAAGTCAGCCGGCTTCAAAGGCTTGCGCATTTCCTTCGGCAGCTTATCAAGGGGGTTGTCCGCGTAATCCCGCTTCTCTTGCGGCAAGGCGCCGGACTTGTTCTGCCGGGCAGTGGTGTGAACAAAATCGGCACTTGTCCCGCCCCCGGTGTCGCACATCCCTTTCTGAGGGGTTAAGCTCCACAGAAATCCACAAACCACCCCAACGAAATACAAAGGGTTTTGGTGCCGACTTCGAACAATTATTTCCATCTCCACCTGGTCTCAGACTCCACGGGTGAGACGCTGATCACCGTCGCGCGTGCGGTCGCGGCCCAATACGCCAACGTGACTCCGGTCGAGCACGTCTATCCGCTGGTGCGGAGCCAAAAGCAGCTCGACCGCGTGCTCGACGAGATCGAGGAAGCTCCGGGAATCGTGCTCTTCACGCTGCTCGAGAAGGATCTGGTCGCCCGGCTCGAGGACAAGTGCAAGGAGATCAATGTTCCGAGCCTGTCGATCATCGGTCCGGTGATGCAGCTGTTCGAAGCCTATCTGGGAGCTGCGACCACCGGCCGGGTCGGCGCCCAGCACGTGCTCAACGCGGAATATTTCAAGCGCATCGACGCCCTGAACTACACCATGATCCATGACGACGGCCAACACGTCGAAGGTCTTAACGAAGCCGACGTGGTTCTGGTCGGCGTGTCCCGTACCTCGAAGACGCCGACCTCGATCTATCTCGCCAATCGCGGCATCCGCACCGCCAACGTGCCGCTGGTTCCGGGCATTCCGGTTCCCTCACAGCTGGAGACGCTGACGCGGCCACTGGTCGTTAGCTTGCATGCGACCCCCGAACGCCTGATCCAGATCCGCCAGAATCGCTTGCTCTCCATGGGCGCTGAATCCGGCAGCGGCAGCGACACCTATATCGACAGGCAGTCGGTCACCGAGGAGGTCGCGTTCGCGCGGAAGCTGAGTGCCAAGCATGACTGGCCACTGCTGGACGTCACGCGCCGCTCGATCGAGGAAACCGCGGCGGCGATCATGAAGCTCTACAGCGATCGCCAGCGCAACCGGCCGTCCGAGTAGTTTTCCCGATGGGTCTGTGGCTCGGCAAATCTCCCTTGATCCTGGCCTCCCAGAGCAGTGCGCGAAAAATGCTGCTCGCCAATGCCGGGCTGGAATTCAAGGCGATCACCGCCGATATCGACGAGCGCGGCATTCAGGCGGCATCGAAGCTGTCGAGCCCGCGCGAGATCGCTCTGTTGCTCGCGCGTGAAAAGGCCAAGGCCGTCTCCGCGCACCATCTGGGAAGCCACGTGATCGGCGCGGACCAGACGTTGGCCCTTGGAATGCGTCTCTTCAACAAGCCCGCCGGCCGCGACCAGGCGATGGCGCAATTGCGTGACCTCGCCGGCAACAGCCACGAGCTGCATTCCGCCGTTGCCGTGGCGCATGACGCCGAGATCGTGTTCGAGGATGTCTCGGTGGCCCGCATGACCATGCGAGAGATGACCGAGGCCGAGGTGTCGGCCTATCTCGACGCGGCCGGCGAGGCCGTCACCACCAGCGTCGGCGCCTATCAGCTCGAGGGCCTCGGCATCCACCTGTTCGAGCACATCGAGGGCGACCATTTCACCATTCTCGGTCTGCCGCTATTGCCGCTGCTTGCGTTCCTGCGCCGCGAGCGGCTAGTTGCGGTGTGAATGACGGACATGGCTGGACGATGATGCGGATCCTCGGACTGACAGGCTCGATCGGGATGGGCAAATCCACCACGGCGAAACTGTTCGCCGAAGCCGGTGTTCCCGTCTACGACGCCGATGCTGCCGTGCATCAGCTCTATGAGGGCGAGGCCGCGCCCGCGATCGAGGCCGCCTTCCCCGGCACCACTGTCAACGGCAAGGTCGACCGGCCAAAACTCTCGGGGCGCGTGGTGCACGATCCCGCCGCCATCAAGCAGCTCGAGCAGATCGTCCATCCGATGCTCGGCGCCTCACGGCAAAAATTCTTCGCCGATGCCGAGGCCGCCAGAGCTCCGGTTGTGGTGCTGGACATCCCGCTACTGTTCGAGACCGGCGGAGAGAAGCGCGTCGATGCCGTGGTCGTGGTGTCGACCTCGCCGGAACTGCAGCGCCAGCGCGTGCTGGCGCGCGGCACGATGGACGAGGCCAAACTCGATGCCATCATCGCCAAGCAGCTGCCGGATGCCGAAAAGCGCAAGCGGGCGGATTTCGTGGTGGATACATCGCACGGACTCGAGCCGGTGCGGGCGCAAATCGCGCACATCCTGGCCGAGGTCGTTAAGATGCCGCAGCGGCGAACCTGATTCGCCGTCTCAGACGGCTTCTTGAAACATGCGCGAAATCGTCCTCGATACCGAAACAACCGGCCTCGATCCGCTTCGCGGCGACCGCCTGGTCGAAATCGGCTGCGTCGAGATCTTCAACCGCATGCCGACCGGGCAGAGCTATCACGTCTATATCAATCCCGAGCGGGACATGCCTGCCGAAGCGTTCGCGGTGCATGGATTGTCGTCCGAATTCCTGGCGACCAAGCCGTTGTTCCACGAGGTCGCCGACGAGTTTCTCGCCTTCATCGGCGATGCCCCGCTGGTGATCCACAACGCCTCGTTCGACATCGGCTTCATCAATGCCGAGCTCGACCGGATCAAGCGCGCCGCGATCCCGCGCGAGCGGCTGGTCGATACGCTGCTGCTGGCGCGCCGCAAGCATCCCGGCGTGTCCAACCGGCTCGACGATCTCTGCTCGCGCTATGCGATCGACAATTCACACCGCACCAAGCACGGCGCGTTGCTGGACGCCGAGCTGCTGGCCGAGGTCTATGTCGATCTGGTCGGGGCGCGGCAGTCTCAGCTGCTGCTGGCCTCGGAGGCCGAGGAAATCAGAGTCAGCAGCACCGGCGATGCGCCGCGGCGGCAACGTCTGGTGCCGCTCGCGCCGCGGATATCGGAGGCCGAGCGCGAGGCCCATCGGGCCTTCATTGCGACGCTCGGCGACAAGGCGATCTGGAACGAGTACTTGCCCGCCCCAGCCGCGGTGGCAGCCGCTCAGGCCTGACCGGCTTGGCCCTGGGCGGCCATTTGCCGCTCCATGTTCTGCCGATAGAGACCGACGAAATCGACCGGGTCCAGCATCAAGGGCGGGAACCCGCCGTCGCGCACTGCGGTCGCGATGATCTCGCGGGCGAACGGGAACAAGAGACGCGGGCACTCGATCATGACCACCGGATGCAGTTGCTCCTTCGGCACGTTGGCGATCCGGAACACACCGGCATAGGCGAGCTCGAACGAGAACATCACTTTACCGGCGGTCTCGGCCTTGCCCTCGACCGACAGCGTCACCTCGTACTCGGTTTCGCTGAGATTGTTGGCGTTGACGTTGATCTGGATGTTGATCTGCGGCGGCTGGCTCTGCTGCTGCAGCGAGCTTGGCGCATTGGGATTTTCGAACGAGAGGTCCTTGGTATATTGCGCCAGCACGTTGAGCTGGGGAGCCTGGGCCGCCTCGGGAGGGGTGCCGTTACCGTTGGTCATAAGAGTCTCTCCTTACCCGATTTGGGCTGAATTTCGCGGCGGTTGGCTAACATAGGGCCGGCTCGTTCCACAAGGACGAACGGTCCCGGGCGGGATTTGCACCCCTGCCCATGGCTGTGACGTTCATTCTGCCTTTCCCGCGAAATTGTGCCTTAAACAATTGAAGACGCGCGATTTCCGGGCTGGATCGGGTTTCCCCTTAAGCATAAACGCGCTACACTCGCTGCTGTGCCAAAAGGCGCCATTGGCCGGGCAAGATTTCGTGCCTACATCCCACGGACCGACGTGGACCTAAAATGGTGATGTAGACTTGCCGTTTCGGTAGGGAACGGTCTACTGGCCGGATTGATTTTCCCGGCAACGAGCCCTGAAAAGACCAGAAAGCGAATACGACGTGGACATCTACACCATCATATTCCTGGCGCTGGCCGTCTTCATCTTCCTGAGACTGCGCAGCGTGCTGGGGCAGCGCACGGGCAACGAGCGGCCGCCGTTCGATCGCACCGCCGCCCGCAATGCGCTGGGAGGTGCCCAGGACAACAACGTCGTGACCATGCCGGGCAAGGTGATCGACCAGGCCCCCCTGGCGCCGTCGGCCGAGCCGACCCCGCCGTCCGACCGTTGGAAGGGGCTCACCGAGCCGGGGACTCCCCTGGCACAGGGCCTCGATGCCATCGTCGAGAAGGATTCCAGCTTCGACCCGCGCCATTTCCTGTCGGGTGCCAAGGGCGCCTACGAGATGATCGTCCTGGCCTTTGCCAATGGCGACCGTCGTGCGCTGCGCGACTTGTTGTCGTCGGAGGTCTACGAGAGCTTCGACGCCGTGATCAGGGAACGCGAGAAGAACGAGCAGAAGACCGAGACCCGCTTCGTTTCGATCGACAAGGCCGAGCTCGTCGGTGCGGAGATGCGCGACCGCACCGCCCAGCTCACCGTGCGCTTCGTCTCGCAGATGATCTCGGCCACCCGCGACAAGGCCGGCAACATCGTCGACGGCAGCGCCGACACGGTCGCCGACATCACCGACATCTGGACATTCGCCCGCGACACCTCCTCTCGCGATCCGAACTGGAAGCTGGTTGGCACCGGAAGCGCGACTTAAGGTCTTCCTGAAGACCAGCGCGACGGCGCTTTGCGCAGGCGCCGTCGCGCTGTCAGCGTTTTCGCTCGGGGCCGAGGCGGCGCGGCGCCACCACCGCAACCATCACCACCACCACCATTCACCGCAAAAGCCTGCTGTGCCGGTGCGGGCCCTGCCCTACCCGCAGCTTCCTCTGCCGTTCGAAGTTCCTGGCGCGCAATATCTGCCGCTGGCCTGGGCGGACCTGAAGGGATGGGGCGAGGACAATCATCTCGCCGCCTACAAGACTTTCCGCGCCAGCTGCCGCCCGATCAATGCGCAGAACGGCGCGGCCGAGGCCAGGAACGGCGCTGCGGAAGCCAAGGCCTTGGCCGGCTCTCTCAACGAGCCCTGCCGGGCTGCCAAAACGCTCGATCTCGCCGACGACGCCAAGGCAAGATCCTTCTTCGAGGAAAACTTCACGCCGCTGCGCATCTCGCGTCTCGGCGAGCCCGCGGGGTTCGTCACCGGCTATTACGAGCCGGTGCTGGAGGGATCGCGCACGCAGACCGACGTGTACACCGTGCCGGTCTATCGCCGTCCCTCGAACCTGTTCGTGCGCGGCTACAAGCAGGATTCGCTCAGCCTGCCGAACAAGGGGCCAGTCTATCGCAAGATCGGCCGCCGCAAGCTGGTGCCCTATTACGATCGTGGCGAGATCGAGGACGGCAAGATCGCCGGCCGCGGGTTGGAAATCGCGTGGCTGAAGGATCCGACCGATCTTTTGTTCGCCCAGATCCAGGGCTCGGCGCGCATCAAGTTCGACGACGGCAGCTCGGTCCGGCTCAATTACGACGCCTATAACGGCTATCCCTACACGGCCGTCGGGCGCATCCTGATCGAGCGCGGCATCATCCCGAGGGAAGAGATGTCGATGCAGAAGATCAGGGAATGGATGACGCAGAACCCTGACGGCGCCAAGGAGCTGCGCCGTGCCAACCGCGCCTACATCTTCTTCCGCGAGGTCAATCTCTCCGACAAGGATGAAGCGGTGGGCGCGCAGGGGATTCCGCTGACCGCCGGCCGCTCGATTGCGGTCGACAAGGCGTTGCATGTCTACGGCACGCCGTTCTTCATCGAGGGCGAGCTGCCGATCGAATCCGAGCGCGCCAGGACGCCGTTCAACCGCTTGATGATCGCGCAGGATACCGGTTCGGCCATCATCGGACCCGCACGCGCAGATCTGTTTTTCGGCGCCGGCGCGGAAGCCGGCCGCGTCTCCGGGCGGCTCCGCCATCCCATGCAATTCGTGATGCTGGTGCCGAAGAGCCTCGATCCGGCCCCGCTCGCCGCGAAACTGCCGATCCCGGACCCGCGCCCCGCGGAGAAGATCGCAAAACTGTTTCCGCAGACCGTCCCGGCCAAGGCAGACACGCCTGCGGCCGCCGCGCCTCAAGACAAGACGGAGACGGTAGCGATTGCCGGCCCCATCCCGCTACCTGTGCCGCGTCCCGCAATCGAGCCTGCCTCCGAACCGCGCCGCCCGGTGAAGAATCGTCCTCCTCGACAGCAATGAAGCGATCGTCCCGTCCGCCTGTGCTGGAGCCCCGCCCCTCGCCGCGCCGCCGCGCGCTGAGCGAGGACGAGCGCGAGCTGTGGGACCTCGTTGCAAGGCATGTCAAACCGCTGCGGAAGCACCGCGTGGCGAAAGCGCATGCCGCGCCGAATCCCGAATCCTCGGCCGCCGTGCCGAGCGTGCGGCCCGCGCCATCGCCGCGCCCCATCGCGGCCGCGCCGGCGCCGCGCGTGACCAAGCCGTCTGTCCCGCCGCTTGCGCCGCTTGGCAAGCGCGAGCGGACCAAGCTCTCGCGCGGCCGCAGCGAGATCGAGGCGCGGCTCGATCTGCACGGCATGACCCAGATGCGCGCCCATCGCGCGCTGGCCGGCTTCCTGCACCGTGCCCATGACGACGGTCTGACCTTCGTGCTCGTCATCACCGGCAAGGGCCGCAGCGGCGGCGAAAGCGGCGTGCTGCGCCGCCAGGTGCCGGAATGGCTGAGCCTGCCGGAATTCCGCGCCTTCGTCGTCGGCTTCGAGCAAGCCGCGATCGGCCACGGCGGCGAGGGCGCGCTGTATGTGCGGATCAGGCGGGCGAGAGGGTAGCGGCTTTTCTTGCCTCTCCCGCTTGCGGGAGAGGCCGACGCGCGAAGCGCGGCGGGTGAGGGCTCTCGCCGCACTGAGACGTCCTCAGTTAATCTCGATAATCCCAGCGCGGAGACACCCTCTCCCCAGCCCTCTCCCGCAAGCGGGAGAGGGAGCGCACCGTCTCCGGGGCTGTGATTGCGCCTAAAACGGCCGGACAATTCCGACGCGTGGGATCAGCGTGATGATCAGGCCGAAAATGTTGGTCTTCCGATCCTCCGCCGGGATCAGCGCAGCTTCATGCTTTGCCGGCAGCATCTTCACGACGTGCAGGATCAGGAACATGCAGACTGCCCAGTTCGAGATCCAGCGCGAATAGTCGAACACCATTGCGAACATCACGACATAGGCCAGGCTGATGCCAATCAGCGCCGCAATGACGAGGCGGCGGTGCATCTCGCTTGCGAGTGCGCCGATCAGGTTTGCGAAGAAACGCCACAGCGGTAAGTGCAGCCAGATCAAGAGAGCGAACACGGGCACGCCGAGACTATTGTGCGGCAGGCGCCCCCAGGTATCGGCAATTTCCTTCGCCAGCGGCTGGTACCAGATATAGGCGAATTGTAGGAGATCGGTGCGGGATGGATCGGCCATCCGTGCTTTCAGATATGCGACGAAGTCCGCTTCGGGGATCGGCATCGTTCCCCAAAACTGCGCGGCGAAGAACAGCGCGGCGACGAGGGCGAGGGCGACGATGCCGAACGCCACGCTGGCGCGGTTGCAGCTGTGAGAAAGGTAGTGCCTGAACACGACGATGGTGATGATGGTCGGCACATACATCAAGAGATGGATGTGGTGGATTAGCACGAGGACGATCGCGAACAGCGCGGCTGTCGCCACGAACAGCAGCGAGCTTGCCGGCATTAGCAGCAGGACGATGGCGAGCGCGCAACCATAGATGTCGAAATGGCCGAGCGTGTGCATGAAGTTCTTCAAGAAGAACGGCGAGCCTGCGGTGAAGACGAACAGCGGCAGCGTTCTCGCGGAGAAGCCGAACGTCTTTTGAAACAGCCTTGCGTAAAACGCTGATGTCACCAGCCACGTCGCTCCGCCGAGCGCGAACACCAGCCAGACCGGCACCTTGTCGGTGAACAGCGCGACGATTGCCCCGATCAACGCGCGTTTGATGAAGCCGAAATGATAGTCGACCAGGAGGTGGATGTAGGGGACATAAGGCGGCAGCTGGATCTTGTGGACGAAGACGCCAACGATGACCGCCGCGTTGATCGCGAGCAGGAGCCGCCAGGGATGTTGCAGGATGCGGAGGGTCACGCCGCATCCATACCGTGACCGCTGCGAATTACAAAATGAACCGGCTCAGATCCGCGTTCTTGGCGAGGTCGCCGATATGCTTCTGCACGTAATCCGCGTCGAGCCGGACGGTCTCGCCGTTGCGGTCGGGGGCGGTGAAGGAGATCTCGTCCAGCACCCGCTCCATCACGGTCTGGAGCCGCCGCGCGCCGATGTTCTCGACGGTGGAATTGACGGCGACCGCGATGTCGGCGAGGGCGTCGATGGCGCCGTCGGTGATGTCGAGCGTCACGCCCTCGGTCTGCATCAGCGCGACATATTGCTTGATCAGCGAGGCCTCGGGCTCGGTCAGGATGCGGCGCATGTCGTCGCGGGTCAGCGCCTGCAATTCGACGCGGATCGGCAGGCGGCCCTGCAATTCCGGCAACAAGTCGGACGGCTTTGCGACGTGGAAGGCGCCGGAGGCGATGAACAGGATGTGGTCGGTCTTGACCGCGCCGTGCTTGGTCGAGACCGTGGTGCCCTCGATCAGCGGCAAAAGATCGCGCTGCACGCCCTCGCGCGAGACGTCGCCGCCGACCCGGCCGTCGCGTGCGCAGATCTTGTCGATCTCGTCTAGGAACACGATGCCGTTGTTCTCGACCGTGCTGATCGCCTCCAGGGTCAGCTGCTCGGTGTCCAGCAGCTTGTCGGATTCCTCGTTGACCAGGATCTCGTGCGAGCTTTCGACCGTCAGGCGCCGCGTCTTGCTGCGGCCGCCGAGCTTGCCGAAGATGTCGCCGAGCGAGATCGCGCCCATCTGGGCGCCCGGCATGCCCGGGATCTCGAACATCGGCATGCCGCCGCCGGACGACTGCGTCTCGATCTCGATTTCCTTGTCGTTGAGCTCGCCGGCCCGCAGCTTCTTGCGGAACGATTCCCGCGTCGCCGAACTCGCATTGGCGCCGACCAGCGCATCGAGCACGCGTTCCTCGGCGGCGAGCTGGGCGCGCGCCTGCACGTCCTTGCGCTTGCGTTCGCGCACCTGCGCGATCGCCACCTCGACGAGATCGCGGATGATCTGCTCGACGTCGCGGCCGACATAGCCGACCTCGGTGAACTTGGTCGCTTCCACCTTCAGGAACGGCGCGTTGGCGAGCTTGGCGAGCCGCCGCGCGATCTCGGTCTTGCCGACGCCGGTCGGGCCGATCATCAGGATGTTCTTCGGCAGCACCTCCTCGCGAAGTGAGCCTTCGAGCTGCTGCCGGCGCCAGCGGTTGCGCAGCGCGATCGAGACGGCGCGCTTGGCGTCGGCCTGGCCAACGATGAAACGGTCGAGTTCAGAAACGATTTCGCGGGGCGAGAAGTCTGTCATGTCTGCTTAGCTAGGGCGGGAGGCGGCCAAGGACAAGCCGCATTTTGGGTCAGATGATCGGCGGGCCGGATTGCCATTGCTTCACGGCTTCAATCGGATGGATCAGCATCAGGACGTTGAGCGTCAGATTGTCGCGAATGTGAAGCGCCAGCACGATCTCGAAGGCGAGCCCAAGCAGGACCGTCGCGCCGACGGGCAGGGCGCGTGCGGCCAGGAACCCCAGGATCATGGCCAGATTGTCAGAGACCGAATTGACGATGCTGTCGCCGTAATAGTCCAGCGAGATCGTGCCGGCGCGGTAGCGCTCGATGATGAAGGGCGAATTCTCGACGATCTCCCAGGCGCCCTCGATCAGCATGGCGACGATCAGCCGCGCCGGCCAAGATAAACTTGGAAGAGGGAGACGCAGGAACGGCAGACGCGCAAACAGCAGCCAGGTCAGGCCGTAGAACAGGAAGCCGTGCAGGATGTGCGAGAACGTGTACCAGTCCGCGATATGCTGGGAATTTTCCGAGCTGTTCACGACGCTGTGCCAGAGCTTGATGGTGCCGCAGGTGCAGATCGGCACGCGTCCCATCCCGAACAGAATCGCGGCCTGGAGGGCCAGCAGCAGCAGCGCGATGCCGGCCCAGCCGAGCGGCGAAAATGCGGTGGTGGATTTGGCGGCGGGAGTTGCGGCGAGCGTCATGGCTCTCGGATCATCAGGAGTGCGGGACCATCCGGCGTGACGATCTCGTGCTGCGGCACGAATCCAGCTTTCTCATAGGCACGAATCGCGCGTGGATTGGCAGGACTTGGGTCTATCACGATGCGCGGCACACCGCGCGCGAAGAGCTGGTCGATGAAGGCACGGATGAAAGCGGAGCCGTGCCCGCATCCGAGCATGTCGGCCTCGCCGATGAACTGATCGAGACCGCGGGTGCCCACGGGCTGCGGACCGAAGCTGAGGTGCCAATCGCCGATTTGGTAGCACTGCAGATAAGCCAAGGGCCGATCGTTGTGGCTGACGATGAACTGCGCGAGGTCAGGATGATCGAGGTCGCCGCCGACGAATTCGAGCGTCTCCGGATCGTGCCACCATTCGGCGACATGCGGCGCCGCCAGCCAGCGCCGGATCAGCGGCATGTCGGCCGGGGTCATCGGGCGGAAGGTGTAGCTTGGGGTCATCTATCGACCGCGGCGGCGCTGCGCTCCCTCGCCCGCTTGCGGGAGAGGGTCGGGGAGAGGGTGCCTCCTCAACGGGACAATCCCCCAGAGGGCAAAGCCCTCACCCGCGCCTTCGGCGCGACCTCTCCCGCTCGCGGGAGAGGTGACTGCCAGTCCGGAGCCACGTTGTTGAGTCACAGATCCGCCCTACCCCGTTGCCAGGCTCTCAATGGTCAGATTCCGGTTGGTGTAGACGCAGATGTCGGCGGCGATGTCGAGGGAGCGACGGACGATGGCCTCGGCATCCTTGTCGGTGTCGAGCAGGGCCCGCGCCGCGGCCAGCGCATAATTGCCGCCGGAGCCGATCGCCATGACGCCGGCCTCGGGCTCGAGCACGTCGCCGGTGCCCGTCAGCACCAGGGAGACGTCCTTGTCGGCGACGATCATCATGGCCTCCAGCCGCCGCAAATAACGGTCGGTGCGCCAGTCCTTGGCGAGCTCCACCGCGGCCCGGGTCAGCTGCCCCGGATATTGCTCGAGCTTGGATTCCAGCCGCTCGAACAGGGTGAAGGCGTCGGCGGTGGCGCCGGCAAAGCCGCCGATGACGTCGCCCTTGCCGAGCTTGCGGACCTTCTTGGCGTTGGACTTGATCACGGTCTGGCCGATGGAGACCTGGCCGTCGCCGCCAACCACCACCTTGCCCCCCTTGCGGACGGTCAAGATCGTGGTGCCGTGCCAGCCCGGCGAGCTGTTCTGGGTCGCTTGCATGAATGATCCTCGTGGTCCGGCCTGATTTAGGGGGTCAGGGCCTAGGGGACAACCTGGGTACAACGGCCCGTTCCGGGCCGAATTTCACTCACCATAGGCAGAAGTGGAGGTCCGGCCGGCCGTTCCCGCAGTAGCGAAGGTGTCATTTGGCTGTTAAGAGACTGGCGTTTTCGGCTCAAGGAGCATGATCCGGAAAAGTGGTCCGGTTTTCCGACAAGATCATGCTCAAAACCAAAGTGGAAACCGCACTTCAATGCGCACCGCGACGATCAGGCGCAAGACCAAGGAAACCGACATCGAGGTCTCCGTGAACCTCGATGGCACCGGCGCGGCTGATATCGCGACCGGCATCGGCTTTTTCGACCACATGCTCGATCTTCTCGCCCGCCATGCCCGTATGGACCTCACGGTCAAGGCGGTCGGCGACCTGCACATTGACCATCACCATACCACCGAGGACACCGGCATCGCGCTCGGCCAAGCGGTCAGGCAGGCGCTCGGCAACATGGCGGGCATCACCCGCTATGCCGGCGTGCACATGCCCATGGATGAGACGCTGACGCGTGTGGTTATCGACATTTCGGGACGCCCGTTCCTGGTGTTCAGGGCCGCCTTTCCCCGCGACAAGATCGGTGAGTTCGACACCGAGCTGGTGCGCGAGTGGTTCCAGGCCTTCGCCATCAACGCCGGCGTGACTCTCCACGTCGAGACCCTATATGGCGATAACAGTCACCATATCGCCGAGTCCTGCTTCAAGGGCCTGGCGCGGGCGCTGCGGACGGCGGTCGCGATCGATCCGAAGGCGGCGGGCGAGATCCCGTCCACCAAGGGTTCGCTCGGCGGCTGAACTTCCGTCCGCGGGCGACGTGCGCCGCCTGCGGTATCAATGAATTCGAGAACGGGGCATCACCATGCCTGTCTACACAGTTCATGCTCCCTCCTCCGGCGGAGCCGATTTGCGCGCGACCGACAGGTTCGTGTTCGTGCGTGACGGCTTTCATTTCTGGGCGATGATCTTCGGCCCATTCTGGCTGCTGTGGAACCGGCTGTGGCTGGCGCTGGTTGCGTGGGTCGTCTTCCTCGTCGCGTTCAACGCCGGCCTCTCCGCGCTCGGCGTCGGTCGCGGTTCGATCTTTGTCGCGGACCTGATCGTCGCTTTCTTGCTGGGCCTCGAGGGATCGACCCTGCGGCGCTGGACGTTGTCGCGCGGCAAGTGGCGCCAGCTCGACGTCGTGATTGCCGACGATCAGGACACCGCCGAAAGCCGCTTCTTCGAGCGCTGGAGCCAGAAGCAGCACGGCATCGTCAACGACCAATGGGCCGTCGATCGCGGCGGCCCGCCGCCGACCCGCACCACGCCGGGCCAGCAGTTTTCGAACCCGCCGCCCATTCCGGCCGGCGGCATCATCGGGTTGTTTCCAGAACCGGGAGGGTCAAGATGAGCGTCGCCATCATCGATTACGGTTCCGGCAATCTGCATTCGGCCGCGAAAGCCTTCGAACGCGCCGCCCGCAGCCTGGAAGCTCCGCAAAAGGTCTTCGTCACCAGCGATCCCGATCAGGCCTACGAGGCTGACCGCCTCGTGCTGCCGGGCGTCGGCGCGTTCGCCGACTGCCGGCGCGGGCTCGACGCCGTCAACGGCATGGTCGAGGCGATCACCGAAGCGGTGCGGGTCAAGGCGCGCCCCTTCTTCGGCATCTGCGTCGGCATGCAACTGATGGCCAGCCGCGGCAAGGAGCATGTCATCACCGAAGGCCTGAACTGGATCGGCGGCGACGTCGAGAAGATCATGCCCCGCGACGAGAGCCTCAAAATCCCGCACATGGGCTGGAATACGCTGGACCTGCTGCAGGAGCATCCGGTGCTGAACAAGCTGCCGCTCGGCCCCAAAGGTCAGCACGCTTATTTCGTGCACTCCTACCACCTCAACGCCGCCAACGAGGCGGACGTGCTCGCGCGCGCCGATTACGGCGGTCCTGTCACCGCGATCGTCGGCAAGGACACCGCCATCGGCACGCAATTCCACCCCGAGAAGAGCCAGCGTTTCGGGCTGGCCCTGATCTCGAACTTCTTGCGATGGAAGCCGTGATTCTCTTTCCCGCCATCGACCTCAAGAACGGCCAGTGCGTGCGCCTCGAGCAAGGCGACATGGCGCGCGCGACCGTGTTCAACCTCGATCCGGCCGCGCAGGCGCAGAGCTTCGTCGAGCAGGGCTTCGAGTATCTCCACGTCGTCGATCTCGACGGCGCCTTCGCCGGCAAGCCGGTGAATGCGCACGCAGTCGAGGCGATGCTGAAGACGATCAGAATCCCGGTGCAGCTCGGCGGCGGCATTCGCGATCTCGCGACCGTCGAAGCCTGGCTCGACAAGGGCATCACCCGCGTCATCATCGGCACCGCGGCGGTGCGCGATCCGGAGCTGGTGAAGGCCGCCGCGAAGACGTTCCCCGGCCGCGTCGCGGTCGGGCTCGACGCCCGCGACGGCAAGGTCGCTGTCGAAGGCTGGGCCGAGACGTCGCAAGTGACAGCGCTGGAGATCGCAAAGCGGTTCGAGGATGCCGGCGTTGCCGCCATCATCTTCACCGACATCGCGCGCGACGGCTTGCTCAAGGGCCTGAACCTGGACGCGACCATTGCGCTGGCGGATAGCATCTCCATTCCCGTGATCGCTTCCGGCGGCCTCGCCTCGATCGAGGACGTCAAGGCGATGCTGACGCCGCGCGCGAAAAAGCTCGCCGGCGCGATCGCAGGCCGCGCGCTCTATGACGGCCGGCTCGATCCCGCCGCCGCCCTCACGCTGATCCGCAACGCGCGCGCCTAGGAGCTGACCGATGTTCAAGGTGCGCGTGATCCCCTGCCTCGACGTCAAGGACGGCCGCGTCGTCAAGGGCGTCAACTTCGTCGATCTCAGGGATGCCGGCGATCCCGTCGAAGCCGCCATCGCCTATGACGCGGCCGGTGCCGACGAACTCACCTTCCTCGACATCACCGCGACCCATGAGAACCGCGGCATCATGCTGGACGTGGTCCGGCGCACGGCGGAAGCCTGCTTCATGCCGGTGACCGTCGGCGGAGGCGTGCGGGAGGTCAACGACATCAAGACGCTGCTGCGCGCCGGCGCCGACAAGGTCTCGATCAACAGCGCCGCCGTGGCGCGCCGCGAATTCGTCAAGGAAGCTGCCGAAAAATTTGGCGAACAATGCGTGGTGGTCGCGATCGACGCCAAACGCGTCAAGCGCCCCGGCGGCGACCGCTGGGAGATCTTTACCCATGGCGGCCGCAACTCCACCGGCATCGATGCGATCGAATATGCCCAGGAGGTGGTCTCGCTCGGCGCCGGTGAAATCCTGCTGACTTCGATGGACCGCGACGGCACCAGGCAGGGGTTCGACATTCCGCTGACCCGGGCGATTGCCGACAGCATTCCCGTCCCGGTGATCGCCTCGGGCGGCGTCGGCAATCTCGACCATCTCGTCGACGGTATTCGCGACGGGCACGCCACGGCGGTGCTGGCAGCCTCGATCTTCCATTTCGGGGAATTCACCATCCGTGAAGCCAAGGAGCACATGGCCCGGCGCGGGCTGCCGATGCGCCTGGATGCTTAACGACTCTGGCTCGCAACGATGTTAGATTGACCGACGGGATGGCCATCATGGCCAAATCTGTTGCCGAGCGTATCTCCGAGTAAGTCCGATGCCGCGTTTCACGATCCATGATCTGGCCGAGACCATCGACGCCCGCGCGGCGGCCGGCGGCGAAGCCTCCTATACCCGCAAGCTCCTCGACAAGGGGGCCGAGCATTGCGCCAAGAAGTTCGGCGAGGAAGCAGTCGAAACCGTAATCGCTGCAGTCGAAAACGATCGCGCGCATCTGATCGCCGAAAGTGCCGATCTGCTCTATCATTTCCTTGTGCTGCTGAAGGCGCGCGACATAAAGCTGGAAGAGGTCGAGGCCGCGCTGGGCCAGCGAACCTCGATGTCGGGGCTGGAAGAAAAGGCGTCGCGCAAGGGCGGCAGCTAGCCGGAATGGAGAGGTCGCGTCATGGATATCCGCGCACCGGAGCAGCAGTATAATCCCTACCGCGTCTATACGCGCGAGCAGTGGGCGCGGCTGCGCGACGATACGCCGATGACGCTGGAGCCGGGCGAGTTCGACCGGCTGCGCTCGCTGCACGACCGCCTCGATCTCCAGGAAGTCGAGGACATCTATCTTCCGCTGTCGCGCCTTTTGTCGATCTATGTCGATGCGATGCAGCGCCTGTATTACGCCGAGCGCCAGTTTCTCAACATCCGCGACCGCAAGGTGCCCTACATCATCGGCGTTGCCGGCTCCGTCGCGGTCGGCAAGTCCACCACCGCCCGCGTGCTCCAGGCGCTGCTGGCGCGCTGGTCGCCGCGCCCGAAGGTCGAGCTGATCACCACCGACGGATTTCTCTATCCCAACGCGGTGCTCGAGCGGCACGGTATCATGCAGAAGAAGGGTTTTCCGGAGAGCTACGACCTGCCCCTGTTGCTCAGCTTCCTCTCGGACATCAAGGCCGGCCGCCGCCACGTGCGCGCGCCCGTCTATTCGCATCTGACCTATGACATCGTGCCGAACCAATGGGCCGAGATCGACCAGCCCGACATCCTGATCGTCGAGGGCGTCAACGTGCTGCAAACCGGCAAGCTGCCGCGCGACGGCAAGGCGGTGCCGGTGGTCTCCGACTTCTTCGATTTCTCGGTCTATATCGATGCCGACGAGGTGGCGCTGCGGCGATGGTACATCAAGCGTTTCCTGGCGCTGCGCGACACCGCGTTCACCGATCCGAAATCCTATTTCAACCGCTACGCCTTGCTCTCGGACGAGGAAGCCACCGCCACTGCGATCGCGATCTGGGAGCGCACCAACCTCGCCAATCTCGAGGACAACATCCTGCCGACCCGCCCGCGGGCGACGCTGATCCTGAAAAAGGGTGCCGACCATACGGTGGAGAGCGTGGCACTCAGGCGGCTGTGATGGCGTGGGTACCGGCAAATAGCGAGCTGAGTATCTTTTGATGCAGACTAACTGAGGGTATTGGGTTATGGCCTTCGAACACGCGAGGGGCCATGGTTGATCGTCTCAAAAGCGCTGCCGAACAGCTCGAAGCGCCGATATGCACGGACTGCCACATTGAGATGAAGTGGTATCGCTCGGAGCTGCTTGCAGACGAGCCGGTCCCCGTCATCGCACATCTTTTCGCCTGCCCGCATTGCAAGCGCGTCGCTCAGACCGAGACGATCTTCCGGGGGGCGGAAGGCCCGCCGGGCCGGCTTTCGGCCCCTCGTTTCAGCGCTCACGCCGCATAGCTGTCGTCGCACCAGAAGGTCCGGCGCCGGCGCGAATGGCTGTCCAGTGCAGTGGAGTGTGTGCCACACGGCCCCGTGCGGAGCTGGAACGCGGGGCCGAGCGGCTCAAGGGCTATGCTGCGCGGCGGAGCGCAACGCCGTCTGCTCGCCGTATGCGACGTCCTGCGAGCCGAACTAACGCATCCGCACTGCACCGAGTGCCCAAGGCGCCTTGACGATTCTCCTCCAGGAAGAGCCGCAAGTGGATCTGCTCCTGACCGCTGTGGTGATTCCCGGGATCAACGGTCGTGAGCTCGGCAGGCGGGCGCAGCAGATACGGCCGGGGCTGAAGGTTCTCTACATGACTGGATATTCCAGGAACGCCGTCGTTCACCAGGGCCGGCTGGACGAAGGCGTGGATATTCTCGAGAAGCCGGTTTCGCAGGCGAAGCTGGCGTTGCGTGTACCTGAGATCCTGGACCGGCCGGTCAAGGAATGAAGCTTACTTGATGAAGCTCACTTGCGGGCCTCCTGTCGCGCTTTCGCGCTCATGAAGATTTGCCACACCGTCAGGAACATCGCGGCAACGAGCGGGCCGATGACGAAACCGTTCGCTCCGAAACTCGCAAGGCCGCCCAAGGTGGCAAGCAGCACGACATAGCTCGGCATCTGGATCGACTGGCCGACCAGGATCGGGCGGAGGAAATTGTCCGCAAGGCCGATCACGAAAGTGCCGAAAGCGAGCAGAATGAGGCCCTTCGTCACTGCACCTGACACGAGCAGATAGAGCGCGACCGGAACCCAGACCAGGGCCGAGCCGAGCACGGGAAGCAGCGAGACCAGCGCCATGAGCGCGCCCGCCAGCAGCGGAGCGGTCAAGCCGAGCAGCCAGAAGATGAGCCCGCCGAGCGCGCCCTGGATCAAGGCGACGAGAACGATGCCCTTAATCGTCCCGCGAACGGCGAGCGTGAACGCGTCGAGAATCTCGGCGGTGTGGCTCGGCCGCAGGGGGAGTGCGTCGCGAATGCGCGCGGTGAGCTCGTCGCCATCACGCAGCAGGAAGAACAGCAGGTACAGCATTACGAGCAAGCTTGCGGCGAATTCCAGCGTCACCTGGCCGATGTTGAGCGCATGCCCGGCCAGCTGCTGGCCGGCCGGGACCACCAGGCTCGACAGGCGTTCCCTCAGCGACGACAAATCGATGCCGGCCAGGCGATCCGCGAGTGAGCCAGCCCACGCGGGCAGCGCGGATTTCAGCTGCTGCAGGGGATGAGCAAAACTGATCTCTCCGCTCTGAACGCGTTGATAAAGCTCCCCTCCCTGGTCGATGAGCGAAGCGATGACGATCGCCACGGGGATCAGGACCATGACGATCACCACGAGGACGGTGACGAAGGCGGCGAGGTTCTGCCTTCCCGGGAAAGTGTCCAGGACGCGTCGATAGAATGGGGCGAAGATGATGGCCAATAGCGTGGCCCACAACACTGCGCCGGAGAACGGCCAGAGCACCCACCCGAACGCAATCGAGATCACGACCAGCAGGATGAGGAATGAACGGTCCTCTGATGTTCTCACGTGTTCCCAGCCTTTCAGTCGCTTGTCAGCGTAGGTCCGTAGCACAACATCGTGACCGAGCGGAAAGCCGTGGCGGCCAATCGCCTCACCCGCCACGCCAAGCCGGCGCCCGAAAACGCCACTTGCGGCTTACCTCACGCTCGCGACACGGGTTGGACTCACCTGCCTGCCTTTGCGTTCCAATCCGCAAGCTTGATGCGGCCTGCGAAGGTGGCCGGGCCGGATCCGCTGGCCTTGTAGACGAAGGCTTCGCCCTCCTGCACGTCGCCGGCTTCCTTGCCGAAGGCATCGGCGATGTTGGTCTTGTGGGTGACCAGGAGCGTGTTGGTGCCGGTCGCCGGCGGCGTATCGACGAGCTGGCGCACGGCCTGCCCGGCCTTGGCATTGGCGCCGGTTGGGTTTGCCATTCCGGATGCGCTGGCGTTGCTGCTGTCGGTCAACGCATCGACCGGCTTGACCTCACGGCCGGAGATCAGCTTGCCCGCCTCGACCGCGCGATTCAGCCGGCTGGTGTAGATATCGCCGACAGGAATCGCGAGGTCCTTGATGGCTGCTCCGATCTGGCGCGCCATGTCCCTGCCCTTTTCGCTGAGCTGACGCTGGGCGCTCATGTCGTCGAACTTGAACGGGTAGACGTCCTTCTGGCTGTCGTCGGTCGCGGTGTGCCGGAAGATCAGGACATAGCCGCCCTGCTTGAGTGACGAGATCAACTCGGGTGCATCGGCGGCGGCCGGTCGGGAGATGCCAGCGAGGAGGACGATAAGTGCGAAGCGGCAAAGCAGGTTCATGCGGAAAAATCCTCTGTTGCAAAATGCCCCCTCGAGGATGGTGACGCGCCGCGCGCTCGATTTCAATTATGGATTGTCGGTCGAGATCAGGTTCCCGTCATATTCGGGACCGCCAGCGGCTTGGACGCGGCCAGCCCCGCCAGCGCCTCCTCGAGCTTCTCGCGGTCGAGCGGCTTGATCAGAAATCCGTTCATGCCCGCTTCGAAGCAGGCATAGCGATCCTCCATCAGCGTGTTGGCGGTGAGCGCCAGGATGGGTGTGTGACCGCCCAAGGCTGCTTCATGCGCGCGAATGCGTTTCGTCGCCTCGATGCCGTCGAGCTGCGGCATCTGGATGTCCATCAGCACGAGATCGTAGGGCGTGCCGGCGGATGTAGCGGCGAGCCAGGATTCCAGCGCGGCCTCGCCATGGACCGCGATGACGACGCGGTGGCCGAGCTTCGTCAGCAGCGAGCGCATCAGCAGGGCGTTGATCTCGTTGTCCTCGGCGACGAGGATCGAGAGGCCCTTCGCCGATGCCGGGCCGGCGGACTCGGCCGGCGGCTCCGGCGCGAGTTCGGGCGAGGCAACCTCCGGCGTCAGCGCAAGGCGCGCGGCGAGAGAGGCGGCGCGCAGCGGCTTCACCAGAAAACCGGTGAACGCCGGTGAGAGCTTCTCGTGGCGAGAGCTCGACGTCAGCAGCACGAGGCGCTGCAAGGCATGCGCGCGGGCCGCCTCACCGAGACGATCGGCGATGGCGGGGCCGACCGCACGATCGATCAACACGGCGTGCCACGAGCGCTCCGGCAGCAGTGCTTCGGCGACGGCAGCGTCGGCAACCACGCAAATCTGGCCGCCCCAGCGCTCCAGCCGCCGGGCGATGAGCGAGGCCTCGATGCCGTCGGCGACCAGAAGCATCGACTTGCCGGTGAGGTCGACGCCCGGAAAAGCCGTCTGTCCGGCGCTCGCTTGCGAGGGCGGAAGCGGCACCGCGACCTCGAAGGTCGAGCCCTTGCCCGGCTCGCTCTGGAGCGTGATCCGGCCGCCCATGCGCTTGACGATCCGATCGCTGATGGCAAGGCCGAGCCCGGTGCCGCCATAGGTGCGGGCGATGCGCGCGTCGGCCTGCTCGAACTCGCGGAAGATGCGCTGCTGGGCGTCGGACGCGATGCCGATGCCGGTATCGCGAATCAGGAAGCTGATCTCGTTCGGCCAGATCCCGGGCTCGACGATCAGCGCAACACCGCCATTCGCAGTGAACTTGATGGCGTTGCCCGCGAGGTTGAGCAGCACCTGGCGCAGCCGCGCGGCATCGCCTACCACTTCCAGCGGCAGGCGCTCGTCGATGTAAGCGGCGATCTCGAGCGATTTCGCCTGTGCGCGCGGCGCCAGTAGCTCGGTGATCTCCTCGACCATGGTCGAGAGCGCGAAGGGACGCTGATCGAGGTCGAGCTTGCCGGCCTCGATCTTGGAATAGTCGAGCAACTCCTCGATCAGCGCCATCAAGGCTTCGCCGGAGGTTTTCACCGCCCTGGCATAAGTGGTCTGCTCCGGCGTCAGATTGGTGTCCAGCAACAGGCCGCCCATGCCGATGATGCCGTTCAAGGGGGTGCGGATCTCGTGCGAGGCCATGGCGAGGAAGCGCGACTTGGCGCGGTTGGCGGCATCGGCCTGGTCGCGGGCCTCGGCCAGTGCGCGCTCGGTCTCGGTGCGGTCGGTGACGTCGCGTCCGACGCTTTGCAATTCGGCCGGCTGTCCGGCATCGCGGCGGACATAGCCTTCGCGCCAGGCGATCCAGCGCGCGCCGAGCGGGGTTGCGATCTTCTGGTCGTGGATGCGGGTACCGCTGCTCTCGCGGGCGCTGTCGCCCTGCTCCAGCACGTCGAAATCGAAGCGCGTGCCGACAAGCGCGCTGCGCGCCTGTCCTGCGAGGGCGCAATAGGCCTCGTTGGCGAAGGTGATGCGGCCGCTCGTATCGCGCAGCACGATCAGATCGCCCTGCTGCTCGAACAGGCTGCGGGCGCGTTCCTCCGCCTCCTTCAGCTCCCAATTGCGGTCGATCAACGCCTCGTTGTGCGCGGCCAGCTTGCGGAGCCGCTTATTGATGAAGCGCAGCCGCATGCTTAGCGTCGCGAGCCCGAGGCAGGCGAGCGCGAACAGGAAGCTGGCGCCGATCGCAAAGGTATGAGGATCGTAGCCGGAATTGTCGGACCGGCTGCCGGACACGAAACCATAGGCGCCGCCGAACGTCGCCGAGAAGATCATGAAGGAGCGGATCGCGAAGGCGATGCGCGGATGCTGTCGCCTGAAGCGGCGCATGCGCACCTTGATCCGGAACGTCCGACCCATCGTCACCGCCCTTGCCTGAAACCCCGCCGCCGCGTGCGACGATGTCGTCTCGACCTTGCGAACAGTTTGAGGCGTTGGCCTCGGCTCCAAACAGGGTTGACGGGGTGTTAACGGCTTAAAGCGAAGCCGCCTTGAAGCTGCCATGGCCGCCACGGGCGCCGACGATCAGCGCCGCCGCCTCGCGCGGCGAGAACGTCTTCGAGCGCACATGGATGCGGTAATCCGCCGGCCCTTCGCTGGAGAGATAGATCACCTCGCCGCCGTCGACGGGCTGGGCGGCAATCGAGACCAGGCGCGTCGACGGATTGGCCTGGCAGGACTCCGCCTCGGAACCGGGGCCGTCGTCCACCACGGTGAAGTCCGCAGCGTCGGCATTGTCCGTGATCTGGACCCGCACCGTGGCCCGCGTCGGATCGTCGGTGAAGGCGACATGCACGCCGGCGGTCCAGAACCGGGAGGT
The DNA here is from genome assembly GCF_058782905.1 of Bradyrhizobium sp. FW305-F6. Classification (NCBI taxonomy): domain Bacteria; kingdom Pseudomonadati; phylum Pseudomonadota; class Alphaproteobacteria; order Hyphomicrobiales; family Nitrobacteraceae; genus Bradyrhizobium; species Bradyrhizobium sp. FW305-F6. Next base: position 109,946 of record NZ_JBYSYD010000008.1, read on the forward strand.
GAGCTCGACCGACGTGTCGCCCACCGCGATGCAGGGATGCGAGACCGATCCGACCTCTGCGCGGGCAAACACCGCAGCCGCCAGCAGGGGAACGACCGAAGCCAGGAACTTGAAACGCAACATGACGCTGTACTCGCCGGGCCCTTGGGAACTCGTGACCGAAACGCGCTGGGCCTTATGGTTTGCAGAGCGTAAAGGAAACTCGTTACCACCGGGTTGATGCGAGGCGCGTTCACGCCATCTGCCGCACATCCTCCGCGAGTGCGCGGTAGGACAGCGCTTCGGCCAGATGCAGCCGGCCGATCTTGTCGGAATGATCGAGGTCGGCCAGCGTGCGCGCCACCCGCAGCACACGGTGATAGCCGCGCGCCGACAGCCGCATGGTCTCGGCGGCATCGCGCAGCAGCTTCTGTCCTTGCGCATCCGGCTTTGCGACCTCCTCCAGCACGGAGGCGGGCGCCTCGGCATTGGTGCGGACATTCGGCAGGCCCGCATCCGCATAGCGGGCGAGCTGGATGTCGCGCGCCGCCGCGACACGCGCGGCGACCTCGGCCGATCCTTCCGCCGGCGGCGGCAGGATCAGGTCGGCCGCGGTCACGGCCGGCACCTCGATGCGCAGGTCGATGCGGTCCATCAGGGGACCGGAGATGCGCGCCTGATAGTCGCCGGTGCAGCGGTCGATGCGGCCGCGCTTGCAGGCATAGCCGGGCTCGAACGCGTTGCCGCAGCGGCAGGGATTCATCGCCGCGACCAGCATGAAGCGGGCCGGGTAGGTGACGCGGTGATTGGCGCGCGACACCGCGACCTCGCCGTTCTCCAGCGGCTGGCGCAGCGAATCCAGCACGCGCGGATCGAATTCCGGCAGCTCGTCGAGGAACAGCACGCCCTGATGCGCCAGCGAGATCTCGCCGGGCTTGGCGCGCATGCCGCCGCCGGTCAGCGCAGCCATGCTGGCGGAATGATGCGGCGAGCGGAACGGCCGCCGCGCCGTCAGCGCACCGCCTTCGATCTCGCCAGCGACCGAGGCGATCATGGAGACCTCGAGCAGCTCGCCCGGCGACAGGGGCGGCAGGATCGAGGGCAGCCGCGCCGCCAGCATCGATTTGCCCGCGCCCGGCGCGCCGATCATGAGCAAATGATGCCCGCCGGCAGCCGCGATCTCCAGCGCGCGCTTGGCGCTTTCCTGGCCCTTGATGTCGCGCAGGTCGAGCGTCGAGGCTGCGGCCTCGTGCACCTTTGGCGTGGGCCGCGACAGCACCTGCGTGCCCTTGAAATGGTTGGCGATCTGGATCAGCGAGTGTGCGGCGACGATCTGGATGTCGGGGCTCGCCCAGGCCGCCTCGGAGCCGCACGCCGCCGGGCAGATCAGCCCCTCCTCGCGCGCGTTGGCGCCGATCGCGGCGGGAAGAACGCCGGCCACCGGTGCGATCGAGCCGTCGAGGCCGAGCTCGCCGAGCACGGTGAAGCCGGTCAGCGCATCAGGCGGGATCGCCCCGATCGCCGCCATCAGCCCGAGCGCGATCGGCAGGTCGTAATGGCTGCCTTCCTTGGGCAGGTCGGCCGGCGCCAGGTTGACGATGATTCGCCGCGCCGGCAGCGCCAGCCCCGAGGCGATCAGCGCCGCACGCACCCGCTCGCGCGCCTCCGACACCGCCTTGTCAGGCAGGCCGACGATGGCGAAGGCCGGCAGGCCGGGCGCGACTTGCACCTGCACGTCGACCGCGCGGGCCTCGATCCCCTCAAAGGCGACGGTAGAAACCCGCTGAACCATGCTCAAACCAGCCTGCCCTCTCGCGCAATTAGGGGTAGCAGAGCGCGGCCGCCGGCGCAAGAACAATACGGGAACGATCCTCGAAGGAACGCAACTCCTAACCCGGCCTAAACGGGACGCCGAGACTACGTCTCGAATACCACCCTCTCTGCTCAGCACATCCCAACGAATGTCCGTTACTCCTTGCCTGCGGGATGGGCCGTGGTCTGATGGGTAAACAGTTCAAATGCTGGTAAATCGCCGGAGAAGCGAACGTCGGGTGTGTAGCCGGCTCGCCAAGATCCATTTTGGCGCGGGCTCGCTGCCGCGGGACTGCACGATCACTGATATTTCGGATGGCGGCGTGAAGGTGGTTGCGGAATTCCTGGAAGTGCCGCCGCAGTTCACCATCATTTTCGCGCCGGATTACTCCCGCCAATGCCGTCTGCGCTGGCGCATCGGCTGCGAGTTCGGCGCCGAATTCGTCGACTGAACGCAAGCGCGCCCGCGTCCTTAACGGGACTTTAGCGTTAATCGGTAAGCATCTCTGATCAGTTGCCGAGTGATCAGAGTATGTCCAAGCGTTTGTCTCTCGCCTTTCCGCCGGCGGGATATCTGTGTTCCGCAGTCCTGATCCTCGCCCTCGGCGGCTGTCAGACCGCGGGCATCGAGGATGTCACCGGTGCGCTTGGCAGCAAGCGGGAAGCGGCGACCAGGGTCGACGCGAAGGCCGAGGCAAGGTCGAACATGGACGCCTTGCGTGAGCGCTACCGCGCCAGGCCCAGCGATCCCGCAGTCGCGATCGAATATGGCAAGGCTCTGCGCGAGACCGGGCAGCGCGCGCAGGCGGTCGCGGTGCTCGAGCAGGCCGTGCTCGCCCATCCCAGCAACAAGGCGCTGCTCGCCGGCTATGGTCGCGCGCTCGCCGACAACGGCAATTTCCAGCAGGCTTTCGACGTCCTCGGCCGCGCCCATTCGCCCAATGATCCCGATTGGCGAATCCTGTCGGCACAGGGCGCAGCGCTCGATCAGCTCGGCCGCAACGAGGAGGCACAGCAATACTACGCCGCGGCGTTGAAGATCGTGCCGGACGAGCCCGCCGTGCTGTCCAATCTCGGACTGTCCTATATGCTGCAAAACAATCTGTCGAAGGCCGAACAGGTGCTCGGCCGCGCTCATCAGCGCAATCAGAACGATGCGCGGGTCCGCGCCAATTTCGCGCTGGTGCTGGGCTTGCAGGGCCGCGAGGCCGAGGCCGAGATCCTCGTGAAAGCCGATCTGCCACCCGATCAGGCCGCGGCCAAGGTCGCAGCGCTGCGGCAGCTGCTGGCGAAGAAGCAGCAGCGGGCGGACCGATAATCCGCCTCTCTCGATGTTCGCTTACGAAGCCTTGCGATGCGGGGCCGAGCCGCGTCCGGACCTGCCCTTCAGCTTCTTCAACAACGGCTCGAGCAGCGAGCGCCTCGGCTTCTTCACCTCGCCGCGGCCGGCGAGGCGGTTCGCCATGTCCTGAAACAGCAGCGTGGTGCGGTGGGACTTGGAGACCTCCGCGATCATCTGGCCGTTATTGGCTGCGGTCGAGAACAGTTTCGAATCGAACGGGATCGCCGCGATCGGCTGGCTCTCCATGGTCTTGGCGAAGGCCTTGACCTCGATCTCCGCGCGCTTGGGCATGCCGACCTGGTTGAGGCAGTACAGCGGCGGGCGGTCGTTCGGCCGCGCCGCTTTCAGCACGGTCAGCATGTTCTTGGTGTTGCGCAGATTGGCGAGATCGGGCTCGGCCACGATCACGATGTCGTCGGCATTGACGAGCGCGCGTCGCGTCCAGCCGGACCATTGATGGGGAACGTCGAGCACGATGCAGGGCGTCGTCATGCGCAGCGTGTCGAACACCGCGTCAAAGGCTTCGGCGCCGAAATCGTAGACCCGGTCAAGGGTGGCAGGCGCCGCCAGGAGGCTGAGGCGATCGGTGCATTTGGCGAGCAGGCGCTCCATCAGCGCCGTGTCCGGCCGGTCCTGCGACAGCACCGCGTTGGCAATGCCCTGCACCGGATCCTGGTTGTAGTCGAGGCCCGCTGTGCCGAAGGCGAGGTCGAGATCGATCACGACGGAATCGAGCGCGAGGTCGCGGGCGATGGTCCAGGCCAGGTTATGCGCGACGGTGGACGCGCCGACGCCGCCCTTGGCGCCGACCACGGCGATGACGCGGCCGGTGATGATGGCCTCGGAGGCCGAAAACAGGCTGCAGATGGAGCGGACCACGTCGAGGGTCTCGACCGGTCCGACCACGTAGTCGTTGACACCGCGGCGCACCAGCTCGCGATAGGGCGCAGTGTCATGGGGATTGCCGATCACGACCACACGGGTGCCGGGGTCGCAGACGCCGGCGAGGTCGTCGAGCCCCTCGAGAATGTCGCGCGTGCCGTCCGACTCGATGATGATCACGTTCGGCGTCGGCATCGATTCGTAGACTTCGATCGCCGCCGCGAGGCCGCCGTCCTTTGCGGTGAGGTGGGCCTTGGCGAGCCGGCGATCCTCGCCGGCCGCGGTCACCGCCTTGAGCGTCTGCTCGGTCTCGCAGAAGGCCTGCACAGAGATTCGAGGAACCGGCGCGATGTGTTCCTCGGGATGTCCGGGGTCGTCCGCATCTTCGTCTTCTAACCTTGTCATTGGCCCGTGTCGCTGAGTTTGGCCCGGTCGGATTCGGGATAGGTGGTTGCCGTCGTCGTGCCCTTGCGATAGCGCTCGAATGCAATGTTTCGTCGCGCGGTGTAGGCCGGTGTCTCGGATCGCGGCTGCTCGAGGTCGGCCGGGTTGTCGATCATGGCCGCGAGATTGCGCTGGCTGGCGCAGCCCAGATTGAAGTAGGGGCGGTTCTCGTTGTAGCCGGGGTTGAGAATGGACGGCCCGACGTCTTCCGGCCACAGCCCGCAGGGGCCCGCGACGGCGGCGATCCTGGAATAGCTCAGGCGGATGGTGGGCAGCAGCCCGGGATCCTCGGGGCGATAGGGATGCTGGACGATGGCGCGGGACGGCACGCCACCGGCGCCGAGCGCCGCGCGAATTTCCTGATAGGTCGCCGCAGCCGCGCGCGAATTGGCGGTGTCGACGGGTACGTCGACCACGACTGCGCCGGTGCCTTCGCGTACCCAGTCCTGTGCGATGCCGGCCACGTCCGCTCGCTGTGCGGCGGAGAGGCCGCCCCTCGCCTTGCCGACGAAGATCACGATCGACTTCTTGCCTTCCTGCACCGCGATCGGATGACGCTGGCGATAGTCGGTCGGGACCGTCTGGGTGACGATCTCCGTGGTGTTGCAGGCGCCGAGCATGACGGAGAGGCCCGCCAGTGCCAGCGCGATCCCGAAGTTGCGACGTCGATCGGCTGCTGGTGTCGTCATCGGCTGCTCCCCTCCTGCCCCGTGTCCTGTCCGGTCCCCAAACCGTGGTGTCAGTCGATGATGAAGCCGAAATCACCCGGCGTGCCGTCGATCGGATCGACGCGGCGCGCGACGCCATAAAGGCGGTTTATGCGGCCAAGCAGCGCCGTCTGCGCATCCGAAGCCGGGGCGAAGCCGTCGTCGGGCCGCGACAGTTCCTTCTGGGCGACTGCGCGCACCACATAGGGCGTCACGATCACCATCAACTCGGTCTCGTTGTTGACGAAGTCCTGGCTGCGGAACAGCGCGCCGATGATCGGCACCTGGTCGACGCCGGGCAGGCCGTTGATGGCCTGCTTGGTCTGCTGCTGGATCAAGCCGGCCATCGCCATCGAGCCGCCCGAGGGAATCTCCAGCGTCGTTTCGGCGCGGCGGGTCTGGATCGAGGGAATGGTGATCGAGTTGTTCGTCGTGGCGGACACCGCCTGTGTCAACGTGATCGAGTTCGTGTTCGACAGCTCCGAAACCTCGGTCATGACGCGCAGGCTGATGCGGCCTTCGCTCAACACGACCGGGGTGAAGTTCAGGGAGATGCCGAACTTCTTGTAGGTGACCTGGGTGGCGCAGGAGCGGGTGACCGGATCGCAAGTATATCCTGCCGGGATCGGGAACTCGCCGCCGGCGACGAACGTGGCGGACTCGCCCGAGATCGCGGTCAGGCTCGGCTCGGCCAGCGTTCGCATCACGCCGGCGCTTTCCATCGCCCGCATCGTGGCGCTGACGGTGGCGACGCCCTTGGCGAGGCCGGCGACGCCGAGGCCGTTGCTGGCGACGATCGGCCCGCCCGCGACCGAGAACGGGTTGGAGTTGTTGAAGTTCACCACGGCCGTGCCGGCATTCAGGCTGGCGCTGAGATCGACGCCCAGCTGCTTGACGATGTCGCGGCGCACCTCGCCGACCACGACCTTGAGCATCACCTGGTCGCGGCCGCGCACGATGATGTTGTTGACGACCTTGTCCGCGCCGCCGACCAGTTTTGCGGCGACGTCGCCGGCCTGCTGGGCCTCGACCGGGCTCGTCACCGAGCCGGTCAGCATCACGCTGTCGCCGACGCCTTCGATCTGCACGCCCGGCAGTGACTGGCGCAGGGCGGCGCGCATGCCGTTGAGGTCGCGCTTGACCGCGATGTCGTAGGAGGCGACCTGCTGGCCGTCGGCGGCGAAGAACACGACGTTGGTCTGGCCGACCTGGCCACCGATGATATAGGCGCGCTGGGCCGAGCGGATCACCGCGTTGGCGATCTTGGGATCCGCCACCAGCACGTCCTTGACCTCGCGCGGCAGGTCGATGACGACGGATTTGCCTATGCCAAGCGAAAGAAAGCGCGTTCTCGCAGATGCGGCCGTCGCGACCGGCGACAGGCCTAGATCCGGCGCCTGCATTGGTGCCTGGTCGCCGACCGGCGCATCGGCTGCGCCCACGATGCCGGGCGCCGCGAGCAGCCCCAGCATCAGCATCGTCCCCGCAAAGAACGAGCGCGCGCGCTTCCCCCGAATGCGCAGGCCCGTCCGATCACCCCCGTAGTTCATGCTGTCCCCATCACTTCTGTGACGTCACTTGCCGTGCCTGCACCCCGTAGCGGATGACGTTGACGCCATCGGAGCGCTTGGCTTCCTTCTCGATCGTGCCTTCCGTCGCGTTGGCGTCGACGATGCTCCGCAGCGCGAGCTGGAGCGTGCCACCCTGGCGCGCGGCCGAGAGCGTGGCGACCTGATCGGGCCTGAGCTCGAGCGTGACGGTCTTGCCCAGCACGGCGTTCTGGCCGTCCTTTTCCTTCGGCGCCTGGTCGATCGCGAGCACACGGATGTTGCTCAGGATGACCTCGGACACGATGAGATCGTTGTTGTCGCCGTTCACACCGTCGGGATTCTTCAGGCGGCGGGTCAGGACGATGTCGACGCGGTCGTTCGGCAGGATGAAGCCGCCGGCGCCGGTCTCGGCTGAAATCTCGGTGGAGACGGCCCGCATGCCCGACGGCAGGATCGCGGCCATGAAGCCGGAGCCTTCGGCCCGCACCAGCTTCTGCTCGCGGATCGGCTCGCCCTGCATCAACGGCACGCGTGCGATCGAGCCGGCGATCTGGGTCTGCGCCTCGGGCCTGTTGTCGCGGCGGATGAAGGCGCTGCTCGCGGTCGCGGCCGGCCAGGCCTGCCATTGCAGGTCGTCGGGCTTGAGCGCCTGGCCGAGCTGAATGTCGTTCTTGGCGATGAGGACGTCGACCGTCGGCAGCGTCTCGGCGACGGGAATGACGGGCGCCGGTGCGTTCTGATAGCCGCTCGCCAGGTACGCAGCGACGCCGCCGGCGCCGAGCGCGATGACGAGAACGACAATGCGTGCGGTATTCATACGCTTCTACTCTCACGCGGGGCACTCGAACCGCACCTGGCGTGTTCCCCCGTGTCGAGGAGTAGGCAGCAAAAGTGTAAGGGGTGTTGCGAGGCCGAGTGTGATGGCCAGTGATGCTGCCGGTTCTCGGCAGATGGTGAACGCGGCGTTAGCCAGCCGGCCGGTGGCTCCGTAGTTTCACGCAGTATGAAGAGCGTACGCCGATGCGGCGCGCGGCGTCATGGTGAACGGGAGGTTAGTGAATTGGATTTTAGCGGGTAGCCCGGATGAGCGAAGCGACATCCGGGTTACTCCTTGCCCCGGATATCGCTGCGCTCATCCGGGCTACGAGTGACGAGCGCTTACTTTTTCCGCTTGCCTTCGATCACGTCCCAGATCTTCGCCGCGACGTCGGGTCCGCCGAGCCGAGCGATGGCGCGGATGCCGGTCGGCGAGGTCACGTTGATCTCGGTGAGGTTGCCGTTGATGACGTCGATGCCGACGAACAAGAGGCCGCGATCGCGCAGCGCCGGGCCGAGCGTGGCGCAGATCTCGCGCTCGCGCGGCGTGAGCTCGGTCTCCTGCGCCGCGCCGCCGCGCACCATGTTGGAGCGGAGGTCGTCGGCGGCCGGCACGCGGTTCACGGCGCCGGCGAACTCTCCGTTCACGAGGATGATGCGCTTGTCGCCGTGCCTCACCTCCGGGATGAATTGCTGGATCACCCAGGGCTCCTTGAAAGTGACGGAGAACATGTCGAACAGCGAGCCGAAATTCATGTCCTGCGGCATCACGCGGAACACCGCCGCGCCGCCATGGCCGTGCAGCGGCTTCATGACGACGGCGCCGTGCCGGTCGCGAAACGCGTTGATCTCATCGAGGTCGCGCGAGATCAGTGTCGGCGGCATCAGCTGCGGAAAGTTCATCACGAACAGCTTTTCCGGCGCGTTGCGCACCGAGGCGGGATCGTTGACGACAAGCGTCTTCGGATGGATGCGCTCCAGGAAATGTGTCGAGGTGATGTAGGCGAGGTCGAACGGCGGGTCCTGGCGCAGCAGCACCACGTCGAAGCCGTTCAGCGGCTCGCGCCTGGGCTCGCCGAGGGTGAAATGGTCGCCGGGCTCGTCGCGCACGGTCAGGAGCTGAACCGGCGCCACCAATTCGTCGCCGACCATCGAGAGCTTGTCGGGCGTGTAATAGGACAGGCCATGGCCGCGCTTCTGCGCCTCCAGCAGCAGCGCAAAGGTGGAATCGCCCTTGATGTTGATGCGGGCGATGGGGTCCATCTGGACGGCGACGTTGAGTTTCATGGTCTGCCTTTCAGGTCGAGGCGTCGAATGCCGCCAACACATGGCGCGGAAGCGAGCGCGGCGCAATCAGCATGGCGTCGAATCGCAATTCGAATTCGGCATGCTCGGGATGCGCCACGAGCCAGCCTTGCGCGGCGTCGATGATGCGCTGCTGCTGGCGCGGCGTCACCGCAAAAGCGGCGTCGTCCAGGCTCGCCCGCGCCTTGACCTCGACGAAGGCGATCAAATTGCCGCGGCGCGCCACGATGTCGATCTCGCCATGCGGCGTACGGTAGCGCTTGGCGAGGATGCGGTAGCCCTTGGCCATCAGATAGGCCGCGGCGCGGCTCTCCGCGGAGATGCCGGTGCGGAAGGCGGCAACGCGCTCGGGCGAGGCGATCCTCGGCTCCCGCGGCGTCTTAGTCTTCGCCATCGCCGCCCCGCTTGTCCTTTGCGAGCTCGAGCGCGCGGGCATAGACCTCTCGGCGCGGCCGCCCTGAGAGCGCGACCGCATGCGCCACGGCATCCTTGACGCTGTGCCCGGCTAGCTGCTCGCGCAAGAGTTCGTCGAGCGCGTCCGATGCCAGCACCTCGGCGCCGGCTGCAGGCGGGCCGATCACCAGGACGAATTCGCCGCGCGTCTCTGGCGCGTCGGCTTGCCGGGCGAGTTCGGCGAGGGGGGCGCGCCTGACCTTCTCGTGCAGCTTCGTCAGTTCGCGGCAGATCGCGGCCTCCCGTTCCCCCATGATCTCGCCGAGATCGGTCAGGGTGGCCTGCATTCGATTGCCGGACTCGAACATCACCAGCGTTGCGTCGATGCGTGCGAGCTCGGCCAGGCGCGCGCGTCGCGCGGCGGATTTCGCCGCCAGGAAACCCTCGAAGAAGAACCGGTCGGTCGGCAGCGCGGCAACCGAAAGGGCCGCCAGCACCGAGGACGGGCCGGGCAGGGCATGCACCGCATGGCCGGCGGCACAGACCTCGCGCACCAGCTTGAAGCCGGGATCGGAGATCAGCGGCGTGCCTGCGTCCGAGACCAGCGCGACCGAGCCGCCCGCCGCCAGCGCCTCCAGGATTTTCGGACGCGCGGCCTCGGCGTTGTGCTCGTGATATTGCCTGAGCTGCGCAGTGATCGCATAGCGCTCGGTCAGTCGCCGCGTGATGCGGGTATCCTCGCAGGCGATGATGTCGACGCCGGCAAGCGTCTGCAGCGCGCGGACCGTGATGTCGCCGAGATTGCCGATCGGGGTCGCGACCAAATGGAGGCCCGGCGCCGCCTTCGGCGCCGCAAGCCGGTGGGCATCAATGGAGAAGCCGCGCGGGGCGGCGTCTTTGTCTTCAGGCGTATTTATCGAGGCCGGCTTTGCGCGCATAATGAGGTCAACTTAGGCACGATCCGGAAGGCTGGGAACCGGCTCTTCGAAAAAGATCGTGCCGAGGTGAGGGGTGAGGAACACTGGAATGTGCGCCGGCAGGCATCACATTCCCTAGGGAATAAGCACCCGGGTCATACTCGCGGCGAAAACGCCGCCTTGATGCCGGGTGCGGAACGGTGGACAGCTAACCGGAATTCAGGGTGCGGCCGCGTTAAGCGATCATTATCCTTTTGTTTTAGTTAACTATTCGCCGACAATATACCTGAATCCGCGGCTTCTGTCGCGGCACGATTGTTGAGACCGGCCGGCGTCGGCTGGTCGAAAGAGAAGCTGTCATGGTGGGCCCGCGTCATCCGAAGTCTCCCGTCCCGGGTCCCCTGTCGCCAGGCGCGACCCGGCGGGGTGTGCTCGGGCTGTTGCTTGGTGCGCCCGTGCTGTCGGCCTGCGCCGGCGTGCAGCAAAGTCTCAGCCAGTTCTCCAACCCGTTCTCGAGCTCCGCACCGCCGGCCCAGCCGGCAGGCCCGCAGCAGCAGGCCACGACCGCCGGCACGGGCGGCGTGAAGGTCGGCCTGATCCTGCCGCTCTCGGCGGCCGGTAATGCAGGCCTCGCCGCGCAATCCATGCGCAACGCCGCCGAGATGGCGCTGGCCGAGTTCCAGAACCCCAACATCCAGCTCCTGATCAAGGACGACAACGGCAGCCCGCAGGGCGCCCAGGCAGGTGCGCAGCAGGCGGTCGAGGAGGGCGCCGAGATCATCCTCGGGCCGCTGTTCGCGCAATCGGTTCCGGCGGTGGCGCAGGTCGCGCGCACGCGCGGCATCTCGGTGATCGCGTTCTCGACCGATTCGAGCATCGCCGGCCGCGGCGTCTATCTGCTCTCGTTCCTGCCGGAGTCCGACGTCAATCGCATCGTCGAATATTCGTCCAGCATCGGAAAGCGCTCCGTCGCCGTGCTGGTGCCCGACAACGCCTATGGCAATGTCGTCGAGGCCGCGGTGAAGGCGGCGGTGCCGCGGCGCGGCGGGCGCATCGTCGCTTTCGAGAGATACGGCGCCGACCGCGCCACGCCGGCGCGCACCGTCGCGCAGCAGCTCGGCAGCGCGGATGCGCTGTTCATCGCCGATGACGGCGATGCCGTCGTGTCGGTGGCGGATGCGATGACGGCGGCAGGCGCGAATTTGCGCAACATCCAGCTGCTCGGCACCGGCCTGTGGGACAACCCGCGCGTCTATGCCAATGCCAGCCTGCAAGGCGGCCTCTACGCTGCGCCGGATCCGGCCGGCTTCCGCGCCTTCTCCGGCCGGTACCGCACCAAATACGGCGCCGAGCCGATCCGCACCGCGACGCTCGCTTATGACGCCGTCGCTCTCGTCGCCGCACTTGCGCGCACGCAAGGCGGCCAGCGCTTTTCGTCCGATGTGCTCACCAACCCGTCGGGCTTTGCCGGCATCGACGGCCTGTTCCGTTTCCGTGCCGATGGCACGAATGAACGTGGCCTCGCCGTGATGAAGGTGACGCAAGGCGGCGGCGTTGCGGTCGCGGGCTCGCCGAAGAGCTTTGGGGCGTAGCTGTCCAACCTCTCCCGCTTGCGGGAGAGGTCGGCGGGAAGCGCCGGGTGAGGGTTCTTTCCTCTTGGGGATTGTCCCGTTGCGGAGAGACCCTCTCCCCACCCCTCTCCCGCAAGCGGGCGAGGGAGCGCACCGCCGGTTTGGCTGATATTACGCCGCGAGATCCGCGACCACGGCATCCAGCACCGGAAAACCGCTGCTGGTCACGCGCAGCCGTCCCGTTGGGTCCACCGTGATTGCGCCTTCCTCGCGCAGGAGCGCGATGCGGCGGGGGTCGAGCGGGCGGCCGGCGAGGGCCTTGTAGCGCTCGGGGTCGATGCCCTCGGCCAGGCGCAATCCCATCAGCAGGAATTCGTCGGCGCGTTCCTCGCTGTTGAGGTGCTCGTCGGTGACGACGCCGTCGCCGTTGGTCTCGACCCGCATCAGCCAGGCTTCGGGACGCTTCTCGGTGGCGATGGCGTGCCTGATGCCGTCGATGTCGAGGCGGCCATGCGCACCGGGGCCGATGCCGGCATATTCCTCGCCGCGCCAGTACACCAGATTGTGCCGGCACTCGGCACCGCGCCGCGCGTGATTGGAGATCTCGTAAGCCGGCAGGCCGAGCTTGTCGCAGGTTTCCTGCGTGACGTCGTAGAGCGCGCGTGCGACAGCCTCGTCCGGCGTCTTCAGCTTGCCGGCCTTGTGCAGGCCGAAGAACGGCGTGCCTTCCTCGATCGTCAATTGATAGAGCGACAGATGCTCGGCCGCTTCGCCGATCGCAACACGCAGCTCGTCGGCCCACATCGCCGGCGTCTGGTCGGGGCGGGCATAGATCAGGTCGAACGAATAGCGGTCGAACGAGCGGCGCGCGATGGCGACGGCATCGAGCGCCTCGCGCGCATTGTGCAAACGGCCCAGCGCCTTCAGGGAGGCGTCGTCGAGCGCCTGCACGCCGAGCGAGACGCGATTGACGCCGGCGCTGCGATAGCCGGCAAAGCGCGTGGCCTCGACGCTGGTCGGGTTCGCTTCCAGCGTGACTTCGACGTCGCCCGCGACGGTCCAGTGCTTGCCGATCGCATCCAACACGGCGCCGACCGTTGCCGGCTGCATCAGAGAGGGCGTGCCGCCGCCGAGGAAGATCGAGGTGACCTCGCGGCCGGGGGCGCGCGCTGCCGTCGTTGCGATCTCGCGCGCGAAGGCGGACGCAAACCGCGCCTCGTCGATCGCGGCGTGGCGGACATGGCTGTTGAAGTCGCAATAGGGGCATTTCGACAGGCAGAACGGCCAGTGCACGTAGATGCCGAAAGCTCCAGATTCCTGTTTTGACGCGTTTTCCTTGCGCGAATCGGTACCCACTTCGCTCGAAAACGCTCTAGCGCGGCTCAAGGCAGATCTCCGCCAGTTTCACGAAGGCGCGGGCGCGGTGCGACAGGCCGAGGCCGAGCGGCGGCAGGCCGTGCTTCTCGATGCTGGTCATCTCGCCGAAGGTGCGGTCGTGGCCGTCAGGTAGGAACATCGGATCGTACCCGAAGCCGGCGGTGCCGCGCGGCGGCCAGACCAGCGTGCCGTCGACGCGCGCCTCGACCTCCTCGCGATGATCGTCGGGCCAGGCCACGCAGAGCGCGGAGACGAAATGCGCGGCGCGCTTGTCCGGCGTGGTGGCGCCGCGCTCCTGCAACAGGCGCTCGATCTGCGCCATCGCCGCGTTGAAATCCTTGGACGGACCGGCCCAACGCGCGCTGTAGATGCCGGGCGCACCGTCCAGCGCGTCGACCACGATGCCGGAATCGTCGGCAAAGGCGGGAAGCCCGGTTGCCTGCGCGGCCGCGACCGCCTTGATCGCGGCGTTGCTGCGGAAATCGTTGCCGGTCTCCTCTGGCTCGGCGAGGCCGAGCTCGCCGGCCGACACCGCCGCGATGCCATACGGCGCAAGCAGCTCCTTCATCTCGGCGAGCTTGCCGGGATTGTGGGTGGCGATGACGAGCTTGTCCGTGATTCGGCGGTGCATGGCCTATTGACTACGCCACCGCCAGCTTCTGCAAGTCCACCAGGCGCGCGATGCCCTTCTGCGCCAGGGCCATCAGCTTCAGGAACTCGTCCTGCGTGAACGGCTCGCGTTCCGCGGTGCCCTGCACCTCGACGATGCGGCCGTCGCCGGTCATGACGAAATTGGCGTCGGTCTCGGCTTCCGAATCCTCGGCATAGTCGAGATCGAGCACCGGCGTGCCGTTGTAGATGCCGCATGAGATTGCGGCGACGTTGTCGCGCATCACATTGGCCTTCACCATGTTGCGCGCCTTCATCCAGTTGATGCAATCGGCCAGCGCGACCCAGGCGCCGGTGATCGAGGCCGTGCGGGTGCCGCCGTCGGCCTGGAGCACGTCGCAATCGACCGTGATCTGGCGCTCGCCGAGCGCTTCGAGATCGACGATGGTGCGAAGCGAGCGGCCGATCAGGCGCTGGATCTCGACGGTGCGCCCGCTCTGCTTGCCGGCCGCGGCCTCGCGGCGGGTGCGTTCGGAGGTCGCGCGCGGCAGCATGCCGTATTCGGCGGTGACCCAGCCGCGGCCCTGGCCCTTCAGCCACGGCGGCAGGCGATCCTCCAGCGTGGCAGTGACCAGCACATGGGTGTCGCCGAATTTCACCAGGCAGGAGCCCTCCGCATATTTGACTACGCCGCGCTCCAGCGTCACGGGGCGCAATTCGTCGGGCGCACGGCGGCTTGGCCGCATGGGAAATCCTCCAAAACTCACGGGAAAAGGCCTGTTGGCCCGTGCTTGTAGGTGCGGCGGCGGTGGGCGGCAAGGTTTTTTCACCCCTGACGTCGAGGCCGCCAACGCCACGCTTGTCAGAACCGTCCCGGATGGACAAATTACCAGTATCCGAGAGGAGTTACCGTCTGTGTCCCATCACGATCCGATCCATCTGATCGCGCCGCACGCAGGCCTTGCCCAGCTCAACGAGCGTTCCCGCGACATCTTTCGTCAAATTGTCGAAAGCTATCTCGCGACCGGCGAGCCCGTCGGCTCGCGCAACATTTCCCGTCTGATCGCCATGCCGCTGTCGCCGGCTTCGGTGCGCAACGTCATGGCCGATCTGGAACAGCTCGGCTTGATCTATGCCCCGCACACCTCTGCCGGGCGGCTGCCGACGGAGCTCGGCCTGCGCTTCTTCGTCGATGCCCTGATGCAGGTCGGCGACCTCAACGAGGCCGAGCGGCAGTCGATCCAGAGCCAGCTCTCCTCGGTCGGCGAGGCGCAGTCGGTCGAGGCGGCGCTGAACCAGGCCTTGATGCGGCTCTCCGGCCTCACCCGGGCCGCCGCCGTCGTGCTGACGCCGAAATCCAATGCGCGGCTGAAGCACATCGAGTTCGTGCGCCTGGAACCGGAGAAGGCGCTGGTGATCCTGGTCGGCGAAGATGGCCAGGTCGAAAACCGCGTATTGACCCTGCCGCCCGGAGTTCCCTCCTCGGCGCTGACCGAGGCCGGTAATTTCCTCAATGCGCGCATCCGCGGCCGCACGCTGGCCGAGGCGCGGCTCGAGCTCGAGACCGCACTGGGCGAGGCGCGTGCCGAGCTCGATCAGCTGACACAGAAGGTGATCTCGGCCGGGATCGCCAGCTGGTCCGGCGGGGAGACCGAGGACCGGCAGCTCATTGTCCGCGGCCATGCCAATCTGCTGGAAGATCTGCATGCGCTGGAGGATCTGGAGCGGGTGCGCCTGTTGTTCGACGATCTCGAGACCAAGCGCGGCGTGATCGACCTGCTCGGGCGCGCCGAGACCGCGGAGGGCGTGCGCATCTTCATCGGCAGTGAGAATAAGCTGTTCTCGCTGTCCGGATCCTCCACCATCATCTCGCCCTATCGGGATGCCGCCGGCCACATTGTCGGCGTCCTCGGCGTGATCGGCCCGACGCGGCTGAACTATGCCCGCGTGATCCCGACCGTCGACTATGCCGCCCGCATCGTCAGCCGCCTCCTGGGGGGCTGACCGGCGTTTCCGCCGATCACGGGCGCTTGATTTTCGCGAGTTTAGGCACGATATCCGGGCCAACATCCCTGAAACGAGTTCGAGATAAGAGCCGATGACCGAGCAAGACCGGCAACCTCAAGACACGACTGCAGCGACCGGCGAGCCCGTGGTGTCGAAACCCTACATCATGCCCGACGATCCCGAGCCGGGTTCGGTCGAGACGTTGCAAAAAGAAGCGGCTGAGGCGCGCGACCGCGTGCTGCGGACGTTGGCCGAGATGGAGAACCTGCGCAAGCGCACCGCCAAGGAAGTCGCCGACGCCCGCCTCTACGGCATCACCGGCTTCGCGCGGGACGTGCTCGACATCGCCGACAATCTCCAGCGTGCGCTCGATGCCGTTCCGGCGGAGGCGCGTGCTGCGGCCGATCCCGGCCTCACGGCGCTGATCGAGGGTGTCGAGTTGACCGAGCGCTCGCTGCACAGCGCGCTGGAAAAGCATGGCGTGAAGAAGCTCGATCCGCAGGGCCAGAAGTTCGACCCGAACTTCCACCAGGCGATGTACGAAGTGCCTGACGCGTCGGTGCCCTCGGGCACCGTGGTGCAGGTCATGCAGGCCGGCTACACCATCGGCGAGCGCGTGCTGCGCCCGGCGCTGGTCGGTGTCGCCAAGGGCGGCGCCAAGGCCGCGCCGGCGGCGAACAACAACGAGTCGAGCGGCGCCCCGAACTGAGTCTCAGACTCTCATGGTGAGGAGCCGCGCCCTTGTGCGGTGCGTGTCCCGAAGGGTTACCCCTTCGGCTGGATCCCGTCGCGCACGGCGCGGAAGCGGGTGAAGGCGGGCAGCCACTGGTCGCGCGGGGCGCTGGCGATGATGCGCAGCGAGGCGCCGCCGCTGGAGAAACGGATCCACTGCACCACGGTCACCGGGATCTTGTCCTTGCCGCTGACGCCGTCGATGCGGGTCTCGAAACCCTGCTGGCCGTTGATGCGGATCGGCTCGGACATGGTGACGCGCGATTCGCGCACGCCGGGAATCTGGAGTGCCGCCTCCTGGGCGAAGCGGGCGCGGTCGTCGGCGGCTTGCGGGGTGGCGCCGATCACGCCGAGGATCATGAACGGCTTCGATTCATAACCCATGGTCTCATCGCCGTCGGCCAGGATGATGCTCGAACCGGGCCCCAGCGTCCGAATGTCCTTGAAGTCGGCGAGATCGGTGATCTTGAACGGCATCAGCGCGATCTGCTCCTCGGCCGAGACCTGCCTGCGGGTGACTGTGCTCGCAAACATCTGCCGGACTGCTTCGTCCGTGTAGATCTTGGCCGCATTCTCCGGAATCTGTACCGCGACATAGCCGGAGAAGCCGGCGCCGGGGACGATCATCGAATAGCGCTTCACCGGGGTGTCGCCGGCCTTGCCGCTCTCGGTGGTGAAATAAGCGAGCCCCGCGGGCGTCTCGATCTTGTCCTGCTTGACGCCATTGGGCCCGGCGGGATTGGCATTGAAGGCGCTCACGACCTCGCCATAGGCCGCCGGCGGCAGCTCGGTGATCAGCACCTTGACGCTGCCGTCCTCGCTTTCGAAGCCCGGAAAGGTCTTGGCGGTGTTGAGGCCGATCAACGGCACCATGCCGAGACGCAAGCCGGGTGGAAAAACGGCGTCGGCCGCAAGGGCCGGGAGCGCGGAGGCGGCGAGGAGGGCGAGCGCGGCGAGGGGACGGGTCAGCTTCATGGGCACTCTGATTGGTTCACATTGAGGCCGTTCGATGGTCGGAGACCGGGCCGCTTTGTCGCGCGAGGCAGCTCTGAAGCTGCAGCCCGGCCGGTCCGTCTTTTAGCGGGTTTGGACTTGCCGCAACAGGGCGGGACGGGCTCGTGGTAGCGGGGGCTTGCCGAGGATCGAACCTGTTAATAATTCCTCACCCGCAAGGGCGGTTGAGCCCTGATATCTTCTTCCAAAAGCCGATGTTTTCGCGGCAGAAACCTAGCTTCGGTCCTTGCGGGCCCCTCCCCCCCTCCTATATGAGCCTCAATCATCGCAATATCGCGGATGTTTGATCTTAGGGGGTTTCGGTTCGGGTGCCTTCTGGGCCCAGCCAACCTGCCGCAAAAAGAAGGATATCAGGACCATGGGAAAGGTCATTGGGATCGACCTCGGCACCACGAATTCGTGCGTCGCCGTGATGGATGGCAAGAACGCCAAAGTCATCGAGAATTCCGAAGGCATGCGCACGACGCCTTCGATCGTCGCCGTGACTGACGACGGTGAGCGCCTCGTCGGCCAGCCGGCCAAGCGCCAGGCCGTCACCAATCCCGAGCGCACCTTCTTCGCAGTGAAGCGCCTCATCGGCCGCCGCTACGACGACCCGATGGTCGAGAAGGACAAGAAGCTCGTCCCGTACAAGATCGTGAAAGCGTCCAATGGCGATGCCTGGGTCGAGGCCGACGGCCAGACCTATTCGCCCTCGCAGGTCTCGGCGTTCATCTTGCAGAAGATGAAGGAGACCGCGGAAGCCCATCTCGGCCAGAAGGTCGACCAGGCCGTCATCACCGTTCCCGCCTACTTCAACGACGCCCAGCGCCAGGCGACCAAGGACGCCGGCAAGATCGCGGGCCTCGAGGTGCTGCGCATCATCAACGAGCCGACCGCGGCCGCACTCGCCTATGGCCTCGACAAGACCAAGGCCGGCACGATCGCCGTATATGACCTCGGCGGCGGCACCTTCGATATCTCCATTCTCGAAATCGGCGACGGCGTGTTCGAGGTGAAGTCGACCAACGGCGATACCTTCCTCGGCGGTGAAGACTTCGACATGCGCCTCGTGGGTTATCTGGCCGACGAGTTCCAGAAGGAGCAGGGCATCAACCTGCGCAACGACAAGCTCGCCCTGCAGCGCCTGAAGGAAGCCGCTGAAAAGGCCAAGATCGAGCTGTCGTCGACGACGCAGACCGAGATCAACCTGCCCTTCATCACCGCGGACCAGACCGGCCCGAAGCATCTGACCATGAAGCTCACCCGCGCCAAGTTCGAGGCGCTGGTCGATGACCTCGTGCAGAAGACCGTCGAGCCCTGCCGCAAGGCGCTGAAGGATGCCGGCGTCACCGCTGGCGAGATCGGCGAAGTCGTGCTGGTCGGCGGCATGTCCCGCATGCCGAAGGTGCAGGAAGTCGTGAAGCAGCTGTTCGGCAAGGAGCCGCACAAGGGCGTGAACCCGGACGAGGTCGTGGCGATCGGTGCCGCGATCCAGGCGGGCGTGCTCCAGGGTGACGTCAAGGACGTGCTGCTGCTCGACGTGACCCCGCTGTCGCTGGGCATCGAGACGCTGGGCGGCGTGTTCACCCGCATCATCGACCGCAACACCACGATCCCGACCAAGAAGAGCCAGGTGTTCTCGACGGCCGAGGACAACCAGAACGCCGTCACCATCCGCGTCTTCCAGGGCGAGCGTGAAATGGCGGCGGACAACAAGATGCTCGGCCAGTTCGACCTCATGGGCATTCCGCCTGCGCCGCGCGGCATGCCGCAGATCGAGGTGACCTTCGACATCGACGCCAACGGCATCGTCAACGTCTCGGCCAAGGACAAGGCCACCGGCAAGGAGCAGCAGATCCGCATCCAGGCCTCGGGCGGCCTGTCGGAAGCCGACATCGAGAAGATGGTCAAGGACGCCGAAGCCAATGCCGAGGCGGACAAGAAGCGCCGCGAGGCCGTGACCGCCAAGAACGAGGCGGATGGCCTGGTGCATTCGACCGAGAAGGCTTTGGCCGAGCACGGCTCGAAGGTCGCCGAGAGCGAGCGCCGCGCCATCGAGGACGCCGTCAGCGACCTCAAGGAAGCGCTGAAGGGCGACGATGCCGAGGCGATCAAGGCCAAGACCCAGACGCTGGCGCAGGCTTCGATGAAGCTCGGCGAGGCCATGTACAAGCAGCAGGCCGAGGCCGACGCCAAGAAGGATGCGGCCAAGGACGACGTCGTCGACGCGGAGTTCACCGAAGTCGACGACGACAAGAACAACAAGAAGTCCGCCTGAAGCCCGCGAGGGTGACGATGCGGACGGCTTGGACCCCACACGCGCTGCCGGCCTCCTCCCTCGCGGGGGAGGCCGTCGCGCCGGGCCTGACGGGACAGGACTCCTTTCAAGACTCCCTTGAAGTCGGCCCTGTTGCCATCGATCAATTCCCAGCCGTTATTCCCAGCGCTGCCAGGCTGCCCTCTGCCGCAAGGCAGGAGGGCGCTTATATCGCCGCATGTCAGCGTTGTTCCGCGCCAACTTGAATCGCGATTGGATAGACCGAGCTCATCATGTCCACGTCCACCAAGCGCTGCTACTACGAGACCCTGGAAGTCGAACGCGACGCCGACGAAGGCAAGCTGAAGTCGTCGTTCCGCAAGCTGGCGATGAAATTCCACCCCGACCGCAATCCCGGGGATGAGACCTGCGAGGTCAAGTTCAAGGAAATCAACGAGGCCTACGAAGTCCTGAAGGACAGGGACAAGCGCGCGGCCTACGACCGCTATGGCCACGCCGCGTTCGAGCAGGGCGGCGGCTTTGGCGGCGCTGCCGGTTTCGGTGCGGGCTTCGCTTCCTCTTTCTCCGACATCTTCGAAGACCTTTTCGGCATGGCCGGTCAGCGCGGCCGCGGCGGTCGCGAGCGCGGGGCGGACCTGCGCTACAACATGGAAATCACCCTCGAGGAGGCTTTTGGCGGCAAGACCGCGCAGATCGAGATCCCGGTCTCGGTCACCTGCGAGGCCTGCTCGGGCATTGGTGCGAAGGCCGGCACCAAGCCGAAGACCTGCTCCACCTGCGGCGGCGCCGGCCGCGTGCGGCAGTCGCAGGGCTTCTTCACGCTCGAGCGCACCTGCCCGGGCTGTCAGGGCCGCGGTCAGATGATCGAGGACGCCTGCCCATCCTGTGCCGGCCAGGGCCGGGTCACCCGCGAGCGCACGCTGTCGGTCAACATTCCGCAGGGCGTCGAGGATGGCACGCGGATCAGGCTCGCCGGCGAGGGCGAGGCCGGGGTCCGCGGCGGACCGCCCGGCGACCTCTACATCTTCCTCTCGCTGGTTCAGCACCAGTTCTTCCAGCGCGATGGCGCCGACCTGCATTGTCGGGTGCCGATCTCGATGGTGACCGCCGCGCTCGGCGGCGAGTTCGAGGTGCCGACCATCGACAAGGGCATGACCAAGGTGAAGGTGCCGGCCGGCACCCAGTCGAGCCGCCGATTCCGCATTGCATCAAAAGGCATGCCGGTGCTGCGCTCGCGCCAGATGGGCGACATGTATGTCCAGGTCGTGGTCGAGACGCCGCAGAACCTCACCAAGAAGCAGCAGGAATTGCTGGCCGAATTCGAAAAGCTTTCCTCCGGCAACACCCAGCCGGAATCCGAAGGCTTCTTCGCCAAGGTCAAGGATTTCTTCGGTAATCGGGCGAATTGACTCGTCTTGACCGTGCCGCCTTCGGCCTATACGTCTTTATGACCATTTTCTGACACGCCGCGGTCCCGCGGTCCCGTCCGGTCCCGACATGCCCTTGCCATCGTCCGCGCGTGCGTTGAAGAAGCCTCGTCTCGACGATGAGGTGCGCTTTCTCAGGTCGTGGATCGAAAAGCCCCTGCACATGGGCGCGGTGATGCCCTCGGGCAAGCTGCTGGCCCGGACCATGGCGCACTATGTCGATCCCGATTCCGACGCACCAGTGGTGGAGCTCGGGCCCGGCACCGGCGCCATCACCTCCGCGCTGATCGAGCGCGGAGTCGACCAGAAGCGTCTCGTTTTGGTCGAATACAATCCCGGCTTCTGCGCGCTGCTGCGTGATCGCTATCCGCAGGCGAAGGTGGTGCAGGGCGATGCCTATCGCCTGCGCGACACGCTCTGGAACGTCTTGAGCGCGCCGGCGTCCGCGGTCGTCTCCGGCCTGCCGCTCGTCACCAAACCGATGCTGACGCGGCTGCGGCTGATCCGCGACGCCTTCACGGCGCTCGCGCC
This sequence comes from Bradyrhizobium sp. FW305-F6, assembly GCF_058782905.1. NCBI lineage: Bacteria > Pseudomonadati > Pseudomonadota > Alphaproteobacteria > Hyphomicrobiales > Nitrobacteraceae > Bradyrhizobium > Bradyrhizobium sp. FW305-F6. The sequence goes on from NZ_JBYSYD010000008.1 coordinate 131,621, forward strand.
CGGCGCGCCCTTCATCCAGTTCACCTATGCGGTGGTGCCGCCGATCCCGAAATCGCTGCACGGCGTGTCCACAGAGGCCTCGGAACGGATCTGGATGAACCTTCCGCCAGCCCGCGTCTGGGTGTATCGCAAGGACTGATCCCGCCGGCCCTCCTTGCGCGGCGGGCCCGTTTCGCCGAACGCATGGGATTGGATGTCCGCGCCCAAGATCCTGATCATTCCCGGCTCGCTGCGCACCGGCTCGCACAATGCGAAGCTGGCAGCGGTCGCCGCGTATGAATTCGCCCGGGCCGGCGTCGACGTCACCCGCATCTCGCTCGGCGATTTTCCGCTGCCGATCTACGACGGCGATCTCCAGGCCAAATCCGGCGTGCCCAAGCACGCCATCAACCTCAAGCGCATGATCGGCGCCCATCACGGCGTCCTCATCGTCTCGCCCGAATACAACGCCTCGGTGCCGCCGCTTCTCAAGAACGCGATCGACTGGGTCAGCCGCGTGCACGAGCTGCACGAGGCGCGCGGCGAGGTGTTCCGCAACCGGGTCTTCGCGCTCGCCGGCGCGTCCCAGAGCCGGTTGGGTGCGGCCCGCGCACTCCAGGCGCTGCGGCTGATCCTGTCCTCCTGCCACGCCAACGTGATTGGCAGCCAGCTCACGCTCGCCTTTGCCGACCAGGCCTATGACGACATGGACAGGCTGAGGAACGAGGGCGACATCGCCGCGCTGAAGGAGCTCGTGCGACAGTTGATCGACGTTTCCCAACGCATGATGTGAGGTGACATGACGCCAGCCGAGATCGCCCCCAAGGACCGCCTGATCGTCGCGCTCGATCTGCCGAGCGTTGATGCCGCGGAGGCGATGATCGCGAAGCTCGGCGACAGCGTCTCGTTTTACAAGATCGGCTATCAGCTCGCCTATGCCGGCGGCCTGCCGCTGATCGGCAAGCTCGCTGATGCGGGCAAGAAGGTGTTTGCCGATCTCAAGATGCACGACATCGGCAATACGGTTGCGCGGGGCACCGAGAGTGTTGCGAAGCTGGGCGCGACCTTCGTCACCGTGCACGCCTATCCCCAGACCATGAAGGGCGCCGTCGAAGGCCGCGGCAGTGCCAACCTGAAGATCCTCGCCGTCACGGTGCTGACCTCCTACAACGACGACGATTTGCATGAGGCCGGCTATCGGCTCAGCGTGTCGGAGCTGGTCGAGGCGCGCGCGCAGCAGGCGCAGGTGCTCGGCGTCGACGGCCTGGTGTCCTCGCCGGAGGAAGTCGGGGCCTTGCGCAAGATCGTCGGCCATAAGATGAGCCTCGTCACCCCCGGCATTCGTCCGGCGGGCGCCGCCAGCGGCGACCAGAAGCGCATCATGACGCCAGGCCGTGCGATCGCCGCCGGCGCGGATTATCTGGTCGTCGGGCGCCCAGTGGTGGAAGCCGCCGATCCGAAGGCCGCCGCCGAGGCCATCCACGCCGAGATCGCACAGGCACTGCTCAAATAGAGACCAACCACAGGGAGAACAGCCATGGCAAAAGGTTACTGGATCGGGCGCGTCGACGTGAGCAATGACGAGGGCTACAAGCCCTATGCTGTCGCCAATGGTCCGATCTTCAAGAAATGGGGCGCCCGCTTCGTCGTTCGCGCCGGCAAGTTCACCACCGTCGAGGGCGCCAGCCGCAACCGCAACGTCGTGATCGAATTCCCCGACTACGAGACGGCGCTCGCCTGCTACAATTCGCCGGAATACCAGGCCAACATCAAGGTGCGCCAGCCGCATTCGATCGCCGACCTCATCATCATCGAGGGCTATGACGGCCCGCAGCCGTCGGACGGCTGAGCCTCTTCCTTACCCTCCCCTGGAGGGGGAGGGTCGCTACGCATGTAGCGAAGCGAAATGCGTGGCGGGGTGGGGTGATCTCTCCCCATGGGCACTGTTGATCGTGGAGAGACCGTCACCCCACCCCGCTCGCGCTCCGCGCGATCGACCCTCCCCCTCCAGGGGAGGGTTGGAGCACGTGTCCCGGCGCGGGGCCCTCGGTTGCCGGAACTGCCTCCCCCCGCTAAAACGGCGGCGAAGGGGATCACACCATGTCCGACATGCGCTTGATTGTTGCGGGAGCCGGCGGCCGGATGGGCCGGGCGCTGGTACGGGCGATCGGCGAGAGCCAAGGCGCGGTGCTGGCCGGTGCGCTGGAGGCGCCGGGCTCGGAGCTGCTCGGCAAGGATTCCGGCGTGCTTGCAGGCCTGCCGGCCAACGGCATCAAGCTCTCGGCCGATCTGTGGGCGATGTCGAAGGACGCCGACGGCATCCTCGACTTCACCGTTCCGGCGGCGACCATCGCCAATGTCGCGATCGCTGCCGAGCGCGGAATTGTGCATGTCATCGGCACGACCGGGCTGTCCGGCTCCGACAACGCCGTGATCAAGAGCGTCACCAACCGCGCGGTGGTGGTGCAGTCGGGCAATATGAGCCTCGGCGTCAACCTGCTCGCTGCCGTGGTCAAGCGCGTCGCCAAGGCGCTCGACCAGGGTTTCGACATCGAGATCGTCGAGACCCATCACCGCATGAAGGTCGATGCGCCCTCCGGCACGGCGCTGATGCTCGGCCAGGCCGCAGCGAGCGGCCGCGGCGTCACTCTCGATGACCATTCCGAGCGCGGGCGCGACGGCATTACCGGCGCGCGCAAGCCGGGCAATATCGGTTTCGCCTCCTTGCGCGGCGGCACCGTCGCCGGCGACCACAGCGTCACTTTCCTCGGCCCGTTCGAGCGCCTGACGCTGTCGCACCAGGCCGAGGACCGCATGCTGTTCGCCCATGGCGCGCTGAAGGCGGCGCTGTGGGCGCACGGCAAACAGCCGGGGCATTACTCCATGGCCGACGTGCTCGGCCTCGCAGACATCTGATCGAAACGAACGGAAAAGCAGTCAATGAGCGAACGTCTTCTCGTGCTCGTGCGCCACGGCCAGAGCGAATGGAATCTGAAGAACCTGTTCACGGGCTGGAAGGACCCTGATCTCACCGAGCTCGGCGTGAAGGAAGCCAAGGAGGCCGGCCGCAAGCTGAAGGAGCAGGGCCTGGTGTTCGACGTCGCCTATACGTCGGTGCTCACGCGCGCGCAGCACACGCTCGACCTCATCCTCGGCGAACTCGGCCAGACCGGTCTGCCGATCTCGAAGAACCTCGCGCTGAACGAGCGCGACTATGGCGATCTCTCCGGCCTCAACAAGGACGACGCCCGCAAGAAATGGGGCGAGGAGCAGGTGCTGATCTGGCGCCGGTCCTACGACGTGCCGCCGCCCGGCGGCGAAAGCCTGAAGGACACGCTGGCGCGCGCGCTGCCCTATTATGTGCAGGAAATCCTGCCCGGCGTGCTCAACGGCAAGCGCACGCTGGTCGCCGCGCACGGCAACTCGCTGCGCGCGTTGATCATGGTGCTTGAGAAGCTCTCGCCGGAGGGCATTTTGAAGCGCGAGCTCGCCACCGGCGTGCCGATCATCTACCGGCTGAATGCGGATTCGACCGTGGCCTCGAAGCTGGATCTGGCGGGTTGACTCTCGCCACACGCGCGAAGTCGTAGGGTGGGTTAGCGTAGCGTAACCCACCGAACCTTTCGCCGCGGAAACAAAGAGGTGGGTTACGCCTTCGGCTAACCCACCCTACTGCATCGTGCCTACTGCACCCCCAGCTGCCCCGCTTCCCAGCCCAGCATCGCCTGCTTGCGGGTGATGCCCCAATGATAGCCCGTGAGCGTGCCGCTCTTGCCGAGCGCGCGGTGGCAGGGCACGACGAAGGACACAGGGTTCTTGCCGACGGCGGCGCCGACGGCGCGCGAGGCCTTCGGGCTGTTGATGTTGCAGGCGATGTCGGAATAGGACACCGCACGCCCCATCGGGATCTTCAAGAGCGTCTCCCACACCCGCACCTCGAAATCAGTGCCGATCAGCACCACGCGCAGCGGCTGGTCCGGCCGCCAGAGCTTGGGGTCGAACACACGCGCTGCGAGCGGCGCTGTGCCCTCGTGATCTTCCACATAGGTGGCGTTCGGCCAGCGCCGTGTCATATCCGCGAGCGCGATCGTCTCCTCGCCATGATCGGCGAAGGCGAGCCCCGACAGGCCGCGACCGGTCGCGATCACGATGGCGGTGCCGAACGGGGAGGGATGGAAGCCGTAGCGCAGCGTCAGGCCGGCGCCGCCGTTCTTCCACTCGCCCGGCGACATCGCTTCGTGGGTGACGAACAGATCGTGCAGGCGGCCGGGGCCCGACAGGCCGGAATCGAGCGCCGCATCGAGGATGCTGGCGGAATCCCTGAGCAGGTTCTTGGCGTGGTCCAGGGTGAGCGCCTGCATGAAGGCCTTCGGCGTGATCGACGCCCAGCGGCGGAACAGATGGTGCAGCTCGTCCGGCGTGACGCCGGCCGCGTCCGCCATCGCCTCGATGGTCGGCTGCGCGCGCCAGTTGGCCGAGATGAAGGCGATCGCCCGGCGCACCGAATCATAGTCGCGCAGCGCGGCGCTCTGGGTGCCCGGCCTGGCCAGACGCTGGTCATGGATCGCAAGGGTCATCATGACGGGAAATGTAGGGGAGGGGCGGGCTTGGAGCCACCCGATTTCCGAGCAAGGATCAGGTGACCGGATTATAGGTCGGACCGCGCCTCGCGGCGTTCAACGCCTCTACCAAACCCTTGTAAAAACTTGCCTTTTCTTCAGGGCCAAGAAAGCGTGCGATCTGGATCTGGTGGCCGCGCGAAATCAGGTAGAGATGCTCGATGCCAAAGTCATCGTCGACTTCCATGTCGAGCCGGACCCAGAGCGGATTGAAGGTCCATTCGGCGACCTGGCCGCGATGGCTGACACGGCGAACCCGCAGCTCCGACGGCGTGACGACGATCTCCTCGCTGGCGCGCGCGGCGCGGAAATTGGCCTTGAAGGCCCACCAGATCACCAGCACGTCAAGGCCGAAGAAGGCGAACACCGGCCATGCCCCCATCATCAGGAAGACGAGGCCGGTGACGAAGCTGACCGCGCTGACGAACAGCATCACGGCGAGGAAGCCGGTGCGGTTCAGCGAGCGATGCGGCGTCAGCCGCGCGGAGAAGATCTGCACGTCGCGCGGATCCCCGGAATCGCGGCCCTCAATTTCGTTGCCTGTGCTCATCGTCCCTCAGTATATCCCGATCATGGCGAAAATCACCCGCAAGCTGGCGTCGCGCAAAGCGGCTGTGCCGAAGAAAAAGGCAAAAGCGGCCGTTGCGAAGCCGAACGTCGCAGCCAGGAAATCGCTCGAGGCCATCAAGCCCTGGACGCCAGCCGAAGTTCGCGAGGTCTTCAGCCGATTCCGCCAGGCCAATCCGGAACCGAAGGGCGAGCTGGAGCACGTCAATCCCTTTACGCTCCTGGTCGCGGTCGTGCTGTCGGCGCAGGCCACCGATGCCGGCGTCAACAAGGCGACGCGCGCGTTGTTCGAGGTCGCCGACACGCCGCAGAAGATGCTCGATCTCGGCGAGGAGTCCTTGCGCGACTACATCAAGACCATCGGCCTCTATCGCACCAAGGCGAAGAACGTGATCGCGCTGTCGGCCAAGTTGCTCGGCGAATTCGGCAGCGAGGTGCCGCGCACGCGCGCCGAGATCGAGTCGTTGCCCGGTGCCGGCCGCAAGACCGCCAACGTCGTGCTCAACATGGCCTTCGGCGAGCACACCATGGCGGTCGACACCCATGTCTTCCGCGTCGGCAATCGCACCGCATTGGCGCCGGGCAAGACGCCACTGGAGGTCGAGCTCGGTCTGGAAAAGGTGATCCCGGCCGAGTTCATGCTGCACGCCCATCACTGGCTGATCCTGCACGGCCGCTATACGTGCCTCGCGCGCAAGCCGCGCTGCGAGGTGTGCCTGATCAACGATCTCTGCCGCTGGCCGGAGAAGACGGTGTGATCTCATGACCGTCATTCGGGGACGAGCCAAAGGATCGGATCCGGAGTCTGGAGATTCCGGTTCGATGCGACGCGTCGCCCCGGAAAGTCAGGGTGGAATTTGTGTTTTGGCAGAGCCGGGTTGAGGTGATCTCGTGAGTCAGGAAGAACAGAATGCACCACCCGGATCACCGGCCCCGCCGCCCAAGCCGACGCAGGGGCCGGCCGCACCGCTCTGGAGCCGGCTCGCGATCCCGCTGTTTGCGGTCGTCGTCGCGCTCGCTTTCGTGGCGCTGGCAACGCTGCGCTTCGACGAATGGGTCGGCAATGCGGTAGTCCAGACCACCAACGACGCCTATGTGCGTGCCGAGCTGACGCGGCTTTCGAGCCGCGTCTCGGGCGAAGTGCTCAGCGTGGGGGTCACCGATTTCCAGCGCGTCAAGGCCGGCGACCTCCTGATCCAGATCGATCCCGCCGATTACCAGGCGCAGGTCGCGCAGGCCGAGGCTGCGGTCGCCGCGGCGCAAGCCGCGCTCGACAATCTCGCCAACCAGATCGAGCTGCAATATGCGACGATCGCGCAGGCGCAGGCCGCGCGGCTGTCTGCGGAGGCCATGGAGGTCGAGGCACGGCAGGAGCAGCAGCGACAGCAATCGCTGTCGCAGACCGAGTCCGGCACGCGCCAGCGCCTCGAGCAGGCGGTCGCCGCCTACGCCAAGGCACAGGCCGACGTGCGCGCGAGCCGCGCCGTGATCGCGGCCCAGCAGCACCAGCTCGAAGTCCTGCAAGGCACCAGGAAGCAGCGCGCTGCCGATGTTGAGGCGGCCAAGGCGACGCTGGCGGGTACGAAGCTCAAGCTTGGATACACGAAGATCACCGCGCCGTTCGACGGCGTCGTCGGCGAGCGCCAGGTGCAGCCCGGAGATTACGTCAATATCGGCACCAACCTCATCAACGTGGTGCCGCTGCCCAAGGTCTATGTGATCGCGAACTACAAGGAGACCCAGCTCACGCACGTGGCGCCGGGCCAGCCGGTCGAGATCACAATCGACAGTTTTCCGCGCGAGAAGCTGCGCGGCCGGGTCGAGCGCATTGCGCCGGCGACCGGTGCGCAGGTGGCGCTGCTGCCGCCCGACAACGCAACGGGCAATTTCACCAAGGTGGTGCAGCGCATTCCCGTGCGCATTCAGTTCGATGGCGACCAGCCGCTGCTGGAGCGGCTGGTTCCGGGCATGTCGGTGGTCACCAGTATCGACACGAAGGCTGCGAATGGCCGAAAATGACGATGCCAGCCGCGAGCCGCTCTCGCGCGGCGGCGTCGCGCCGCAGCCGCTGTTCGCGGTCGCGGCGGTGCTGCTCGGCTCGTTCCTCGCCAATTTCGACAGCCGGCTGACCACGGTCGGCCTGCCGGACCTGCGCGGCGCATTTTCGCTCTCCTTCGACGAGGGCGCCTGGCTCTCCACCGCCGGCATCGGCTCGCAGATCTTCATCGCGCCTGCGGTGGCCTGGCTCGCCACGGTGTTCGGCCTGCGCCGCGTGCTCGGCATCCCCAGCCTGGTCTATGCCGCCGTCTCGTTCATCATTCCGTTCGTGCACGACTATCCGTCATTGCTTGTGCTCAGCGTGGTGCATGGTCTCCTGCTCGGCACCTTCGTGCCGGCGACGCTGATGATCGTGTTCCGCAATCTGCCGATCCGCTGGTGGCTGCCGGCGATCTCGATCTACGCGATCCGCGTCGGCTTCGCGTTGGACACCTCGACCTCGCTGGTCGGCTTCTATGTCGACCATCTCGGCTGGCAATGGCTTTACTGGCAGGGCGTGGTGATCGCGCCCTTGATGGGCCTGATGGTCTATCTGGGCACGCCGAACGAGCCGGTGAACCGCGCGCTGCTGCGCGAGGCCGATTGGGGCGGCATGCTGCTGCTCGGCGCCTCGGTGTCGATGATCTATGCGGGGCTCGACCAGGGCAACCGGCTGGACTGGCTCGGTTCCGGCACGGTGATGGCGTTGCTGGCCGCTGGTGCGGCGCTGTTTCTGGCCTTCCTCCTCAACGAGTCCCTGGTCCGGCAGCCCTGGGCACATGTCAACGTCCTGTTCTCGCGCAACATCGGCCTGGGACTGGTCCTGATCCTGCTCTACACGCTGACGAGCCTGTCCAACGCGTCGCTGGTGCCGAACTTCCTCGCCACCATCGCGCTGCTCAGGCCGGAGCAGAGCGGCATGCTGCTGCTCACCTGTGGCGCGCTGCCGATGCTCGTCCTGGTGCCGGTTTCGATCTGGCTGCTGAGGCATTTCGATGCGCGGGCGGTGACCGTCATTGGCTTTGCCTGCTTCGCCGCAGCCAATCTCTGGGGCACCCGGCTCAGCCACGACTGGGCCCGCGAGGACTTCGCCGGCATCGTGCTGCTCCAGGCGATCGGGCAGTCGCTCACCTTGCTGCCGCTGATCATCACGCTGCTCTCCAACTCCGATCCCAGCCGCGCCACCTCCTTTGCCGCCTATATCCAGATCATGCGGCTCGGCGGCGCCGAGATCGGCGTGGCGCTGATGGGCACCTGGCTGCGCGTGCGCGAGCAGGTCCATTCGTTCTATCTCGGCCAGAACCTCGTGGTCGGCGACGCCGACGTGGTGCAGAGGCTGAAGCAGCTTTCCGATTACTTCGCCGCCCATGGCACGGGATCGGCGCAACCGCGCGCGGTCGGCACGCTGGCGGGCATCGTGCAGCGCGAGGCCAATGTGCTCGCCTATATCGACGGCTTCTGGCTGTGTTTCTGGCTCGCGGTGATCGCACTCGGCGTCGTCGCGCTGGTCACGCGCGCGCCGACGGGGCCTTTCACGCCGGCGCCATTCGGCTTCGCAAGGATGCTGCTGCGAAAGTGTGGCGTGCGGGCCGCCTGAGTGCGGTGATGGTCGGTTTGTTCGCTCGCGCGAGGCGGGTGGTCACCTCTCCCGCAAGCGCAAGCGGAGAGAACAATCACCGCACTTGCCGCGCCGGCTCGATCAGCTCGGGCCGCGGGCCCGACAGGCGCTTGTGCATGTGGACCATGAAGGCCATGGCGAAGATCGGCGTCGCCAGATTGATGATCGGGATCGAAACGAAGGCGGCGATGAACAGGCCGGCGGTGAAGATGGTCGCGGCATTGTCCCGCCGCATCGCCTTGGCGTCCTCCGGGGTGCGGAAGCGCATCGCGGCGAGCTCGAAATATTCGCGTCCGAGCAGCCAGGCGGCGGCGAGGAAGAAGATGAGAAATCCCGCGCCGGCGAACAGCACCAGCGGCAGCGCGGCGAGATAGATCAGGATCGTGAGCAGCGCGGTCTTGACGCCCTCGAAAATCGCCTGGCTGAATGGCAGCGCCACGCCCGGCCGCTCGGCGGGATAATGCTCGCGTTCGACGATGTCGGCGACGTCGTCGACGAACAGGCTGGCCACCAGCGAGGTGATCGCAGGCATCAGGAAGATGCCGCCGAACACGACGCCGAGGCCGGCCGCGATCGAGACGATCCACGAGAGGACTTCGATGGACGAATGCCAGCCGGGTCCGAGCAATTCCTCCAGCCAGACCGCCCCGGAGGTCGCGAACCAGCTGAGCAGCCGCTGCAGCCCGATCGCCAGCGCGACGATCAGCACCAGCGCCAGCCCGATCGACCGCCACAGGATCGAGCGCATCGGCGGCGAGATCAGTTGCGACAGCGCCTTGATGGCGGCATCCAGCATGGGAGATCCTCTGAGGTCAACACTGCGCGAGAGGTAAAGACCGAATGCGGTTTCGGCAAGGGCGGGGTCTGCCCTCGGCCGCGAATGCGGCGCGAGCTCTTGCCGACCCTCGCCTGGAGGGGGAGGGTCGGCTCACATTGAGCGCAACGAAATGTGAGACGGGGTGGGGTGATCTCTCCCCACGGGCACTGTTCGACGCGGAGAGACCGTCACCCCACCCCGCCCGCGCTGCGCGCGATCGACCCTCCCCCAGGGGAGGGTAAGAACCGCTACTCTCTCCTAGAGCAGGCTAGTCATGCCGGTGCCCGTGCTTGCGCGGCTTCGACGGCTTACCATCGCCCGTCGGGATCATCACGACGCGGCCGTAGCGCACGCCGCGTTCGGCGATGATGTGGTCGGCGAAGTGCCTGACCTCGGAGGCGTCGCCGCGCAGCGCGGTCATCTCCATGCAATTGTTGTCGTCGAGATGGACATGGAGCGTTGCCAGCGCGAGGTCGTGATGGCCGTGGAATTCCTGCACCAGTCGCTTCGACAGGTCGCGGGCGGCGTGATCGTAGACATAGACGAGACCGGCCACGCATGGGCCGGTCTGGGCCGTGTCCTCGGTGCTCTGCTGCAGGCCAGCACGGGCGAGGTCGCGGATGATCTCGGAGCGGTTCTGGTAGCCGCGCGCCTCTGCCGCCGCGTCGATCTCCGCCAACAGATCGTCCTCGATCGTGATCGTAATCCGCTGCATCAGGTCATCTCCATTGGGCTACGGCCATTTGTAGCCTGTCTCCCGAAGGGAGGCGAGGGAGTGTGCCGGTCGCTCAAAGCGGCGTCGTGCGCAGCCGCAGCGCGTTGCCGACCACGCTCACCGACGACAGCGCCATCGCCGCCGCGGCGATGATCGGGGACAGCAGCACGCCAAAGGCGGGATAGAGCACTCCGGCCGCGATCGGAATTCCTGCGGCGTTGTAGATGAAGGCAAAGAACAGGTTCTGGCGGATGTTGCTCATGGTCGCCTGCGACAGCTTTCGTGCCCGCACGATGCCGGTGAGATCGCCCTTCAACAGCGTGATGCCGGCGCTCTCCATTGCCACGTCGGTGCCGGTGCCCATGGCAATGCCGACTTCGGCCGCCGCCAGCGCCGGCGCATCGTTGACGCCGTCGCCGGCCATCGCGACGCTGCGGCCGGCCTTCTGCAGCTTGGTGACCACCGCGCTCTTCTGGTCCGGCAGCACTTCGGCCTCGACCTCGGCGATACCAAGCCGGCGCGCCACGGCCTCGGCCGTGGTGCGGTTGTCGCCGGTCAGCATGATCACCTTGATGCCCTCCGCCGCCAGCGCCTTCAGCGCCTCAGGCGTCGAAGCCTTGACCGGATCGGCGATCGCGAACAGGCCGGCGAGCCGGCCGTCGAGGGCCATGTTGATCACCGTGGCGCCGTCGCCGCGCAGCCGTTCGGCTTCGCTGTCGAGTGCCTTGGTGTCGACGCCGATCGAAGCGAGATATCGTGCATTGCCGAGCGCGATGGTCTTGCCGTCGACCTTGCCGGTCGCGCCCTTGCCGGTCGGCGAGTCGAACTGCTCGACCTGGCCAAGGGTGAGCTGCTTCTCCTCGGCCGCACGCACGATCGCGTCGGCAAGCGGATGCTCGCTGGCGCGCTCGACGGTGGCTGCGAGCCGGAGGATATCATCCTCCGCAAAGCCGGATGCCGGCACGATCGCAACCACCTTCGGCTTGCCCTCGGTGAGCGTGCCGGTCTTGTCGACCACGAGCGTGTCGATCTTCTCCATCCGCTCCAGCGCCTCGGCGTTCTTGATCAGGACGCCGCTTTGGGCGCCGCGGCCGACGCCGACCATGATCGACATCGGGGTGGCAAGGCCCAGCGCGCAGGGGCAGGCGATGATCAGCACGCTGACGGCCGCGACGAGGCCGAAGGCGAGCCGCGGCTCCGGTCCGAACCAGGCCCAGGCGCCGAAGGCGGCGAGGGCAACCACGATCACCGTCGGCACGAACCAGCCGGCGACCTGGTCGGCCAGGCGCTGGATCGGCGCGCGCGAGCGCTGCGCGTCCGCGACCATCTGCACGATCTGCGACAGCAGCGTCTCGCGCCCGACCTTGTCGGCCCGCATGATGAAGCTGCCTGACTGGTTCAGCGTGCCGGCGATGACCTTTGCGCCGGTCTCCTTGGTGACCGGCATGGATTCGCCCGTCACCAGCGATTCATCGAGTGAGGAGCGGCCTTCGAGGATGATGCCGTCGACCGGCACTTTCTCTCCCGGACGAACGCGCAAGGAATCGCCAGCGTGGAGCGTGTCGATCTCGACCTCGTGCTCGTTGCCATCAGGCTCGACGCGCCGCGCGGTCTTCGGAGCCAGCTGCAGCAGCGCCTTGATCGCGCCCGAGGTCGCATCGCGGGCGCGCAGCTCCAGCACCTGGCCAAGCAGCACCAGCACGGTGATGACGGCGGCTGCCTCGAAATAGACGGCGACCGCGCCCCCATGGCCGCGGAAGGTGGCGGGGAAGATCTGCGGCGCAACGGTGCCAATCACGCTGTAGACGTAGGCAACGCCGGTGCCCATCGCGATCAGCGTGAACATGTTGAGATTGCGCGTGCGCAGCGATTGCCAGCCGCGCACGAAGAACGGCCATCCGGCCCACAGCACCACGGGGGTTGCGAAGACGAGCTGGATCCAGTTCGACAGCGTCGGGTCGATCCAGTTGTGCGGGCCCGCGAGGTGACCGCCCATCTCCAGCACCACGGCCGGCAGCGCCAGCGCGCCGCCGATCCAGAACCGGCGCGTCATGTCGGCGAGTTCCGGATTGGGGCCGGTCTCCAGGCTCGCGACCTCCGGCTCGAGCGCCATGCCGCAGATCGGGCAGCTGCCGGGTCCGACCTGGCGGATCTCGGGATGCATCGGGCAGGTGTAGATCGTGCCCGCGGGCATCTCGGGCTCGGGCGCCTTGTCCTTCGCGAGATATTTGGCGGGATCGGCTGCGAATTTCGTGCGGCAGCCGGCCGAGCAGAAGTGGAAGGTCTCTCCGTGATGGTCGAACCGGTGCTTCGAGGTCGCGGGATCGACGCTCATGCCGCAGACGGGATCCTTGGCGCTGGCCGTCCCGTCACTGTGATCATGCGCCGGATGGTGATCATGGCCGGAATGATCGCCGTGCCCACCGCAGCATGAGGAGGCCGCAGCCTCGGTGGGCGGCGGCGCTGCCTTGCTCGAACAGCCGCATCCGGCGCGAGCGTCTGCGTCGTGATGATGCCCGTGTTCCGCTGCGTTCATTGGCTTGCTCCGGCGGTATCCTGGGGTCTTGTAACCCATACCCGGTAGGGGTATATAGACCCCATGCGCAAGGACATCAAGGCATCCGTCGGAAAACGTCTCGGTCGGATCGAGGGCCAGGTTCGCGGCCTCTCGAAAATGGTAGACGAAGACCGCTACTGCATCGACATCGTGACCCAGATTGCGGCGGTCCGCGCCGCGCTGCGCCGGGTCGAGGAAGAGGTCCTGAAGGACCACGTCGCCCATTGCGTCGAGCACGCCATCGCGAGCGGCGACAAGGCCGACCAGCGCGCGAAGATCTCGGAGCTGATGGCGGTGATCGGACGGGCGCAGCGGTAGACCGCGCTCTCTCTTCCGTCATTGCGAGGATTTCTTGCGACCAAGCAATCCGGTCTCGTAGGTGTGGGCAAAGCGGCTTGTCCGTCGTAGCTCGAAGAGCGAAGGCGGAAGCGTACCCTCCATCCGTCGGTCGCGTGGAGAACGTGGGCACGGTGCTTCGCACCTTTGCCCACCCTACGAGACCGAGCGAGATTTCTCCGGCGAGCTTAGGCCGCCAGCTCGCGCGCTCGCGCGCGGTACATCGCGAGGTCGCTCAGCTGCACGAAATGCTCGGAGACATTGGTGCTCATCTCCGGAAGGCGCGCGCTCACTTCTTCAGCCGGAATCTCAGCCGACGCCTCTTGGTCAATCGCTTCAGGAACGAGCGGCGGCGCCATGACCGTTTCTGGAAACACACTGAATGAGCCCGCTACCTCCTCGAGCGGCTTCTGCTTGTCGGCCCAATGCAAGGCGGTGTAGTCGAAGCCGTGCACGATGGTGGGTTTGACGACTTCGAAATAGGGCGAGATGTCGAAGTCGCGGGGCATGTAGAGCGAGGAATCGCGGATGTGCAGGATCTCGCGGCGGGCGGCGCGGCTGCCGGCCTTGGTGATCTTCGGCAGGATCGGATAACGCACGGCGTCGAAGGCCTGTGCGATCAGGGCCGAGCAGATGATCTTGGTCGGGTCGCCGGAACCGATCGCAATCATGCGCCGGCGCCAGCGCTGCGGGATCGGCATCGGAAAGAGGTAGCGCATGAGGTCGACGATGTTCTTGGTGTCGTAGCCGAAGCCGATGCGGTTGATCGCATAGCGGCAGACTGTGGTGCGGTCCTCATAAGACAAACCGACAGGGCGGCAGAGGCGGGTATGATAGGGGAAATATTTCGACAGCGGCGCCGAGGTGACGCCTTCGCCGATATTGGCCTCGATCAGCACATGCGGCTCGCCGTCGGCCTCCTCCGCACCCGCGACCGGGCCGACATAGAGCGCGGCATGCGACCAGGTCGACTGCGTCAGATATTTGATGATGCCGGAGATGCGGTTGTTGCCCTCGACCAGCAGCACGTCGCCGGGCTCGATGACGCCGCGAAGATGCTCCGGGTCGCTCGGCGTGAACGGCTCGTAGCCCGGCACCTCCTTCGAGAGGTACGCGGCAATCAGCTTGCCGACCGAATCCAGGACCGTCCCCATGTCGAACTCCCCCCACGGCCTTTTCCGGCCGTCTTTTTCCCTTCTCTATCATGGTCGAAACGTGTTGCAATTCGGTTCATCAGTCTGTGAGATCAAGCATGATTGATTCACCATGATGGTTGCTGTGCAACATCAGATACGGCAAGGTTCGCGGGCCGTTCCCATTCGCCGCAAGTCCCCGGAAACCATGTCATGACAATCACGCGCCGCGATTTCCTTGTCGCGTCGGCTGCACTTGCCGCGATGCCGGTCCTGCGCGCGACCGCCGCGCCCCTGCCCCGCGAGGCCGACGTCGTCGTGATCGGTGCGGGAGCCGCCGGGGTAGCTGCAGCGCGGCGCGTCATGGCGACGGGCCGCAAGGTCGTCGTGATTGAAGCGGCATCGCAGATCGGCGGCCGCTGCATCACCGACAGCTCCACCTTCGACACGCCGTTCGACCGCGGTGCCCGCTGGATGTACAATCCCGACGCAAACCCGATGATCCGGCTGGCGCGCAGCGTCGGGCTCGACGTGCTGCCGGCGCCAAAGGGCCAGAAGATGCGCATCGGCCGCCGCAACGCGCGTGCGGGCGAAACCGAACAGTTCCTGGCGGCGCTGGTGCGTGCCAACCGCGCCATCGACGAGGCCGCGCGCGGCAAGCTCGATACTTCCTGCGCGTCCGTGCTGCCCAAGGATCTCGGCGACTGGGCCGGCGCGGCCGAGTTCTTGCTGGGCGCAGGCTTCGCCGGCAAGGACCTGAAGGAGCTGTCCGCGATCGACAAGGGGCGCGCGCAGGACCGCAACGCTGCGATCGCCTGCCGCCAGGGCTTGGGCACGCTGATCACCAGGCTCGGCGAGCAGGCGCCGGTGGCGCTGTCGACGCCGGCGAGCCGCATCGCCTGGAGCAATCGCGACGTCAGCGTGGAAACCCAGGCCGGCAAGATCGTGGCGCGCGCTGCCATCGTCACGGTGTCGACCAACGTGCTGACATCGGGCGCGATCAAGTTCGCGCCCGATATTCCCAAGCGTACGCTGGACGCGGCCTCGAAGCTCAGCCTCGGCAGCTACGATCGCATCGTGCTGCAATTGCCGGGCAATCCGCTCGGCCTCTCGCGTGACGATATCCTCGTCGAGCAGAGCAATTCGACGCGCACGGCGCTGATGTTCGCCAATATCGGCGGCTCCTCGTTGTGCTCGATCGACGTCGGCGGCTCGTTCGGCCGGGATCTCTCGGGCCAAGGCGAGAAGGCCATGGCCGACTTCGCCAGGGAGTGGATCACGAAACTGTTCGGCAGCGAAGCCGCTTCTGCGGTGCAGAAGACCAGCGTGACGCGCTGGAATGCCTCGCCTTACGTGATGGGCGCGATGTCGGCCGCCTCGCCCGGCGGCCAGCTTTCGCGCAAGATCCTGAGCGAGCCTGTTGGCAACGTCTTCCTCGCCGGCGAAGCCACGCATGAGACGCTCTGGGGCACCGTCGACGGCGCCTGGGAAAGCGGCGAACGCGCCGCGGAGGCTGCCTTGCGCAAGATCGGCGCACTTAAGGACGAGTCCGCCGACGTGCCGACGCAATCGACGAAGAAGCGGCGTGTGCCGCGGCAGTAGGGGCAATCAGGCCCGCGCCAAATCTCCGCTGTCGTCCCGGACAAGCGCGCCCCAAGGCGCGCGCAGATCCGGGACCCATACTCACAGGGAGTGATTTGGCGAAGGCTCGGAGTTGCCACCTTGTCCGATAACCACTCCCTGGGGTTATGGGTCCCGGGCTCGCGCTATGCGCGCCCCGGGACGACGGCGGAGATTGTCAGCGCAACAACCCGTCCAACGCCGGCAGCCCAAAGATCACCGCCATCGCAATCAGCGCATAGCAAATCCAGCGAAACACTTTTTCACTGGCGCGGCCGAACAGCAACGCGCCGAGCGCCACACCTGCCGCATAGACCGGGCCGACGATCAGCGAGAGCACCAGCGATTCACGCGAAATCAGGCCCGTCGCCACGTAGCTGACCATCGAGAAGAAATCCGAAGCGCCGAAGAACAGCAAGATGTTGGCGCGTGCGACGATCGGTGCGATGGGACGGCCGAGCCAGTAGCCGACGATCGGCGGCCCGCCGGTCTGGGCGAGGCCGCTGCAGAAACCGGAGAGGCCGCCGATGCCGACCGAAAGCCAGGCGTGGTCCCTGCCCCGATAGCGCCAGCCCGACAGCAAGAGGAGCAGCAAGGCGGCGACGAAGCAGGAGATGATCCAGCGCGTGGTGACGGGCTCGAGCACGCTGAGGAAATAGGTGCCGATTGGCACCCCTATCAGCGCGCCCAGCACGATCACCGCGGTGGCCTTGCGGTCCGCCTTTCGCCAGGCGTCGGGAAGCAGCGGGGCCGCGGCCACAAAATCGATCACGAGCAGCAAGGCCGCAACCAGCCGCGGCGCGGCGAAGCTGCTCGCCAGCGGCATGAAGATCAGCGCCGAGCCGAAGCCCGAGAAGCCGCGGGCCGTGCCCGAAACGAAAGCGACGGCGCAGAGCGCCGCCGCCATGGTGAGGCTGACATCCTTGGGGAGAAAGTCCGCAGGACTCATGCTCTACGACTCTCGAGCATGACGTTGTCCGAAAGCGGCTTCACACTTTTCGGCGTCATGCGCGCAAGATGCCGCCGGTCTTCTTCGTCACCTCGGCCACGATCTTGGCGCCGACCGCCTCGATCTCCTGGTCGGTCAGCGTCTTCTCGCGCGGCTGCAGCGAGACCGCGATCGCAATCGACTTCTTGCCATCGTCGATACCCTTGCCTTCGTAGACGTCGAAGACGTTGACGGCGGTGATCAGCTTCTTGTCGACGCCCTGCGCGGCTCGGACGATGTCGCCCGCCTTGACGCTGCGGTCGACGATGAAGGCGAAGTCGCGGGACACCGGCTGGAACGCCGACAGCTCGATCAAGGGCTTGGCGCGGGTCGGCTTCTTCTTGGCCTCGGGAATGCGGTCGAGGATCACCTCGAACGCCATCAGCGGCCCGTCGGCGCCGAGTGCCTCGAGCGCTCTGGGGTGCATCTCGCCGAAATACCCGAGCACGTTCTGCGGCCCGATCTGAATCGTGCCGGAGCGGCCCGGGTGCAGCCAGGTGGGGCCGCCGGCAACAATCTGCAGCGCCTGCATCGGCGCACCGGCCGCGGCCAGCACCGCAAGCGCGTCGGCCTTGGCGTCGAACACGTCGGCCTGCGCCGAGCCGGACCAATGCCGTCCGAGACCTTCGGAGTAAGCCAGGCCGCGGCGGACGCCGCTCGCCGCCATGAACTGATCCTGCGGGCGATCGCCCTTGAAGATTTGGCCGACCTCGAACAGCGCGACATCGCCAAAGCCGCGATCGGCGTTGGCCTGTGCGGCTGCGATCAGGCCGGCGAGCAGGGTCGGGCGCATGTCGGAGAGATCCGAGGCGATCGGGTTGGCCACTTCGAGCGCGCGCTGGCCGCCGCCGAACAGTTCGGCCGCGGGCTTTGCGATGAACGACCACGTCACGGCCTCGACCATGCCACGGCTCGCGAGCGCGCGCCGGGCGCGGCGGGTGCGCAGCTGGAGCGGCGTCAGCACCGCCTTGCGGGGCTCGTCGCCGCGATCGAACGGCGTCATCGGCACCTTGTCGACGCCGAAAATGCGCACGATCTCCTCGACGATGTCGGCTTTGCCGTGCACGTCGGAACGCCACGACGGCACTGCGACCTTCACCACCGGTCCCGGGCCCGCCATCATGAACCCGAGATGCGTCAGGATGCGCTTCATCTCGGCTTGCGGCACCTCGATGCCCGACAGGCGCTTCACCTCGGTGATCGGGAATTCGATCAGGTGATCGTCGGCAAAGGACTTGCCGACCACGACGGTTTCGGACGGTGTGCCGCCGCACATCTCCATCACCAGCCTGGTCGCAAGCTCCAGCCCCGGCACCATGAAGGCGGGATCGACGCCGCGCTCGAAGCGGTAGCGCGCATCGGAATTGATGCCGAGCTTGCGGCCGGTCTGGGCGATGTTGATCTCGTTCCACAGCGCCGATTCGATCAAGACGTCGGTGGTGTTCTCGTCGCAGCCCGAGGCCTCGCCGCCCATGATGCCGGCGAGCGATTCGACGCCGTGCTCGTCGGCGATGACGCAGATCGAGGGATCGAGCTTGTAGGTGCGGCCGTCGAGCGCGAGCAGGCTCTCGCCCTCGCGCGCGCGGCGCACGACGAGATCGCCCTTGACCTTCTTCGCGTCGAACACGTGCAGCGGACGAGCGCGATCGAAGGTCATGAAATTGGTGATGTCGACCAGCGCGTTGATCGGGCGCAGCCCGATCGCGGTCAGCCGCTTCTGCAGCCATTCCGGAGACGGCTTGTTCTTGACGCCGCGCACGAGGCGGAGCGCGAAGCCGGGACACAGCGTGGCGTCCTCGACCGTCACCTTCACCGGGCAGGGGAATTCGCCCTTGACCGGCTTGATCGTCGGGTCCTTGAACTTGCCCATGTCGGCAGCGGCGAGGTCGCGCGCGATGCCGTGCACGCCGGTGCAGTCCTGCCGGTTCGGCGTCAAATTGATCTCGATCACGGGATCGCCGAGGCCGGCCCATTCGGCGTAGGCCGTGCCAATGGGCGCGTCCGCCGGCAATTCCATGATGCCGTCATGGTCGTTGGAGATCTGCAATTCGGCGGCCGAGCACAGCATGCCGCGGCTCTCGACGCCACGGATGGTGCCGATGCCGAGCGTGATGTCCTTGCCGGGAATGTAGGTGCCGGGGGGTGAGAACACGCTGACGAGCCCCGCGCGCGCATTCGGCGCACCGCACACCACCTGCACCGGCGCGCCACCGTCACCGGTGTCGACCATGCAGACGCGCAGCCGATCTGCATTCGGATGCTGCTCGGCCGAGATCACCTTCGCAATGGTGAAGGGCTTCAATGCCTTCGCCTTGTCCTCGATGTTCTCGACCTCGAGCCCGATCATGGTGAGCTTCGCGGCGAGCTTCTCGAGCGGCTCGTCGGTGTCGAGATGATCCTTCAGCCAGGAGAGGGTGAATTTCATGGCTGTGTGCCTCGGCTCTTGTCGGTGTTAACGAATTGATCTTGGTCGGTGTCGGCGTTCCCTCCCCCCTTGTGGGGGAGGGGCAGGGAGGGGGGTAAGCCGCGGGCTCTGACAGAAGTTGCCTGGCGAATTGTCTCAACAACTCCCTCAAGGTTCGTCATCACCTGCTCGTTGGTGAAGCGCAGAACCTGAAAACCCTCGGCTGCGAAGAAAGCGTCGCGAAGCTCATCTTTTTTCTGACGTTCCTCGAAATCATGGGATTCCCCATCGAGCTCGATGATGAGCTTTGAGGAGAAGCACACGAAGTCAGCAATGTAATTTCCGATTGGCGATTGGCGACGGATGCCAACGCCATCCATGCGGTTAGCCTTCAGGTGCCGCCACAGCAGTGTTTCGGCGCGCGTCATCGCTCGGCGAAGCTGTTTCGCCCGGCTGCGCTGTCGCTCGCTTACAACTGCGTGCGGCATCCGTGGCTACCCCCCTCCCTGACCCTCCCCCACAAGGGGGGAGGGAACGGGGAGAGTTTTTGTACGGCCACTCACAAACCTCACGTGCTCAGCCCCCCTGCCAGCGTCGGCACCTCCAGCGGCTTGAAGCCGTAGTGGCTCAGCCAGCGGACGTCGCTGTCGAACAGCTGGCGCAAATCGGCGATGCCGTATTTCAGCATGGCGATGCGGTCGATGCCCATGCCCCAGGCAAAGCCCTGGTACTCGTCGGGATCGATGCCGCAAGCGCGCAGCACGTTCGGATGCACCATGCCGCAGCCGAGAATCTCGAGCCAGTCCTCGCCTTCGCCGAAGCGGATCTCGCCCTTGTCGCGGCGGCACTGGATGTCGACTTCCAGCGATGGCTCGGTGAACGGGAAGAACGAGGGACGGAAGCGCATGTTGATGTGGTCGACCTCGAAGAACGCCTTGCAGAACTCGTGCAGGATCCATTTGAGGTGGCCGAGATGCGAGCTCTTGTCGATGACGAGGCCCTCGACCTGGTGGAATTGCGGCGTGTGGGTCGCGTCCGAATCGATGCGATAGGTGCGGCCCGGACAGATCACGCGGATCGGCGGCTTCTGGCTCAGCATGGTGCGCACCTGCACCGGCGAGGTGTGAGTCCGCAGCAGCATGCGCGAGCCGTCCTCCTTCGGATGGAAGAAGAACGTGTCGTGCATCTCGCGCGCGGGATGGCCTACCGGGAAGTTCAGCTTGGTGAAGTTGTAGTCGTCGGTCTCGATGTCGGGGCCTTCGGCGACCGAGAATCCCATGTCGGCGAAGATCGTGGTCAGCTCGTCCCAGACCTGGCTCAGCGGATGGATGCGGCCGGCTTCGGCCGCCGCGTCGCGCAGCGGCAGCGTGACGTCGACGGTCTCGGCGGCGAGCCGCGCATCGAGCGCGGCCGACTTCAGCACGTCGCGACGTGCGGCGAGCGCCTGGGTGACTGCATCCTTGGCCTGGTTGATCGCCGCGCCTTGCGTCTTGCGCTCGTCCGGCGACATTTTGCCGAGCGTGGCGAGCAGCGCGGAGATCGAGCCCTTCTTGCCGAGGGCAGCGACGCGCACGGCTTCGAGAGCGGCTTCATCGCCAGCGGCGGCGATTTGTTCGAGGATGGACGTTTCGAGCGTTGCGAGGTCGGACACAGGCAAATCCTTGGCTCTAAATTCGGCTGGGTTGTCGCCGCCCGAAGGCCGTAACGTCAAGCAAAAAGCCGGTCATTTCGGGCTTGCGGGCGGCTGGGTTGAACCCGGCGCGGCGGCCCGGCACCAACGGGGACGAGGAGAGTTTTGCGATGCTTTCGAGATCCCGCTTGGTCGGCCTGGCCCTGCTTCTCTTGCAAGGTGTTTCGGGTGGCGCGGCCGACGCCGAGGAATGCCCGGCCAAATCGACGTCGATGGACGACGTCATCGCTGTCCTCGATGCGGCGCCTGGCTGCGGCGCTGCCATGAAGCTGTTCGAGGCCTGCGCCTATGGCGCCAGCGGCGACGTGCAGTTCGGTGAAGTGGTCGAGAAGAAATGCGAAGCTGATTTCGTCGGCCAGCAGAAGCCGCCGCAGAAGCTCAGCTATCAGCGCGAGTTGCAGGCGTGCGATCGCAAGTACCGGAACAAGTCCGGCACCATGTATCTCTCGTTCACGGCCTTTTGCCGGGCGCAGGTCGCCCAGCGCTACTCGCAGCGCGCGTTGAAGGCTGCGGGCCCAAAGGCCCGCTAGCGCCGGCCTCAGGCCGCCAGCGCGGCCTTGGCCTTCTCGGCGATCGCCTGGAACGCGGCGGGCTCGCTGATCGCCAGATCCGACAGCACCTTGCGGTCCACGGTGATCCCGGACTTGGCCATGCCGTCGATAAATCGGCTGTAGGTCAGGCCGAACGGACGGACGGCCGCGTTGATGCGCTGGATCCAGAGCGCGCGGAACGTGCGCTTCTTGCGCTTGCGGTCGCGGAAGGCGTATTGCATCGCCTTCTCCACGGCCGGCTTGGCGGCACGGATGGTGTTCTTGCGGCGGCCATAGAAACCCTTGGCGGCCTTGTAGACTTTCTTGTGCTTGGCGTGGGCGGTCACACCGCGTTTGACGCGAGACATGACGAAATCCTTCAGAGATGACTTTGGTTAGCGGATCGCCGCGGGATGCGCGGCACGGCTGGCAATGATCGTGGACGCGATCAGGCGTTCGGCAAGAAGTACTTCTTGACGTTGTCGCCGTCGGTCTTGAACAGCACGCGGGTGCCGCGGAGCTGACGGATCTGCTTCTTCGTCCGCTTGATCATGCCGTGGCGCTTGCCGCGCTGGGCGTGCATCACTTTGCCGGTGGCAGTCACCTTGAAGCGCTTTTTAGCGCCCGATTTGGTCTTCAGCTTGGGCATTTGGCTCTCCTAATGGCCGCAGATATCCGCCCGCAAGGGCGGCTGGACCGTCAAAAATGCTCGTTAGAGCGTTGATTGTGCTCAAGTTTTGCGAACAAGCGCGAAACCCGCACGAGACACCGCCACGGCAGCCCGTAAATCAGCCGGGCGATGAAGGCTGGGCTTATGACAGAGGAAGGGCAAAATGGCAACGATGAACCGCTGGAACTTGCCCGCCGACTATTGGAGGCTGTCACCCGCATTACAAGCCTACTCGTTCTGAAACAGGTCCAAAATGGCCCATTTTCTGCAATTTCCGATTTCACTGGCCGGTTTTGCCCGTCCCCGCCATCTGGCGCTGTTTGCCGTGATCGCCGCGGCTGCGCTGCCACAGGCCGCCGATGCCCGCGCCGGCGTCTATGACGGTATCTGGAACGTGACCTTCGCCACCACCCGCGGCAATTGCAGCTCGGGCTACAGCGTTCCCTTCACCGTCACGGGCAGCCGCGTCTCCTCCGCTGGCGGCGGCCGGGTCTCCGGCACGGTCAGGCGCAGCGGCGCGGTCGCCGTCCAGGTCTCGGTCGGCGCCTCCCGTGCCAGCGGCGGCGGCCGCCTCGCCGGCGTGAGCGGAACGGGATCTTGGAAAGGCGTCATCTCCGGCGACCAGTGCAGCGGCACCTGGCAGGCGACCAGGACGTAGCTGTCGCCGCGATGGCGGTCGGCTCCCTCCCCCGCCTGCGGGGGGAGGGTTGGGGAGAGGGTGTCTCCACGGGCGAGAAAAGAGGAGAAAGCCCTCACCCGCCGCGCTGCGAGCGTCGACCGCTCCCGCGAGCGGGAGTGGTGCAGCGGCGTCCGCGGCTTGCACCTCGGCAAAAACAAAACGGCCCGCCGGAGATCCGGACGGGCCGTTGAACTCTCGATCCTGACAAGACGCGCTCAGCGCGGCGCCAGCACCATGACGACCTGGCGGCCTTCGAACCGCGCGTCCTGCTCGACCTTGGCGAGCTCGGCGACGTCGGTCTTGATCTTGTCCAGCAGCTTGGTGCCGATCTCCTGGTGCGCCATTTCGCGGCCGCGATAGCGCAGGGTGATCTTGACCTTGTCGCCCTCTTCGAAAAACCGCTGCATCGCGCGCATCTTCACGTCGTAATCATGGTCGTCGATCATCGGGCGGAGCTTGATCTCCTTGATCTCGACCGTCTTCTGCCGCTTGCGGGCTTCCGCGGCTTTTTTCTGAGCGGAATACTTATACTTGCCGTAGTCCATGATCTTGCAGACCGGAGGACTGACATTCGGCGAAATCTCGACCAGATCCATGCCGGCTTCCTGGGCCATCCGGATGGCAACGACGGTCTCAACCGTGCCCTTGTTGTCACCGGTCTGGTCGATCAGCTGGATCTGCGCATTGCGGATATCATCATTGATGCGCGGCCCGTCTTTGCTGGCAGCGGGCGGAGCTTTATTAGGACGGCGAATGGGTGGTTCTCCAATGTTGTGAAGGAAGCGGCTATCTTGAAGGAAGATGCGTTTGCCGGCAAGCAAGTCGCTCGTGCGAGGCGCGAAAAACCCTCAAATGCGAGGCATTTTGGCCACGCCTGGGCACGCTGACGACATAGACACCTTGCCTCAGTTCCGCAAGCGTCCCAAAGGGCCAATGTCGGATCAGGCTGCGTCGCAGGCACGCGGCCCGGTTCAGCTCAAACCGCACAGCCAGAGTAAACGTTCCATGACCGATATCATTCCAGAGGCCGCGCTCGACTTCATCGATGTGGGCGAGGGGCCGTCCGCACGCAGGATCGCGGTGCGGAGCCGCCGCGGAAGCGGGCCGGGACTGGTCTGGCTCGGCGGCTTCAAGTCGGACATGCAGGGCAGCAAGGCCTTGGCTCTGGATGCCTGGGCCCGGGACCACGGGCGCGCCATGGTCCGGTTCGACTATTCCGGCCACGGCGAATCCGGCGGCGACTTCGTCGATGGAACCATCGGACGCTGGCTCGAGGACAGCCGTGCCGTGTTCGAGCGTTTCTGCGAGGGCCCGCAAATCCTGGTTGGCTCCTCCATGGGCGGCTGGATGGCGCTGCTGCTCGCACGCGAGATCAAAAAACGTCCTGCCAAGGCGTCGCTGGCCGGCCTCGTCCTGATCGCGCCGGCGCCCGACTTCACCGAGGAGCTGATGTGGAAGAATTTTTCGCCCGCGGTGAAGAAGGAGATCGAGACCAAGGGCGTCTGGCTGCGGCCGTCCGAATACGGCGACGGCTCGCCCTACCCGATCACGCGGAACCTGATCGAGGAGGGCCGCAATCACCTCGTGCTCGGCAGTGCCATCGATCTCGGCTGCCCTGTCCGCATCCTGCAAGGCGCGAAAGATCCTGATGTGCCGTGGCAGCACGCGTTCAAGCTGACGCACCGTCTGCCGGCCGACGACGTCGTTCTGACCATGATCCAGGACGGCGATCACCGCCTCTCCCGCCCCCAGGACGTCGCGCGCCTTCTTGCGGCGGTCGCCGAGATCGGGTGAGCTTGTTCTTATTCCTTCTCCCCTGTGGGAGAAGGTGGCGCGAAGCGCCGGATGAGGGGTTCTCTCCGCGAATTCAAGTGAGAGTTGAACTCGCGGGAGCGACCCCTCACCCGAGTGAATGCGCGTCAACGAGCGGAGCTGCCCTCTTCCACAAGGGGAGAGGGCACAACGATTGGGAGCAACGCCAATGACAACAACCGCCATGCTGCGCGCTTTCTGCGATGCAGTCGAGCAGCGCAACGGCCGTGCCTTCGCCGAGCTGTTCACCGAGGACGGCGTCTATCACGACGTGTTCTACGGCGCCTTCGCAGGCCGCGAGAAGATCGCCGCGATGATCGACGACTGGTTCTATCGCACGGCGACCGATTTCCGCTGGGACATGCATGATCCCGTCACCGACGGCACCACGCTCTATGCGCGCTACACCTTCAGCTATCGTTCGACCCTGCCGGAAGCGAACGGCGCGCGGGCGATGTTCGAGGGCGTTGCGATCATGACGCTGAAGGGGGGACAGATCGCGAGCTATCACGAGGTCGCCAACACCGCGCCGGCGTTCGTCGACCTGAAATTCGCGCCGGAACGCATCGCGAAGATCGCCGCCAAGCAGGGCGCCGAGCTCAAGGCACGGCCGGCGATGCAGAGGCATCTTACCTGACTGTCATTCTGGGGGCGCGCGCAGCGCGAACTATGGCGCAATTGCGCACCTGAGAATCCATTCCTCCACCAACTCTGCCGTCCGATGGATTCCGGGCTCGTGCTTCGCACGCCCCGGAATGACCGAGAGAGAGCGGCGTGCGCTACCGCTTCGACGGATTCGCCATCGGCTTGCGCTGCGCCAGCGCCGCCACCGTCGCGGTGCCGATCGGACCCTGTTCGTCATAGAGCCAGCACTCGCCGATCGCGACGCCGTCGGTGGCGTGGTGGTTCACGACCTCGAAGCCGATCCATTCCGTGACCGGCAGGCGGTGCAGATAAATCGTGACGTCGCTGTTGATGTAGCCGAGCCCCTTGTCGCCGGCATTGGCGAACGGGCTGGCGAAATCGGCGCCGGTTGCGACATGCACGAACGGCGTCATCGGCACGCCCGCAACGAGCTCGCGCACCTCGCTCATCCAGAGCCGGCGCGGCCCGAGCGAGCCCATGTGGCCGACGATCGGCCGCGTGGCCCATTTGCCGTTCATGCCGAGCCTGGGATCGGTGGGCTTGGGAATGTCGGCCGGCTTCGGCGCGTCCCAGTTCGGCGGCGACCAGACGTTTCCGTCGGGATTTTGCGTCTTGCGCAGCAGCTGGCACGAGGCGCGCGCCATGCTGACTCCGCCGGAGAAGAATTCCGCTTCAACCACGCGTATGCGCATGCCATCGCGCACCAGGCGCGTCGTCACTTCGATCGGCTTGTCGATGGTCGGCAGCCGAAACATGTCGACGGTGAGCCGCGCCGGTACGAATTCTGGGCCGGAATGGCGCTCCTCGATGGCGAAACCGAGCAGGCCGATGATGACGCGCCCGTGCAGCGACTTCGGATCCCAGGGGCCGTTGGCAACTTCCGTCGGGTGGAATGTCTCGCCGTCGCGGGTGAAGAAAGGCATGTTTGTCATGCGCGCGAGATTGCGGGATTGGGTGGGGAAATCAAGGTCCACGATCCTCATCCTGAGGAGGCGCGAAGCGCCGTCTCGAAGGATGCAGGCCCCGCTGCTGCATCTCGGCCTCTATCCTTCAAGACGCGCGCTTCGGGCGCGCTCCTCAGGATGAGGGTCGGATAGCGGCCAGCCACTCCTCACGCACGCTGTCGTCGAACTCTCCGCCCAGCGCCGCGCTTTTCGTCGCTTCGAACTCTTCGCGCTCCAGCAGCTGCCCCAGCGTCCACACCGCAGCCCCGCGCACCAGCGGGCTCGCATCGTCCAACAAGCGCCGCGCCTCTTCCGCCAGTGTTGCCTCACCGGAGTTGCCGATCGCGATCAGCACGTTGCGCAAGAAGCGGTCGCGGCCGATCCGCTTCACCGGCGACTTCGTGAACAACGCGCGGAACGCCGCATCGTCGAGCCGCGCGAGTTCAGCGAGCGAAGGTGCGCGCAATTCATCACGAGCTGCGAGCTTGGCCTCGCGTCCTTCTTGCGCGAACTTGTTCCACGGACATGCCGCAAGGCAATCATCGCAACCATAAATGCGATTGCCGATGCTCTTGCGGAATTCGCGCGGGATCGGTCCCTTGTTCTCGATGGTGAGATAGGAGATGCAGCGCCGTGCATCGAGCTTGTAAGGCGCCGGGAATGCCGCGGTCGGGCAGATGTCGAGGCAGGCCCGGCACGAGCCGCAATGATCGATCTCGGCGGCATCGCGCGGCAGTTCCAGCGTGGTGTAGATCGCGCCGAGGAACAGCCATGAGCCGAACTCGCGCGAGACGAGGTTGGTGTGCTTGCCCTGCCAGCCGAGATGCGCGGCCTGCGCCAGCGGCTTTTCCATCACGGCCGCGGTGTCGACGAACACCTTCACCTCGCTCGGCGCGGTCGCAACCAGCCAGCGCGCCAGCGCCTTTAGCCGCTTCTTGATGAGGTCGTGATAGTCGTCGCCCTGCGCATAGACCGAGATCGCAGCGCGCGTGCGCTGCTGCAGGATCGCGAGCGGATCGGAATCGGGACCGTAATTGACGCCGAGCATGATCACGCTGCGCACGTCGCTCCACAGCCCGCGCGGATCGACGCGGCGCTCCGGCTGGCTTGCGAGCCAGTCCATGTCGCCATGGCCGCCCGAGGCGATGAATTCGAGAAAGTATTTTCCGGCCGCCTCGATCGTGCCCGGTGCGGTGATGCCGATACAGTCGAAGCCGAGCGCGCGCGCTTGCTCTTCGAGCGCGCTGCGCAACCGATCCGTGTCTGTGTCGATGTTGTTCAATGCGTCCACACTCGACGTCGTCATGGCCGGGCTTGTCCCGGCCATCCACGTTCTTGTGTAGTCCTCACCGAGACAGGAAGCACGTGGATGCCCGGGACAAGCCCGGGCATGACGGCCCTCATCAGAAATCCAGGTCCACGTAGGTCCGCGAGGCCGGCACGCCGGCCAGCCATTCGCTCAGCAGCGGACGGAACGACGGGCGGGATTTCACCCGCGCGTACCACGCCTTTGCTGCGTCGTCCTCGCTCCATGGCACGTCGCCCAGATAGTCGATCGCCGAGAGATGCGCCGCGGCGGCGAGATCCGCGTAAGTGATCCGGTCCCCGGCGAGGAAGTTGCGCGTCTGCGCCAGCCAGCCGATATAGGCCAGATGATAGCGCACATTGGCTTTCGCTGCGCGCATCACGTCGGCCGAAGGCGCGCCGCCGCCGTTCTCCTCGCTCATGAAGCGCTTGTAGATCCGCTCGGTGACGAGAGGATGCGAGACCTCCTCGAAGAATTTTTCGTTGAACCAGGCCATCAGCCGGCGCACCTCGACGCGCTCGGCGATCGTCTCCGGCATCAGGCGCTTCACGCCCATCTCGGCGCCGTAGGCTTCGTCGACATATTCGGCGATGATGGCCGCGCCCGGGATCGGCGGCTGTTCATCGTCCACCAGGACAGGCGTGGTGCCGGCCGCATTGAGCAGCAGGAATGCTTCGCGCCGCTCCCAGCTGCGTTCCTCGACCAGCTTCACGTCGAGCCCGTATTCGCCCGCGATCAGGCGGATGAAGCGCGAATGCGGACAGAACGGATGATGAAACAGCGTAAACATGAAGCCTTTGACTATGTGATGGTGCTTAAGAATCCATCAATGTTTGTGCGGCGCCACACTAGTCCCTCAAAACCGCGAAGCAAGGCGTGATGTCGCATTTTTGCGATTGCGGCATGGGGGCGAATAGGCGAGAAGAGCCCCGCTTTTCCAGCCGAAATGGACCGTAAATATGTCAGACGCAATACGGGCAGTGATCCTCGGCATCATCGAGGGTGTGACCGAGTTCCTTCCCGTATCCTCCACCGGCCACCTTCTGCTCGCGGAGCGTTTCTTCCATCTCGGCGAAGGTCCGTTCTGGGATTCGTTTACGGTTCTGATCCAGCTCGGCGCGATCCTCGCGATTGTCGGGCTCTATTTCCGGAAGCTCTGGGACGTCGTGATCGGCTTCTTCTCCGGCGATGCGGATGCGCGCCGTTTCGTGATCGGCGTGCTGGTGGCGTTTCTGCCCGCCGTGGTCGTCGGCCTCGTCGCCGGCAAGTACATCAAGAGCCTGCTGTTCAATCCCTGGGTCATCTGCTTCACGCTGATCGTCGGCGGCGCCATCCTGCTCTGGGTCGACAAGCTCGATCTCAAGCCGCGCGAGCATGACGCCACCAGGTTTCCGCTTCTGACGTATCTCTATATCGGCATGGCACAGTGCGTGGCGATGATCCCCGGCGTGTCGCGCTCCGGCGCCAGCATCGTCGCGGCGATGCTGCTCGGGGCCGACAAGCGCGCCGCGGCGGAGTTCTCGTTCTTCCTCGCCATTCCCACCATGATCGGCGCGTTCGCCTACGACTTCTACAAGAGCCGCGCCGAGATGACGATGGACAACATGGGCATCGTCGCGATCGGCTTCGTGGTGTCCTTCATCACCGCCATCATCGTAGTGAAGACGTTCCTGACCTACGTCACCCGCCACGGCTTCGTGGTGTTCGCCTGGTGGCGCGTCATCGTCGGCACGCTCGGCCTGATTGCGCTCGCGCTGGGCCACTAAAGCGCGATCACGATTCATCCCAATCGCATCGCGCTTTGGGCAGTCCCATCGGCTCGTCATGGCCGGGCTTGACCCGGCCATCCACGCGCATCCGCGACTGCAGCGAGACGTGGGTGCCCGAGTCAAGCCCGGGCATGACGACGGATAGAGAGGCGCTTCACACGCTCATGCGCTGGAACTGGCCTTGCGGGCGGAAGCGCCAGAGATATTGCGGGGCGATCGCTTCCAGCGAATCGGCCTGGATGCCAAGGCCTTCCAGCGTCAGCCCTGCGGCCTTTGCCGCCTCCGACACGACATTGTCGCGCTCGAGCAGCGTGACCTGGTCCGGCGTCAGCTTCAGCGCGCCCGGCGCGAATTGCAGGAAGGCGGCATTGAAGCGGGCGAGGCCGAACGACAGCGGGATCAGTAGCCGCTCGCGGTCGGTGATCTCGAGGATGGTCTCGATGATCTCGCGCATGGTCAGCACTTCCGGCCCGCCGAGCTCGTACGTCGCGCCCGGCTTGGCCTTGCCGTCGACGGCATCGGCGATCGCGGTGGCGACGTCGCCGACATAGACCGGCTGCATCTTGGTCTCGCCGCCGATCAGCGGCAGCACCGGGAACATCCGGGCCATCGCGGCAAAGCGGTTGGTGAACTGGTCCTCGGGGCCGAACACCACGGAGGGGCGGAAGATCGTGGCGGCGGGCACCGCGGCGAGCACGGCGGCCTCGCCGGCCGCCTTGGCCCGGGCATAGCGCGAGGGCGACTGCGCATCGGCCCCGATCGCGGACACATGCACCAGCTGGGCCCCGGCTGCGGCCGCCGCCTTGGCGATCGTCTCGGCGCCCTTGGCCTGGACGGCGTCGAAGGTTTGCGCGCCGCCCTCGGTGAGCACACCCACGAGATTGATCGCGACATGCGAATCACGCAGCGCCGCCTCGACCGAGGCCGGATAGCGCAGATTCGCCTGCACGGTGTGGACCTGGCCGACCTTGCCGGAGGGCTGCAGATAGCCGGCGAGTTCCGGCCGCCGTACCGCGACCCGGACCCGGTAATCGCGCTTGCACAGGGCCCGGACGACATTCCGGCCCAAAAACCCCGATCCGCCGAAAACCGTGACGAGCGTGTCCAGATTCGATGCCATGGAGGGTCCGTTCCTGCGGAAAAGAGTGCGTCGTGTCAGGCTTGTATCGGGCCGGTTTGCGATGCGCAATCGGCATCCAGAAGCCGGCCGCACGCATGAATTGACAACGGCGTCACCGAACCGTAGTAACCGCCTCCGTGCCCCAAACGGCATGCCCAGGTGGTGGAATTGGTAGACGCGCTGGCTTCAGGTGCCAGTGGCTTAACGGCCGTGAAGGTTCGAGTCCTTTCCTGGGCACCATCCCCTGCTCAAGCGATTGAAATCGCTCATCCGCAGGACATCGAGCCGCTGACCGGTCCACGACACCGAGGCACAGCGCTCATGGCGGGCCGAATCGCCGTCGTTGCCACGCCGGAAGATGCCGCAAGGCCGGTGACCCCGAGCCTCCTTACGAGGCCTCAGTGCTCGTTGACCGCAGCGCCGAGCTTGATCAGGCTCAGCGAGCGGTTCGCGGTCTCGCGCAGGCGGCAGTAGCTCGCGCCGCCCCGGTACATGCCGGGGTCGACGTTGTCGAAGACCGCGCAGAGGCGATCACGCGACGTGGCGAAAATTTTCTGCGAGTCATTGACCGCCTTGATCGCGTCGGCGAACCCGCCGGCCTGAACCTTCTTCAGCGCCTCACTGGTTTTCTGCGTCCAGACGGCGAGTTCGCGCGCCGCGCAGGCCTTCCATCTGGCGACATCGTCATTCGCGCCCTCTGCCGCCTTGATGCAGGGGTCGGCGACGAGCCCGACGCAGGCGCTGCCGAAACCGCCGGTTTTCTCCACCTTCTTGAGGCAGGCATCGATCACGGCAAGGTCGGCTGGCGTGGTGCTTTGGGTGGTGTCTTGGGCGAAAGCCATCGATGCCAGCGGGAGGCTTGCGGCGAGGATCGCGGCGGCAAGTTTGAACTTCACTGAAGATCTCCGTTCGGCGCATCGATGCAACCTTGGTCACCGAAGGCCCGGCGTGGGTTCACCGAATGTGGAGCGATGTCGGCTGGGCGCCGAATACGACGAGCCACGAGGAGCAAAGCGGGCTGGGCTGCTAGGCCGCAACGCGGCTACTCCGGCGGCTTGACGCCGAGATCGCCCAGGATGCGGAGCATCACGTCGCTGTCGCGCTTGAAGATCCGATTCGTCGTTTCGAAATCGGCCGGCGATGACAGGATGAAGTTGTTCAGCATCTGCTGAACTTTCGGATCGGTTTCGGCCTGGATCAGCAGCGGGGAGAGCAGATCGACGATATCCCGCGGCGTGCCGGACGGCACCGCAAACGTGGTGAAGGGGCGCAGATCGTAGAAGTCGCCGACGGCGCCTTGCTCGGTCATGGTCGGCGTGTCCGGATAGGGCGGCAAGCGGGTGCCGACCACGCCGATCAGGTTGCCGGTGCCGGCCTGGATGACGGGCGCGGCTGCGGCATAACTTCCGGCGGCGCCATCAAGCGTCTGTCCGGCGACGTCATTCCACATCGGCGCCTCGCCGCGATACTGGATGACCTGAACCTTGATGCCGTATTGCTTGGCGATTGTCTCGATCAGGACGTGCGGCGTCGAGCCCACGCCGTAGGATCCCCAGTTCACGCTGCCGACCTTCTTGCAGTATTCGATGAACTCGCGCAGGTTGGTCGCGCCCGTCTTCTTCGCCGCTACGACCGGACCGCCAGCGCCGATGACCATCGTCAGATAGGTAAAATCCTTTTCGGGATCGTAGGGCAGGTCTCTCACCGTGACGCGGTTCTGGATCAGCGACGACGAGATCGTGCACAGAATGGTGGTCCCGTCCGGATCGGCGCGTTTTGCGTCTGTCACGCCGATGACGCCGCCGGCGCCGCCCTTGTTTTCGACGATGACCGGCTTGCCCACCTGCCGCGCCAGGAAGTCGCCGAACGCGCGTGCGATGCCGTCGGTCTGGCCGCCCGGTGGATAGGGCACGATGATCTTGATCGGTTTGGACGGCCACGCGGATTGCGCCTCGGTCCTTACAGCCGGCGCGCACAACGCGACGGCCGAACCCACCACGAATGTTCGTCGTGTCAGCTTTCCCATTTCCTGCCCTTGGTCTTGTTGTTTCTTGTCGAGTCGCGAGGACCGATCGGATGAAGCTAGCGAAGAACGTGTCTGCGTGACGTGCGGCACTGTGTCCGCCACAAAGCAGGTGACTTCCATCCCGCGGAAAACGAATTCGGACGGCGGCTACTTCTCTCCCCTCACACCACCTGCTTCCCCACCCGTTCCGCCACCGCCTTCTGCACGAAATACATCATCACAAGCGTGACGATGGTCGTGGTCACGACGACGTAGCCGATCCGGTCGAAATGCAGCAGCGCGCCATCGGGTGCCTGCGCGATGATCGCGGCGGCGAGCACCGCGCCGAGGCCGCCGGAGAGCTGCTGCAGCGAGGCGCTGACGGCGCTGAAGGAGCCGCGCTGGCTCTGGTCAGGGATCGCCGTCATCAGCGCCTGTGACGGGATCATGCGCGAGAAGATGCCAACGAACATCAGCACGTTGACGAGGATCGCGGTCGCGAGCGAGACGTGGCCGAGATGGGTGTAGATCAGCACCATGACGACGGTCATCAGGCAGCCGAACACGAAGGTCGGATATTTGCCGAAGGCGTCGCTGGCACGGCCAACCAGTGGCCCCGTGACGATGCTGAACAGGCCGGAGACGAGAT
Source organism: Bradyrhizobium sp. FW305-F6 (assembly GCF_058782905.1). Taxonomy (NCBI): domain Bacteria; kingdom Pseudomonadati; phylum Pseudomonadota; class Alphaproteobacteria; order Hyphomicrobiales; family Nitrobacteraceae; genus Bradyrhizobium; species Bradyrhizobium sp. FW305-F6. Next base: position 164,830 of record NZ_JBYSYD010000008.1, read on the forward strand.
AGATCGTCGGCAGATGAGTGATGTCGATGCCGAGATTGTGCACGGTGTAGGCGCTGGAGAACGGCATCAGCATGTAGCCGCCCGTCGCCAGCAAGGTCGTGACGGCGAAAGCCAGCGTATAGCGCGGCTCGAACACCGTCGCGACCAGATGGTGGAACGGGTTTCTGTCCTGCTTCAGCTTCAGATGCGCGTCGACCGGCTCCATGATGAATGCGATGATGGCGATCGTGACGATCGACAGCACGACGATCGCAACGAAGCAGACATGCCAGCTCCAGTGATTGGCGAGAAACAGCCCGAAGGGAATGCCGAGCACCTGGCTCGCGGCGAACGCGGTCTGGATGAAGCCCATCACGCGGCCGCGCTGATGCAGCGGGAACAGGTCGGTGATGATGGCGAGCACGACCGCACCGATCACGCCGCCGAACAATCCGGTGACGATCCGGCCGAGCAGCAGCACATGATAGTTCGGCGCCATTGCGCAGAGCAGGGTGCCCAGCGTGAAGCCGACATAGAAGAACAGCAGGAGGCGCTTGCGATCGAAGCGATCGGCAAAGCCGGCGGCGAGAATGCCCGAGAGTCCGGCGCTGAACGCATAGGCCGAGACGGCGATGCCGAACTGTGCGGCCGTGATGCCGAGCGCGGGCATCAGGATGGCGCCGAGCGGCGACATGATGATGAAATCGAGGATGATCGTGAATTGCGTCAGCGCCAGCAGCGCGATGAGGATCACTTGGTAGCGCGAGAAGCCGCGCTGGCGGTCTTGTGGGTCGTTGACGGGCGCTACGAGCGTCTGTTCGGTCATTGGCACCTGATTCAGGACGAGTGGGAGGTAACGCGCAAGACTGGCAGATGGGGACGGCCCGCACGATGTCCACGGGCGGATGGCAGAGATTGGGCTGGATTGGGAAGACTGCGCCGGGTTGTGGGATCCCGGCAACAACCGCCCGCCGGGGCGTCCTCCCTCCCGCGCGCAACCTTGCTTGCGTGCCTCGCCGGCAATGGCTACACCGCGGGCAATCCGAATTCGCTATTGTGCCGATCTAACCGATTCGACCCGAGGTTTTGACCCGCCATGACCGTACGCCTGCACCGCGGCGACCTGCCCGACCTCACGCGCTACACCGGAGCGGTGGCGATCGATACCGAGACGATGGGGCTGAACCCGCACCGCGACCGGCTCTGCGTGGTGCAGCTTTCGCCCGGCGACGGCAGCGCCGACGTGGTGCAGATCCCGAAGGGGCACACCGACGCGCCGAACCTGAAGGCGCTGCTGGCCAATCCGGCCAACACCAAGATCTTCCACTTCGCGCGGTTCGACGTCGCGGTGCTGTACCAGACCTTCGGCGTCATGACCGGGCCGGTCTATTGCACCAAGATCGCCTCGCGCCTGACCCGGACCTACACCGACCGCCATGGCCTCAAGGACCTCGTGCGCGAGGTGCTCAATGTCGATCTCTCCAAGCAGCAGCAGTCCAGCGATTGGGGTTCCGACAGCCTGACCGAGCCGCAGCTCGCCTATGCCGCCTCCGACGTGCTGCATCTGCATGCCTTGCGCGACCGGCTCGATGCCATGCTGGTGCGGGAAGGCCGCAGCCAGCTGGCGCAGGCCTGTTTCGACTTCCTGTCGACCCGCGCATTGCTCGATCTCCAGGGCTGGGCGGAAGAGGACATTTTCGCTCATTCCTGAACGCCTGCCGCGGCCGTTAGCCCGAGGTCGCCGCCCCGTTTCGGTCACTTTCGTAACGGCCTGTCGCCGGCTGCATATTTGGGCCGCACGGGATAGAATGGGCGCGCTCGACCGGACACGGCGCGCGAGACTTCAGGAGCCCAGGCAAACAGGAACCCAGGTGAATTCGACGCAGAATCCCACCTATGACGCCGCGCTTGCGGCGAAATTCGCCAGCGCGGCGCGCCACAGCCGCCTGGTGCGGATTCTGCGCATCGCGGTGCCGGGCGCGGTGCTGTTCTCCATGGCCGTCATCGTGAGCATCTCGATCTTCAATCCGTTCCGCATGCTGATGCCGAAGCTGCCGCTCGATTCCGGAAACCTGGTGGTGTCGGGCACCAAGATCACGATGGAATCGCCGCATCTGTCCGGCTTCACGCCGGACCAGCGGCCTTACGAGCTCTGGGCCAAGACCGCGACGCAGGACATCACCGACCCCGATCACGTCGATCTCAACGACCTGCGCGCGAAGGTGATGATGGAGGATCAGTCGACCTTGCTTCTCGACGCCCGTACCGGCCGCTTCGACAACAAGCAGCAGCAGCTCGAGCTGCGCAAGGACATCTTCCTGCGCACCTCGAGCGGCTATGAGGCGCGGCTGAACTCGGCCTTCGTCGACATGAACAAGGGCGTGGTCACCTCCGAGGAGCGCGTCGACGTCAAGCTGACCAACGGAACGCTCAGCGCGGATCGCCTGCGAATTACCGAAGGCGGCGACGTCATCCGCTTCGAGGGCAATGTGGTGATGTACCTCGACAAGCTGGACGACCCCGCCGCAACTCAGCCTGCAGCACCCGAGCCAGCGCAGCCGGCAAAGACACGCACGCCTCAGAACAAGTCTGCCAATTCGAAGTGATTTTCATGATGAAGTGTTTTACGCGCGACGCTGTCGCCAGCAAGGCCGTGCTCGCCGCAGGTCTCGCGCTGCTCGTCACGGGAGCTGCCGTCGCCCAGAGCACGATGCAGGGCGTGCCGAACGCGATGCAGGGTTTTTCGCAGAACCGCGATCAGCCGATCCAGATCGAGGCTGCCTCGCTCGAGATGCGCGACAAGAAGAAGGAGGCGACCTTCGCCGGCAATGTGAAGGTCGTCCAGGGCGACACCACCATGACCTCCAAGACGCTGGTGGTGTTCTACGAGTCGGGCGGCGGCGACAAGCCGGCCGCGCCGCAGCCTGCGGCGAAGGGCGCGAAATCCGCGCCGATGCAGTCGGCGCAGCCGGGTCCGGGCGGCAGCTCCTCGATCAAGCGGCTGGAGGCCCGGGGCAACGTCGTGGTCACCCAGAAGGAGCAGGTGGTCACCGGCGAAACCGCCGTGTTCGACACCAGGACCAACCTCATCACCATGCTCGGCGGCGGCGGCAGCCAGGTGGTCCTGACGCAGTGCAAGAATGTCATGCGCGGCGACCGGCTCACCGTGGACATGACGACCGGGGTGTCGCGCGTCGAATCCGACACCGGCCGGGTCCAGGTCCTGCTGCCGCAGGGCGCCGGCAGCGAGTGTGGTCAGGGGCCCAAACCCGGCGCGGCGCCGCCCCTGCAGCTCCCCGGCTCAAATAAACAAAAGTAAATTCAGATACTTGCCTCGGGCGCGACCGATCCGAGGTTGAAGCTTGCCCGGCGAGACTGTATCTAGCGCGCAGGGCTTTGATGCGGGGTTCGCCGCTTTTCGGGCGTGTTTCACTGGGCATGAGACATCCCTTCACTCATGCTGCACCGGCGAATCGCGCCGGGGCGGCAGATCGCGTGAGCATCGGGCAAGAACTGCGCGAGAACCGCGCAAGGCTGGAAGGCGGGATGGTCGATCTCTTCAGCATGTTCCGTCGGCGCCCCGCCAAGCGCGGCCGGCCAGGATTTGCGCGCCGGGACATCACCGCGCTCGGTGACGGCGTCGGCGGCCTCGTGCCCAGTCCCGTCAGGGATGGGCCGCCGATCGCCCGGGACCAGTCGATGCGCGCTCCTGATCAGTTCCAGGCCGGCTATGAGGCCGACTACCAGGTTGGGGCGCGTCCGCAGGCCGGCCACCCGGTCCGGAGCGCGGCCGCCTCCAATGGCGCCGGCGGCCCGCAGCTGCTGAAGCGGCCCGGCTTCCTGGCTGTGCATAGCGTGGAAAAGGCCTTCGGAAGCCGCCAGGTGGTGCGCGGCGTCAGCATCTATGTGCGCCGCGGCGAAGCGGTCGGTCTGCTCGGCCCCAACGGCGCCGGCAAGACCACCGTGTTCTACATGATCACCGGCCTGATCAAGGCCGATCGTGGCGCGATCGAACTCGACGGCCATGACGTCACCAAGCTGCCGATGTATCAGCGCGCGCGGCTCGGCATCGGCTATCTGCCGCAGGAAGCCTCGATCTTCCGCGGCCTCACCGTCGAGCAGAACATCCGCGCCGTGCTCGAAGTGGTCGAGCCATCGCGCAAGAAGCGCGAGCAGCAGCTCGACTCGCTGCTCGACGAGTTCAACATCACGCGCCTGCGCAAATCGCCGTCGATCGCGCTCTCGGGCGGCGAGCGCCGCCGCGTCGAGATCGCGCGCGCGCTGGCGACGCGGCCGAATTATATGTTGCTCGACGAGCCCTTCGCAGGCATCGACCCGATTGCGGTCGGCGACATCCAGGATCTCGTGCGCCATCTCACCAATCGCGGCATCGGCGTGCTCATCACCGACCACAATGTCCGCGAGACGCTCGGCCTCACCGACCGTGCCTATATCGTCTATGCCGGGGAAATCTTGACCGAGGGAACTCCGGATGAGATCGTTGCAGATCCGGATGTGCGCCGCCTTTACCTTGGCGAGGAATTCCGCCTCTAGCCCGTTTTTGCGTTTCGTCAAGACGTGTACATCGGGCTCAGACTAGGATAAGCAAAAATCGGACCAATTTTGGGAACGGTTCTTGCTTCATGGCGCTTACGCAGAGACTAGAGTTCCGGCAGTCGCAGTCGCTGGTGATGACGCCGCAGCTGATGCAGGCCATCAAGCTGCTGCAATTGTCCAACCTGGATCTCACCACCTTCGTGGAAGAAGAGCTGGAGCGGAACCCGCTGCTGGAACGGGCCAGTGACGAGGGCCCGGTCGGGGAAGCTCCCGCCGAGGTCGGAAATTATAGCGATTCCGAGGGGGGCGATGGTCAGGGCGAGGACGGCTTCGGCGGCAGCGCCGACGGCTTCGAGCCGGGCCAGGACGAATGGATGAGCAAGGATCTCGGCACCCGCGCCGAGATCGAGCAGACCCTGGACACCGGCCTCGACAACGTCTTCTCCGAAGAGCCGGCCGAGGCTGCGGCGCGTAACGCCCAGGATGCCGCGCCGACCACCTATACCGAATGGGGCGGCGGCGCCTCCGGTGACGAAGACTACAATCTGGAGGCCTTTGTCGCGGCCGAGACAACGCTGTCGGGCCATCTCTCCGAGCAGCTGTCGGTCGCCTTCACCGCGCCCGCCCAGCGCATGATCGGCCAGTATCTGATCGACCTTGTCGACGAGGCCGGCTATCTGCCGCCCGATCTCGGCCAGGCCGCCGAGAGGCTCGGCGCCTCGCAACAGGACGTCGAGGCCGTCCTCGCCGTGCTGCAGAAATTCGATCCGCCCGGCGTCTGCGCGCGCTCCTTGAGCGAATGCCTGGCGATCCAGCTGCGCGAGCTCGATCGTTACGATCCGGCGATGCAGGCCCTGGTCGAGCATCTCGATCTCCTCGCCAGGCGCGACATCGCGTCCTTGCGCAAGCTCTGCGGCGTCGATGACGAGGACATCGCCGACATGATCGGCGAGATCCGCCGCCTCAATCCGAAGCCCGGCATGAAGTTCGGCTCGGCGCGCCTGCAGGCCATGGTGCCCGACGTCTATGTCCGCCCGGGTCCCGACGGCGGCTGGCATGTCGAGCTGAACAGCGACACCTTGCCGCGCGTGCTCGTCAACCAGACCTACTATTCCGAGCTGTCGAAGAAAGTCGGCAAGGACGGCGACAAGTCCTATTTCACCGACGCGCTCCAGAACGCGACCTGGCTGGTGCGCGCGCTCGACCAGCGCGCCCGCACCATCCTGAAAGTCGCGACCGAGATCGTGCGCCAGCAGGACGGCTTCTTCACCCACGGCGTCGCGCATCTGCGGCCGCTGAACCTGAAAGCGGTCGCCGACGCCATCCAAATGCATGAATCCACGGTGTCGCGCGTCACCGCCAACAAATACATGGCCACCAATCGCGGCACGTTCGAGCTGAAATATTTCTTCACGGCCTCGATCGCCTCGGCCGACGGCGGCGAGGCGCATTCGGCCGAAGCGGTGCGCCATCACATCAAGCAGCTGATCGATTCGGAGGAGCCTTCCGCGATCCTCTCGGACGACACCATCGTGGAACGCTTGCGCGCCTCGGGCATTGATATTGCCCGCCGCACGGTCGCGAAGTACCGCGAAGCCATGCGCATACCCTCCTCGGTGCAACGCCGCCGCGACAAGCAGAGCGCTCTTGGTAACGTCCTCTCCACCGCATTGTCTGATCGCTCGCGCAACACCGAGCCGGCCTGATTGCGCTGGCGCGAAATCGCGCTACTCTCATCTCCCTTTCGCGATCGATCCAAGCTAGGCAATCAACCAAGCGAGGCATCAAATGACTCTCCGGGTTTCGGGAAAGAGCATCAGCGTCGGCGAGGCACTGCGCGGCCGCGTTGCCGAGCGCACCGACGAGGTGTTGCGCAAGTATTTCGACGGCAACTATTCCGGCCACATCACGCTCAGCAAGGATGGCTTCGGCTTTCGTACCGATTGCGCGCTGCATCTGGATTCGGGAATCACGCTCGAGGCCGATTCGAACGCGCCGGATGCCTATGCCAGCGCCGACCAGGCGCTGGTGCTGATCGAGAAGCGGCTGCGTCGCTACAAGAACCGGCTCAAGGACCGCTCCGCGCGCAAGGCCCATGCCGCCTCCGAGGCGATGGCCGCGCTCGACGCCACCAGCTATGTGCTGGAAGCGCCGGGCGAGGACGAAGAGGACGCCGCCGGCTACAGTCCCGTCATCATCGCCGAGCAAACCACCTCCCTGAAGCAGCTCTCGGTCAGCGAAGCGGTCATGGAACTCGACCTCAGCGGCGCCCCCTGTCTGGTGTTCCAGCACGGCTCGTCCGGCCGGGTGAACATCATTTACCGCCGCGCGGACGGCAATGTGGGCTGGATCGACCCGCCGGGGGCGAAAGCGGACGGCCAGGCGGGCGGCTAGGGCCGCCGGCGCCGTACCTTCCCGGTTCTTAACAATGACGGGGGCAAAGACGCATGCGGGAGTTGGCACCGGGATTGCGTTGGAGTAGAAGCCCCCCACATCTGCACTTGGCAGGACCTTGGCGCTAAGTCCCCCTCCTGCTTCATGTTATTGACGCCGGCCCAGCTTGGTCTATCAAGCTGGCCAAATCGGAACCTGACGGTTTAATTCACCTCGGAAAGCCTCCATGCCGATTACCGATCTGGTCGCACCCGAGGCGATTCTCCCGGCATTGAAAGTCAACAGCAAGAAGCAGGCTTTGCAGGAGCTCGCGGCCAAGGCCGCCGAGCTGACCGGGCAGAACGAGCGCGCGGTGTTCGAGGTCCTGCTCCAGCGCGAGAAGCTCGGCACCACCGCGGTCGGCTATGGCGTCGCCATTCCCCACGGGAAGCTACCCAAGCTGGAAAAGATCTTCGGCCTGTTCGCTCGGCTTGATCGCCCGATCGATTTCGAAGCCATGGACGGCCAGCCGGTGGATCTCGTCTTCCTGCTGCTCGCTCCCGAAGGCGCCGGCGCCGATCATCTCAAGGCGCTCGCCCGCATCGCCCGCCTGCTGCGCGACCAGGACATCGCCAAGAAGCTCCGCGCCTCACGCGATGCCCAGGCGATCTATTCGGTGCTGGCGCTGCCGCCGGCGACCGCGGCGTAACCATCGGATAAACCTAGAGCCCCTGGGAACGCTCGCCCCGCGCCAAGGTGGTCGCGATGTGCATTAAGCAAAATATTAACCGTGCATCAGGAAGGTCAGCCGATGGCCAGCCTGCACAGCGTCGCGGATTCCGAGGCATACGAGAGCGCGATCGCGGCTGCGCGCCCCGCCGGCGTCGAAAAGCTTGCCAGTGGGGTGATCCGCGGCTCGATCACCGTCAACGTGATCGCGTCGATGGGCGTCCTCCATCCCGCCTTGCTGCCTGCTCAATGGAGCTTCGTGCAACAGGCCGTTGCGCTCCTGATGTGGGCCGTCCTGATCTACGCCAGTGCGTTCGTGCATCCACGCCTGCGACTGCAGCCCAACCCCGATCTCATCGCGCTGGTCGCATTCTATGCGCTCGCGATCATGTCGGTGCTCTGGGCCGGCTTTGGCGCCGCAGCGTTCATGAAGAGCGCCGCACTCGCGGTGACGACCTTCGGTGCGTACTGCCTCGTCACGCGCATCGACATCGACGAGATCGTCGGGTCGACGGCGCTGGGGCTCTTCATCCTGGTCGCTGCCTCGGCCCTGTGTGCGGTCTTCGTGCCCGAGATCGGCGTGGACCAGAGCTGGATGCACAACGGCCAGTGGCAGGGAATATATGAATCCAAGCAGACGCTGGGCTTCATCAGCGCCTATCTGATGTTCTTTGCCTGCTATCAGAAGATGACGGGCCAGGGCTGGTTCGTCTTCCTCGCGACCTTTCTCCTGGCCTCGACATGCGTCATCGCCTCGGAATCCCGCGGCGCCGGCGCCGTTGCCATCGCCGCTTGTGCGCTGCTCGTGACCTCGATGTGGTCGATCCGCTGCATGAAAGTCTACGCGGTGCTGCCGGTCGTCATGTGCGTGCTGGCCGCCCTGCTGTTCCTGTATTTCTATGTGACGGGCTACGATTCCATCCATCTCGGTGAACAGACCATCAATCTGACCGAGCGGACCTTCATCTGGCAGTACGCCATCGGCCATTTCAACGATGCGCCGCTCCTGGGCTTCGGCATCAACGGCTTCTGGACGCGCCCTGCGATCTACGACTATTTCAACCAGAGCCATGGCTGGGTGCTCGACAATTACCACAGCGGCTACATCGCGGTGGCGATCGAAACGGGATTTCTCGGATATGTTCTGTTCGTCACGAGCGTCTGTCTGTTCTCGCAGAAGGTCCTGTATCTGATCGCGACCCGGTCGATCGATCGCTTCCACTGCGCGCTGATCATCGGCTTCGTCGTCCTGAGCTTCCAGTCGAACTTCACGGAGACGATGTTCCTTCGCTCGACGATGTTCACCGCGGTGTTGCTCGTCGCATTCTTCTTCGCCGTGTGCAGGCCGGTACCGAAAGCGAGCCCTGCACTGATGGAGCACGCAGGATGAAGGCGATCTGCGCCCGTCGGCCGGTCATTTTCGTCCTCGCGCTGGCGATCTCGCTGCTTGCGCTCTTCTCCCCGGCCGAGGCAGCCGGGCAGGGCACCGCGCCCGCTCCCCCGAAACTGAAGCGCGGCATCAACATCCTCGGTTATGACGGCATCTGGGAGGGAGGCCGCAACGCACCGTTTCGTCTGGACAACCTCACTGCGATCAAAAGGGCCGGCTTCTCGCACGTCCGGATCAATTTCTTCGGCTTCAAGTTCATGGGTGCCGGCAATCAGCTGGATGAAATCGTCCTCAGGCGGCTCGATGCCGTGATCGAGGAGGTGCTGGCCCGGAACCTCATCCCGGTCCTCGACGAGCACGATACGCATGTCTGCCAGCAGGACGTGCCCGGATGCGCCGAGAAGCTGAAAGCGTTCTGGAGGCAGATCGCCGAGCGCTATGCCGGAAAATATCCCAAGCTCGTCTTCGAGGTGCTCAACGAGCCGGGCGGGCAGATGACGTCCGCCGCCTGGAACACTCTGCTGAACGAGTGCCTCGGCATCATCCGCGCCACCAACCCCACGCGGACCGTCATTGCCGCCATCCTCAACGTCGACGAGATGCCGGTCGAGGAGCTGGCCCTGCCGCCGGACGACAGAAACCTGATCGTGACGTTTCACTATTACTCGCCGCTGCGCTTCACCCATCAGGGCGCGCCGTGGTCTGACATCTTTTCGCGGGTGGGGCCGCTCGATTGGGGCACGCCGGAGGACGAGCGAAAGGCGCGCGCCGATTTCGAGAAGATGCGCGTCTGGTCGGAACGGGAAAAGCGCCCGATCTATCTCGGCGAGTTCGGCGTCTACGAGGCTGCCCCATCCGAAGCCCGCGCCAGGTATCTGTCGTTCATGGCACGCAGTGCGGAGCGGCTTGGTTGGGCCTGGGCCTATTGGCAGTTCGACCACGATTTTGCGGCGTTCGACACCGAGCGCCAAGCCTGGAAGCCTGAGATCATCCGGGCGCTGATCCCCGCAACGCGCTGAAGCGGAAAGCGTTCGGACGTTGAGCTTCGCCGCGCCGCGCCGAGATCATTGGAACACGCAACGTGTGAGGATGCCCGCGTGCGCGACCAGCTAATCCGAAAGCCGCTCCAGCACGTCGCGCACCAGCCCTTGCAGAAGATCGAGCTTGTAGGCCGTCATCGGCAACGGTTTGGCACCTGAGGTCGCCGCTTTCGCCGCTTCTGCGATCGACGCCGAGTTGGCCATCTTGCCGCTGAGCTGGACTTCCACGGCGGTAAGCCGAAGCGGCACGGGCGCGACGCCGCCTGCAGCGACACGCACGAGCTCGAACTTGCCGCCGGCAATCACGACGCGGGCGCAGAGCTCCACCAGCGGCCACTCCGCATGGGTCCGGCTGATCGCGCGCTTGTAGGCAGCGCGCTCGCCTTGAAGCGGAGCCGGAAGCGCAATGCGCTCGATCATCTCGCCGGCTGCCAGCGTATGATCGGCGTGCGAGACCGAGCCGTCGCCGAGCAGGCCGGCAATCGTCGGTCCGCTGCGCCGGTCCGTGGTGATGGTCGCATCATAGGCGAGCAGAGCCGCCGCCATGGTCGAGGGATGCGGCGCGACGCAGTCGCCGAGATCGAAGGCAACGCCATAGAGATGATTGCCGGAGCGGGCAGGGCAAGTGCTGCCGCCTTTCTTCAGGCAATCGATGTCGGCCCGGCGGAAATACCAGCAGCGTGACCGCTGCGCGAGATTGCCGCCGAGCGTTGCCACGTGACGCACCTGCGGCGTGGCGAGTCCTTGCGCGCTCGCCGCAAGTCCGGGATAGGCAGCGGCGATGCGCGCGTCGGTCGCGATCGTGGCGATAGTGGTCAGCGCGCCGATGCGGGCTGCTCCGTCTGCGCCCCAGGTGATCGTCGTGTCGCCGGTGGCCGAGATGTCGATCAACGCTCCCTGCGACACGCCGCTGCGGCGGCGTTCGCTGAAGTCGGTGCCTCCGGCGCGGAATTCAGGCGTGGGCGTGGCAGTGGGCTTGGCAGTCATGACGGCGACGCTCATGCTGCATCCCTCCCTTTCAGCGCGGCCACGAGGCGATCGGGCCGGAACGGAATTTCGGTCAGCCTCACGCCGATCGCATCGCGGATCGCGTTGGCGATCGCGGGCGAGGTCGGCACGGTCCCGACTTCGCCGATGCCGACGCTGCCGCCCGGCACATGCTCGAAACCGGCCTCGTCGAAATGCACCTCCAGTTTCGGCATGTCGGCCATCCCCGGAATGCGGTAATCCTCCATGCTGCCGCTCAGGATGTGGCCGCTCGAAGGATCGGTCTCCCGCGCCTCATAGAGTGCGTAGCCGATGCCCTGGATCACCGCGCCCGCGGCCTGGCTTCGCGCCAGCGTCGGCGCGGCGAGCTTGCCGATCGCGAGGCCCGTATAGGCGTTGAGCACGCGCACATGGCCGAGCCAGGTATCGACCTCGACCTCCATCACCTGCACCGAGCTCGGCACGCCGGCGCCGACCACCATGTGGTTCATCAGACGCAGCACCCAACCGAACACCCGGCCCATGATGCCCGCCTCGTGCAGCGCGGGCCTGACGCCGGGCGGCGGCTTGCCGTCCTCCTGGCGTCTCGCCGACACGGCGATATCGGGGGAAGCCGCGATCATCTCGCGCCACGGCGCGTTCGATCCCGGAGCAGGTGTGCGAGACGCGGTGCGCTTGATTTCCGCTTTCAGCTTGTCGATGGCGAGCAAGGTCGGCGGCACCACCGAGGCGGTGACGCGGCTACCGCCGGAGCCCGGCCCTCGCGGCAGGTTGGAGCGGCCGATGCGCACGTCCACGTCCTGCGGCTCGAGATCGAACGCCTTGGCGACGGTGTTCGCGATCACGCTGCGCGTGCCCGTGCCGATATCCTGGACCGCGCAGCTTGCGACGAGGCGGCCGCCCTTGACCGCGAGTTCGACCGAGGAGCCCGTCTGCCAGAGATAGAGCCAGTAGCCGGTGGCGACGCCGACGCCGCGCCGGTAGCGGCCGGTCTGCGATGCCGCCGGCTTGCGGTTCTTCCAGACGTCGAGGCCGGCAGCCCAGTCGTACAATCGCTGACGGTTGGGATCGGGGTCCCAGCGCTTGCGCAGGGCAATCGGATCGACCTTCATGCGCAGCGCCGCTTCGTCGACCGCCTGCTCCAGCGCAAACGACATCGGCGGACCGCCGGGGCCGCGGAACGGCGCGCCGGGCGGCAAATTGCTGAGCACGTCGAAGTCGACGAGCTCCTTTGCCTCGGCCGGATAGATCAGCCGCGCGAGGCCCGCGATCAGCGAATTCACGGCGGCGCCGGTATCGGCATGGGCGGTCAGCGACAGCGCCTTGAGGCGGCCTTCCGCCGAGGGCAGCAGGGACAGCTTCAGCTCGGCGGCCGGACGATAGCCGGCGACGGAAAGCTCCTCTTCACGATCGAACGCGACACGCACCGGCGCCTTCGCGGCGCGCGCAAGCTCGATCGCGGCGATGGTTTCCACCCCAACGCTGCCCTTGGATCCAAATCCGCCGCCGACGTGATCGGCGATCACACGCACCTTGTCGTGCGGAAGGCCGTAACGCTTGGCGATCTTCTCCATGTTCTCGTGAACGGCCTGGGTCGAGATGTGCACAATCAGCTGATCGCCATCGAACCTGGCCACGGCGGCATGTGGTTCGAGGCTTGCGTGCTGTTGCGTCGAGACGCGGAAGGTTTCCTCGACCAACAGCGGATTGCGTTGCGCCCGCGCCTCGTCGAGCCAGCTCTTGGCCTGCTTGGCCTTTTGCGAGAACGGCGCCGAAGGCCCGCGCACATTGCCCTTCCACGACACCGGAGCGCCGCCGGCGCCCTCCGACACGTTGCCGGCACGCTTGCGGTTCTTCTTCTCGAACACGACTGGCGCATCGTCGCGTCGCGCTGCATCGAGCCCGATCACCGCGGGCAAGGGCTCTGTCTCGAAGCTGATCGCGGCGATGGCCTTCAGTGCGGTGCGGCGATCCCTCGCCGCGACGGCCGCAATCGGCGCGCCGACGAAGCGGACCATGTTGTCATCGTCGAGCAGCGGAACGACCGCGGCGACACCGGCAATGGCGCGCGCTGGCGCCAGGTCGAGCCCGGTGATCCTCGCATGCGCGACGTGCGCGCGCAGGATGACGCCTTCGAGCTGGCCGTCCTGGTGGATGTCGACCGTGTAGCGGGCCAGTCCCGTCACCTTGTCGCGGGCTTCCAGCCGCGGCGCGATGGGCTCAATGCCGTCGAAGCGGCCCGAGCAAGCCTCCGCAACCGCGCGAAAAATGCCTTCATAGGCGCCGCAGCGGCAGAGATGTCCAGATAACGCGGCGGCGATCTCCTCGCGCGAGGGTGTTGCCGTGCCCTTGGTCGCGCGCCAGCTGTCGTGGAACGCGGTGGCTTCGACGACGAAGCCGGGCGTGCAGAAGCCGCATTGCAGGGCGTCGTGCGCCATGAACGCCTTCTGCACCGGATGCAATCCGGCTGCTCCCACGCCCTCGATGGTGGTCAGCGATTTGCCCGCGGCCGCCTGCGCCGGCAGCAGGCAGCTCACCACAGGCGCGCCGTCGAGCAGCACGGTGCAGGCGCCGCAGACGCCGGAGCCGCAGACGAGCTTGGTGCCGGTGAGGCCGCCCTCGCGGATCACGTCGATCAAGAGCGCATCCGGATCGTCGGGCAGCACCAGAGGCCGTCCATTGATGGTCGTGCTGGTCATTTTCGAACTCCCGTTTTGCGGTGGGACTTCCTTGCGGACGGCGCCATCGCGCCGGCGATCAGCATGCGCAGCATGGTCTCGAGCTGTTTCAGGAATGCGTCGACCGGCTGCATGGACGGGAAAGCGGATTTGGTGCCGTGGATCGCCATCTCGACGCAGCGCGCGAGCTCGCGCACGCTGACGCCGCTTTCGAGCTTGAGCTTTCGCCTGCGGCACACCCGCGCGATCGTGGTCGCGATCTCGTCGGCGAAGCGGATGGAATAGCTCTGGTAGAGGTCGCGCGCCTGCGCGAGGTGCTCGGAAAACAGCTCCTCGGTATGGGGCGAGTCCTTGAGCGAAGCCAGCAGCGACTGCATTCGCGCGCCGATCTCTGCGACCAGGATGTCGGCCAGATCGAGGCCCGCTTCTTCCGCCGCCTGCGCCGCCGCGATTTCGGCCGCGAGCCCATGCTCGTAGATCCGCTCGAGCACGGCGCGAAACAGCGCCTCCTTGGAGGCGAAGTGATGATAGAGCGCCTGCCGCGTCAGCCCGGCTTCCTCCGCCGCCAGCTCGATCGAGGAGCGGCGGAAGCCGTGGCGCCGGAACACGCGCAAGGCGGCGTCGAGGATCCGGTCCTGGGGAGGGGCCTTGGCTTGCATTTTGTCAGATTTGACAAACACGAATGAAATGTCAAATCACGGATTGATGACGGTCTTGTACGCGCAGGAACCAGGGCTGCCCCGCACGCGCAGGGATCGATATGGATTTCGCGAGGACCGTGGGCTTGCGCCGCCTCTCCCGCTTGCGGGAGAGGCCGACGCGCCCCGGGCGATGCGAAGCATCGTCCCGCGCGCGGCGGGCGAGGGTTCTTTCCTCTTGGGGGTCGCCCCTTTGCGGAGACACCCTCTCCCCAACCCTCTCCCGCAAGCGGGAGGAGGGAGCCTACCGCCGATGCCGCCGCATCGTGCGGTCATCCATATGCAATGTCCCTGCCGCACGACAGGGCCATCGCCGAATTCCGTTGGCTGGCATGGCGACGCGAAAACGCTACCTCTCAAACGAAAACGGGCACGCCTTCTTGCGAAGGCATGCCCGCCAAAACTCTATTCGTGCGACGCGCGCGCTTTAGTGCACGCTCACCGCCTGCAACTCGTTGCTCCAGGCATTCGCGACCGCGGCTTCGCGGCTGTCGGTCAGCATGATCGGCGTGCCGTCGGCGGCATGGAGCGCGAAAAGCTTGAGGCCCGGCGCAATCTTGGGCGCCTCGGGGAACAGGCCCGGCACGTCCTCTGAGCGGATCTGCTTCACATAGGCGATATGGCCTTCGCCCAGGGTTGCCAGCGTCTCTGTAGAGACGTTCTTGGCTTCGTATTCGAACGCAACGTGACCTTCACTCATGGTCTCGACTCCTCTGGAACACTAAGCGGTCGAGTCCGCTACTCGTTCCATTATTCGTGCTCATTGATAGCGATTGTCTTAACGATCCTTTCCGGTTCAGGTCGGGCCAGATCGATCGACAACAACCCGTTCTTCAGATCCGCGCCCAGCACCAGCATCCCCTCCGCCAGCACGAAGGTGCGCTGGAAGTGGCGCGCGGCGATGCCGCGATGGATGTACTGCCGGGACTTGTCGTCCTGCTGCCGCCCGCGGATCACGAGCTGGTTTTCCTCAATGGTTACATCGAGTTGATCGCGGGTGAATCCGGCGACCGCCAGCGTGATGCGCAAACGCTCGGGCTGGCCGTCCGCGCCGCCGCACCTCTCAATATTGTAGGGAGGGTAACCGTCGGCGCCTTTGACGACGCGGTCGAGCACGCGCTCGATCTCGTCGAAGCCCAGCAGGAAGGGACTGGAGAGCGTTGGAACACGAGACATAGTTTACAAAGTCCTCGCAGAAGCGACTTTGGTGTGTCGGGGCCCGTACTGGCACCCCTTGATCTGCAATATGGGCACGTTCTGCTGTGGGTTCAAGGACGTAGCGGGCTGTGGATGGGCGTTGCCCCCTCCGATGCTCGCGTTTCGTCGTGGCGGGACAAGCCCGGCCATGACGAATCCTGTCGCTGAATATTCTCTAATGAAAACAGAGCCCCTTCTACTGTGCATGGGGTTGTTTTCGCGACTTTGTTTGCTGCCCCTCGGAACCCCTCAGGCCTCGAGCCGCGTCCGCCCGTCGGCGCTGAACAGATGCAGCTTGGCGCGCACCGCCGCGACGCGGATCCTCGTGCCGATCGCGGGGGCGTCGGTTCCGGGAATGCGGACGATGATCTCCCCGGGCGGCAGCTCGCCGGGCGTGGCGGCGACGCGCTGCTCCTCCTGCTCGCGGGAGCCGTAGACGAAGGTTTCGGCGCCGACGCGCTCGATCGCTTCCACGGTGAGCGGCAAGGCGACGCCGCCCTCCGGCGTCTGGTCGGTGATGACGAAGTCTTCCGGGCGGATGCCGAGGATGCCGGCGTCGGCCGCGGCGCTGCCGGCGAGCTGCGAGCGGATCTCCTCGGGGCGCGTCGACATCAGGTTCATCGGCGGCGCGCCGATGAAGGAGGCGACGAAGGTCGTCGCCGGCTTCTCGTAGATCGCCAGCGGATTGCCGACCTGCTCGACCTGGCCGCCATTCATCACGACGAGGATGTCGGCGAGCGTCATCGCCTCCAGCTGGTCGTGGGTGACGTAGATCGACGTCGTGTTGAGGCGGCGCTGCAATTTGCGGATCTCGACCCGCATCGCGATGCGCAGTTTCGCATCGAGGTTGGACAGCGGCTCGTCGAACAGGAACACCTTGGGCTGGCGCACGATGGCGCGGCCCATGGCGACACGCTGGCGCTGGCCGCCGGAGAGCTGGCGCGGCTTGCGCTCCAGCATCGACGTGAGCTCGAGGATGCGCGCGGCTTCGTCGACGCGGGTCCTGATCTCGGCTTCCGCCATGCCGCGGTTGCGCAGGCCATAGGCCATGTTGTTGTAGACGCTCATATGCGGATAGAGCGCGTAGTTCTGGAACACCATCGCGATGTCGCGGTCGGCGGGCTCTACGCCGTTGACCACGCGGCCGCCGATGTCGATCTCGCCGCCGGTGACCGTCTCCAGGCCTGCGACCATGCGCAGCAGCGTGGACTTGCCGCAGCCGGAGGGGCCGACCAGCACGCAGAACTGTCCGTCGCCGACATCGACGTCGACGCCCTTGATGGCCTCGAAGCCGCCGGGATAAGTCTTGCGGACGTTGCGCAGGGTGACGTTAGCCATGAAAACTCACTTGATTACTTCTCGGTCTCGACCAGTCCGCGCACGAACAGCTTCTGCATGGCGACGACGACGAGCACCGGCGGCAGCATCGCAAGCACGGCGGTCGCCATCACGATCGGCCATTCGGTCAGCGCGTCGGTGGTGGTGATCATCTTGCGGATGCCGATCTGGATGGTCTGCATATCGTCGCGCGTGGTGATCAGGAGCGGCCAGAGATATTGATTCCAGCCGAGGATGAACAGGATCACGAACAGCGCCGCCATGTTGGTGCGCGACAGCGGCAGCAGCGTATCCCAGAAGAAGCGGAAGGGGCCGGCGCCGTCGATGCGGGAGGCTTCCAGGAGCTCGTCCGGCACGGTCATGAAGAACTGGCGGAACAGCAGCGTCGCGGTGGCCGAGGCGATCAGCGGCAGCGAGAGGCCGGCATAGCTGTCGAGCATGTGCAGGTCGGCGACGATCTTGTAAGTCGGATAGATGCGGACCTCGACCGGCAGCATCAGCGTGATGAAGATCAGCCAGAACAGTGCCATCCGGAACGGAAAGCGGAAATACACGATCGCATAGGCCGAGATGATCGAGATCGCGATCTTGCCGACTGCGATCAGGAGCGCCATCACCAGCGAGTTCAGCATCATGTTGCCGACCGGCTCGCGGGTCGAACCGCTCGTGCCGACGAAGATGGTCTGGTAGTAGGTCTCGAAGAAATGGCCGCCGGGCAGCAGCGACATCTGCCCGTTGGCGATCACCGCATTGTCCTGCGTCGACGCCACGAAGGCGAGGTAGACCGGGAAGGCGACGATCGCGATCCCGATCCAGAGGATGATGTGGGCGACGTAGCGCCGAAAGCCTTCTTCCTCGACCATCAGTAGGTCACCTTGCGTTCGACGAAGCGGAACTGGATGCCCGTCAGCACGATCACCATGACCATCAGGATCACCGATTGCGCCGCGGAGCTGCCGAGGTTCCCGCCGAGCAGGCCGTCGGTATAGACCTTGTAGACCAGCGTCTCCGTCGACTTGCCCGGACCGCCGCGGGTCATGGTGTCGATGATGCCGAACGTGTCGAAGAAGGCGTAGACGATGTTGACGACCAGCAGGAAGAAGATGGTCGGCGACAGCAGCGGGAAGATCACGGTCCAGAACCGCCGCATCGGACGCGCGCCGTCGATCGCAGCCGCCTCGATCACGCTCCTGGGGATGCTCTGCAGGCCGGCGAGGAAGAACAGGAAGTTGTAGGAGATCTGCTTCCAGGCGGCGGCGAGGATGATCAGGGTCGCGGCCTGGTTGCCGTCGAGCAGCGGATTCCAGTCGACGCCGAGGGCGCGCAGATAGCGCGAGAGCACGCCGAGCGAGGGATGCAACATGAAGATCCAGAGCACGCCGACGACCGGCGGCGCCACCGCATAGGGCCAGATCAGCAGCGTGCGGTAGAGCATCGAGCCGCGCAGCGGCTTGTCCGCCATCACGGCGAGCAGCAGCGCGAACGACAGCGACGACACCGCGATCGCAAACGAGAAGAAGAAGGTGCGCAGGATCGCCTCGAAATAGGCGGGGTCCTTGAACAGGTCGATATAGTTCTCGAACCAGACGAACGTGGTCGACAGGCCGAAGGCGTCCTGCAGCAGGAACGACTGGATCATCGCCTGCAAGGCCGGCCAGTAGAAGAATATCAGGACGATCGCGAGTTGCGGCGCAACCAGCGCATAGGGCAACAGCTTCGACTGAAAAATGGCTTGCTTCTGCATGATGCCCCAACGCGGCAGGCCGGGCGACCGGCCTGCCGCTTGTCGCTTTACTTCACGGCGGTCTTTTCGAACTGCCGCAGCATGGTGTTGCCGCGCTCGACGGCCGCGTCCAGCGCCTGCTTGGCGGTCTTCTTGCCGGCCAGCGCCTGCTCGATCTCTTCCGCCCAGACGTCGCGGAGCTGCACCATGTTGCCGAGGCGCAGGCCGCGCGAATTCTCGGTCGGCTCCTTGTTGGTCAGCTCGAGCAGCGGGGTCTCGAGATAGGGCTGGTCCTTGTAGAAGCCTTCTGCCTTGGCCTTGTCATAGGCCGCCTTGGTGATCGGCAGATAGCCCGACGATTTGTGGATGAAGACCTGCCGATCGGTATCGGAGAGGAAGGTCAGGAACTTCGCCACGCCCTTGTACTCGTCGGCCGACTTGCCGCCCATGATCCAGAGCGAGGCGCCGCCGATGATCGAGTTTTGCGGCGCGCCCTTGACGTCCGGATAATAAGGCATCGGCACCGCGGTGAAGGCGAACTTGGCCTGCGCCTTGACGTTGCCGAAGAACGCGGACGAGGTCAGGTAGAGCGGGCATTCGCCCGAGGTGAAGCGGCCTTCGCCGGTGTTGGTGCGGCCGGCATAGTCGTAGGTCTTGTCCTTCTGGAGCTCGACCAGGTTTTCGAGATGCTTGACCTGGAGCGGGCCGTTGAAGGACAGCACGGTGTCGAAACCGTCGAGACCGTTGGCCTTGGTCGACAGCGGCACGTTGTGCCAGGCCGACAGCTGCTCCAGATTGACCCAGGTGACCCAGGAGTTGGAGAAGCCGCAGGTGGCGTGGCCGGCCGCCTTCAGCTTCTTGGCGGCGTCGAACACTTCCGGCCAGGTCTTCGGGATCTCGACATTGGCTTTCTTCAGCGCGTCGAGATTGACCCACATCACCGTCGACGACGAATTGAAGGGGAAGGACAGCATCTCGCCCTTCGAGGTCGAGTAGTAGCCGGTGATCGCGGGCAGATAGGCCTTCGGATCGAACTTCTCGCCGGTCTCGGCCATCAGCTTGTAGACCGGCTTCACGGCGCCGGTCGCGGCCATCATGGTGGCGGTGCCGACCTCGAACACCTGCATGATGTGCGGGGCGTTGCCGGCGCGGAACGCGGCGATGCCGGCGTTCATCGTGTCGGCGTAGTTGCCCTTGTAGGTCGGGACCACCTTGTAGTCGCTCTGGGAGCCGTTGAAGTCGTTGGCGAGCTTGACGATGACGTCGTTGTTGGCGCCCGTCATCGCGTGCCACCACTGGATTTCGGTCACGGCCAGCGCCGGCGAGGCGCCGAGACCAACCGTGAGTGCGACAGCTGCCGCCGCGCCAAAATGTCGAAGAGCCATCAAGAAAACCTCCCTTGGCCGTCACTAAAGAAGCGCTTGCGCTAGCAGCGCCATATGACGTTCACATGACTGTGTAAGCGGGAGAAACGAAAGCGGCAAGCGCTGCCAATGGGAAGTCGTCAAATAGGGCGAAGACGGAACGGTCAGCCGCATGCGTTCGCGCTGCACATGCGTGCGCGGGCGCGCCGCAGTGCGGCATCGGTTGATGTGGAGTAATTAGCCGCGGGCTCAGAAACCTCTCCCGCTTGCGGGAAGGTCGCGCCGTAGGCGCGGGTGAGGGCTCTCTCCTCTGGGGGATTGTCCCAATGCGGAGACACCCTCTCCCCAACCCTCCCCCGCAAGCGGGGGAGGGAGCGCACCTGCGCTAGCTGCTCAATCACGTCCGATTGCGTTTCAGCGTTTCCGCTCGGGGCCGCAGACCGTGCCCTTCTCGACCATCGCGTCGATCTCGGCCTTGGAGTAGCCGAACTCGCCCAGCACCTCGGCCGCGTGCTGGCTGAATTTCGGCGGCACGCGGCGCAGGCTCGGCTTTGAGCGCTCGAGCCGGATCGGCGACGCCACGCCCTTGTACCAGTCCTTCTCGATAATATCGCCGCGGGCGAGCGTGTGCGGGTTCGTCAACGCCTGGTCGATCTTCTGCACGGGACCCGCGGGCAGACCGGCGGCGAGCAGGCGGTTGCACAGCGGCTCGGCTTCGTGCTGGCTGAACACCGCGGCAAGCTCGGCGCGCAGCGCTTCGCGATTGGCGATGCGGTCCTTGTTGCGGGCGAAGCGCGGATCGGAGCCGAGCTCGGGCTTGCCGATCTCCTTCGCCAGCTTGCGGAAGGTGCCGTCATTGCCGACGCCGATGAAGATGTTGTCGGTTTTCGTCGGGAAGATCGCGTAGGGCACGAGGTTCGGGTGCTCGTTGCCGGTGAGACCAGGCGGCTTGCCATGCATGAAATAGTTCGCGGTGTGCGGATGCATGATCGCAAGGCCGGTCTCGTAAAGCGTTGTCTCCAGGAACTGGCCTTTGCCCGAGCGCTGCCGCTCCGACAGTGCCATCAGGATGCCGATCGCCGCATAGAGCCCGGTGGTGATGTCGACCAGGGGCACGCCGATCCGCATTGGCCCGCTCTCGGGCGAGCCGGTCGCCGCGATCATGCCGGTCATGGCCTGGATGATGGCGTCATAGCCGGGATTGCCGCCGCGCGGGCCGTCGGCGCCGAAGCCGCAGATCCGGCAATGCACGAGGCGCGGATATTTCTTGCTGAGGACGTCGTTGCCGATGCCCCATTTTTCCAGCGTGCCCGGCTTGAAATTCTCGATCAGGACGTCGGCGGTCTCCAGCATCTTCAGCAGCACGACGCGCCCGCCCTCGGAGGCGAGGTCGAGGCCGATCGAGCGCTTGTTGCGGTTGATGCCGACGAAATAGGCCGCGTCCTCCTCGTGGAACGGAGGGCCCCATTCGCGCACCTCGTCGCCCGCGGGCGGCTCGACCTTGATCACGTCGGCGCCGTGGTCGGCGAGGATCTGGGTGCAGTAGGGTCCGCCGAGCACGCGCGTGAGATCGATGACGCGCAGTCCGCTCATTGCGCCCGTTGCTGCTTCAGTCATGCCGTCGCTTCCCCTGTGTCGATCATCATCGGATCACAGGCCTAGCGAGGTTTGTTTGCGCCAGCAATGGCGCCGCGCGTGGGGCCGTATGCGCCGCCGCGCGGCCCCTCCCGCCGCATGGCAAATCGCGGAAGCGGCCGGCCCGAGGGGGTATCCCGGGCCGGCCCCGCCGTCCCGGTCAGACGACCGTCAGGCGTACGTCCACATTGCCGCGGGTGGCGTTGGAATAGGGGCACACCTGGTGCGCCTTCTCGACCAGCGCCTCGGCTTCCGCGCGGGCAAGGCCCGGCAGCGAGACGGCAAGATCGATGTCGAGACCGAAGCCGCCTTCCGAGCGCGGACCGATGCCGACCGTCGAGGTGACGGAGGCATCAGCGGGCACCTTCGGGCCGCCCTGCGAGGCCACGAACTTCATGGCGCCGATGAAGCAGGCGGCATAGCCCGCCGCGAACAGCTGCTCGGGATTGTTGCCGGCGCCGCCACCGCCGCCGAGCTCCTTCGGCGTGGTCAGCTTGACGTCGAGCGCGCCGTCGAGGGTTGCTGCATGGCCGTCGCGGCCGCCGGTGGCTTTTGCGCTGGTCTTGTAAAGGACGTTCACGGACATTGTGGTCTCCCTGTGTCTCGGGGTGGGTGCAATCTTTATCGCAGGCAATTAGATTGTGTGCAATCTAAATCGTGCTGCCTCACATTTAATTGTTCGCAATTGAATGTCGGGCCGCTCGGTCCCACAATGGGGCGAACCCTGAAAGATGACCCATGGCCCGGAAATCAACGGCGGTGGACCCGCTTCGCCTCGACAACCAGATCTGCTTCGCGGTTTATTCGGCCGCGCATGCCTTCAACCGCGTCTACAAGCCGCTGCTCGACCGGCTCGGCCTGACCTATCCGCAATATCTGGTCATGCTGGTGCTGTGGGAGCGCGACGACGTGCCGGTGAAGGAGATCGGCGAGAAGCTGTTTCTGGATTCGGGCACGCTGACCCCGCTGCTCAAGCGGCTCGAGGCCGCCCATCTCGTCAAGCGCACCCGCTCGCGCGAGGACGAGCGTCAGGTGCTGATCGCGTTGACGGCGCAGGGCCATGCGCTGAAGGACAAGGCACGCAGCGTGCCGCCATCGATCCTGGCGGCATCGGATTGCTCGGTCGCGCAGCTGGTGGCGATGAAGGACGAGATCGTGGCGCTGAGGGACCGGCTGAATGCGGTGATCGGGGAGTAGGGGAGGTTAGCAGAGCCGCTTCTTCGAGAAGGCGCGGCCCGAGTGCGACTTCAGGTAGGCCTCGAATGCGAGTGCCTTATGTTTGTCGGGGAAGGCGCAATACCAGACCAACTTCCACGGCTTGAATTTGGCGGTGTGACTGGACTTGCCGGCATTGTGTTCCGGAATGCGCCGCTTCAAATCCTCTGTGGCGCCGACGTAGTCCTGATCAGGAAAGTCGATACTGCGAAGAATGTAGACGTACCACATTGACGGCTCGCGTCTGGGCAGTCGCTGTGCGAGATCCTCTCACCAGTCCGTCTTCGCCCTGCGGGCTACGCCGGACACCACGCTTCGTCCTTCAGGCTCCGACGTGGCTGCGCCACGCGCAGCCCGAAGGGCGAAGCGTGGTGGAGCCAGGCGGGATCGAACCGCCGACCTCTTGCATGCCATGCAAGCGCTCTCCCAGCTGAGCTATGGCCCCGTAGTCCTTAACCGGGTGAGTCTGGTCGATCACCCCGGACCGGCGAGCCTGATGACTCGCGCGGTGCACCCTTTTTCACAGATCAGGGCTGATCTCAAGTCTCTTCATCGCCTCCGACATCACCAATGATGTCGGTCACGTCCTCATCCCCCTCTTCCTCATCGGGAATGAAGGTCGAATCGTCGTCGTCATCGTCATCGAGGGTCTCGTCGACCTCGATATCGTCTTCCGATTCGGGCACCACGGCCTTGACCTTACCGGTGTTCTCTTCGGCATCGGCCTCCTCGAGCGAGACCAATTCTTCGGCCTCCGCGGGCTCCGGCGCGGCATCTGCTGTCGCTGCGTGCCGGGCTTCGGCGCCGCGGGGGACGCGAGCGGGCGCCACCGGGGCGATCGGCACCACTTCGCCGGTATAGGGCGAGATCACCGGATTCTTGTTGAGGTCATAGAACTTCTTGCCCGTGGTCGGGCAAATGCGTTTGGTTCCGAGTTCGGACTTGGCCACGGCAGGAATCCTGGGAATGTCTGAAAAGCGGTGCTTCACTTGGCTAGTTGGCGGCCCGCTGTCAATAGCGCATTACGGGAGAACGACATGCCCGTGACGGGACACCGACCATGTGGTACGTGCGCCCCGGCCCGCAGGGCCTATCCAAGGACACAATCTTGACCCATTCCGACCAACCGAGACCGCTGCAGTCTCGCGCCAGCGGTCCCCTGACCGGGAAAGTACGGGTGCCCGGGGACAAGTCGATCTCTCACCGCGCTCTGATCCTGGGCGCGCTCGCGGTCGGCGAGACCCGGATTTCGGGCCTCTTGGAAGGCGAGGACGTCCTCAACACCGCCAAATCCATGCAGGCCCTGGGCGCCAAAGTCGAGCGCACAGGTGATTTTGCCTGGAGGGTGAACGGCGTCGGGGTTGGCGGGTTCGCCCAGCCCAAGGCGCCGCTGGATTTCGGCAACTCCGGTACCGGCTGCCGGCTGGTCATGGGCGCCGTCGCCGGCTGTCCCATTTCGGCAGTGTTCGACGGCGATGCCTCCCTACGCAGCCGTCCCATGCGCCGGATCCTCGATCCCTTGGAAAAGATGGGCGCCAAAGTCAGCGCCGGGGGCGAGGGCGGCCGCCTGCCGCTGACCCTTCAGGGCGCCCGCGACCCGCTGCCGATCACCTACAAGACCCCGGTCGCCTCGGCCCAGATCAAGTCGGCCGTGCTGCTGGCGGGCCTCGCCGCACCCGGCACCACCACAGTGATCGAGACCGAGGCCAGCCGCGATCACACCGAGCTGATGCTCAAGCATTTCGGCGCCGACATCGCCTCGGTCCAGGAAGGCCAGCACGGCCGCCGCATCACGCTGGTCGGCCAGCCCGAGCTGCATGGCGCCGATGTCGTGGTGCCCGCCGATCCCTCGTCGGCGGCCTTCCCGGTCGTTGCGGCGCTGATCGTCGAGGGCTCCGACGTCGTGCTGTCCGACGTCATGACCAATCCGCTGCGGACCGGCCTGTTCACCACGCTACGCCAGATGGGCGCTTCGATCGAGGAGAGCGAATTGCGCGGCGATGCTGGCGAGCCGATGGCGCGCTTGCGCGTGCGCGCCTCGAAGCTGCGCGGCGTCGAGGTGCCGCCGGAGCGCGCACCGTCGATGATCGACGAATATCTGGTGCTGGCCGTGGCGGCCGCCTTCGCCGAAGGCACAACGATCATGCGTGGCCTGCAGGAGCTGCGCGTCAAGGAATCCGATCGGCTCGAGGCCACCGCCGCCATGCTGCGCGTCAACGGCGTCAAGGTCGGGGTCTCCGGCGACGACCTGATCGTCGAGGGCCGCGGCCACGTCCCGGGCGGCGGCACGGTCGCCACTCATATGGATCATCGCATCGCGATGTCGGCGCTCGTGATGGGTTGCGCGTCCGACCAGCCCGTGACCGTCGACGACACCGCATTCATCGCCACCAGCTTCCCGGATTTCATTCCGATGATGCGCTCGCTAGGGGCCGAGTTTTCATGATCATCGCCATCGACGGGCCCGCGGCCTCGGGCAAGGGGACGCTCGGCAAGCGCCTTGCCCACTATTATGGCTATCGCCACCTCGATACCGGCGTGATCTACCGCGCGGTGGCCTATGCCCTGATGCAATCAGGGCACGATCTCCGCGACGAGGCGGCCGCGGTACAGGCCGCATTGGAACTCGACCCCGAAAAGTTCGGCAATCCCGCGTTGAAGACCCAGAAGGCCGGCGAGGGTGCCTCGATCGTCTCGGCGATACCCAGGGTCCGCGAGGCCCTGGTCAACTTCCAGCGGCAATTCGCGGCCGATCCGCCTGGCGCGGTGCTGGATGGCCGGGATATTGGAACCGTGATCTGCCCCGATGCGGACGTGAAGATCTTCGTCGTCGCAGATGCCAAGGTTCGCGCCCGCCGCAGGACCATGGAGGCGAGGGCGAGGGGCGAGGAGGCGGACGAGGCGGCCGTGCTCGCCGACATCATCCAGCGCGACGAACGCGACCAGAACCGGCCGATTGCGCCTTTAAAGCCGGCCCCGGATGCTTACTTGCTAGATAACTCCCAACTGGATATAGAAGGCGGCGTCCGGGCCGCCATCGACATTATCGAGGCTGTCCGAGCGGGCCGGTCGCGGGGTTAAGCCGCCGCCGTCATTGGAGGAAGTGCCCGCTCCCGCTCTTTGAGGTCGATACTCCCGGTTCTTCGTTTGAGGACCGGCGCGATCAGGCTCCGGACACAAGATTTCCACGTATCGAACGCGCGGGCCCTGCCGGCCCGCTACCGCTGTTTCGGGTCTTCTGGCCGAGCAGCGAGCGGTCGCTCGAAGGTTTTGCGGACCTTCCGACACTGCGCGTGCGATGCGCCCATGAAACCCAACGGCCGGCAAGACATCCGCAACTGGAGAACAAATGGCTTCGACTTCTGCTGATACCTATAGCCCGTCGCGCGACGATTTCGCTGCGATGCTCGACGAGTCCTTCGCGGGCGGCAACCTGCAGGAAAGCTCCGTCATCAAGGGCAAGGTTGTTGCAATTGAAAAGGACATGGCCGTCATCGACGTCGGCCTGAAGACCGAGGGCCGCGTGGCCCTGCGTGAATTTTCCGGCCCGGGCCGTGAGAGCGACCTCAAGGTCGGCGACGAGGTGGAAGTGTTCCTCGATCGCATCGAGAACGCCCTCGGCGAGGCCGTGCTGTCGCGCGACAAGGCGCGCCGCGAAGAAAGCTGGGGCAAGCTCGAGAAGGCCTTCCAGAACAACGAGAAGGTCAACGGCGTCATCTTCAACCAGGTCAAGGGCGGCTTCACCGTCGACCTCGACGGTGCCGTGGCGTTCCTGCCGCGCTCGCAGGTCGACATCCGTCCGATCCGCGACGTCGCCCCGCTGATGAACAACTCGCAGGCGTTCCAGATCCTGAAGATGGACCGCCGCCGCGGCAACATCGTGGTGTCCCGCCGCACGGTTCTCGAAGAGACCCGCGCCGAGCAGCGCCAAGAGCTGGTGCAGAACCTCGAAGAGGGGCAGGTCATCGACGGCGTGGTCAAGAACATCACCGATTACGGTGCGTTCGTCGACCTCGGCGGCATCGACGGTCTCTTGCACGTCACCGACATCGCGTGGCGCCGCGTCAACCACCCGACCGAGGTGCTTTCGATCGGCCAGACCGTGAAGGTCAAGATCATCAAGATTAACCACGAGACGCACCGCATCTCGCTGGGCATGAAGCAGCTCTTGGACGATCCGTGGCAGGGCATCGAAGCCAAGTACCCGCTGGGTGCCCGCTTCACCGGCCGCGTCACCAACATCACCGACTACGGTGCGTTCGTCGAGCTCGAGCCGGGCATCGAAGGCCTGATCCACGTCTCCGAGATGTCGTGGACCAAGAAGAACATGCACCCCGGCAAGATCGTGTCGACCTCGCAGGAAGTCGACGTGCAGGTGCTGGAAGTCGACTCCGTCAAGCGCCGCATCTCGCTCGGCCTCAAGCAGACCATGCGCAACCCCTGGGAGGTCTTCGTCGAAGGTCACCCGACCGGTTCGGTGGTCGAGGGCGAGGTCAAGAACAAGACCGAGTTCGGCCTGTTCCTGGGTCTCGAGGGCGATGTCGACGGCATGGTCCATCTCTCCGACCTCGACTGGAAGCTTCCGGGCGAGCAGGTGATCGACAACTACAAGAAGGGCGACATGGTGAAGGCCGTGGTGCTCGATGTGGACGTCGAGAAGGAGCGCATCTCGCTCGGCATCAAGCAGCTCGAAGGCGACCCCTTCGCCGAGCCGGGCGATGTCAAGAAGGGCGCGGTCGTGACCTGCGAAGTGCTCGAAGTGAAGGAGAGCGGTATCGAGGTGAAGATCGCCGGTACCGACTTCTCGACCTTCATCAAGCGCTCCGAGCTCGCGCGTGACCGCAACGACCAGCGTGCCGAACGCTTCGCCGTCGGCGAGAAGGTCGATGCCCGCGTGATCCAGTTCGACAAGAAGGCCCGCAAGGTCCAGGTGTCGATCAAGGCGCTCGAAGTCGCCGAGGAGAAGGAAGCCATCGCGCAATACGGCTCCTCCGATTCGGGGGCGACGCTCGGCGACATCCTGGGCACCGCGCTCAAGAACCGCGACAGCAAGTAAGCGAAACCTCCGTTTCGCCGCATCAAGGCCCCGGCGCAAGCCGGGGCCTTTTTGATTACGCTTCGTATTCAACCATCCTCGACGGGCGCAGCTCTCGGGAGCGCCGCAGCATCATCCGGGGCGGAATGGGCTTAGGTCGACTCCATTGCCGCTAACACACGGTAATCCCAGCCGAATCACTCGAGGAAGCACGTAAGCCGGAACCCGGCGCCGGCCATTTTTGTGGGGCCGCCTTCGCGTTCACGATCTGGACTCTTACCGGCGGAGTCACGGTGAGGGTATTGTCTTTTGATTCGCGCGCGACGGGGGTCGCCGCGCGCAGATTCGTGCGGTCCTGAATTCCGCGTCTTGGGGCAACTATGTCAGGCGTGATCGTGTCGATGCGTCGGACGCTGCTGTCGTGCACATCGCTGGCGCGCAACGGCTTGGTGGGAGGCGCTCTCACAGCGCTGCTGCCGGCTGCGCCGGCTGAGGCTGCCGATCTCATCGACACCCTCTCCACCATGCTGGATTTCAACCGGCAGGAACTCGCGGTGCTTGCCACCGCGCTGGCCCTGCTAGGCTTCTCGGTGGTGGCTGCGATCCTGCTGATGCGTACGCGCGTGCGCACGGTCAGGAACGAGGCGCGGCTGCGCGCCCGCATCAGGGAACTGCAGCTCCAGGCCGACCGCCTCGGCGCGCTGCTGTTTGCCGAGCCGCAAATCCTGATCTCCTGGCCGGCCGGCGACAACCGCGCGCAGATTTCTGGCGACATATCGATGGTGATGCCGCGCGACTCCTCGCCGCAGCGCGTGCTGGCGTTCGGAACCTGGCTGCCGCCGGAACCGGCGCTGCAAATGGACCGCGCGGTCGATGCGCTGCGCGACCGCGGCGACGGCTTCCAGCTGACCCTGACCACGGCGCATGGCCATACGCTTGAAGCCATGGGCCGCGCCATCGGCGGCCAGGCGATTGTCCGCATTCGCGAGCTCTCCGGACTGCGGCGCGATCTGGCCGAGACCCATCTGCGCTACAAGACGCTCTCCGACGAGACCGAGATGCTGCGCGGCTTTGCCGCCGCCGCCCCCTGGCCGATCTGGGCCAAGGGCGAGAACGGCGCGCTCGCCTACGCCAACCCGGCTTATGTGCGCGCCACCGAGGCGACCAGTGTCGCCGATGTTCAGGAGCGCCAGCTCGAACTGCTCGACAGCGCCGACCGCACCGCGATGGAGCGGGGGTTGAAGGACGCCGCCGATTTCACATCGCGGCTGCCAATCGTGATCGGCGGCGAACGCCGCATCTACGACGTGCGCGCCGTCAATGTCGGCCGCGGCAGCGTCGGCATCGCGATCGATGCCAGCGAGGCGGCTGCGCTGAGCTCGGCGCTGGTGCGGATGGCGGAGGCGCACCGCCGCACGCTCGACCAGCTCTCCTCCGGCGTTGCCGTGTTCGACGGCCAGCGCCGCCTCGCCTTCTACAACGATTCCTATCGGCGGCTGTGGGACCTCGACCGCACCTTCCTCGACGCCAATCCCGACGATTCCAGCGTGCTCGATCAGCTCCGCGCCGGGCGCAAGCTGCCGGAGCAGCCGGATTTCCGCGCCTGGAAGGCCAAGCTGCACGAAGCCTATCGCGCCGTCGAGACTGCCAAGGACACCTGGTTCCTGCCTGACGGGCGCGCGCTCTCGGTCGTCACCACGCCGAACCCGGAAGGGGGCGTCACCTATCTGTTCGACGACGTCACCGAAAGCCTCGACCTCGCCCGCCGCTTCGATGGCCTGATCCGGGTTCAGCGCGAGACGCTGGACAGCCTCGCCGAGGGCGTCGCCGTGTTTGGCAGCAACGGCAAGGCGCAGCTGTTCAATCCGGCCTTCGTCCGGATGTGGAAGCTGTCGAGCGACGCCATGCGCGACGCACCGCACATCCAGACGGTCGAAGGCTGGTGCCACCAGCTGTTCGACGATCCCGTGGTCTGGCGCCAGATCCGCGAGGCCATCACCTCGATCGAGAACCGCGCCGACGTGCCGCTGAAGCTGGAGCGCAGGGACGGCAGCGTGCTCGACGGCATGATCCGGCCGCTGCCCGACGGCGCCACCATGCTGACGTTCCAGGACATCACCGACACCGAGAATGTCGAACGCGCGCTGCGCGAGCGCAACGAGGCGCTGGAAGCTGCCGATCAGATGAAGGTGGATTTCGTCCACCACGTCTCCTACGAGTTGCGCTCACCGCTCACCACCATCATCGGCTTTGCGCATTTCCTCAGCGATCCCTCGACCGGGCCGCTGACACCGAAGCAGGCCGAATATCTCGATTACGTCACCAAATCGACCAACGCGCTGCTCGCGCTCACCAACAACATCCTGGATCTCGCGACCATCGACGCCGGCGCGATGAAGCTGGAACTCGGGCAGGTCGACGTCAGCAAGGCCATCGAGCTCGCCGCCGAGGGGATCCAGGACCGGCTCGCCACCGACCGCATCCGCCTCAAGATCGAGATCGCGCCCGACGTCGGCAGCTTCATCGGCGACGAGAAGCGCGTGGTGCAGGTGCTCTATAACCTCCTCGCCAACGCCGTCGGGTTTTCTCCACAGGATTCCACCGTCGGGATCAGCGCGCGCCGCACCGAGCGCAGCGTGGTCTTCACCGTGACAGATTCCGGACCTGGAATACCTGCCGACATGAAGGACAAGGTGTTCAACTGGTTCGAAAGCCGCTCGCAGGGCTCGCGTCACCGCGGCGCCGGGCTCGGCCTGTCGCTGGTGCGCTCCTTCGTCGAGCTGCATGGCGGCAAGGTGCGGGTGGATTCGGTCGTCGGCCGGGGCACGGTCGTGATCTGCGATTTCCCGACCGACCAGGCGGCGCATCGCGACGCCGCCGAATGAGCGCGCCGACCACATTCTCCGTCGCGCTCCACAACGAGACCGCGACTGCGCAATTGATGGCCGATCTCGCGCTGCTGGTCGGTCCCGGCGATGTCATCACGCTCAGCGGCGATCTCGGAGCCGGCAAGACTGCGGCCGCCCGCGCGATGATCCGTTATCTCGCAGCGGACGAGGCGCTGGAGGTGCCCAGCCCCACCTTCACGCTGGTGCAGAACTATGAGCTGCCGCCTTTCCCGGTCATGCATGCCGATCTCTACCGCGTCGAGGACGAGAGCGAGCTGGAGGAGATCGGTCTGTCGCCGCTTCCGGACGCAACGCTGGCGCTGATCGAGTGGCCGGAGCGGGCGCCCTCAGCGATGCCGCAAGACCGCATCGACATCGCGCTGACGCATCGCCCCGCGCTGGGCTCGAATGCGCGCGCCGCCGACATCACCGGCTACGGCAAGGCCGCCGCCATCGTTGCGCGGCTGCAGGCGTTGCGCGAATTCCTCGATACCTCCGGCTATATCGATGCGACGCGCAAGCGCATGGCCGGCGATGCCTCCACCCGCTCCTACGCGCGGCTGCTGCGCGAGGACGAGATCGTCATCCTCATGAACTTTCCGCAGCGGCCTGATGGTGCAGCGCTGTACAACGGAAAATCCTACAGCGCCGCGGTGCATCTGGCCGAGAACATCAGGCCTTTTGTTGCCATGGACGAAGGCTTGCGTGTGGTAGGGATATCGGCGCCCGCGATCCACCATTACGATCTCGACCACGGCTTCCTGATCTCGGAGGATTTCGGCAGCGAAGGCGTGATCGAAGGTGAGCCGCCGCGCCCGATCGTCGAACGTTACGAAGCTGCGACCGACGTGCTGGCCGTGCTGCACAGAAGAACGTTGCCGCGGACGCTGCAACTGCCCGATCAGACCTACACCATTCCCGACTTCGACACCGAGGCGCTCCTGATCGAGATCGGGTTGATGCCGGAATGGTATCTGCCCGATCGCAACGCACCGCTGAGCGATGAGAAGAACGCAGAGTTCTTCGCCCTGTGGCGCGAGTTGCTGAAAAAGCCGTTGGCCGGGCCGAAGACGTGGGTGATCCGCGATTATCACTCGCCGAACTTGATCTGGCTCGCTGACCGCGACGCCATCAAACGCGTCGGCGTGATCGACTTCCAGGACACCGTGCTCGGACCGCAATCCTACGACGTCGTCTCGCTGCTCCAGGACGCCCGCATCGACGTGCCCGAGAACATCGAGCTGGCGCTGCTGTCGCGCTACATCAAGACGCGCCGCGCAAGCGATCCGAGTTTCGATGCGGCCGGTTTCGCCGAGAGCTACGCGATCATGTCGGCGCAGCGGAACACACGCCTGCTCGGCACCTTCGCCCGCCTCAACCGCCGCGACGGCAAGCCGCATTACCTCCGTCACCAGCCGCGGATCTGGACCTATCTCCAGCGCTCGCTGGCGCATCCGGCGCTTGCGGTGTTGCGCGAGTGGTATCTCGCCAACGTCCCGCCCCCTCGAGCCTGATCGGGGCCCGATTTACCGGCTGTTAGCCAAGATGTCGGTATTCTCAGGGCAAAGCAGCCGGATCATGACGGGGCTGGAGCAAGGGCAGATGGCGGCGAAAGCGGATCAGCGCGTCAACAACCGGGTTGTTTTCGAACGCGGCGTTCCGGCCCAGATGATGGGCATCGACGGCACTTGGCGGCGCGAATGCACCATGGAGGACGTCTCCGATACCGGCGCCAAGCTGACCATCGACGGCTCGGTGGAAGGCCTCCACCTGAAGGAATTTTTTCTCCTGCTGTCGTCGACCGGGCTGGCGTATCGGCGCTGCGAACTGGCCTGGGTCAATGGCGACCAGATCGGCGTCAATTTCCTCAAGGTCGGCGAGAAGAAGAAAAAGGCGCGTTCCACAGCCGTTGGGACGTGACGGCAACGCCCGTCGCACAACCGTCACGGCGGGTGGTTAAGGCGGTTGAGGTGCGGTGCAGCTGATCAAGTCCCGTGCTAGGATTTGCTGCGAATGCGAGAGATCTGAGAAAGCAAAGGATGCCCGTCAAACCGACCAAAGCCATGGTGCTTGCCGCAGGGTTTGGCCTGCGCATGCGCCCCCTGACGGACAAGATGCCGAAGCCGATGGTGCCGGTGGCGG
The DNA here is from genome assembly GCF_058782905.1 of Bradyrhizobium sp. FW305-F6. NCBI lineage: Bacteria > Pseudomonadati > Pseudomonadota > Alphaproteobacteria > Hyphomicrobiales > Nitrobacteraceae > Bradyrhizobium > Bradyrhizobium sp. FW305-F6. The sequence goes on from NZ_JBYSYD010000008.1 coordinate 197,798, forward strand.
GCCGGCCGTTGCTCGACCACGTGCTCGACAAGCTCGGTCAGGCGGGCGTGACCGAAGCCGTGGTCAACGTGCATTACCTGCCGGACCAGATCATCGATCACGTCGCATCGCGCCAGCTCCCGCGCGTGACCATCTCGGACGAACGCGACCAGGTGCTCGGCACCGGCGGCGGCGTGGTCAAGGCACTGCCGCTGCTCGGCGACGGCCCCTTCTTCCACGTCAATTCCGATACGCTGTGGATCGACGGCGTGCGCTCGAACCTGACGCGGCTCGCGGAGAATTTCGACCCCGCGCGCATGGACATCCTGCTCCTGATGGCGCCGACCGCGACCAGCATCGGCTATAGCGGCCGCGGCGATTACGGCATGCTGTCCGACGGCGCCTTGCGCAAGCGCAAGGAAAAAGAGGTCGTTCCCTTCGTCTATGCCGGCGCGGCGATCATGTCGCCCGCGATCTTCGCCGATGCGCCCAAAGGCGAATTCTCGCTGACGAAGATGTTCGACCGTGCGGGCGGGCAGGAGCGGCTGTTCGGCCTCCGCCTCGACGGCGTCTGGATGCATGTCGGCACGCCCGATGCGGTGCATGCGGCCGAAGAGGCGTTCCTGGAGAGCGTGGCGTAAACCCTGTCATTCCGGGGCGCGCGCAAGCGCGAACCCGGAATCTCGAGATTCCGGGTTCGATGCTTCGCATCGCCCCGGAATGACAGTGGGAGAGTGGGGACGACGTCACCCGCGCCCATGACCATTCGATCCCGCCTCCCTATATTGCCTGATCTTCCGAATCAGGCAGCCCATGCGCGTTTTCAGCGTTCCCCTCTCAGTTCCGTTCCTGCGCACCGTTGTTTCGAGCCTGCTTGACGGCCGGCTGGTCGACGGGTTCGAGGCACGCAAGGAACCAGCGCGGCTTGCGGATGCGACGCTGTACCTGCCGACGCGGCGTGCGATGCGCGTCGTGCGCGAGATCTTTCTCGACGAGATGAAGGCGGATGCGGTGGTGCTGCCGCGCATCGTCGCGCTCGGCGACATCGACGAGGACGAGCTCGCTTTCGCCGGCGAGGGCGAGCAGTTTTCTGGTGCGGCGCCGATCGACATTCCGCCGCGGCTCGGCGAGCTGGAACGGCGGCTGACGCTGGCGCAGCTGGTCGCGGCCTGGGCCAAGGGCCCCGTTCTCTCGCCGCTGGTGGTCGGCGGCCCCGCCTCGACGCTTGCGCTCGCCGGCGACCTCGCGCGCCTGATCGACGACATGGTGACGCGCGGCGTCGACTGGAGCGCGCTCGATGGGCTCGTGCCCGACAATCTCGACCGTTACTGGCAGCACTCGCTCGAATTCCTGCGCATCGCGCGCATTGCTTGGCCGCAACATCTCGCCGAGATCAACCGGATCGAGCCGGCGGCGCGGCGCGATCTCCTGATCGCGGCGGAAGCCAAACGGCTGACCGCGCATCGCCATGGTCCCGTGATCGCGGCGGGCTCGACCGGCTCGATGCCCGCGACCGCGAAATTCCTGCATGCCGTCGCCTCGTTGCCGCATGGCGCCGTGGTGCTGCCCGGCCTCGACACCGATCTCGACGATGACGCCTGGCGCAGCATCGGCGGCGTGCGCGATTCGCTCGGCAAGTTCGCGGAGCACCCGGCCTCGAACCATCCGCAATACGCCATGAATGCCCTGCTGGATCGTTTTGGCATCAAGCGCGGCGACGTCGACATTCTCCTGCCGCCGGTGGAAGGAGGTCGCGATCTGCTCGGCTCCGAATCGATGCGGCCGTCAGCCAAGACGGAAGTCTGGCACGACCGGCTGAAGCAGCCGGACGTTGCCGCGAAGATCACCGCAGGCATGAAGAACCTCGCCGTCGTCGCGGCTCCCAACCCGGAGATGGAAGCGCTCGCCATCGCCATCGCCATGCGCGAGGCGCGGCATCTCGACAAATCCGCAGCACTGGTCACGCCCGACCGGGCGCTGGCGCGGCGGGTGATGGCGGCGCTGACCCGCTGGGATCTTGCCTTCGACGATTCCGGCGGCGACGTCCTGATGGAGACATCCGCCGGCACGTTCGCGCGTCTCGCGGCAGAGGCGGCGACCAAGGGCCTGGAGCCACCGACCTTGCTGGCGATGCTCAAGCATCCGTTGTGCCGGCTCGGCCGTGCGCCCGGTGCATGGAAGGCGGCGATCGAGAGCCTCGAGCTCGCGCTGTTGCGCGGCACGCGCCCGCCCGCAGGCACGGCAGGTCTTCTCCGCGAATTCAATCGTTTTCGCGAGGAGCTGGCGAAACTGTGGCGCAGCGAGGTCTCCGCGCTGCATCGCGCCGAGCCGCGGGCGCGCCTCAAGGCGGAGGACCTCGATCGCATCCAGGCGCTGGTCGATGTCCTGCAAAAGTCGTTGGCGCCGATCGAGAGCCTGGCCTCCTCGAAACCCCAAGACTTCGCCGAGCTCGCGCACCGGCATCGCGAGATCATGGTCGCGCTGTCGGGCGACGAGCAGGGCATTCCGCTCGCCTTCGAGGATCGTGACGGCCTCGCGCTTGCGAGCGCTTTCGACGACCTCCTGCGCGGCGGTACGACCAGCGGATTGATGGTGCCGCTGCCCGAATATGCCGACGTGTTCCAGACCGCGTTCGGCGATCGCGCCGTGCGCCGTCGCGACAGGCCGGGCGCGCGGCTGCAGATCTACGGCCCGCTGGAATCGCGGCTGATGCAGGCCGACCGCATCATCGTCGGCGGCCTGATCGAGGGCGTCTGGCCGCCGGCGCCGCGCATCGATCCCTGGCTCAGCCGGCCGATGCGGCACGAGCTCGGGCTCGATCTGCCGGAGCGCCGCATCGGCCTCTCCGCTCATGACTTCGCGCAATTGCTTGGCGGCGGCGAAGTCATCCTCACGCATTCCGCCAAAGCCGGCGGCGCCCCGGCCGTGGCGTCGCGCTTCCTGCACCGGCTGCAGGCCGTGGCCGGCGACGAGCTCTGGAAGGCGGCCGTTCGCGCCGGCGAGACATACGTGCAATTCGCCGCCGCCCTGGACCAGCCCGCCGAAGTCAAACCGATCAAGCAGCCCGAGCCGCGGCCGCCGCGCGCGACGCGGCCGCTGAAAATGTCGGTCACCGCGATCGAGGACTGGCTGCGCGATCCCTACACGATCTATGCGAAGCACATCCTGCGGCTCGATGCGCTCGACCCCGTCGACATGCCGCTGTCGGCGGCCGACCGCGGCTCGGCGATTCACGATGCGATCGGTGAGTTCACGGAAAGCTTTGCGACGCGTCTGCCCGACGATCCCGCACGCGTGCTGCGCGCGATCGGCGAGAAGCATTTCGCACCACTGATGGAGCGGCCCGAAGCGCGGGCGCTGTGGTGGCCGCGCTTCCAGCGCATCGCACGCTGGTTCGGCGAATGGGAGACCGCGCGGCGGGACGCGATCGAGACGATTGTCGCCGAGACCCACGGCGAGATTTCGATTGCGCTCGATCCTGGGCGCAGCTTTCGCCTTTCGGCGCGTGCCGACCGCATCGAGCGGCGCAAGGGCGGCGGCTACGCCATTCTCGACTACAAGACCGGGCAGCCGCCGACCGCCAAGCAGGTCCGCATGGGCCTGGCGCCGCAGCTGACGCTGGAGGCTGCGATCCTGCGCGAGGGTGGCTTTCCCGGTATCGACGCCGGCTCCTCCGTGAGTCAGCTCGTCTATGTCCGCCTCAGCGGCAACAATCCGCCGGGTGAGCAGCGCGTCCTCGAGCTCAAGTTCAAGCAGGGCGACGAGCCGCAGCCGCCGGATAATGCTGCCGCGGAGGCGCGCACGAAACTGGAAGCGCTGATCCGCGCCTTCGAGGACGAGAACCAGGCCTACACCTCGCTGAACCTGCCGATGTGGGCGAACCGCTACGGCACCTATGACGACCTCGCCCGGATCAAGGAATGGTCCGCGGCCGGCGGATTGGGGATCGAGGAATGGTGAAGGCGCCACGACCGATCCCTGACGAGGTGCGCGCGCGGCAGGCGCGTGCATCGGACCCCACCGCATCGGCCTTCGTGTCGGCGAATGCCGGCTCGGGCAAGACGCATGTGCTGGTGCAGCGTGTGATCCGCCTCTTGCTGTCGGGCGTGCCGCCGGAAAAGATCCTCTGCATCACCTTCACCAAGGCCGCCGCCGCCAACATGGCCGAGCGCGTTTTCACCACGCTCGGCCATTGGGTGACGCTGGATGACACCGCGCTCGATGCCGCGATCCGCGCGGTCGGCATACCCCATCCGAGCACGAAGCTGCGGCGCGAGGCGCGAAAATTGTTCGCCTGCGCGCTGGAGACGCCGGGCGGGCTGAAGGTGCAGACCATCCACGCGCTGTGCACCCGCCTGCTGCAGCAGTTTCCGTTCGAGGCCAACGTTCCCGCACGTTTTGCCGTGATCGACGAGCGCGACCAGACCGACATGATGGAGCGGGCCAACCTGAAGGTGCTGCTGGAGGCCGCGCGCGACCCCGACAGCGTCACCGGCCGCGCGCTGCTGACGGCGATGGGGAGCGCTGCCGACGTCACCTTCAAGGAGGTCGTGCGCGAGGCCTGTCTCAGCCGCGATCATTTCATGGCCTGGACCGACGAGGCCGGCAGCGCAGAGGCGGCTGCGGCGCAGATGGCTGCGGTGCTGGGCGTCGAAGCCGCAGATCGCATCGAGGCCGTCGAGGCGGAGATTCTCGACGGCCCGTTCCTGCCGCGGTCGCGCTGGGACGACATCGCCGTCGCACTGGAGGACGGCAGCAAATCGGATAACGACCAGGCGGGGCGGCTCCGGGCGGCCAAGGTGTTTTCCGGCAGCGACCAGGTCGATGCCTATCTCTGCGTCTTCCTCACCGACGACAAGCTGCCGCGCAAGGCGGTGCTGACCAAGAAGTTTTGCGAGCACAACCCGTCCGTGGCCCGCCTGTTCGAAGCGGAGGCCCAGCGCCTCGCCGGATTGATCGAGAAGCGCCGCGCGGTGACCACGCGCGACCGCACTACGGCCCTGCTGCATATTGCGACCGCCGCCGCCGCGAACTACCGCCGCGAGAAGCAGGAGCGGGGGCTGCTCGACTATGACGATCTGATCGACAAGACGCTGGCAATGCTGAACCGCGTCGCCTCGGGCTGGGTACATTACAAGCTCGACCGCGGCGTCGACCATGTGCTGATCGACGAGGCACAGGATACCAGCCCCCGGCAATGGGACATCGTCGCCCACATCATCTCGGAGTTTACGGCCGGCGAAGGCGCCCGCGAGGGGCTGAACCGAACGGTGTTTGCGGTCGGCGACGAGAAGCAGTCGATCTTCTCGTTCCAGGGCGCCGACCCGCACGAGTTCGACAAGCGCAGGCGAGAGCTAGACCGCAGGTTCAAAGCCGCCGGACTGACGTTCGACCCGGTCGCCTTCACCTATTCGTTCCGTTCGGGTGCCACGATCCTGCATTCGGTCGATCATGTCTTTCGCGAGCCTGCGATCTACAAGAGCATTCATTCGATCGACATCGGCCACCCCCTGCACAATTCGCTCAGCGATGCGGGTCCGAGCGTCGTGGAGCTTTGGGATCTTGCGGAGGCCGACGAACGGCAGGACATCGAGGGCTGGCGAGCCCCGTTCGACGGTGTCGCCGTCACCAGTCCCGAGGTCAAGCTCGCCCGCCGCATCCAGGCCGAGATCAAGCGGCTGGTCGAGAGCGGCACGCTGACGGGGCACGAGGGCGAGCGTCGCCCTCTACGCTATGGCGACATGCTGATCCTGGTGCGGCGGCGGGGCAACGCATTCGACGCCGTGATTCAGGCACTGAAGCACGCCGGCGTGCCGGTCGCCGGCGCCGACCGGCTCAAGCTGACCGAGCATATCGCCATCATCGATTTGATGAACCTTGCCGATGCGCTGCTGCTGCCGCAGGACGATCTCGCGCTCGCGGTCGCGCTGAAGAGCCCGCTGTTCGGGCTCGATGACGACGATTTGTTCACGCTGGCCTGGGACCGCAAGGGATCGCTGCGCCGTGCGCTCGGCGAGCACGCGGCTGGAAGCGAAAAGTTCGCCACGGCATTGCGGCGCCTCGAAGCCTGCGAGACGTGGGCGCGCGAGGAGACGCCGTTCGCGTTTTATGCCTGGCTGCTCGGCGGCGACGGCGGCCGCGCGCGCATCCTGCGCCGGCTCGGCCATGAGGCCAACGACGCCCTGGACGAATTCCTGGAGCTGGCGCTGAACTATGAGCGCAAGGCGCCGGCCTCGCTGCAGGGCTTCATGGCCTGGCTGCGCTCGGCTGACACCGAGGTGAAGCGCGACATGGAGATCTCGCGCGACGAGGTCCGGGTGATGACCGTGCACGGCGCCAAGGGGCTTGAAGCCTCGGTCGTGTTCATGGTCGACACCACCACCTCGCCCGCGGATTCGCAGCGCGTGCGGCTGATCCACGTGCCGCGCGGCAATGGCGGCGAGGTCGTGGTCTGGGCGGGGCGCAAGGCAGACGATCCCAGGCCGGTCGCGGACGCGCGCAAGGCCATGCTCGAGGAGACCGAGGACGAATATCGCCGCCTGCTCTATGTCGCGACGACCCGCGCGGCCGACCGGCTGATCGTCGGCGGCTGCATGCCCGGCAACATGCGGACGGTGCGCAAGCTGAGCTGGTACGACCTCGTCGACACCGGGCTCAAAGGCGCCGGCCTCGACAAGCAGGTGATCGAGACGCCGCTCGGCAAGGTGACGCGATTCGCCCGGCCGGAAGATGTCGCGGCGCTGGGCGCGCCCGCGATGTCCGTGGACCGCACCGTCGCGTTGCCGGACTGGCTGCGGACGCCGGCGCGCGAGACGATCGACGACGATCCCGTGCGTCCCTCGGGCCAGCCTGCCGAGGAAAGCCGCAGCGTGCGATCAGGCGAATCGGTGCAGTCCCGCGCGCTTGCGCTGCAGCGCGGCACGCTGGTGCATCGCCTCCTGCAATCCCTGCCCGATATCGCCGTTGAGCGCCGCCGCGAGGCCGCGCTCGGCTTCATGGCGCGCAACGCCTCGGACTGGCCGGAGGCCGACCGCATCGCGCTGGCGGGCAAGGTGCTCGGCTTGATCACTGACCCGCGTTTTGCCCCGGTGTTTGCCGCCGGCAGCCGGGCGGAGGTCGCCATTGTCGGCAAGCTTGACCGGCCGGGCCGTATCCCCGCCCTGGTGTCCGGGCAGATCGACCGGCTGGTCGTTCGCCCCGACGAGGTCCTGATCGTCGATTTCAAGACCAACCAGGCGGCGCCCAAAAGCGCGGCCGAGGCGCCCGCGGCCTATGTCCGGCAACTTGCGCTGTACCGGGCGGTGCTGTCGCGGCTTTATCCCCAAAAGCCCGTCCGGGCCGCTCTGCTTTGGACCGAGACCCTTGAATACATGGAGATTTCGGCCCCCGCGCTGGACGCGGCGCTGGCATCCCTTCATCTCGGTGTGAGCGTCCTTGACCCGGCAAGGGGCCGTTCATAGGTTGGCTCCATGATCCCGGGCGCGATTCCAGCGCCGATTCTCTTTCAACCGAGTGAGGTACTCTCCATGGCCGTTGGCAAGGTTTCAGACGCCGATTTCGAAGCCGAAGTGCTCAAGGCGAACGGCCCCGTGGTCGTCGATTTCTGGGCCGAATGGTGCGGCCCCTGCCGCATGATCGCGCCCGCCCTCGACGAGATCGCCGGCGCGATGGGCGACAAGGTCAAGATCGTCAAGCTCAACGTCGACGAGAGCCCGAAGACCGCGTCCAAATACGGCGTGATGTCGATCCCGACCCTGATGATCTTCAAGGGCGGCGAGATGGCCTCCCGCCAGGTCGGCGCCGCGCCGAAGGCGAAGCTGCAGCAGTGGATCACCTCCGCGGTCTGATCGGCCTTCAGTAAGATTATTTTCGACAACGGCCGGCGAAACGCCGGCCGTTTGCGTTGATGGGACGTGTCCAGCGTATGACGAGTCCCGCCCTTGCCGACCCCGCCCCCGAAGCGTGCGCGAAGACCGAGCTCTCTCGTTGCGATGGAGGCGCGCTCGGTCGATGAGATCCCGCGCGGCAAGGAGTGGCAATACGAGCCGAAATGGGATGGCTTTCGCTGCCTGCTCTCGCGGAACGGCGGTGATGTCGACCTGCGCTCGAAGTCGGGCGAAGACCTCGCGCGCTATTTTCCGGAAATCGTCGCCGCGGCCTTGAGCCTGAAGGCGGATCACTTCACGCTCGACGGCGAACTCGTCGTGCCGCATGGCAAGAGCTTCTCCTTCGACGCGCTGCTGCAACGGATCCATCCGGCCGCGAGCCGCGTGAAGAAGCTCTCGGAGGAGACGCCGGCGCTCTATCTCGTGTTCGATCTGCTCGCGACGGCCCGGGACAAGGATCTGGCCGAGAAGACGCTGCGCGAGCGCCGGCCGGCGCTGGATGCTTTTGCGAAAGCCAACCTCAAGGGCAGCCACTTCCGTCTTTCGCCATCGACGACGAGTTACGCGATGGCGAAGAAATGGCTGGCGCAATCAGGCGGCGGCTCGGACGGCGTCATCGCCAAGCGCATCGACCTGCCCTACCAGGCGGGAAATCGCGACGGCATGCAGAAGATCAAGAAATACCGCAGCGCCGATTGCGTGATCGGCGGCTTCCGCTATGCCAGCAACAAGATCGCGGGCCGCAAGGTGGTTGGCTCACTGTTGCTCGGCCTCTACGACGATGACGGCCTGCTGCACCATGTCGGCTTCACCTCGGCGATCAAGGCGGAGGCGAAGCCGGCTCTAACCGATCGGCTCGAAGCGCTGATCGGCGAGCCCGGCTTCACCGGCAACGCGCCGGGCGGGCCGAGCCGCTGGTCGACCGAGCGCTCGGCGAAATGGTGCCCGCTCAAGCCGAAGCTGGTGATCGAGGTCTGCTACGACCATTTCAGCGGTGAGCGCTTTCGCCACGGCACCTCGATCCTGCGCTGGCGTCCCGACAAGGCGCCGCGGCAATGCAGCTTCGCGCAGCTGAAGCAGAAGGTGGCGGACCCGATGAAGCTGTTGAAGTGAGCGTCGGAAGTGAACAGCTACGCGATCCACCCCGTCGCCAGTGCGTTTGCCAATTCTGGCTGGTCGTTGCGCCGCGCCAGCGCGGCCATCGCCTCGTGATCATACACCACGTGGCGGAACGTCACCTGCCAGGCGGCATCGACGAGTTCGAGGACCGCATAACGGGCGTGCGGCGTGCCGGCCTCGACGACATGCGGGACTGGATGCCGGTCGCGAAAACCGGGACTGCCTACGCTGCCGGGATTGACGATCGCACGGCCGTCGCGCAAGCGCACGGCCCGGGCGAGATGGGTGTGGGCGCACAGGATGAGCGACTGCGTGATCCCTCCCGCAAACTGCTCGATGCGATCGAGCGGCGATAGCGCCACCGCGCCGTCGGGATGCACAGTGTCGAGCCAATAGACTTCATCGTTCTCGGGCGTCGCGTGGCAGAGAAATACCTGATCGCGGAACACGCGCGTCATCGGCTGTGCGCGCAACCAATCGAGGTGCGCAGGGCCGAGCTGTTCGTAGGCGGGGCGATCCCACGAACCCATCTTCTCCGGCGGGCGGTCGAGCAGATAGCGGTCGTGATTGCCGAGGACGTGCACGGCATCGAGCGGCATCAGGATCTCGATGGTGCGGCGCGCATCGAGCGGGCCGCTCAGCATGTCGCCGAGATTGACGATGTCGACGATGCCTTGCGCGCGGATGTCGGCGAGTATGGCTTCCAGCGCGAGGTAGTTTCCGTGGATATCGGCGATCGCGGCAAAACGCATTGTTGTCGTCTCTCCTCTCGTGCCCGGACGCAGCGCAGCGCGCCTTCCGCGGTGCGCTGCAGAGCCGGGGCCCATGTCGCGGCATTCTGGGTCCCGGCTCAGCGCTCCGCTTCGTTTGGCCGGGACACGAGACCGTCTATGCAGGCGGCGTGCCGTTGATGGCGAGCACGTGCCCGGCGAGATACAGCGAGCCTGTGATCAGGATGCGCGGCGGCAGCTCGTAGGCGAGCCCCGCCAGCGCGCGCAGGGCGGCTTCGACGCCGGGGGCGGGCTCGACGCGCATGCCTAGGCTGCGCGCGGCGTCCGCCAGGCGGTCGACCGGCATCGCATTCTCGGTATCGGGAATAGGCACTGCGATGATGTGACGGGTCAGGCCGGCAAAATTGGCGAGGAAGCCCTGCGCGTCCTTGTTGGCCATCATGCCGGCGATCACCACCAGCGGACGCGACACCCGCTCCTCGAGATCGCCGAGCGCGGCGGCCGCGACGCGTCCGCCCTCGGCATTGTGGCCGCCGTCGAGCCAGATCTCCGAACCCTGCGGTCCCCAGGACAGCAGCTCGCCCGAGGCGATGCGCTGCATCCGCGCCGGCCATTCGGCACTGAGGATTCCGGCCTCGAACGCGGCGTGGTTGACCTTGAAGGCCGGAAGCGCGCGCAGCGTCGCGATAGCGAGCCCGGCATTGGCGAATTGGTGGCGGCCGAACAGGCGCGGTGCCGGCAGATCCATCAGGCCGTGATCGTCCGAATAGACCAGACGCCCGCGCTCGACATTGACGTGCCAGCTCTCGTTCGCGGCAAACAGCGGCGCGCGCATGCGCCTCGCCTGTGCTTCGATCACCGCCATGGCCTCCGGCATTTGCTCGGCGCAGATCACGGGCACGCCGCGCTTGATGATCGCGGCCTTCTCGCCGGCGATCGATGCCAAGGTATCGCCGAGAAAGTCCATGTGGTCCATGCTGACGGGCGTGATCACAGAGGCCGCCGGCGAATCGACCACGTTGGTCGAATCGAGCCGGCCACCGAGGCCGACTTCGAGCAGCACCGCGTCGGCCGGATTTTGCGCGAACAGCAGGAAGGCAGCAGCCGTCTTCAGCTCGAAGACAGTCGCAGCCTCGCCGGCGTTGACCCGCTCGACCTCCTCGAGCGCCGCGCGCAATTCGTCGTCGCCGACGAGCACGCCGCCGCCGTGGCGGCCGAGCCTGAAGCATTCGTTGATGCGGACGAGGTAGGGCGAGGTGTAGGCGTGGACGCGCAGGCCTGCAGCTTCCAGCGTCGCGCGCAGATAGGCGAGTGTCGAGCCCTTGCCGTTGGTCCCGGCAATGTGGATCACCGGCGGCAGCTTGCGCTCGGGATTGCCGAGCCGCTCCAGCAGGCGGTGCATCCGCTCCAGCCCGAGATCGATCCGCTTCTGATGCAGGGCCGACAGCCGCCCGATCAATTCGCCGAGCGGCGGCTTCTCCCGGTCGGAGGAGGCGTTCACGCGTGCGGCGCGGCCGGCGCCGTCTCGGCCGCCGATACGATCTGCGAGGCGCTCTCGACCGGCTGCACCGATTTCGGGGTGCTTTCCTGCGCCGGCGCCTTGGTCAGCAGGCGGCAGAGCCGTGCCAGGGTCGGGCGCAGCTCGTGCCGATGCACGACCATGTCGACCATGCCATGCTCCTTCAGATATTCGGCGCGCTGAAAGCCTTCGGGCAGTTTCTCGCGAATGGTCTGCTCGATCACGCGCGCACCGGCAAAGCCGATCAGCGCACCGGGCTCGGCGATCTGCACGTCGCCCAGCATCGCATAGGACGCGGTGACGCCGCCGGTGGTCGGATTGGTCAGCACGACGATGTAGGGCAGCTTTGCCTCACGCAGCATCTGCACGGCAACTGTGGTGCGCGGCATCTGCATCAGCGACAGGATGCCCTCCTGCATGCGCGCGCCGCCGGAGGCGGCGAATATGATGAAGGGAGACTTCTTCTCGACCGCAAGCTCCATCCCGCGCACGATGGCTTCGCCTGCGGCCATGCCGAGCGAGCCACCCATGAAGTCGAAGTCCTGCACGGCGATGACGACGGCGGAGCCTTCGAGCTTGCCGTAACCGACCTTGACCGCGTCGTTGAGATTGGTCCGCGCCCGCGCATCCTTGATGCGGTCGGCATATTTCTTCTCGTCGCGGAACTTGAGCGGATCAGGCGTGACCTCGGGCAGTGCGACGTCGTACCAGGTCTCGTTGTCGAAGATCGACTTCAGCCGCGCCACCGCGCCCATGCGCATGTGGTAGTTCGAGCCGGGAATGACGAACTGGTTGGCCTCGACGTCCTTGTAGAACACGAGCTGTCCGGAATCCGGGCACTTGATCCACAGGTTCTCCGGCGTCTCCCGCCGCAGCATGTTACGGATCTTCGGCCGGACCACATTGGTAAGCCAGTTCATGGTTTGCTCCGATGTGCGATCCCGCTGGGAATCGCCTGAAGGATATATGGCGGCCGGGCTGCTGCCCGGCAAGCCGCCGTCTCGCCCGCGTTAGAGCATGATCCGGGAAAGTGTGAAGCGGTTTTCCAGCCGGATCATGCTCAGAAAGAGCTACAGCGGAATTGTGGCCTATTCCGCCGCCTGTTGTGCGCCCTTGACGCCCTGGGCCAGGGCGGCCGTCAATTCGGCGACGGCGTTAACGGTTTTGGCGGTCGCGCGCCCTTCGGCATCGAGACTGTTCTTGAGCGCATCCACCAACGCGGTGCCGACCACCGACCCATCGGCCTTCTCGGCGATGGCGCGCGCAGCCTCCGGCGTGCGGATGCCGAAACCAACGCATATCGGCAGCTTGGTATGCCGCTTGATGCGCGCCACCGCCTCACCGACGACATTTGCGTCGGCCGCCGCAGCCCCGGTGATGCCGGCGATGGAGACGTAATAGACAAAGCCCGACGTGTTCGCGAGCACCGCGGGCAGACGCTTGTCGTCGGTGGTCGGGGTTGCCAGACGAATGAAGTTCAGGCCGGCCTTCAGCGCGGGAATGCAGAGCTCATTGTCTTCCTCCGGCGGCAGGTCGACGATGATCAGGCCGTCGACGCCCGCGCTCTTGGCGTCGGCCAGGAACTTGTCAACGCCGTAGATGTAGATCGGATTGTAGTACCCCATCAGCACCAGCGGCGTGACGTTGTCGTCCTTGCGGAAATCGCGCACCAGATCGAGCGTCTTCTTCAAGGTCATGCCCGCCTTGAGCGCGCGCAGGCCTGCAGCCTGGATCGACGGACCATCGGCCATCGGATCGGTGAAGGGAATGCCGAGTTCGATGACGTCGGCGCCGGCCTTGGGCAGCGCCTTGACGATGTTGAGCGACGTCGTGAGATCGGGGTCGCCGGCCATCACATAGGTGACGAAGGCCGCGCGGCCCTGCTTCTTCAGCTCGGCAAAACGGGTGTCGATACGCGTGGTCATAATCCGGCGGCCGCTGTGCTATACCTCTCCCCTTCGGGGAGAGGTGAAGAGAGTGCGATACCCGCCTCACTTGCTCTTGCCCCTCAGGATGTCGCCGAC
>NZ_JBYSYD010000009.1:0-1193 GCF_058782905.1 Bradyrhizobium sp. FW305-F6
CGCAAGCCGTTTTAGCCGATCTCCACAGGCCAGCTGCGCTTAGAATCTTCCTTCACATTATGATCTGCTGCTGATTATTGGAGCTCTTGTCTAATGAGAAGCGCTTCATCTTCTCGGCTGCCGCGCATGCACAACGCGCCGTTGCCTATCTGCACGACCAGCAGCCGAAGGCAGCAGACGTCGAGGAGGCAGCATGATTAGCGCGCCGCGATCGGCGCCGACGCTTGCCGGCCCTTGCTTATCTGGCGACTAATGCAGAGACCGCAGCCCCTTGCTTGGCCGCTGCGGCCAGCGCTCCTTCATTTCTTGTGCTGCGCGACCGGACGTTCTTGCTCGCCTTTTTTCGAGGTTGGACGACGTTCGGGCTTTGCACGGGTCGTCGAATTTGCCTAGCAAATCTCGCTCGCGGCCTGCGGGTTCACCTTGCGGGCCGCGTAACTCCTGACGGCGAGTTGCGCTTGCGTTCCTGCTTCGGGCCTCGACCAGCAAGCCTTTAGGAATTGCCAGATGTGTGGTGAGCGGTGATCGGGTTCTTTCCTCGGTCTGGGTTTCGATGATCGCAATTCGTGTTCCTCGACCGTTTCTTCTGGCACACCCACGTCGTCCTCGATTGGCATGTCTGACCGAAGGGCGTCGTCGCTTAGGCGCCGCCTCGCTCTTACCCCCGCAACAGCCGGTTACGACTTTCTTCCCCTGGATCGCTGCGCGTCCATTCCTCGCGGAAATCAAGAAAGTCGTGCCCTGGCTGCCCTCTACTGCGTGCCGGCCCCTGCGGGGTGCGGGTCGACCGCCTCCGGTCTGTCGCCAGCCATCGAGGCCGCGATGGGCGCGGCCCGGGAAACTGAAAAGGACACCACAATGGCAACCATCGGCACCTTCACCTCGATCGGCAACGGCTTCACCGGCACGGTTCGTACCCTCGCGCTCAATGCCAGGGCCAAGCTGGTTCGGGTCGATAACCCCTCGGACAAGGGACCGCACTTCCGCATCTTCGCCGGTAATGTCGAGCTGGGAGCGGCTTGGCAGAAGACCGCCAGGGACACCGAGCGCGATTACCTCTCGGTCAAGCTGGACGACCCGAGCTTCCCGGCTCCGATCTACGCCACCCTGATCGAGGTGGAAGGCCAGGAAGGTCTCCAGCTCATCTGGTCCCGCCCGAGCCGGGATTGACGGCCGACGAAGCGGGCCCCCCC
>NZ_JBYSYD010000009.1:1203-98266 GCF_058782905.1 Bradyrhizobium sp. FW305-F6
ATGGGGGGGCCCGCTTCTGCATCGACGTCAGCAGATGTGGGTACGCTCAGGGCGCCGGCGCGGGTATGGAGTCAGTTTAGCTGATCCCGTGAATCGTAGCTTGAGGAGGATATGAGCCGACCTGGTTTGAGCTGGAGGCCAAAGCCGTCGTTGGACTACGATAACTAACATTAATCTAAGCGAGGAAAGTGACCTTATCGATCCCGCACGAGGGGCACCATTACAAAACGTCCCACGCGCAATACGGCGCCGTCTGGCGCCCTGCGCAGCCCGAGCTCCGCGACGAGATCCTGCGCTTCTGCTCGATGCCGAAGCGGCGGCGCCGATCGGAAAGAGGTGCGCGGATCGTGCTGCACGTTGATCTGGCCCAAGTGCCTGAGCGCGCTCGGCGCGCCTATAGGAGACACACCTAGCTCGCGCTCGCTGGATGACTATAAGGCTATCGGCATTCGTTTCGTGGGTGGCGCCGCATTGCTCGCGTCTATGCCTGCCACGTGCTCGAGCAACTCCCAGTCAGCAAAACCGCGGCGGCCTCAATCAAGGGGATCAAGGCTAAGCTCGACGTTTCACGTCGGTCGCGTGCTGCCGGCATTCTGTCGGTGCGTCACGCCTGAAGACGCAGCCGCTGCCGCACTCTTTCGTAGAGCTGCACTTCGTCCTTCTGCAAGAGCTCGATGACCACGGCGAATTGCTGCCGATCGACATGGGTGGCCCAGCCGCTTTCGCAGCGCACGACAAGATAGTAGCTATCCCCATAGTCCTCGATGCCACGTTTGAACGTGACGGTGGCGGATTGGACGGTCCCCTTCTCCCTCGCCTGGGGACCTGGAACGAGATTGCAATTGTATCTCCCGGCGAGCTCCGGAAATGGACCATCGTCCTGCTCGCGCTTTCGATAGTGCTCAAAGATCAGATCAGGTTGGCAGCCCCGAATCAGCCGGAAGCTCATCCCGACACCTGCATAATCGGTTCGTGTGTGTCGCACCGGTGGATCAAACGCCAGCGTCACGCGAATGCAGCGTTCCCCATTTCCCGCTTGAAACGCTTCGGGAATTGGAATGCGATAAACGGCAAAATGGTCGAGGGCGAGCTCGTCTTCTGCGTAGAGCGTGACGCGCGCGTCGTCGGAAAACGCCGCGCGTTCCAGATCGACGAGGCCGTGCCCGCAGATCGCGCGCGTCGCGTCCACACCAAGCAGCTGAAGCCGCTCCTGGGCCGGCTGCGGGATTTCCGCGGAACCTACGATGAGCGCGCGCACCAGATTGGCTGAGGCCTGCGGGAAGCGCGTCAGGATCTGGGCGGCGCTGAACGCAACTCGTGGGGCGGCATAGGATGTGCCCGAACCGGCCGTGAACAGGCGATCAAGATAGCTGTGATACAGCGTCAGGACGCCTGCGCTGCCGACATCCTCCCCGCCCCGCAGACGCGCGACGATGGGGTCGAAGATCAGCGTGCCGCCGATCTCGACCACGTCGGGCTTCGTCGCCCCGCCAGGACCAGGTCCGATCCGGGAAAACGGCGCCGGCTCATGCAAGAGCGTGATCGGGCGCACGCCCACATCCTCGGCCCGATCCGGATCGAGACCCTCGCCATGCGCGAGCGCGCCGACGGTGATCACATTCAATGCGCCGGCGGGTTCGAAGAATCGATTGGCGTCCTCCAGAAGATAGCGCGGATATTCGGTCACCGCCTGTTCCAGACGATTGCCGCCTCGCGGGCTGCGGTTTCCGGAGGAGACGATGATGACGACGTCGAGCTCACGCGCCAGTTCATCGAGCGTGGCCGCCCACGTCCCCACCTTTCCGCCATCGAAAACGCGTCGGCGGTCGGCCAGGGCCACGACGAAGATCCGACAGCCGAAGCGCAGGTTCAGCGTCGTGATCGCCTCGCGCATCTGGGAGGGCACGAGGCGGCGATCATCAAAGTCACCCCGATCGTTCACGACCTTCGCCGCACAGATACGGGCGCCGCGTTGCAATGCGCCGGCGGCGAGCTGTGCGCGCAGGTCGCCAAACACGGCGACGCCGGCGACCCGGGTGCCGTGACCCCAAACGTCTGCCGTGCCGAGATCGGCGGGAACGCCGATCGCGCCGGCGACAATATCCGCCAAGAACGGGTGATCGTTGACGCCGCTGTCGATGATGCCGATGAGCGGCGCGTCCTCGGCAAGCGCGTTCAGCGCGGGAGCTTCGGCCAGCGTCAGGTCGAGTGCTTCCGCCGTCGTTACATCCGGCGCCGGTGGCAGATCGACCGTCGCTACCTCCTCAATCGTTAGCAGGGTACGAATGAGCTCGCCCGTCAGGCGCGCGCGAAACATGCTGATCGAGGGACCGATGTAGCGATCCAAGACATCGCCGGCCCGGGCCTCGACGTAACGGATGACCTCCTCGATCTTGCGTTCCCGCAGACGGCGCTCGCCGAGGTCCCAAAGCTCGATATCGACCAGGTAGGATGTTTGGGGCACAAAGTCGTTGAAGTCCGCAAACCCTTCCTCCTGGAAGCGCGAACCAATCCGGTCCCGGGGCTCGACGGACCCAATCCTCTCGATCCCTGCGACGAAACTGTTGTACGGGGCGTGCTTCTGGCCGGGCGGCGCGCCGCGCTGGTAGGCATCGAGGCGGGCGCGGAAGTCCTGCATGTCTTCGTTTGAAGAGAACAGAACGAGCGTGCGGTCCGCATCGCTCGACAAGACCGTAAGCCCCAAACGCTCCCAGTCCTCCTCAAGCAGGGCGCCCGTCATTTGCACGCGCAGGATCAGAGAGGGATCGACGAATTCAGGCTTTCGCCGGCCTCTCTGCGCCTGCGTCGCCGCATCGAGTTCGTCGCGCAGTTTCGTGCTGTGCTGGTCGCGATCGCGTGTTGGCGGAGGCCCGCCGCCGCCGTGTTTGCGGCGCTCGAATTGTTCGGGGAGCCGGACAAGCTCAAGATGATCGTAGCGTGCCACGATGCGCCTAGCTCGTCGGCGCGAGGCGAGACTGTCCTGCTCGGCGCCGCGCCTCATCTTCCAAGGCGCGATTGAAATCGCGTTCCTGCATCTGCTTGCGGCGGTCGATGATCATCGACTTGACCGCCTGCGTGCAGACCCGCTCGATCTCGGCGTAGGAATAGCCTTCCAGCGCAGCGGCATGCTGCATCGGATCGAAGGTGAGGTCGACATTCTTGAACTTCAACCGCAAGAATCGCCCGATCATCGACCGGCCAGGTTTGTCGAACCAGACGACTTCGTCGAACCGCCGCCAGACCGCCGGATCGAGCGATCGGTCCAGGTTCGTCGCGGCGATCAAGAAGCCCTTCGGCTGGATGTGGTCGATGAACAACAACAAGCTGTTGACGACGCGGCGCAGCTCATTGTGCTCGCTGCTGTCATCGCGCGAGCGCGCCAGCGCGTCGAACTCGTCAAAAAACAGAACGCACGGTTGCTTGCGGGCGAACTCGAAAATCTTGCGGACATTGCCGGCCGTCTCACCCAAGTAGGACGAGATCAGCCGGTCAAGCTTGACGAGAAAGAGCGGTAGTCCAAGCTCCGCGGCGAAAATCTCCGCGCACAGCGTCTTGCCGCAGCCCGGCGGCCCGCAGAACAGGAGTTTCGAGCGCACCCTGAGGCCGTGGCGCCGAATTTCATCGGCGCGGCGAAACTCTTTGACGAGGCCAAGCAGCACGCGCGCGTTCGTCGCGCCCAGGACGATGTCGTTCCGGCTGTGCCGCGGCTCAACCCGCTCGATAAAATCCGCCGCCGCCTCGGGAAAGGGAATGAGGGGCGCGAGCGCCTTGGGACCGCTCGGCCGGCTCGGGCCAGCCTCGAGCGTCTTGCGCAGGCTCCGTGCCAGAGCGCGATTATTCTTCTTCTCCTCCTCGTCGATGATTTGCTCTGCCACGGCGCGGAACTCGTCGTCCCGACCGTAGCTGGCCAGCAATTTCTTCATCAACTCCCCGCGGGCCATGGCTCTGCTTTACTTTCCCCTGTGGGACGAATCATAACCTCAATCGAAGTGTTTCACGATGGGGTTACTGCCCGATTTAAACAACGCAAATGGCCGACGGCCACAGATGGCAAATTGGATGTCCGAAATACATATGCAAACTTCGGACAGCCCAAGCAGGGGGCGGCCTTTCAGAGAATCCCCCACGCCCGATAGCGTCCCCGTCCGGTCGCCTCGCGCAAGCCGAGCTCGGCCACCAGGTCCTGCGCGGCGCGCGGCGTGATGCCAAGTTCCTTGGCGATCATGCCGGCCGAGACAATTGGGCGGGTCAGCACGTAGTCCAAGAGTGCCGGCAGCCGGGAGGTGGTGCGGCGGCCGTTGAGTTTGCGGGTAAGCAGGGTGCGCTGGTTCAGCCAGCGATCGTGGTCCTTGAGGCCGGCCGCGGCAGCAGCGGTGATCGCCTCGAGCTGGACGGCGAGTCGCGCCGCAGCGTCGCGCGGCCGTCGGCGTTCACGCGGGATCGCCTTCAGCCCCTCGTGCAGGCATGGCAGATGCCAGCGGGACTTGCCGCGATCGCGCAACACGCTAGCTGCGAGCAGCCGGCCGAGCCAGGGCGTATGCTGTAGCGGTGCAATCTGGTCCCAAGCCTCCGCTGCGATCGCCGCCGCCAAGGTCGGGGGCAGGGGGCGAGTCTGGTCGAGGGTGGCGCGCCAGTCCTCGATCCGGGCGTCTTCGTCCCAGTCGGGATCGTAGACCAGCGGATCGCGCTCCGTCCGGGGGCGGCCCTCGCCGGCTAACGTCTGCTCCGCGCGGACCATCGCGGCGTCGACCGCGGCGAAGGCGGCCGCAAGGCGCTGGTCCGTCTCGATGAGCCCGGGCTGACCGTCGATACCGGCCTCGTCGTCACCGTCGAATTCGGCGTCGTCGCGCTCGTCTCCCCTCGCCGTTTCCCGGTCGTCCTCCCCTTCCCGGCCGCGCAAGCCAGCAAGGCCGGCGACCGACAGCGCCCAGCCGGGTTTGGCGTCGGCGATGCGACGGCGCGTCCGCAGCACGGCCCGGGCTCGGGTCAGCTCGTGGGTCGGGGCGCGGATATCCATGCCGGCGTCGTGGAGAACCAGATCTTCGAGATGGACGAGCTCACCTTCCAGCCACAGACTGGCGCAGGCATCGGTATAATGGGTGCGGGCGACCCAACCCTCGCGGATCGGACTTCTGGCCAGCCGCTCGTCGAGGCGGGCGAGCGCATCTTCGGCGGCGGCGAGCGGACCGGCGAGCTGGGCCCAGGGCAGCGGATCGGGGATTTTGTAGCTGGGCGACAAGGTCTTGATAACCTTAACAGGAATCACCGAAACGGAAGCTAACACAGCTTTGGGTTCCGTCATAGCGAGGCATGTTCCCGGCCACCTCTCACTATCGATAACCACCCCTTATCGATAGGGTTGGACGTCACGGCGCAAATCAGCGAGTCTGAGCTCTGGGGAGCCCCGGACATCGCATCGTCTGGGCACCCGATCGGCCCGTGAGCCCGCCATGCTGAGGCGCTTTGCCGTTCCGGAAGACAAAGTCCCCTGCCCTTCCGGTTGCAGGGACGGCCTGGCGGCCGCCTCAGGCGGCCTCGATGTCGGTCTGCGGAAAATCGCCGCCCTTGAACATCAAGGGCTGCCCCAGATGCCGGGCACAGGCATAGGCAAAACAGTCCCCAAAATTGAGGCTCGCCGGATGCCGGCCCTTGCCGAACCGGTCGAAGGCATCCAATGCGATCCGCGCCGTCTCCGGCGGCACCGCCACCACGGCGATTTCCATCAGCGCCAGATAGCCGTCGACCGCTTCCGCGGCGGCGCTGACCGAAAGATTAAGAACCCGCGCCACCGCGACCCCCGCCTCCCACACCGCCAACGGCGACGTCAGACGCGTCCCGGTCCGCTGCAGGCGGGCCAAAAGCTCCCGCGCCTCGTCCTCGTCGGTCAGCAGCGCGGTCAAGGCCGAGGCGTCGATGAACATCAATCGTCCTCGTACAGGCTGTCGCGGAACGCTTTGTCGGCCGGCTGTCCCTTGACAGGGTTGCCCCTGGCGCGGAGATCCCGGCAGAATTGGATGCCGAGGTCGACCAAGGACGGCTTGCCCTGCTCGCGCTCGAGCTCATGGGCGAGTGCCGCGTGCACCGCTTCGGTGAGGCCGATATTTTTCAGCGCCGCGACCTTGCGGGCGAGCGCGTCGGTCTCCGGGTTCTTGATGTGGAAAGCCATGACGCGTTCCTCTAGATCGTATCGTGTATCCGTATATATCACCTCGGATACACAGAAGGAAGAGCCGGTTACGCCGTTGGCAGGGCCACCAAGGTCCTGGGCCCCGCCGATTCGGCCCCCGCTCAAGGCGACGGGGCGCAGCCTGCCGATCGCGCGCTACGGAAATCGCGGCAATCCCGCTAAGACGCGCGGCCTTCGCGGCATATGAGGTGGCTTTTATGGTTAATTTTCAATGAACGCCTCCCCTCTCCGTCTCCCGACGCTGGTTCCATCGAGGCCGTCCTAGCAAACCTCGACCCGGCCTCCGCTGACGACGACCTCGTCCCAGCCCTCGCCCACGCCTTCCCAGGCTTTCAGTTCAGCGCCGCGCGGATCGACGATGACTACTGGCGCGACACCCGTTCGGTCATTCGACCGGATGGCACGCGGATCGGCGAACTGCGGCCATGGATGACAGGCGAGCTTGCCAAGGATGACGGCGACATTGACGCGCTGTGGCGGCGCCTCAAGGAGACGGATCTCCTGATCACCGAATGGCGCGGTACCAGCGCGTTCGTCTTCGCGCCGACCGGACCCGGCGCAGCCGATTACATCCAGATCGCGCTCGGCCGTGAAAGCGAGTGGCAGGCCGCCCCGATCGTCAATCCCGACTATCGACCCCGGGGCGAAGAGGAACTGCTCGATCCAAGCTGGCCCCGCCGGGATCAGCCGCCAGAGAGGGACCGCCTCGCCGGCCCCCTTTACCGCTTGCTTGACCGCGCCGGCGGCGCTTTCGTCCATATCCGTAGTTTTCTGGAGCGCTGCGGCCGCATCGAGCGCGAGAAGCGAGAGGCCAAGCGGCCCGAGATGGAGCGGCGGGTTATCCGCGAGGTCGGTCCCGACGGTACGCGCGAGACGCCTTTCCTGGAGGCGGTCCCCGACTGGTTCGACTACGTGCCGCGGGAGATTCGCTTCTTTCGCGACTGGGAGGACTCGAGCGCGGGTAGGCAGCGTGTCTTTGCGCATTGGGCGCTAGATGTTCGCGACTACACCTACAAGGGCGAGCGTGAGATCGGGTTCATCCCGCGGCCCTTGCAGCCGCCCCAAGAGCGGCTGCTGCCGACGCCAGACGCGTCGGTGCATCTCCTGATGGACCGGATCGAGGCGGTCGACCGTGAGCTCGGGCTCCCGTTCGGCTGGTTTTTCCTGATGACCCACGGCCATTGGGTCGACCCCGACGTAGGTCAGGCGATCGCGCAAGGCCTGAAGGAGCAACGTGTGCGTCTGCCCGATCGCGACGCGCGCGTGCTGCTCCGATGGGCCGACCGGACCTATGGGTTTTGAGGACGGGGCGATGGACAGCATCACCTCCCGCGCACTGGTCTCCGACCCCGAAACCCGGCGGGCCCTACAGCTCGACGCGCTGGCCTCGATCCTGCCGATGGAACGGCGCGACCGGCTAGCCGCGCTCCTGACCGACGACGACGTCGAAACGCTGAAGCACCTCGCGCGCGAGGGCATGGCGAGAATAGTCTGCGGGCGCTGGCCTCGGACCTCGCCTATCTCGAAGCTTGGCGCGAAACTCGTCCGAGGCCGAATTTTTAAGGTTAGCATTCTATGAATGCCACCCCTCCTCTTTGGTGCTTCCCGCGAGCCTGTGCTGAATGGCATTGGGAGCCAGCGCAACAGGGAGATGTTGTCAGCTGACAACATCCATCCCAGGCAAGCCCCCTGTTGTCAGCTGACAACAACCTCTTCCCGGGGCGCTGTTATCTGGCAAGAGTTCCGCCCGTCCGATGTCGCTATGTTGGAGTGGCTCGCAGCTCGGATCTCGGCGGATCTCCCATCGGGCCGAGGCTCGGTGCGGCTGCTTTGCTGCTTGCTATCCAAAGGAGCGGCTGGCCTTCGGCACTGGGCGCCTCGTCTTGTTGAACTCGATTAGGACAGTCCGCCGCGAGGTCGATTCACCCCTCGACCGGGTCATCCCAATGTCGCATGTGATGGCCCCATCCCTAACTCCAGCGATGCCGCGCCCCTGCGTGCGAATGCGCCGAACCAAGCGCATCTCAAGCTTGGCGATGGACGTCGCCTCGGCCGACTGTCCGAAGCCGGGTCAAGTCACTGCCATTACAATTGAGCCGGGCGAGGCCAGTTCTCTGCTGCTTGGTCGTGCCCGGCCGAGGTGGCGAACCGAGTCCAGGTCGCCTATCCGGTCGCGGTCGCGAACGGGATGGCATCCAGGACCCGCCGGTGGCGGCGTACGGGAACGTGGCGCCGCCGCAGAAAGTCCCCGTTGCAAGAGGCGTTTATCCAGCGTCGTGAATTTGTGAGACTTCGGCGACGATGGTATTTTGGAAGACTGCCTCGAATATCCGCTCGCCGCGCGCCGGGCGGGGCATGTCCAGCAGATCCGGACCGAAGCGTCGACAGCGTGTTTGCCCGGCGGCGGTACAGCGTTGGCGGGGAAGCCCTCGATTCATCTGCGACGGCTCGGGAATAGTGAGCCGACTTTGCCGACTCTTCGCCCGTCCAACGTGGGCGCTGAAAGGCCCGTGTCGCTGACGAGGGCGGCTGAAGCGGGTTGAAGGGGGCTGGATGCAGCGTGCCATCACATCATCTGCGGTGAATAATGTCGCGGCGGCCCGCGCTGGCAAGAGTGGGGGAGGGGGACGGTTCGGAGCACTTTGCGGAGCTGCGCGGCAGGGTCTCTTTGATCGAGAAGACGCACCATGGTTGCACCTTTCGATGCAGCGGAGGGAGCGGGGGGGCGCCGACTCATGCTAAAGTAGAGTTCCGCCCGGTCGCTGGAGGCTTTGTTGTCAGCTGACAACAGCCGCACGATGCACCGAAAAGCGCCATTGCTTGTGGGCAGCGCGCCATTGGGCGTTAACAACTCGTTAACCCTTTAATTCTTGCTCAAATCATAGAATCGTGGCCATCTCTCAAGACGGAGATCAGGCGTCTGACGCGCAGAAACCGTCTTGAGAAAGCAAATGCCGAGCTTAGCGGAAGATTCACTTACCATGAGCGAGACTGCGTCTGCCCGGATCACCCGGCACGCCGGCATTCTTTCCGGCCAGCTTCGCTCGCTGGCGACAACGCTTTTCCCGCCTTCAGCCAGTAAGTCTCTCCGCTCGTTCTCCTCAGGGGAGGTTGCGCGAATTGTCCGCGTCTCCGATGGTTATCTCCGACAGCTCTCCCTCGACGGACTTGGACCGACCCCAGCGACCGGACTTGGGGGCCGCCGATCCTATACCCTGGCTCAGATTCATGAGCTGCGCGCGTATCTAGCGACGGCGCGGCCCCGAGAAGCGTCGGAATTTCTCCCGCGCCGCCAGCCGGGCGACAAGCTCCAAATTATCACCGTCGCCAACTTCAAGGGCGGGTCCGCCAAGACGACGACGGCATTGTATCTTTCCCAATACCTCGCCCTTGCCGGCTTTCGGGTCCTTGCCATTGACCTCGATCCGCAAGCGTCGCTCTCCGCGATGTTCGGGTACCAGCCCGAGTTTGATATTGGGGCGAATGAAACTCTCTACGGTGCCATCCGGTATGACGAGCACCGCCGGCCGATGCGCGACATCGTCCGGCCGACCTACTTTGACGGGATAGGTCTTGTTCCGGGCAATCTTGAGCTGATGGAGTTCGAGCACCACACGCCTCGCGCAATGATCGAGCGGCGTGAACGCGGACACGACCTGTTCTTTCGCCGAGTCGCCAGCGCCATCGACCAGGTTGCCGACGACTACGATGTCGTCGTTATCGACTGCCCACCCCAACTTGGTTACCTGACCATGGGCGCGCTAAACGCGGCCACCGCGATGCTCGTGACCATCCATCCGCAGATGGTCGATGTCGCATCCATGAGCCAATTTCTCCTCATGACGTCGGATCTCATGTCCGTCATCGAGGAAGCCGGCGGGCGACTCGACCACGACTTCATCCGGTACGTCATCACGCGTCATGATCCCAACGACGTGCCCGAAGCTCAAATCGTGGCCCTCCTTCGTAATCTCTTTGGATCGGATGTGCTCCAGGCCACTGTTTGGAAATCGACTGCAATCGCCAATGCTGGCCTCACCAAGCAATCACTTTATGAGCTGGAGCGCGGCGCGGTAGGGCGGGGCGCCTACGACCGCGCGTTGGAATCAGTCGACGCGGTCAATGCCGAAATCGCGCAACTTCTTAAGAAGGTGTGGGGTCGATGAGCAAACGTACTGACACTATCAAGAGCCTTTTCACGGCCCCGCAATCAAGCACGTTGTCAGCTGACAACGTGCCCGCTGCCTTGCCGCGGGTCTCGTCGGGCTCGGTCCGCTCGTTGAAGGATTCTTTTTCCGAAGTCGAGAAGGAGAACGAGGAGCTTCGCGAAAGAATCGCGTCTGGGGCTGTGATCCTTGAAATCGACCCTTCGCTTATTGATCCATCACCCCTGTCCGACCGGTTTCGCGACAATGATGATAGCTCGTTCGAAGCACTCAAACAGTCGATAGCACAGCGTGGCCAAGAGGTGCCCATTCTCGTTCGGGAGCATCCTGAAGCAAAAGGGCGCTATCAAAGCGCGTATGGTCATCGCCGCGTCCGCGCCACGCGCGAATTGGGTATTTCCGTCAAAGCGATCCTGCGATCGCTGTCAGATGAAGCCCTTGTCGTGGCGCAAGGACTCGAGAACGCACCGCGCGAGGATTTGAGTTTCATTGAGCGCGCCAGCTTCGCGATGCATATCGAAGATGCCGGGCATAGCCGGTCAATCGTGCAGGATGCGTTGTCGATCGATCGGGCTGAGGCTTCGAAACTCCTTGCCGTCGCTCGGTCGGTTCCACCCGAAGTCGTTCGAGCAATCGGGAAGGCTCCGAAAGTTGGCCGCGGCCGCTGGCAGTCCTTCGCTGAATTACTCAAGGATGCCGCGTCGCTCAAACGTGTCAGAGCGGTGATCGCTGACCCGAAATTTGCAGAGCGGGAAACCGACGCGCGATTTCTCGCAGCATTCTCAGCAGCAAGCCGTCCATCTCCCGCGGGGACATCGAAGCCATCGGAAGAGAAGCCAGTCTTTTCCGCATCCGGGGACAAGATTGCGCACGTGCGTCAGGTCGAGCGCGAATTGAAGCTTACCATCGACAAGAATGTCTCGGCGACATTCGCGGCATTTCTTGTGGACCAACTCCCGGCCATCTTCGACGCCTTTTCCAAGACGAGTGGCGGCCAGGAAACTACCGAGGCCTGACGGCCTCGTCCCGTAAACACGAACCAGGAGCAGACAAGGGAAAAGAAAAAAGGCCCCCGAAACGGAGTTCCGGAAGCCTTCTCTTCAAGTTTGGCGACTGACAGAGAATCACTTTCGCGAATCGCAGTCAAGAGTTTCCACGCGATTTTATCGCCGTTTCGGCGAGCAGGTTTTCTTTGCCCAGCTGAGGCAAAGACATGCAGTCACACTCTCCAACGACGCCCTTTGGGCGGCGATCGCTGACGCTTGCCCATGTGGCAAGCCAGATGGTCACAACCGAACGTCCTCCCGAAAAGATCGTGCACAAGTGGAAGATCTTCCACGCCATCTGCACGGCACGGCCGCGCCTAGGCGTGTCGGAGCGCTCCCTCTCGGTACTGAATGCGCTGCTGACCTTCCATCCCGAAACCGCCCTGACAGGGGAGGACGATCTGATCGTCTTCCCCTCGAACCATCAACTCACTCGGCGAGCGCACGGCATGCCGGCATCGACGCTGCGGCGTCATCTCGCTGTGCTGGTCGACGCCGGGCTGATCGTTCGGCGCGACAGTCCCAATGGCAAGCGGTATGCGCGGAAGGACGACGCCGGCGAAATCGAGCTCGCCTTCGGCTTCGATCTGTCGCCGCTGGTCGTGCGGTCAGAGGAGTTCGAGAGCCTGGCGGCCGATATCGAAGCCGAGGCCCGCGCACTCAAGCTCGTACGAGAGCGCATTACGCTGTGCCGGCGCGACATCGCGAAGATGATTGCAACTGGCATCGAGGAAGCCGTCCCGACGCGAAGAGGAGGGCAGGGGCCTGCCGATTGGCAGGTCGTGCACGCCGCCTTCCGCGCGATCGTCGACCAGATTCCGCGCACGGCTACGCGCCAGGAGCTTGAGCCGATCGCCGACGAGTTGTCTCAGCTCGCCGACGACGTGCTCAATCTTCTGGAAGCACACATCAAATCCAAGAATCCGAGCGCCAATGAGTCCCATTCTGAGCGCCACATACAGAATTCAAATCCAGACGCCCCTATTGAACTTGAACCTGTCCTTCGAGAAGGCAGGGCGGCGAGAGCTGAGCCCAAACCTCAACCATCGCGAGTCGGGGAGGGATCGTATCCGTTAGGAATGGTCCTGAGTGCGTGTCCGGACATCGTCGATTATGCGAAGGGCGGGGTTTCGAACTGGCGCGATTTCCTCGCTACCGCGGCCGTTGTGCGATCGATGCTGGGCATCAGCCCGAGCGCTTGGGAGGAGGCGCAAAAGGTTATGGGCGAGGTGCCCGCAGCCATCGTCGTCGCGTGTATCCTGCAGCGCGGGACGGCGATCAATTCCGCCGGCGGTTATCTACGCGGTCTGACGCGAAAAGCCGAGGTCGGCGAATTTTCGCTTGGCCCGATACTGATGGCGCAGATCAATTCTCGCCGGCGAGACAAGCAGCGAGCGTGAGACGATGAGGCGCCGTTCCCAGACCTTGCCTTTTTCGTGTGATCGAAAATACCCGCACTGACCCAGCTGCTGCGCTGTGTCGATGCAAAGTCGTTCGGAGAGATCGTCATGGGAAAACACCCTCCAATCGTCCTCACGCCGTTCCTCCAGCCTCGTGATGAAGGGGCTGCGGAGCAACGGATGTACGTGGCGGGGTTCGCGGACGAGGCGGGCGAGGCCTGGGGGACGCTGATTCCTTTGGATGCGGAGATGGTCGAGCACGCCGTTCTGGGACAACAGACATTCACCGTCTGGTGCAACTCCGACGGTCACATGCAACCGCAGCCGAGCGGCGATAGTCTGTTTGAAGAGCTTCT
The DNA here is from genome assembly GCF_058782905.1 of Bradyrhizobium sp. FW305-F6. NCBI lineage: Bacteria > Pseudomonadati > Pseudomonadota > Alphaproteobacteria > Hyphomicrobiales > Nitrobacteraceae > Bradyrhizobium > Bradyrhizobium sp. FW305-F6. The sequence goes on from NZ_JBYSYD010000009.1 coordinate 14,359, forward strand.
GGAGAAAGGCCAATTGAAGGAGACGCCCCTCGATGAGCTCGTCGCCGAAGCCATCGAGCAGGGCAAGAATGAACCCAATGATGACATCCTCGATATGTTCGAGACCCTGCATGAGCGGCTGGTGCGGGCGGAGGGCATGGTCGCTGACGAGATCGCGCGGCGCAGGCGATGATCCTTCGCGGCGCGCGTGCGCGGTTTCATGCTGCACGGGTGAGCTTGTGATAACGCGAGCACCGCGACCGCGGGTGGCCGACACCCGGACCGGTCGATGAACACATAGAAAACCGACGACCGGGCCGCGCTCCGACTAGTCTTAAGCTTCGCCGGAGCCGGAAAACAGCGCCGTCGGTGGCGTCGCGCGCGGCGGCGGGAGGGTCCGACCGCCCGGGGCTCCCGGTCTGCTCTTGAGATCGTATCGTTGGGCCAGGTCGAGCAGCCGCCGCTTGGTGAACGGGTCCGCGTTCTCGGCCAGATCGCGCGCCCGCTGCGCGAAGCCCCTGTAAAATTCTTCCACGACGCCACCCCCGCAACATCACTGAAAACCGGATTTCAGTGCGAGACGCGTTCCGCGTCAAGCGCTCTGGTGCATGCGGACAAGTTTCGGCGATCTACTTGTGCTCGCGGCGCACCGGGAACTAAGCTGGTCGCGGCAGGAAAAAAACATGACTCCGCTCTACCCGAGCCGGAAGCTGTGCCCGAAGTGCGGGAAGCCGATGACGGCGATGCCCGACGACGTCGCGCCTGGCCAGCCGCGCTACGTCTGCGTGGCCTGCGAGGACGATCCGCTGCGCGACCCCGCCGCTCGGAAGTGGGCGGACAGCCCGCTGCGGCACCGGCCAAATAGCGTCCGATCGAAATCGAGCCCGGCAGCCGGATCGCTGTCGACTTCGATCGTGCTCACAACCCGCACCAATGCTGTGGCGTTGCAACCGGCACGCCAAGCTGCGTTCCATCGCGCGTGCCGGCGGAATCGTCCCGGACTCGGCGGCCGGCCCGTCCACCGACGCTAGCATCTGTTTCACGCCTCGCAGGGCGTGTCGGTCGCACGGATGCGGAGGACCGGGTTGCATCCGCATGGCGAGAACGTGGGCAGCCTCGTTATCGATCTTGCGATGGCCGCTTCGACAGGTGCGCCGACGTTGCTGACAGCGATAGTTTCCCTGGTAGGTGATGACCCGGCTCTTATGTGGCCTGCTTACGGTGAACGACGTTTCGCTGCGACGCTCGTTGCCTTGATCCGAATGGCGCATAGGGCCGTCCGTCTTCATTCCATGTGTTTTCGCGACGGGCGCACCCATCTGCGTCCTCGATAGAGGCTGGTCTGACCGAAGGGCGATCCCGCTTTGCGGGCTCTCGATCTTATCCCTGCAACGCCCGTCCTCGACTTTCTTCCCCTGGCGCTGCGCGCCATTCCTCGCGGTCCAAGAAAGTCGCTGCCGGCCGCCCTCCATTTCATTTCGGCCCTTTGGGTGCAGGTCGATCGCCTCCGGTCTCACGACCGCCATCGAGGTCGCGATAGGCGCGGCCCGAGAAAACAAAGGGAATGAGACAATGGCTACCATCGGCACCTTCACCTCCACCGGCAATGGCTTCTCCGGCGCGATCAAGACGCTCAACCTCAACGTCAAGGCCAAGCTGATCCGCGTCGAGAACCCTTCCGACAAGGGACCGCACTTCCGCATCTACTCAGGCAACGTCGAGCTGGGTGCTGCCTGGCAGAAGACCGCCAAGGACACTGAGCGCGACTACCTCTCCGTCAAGCTGGACGATCCGAGCTTCCCCGCCCCGATCTACGCCACCCTGACCGAGGTCGAAGGTGCGGAAGGTCTCCAGCTGATCTGGTCCCGGCCCAACCGGGACTGAGGCTCAGCCAGTGGGCTCCGCCGCGAGGCGGGGCCCGCTCCCTTCGACTGGAGATGCGATCATGACCATCGACACCATTGAAGAGTTGCGCGCCGAGCTGCGCGACTGCGTATTCACGCCGGCGGAGCGCAAGGCGCTCGAACTCGAATTGGCCGAGCTCATCCGCCAACGCGACGAAGCGCTCGCGGCCGAGGAGAGGGCATAAGCCCCCTCGTCTTGCGTCTTACGACACACCGTCGCTTGGGGCCGCTCCTCCGTTCAGAACATCTTTCACGGCTTTAGCAGGTGTAAACGTCAGCTTCCTGGAAGCTGCGATCGCAATCGTTGCGCCCGTCGACGGATTGCGGCCCTCACGCGCGGGGCTATCCTTGACCTTGAACTTGCCAAACCCGGGAAGGCTCGTCTCGGCTCCGGTTACGGCCGCATCAGCGATCGCCTTGAACACGCTATCGACGATCGTTTTCGCCTGAGCCTTTGTCAGGTCGTTCTCGGCTGCGATCGTTTCCGCGATCTCGTTGGCAGTCGTCATGGGACGAGCTCCGTCTAGTTTCGATTTTGCTCGTCTGACATCAAGGCTGTGGGACAGATAGAGCCGGCATCACGGCCAGAGCCGTAATCCCCGAGAAATTGCCTACCGTGACAGCTTTTCGTCGACTGCAGCATAACCGCGCCTTCGCTTGGCGCGCTCCAGCCGTCCGAATGCTTCGACAGCCTTCGCAGTGCCATCGAAGGTCTGCATCATGGTCTTGCCGTTCGTGCCGATCCGGCCCCAATTGCGGATCAGCGACATTCTCCGAACAGGGTCGGCTGCGTGGACAATGCATAAAACCGCCGCATATTGCGCCCGGCATCGATGCGGCGCTGATGAAGCGGTTCTGGTTGCGATTTCGGCATGGGCGGATTCTTGCTCCTTAGCAGGCGCCGTCCAATGAGTTTTATGAATCGACCGGGCAGATCCATCATTTTATCGATGGGTCAATTGCGCCGGAGGTTGCCGCGAACCTTGCCGGCTAAACCTTTCCTCAACAGTGACTCGCTGCCGGGACGCCCGTCGCAATGCTTGGCTTGTAATTGCGGCCGTCTTTATCGCAACAGCCGGCCATAGACGAGCTTGCGCCGGCGACACGACTTGCTCGGTGGAATGTATTCTCCTCGATGTAGATAGCCGTCGCACAGAAGAATTCGCATCCACGGGATCCACTCTTGCAGCAGTGGGCGGTTGGGCGAGCCCCTTCGGGACGGCTCTACTCGCGCCGCCGCGGCGACGCTCCCGGAGCCCGCAAGCGGTCTCCGCGCATTCGCGTGACGATCCTCTCGCGACCGTGTCGACAGCAGTCGTCCAGCAACCAGCACGATTTCCAGTCTCGCTTTCCGGAATTTGTTCCCTCGACGGCTATGGGCTGACCTGACTCTTCTGGCAGGAGATTCGCCGGATGAATTTCGGGATCGTTCCGGTGGTCGGATTCGCAATCGTCTGTTGGTTCAAACCAACATCCCCCGACATGAGGACAAGGACATGACTCCCACGCCGCTAGACCCATTTCGGGCCTCAAGATGAAGACCATTGTCATCAACAATCAAAAAGGCGGGGTCGGCAAGACGACGCTTGCTGTGCATTTGGCTTGGTTCATGGCGGAAGCGCACCTCCGTGTACTAGTCATCGACGTTGATGCGCAGAGCAATGCGTCCGATACGTTAAGGCAGTATGCCGGTTCAACGTTGGCCGCGGATTTGTTCAAACCGGGGATACGGATTGTGCCTCGGGAAGAAGAAGGCCTGACGCTCGCGCCGGCCGATAGCTCTCTGACTGATCTCGATCGCAGCAATGCGGCCGCCATAACGACTCTGCAAGAAAACCTCGCCATCGCGTCGGATCAGTTCGATGCCTGCGTCATCGATACGCCGCCATCGCTTGGGCTGCGCAGTGTCGGCTGTTTGGTTGCGGCGTCGCACGTGCTGGCCCCCATCTATCTGGAGGACTATTCGATCAAGGGAGTCAAAGGTCTAATGCAGACCGTGATCGGCGTGCAGAGGCGCTATGGCCGCCAGGATACGAAGTTCCTCGGGTTGCTGCCCTCGAACTTCAACACGAAATCGCCCCGGCAAAGGACGCATCTTGAGCAGCTCCTGCGCGAGGCTGGCAAATATGTGTTCCCGGGCCAGATCGTTGCAAGAGACGGCTACGCTGAGGCCGTCGCGGAACGTCTGCCGGTCTGGAAGCTGAAGCGCCGCTCTGCGCAAGAGGCTGGTCGGGAAATCCGCGATGTTCTCGCCAAGATCGTCGCGCAGATGGACGAGACGGCACATGGCGCTTGATCTCAGCTTTAAGCAGCTCATTGATGCCGCGGAGGATGTTGCCGCCCCAACCGGGCAGCCCACCTCCATCGCCATCGATCGTATTGACGAAGACCCGGATCAGCCGCGTCGCAGCTTCGACGAGCAGAAGATCGAGGAGCTTGCGGAATCGGTCCTTCAGCATGGCGTGCTGCAACCGATCGTGCTGCGGCAAGCGACCGAGGAAGGCCGGTACGTGATCGTCATGGGTGCGAGGCGGTATCGTGCGGCCAAGCGCGCCGGGCTCCGTGACATCCCGGCTTTCATTCAGGCCGTTGGTTCTGCGGATCGTTATGTCCAGATGATCGAGAATATCCAGCGCCATGACCTCAATGCCACCGAAATTGCGGCGTTCATCGCGGGCCGTCTGGAGCTAGGCGATAGCCAGGCCGACATCTCGCGCAAGCTCGGCAAGCCCAGGGACTGGGTTTCTCGCTACGCCTCGGTCCAGAGCATGCCGGAGTTCCTCCGGTCGAAGCTTGCCGGCTCGTCAATCCGTGCTGTGTATGAACTCTTCCAAGCGTGGCGCGAACAGCCCAACGCCATCGAGACCTTATGCGCAGCGCAGGAGAGTTTTACCGATGCACACGCACGTCAGCTGGCTCATAAAATTCGGACTGAAGGCCGCGGTTCGCATGCTGATTGCGAAGGTGCCTCTGGAGCTCAAGCAGAACGAAGTCGGCCGCGGGTGGCATTGCGATCGACAGAGACGGACCCTGTAATACCGAGCGCGGAAAGGCGCCCTCACTCGTCGGTTCGTCGAAACGAGACAATGAGCCCATCACTGACGATCAGAGTCCGTCACCAGGATCGCACGGGCTGTCTTCTGGTCGATCGACCAGCCTCTCAAGGCTCACGTCATGCCGTGCTGCTGATGGATGGCGCAGACGAAGCGGAAGAGGTTCCAACATCGACCATCACAATCGAAGAGGTCTTTTTCGCATGAAGCTGGTCTTAAAGAGTCTCCGCAGAAACATTGCTACAGTTAGTGCGCCGGCGGAGCGGATTTCCCATCCGAAGGATGGCGCGTTAGCGCAGCAGCCGGAGGCCGAACGCGCCCCCCACAGCGCTGTAGAGAGGCCGGAGGCTGCTGGAAAGCCGCGGCCCACATGCTCGGTGCCAATGTTGCCGATCTCCACGCGCGGTGTTCGTGGAGTGGAAGCACTGGGGGTGGAGCCGGCTGCGTCATTCCCAGAGGAATTCTTCGCATCGATCGTCGGCTGGGGTGGGTCTCAGTTGCAGCAACACCCGCGGGTTGAATGTCGAGCCTGTTGGTTTGAACCAACATCGAGGGGGTGGAAGGATTCGCGTTTTCTAGTGCAGGATAGGCTTCGCGCCAGCGATGTATTACATCGCGATTGGGATTGGCGTGCATGGCTCTGATCTCGCTTCGCGTCTCCGACCAAGTCGCGGCGGAGTTCTCAGTTCTTGCAGCGACACAGGGTGGCAAATCCGCGCTGCTGCGACGTCTGATCGCTGATGCACTAGCCGCACCAGCGCCGCGCATCTTGGCGTTGCCCGTCGGGCGACGGGAGAAGGTGACCGTGCGATTTCGTGAGAGCGAGATGCGGCAGCTTGCTGAAGTGTCACATCAGCGTGGCATGACCCGAACCGGCTGGATCGTCGCGCTGGTGCGCTCGCGGTTGGCGTCGCCCGTTCAGCATTCCCCGGACGAGCATGCCGCGCTTCGCGCGATCGTTCGCGAACTCAACCGGATTGGCGGCAACATCAACCAGATCGCACGCGCCGCAAACACCAGCGTGCTGCAGGGCAGGGCGGTTGAGCCCGATCTGTCCGCAATTCAAGAGGCCACATTGGTCATCGAAAGAGAGCTGGCGCAATTGCGTAGCGCGCTGCACGGCAATGCCGACTATTGGAATGGACAGTCATGAGCCGGCGCTCGCCGCGGCCGACCGACCTGACCTCCGAACTTCCGCCGATCTCGTATGTCTGGGAAACGCCCAATCGGCGCCCGCGGCGGGCCGAGTGGGATATCCCAGATCCGGGCGCTCCGGGCCTCCTGACGCCGGCGATGCGTGCAAAGCTCGAACGCATCGTGCGCCGAGCACCAGAGGTGATGGTCAAGATCACCGGTCGCACAAAGAGCGTAGCGCATCTCAAGTCGCACCTTGCATACATCACGCGAAACGGTGAGCTCGATGCGGAAACAGAGCAGGGCGCGACACTGGCGGGTCGTTCCGGATTGAAGGACCTGCAGCAACGCTGGGAGGATGATGCCGGCCTCGACGACAAGCGCCGCCGTGACGGATCGCTTTCGATCAACATTATTCTGTCAATGCCGGCCGGAACCGATACGGTCGCCGTTAAGGATTCAGCGCGGGCATTCGCCATCGAGACGTTCGGGGACAATCACGACTACGTCTTTGTCCAGCATCTCGACGACAAGCATCCCCATGTGCACTTGACCGTTCGGTCGTTCGGCCATGACGGCAGGCGCCTCAACCCCCGCAAGGCGGATCTTCAGGCCTGGCGGGAGCGGTTTGCTGGCGAACTCCAGCTTCGCGGGATCGCGGCGGAGGCGACGCCGCGGCGAACCCGCGGACAGGTGAGAAAGGCCGATCGCGGGGCGGTCCTCGCGATGCGCAAGCGAAAGGTCACGCCCAATGTCGATCGGCTCGCCCGTGACAAGGTGCTTTCGGAGGTGAGGGGTGGCAGGACCGCCAAAAACCCCTGGGACGAACAAATTAAGTCCCGTCAGGACGTGATCCGGCGTCGATATCTCGATTATGCCGCCGAACTACAGCGCTCTGAAGCGCCAGTAGATCGCGAGTTGGCTCGCCAAGTTCGGCAATTCGTCAAAGACATGCCCGCTGTCGAGACGCGCCGGCATGCGTTGAAGAATGAGCTTGCGGAGCTTGCCAATAGCCGGCGCCGCGACGCGGATCAGGGCGTCGATGCCGATGGGCGCGACGAAACACGAGGTGATGAGCGGGCCAGATAAGCTGACCCGGAGGTTCATCAGGCCCGAATCTCCCGGAGGATCGAGGCGCCCGGAACTATATCCCAGTTGCTGTTCCAGGGCGCTAAAGTTAGGCAGGCGAAACCATGTCCGTAAATCTCCATCGCGGAATGCTCGCACGATGATCATCAATCGGATTGACATAACCCTCTCAAGGCTGAAACAGGGGTTCGATTCCCCTAGGGAGCGCCACCCAGTACTCATCTGCGAACCCGGAATGGCCCCATTTCGGCTGGCCAAAACCGCCTTTTCGAGCACATCCCTGCTGCCCTTGATCCGGATCGCGGTGTCGTCGACTTCAATTACGCTGATGAGCGACTGTAGGTAGGCTTTCCGGAATGGGATGGACCCGGAGGTGAAGTTTTCCCGCATGGTGCGGCCGAACTTCTCAAGCAACGCGGGATCAATTTGAATTACGTTTAATGAGTGTGACTTGGCCCGCTCTAGTGCAGCCTTTGAGCGATCACGATCCGCCTTCAGAACATTCAAGCGGTCCTTGAGGACATCGTCGATCTCCGTGACCCCCTCTTCGATGAGCTTGTAAAGGCGCCCAAGTTTTTCGTCGGCATCGCTGAGTTCGCGCTGGAGCGCCGCGATACGCGCATTCACGGCGTCCGCCTTTTCTGCGCGACGCGCCGATAACGACGAAAGGATCGCTGCCAGTCGCTCTGGCTGGAACAATCGTTCAGCCAGTTGCGTGGTGACCAATTCGTCCAACTTTTCCATTCGGACCGACCGACCTTTGCAAGCCGTCTTTCCTTTTCGGTTACAGGTCGAACAGGAATAGTACCGATGGACGCGTCCGGTCTTCGAGGTTCCGGTCCGTAACGTCATGGCTCCTTCACAAGTCGCGCAGACGGCCAACCCCGTGAGCAAGATCGGACCAGTCGTCACGCGCGGTGCCACCACCTTCGGGCTCCGCGCATGAAGTTGTCGGCGGACCTGTTCGAAGACGTGGGGCTCGATGATCGCGGGAACAGCGGTCGTGATGACCTCGTCGTCCGGCTTGCGTTTGCCGGTCCGTGAAGACATCTGGTTGAACTTCCACTCGCCAACGTAGGTGGTATTCGTCAGGATCTTGTAGATCGTGCCGGTGCCAAACGTCTTACCCTTCCTGGTGCGGTACCCGTGGCTATTGAGCCATTTGACGACTTCCTTGACGCCGAGTGCCCCCGAGGAGCCATCGCGTAGAGGTAGAGCTTGAAGATAAGCTGGACCGTTTCTGCATCGACCGGATCGATTGCGAGCGTCTTCTTGATCTTCGTGCCGCGCTTCTCTACCTCGACCAGAACATAGCCTAACGGCACTGGCGAGCCATTCCAGAAGCCATGTTGAGCATTTGCCTTCATGTTCCTGATGACATGTTTGGCATTTTCCTTGGACTGATACTCGTCGAATAGCGCGATGACTTTACGCATCATGGCCTGCACGGGATCGTCGTCGTCGCCGAGCGGTTGGGTAATCGAAACTAGCTTTACATCATGCTTCGCCAGCTTCCTCAGGTAGAATTCCTGTCCGAAGGCGTCGCGGAAGAAGCGGCTATAGCTGTGCACGACGATCAGGTCGAATGCATGCTCACCGTCGCAGGCGCGTTCGATCATCTGTTGGAAAACTGGGCGTTTGTCGTCGGTAGCCGATGCGCCGGCTTCGATAAACTCCCCGACAACTTGATGACCTCTAGCCTCACACCATGCGCGCAATTGGGCGCGCTGATCTGGAATCGAGAGATCGTGTTTCGCCTGTCGATCCGTCGAGACGCGCAAGTAGAAGGCCACTCGGGACGAATTGGCGTCGACTGCGCTGTTCGATTTACGCGCGTGCTTACTCATGTCATCAAGCCTTTCGCTCCTGAGTCTCGCAGCTCTACAAGCATCTGCAACAACTATTTCTTGACCTCGATCGCCAACTCTTTGCCTGCGGTTGTAGCCCTCAATTTCTCGTACAGGTCGACCCTGACGAGCTTGCCTGATGGTTTGCGGCCTCCGATCGTCTTGTCACACCGGCGCGTCCATTCGAAGCGGAGCGCCTCATGCAGCATCTCGGCGTGCTTCACGAGCAAGCGCCGGAACGTCGCCTGCGCGCCGTTGTCCGGCAGCCTCAGGAATCCCGCGATGAAGATCCGGTGACGCAGGTCCTCGTTGCTCGCGCGAAGCTCGATGATCGCCGCGTCCAGATCCCGGGGCTTGTAGAGGTAGCGGGGATCGGGGACGAAATCATCGCTCATCGAGGGACGCTGCGCCAGCACCTCCCCAACGAGCCAGAGCCCGCCGTCGATGGCGATGTTTGCGTATTCCTCCAACCGCATTTCCAGCATGCGGGGTTCGTAGAACGGGCGGATGGTCATCGTTTGTCTCCTTTTTGATATGCCGTGGCTACCGCCGGCATCGTTCGGGGTTGGGGTTCGAAGACGGCGTCGAGCAGGTCGCTGAAATATCGCTCGACCACGTCCAACTCGGCCTTCGAGACCGGAATCGGATCGGGCAACTCGTTCTCCACGGTCCAGAATTCCGGATCGGAGGGCCGGGGCTTTGACGGAGGACAGCTAGAGCTCATGGTCGAGCTCACGCTTCTTGCGATGTTTGCAATCGCGATCGCCGGCCACCTCGGTTGTTGCCAATTCGGATGGCGAACGATGCGTCTCCCGGCGCTGCTGCTCGCCGCCACGCGTCTGTGCGTCTACCAGGATGTCCGGCGACGAGCGCTTGAAGCCGCAGCGAGCAAGTCGGCTTGCCAGGTAGGTTCGCCGCGCCACCGCGCCGATTTCGTTCGCTTTGCCCCGCTCCGAAAGAGGCAACTCTGCCCTAATACGGGCATCCAGCGATTTGCGATCGCAAAAAAGGTCGGTTGCGTTGCGCGCCCGACTCGACGCAACCAGAATCGAATGACGATCCATGTCGGGCGACAACCATGCGATTGCACGGTCTGTGGTGCAGCCTTGTGCGCCATAGATCGTCGTCGCGTAAGCGTGTGTGAGCTTGACGCGACCCTCGCCGTCGGCAATCTCATCTGTGGAGAATGTGAAGCGGCCTGCATCAGTGCGAACTGCAATGTCGACGCGTCCATCGTTGGCAGCGTCAATTGCCTCGACGGTTGCTTCGGTGCCATTGATCGTCTCAAGGTCGCGGACTTTAATGCGGGTGAGGAAGCGAATTCGGTCGCCGGCTGTCAGTGGCAGTGATACCGTTGAATTCGACGACGTAACGGCTTTCAGTGTCACGTCCTCGCCGCGAATTATGTTCTGCTGGCGGAGCCGGGCGCGAATCTCTGCCGAAATCGCCCGTACCTCGGCGTTCGTTTTGGCTATGAGAAGAGAGCGGCCAGGCGCGGCTTTCTCATGAGCTTCCCAGGCGTCGACCATCGCGCGCACCGTGGCCTTGGGACCAAGCGCCTCGTGGAGGAGGCCTCGGCGCTCAAAGGCCTCCAGCGCTTCGTCGGCGTCCCCCCTCCCGAAGGCAGTGACGGCATCTCGCGCCCATTGCTCACGTTGTCGAACAATCTTGGTGACTGACTGTACCGATGAAAAATTTGCGGCGAGCGCCAAGCCAGGGCCGGCCCCGACGCTCTGTAGCTGGTTGCGATCGCCAACCAGGACGAGATGCGGATTGAGACCCTTGGCATCGGCGGCCTCTACTGCCGAGAGAATGCTGTGCATCTGCCGGCTGGAGAGCAGGCCGGCTTCGTCGACGATCAGTACGGTGTTCTTATCCAGAAACGGAACGCCATGTTCGGCACCCACGAGCCAAGAGTCTGTTGCACGTGCATCGATCGCCAATTCATCGCGAAGAGCGTGAGAAATCTTCCATGCCGTGGAGGCGCCGATCACGCGGTACCCGACTTCGGCGTCGGTCCAGGCGTCGGTGATGGCTGCCAAAGCCGTGGTTTTTCCCGCGCCCGGGGTGCCCTCAAGAATCGTGATCCTGGCACCGCTGGTCGCCGCGCGCACGGCAACAGCCTGCTCCTCGTTGAGCCCATACTTCTGGATCAACTTCGCGACGATCGTAGGGGGCGGCGCGATTGGCGATTTCTTGGAAAGCCGAGCTGCCATCTCGCCGATTTTCAGACTCGATGCGCAGCATTTCCGGCGTGGTAAAGACCTGATGCCCCCACACGTCGCGATCGAGGGTAACAACCGCCTTCGTCGCGACCAGGCGATTAACCTCCGTTTCGACGCGTTCCGCGCCCTCGCCGGTTCCGACAAGGGCGGTGGCTACTGCGGCGTAGAGATGCCGGCGTTCGAAGGTGCTGTCATGCTCAGTAAGCCGATCCGGCAGAGCCGCGAGACGCCCTTGGAGCAATCGCTCACGATCGGAATTCTCAAGCGATGCACACTGCTCGCGACCCGCGGCAAAGCAAGAGTCAATGACGGCGTTGCGATCAAAGCCGATATCGCGGGCACATTGCTGCCAGAATGCGAAGCGGTCGTGGTGTTGCTCCTGTTTAGCCTCACGGGTCGCTTTGGTAATTGCGGCGGCCAGTGCGGGGGCACTTGCGCTGTCTGTCCCGGCTGCGTCGAGTGCTTCCTCGATCTCACCGCGACGAGCCGAGAAATAGGATTTTAGCTGGGGAACAATTCCGACGACTTCCCAGATTCCATTCTTGCCGATGTCTCCGACGGCGAAGCCAAGATTCTGAAAATTTTTGGAGAGCTGGGCGTGGTAGACTGCTCCCGCTGCCATTTTCCAGGCGAAGATGGCTTTACCATCCAGAGCTCCATGGCGCTTCTGCTCGGTTTGATTCGCTTCATCGTCGACGCGACGGTCCGAACTTTCGTCGTATTTGCGGGCGATGTTGAAGGTAACCGCGTGACTATGAAGCGCACAGTCCGAGAAGGTTTTGCCGTCGCGATGCCGTGCGGGACGCGCGGCTCCGTGCTGAAACACGGCGACAGACAGCTTGACCTTCTGACGACGAACACCGTCCTTGCCAAACCGGCAGAACGCAGCGTTGGCCTCGATCGCCTTGAGGGCGACTTCGAAAGCGTTGGCCTGCGCCTCCTCGATTTTTGCCCGCAGTTCCGGATCGGCAAGCGCCCACAGAATCGAGCACGTCTTTGGCGCCGAAAACGTGATGTCATATCCGCCGACGTGTTTCTTCCCGCTCCGGCTTGAGAGCATCGGGCGGCCCGTCAAATCAAGCGCCGCATGCAGCCGTTCGAACGGGTCGCGTTCGACGATCGCCCCTACGACAACGCCAATTTCGACGCCGACTGCTACCCATCGACCTGCGGGCTCGCTGCCGCCGATATAGTAGTCGGACGAAGCGATGTAGTATTCGGCTGATGTTCCGGCAGCTACCGTTGCGACCATCTCGCTCACCTGCATGATGCAAGCGAGCATGCGCGCCCGAGAGAGGGGTCTACCGGGCATCTCCCCGAGATAAGCTCAGGAGTCCCCGGATTGAAAAAAATAAATGGCCGCCACTGAGGTGGCGGCCATTTCGATATCACTCGATGGTCCAATGAAGAGGACCTAAAGTCGTTGCCAGGTATCGAGCGGCCATTCAACAACGTAGACGTTGTCGAACCCGACGATCGACGCGCGGATCGACTTCCGCCCTCTCCAGTCGACCGTCAGCCCCAGACAGGTAGACATCTCGTGGGCGGACAAGGCTGGCACGTCGTGCAACTCGGTGTCACCTTCGCCGGGCGGGTCAATCCCGACGGTAGTGATACCCATCAAGGTTTCGGAGAGTTCGGTTGCGCTTTTGCCAGACCTTGCTTTGCAAACGACGATGGTCGCGAAGTTTTCCGTCAGAGCTTCTGCCGCAGCCTTTGTTGAGGCCTCCTCGATCTGTGCGAGACTCTGTGCAGTTGCGACTACGCGGATCCCGCGAGATCTCCCCAAGGATGCAAGCTCCATGATGTCCTTCATCGCTCTCCGAAAGCGAGGAAGTTCGTCCGCGATGATCCAGACGCCATGGTCGACATCGTCGGCCATGTCAGGAGCAAGGAGCTCGCTCGCTAGCACCCGGAACATCAGGCTCAACAGCAGCTCGGAGTTGTCCCTGTTGGACAAGTCATGCCGCAACACGATGATGCGCTGGCGTGATCGCTTCCGCGCCCAATCCAGGAGCGAGATACGCGGACGTCCGTCTGCCTCCATGGACGCGCAGGTATCGACGATTTCGGCGACATGAGCGATCATATTGAAGACCACCGAAAGGCTCATGGTGGTGGGGTCGTCACCCTTGCCGCGCAACATTTCTGCGACCTGTCGCATTGTCGGTCGCAGATCGTTGGCGATCTCTTCGACGGGCTTCGAGATAGCGGTTTGCAGCTCTCGCCACCCCCAATTTCGTCGATGCTCTCTAATCAGTTTCGAGAGCAGCCCCTTCAGAACCAAACGGGACGCCGCCGACCAAACCGGATCGCGAGATTCCGGTATCATGATCGCGGCGACGCGGCTGGCAGCTTCGGGCGAGCGGACGTCTCGGCCGATCGCCCAAACGGACGAAGCCCGTCCAATACCAATTGCGGCGCTTTGTCTCCGGTCGACAAAAGCCGTAATCCGTTTGTGAAGGGCGCCTTTCACGTCGAGAAGAAGAACATGATCGCCGCGCATGATGGCTTGGCGCGCGACACCCTCAACAACCACTGTCTTTCCTGATCCCGGTAGACCGACGGCAAAGGCCGACTCCTGTTCGGCCAGCCTGGGAAGCCGCAGACCGGGCGCGAGTTCGACCCCATCCGGAAACTGGGCAATCAATGCTGCCAGACGGCTTCGCGCTGCGCCGACCGCTGCGCCGAACCACAGCGTCTGCGGCCCGTCGATCCAACGCGCACTTCTCAGTTTCGGGGTTCGCGAAAGCACCTGCCGATAAATTGGAACGGCTACGACCCATCCCGCCAAAACCGTACCGATCGCGCGAAGCGGGAGCTGGATCGCCATGTCGATGCTGGTCAGCAATCGCCAAAATGCCTTTCCAAATGCAATTGGGTAATTCAAGCAACCGGCGACGTAGGTGGCCAGTTCGCGCAACCTCTCGCTTGCCTCGCCGCTCAAGACCAGGACAGGAGCGGCGGCATGGTGGGACATCACGATCAACCGCAGCATGGCCGCCAGGTCGAACGGCAACTCAACTTGATCGCGAGTAGACCAATAGAATGCGGGCACAATGGCGAACAGGATGAGGAAAGCCGTTGCGGCCGCGAGCAGAGCAAATGAAAGTCCTGCCAGAACGGCACCGGAACGGGACGCCACCGGCGTGAGTGGATGAGTAGGTTCCGACATAGTCTACCTTTCGCGATTGCGGTGGACGTCAACGATGGTACCGATGGGCAGGGACCCGTCGGTGTGCAAAGTCGTGGGGGAAATGCTGAACGAACTTTGGGCGCGTCCGAGATGCACCGCGATATCGTCGGGGCTGAGGCCTTGAGCTGTCACCGGGAAATTGCAATCTTCGGTCCAGCGATCGAGCCGGTTGCAGAGACCGACGTCGTCGGCGCTCAGGTATCCTGAGCTTGCAATTGCCCATCGCAATGGCCGATCCAATATTCCTGCGAAGATCGTGACCGCGATGACAATCAACGAAGCAGCACAGCAGACAAGCCAGAGCGGTGGCGGCCCGTCGGCCGGCCGATCCTGCGATTGGATCCGAATCGGGGCTGGTATTGCTGCCGGCAACGCGTCGTCGGTTCCCGCCGCTACCCGAGCCATAGTCGCGATTCCGGCAGGACCAATGCGGGTCAGCACCGCACGCGGAAGCTTGGCAATGTCGCGCGGTGGCATTTCCGCAAGTTTTTGACCGAGAACATCGCGCGCGGCTCTGCCGCGCCCGATGTTTTCATTCAGGCGACTGACGAGTTCGCTCGGAAACATTCCATTAGCGACCGGCATCGAACGCCCCCACAGAGAAGCCAGCAATGGCGCCGAGGCGCGGCCACACGACAGAGACAAATTCGCTGACGTAGCCCTGCAGCGCGGTGACCATCAGCCGGGACATACCCAATTTAGCAATCAGTGTCGCTTCATCCGCCATGACCGCTTCGGTAAAAGTCATCCCAGCGGACTCGAACAGCGGCCAGGCGCCCGCGGCAATTGCGGGTAGCGTGACGCGGCGGCGGTCTTTCAACAGCGGCACGATCTTGTCGTTGTAAATCTTGTGAGCTGGCGTACCCGCCAAGAATTTGAATCCTCCGTCGCGCAAGTTGAAAACCGGCACGATCTCGGCGTCCGGATGCACAAGCTGAAGCTCTTCCATCAGGTTAGCGCTCTGCGAAATTGCGCTGGGATCTGCCGTCATCAAGACCAGCACGATCGGACGGATACCCTGATCGACAAGAAATCGGTCGAACCTGGCGCGGGCCACGAAATTGAGGAAAGCGCGCTGGTTCTGTCCGGCGCCGACATCGATCACACCGATGGTCTCAGACTTGGCAATCGATTGAACCATTTCCTCGAGCGGCTCGAACACGCGCATTGAGGCGAGAAGATCGCTTCGCATCTCTTCGGCGCCGGGCGCCTCGATCGTGATCGTCTTGTCTGGATAGAGCTGCGGCAGGGTCGGAGCCCGGTCGATCTGGGCGATACGAACATCCCGCTGGGCAGCGATGACGTCGACGATCAGGCGCCCGGTCAGGCTTTTGCCGACGCCGCCCTTCGGCCCCATCGTGTAGATTATGGTTGCGGCCGTACCCTTCAGCGCTTCCTTATGTGCGGTAATGACCTTCTTTTCCGCACGAGATTCGAGCTGAGGGGTGGACGGGGGTTTACTCGTCATTGCTTGCTCCTGATACGCCGAAATGGCGCATCAGGAGCAAACGACAGTTGCTGAAGGCCTTACCGGCCAACATCCCGAGATAAGGTCAGCACAACTGAAAAAATCGAACACCAATCAAAATATTATGCTGACCTGATCGCCGGAATTGGTTTGACCCGTTTTGTCACGTGTTCCCAGATATCTCGGATGTCTGGATGATTCGCGCTTAGCGATTCCAACAAGGAGAGGATGACTTCTTCATTCATGGTCGCGCCATGGCCGCGATTGAGTGGATATTCCATCATCTCAAGCGTGTGACGTTGCACCAGTGGCGCCAGCGTCGGAACGTCAAGTGGCATGCCGCCGGCATGGCGTTTGATGTCACGTTTGTAAAGAATGCCTTCCCTGTACCGCGCTTCCAGTTCGCGATACCAATCCTGGATCTCATTGAAAATCTGGCGCAGAAATTCGTTCCACAGATGCGGAGGCAGCGGTTCCATCAGAGCGGCGCTATACCAATCCATAAAAACCGCATACCCTCGCAGGGTCAGCATGTCATGCCGCAGAGCCCAGATTTTTGCGATCAGGATATCCCGTCCGGTCACCAATCTGGATTGAATTTCTTCGGTGGTTTCTGTACGGCCGGTCGTTTTTCGATCTTTGCGGCCCTTTCTTTGCTCCCCTTCAGAGATTTCCATAAGCCCCGCACCGATATCGAGATCGGTGCCGTGCAACTCCGGGATCGCCATGATAATCGACTTGGCGCAATCATAGCCGACGCTTGCCAAGTCCCATGCCGACTTCGTCAGCTGGTCAAAATTTCCTCGTTCCGACACTTCATCCTTGGATCGTGGAATGTTTCGAGCGAACCTGATCTGCTCGAACGGGACGCCGAGAGTAGGCGTCAAAAGCTCGAATATTCCAACGATGAAGCGGTTCAGTGGTGGTGCGTGCAGCCACTGCTCGATAGTCTTGTTGGAATGATTGACGTCGCCCGGCTCCGTCATGTGAAGTGCAATTTTAAGCAACTGCGTCGCCTGGCTAGCGCAAAAAGCGAGGTTCCGCCGTCCATCGTCGTCAAGACGGCGCTTAACGTCTCGCAAGCAGACGTGCTTCCCACGGCGAGCCCGATTGGCATTAGCCAATATGTCCACAGCTGCCGGGCTGAGCTCCCACGTCACGGGATCGATCCGAAGAAGCGACGTCTCACCAACCATGCCCGCGCGGGCCGTGAGACGATCGACAAGACGCGCGTTACTGGAATTGTCGTCGGTGATCATTCCGGGGTCGACAAAGCCGAATACCGTTCCTTCGCTCGCTGGCCCCATATTGGAGCCGCCCAAGCCGAGAGG
Organism: Bradyrhizobium sp. FW305-F6; assembly: GCF_058782905.1. NCBI lineage: Bacteria > Pseudomonadati > Pseudomonadota > Alphaproteobacteria > Hyphomicrobiales > Nitrobacteraceae > Bradyrhizobium > Bradyrhizobium sp. FW305-F6. The sequence goes on from NZ_JBYSYD010000009.1 coordinate 31,585, forward strand.
AGTTTCGGCCGCGGCCGTTTGTTTAGCGATGTCAATTTGTCGCGCGTGCGACGCCACCCCGGATCCAAGCACCGCGCCTTTCTGGAGTTCGCGGATCGCATATAGCGATATGCTTGTTCGTCCCTTAACCCGAGACTTATCCGGCAGCTTGGACATGAAGTCTGACAGGAATTGCAGCTCAGTAACCACTCTCCCATCGACTTGAGAAGGCGGATGCGCATCGTCATCGGGGGATCGCTTATGTCTGACGTGACCCGAGCGATCCGCGCCCCAGGCAATTGCGTTCGCCAGATAGAATGCGATCAGCGGTCCCAAGCTCGCTACGACCTCATCGATCTCATTACGAGGACGGTAGCCATTTTCCGTCAGCTCCGCTCTGAATGCGTCCGCAAAGGCGGACACGGCCTCTGTCGCCCTTTCGCTCGCGTTGATGAGGAGAAGAATTTCAAAGTCAGTCATGGGTCTTCGTACTCAAGTGTCGGCGCCAGGCGACAGTATCGTTTCGATTGGCTGGCTCTGCGGTTCTCGATCGACCGAGCTTAGTCGTCATATTCTGTACGGGTCGCCTCGCTCAGTCTGCGAGCCTCAGTCAATCGTTGTGTCAGTCCGGTCAATAGGCGCGGCGCCGGCATCGCCACGGCTCCAGGAGATATCGCCGCACCCTTGTCATCGGATTTCGCTTGCGTCGGGCGCGGTAGCCGTCCGATCTCTTCCTCGCGCGCCCGCACATGAGGCGCGAAGCCGAGAGACGCCGCGTTGGCAGAATTCTTCAGTTGAGCGTTTCTTACGCGCAGAAATACCGAGTTCATCTGCCGCGCGGAGATCGGTTGGCCGCTCTTATGTCGTGCGCCTGCCTGGGTCAGCGCGTTGGCGATCGTTGCCCATGTCAATCCTGAAGTTGCCAGCCGCTGTAGCGTCAGATAGTGCGCGCGTACCGATCGTTCAAACGGAATATCAAACGACCAGTTCTTGACCAGATGTTGTAGCTCGCGGCGCATGATGTCGCTCGTTATATGACTGCCTGCTCCAGAGGTAATGGCAATCGACCCGATGTCAATCGATGGTCTCGTCGTTGATGCGATTTACGACAGCGAGCGCAAATATCGCGCGAGCATCGCCTCAAGCTCAACATCAACGATGGTGCGAACGAATTCGCAGTATCAGACCGGGTCAAAGCGCGCCGCGCGAAATCTCGGCACGCTCATCCTTGAGCCGACATGTCAAAATGCCAAAATGCCAAAACCCAGGCAGAAGTCTGCGTCACTGTTGCGGGGTAACAAAACCAGGAAGATTTCGCGGAGAGTATCGAGCCGTTCGCCGGGGACACTCGGTCCCGGGTCCCGCCGCAGGCGGCGCGATGCTGCCCCTCTCTTTGACCGGCCTCACGACTGCCAACGGGCCTTCGCTGCGGCGCAGACGCCCTATCTGTTTTTGGGAGCTAAGGGCTCCGCCCTCGCGCGGGCAAGGGTGAAGCCCCGGCGGCGCCGGGACCGGCCGAGGCGGTCTCCCCGACCTTCCGCGCGGCCCACTCTTCGACGGACTCCAGGTCCGACATCCGCTTGTGCAGGCCGGGTGATCCCCCTCCGCCCCGGCCGCCCTTGCTCTCGCTACCCCGGTCTCGCCGACGGGCAGGGTTGCAGCGCCGTGGAGCGCTTGCACCCCAACCCTCAAAAGGAGATCGCCGATGTCTGCCAAGAAGATTCAAACGGCTCTCGCGAGCGGCGCGGAGGTCCTGATTCCGCTCAACAAGCTGAAGAAGTCCCCGAAAAATGCGCGCAAGACGCCGCACAGTGAAGCGTCCATCGAAGCCTATGCCGCCAGCATCGCCGCGAAAGGCATCCTGCAAAATCTTGTCGTCGAACCGGAATTGGACAGCGAGGGGGCGGCTACTGGTTTCTATTTCGTGACCATTGGCGAAGGCCGCAGGCTCGCTCAGCTCTTACGAGTCAAGCGCAAGGAAATCAACAAGACCGAGCCGATACGTTGCATCGTCGACACCGCGAACGATCCGCACGAGATTAGCCTCGATGAAAATATCACACGCGAGAGCATGCACCCCGCGGACCAGTTCGAGGCTTTCAAGAAGTTAGCGGACGAACGCGGCTTTGGCGCGGAAGAGATCGCAGCGCGATTTGGCGTGACGCCTCACGTGGTGCGCCAACGGCTGCGACTGAGCGCGGTGTCGCCCCGGCTGATAGAGGCCTACCGCAATGGCGAAATGGGGTTCGAGCAGTTGGTGGCGTTCGCCCTCATCGACGATCATGAGCGGCAGGAAGAGATTTATAGTCGGCTGACTTATAGCCGCGATCCCGTCACGATCCGCCGGATGCTGACGGAAACCAACGTCGCTGCTACCGACCGACGAGCGGTCTTCGTCGGTCGTGAGGCCTACACCGAGGCGGGTGGCACTATCCTGCGTGATCTCTTTACTGAGGATCGCGGCGGCTATTTGAAGGATGCAGCGCTGTTGGACCGGCTCGCCCTGGACAAGCTGCAACTGTTGGCGACGACCTTGCAGAAGGACGAGGGCTGGAAATGGGCGGAGGCGAACCTCGATTTTCCGCACGGTCACGGCCTCCGGCGCGTCTATCCGCGAGAGGTCGCGCTTTCGGCGGAAGATCAAGCTGCCTACGAAGCCGCGCAGGCCGAATTCGATCTCCTCACTAAGCAGTATGAGAATTTTGAGGAGCTTCCCGAGGATGCTGATATCCGGTTCGGCGAGCTCGAAGCCGAGATGGACCGCCTTGAAGCCCTGCACCGCGCGTACGATGCCGATGACATCGCCTGCGGCGGCGCGTTCGTGGTTCTCAACCATGATGGTGAAATTCGCGTCGAGCGCGGCTTTATTCGTCCGGAGGACGATAATCGCCGGCAGAAGGCGTCGGCCGAGAGTGACGTGCAAGGTCATGATGTGGATGCGGCCGACCGCGACGACGATATGGAGTCCGATGCCGGCCTTTCGGACAGTCTGGTTGCCGATCTCACCGCCCACCGAACCCTTGGCCTTCGTCTGGCGTTGTCGGACCAACCCGATGTCGCGCTTGTCGCCGTCACCCATGCGCTGGTGGCGCAGACGTTCTATCGGGGGGCCGAGGCCAATGTCCTCGATATTCGTCCGGGCAGCTTGTTCCTCGGCTCTCACGCGGACGGAATAGCCGATACCGAAGCGGGCCGGTCTTGGTCGGATCGGCACGCGCGCTGGGCGGCGCAGCTGCCGTGTGATGTTGCCGATCTCTGGCCCTTCGTCGTTGCCCTCGACCACGACAGCCGCATGGCGATCTTTGCGCATTGCGCAGCCCTGACCATCAACGCGGTCAAGTTGCCGCGCGATCTTCGCCCGCGTGCACTGGCAACCGCGGATAGACTGGCCAAGGCCGTTGCTCTCGATATGAGCGGCTATTGGCGACCGACCGTGCGAACCTATCTCGGACGTGTCACCAAGGCGCGTATCCTTGACGCGGTGCGAGAAGCCGTGAGCGCTGAGGCAGCGGACCGCATGGCCGACATGAAGAAGCCGGACATGGCGGAGGCCGCCGAGCAGTTGCTGGCTACAACGGGTTGGCTGCCTGCACTGATGCGGACGCCGCAAGCCGCGCAGCTGGGCGCGACGCAATCAGCGGCGGGTGCTGCCACGGATGGGCCTGCGAACGCCTACGCCAACGCGGCCGAGTGATCGGCAAGGCCGGGACCGTGTTGCGGTCCCGGCCTTCTCGTCGGCAGTTGTCGAATTTTCGGCCGCGCGCCTGTCGGCGCGCGGCCTTCATCACGATTGCCATATCCCGACCGGAAGCATTTCGAGAGCAAGGGATAACGAGGGCTTCGCGGTCTCTTTGAAGGGACCAGGGTCGGCTACAACGCCGGCAAGTGGCCGAATGCGTAGGGCGAAAACGGGAGGCGGACACATTCAACATCACAGAGACTGAGGGCCGACCCCGAGGCAATCTCCACCCCGCTGCCGCCATGGAGTCGGCGCAAGGGTTCCGAGACGGCGAGGGCGGCGGCGATCAAGCCGACGAACGGCACGCCGACTGTGCGCGACGCGAGCTGGGCCAGACCGCAAGTATCGAGCCCGGACTTTCGCAGCGCGCTGTACGCGGGCATCGCGGAGACATCAAAGGCGCTTCCAGCAGCTTCGCGGCGCCAAATTTGGTCGGGCCTCCGCGACGACGGAAAGGTGTGCAGCGAGAAGTTCCGAAAGCCGACGGGACCGGCGCCCAACCCGGCTTCCACCACAAGTTCGAATTTCGCGGTGCCGAGATCGGCGCGCGTCGGCGCGTTGTCGACCCCGCAGAAGGCAACGGCCGGATCGTGCGGACCGCGCAACGTCCAAGGTCCGAAGCGGCGCTCTTCAAGCGCGGTCTTGAACCCCGCTGCCTCCAGCCAGCTCGCAACGACGCGTGTTTTCTTCGTTCCGACCAAAGGCAAGGATGACAGCAAAGAGGTGCTGTCGTTCGAGGCCGCAATCAGATCGTAGTCCTGAAGCGTGAGTTCGACTTTGCTGCGGTCCGCATAAGGCAAGCAAGCCAGCAGCCATGAGAAGGCCTGTCCGAGATTGCCAAGGCCAATCAGCCACAGCGAAGCGGGCAGGTAGGACAGCTCGGGCTCGCTTGCGTCCGGTGCAAGCCAATCGGCGCCCGGATTCCATAGCGAGAACCCCGCGGCGCGCCGTCCGGACATCGGGTGGTCGGACGCGTGCCAGGCGAACAGCTCGGCGGCAGCGGCGGCGGCGGCCATGGCGGCGGCGAGCGGATTCGCCGCATCATCGGACAGGCGGCGGGCGTCATGCCGTGGCACGACACCGCCCCGCCATCCCTGCCAGGTGAGCTGCCAGCTCGAGGCGTCCGTCGGCGGCGGCACCGTGCCGATCTGCGCCACCGGCCAAAGCGGATTGCCGGTCGTGGAGAGCGTGCCGCCCAGTTCCACCACGGTGTCTGCGAGGCTGCGCGCGCGCGCAAGCGGAACGAGCAGAGGCGCATCGGGCACGCCGAGCACCTCGACGCCACCGAGCAAGGTCCGGCGCGCAAGGTTGACCAAAGTGAGAAGCGCGATTTGGTGCGGGATCGAGACGGCAGCTTCCGGACCGACGCGGATCAAAGTGCCGAAGCCGCGCAGGATACTCATCGCGTCGTCGTGCGTCGCCGCGCGGCCGCTGTCCATGAAGTATTTGGCCGTGCGGTGCAGGCGCGTGTGATCGATAAGAGCGGTCATGGGATCAACTCCAAAATCCGGTGTAAACGAATCCGCGGCAGCGGCGGTGACCACGCTCGGCCCAACGGTGCTCGCCCTGGTATTCGTAGATGCCAAGATCCTCGTAGCGGACCGGCGACGCGGCGAAGCTGGGCACGATGATGGCAATATGGCCGGGCTGCGCGACCATCGGGTTGGTGCGGTCGGCCTCGCTCTGAAAGGCCGCGCCGGGATGCGTATGAATATCGGCGACGACGGCGAGCTTGCGCGCGCGGCACATCGCCCAAAGCTTGGCGAAAGCGCCGGCGTGGAGAATGCACACTCCGCTCGCGTACGCGGCCGGGTCGAGATCGTCATAGTAGACGACGTCGACGGCCGCGCGGCGGCCATCATGGTCATGCCCGAGCAGGAACGCGCCGGATTCATGCCGCTGCTGTGTGCGCCGGTGCAGCTCGGCCATAGTGCGCGCCCATAGCGCTGTCGGGCAGTTCAAGCGGTGCTCAGGCGCCGCGAATGCCCGAATAATCGTCTTGATTGAGGAGATCATAAAGCTGCTCCAGGTAGCAGAGGATGCCCCGCTGCGGCTGCCACAGCCGGTTCGGGTGCTTGTGAATCCAGTCGCCGTGCCCCTCAATCGACATGCGGTCGCACGGCAAATAAAGACATTGGCCGCCTTTCCAATCCGGCCTGAACACGGACGGAATGAGGGAGCGGCCCGTCGGCCAGTGCGGCGCGGACAGGGCCCGCCGCGTGGCGAGGTCCCACGGCTGCGCCGTTGCCGGCGTGTGGCGGTAGCCGCTGCACTCGAACCGGAATCCGAATTCATCGGGTGCGTGCGGGCGCTTCGCCGCGGCGACCGCGATGGTCGCGTGCGGCCCGGCGTTTTCGATGTGACGCCACTTGCCCTCGATCTCGCCGCGCCGGAATTCCGGGGCGGCGAGATCCGCCGCGAGGAGCAACTGGTCGGGAGGCACGACCACCGTCATCGGCTAGCCCTCGATGCGCTTTTCGGGGACGAGGTCGAAGCAGACATCGCAGCTCCGGCCGTTGACCAGCTCCGCCAGCGCGGCGTCGGTCGGCGGCTGGATCGTACTGTTGCAGAGTTGCAGCACGTGCTCGCCCGCATCTGTGGGATTGAGCTTCAGCTCGCGCACGGCCCACTGCTTGACGGTGCGCACGCGGGTGCCCGGTGCGAAGGCGCGGTCGATGGTGCGGTGCATGTAGTGGACCGCGACCTTGATCTTCTTGCAGTGGGTCACGTGGACGCGTGAGCCGTGCTTGAGGCCCTCGACCGTGGCCTTGGCGTCGTGCGGCACGGGGTTCTCGGCCTCATCGACAAAGGCTTCACGTTCCTTGTCGAAATCGATCCCGTGCGTTTTGAAGGCCTCGTGCAGGTCGCGCACCGTCGCCGGGATCGCGATCTCGGCCTCGGTGACGCCGGGCTTGCCCTCGGCCTGGATGAAGATGATCGTCTTGCTCATCGCTTATTCCCTTTGGCGCGCGGCCCTTGATTGGGCCCCTAAGGACTAAGCGACGGCAGGTAGAATTTTCGGGAAGTGAGTCTAGGAGACGCCCTGGACGAAATCGCAGATGAAGTAGCACTGGCAATTCGGGCAGCGCCGCGCGTCCTCCGGCGCCGGCGCGAATGCGCCGCGTTCGATGTCGGTGATGGCGCCGGTGTATTCCTCCAGCAACTTGTCGTCCTTGTTAGGTGGAATCGGCACCGCTTCCCGGGTCGCAAGGTAATAGGCCTCGATCACGACACGCCGCCCGGGGTAGCGCGCCGTAGCGCCACGGCGGAGCAGCGCATAGATGCGGTTGGCGGGATCCGACTTGGTCTTGCGCCCGGTGCGGATGCGCTGCACGTGCACTGTGCCGTCGGGAGCGATGACGACACGATCGGGCGTCACCGCGATTTGCTTGCCGCCGACATCCACAATCCATTCGCCCTGGTCATAGCTGCCCGTCTCGGCGGCGATCACGTCCACCATCGACGTGATCATGGTTTCGGCGGAGGCACGGTAGTAAGCCTCGAAGCCGTGTCCCTTCGGCCCGCGCACCGCCCATTCTTGGCCAAGCTGCGCGAGCGCGGGGGGAAGATCAGACGGCGTGCCGGCGGCCCGCTGCGTCTCAAGCCAGCCGATGGTGCGGAACACGCAGCGATGGAAGCGGACATAGGGAGAGTCGTCGCGAATGGCGCGCAGGCCGTCCAAGGCCTCGAACTGATAACGCTGCGGACACTGAATATAAAGAGAAAGCTCGCGCTCCTGATAAAGCGTGCGCGCGCCGGGCGGTGCGAGGGTCCGCGCGAGCCGTCCCGGAAGCGGAGAGTCATTGCGCCGTGCTGCCGGCGCCAGCCCGTTGATGGGTGACAAGAACTTGGACGCGCTGGCGGACTGGCTCGCGCTATAGCGTTCGGCGCGGCTCAAGTACAGGAAGTCCCGCGCACGCGAAAGGGCTACGAAAAACAAACATTCTTCTTCCGCCTCATGATCGGCGGGGCGGATGGCGAGATGCGGCAAGCTCGGCGGCGGCGGGCAGCGCACCCCTTGCCGGTTCGCCGGCATGTATCGAGTCGCCAGGGCCGGCAAGTGAACCGCTCTGAACTCAAGCCCTTTGCTGCCATGAACGGTAAGGACCCGGACGCCGTTGAGGTCGGATGCTTCTGAGGCCACGGCCCGGTACATGCGATCGTCATTCAAGGCCTCGATGCGGCGCACGCGCACCAGCATGTGCTTGCGGGTGGAATCGCCTTCAGCCGCCATTTCACCGCAGACCTTGAGGAGCTGATAGATAGCGACGAGCTGCTGCTGCGCCTTGGAGTCGTTGGCCGCCAGGCGCGGCTTGAGATAGTCGCTGCGCTCAAAAAGCCACGTCGTCAGGAGCGTCCAGGGCGAAGTGCCCGCGCCGAAGCCGTCGAGCTGGTTCGCAAGACGTGCCAGGCCCGCGCTGCCCTGCGGCGTCAGATCCGGAATCTCGGGCAGCCGGCGCAGCGCGTCGAAGATGCGCAGGTTATTGGCCTCGGCCCATTTGATAACGGCAAGCGCGTCGGATTTGGACGCGCCGTATTCCGGCAACTGCGCGACTCGAACCAAACCGATTCCACCGGATTCGGCGTCGATTGAGATCAAGGCGAGCAGATCGCGGATCTCCTCGCGCTCGAAGAGATCGCCAAGATAAAGAAGAGGCACGCCAAGTTGTTCGAGCGCGCCGGTGATGCGCGCGAGCGTGAGATGACTGCGCGCCAAGATGACCTGTTCGCTATAGGGGATGCCGTTAGCGCGCGCTTGCTCGATGTGGTCGCGGATCGCGGCCGCCTCCGCCGCGACCGAAGGCGCCACGATCTGGCGGATTGCGCCGACGCTTCCGCGCTGAGCGGTCCAGCGTCCGCCGGGGGAGGCCTGCATACTGGCGGCGAAGGTTTGAAACGCCTGCACCACCGGCGAGCCGGAGCGGTAATTGATGCCAAGTGAACGCCGTGCGCCGGAAAACTCGGTTACGAAACGCTGCACGTTGCTGGGCGCCGCGCCCCGGAAGCGGTAGATGGACTGCCGCTCATCGGCTACGACCCACACATCCGCTTGTGGCGCTGCGAGCGCCCGCAAGAGCCGCGCGCTCGCCAGATTCACGTCTTGGTATTCGTCAACGAGGATGTGTTCGATCCGCGCCTGGTACTCGGCGCGCAAGTCGGGGTTCTGCTCGAGCGCTTGCGCCGCGAGCCGAACCAGATCCCCGAAATCGACCGCATCGGCTTTCGCCAATTCATCCTGATAAATCTCATAGATGTCCGCGACTTCGAGCGCTTTGCCGGCGGCTTCGCGTTCCTCCTCAGTCACTGCCACGCTGTGCGCGGCTTCGGCGGCGGCACGGTACTCTGCAGGGGTGATGAGTTCGTCCTTGCAGCGCGAGATCGCCCGCAGCACGGGCACCAGCTCATAGGCGGGCTCGTATAGGTTTTGAAAATAACGCAGCGGCAGGCGGATGAGGTTGGCTTCAAGCAGCGCGAGCGAGCCCGTTTCATCCAAAATGCGCACGTTCATCGTGCGGCCGATGCGCTGATGATACTTGGTGATCAGCTCCAGCCCGAACGCGTGGAACGTGCCGACCCACATTTCGATCGAGGCGTCGGCGTTGCTGACGGACAGCCGCTCACGCATTTCCTCGGCGGCTTTATTGGAGAAGGTGAGGGCGAGGATCGAGGCGGGCGGGGCGCCGTTGTCCAGCAAGTGCTGGATACGGTGGACAAGTGTTCTTGTTTTTCCTGTGCCGGGCCCAGCATCGACGAGCAGCGGCCCGCCGCTCCAGGTCGCGGCCTCAAGCTGGCCGGGATCCAGCGCGTAGCTCGGGGTGGGGCCAGCCGGGGCGGGGGCTTCCAGCGCCGGCAGGAGCAGAGCACGGATGGCCTGATTCAGGACGAGGCCAGGCGGCGCGCCGATATCTTTGGCAATGTCCGCAGGCTTGCGGCCATGCGCGAGGAGTTCTTCGCGCAGCCAGTCGGCCGGGCAGAGAAACTCGCCGGCGAAAATATCGGCTTGGACTTCCTTGCGCTCGCTCGGCGAATAGCCCTCCACGCGGCCCGCGCCTGAATCGATCGGATCGCCGCCAAGGCCAGGCGCGATGGCGGTCACTTCGTTGCGGGGATCGCGGTGGAGTTTGTAGTGACCGAGTTCATGCGCGGTCACCACGGCTTCGTTTTCCGGGCTCTGGCCGCTCGCGACGTTGATTATCTTCGAAGGGCGGTCGAGAAATCCATAAACACCTTTGCTCACGACCGTGCCCGGCGCGTAATGGGTGAGCTGAAGGTCTTCGTCTTCCAGCGCAGCCGCGAGCAGCGCAGGTGCCTTACGGACGCCCTTGGACTTCAAGAGGGCCTGGCGGTGACATTCGCGCGCCTTGAGCCGGATATCCCGCCAAGCGTCCATGCCTTAGTCCTCTCCAAGCCAATAGTGTTTTTCATCCTCCGACATGGAGCTGGCCTGAATGACCTCAGCATAGGATCGCGTATTGATGGTGGGCGCTTCATCCGCCTTGGCGTGGCCCAATCGCCGGGGCCCCGCCAAGAGATCGGTTACCACGCGCTCAAGCCAAGCGGCGCTCATGCCGAGTACGTCCGTGAGCGCATCCGTCAAACGCCGGCCCAACGGCAAGCGCATGCGGCCGGCATTCAGCTCGGCCAGAACCATGCGATCGATGTTGATACAGCGCGCAAGCCGCGGAATATCGAAGCCGGCCGCCGACACGGCATGGGGCCATGTCTTTTCAGAAACGTTCTGGGCGGCAGCGGCTTCTTGACGCGCGCTGTGAAGCAGATTCAGGGCATGGCTGCGCCCGCGCGCAAGCATGCTCTCGTCGGGCTCGTCGCCGGGCTCGTCGGACTCCGAAGACCACTGCGTGCGCAGGGCGGCGTGCTCACGGATATCGTCGGCATACTGCGGATACCGGCGCGTCCATTCGGACACCTGCTCAGCGGTCGGGTTGTCGCAAGTCTGGTGGAATGCGAACAACACGTCGTCCCGTTCGGGATTTCTGTTTTGTTCAATCATGGGGCGGCTCCTATCTCAATCTTGAGGAGAGCTTTGGTCTCGGCGATCCACTCTCCAGCGGTTTTAGCGCTGATTCCGAGTTGCTCCGCGATCGACGTCGTGCCGATCCCGGGACCAAGGGGGCATCCGTGCATATGCAGGCGGAATGCCTCGCGCTTTCTCGGATCAGGAATCCTATTCAGCAATTGTTGAACCTCGGCCGCCTGCTCGCTGCCTTCCTCGGGCGGCTCGATGGTTTCGAGAATTTCCTCGCCGTCATCGGCGACGCCGGGCTGCGTCTTGAAGGGCTTGTTGCGGTAGGCGTATTTGCGCTCCGCGCGGATCGCGTCGGCAACGCGGAATTCGACGCAGGTCTTGAAGGTCTTGCAGAGCGCCTGCCCGTCCTTCGAGTTCGGCCTCAGCACCGCCACGATCAACTGGTGGTGCGCACGCCAGATAATGTCCTCACCCTCGTTGCGGTGGTTCTTGCCGACCAGCCGTTTGATGCGGCGCAACAACTCGTCCGAGACGTGGTTGATCAGAGCGGCAAGCAGCCGTTGATCGCCATTGGGGCCGATGTGCTGTATCGCGGCCACGACGTCTCCAGGCGGCAAGCGGCGAAGGCCGTTGCCGGCGGCGACTTGCCTCCAACCTTCCAGGTCGGATGGCGAGGGCGGTTCCTCGGGCGTCTTGGCACCTGTCTTCATGTTTTTAACCTCGCGATCCGGAAGGGCGGCCCTACCTAGGAAGCGACCGCACATCCAAAATTCCGGAAGCGGGGTCCGAATATTTCTTCAAATGTAGATTTGTCGTCCTTTAAGCCATTGAAATAAAAGGAAAAACATCAGAGTGATACCATAAATTACGGGAAATAACTTGGCTTCAGGCGGCCTCCGACTGCGGCGTCGGCGGGCTCGCGGCGGCCGCCGGCAGCGTAGCGCCGGTAATCGGGACGCCCAAGGCCTTTCGTGCAACCTCAAGCAGATGCTCGTGGTGCGTGAAGAATAGAACTTGCGTCTTCTTCGCCAGCTCCCCCAGCACGCGGAAGCCGGCCGCCGCGCGCTTGTCGTCGAAGTTGATGAACAGATCGTCCGCGATGAACGGCATGGGCTCGGCGTGGTCAAGATAGTCTTCGACCGCGGCGATGCGCAGCGCGAGATAGAGCTGGTCCGCGGTGCCGGAACTCATTCCGGCGACGGCCACCCGGCGGCCGTCGTCGCGGATGCCGGCGAGCTGCACATTGTCGTGGTCGTCGAATTCGAGCTGGAGCGTCTTGAACGATCCGCAGGTGAGCATGGCGAACAGCTCCCCCGCGCGCTTGAGCAATGGCGCCTGCTTTTCGCGCCGGTAGCGATCGATCGCCCATTGCAGCAGCACGATGGCCGAGCGCAGCCGGACGTATTGTTCGGCGATCTCAGTCATCTCGGCAAGCGCCGTTTGGCGATCCGCTGCGTCCCTCGCCGCCTTGTCGTCCCCGCCGATGGCCTCGAAGGCCTGGCGGGCGGCGTTGCGGGTTTCGCGCGCCTCCATCAGGTTGTTGCGCAATTCCTGTACTTCGTCGTTGATCGTCTGCTCCTTCGCGGCGGTGGCGTCGAGATCGATGCCAGTGCACTCGGCGGCCAAGTCCGCGACTGAGAGGCCGTCTCCATCCTGTGTCAGCGCCTTGGTGAGGCGATCCAATTCTCCAGTCAGCGCACGCATTTCATCTGAACGCCGGATGGCGGTGCGCAGGTCGTCGATGGTTGAGACCGAAGCCATCCGCTGTAAGCGCGCGATGATGTCGCGGGCTTCGGCGCTCGATGCGCGGCATTCCTCGATCTTCTTCTGAACGCCGCCGATGCCTGTCTCTTTGGCGGCTTTGAGATCGCGAACACGCGCAGCTTCGGCTGCGAGACGATCGAGATTCAAGACGGCTTCCTCGGCATCGGTGCCGTGCAGGTGCGGCGCGATGGCCTGCACCAATGCGGCCACGTTGGCCTCGAATGCCATCGTATCCCTTTCGATCTTTTCGATCCGCTCATGCCTGAGGTCATTGATGCGCACGGAAGTTTCGCGCATATCGTCGAGGGCATTGATTTGCGCTTCCGCGGTCTCGGGCGCCGCTGTCAGCGGGAATTGCAGAGTCTTCAGTGCCGAAGCCCATTCGGCCGTCCACGCTTTCCATTCAGCCTCTGCCTTCTCCAGATCCTTATGCTTGCGCGTCAAGGCGCCTGCCGCCTTGTGATACGCGGCATCAAGATCGCGCCGGGCTTTGGCGGCGGTTTCATGCGTGCGTTCCACCGAAGCGGCGGCCTCCACGACCAGAAGGAGCGGCTGGCCGGACAGCGCATCTGTGGAGAGACCCAGCGCGCCAAGTTCGGCCAGGACGAGTCGCTTGGCCTCCGCCACACGCTGCTGGCAGGCGCTCGTATCCCGCTCGGCTGCGCCGCGTGCCGCGATGCGTTCCAGGATATCGGAGCGTGCGCGCAGCCACTCGATCATTACGTCCGGGGTCTCGGGCGCGGCGAAGACGCCAGCCCACAATTGGCTCCAAGCAACATCGAGCTTCGTGCGCTCTTCTTCCAGCGCCTTCTCTTCCAGGCCCAAGGACTCCAGTAAATCGTCCTGCTCGCTGATCTGCCGGCCAATGACCGCGAGCTGCGCGGCCGCGCCGGCATGCTCGAAGCGGCGATCCGCCGCCGTATCCGCAACCTGGATCGCGGTCTCGAAGTCTTCCGCGAGCACCCCCGACGGGGAAAAGGCCGCAACCTCATCTCCCGGAACCGCGGCGCCCTCAAGGTGGCGCCGCCGGATAATGGACCAGCCCGCGTCGCGCCGGCCGCGTAAGCGCTCAATTTCATCGGCCGAGACGAGTTGCTCGTCGGCGATCAGGCGCTCATGGGCTTTGCGATGCCGTGCGCGTTCTTGCTGTGCATGGCGGATGCGTTCGCGGCAGGTCTGCTGCCGTTGTTCGAGGCCGCGGCAAGCATCACGGTGGGCTTCAACGGCAGCGAGCGGCGGAACGTGCATGGACCCAAGAACGGCAGATTCAGCCACCGCCGGGCGCAAGGCTTTCAGCGCGCGTTCGATCGCGGCCTGCGCCTCCTGCTCGGCGCGCTTGGAATTGGCGATCTGGCCGGCAAGGTCGCCGAGTTCGCGGACAGCCTTGATGGTCATTGCGAGCTTGGACACATCGGTCAGTGCGCCGAGCGCCTCGATATCGGCCTCGATCTCGGCGAGTTTCTCCTGCGCTTCGGCCACGGCCCCTCTTGCATTCTCAACCGCGCTGGACTGCGCGCCGCGCCGATTGAGCAAGCCGCGAAGGGCGGCCACTTTGGCCTTAGCGGGAATCCGCCCGATCACCTGATCGAGGTCACCGCTCCATTCGAGTTCTGCGGCGAGTCGAAGGAGTGCCGCCTCGGCCGCCGCAAGTTCCGCCCGCCGCTTGGGGAGATCGGCTTTGCCGGCCCGGACCTGAATGCGGCGATCACGAAGTTGCGCGATGTCTTCGGCGCGCGCGAGCAATCCGTCATCGAAGTTGAGCGCTCCCCGTTCGACCTCAAGGGCCGCAATCTGCTCGCTCAAGGCGACGATACGCGCGGTGGCCGCGGCTTCATCAGCCGCCGCCGCCTCCAGGATTCGGGCGGCATCGGCATCAAACGCAATTACGGTCCCGAGCGTCTCAATGGCGCTTTGCGTCTCCGCGCGCTTGCGTACGTCGCGGCACACACGGCGAATGCGGTTGAGCTTGCTCAGCTCCGCCGATTTGAGCTCGATTTCCTGCTCGATCGCGGTGTGTGCATCGTTCGATGTCTCGAAGGTGCTTTTGAGCAACTGCCACTTGCTTGTGGTCACGACGTTTTCGCGCAAGCCCGCTTCGGCTGCCTTCAGGCGTTCTTCCGCCTGGAAATACTTGCGGTGCGCCGCCCGGCGCGAGGCCCAAAGCGCGTCGGCTTCAGCCTCCATGGCTTTAAGTGTCTCGCGCAGGCCCGTGATGCCGGCGCTCGCCGAGAACAGCATCTGGCCGACATCGTCTTGGGCTTGCAAGATGTCCTTGCCGCCCTGTTGCAGGCGTGGATGATCGAGGCTGAACATCCGTGTGTAGAAGCGGCGATCCGCGCCCGCAAGAAACGGGGCGAGCGCCCCCTCGCCCGACGGGAGCGGAATGTCGTCATCACCCAGCAGCGTGTCCTTGTTGCCTTTGCGGCGGCGCACTTTGAGCGTCTCGACGCCCTTCTCCAGGAGCGCTCCCACCCGCATGGCGTTGTACTCGTGCAGGAAGTTGCGCGGTGAATTAGCCGGGATGCCAAAGAGCAAATCTTCGACACCGCCCATGGTCGTGGACTTGCCGGCCTCATTCTCGCCGAGCAGCATCTGGAAGTCCGGCTTGCCAGCCGGAAGGTCGATGGTGGCGTTCGTGAAATGCCCATACTTGAGAAGATCAAGCTGTCGGATGCGCATCGGATTACACCTTCTCTGCTGCGAGGCGTGCATTGAGATACGCGCCGGCATGCGTGATGACGCCCGCGATGTCGGCATCGATGGCGGCCTTCAATGCAGCGTCGCTCGACTCCGCTCGGATATCGTGGGGCAGCTTGCGGACGAGATCGCCAAGCTCCGACGCGAGCCGCGCCTGAAGGTCAGCATCGCCTCCGGCGCCCTGGATCATCCGCTGCAAATCGCCCAGAGCGTCCTTGCGGGAGGCTGAGGCGTCAGGGCTTGCGGTCGCGATAACGAGGCGCTCGATCCAGGCCGTCTCCTCGCCCAAGCCCAAAGCGGCGGCCCGCGCCTCTGCAAGGAGGCGATCCGCCGACGCGAGCAACTCGCCGTGCAGCTTTGTCTGCCCGGTCAACTCAACCCTGCATGCCAAAAGACGGCCTTGCGCGTTGCGCGCCACGGCGTTCTCGATTGCCGCGCGCACGCGATCGATGGCGTCGGCCGATGCGTTGCAAGAGCCCACCGGCACCGGCAAATGGATCCAGCGCACGCAATCCACGTGGAGCGGCGAGATCGCCTCGACCTGGCCGTCCTCGACCGCGACAGGCGAAGCGCCTTTCGGGCCGCTTTCGCGGATGTGTCGGCCTTGCAGGTTGCCGCAGAAGACGACATGCGGCCGCTCATTGAGAACCGCGGCTTGATGCACATGCGCAAGCGCCCCATAGTCGTAGCCCTTGTTGATCAGATCCTCGATGACGCAGGGCGCATAATTTGCGTGCCCCTGCATCCCGCCCAAAGACGGCTCAAGAGTGCCGACAATCGTTCGACAGGCCCCGGTGCGCGCGGCAACTGGACGCGCGGCTCGACGTCCGGATAGATCCACCACGTTCGTGCAGCCAATCCGTCGTGAGCGTCGCCCAGCAGCGCAGGAAGTCGGCTCGGCTGCGTCGCGCCCAAAATTGAGACCAGAAGCGCCGGAATGAAAACCTTCCCTTCGCTCTTGGTGCGAACGACGTGCGGCTTGCCATCGTAGCCCTTCAGGATGAGGCCGCGCGACCGGAGACCTTGATTTGATGCTCCGAACGCCAACGCACCGCTGAGTTCGTGCGAGAGCATCATGCGGCCATCGATTCCGGTGCGAAGCTCATCCAGCAGGCCGGCACCACTGAACTCCGAGAGAATGATCCCGGGCGCCGCGACGACACCATCTCCATCGGAAGCTTCGTTCTCCATCGGAATGCCTTCGAGCAACAGGCGCCGCGCGACGGTTTCGCGCAGCTTTCGGTCGAATTTCTCCAGGAATTTGTGCTCGGTCCCCTTCAGCATCAACCCGTGCGCTTTCTGCATCTCGTGCTCGATCGCAAGAAGAGGCCGTTCAACCACACTGATCCCCAGCGATTTGCCGACTGACGGCGGCCCGATAAGGCCGGTGAACACCGCCAGGGGCTCTGCATCGCCGTCGAATGTCAGAAGGCGGGCGCGGTTGCCGATCGCGCCCGAGCAGGCGGTCAAGATGGAGCCCGCGACATAGTCGGCGCAGAGCAAGCGGGCCTCCGCAAAATCTACAACCAGCGAACGAAGGTTCGCCGGCAATGACTCAACCGGGAAGCGCGGAGCCGGCGACGTCGTCGGCAACAGAAACGAAGGATCGAAGGTCGGCCACCCGTCGGTGTTGGAGGCATCGGGACGCTCCGCTCCCGATGCCTCCGCCGAGCCAATCATGATGGGGGCATCGGCCCCTAATTCGTGCACGTTAGCCTGGTTGAGTTTCGGCTCCTGCTTGGGCTTAGCTTGTCTGGCCATATGGTTTTTCCGCAATTCTGCGGTCCCTGGTGAGGTCACGCGTCACGCGCCATTCGCGCGACGAACCTCACAGCTACCCGGCGGAAAACCGACCTTACCGGGCAACACCCCGAGATAAGGGCTCCGGCAGGGAAGATTGGTCGAAATTTTCGTGTTGGCCTTCTTTCATCATCGGGGAGCACCGGCCCTGCCAAAATGCCAAAATGTCAAAAGCCGTTAATGCGGAGCTACGGGACTGGTTTTAGGCCTAGTCCCGGCAATTCTGGCATATTGGCATTTTGACAGGTGCATACGTCTTCAAATGATCCGTCTCATGTTCGGATTCATGCTCAAGACAACCGGGCGCGCCCCCCAATCGAAGCTGGATTGACGGCGGCGCTGCCGAAAAGCCAAAATGCCAAAGCTCGATCAGAGCAAAATGGTAACTATCCTGGGTCGTATGACATCCGCGGATTTTACGTAAAGCGCGCTGGGCTGCGCCTGATACTCAAGAGAGGCCCATTTGTGATGCGCCGGCACAGGGCATGCCGCGCGCATCAGCTAGACTTTCCGTTCCGGGTTAATCCGCCGCCTTCAACGCGAGCGCCTCAAGCCGTGCTTTCAGCCATACGCGGCTAGCCTCAACGTCAGTCTGGTCACGACACGCCAAGCGGTTGTCAGCGACGACGCTGACCGCGTTTTCATTCATCACAGTTCAATATTCCACCTGATCAATCTGCAACATGAAGTCGCCGGCGCCCCGGCACGACTGATTTCAATTTGGATTTGCAACACGCTTTCGGAAACCTCATGAAAGCCATATCGCGACCGCGATGGCCCGATTGCAAATCGTGGCGTGGGGCAATCGGCGCAGCGATGCTCTGCCTCGAATACGCTCATCGGCGAAAAAGCAAAAAGACCGGGGTTCGTGCGGATGCAGGCCAGATTCCGCGTCAGTTTGTCCGCAAGTACGTGAATCGGACTCGGCAAGTACCGCCCGGCCAGGTCATCGCTCTGGAAAATGTTCACATTGGCGTCCGAACTAAGAGTTGCGATTTCGGTTACGAAAGCGAAACCGCGATCGATAAGTCGGTAAATGGGGTCGTAGTTGGTGCCAGCGGAGTGAAGGACTGAAGATCATCGTGTTGTCCGCAGCTTTGCGGTCCCTGGTGAGGTCGCGCGCCATTCGCGCGACAAACCTGACAGCTACCTGGCTGCAAACCGATCCTACCGGGCAATACCCTGAGATGAGGCTCAGGCAGGGAAGGAAAGTTACATATTCGCCTTCTTTCATTACAGGCAGCGATCTTCCCCCGACTGCCAAAATGCCAAATCCGCGATAGCGCGGAGGAAACCGGCACTGATCTTGAGCCAGCGTGATCGCCCGTGGCCGACCCTTCGACCGAACTTACGATGGCCTGGTGGCGTGTGGCATGAGGTCGGTTCAGAAGACACCGAACTCTTGCTTCAACTCAGTGCCGACGGTTGCACGGTTCATCTTCGTCGTTCTTGCTTGTCAATTCGGCTGGAAGGAGTCCGGCCATACGCTTGGTCCGTTGAAGAAGCTGGAGAGGTTGAATTTGCCAGAATGCCAGATCGTCCTCACGCAAGGTCGGCGCTTCTTCGGCCGAAGACACCCTTGCTGTCCACGTGTTAACGATAGTGCGGGGAGGGAGCTGACGGAAGTCAACAATAGTCAGCAGATGTAAACGTTGATCCTTGTTGACTCCCGTGGGGGGCACACCTGTGCATCGCTGGATGGCGTCCGCATGGCAAGGACTTTTTCGACGTCTTGGCGACTGATGGTCGGGGTGCGGTCATCGCTCCGGCCTCATCGAAAGCGGATTTCTGTCCGCGGGCCCTAATGGTAGTCCGCGGATCGGGTCCCAGCCACTGTTGTCGCGCTTGATGCGCATGCACAGGTACGGGTTCTCCGATCCTCGGTCTCGACCGGTTGCCATTACGTCGTCGTCCGTGAAGTTCGGCTAAGCGACTGAGCCAGAATCGCATTTGTCTTTGTGGATGTTTTGGGATTGCAGGGTTTTGATGGGTCGAGCATCGGAACCTTGCAATTTCATTTTCAGGATTCCGTCGAATCGCCAGTCATGATTCCTTCGTCGTATCGGAGGTGGCGATGCGACCGAAGAAGCACAGGACGACGGGATCGGGCGATCTGTTCCGGGCCAGGCTGGACCAGATCATCAACATGAAGCACGAGCTGGTTCAGCTCGCCGGCAAGATCGATTGGGACTGGCTCGACGGCGAGATCGCGCCGCTCTACAGCGAGAACGGTCGGCCGGGCATCGCGACCCGCTTCGTGATCGGGCTGCTGCTACTCAAGCACATTTACGGCCTGTCCGATTAGGGGGTGTGCGAGCGTTGGGTCCACGACACGTATTTCCAGTACTTCACCGGCGAAGAATTCTTCCAGCACGCGTTCCCGCACGAGCGCTCGGACCTGAGCCATTGGCGCAAGCGGCTCGGCGACAAGCTGGAGCTGTTGCTGGCCGAGAGCTTGCGGGTGGCGCACGAGGCCGGCGCGTTACGCAGCCAGGACCTCAAGCGTGTCACGGTCGATACCACCGTGCAGCCGAAGGCGATCACCTTCCCGACCGACGCCAAGCTGCTGCACGCAGCGATCAAGGGGCTCAACCGCCTGGCGAGGAAGCACGGGGTCAGGCTGCGGCAGTCCTATCTTCGCATTGCCAGGACCGCGGCCATGATGGCGGGGCGCTACGCCCATGCCAAGCAATTCAAGCGGCATTACCGGCAGTTGCGCATTCTGCGCAGCCGGCTGGGCCGGATCATCCGCGATATCCGCCGCAAAATCGAAGGTCAGGCTGCGCTCGAGAACGCGCTCGCCCTCCCGCTCAGCCGGGCTTCGCAGATCCGCTCGCAGCAGCAGCGCCAGCGCGGCTGGAAGCTCTATTCCTTTCACGCCCCGGAGGTGAGTGCATCGGCAAGGGCAAAGCAGCCGCGCCTTACGAGTTCGGTGTCAAAGCCTCCATCGTCACCAACAACCGCCGTGCTCCCGGTGGCCTCTTCGTGCTGCACGCCAGGGCTCTGCCCGATAACCCGTACGACGGTCACACCTTGCGCGACGTCATCGACCGCACCGAGACGCTCACCGGCTGCGCGATCGAGCGGGCCTATGTCGACAAGGGATACCGCGGCCACGACGCGCAAAATCCCCGTCGCGTCTTCATTTCGGGTCAAAAACGCGGCGTCTTCGGTATCATCAAGCGCGAGCTGCGCCGCCGCTCCGCTATCGAACCCATCATCGGACACCTGAAGACCGATGGTCACCTCGGCCGCTGCTACCTCAAAGGCCGCGCCGGCGATGCCGCCAACGTCATCCTCTCCGCCGTCGGCCACAACTTCCGCCGCATCCTCGCCTGGCTCAGGGCTCTTTGGTGCCTAATCCTGCGCGCCCTCATCGCTGCAATCAGCGACCGCTCATCGCTGCAATCGGCTTCTTAACGGACGACAGGAGAATGGCGGAATGCGCTTCGCTGATCGGCGCTGCGAAGTGGGTGGACGCTAAGCGGATTACGTCACCTGCGGTCTTCCGCACATTTCAGGCGGTCGGCCCAATCGGCATCGGCCAGACAACCGGTGACTCAATATCGAAATTGGCGAGTTCGTAACCGCGCCTGAAATCGACGATATGCTTGTCCATCCAGGAGCGCGCCTCCTTCCCGTCACGCTCAGTCAGCGCATTGAGTATCTTCTCATGCGCAAACACCAGACGCTCGCCGGCATTCAGGCGGGAGAAAACCCGAAGGAAGGCCGGGTAGAACAGCTGACTCATGGGCTGGCGGCTGAGCTGGAGCGCGCGATTTCGCGAGGCCCGGGCAATGATCTGATGAAATTCGATATCAAGGTCGACCAGGCCCTGCTTGTCTTCAAGCGCCGCCTTGGTGTTCTCGACATTGGTCCGGAGCGCCTCAAGCATATCGTTGTCGATTCGTGTCGCGGCGCATTCGGCCAGCACGGGCTCGAGACAGCGCATGCTTTCCCACAACTCGAAGAAGCTGATCTCATGCAGGACGATCGCCGCCGTGACCCTCTGCGAGATATCGGCCTCGCGCGGCGCGGTGACGTAAAGAAGCTTGCCGCCGTCGTGACGACGAACCAGGCCATTCTGCTCCAATACCCGTATCGCTTCTCGAATGGTCGAACGGTGAACATCGAACGCCTCGGCCAATGCCGTCTCAGAAGGCACGCGGTAGCCGACTGCCCATTGGCCGGACATGACCCTGGCCTCAATGGTGCGTACCACCAATCGGTATGCCGGTTCGTTTCGCTCGCGCGATGAAGCATTCAGATCGTCAACTAGCGCCATTTTTAGTCCGACAAATTGGTATGCTACACAGTACCGCGGTGCAGAAAAATATCAACAATAGACAGAATCTTCTGGTTGATTGTGCGATCGATTTGACAACTTGCGACGATAACCCACATTATTGTCCGACAATAATCGCCGTTTTAGATGACCCTACCGCGGAGGTTGGAACCTTGGACGATATTGATTTCGCGCGAAAATCGGTGCTGGTGGTCGGTGGATCGAGCGGTATCGGCAATGCGATTGCGCAGGGATTTCGTTTGCGCGGCGCCGATGTCCACGTCTGGGGAACCCGGCAATCGGCGTCCGACTATGCCGCGGAGCAAGGTTGCGACCTCACCGGTGCACTATTCCCAGGTGAATGTCAGCGATTTCGATGCCATCGAATCGTTGCAGCCAGCCTTCCCGAATCTTGACGTGCTCGTCCTGTCACAGGGAATCGTGCTGTACGGTCGGCGCGAGTTCGAAATGCAGGGGTTTCGTCAAATCATCGATGTGAACCTCAACAGCCTGATGGCGTGCAGCCTCAAATTCCACGAGATGCTGAGAGCCAGCCGAGGGTCGATCATCATTCTCAGTTCGATGGCAGGGTTTCGCTCGACCAAAGGCAACCCGGCCTACAACGCCTCGAAAGCGGGCGCCGTTGGCCTCACGCGTACGTTGGGAGAGGCTTGGGCGGAGGACGGGATCAGGGTCAACGGCATCGCACCCGGCTTAGTCGCCACCAAGCTCACCAAGGTGACGACCGATCGTCCAAAGCGACGAGAGGCGACCGAGCACCGCGTCCCGTTGAAACGGCTCGGACAGCCGGAGGATATGGTCGGCACCGCCCTGTTCCTGGCATCTCCGTTGTCGAGCTACATGGTCGGACAGACGCTCATCGTGGACGGCGGCATCACGCTGGCCTGAACCGCCGTCCAGCCGGAGCATGATTCGCAAAGTGTCACGCTTCAGGTGCGTCGCGCGAACTCGCGGTCGCGCAACTCGCGGCGCCGGATCTTGCCCGTGATTGTCATGGGAAGTTCGCTCACATACTCGATCGCGCGCGGATACTTGTATGGTGCGGTCACCGACTTGACATGATCTTGCAGCGCTCTCGTCAGATCGGGCGATGGCTCACCTCCCTGGCGTAGCACGACGAATGCCTTCACGATTTCGCCGCGCTCGGGATCGGGGCTGGCGACGACGGCGCACGACTGCACCAGTGGATGTTCCGCCAGGGCATTTTCGACCTCGATCGGACCGATGCGATAGCCTGCCGAATTGATGACGTCGTCGGACCGCCCGCGATACCAGAGATAGCCTTCGGCGTCCTTCTCCGCCCGGTCGCTGGTGAGATACCAGCGCCCGTCAGGACCGTCGACGAAACACGCGGCCGTCTTGTCCGGCTCCTTCCAGTAGCCGAGCATGAGCTGCGGATTGGGCACCTTGAGCGCGAGGTCGCCTTCCTGGCCGGGCGGCAGACGGTTTCCACCGGCGTCGATCACGTCCAGATCGCTTCCGGGTGAAGGACGGCCCATCGAGCCGTATCGCACATCCTCTCCGGGGTAGTTCAACGCCACCATCAGGGCTTCGGTCTGCCCATAGGCCTCATCGATCCGGATGCCGGTCACCTCCTGCCATCGTTCGGCAACCACGGGGTTCATGGCTTCGCCTGCGGTGACGACGCGGCGCAGCCTTCCCATGTCCGCTCTGGTGCCGACCTCGGCAACGACGCGCGACAATTCCGTGCTGGCGGCGCAGTACACGGTGACGCCGTGCCGACGCAACAAGCCAAGCCGTTCGCTCGGAACGAACGGCCCATCGTAAAAGAACGCGCAGGCGCCGCAGCTCAGCGGCCCGAAAATGATGCTCGTTCCGGCTTTGCTCCATCCGGTATCGGCGGTGCACCAGATCACTTCGCCCGGACGCAGATCCAGCCAGTAGATCGCCGAAACGCGCCACGCATAGATGGCGCGGGACGCGTGCACCACGGCCTTCGGATGCCCCGTCGAACCCGAGGTGTAGTACATGATGGCCGGATCGTCGGCACGGACCACCGCAGGGCTGAGCTGTTCCGACGCTTTCGCCAGCTCACCGTTCCAATCCAGCCAGCTTTCAGCTTCGCCGAGAGCGATGCGAACGGGAATGGCATCTTGAACCGATGCAAACTTGGCGGTGTGTTCGGCGCGGCAGATCGCTGCGCTCGCCTCGGCGTTGGAAACCCGGTACTCGATGTCGCGCGCGGTCAGCATCTCGATGCAGGGGATCGGGACGGCACCGATCTTCATGATCCCGATCAGGGCGATGAACCATTCAGGCAGGCGCGGCAGCATGACGATGACGCGATCGCCCTTCTTGATGCCCCGGGATCGCAGCACGTCGGCCAGTTTGTTTGAGAGTCGCGACAGGTCGGAATAGCTGTATCGTTGCGTGCTGCCTGCCGCGTCCTGCCAGATCAGCGCCGGACCGTCCTGCTCCCGAGCGCGACGATCGATCACGTCCGCGCCGAAGTTGAACGTCTCCGGTACCCGCCAATCGAACCCGGCGCGGAGCGCATCGTAGTTCTCGGCTGTTTCCCCGCTCACCTCGTTGAACGACCAGACGTCCCGCATCTCATCCTCCCGTCATGCACGGCTTGTTCGAGCTTGCCATCCGGATCACTTCCCCACGATCCGGCGTCCGATTGCCCAGCGATGCACCTCGGAGGGGCCGTCATAGATGCGGAACGCGCGCACGTCGCGATAGAACCGCTCGACCACCGTATCGCGCGTCGTGCCGAGGCCGCCGAGGATCTGCAGCGAGCGGTCGGCGACGCGGGCGATCGCCTCGGAGCATATCACCTTGGCCATCGAGCTCTCCGTCGAGGCGCGCTCGCCCTTGTCGAGAAGCCATGCCGTATGCCAGATCGTCAACTGAACCTGGTGGATGTCCATCGCATTGTCGGCAAGCATGAACGATACGCCTTCATGCTGGCCGATCGGATGACCGAAAGCCGTGCGGCGACGCGCGAATTCGGTTGCGATCTCATGGGCCCGGATCGCCGAGCCGAGCCAGCGCATGCAATGCGTCAGCCGCGCCGGCGCAAGCCTTACCTGGGCATGGCGGAAGCCTTGCCCAATCTCGCCCAGCACGGCATCGGCCGGCACGCGGAGTCCGTTGAAGCGAACCACGGCGTGGCCGCCGACGAAGCTGGAATCGATGGTGTCGAGCGTCCGCTCGATCGTGATGGCGGGATCCGACATGTCGGCGAGAAACATGGTCGCCGCGCCGTCCAGCCCCTCACCGGTCGCACGCGCCATGATGATCGCGAAGGCGGCCCCCTCGGCGCCCGTGATCAGCCATTTCTCGCCGTCGATGATCCAGCTGTTGCCTTCACGCCGCGCGGTGGTCTGCATCTGGGCCGGATCGGAGCCTGCGCCGGGAGCCGGCTCCGTCATGCAGAAGCAGGAGCGCACCTCTCCCGTCGCGAGCGGCTTCAGATAGCGTTCGCGTTGATCCGGCCGTGCGACCACGTCGAGCAGATGGATATTGCCCTCATCGGGCGCCGCGCAATGCAGCGCCACCGGCCCCAGCATCGAATAGCCGGCGGCCGTGAACACCGCCGAACGACCGATATGCGACAGCTTCTGGCCGCCATACTCGGCCGGCGCATGCAACGCCAAGACGCCGGCCTTGCGCGCGAGCGCGTTGAGCTCACGCCGCAGCTCGTCGGTCGGCCCATGCGACGTCCAGCGCTTGTCCTTCTCGAACGGAATCACCTGATCGACGACGAAGGCTTTCACGCGATCGGCGAGTTCGGTGACGTGCGCAGGCAGGGAGAAGTTCATGTCGAGCTGGTTGACCATCGGTTTCCTCATTCAGAGCCGCCCGTCGCGTCACGCGCAACGAGAAGAATGTCTTCGCCCAGGCGAGCGAATTCGACGTAGCGATCGTCCTTCACCGCACCGTTGATCCATTGCCGATGCAATTGTAGGAACACGACGCCAAGCTTGAACAGTGCCAGCACACGCAGCGCTGGCAGATCGTCGATATCCTCGCCGGTGAGCGCCGCGTAGCGCCGCGCGACCTCGCTGCGCCGCCAGAAGCCCGGATGGGCCGTGGGCATCTGCCCGAGCCGCTGCAACGCCGGCGGATCGTCGGGCTGGGCCCAGTAGCTCAACAGGGTTGCCAGGTCGAACAAGGGATCGCCCCGCGTGCCCATGTCCCAGTCGACAAGCGCGACCGGTACCAGAGCTTGCGGATCGAGGATCAGATTGTCGAGCTTGAAGTCGCAATGCAGCAGGGTCGGAGACCGTTCGCGGAATAACTGCCGGGAGAGCCAATGCGACACGTCCTGCAGCAGCGCCTTCAGCGCCGCGTTGTCGGTGACCAGCGCGCCGCGTCTGGACCATCCCGCGATGGCACGTCCGATGAATCCGTCGGGACGGCCGAGGTCGTCGAGACCGATCTTGCGGCAATCCACCCGATACAGGGCCGCCAGCGTCTCGACCATCATCGCGGAAAGTTTGCCGGGTGCATCGGTGCGATCATTCAAGGGCGACAGGTCGGCACCACGGATGACCAGGCCCGGCCGGTATTCGATCAATTGAAATGAAACGCCGATGACGCTGCAGTCGTCGCAATAGTGCAGCGCGCGCGCCACGAATGGAAGCGCGTCCGCAAGCCGCGACAGGATGCGGTGCTCGCGCGCCATGTCGTGGGCGCCGGGCGGCAGATCGCCGTCGGGCGGCCGGCGCAACACCGCGGGCTTGCCGTTCACGACCATCAGATAGTTGCGATTGGCGAGGCCGCCGGCAAACTGCCGGATCGGTCGCTCGAGATCGACGCGCATGCCGTTGGTCTTCAAATAGCCGGACAGCCTGCCCCAGTCGCAGGGCACGGTTTCCTCGAGCGGCAGAAACTTCGAAGCGTCTCCCGGTTCCGCGCTCAACTCGAACCACCCATTTTGCGAATTTCGCGCTCGCGCAGCTCGCGCCGCAAGATTTTGCCGTTGGCGCTGAGAGGTAGGGCATCGACGATCTCGATGTCACGCGGCGCCTCGTGTTTGGCGAGCCGCGTCTTGACCAGCGTCCGTATGCTCTCCTTGATGTCGTCGGATGGCACGACGCTGCGCGACAGCACGATGAAGGCCTTGATCGACTCGTTTCGGACCGGATCGGGCACGCCGATCACCGCGGCCATCGCGACATCGGGATGCTTGATCAATACGTCTTCGATCTCTCCCGGACCGATCCGGTACCCCGAACTGGAAATGATATCGTCGGCTCGGGCATGGAACCAGAAATAGCCTTCCTCGTCGCACGTCCCGAGGTCACCGGTGATCATCCAGTCGCTGATGAACTTGGCTGCCGTCGCCTTGGCGTCACGCCAATATTCGAGCAGCATCAGGGGGTCCGGCCTGCGAAACGCGATATTGCCAATCGTGCCCGGCGCAACCTCCTGGCCGGAATCATCCACGACCGCGCAGACGTGCCCGGGCATCGCCCGCCCCAGCGCGCCGGCCTTGAACGGCATGACGCGCCCGTTATTGCCGATCGTCGAGTTGCACTCGGTCTGACCGAACACGACGTTGACGTTCACCTTCAATGCATCCTGTGCCCACCTCACCAGTTCGGCGCCGACCGCCTCGCTTCCGCTCACGACCGACCTCAGATCCAGGGCCTCGGGCAATCGCCCGACCTGACGCAGCATCTTCAGCATTGTCGGCGTCAGCAGCGAATTGCGCACCCGATGCTTCACCATCATGGCCACGGCCTGCTCGGGATCGAAGCTGGACGCCCGAAATGCCAGCACCGGCTTGCCGTGAAACCACGCCGGCATCAGGATGTTCATGAAGCCTGCCAGCCAGGACCAATCCGCCGGCGACCAGAACAAGTCGCCTGGCTGCGGAAAGAAATCATGGCAGAACTCGATGCTCGGCATGACGCCGATCATCGCGCGGTGCGCCTTGAGCACGCCCTTGGCCGGCCCGGTCGTCCCTGACGTGAAGTTCATGAACGCCGGATCCGCCGACGATGTGCCGATATTTAAGAAGTGATCGCTGGCGCGCGCAATGGCGGCGTAAAAATCGGAGGCGCCGTCGCTGACGCCGTCGACGATCAGAACGTGCTGGAGATGCGGCAGCCGGTCCCGGATCGGCGCGACGACGGACCATCCTGCCTTGTCGGTGACGAGCACGCGCGCATCGCTAATGCCGAGCCGGTGCTCAACGGCCTCGACCCCGAACAATCGGGAGATGGTCACCGAGACCAGGCCGGCCTTCCAGCAAGCGACATGGGTAATTCCGGCTTCAGGATCCTGCCCGAGCAGAATCGCGACGAAACTGCCGCGCGCTAATCCGTAATGCGAAAAAACATTGGCGAGCCGGTTGGCGGAGCGTTGGATATCGCGGAAGGTGTAATGTCTGACGTCGCCGGTGCCGCGGTCGTGGATCAGAGCCACCGCATCGCCGCCAGCGTGGCGGTCGCACACATCGGACGCGATGTTGTAGGCTTTGGGGATATTCCAGCGAAACGACCGGTATGTCTCATCATAACTGTCCGAACGCGTGATGAGCATTGTGCCTCCCAAACCGCGCCTCGCCGTGAGTTCAACGTGGCGGAGATCATTATTGTCGGACTGAAACTAGCGCCACAATATCGAGTTTGGCAACCGGCAGGCTCGTATGTTTTCACATTTCAGTGTTCCAGGAAATAACTCACAACTATACATTAACTATTTGATCCAAAGACACAATGTGGACTTCCACCGGTTCAACGCGCTGCCCTCGAAGCCTATTGACGCGAACCGAATGCAGCGCTTTTCTGTCGGGCAATAAAATCATAAGCCGGTCGACAGGCCTTGAGTGTCCGCGACCGCATCCTTCGGAGGACGTCCATGGGGCCGTTGACGGGCTTACGCGTCGTGGAGATGGCGGGCATCGGACCCGCGCCGTTCTGCGCCATGCTGCTCGCCGACATGGGTGCCGAGGTCGTGCGGGTCGATCGCGTCGCGCGCGCCGATCTCGGCCTCGATCTCGGCAAGGAGCCGCGCTTCGACGTGCTTCGTCGCGGCCGCAAATCGATCGCGCTCGATCTCAAGAAGCCCGAAGCCGTTGCCGCGACGATGCGCCTGATCGCGCAGGCGGATGTCGTGATCGAAGGGTTCAGGCCCGGCACGATGGAAAGGTTGGGCCTCGGTCCTGAGCCATGCCTCGCCGCCAACCCCAAACTCGTCTATGGCCGCATGACCGGTTTCGGTCAGGAGGGCCCCGAAGCGTCGCGGGCCGGTCACGACATCAACTACATCGCGTTGTCCGGCGTGCTGAGCGCAATCGGACGACAGGGCTCCGCGCCCGTTCCGCCTCTGAACCTGGTCGGCGATTTCGGCGGCGGCGCCATGTTTCTGGCCTTCGGCGTACTCGCGGCCCTCTACGAGCGCGGACGCTCGGGCAAGGGCCAGGTGGTCGACGCGGCGATGGTGGATGGATCGGCGTATCTGGCGACCGCCATTCACGGTATGGCCGCGCTGGGGTTATGGCAGCAGGAACGCGGCACCAACATCCTGGATTCCGGCGCGCCTTGGTATGACACCTACGCGACCTCGGACGACAAGTTCGTCTCGATCGGCCCGGTCGAACACCGCTTTTTTCAGGAATTGCTCGCGCGTTTGAAGATCGATCCGGCGACGTTTCCGGAACAGTTCGACCGCTTGCGCTGGCCCGAGATGCGTCAGCGCTTCGCCGAGATATTTCGCGCCAGGACCCGCGATGAATGGTGCGAGTTCATGGAAGGCAGTGATGCGTGCTTCGCTCCGGTCCTGACGTTCAACGAGGCGCCGCAACACCCGCACAACCGGATGCGCGGCACTTTCGTCGAGATCGCCGGCGTCACCCAGCCCGGACCCGCGCCCCGCTTCAGCCGGACAGCGCCGGCCGTTCCGCACCCGCCTCCCGTCATCGGCGCGAATGCACAGGAGGTTCTGCGCGACTGGGGCTTTTCGCCGCGTGAACTCGACGACCTCTACACCACGGGCGCGCTTTCTCGCCCCAATGATGAAGTGACGCAATGACCGAACACATCAAGATCACCGAACAGGACGGGGTGCTGACGCTCGAGCTCAACCGTCCCGATCTCCGCAACGCGATATCGGACGAGATGATCGAGACCATCGTCGCGACATGCGACCGGATCAACCGCGACATGAGCGTGGGGTGCATGGTGATCACGGGCGCCGGCGACGGGTTTTGCTCGGGCGGCGACCTTAAAGACATGGTGACGCGCACGGGCCATTTCGCCGGGCCGCCGTTCCATGCACGGCGCGTCTATCTTCACGGCATCCAGCAAATCCCGCTCGCGCTCTATCATTGCCAGGTGCCGACGATTGCCGCGGTGAACGGTTCAGCCGTCGGTGCAGGCTGCGATCTCGCCTTGATGTGCGATCTGCGCATCGCGTCCGAGAAAGCGTCTTTTGCCGAGAGCTTTCTCCGCGTCGGCCTGATCTCGGGCGACGGCGGCGCCTGGTTCCTGCCGCGGCGGGTCGGATTGGCGAAGGCTTGCCGCATGACTTACACCGGAGAGTTCGTCAAGCCCGACACGGCCCTTCAATGGGGCCTCGTCGAGGAGGTCGTACCGCACGAACAGCTGATGGAGCGCGCACGCGCGCTGGCGACGCAGATCGCAGCGCAGCCGCCGCAAGCGCTGCGAATGACCAAACAGCTGTTGCGTCGATCGCTCGACATGACATTGCCGGACAGCCTGGAACTGGCAGCCGCGATGCAGGCGATCTCGCTCGAAACGTCCGATCACCGCGAAGCGTTCACCGCCTTCAAGGAGAAGCGAAAGCCCAACTTCACCGGCAATTGAGCCGGCGTTTTCAAGCCAGAGGCCGCCACGATGTTTTCAGCACCTACGATCCAGACAACGGTTTTTGCCAGGCTTCCGGAAAAATATCATCTGACCGGCCGCCAGACGCCGTGGCTGAAACTGCAACGTCGCGGCGAGAATCTGCATTCGTTCCTGGAGGGCCCGAGTTTCGATCGCGACGGAAACCTCTACGTCGTCGATGTCCCGTTCGGCCGCATCTTTCGCATTTCTCCGACCGGCACGTTCGATCTGGTCGCCGAATATGACGGCGAGCCCAACGGTCTGAAGATTCACCGCGACGGCCGCATCTTCATTGCCGATCACAAGCAGGGCATCCTGCTGCTCGACCCTGCGCGCGGCGCCGTCTCGCCGATCGTCCATCGCGATCAGATCGACGGTTTCAAAGGCCCCAACGACCTGGTGTTTGCCGGCAATGGCGACCTCTACTTCACCGACCAGGGCCAAACCGGACTGCAGGATCCGAGCGGGCGGGTTTTCAGGCTGAGCGCCGCCGGAAAACTCGAAAAGCTTCTCGAGGGAATACCGAGCCCGAACGGGATCGTACTCGACGCAAAGGAGACCACCGTCTTCGTGGCGGTCACGCGTGGCAATTGCATCTGGCGCGCGCCGATGCTGCTCGACGGCTCGGTTTCGAAGGTCGGCATCTTCATCCAGATGAGCGGCGGTGTCGGGCCGGACGGAATGGCGATGGATGACGATGGCAACCTTGCGGTCTGCCATCCGGGAATGGGCGCGACCTGGCTGTTCTCTGCGGCCGGCGAACCGCTGTACCGCATTCGATCGTGCACGGATAATTTCCCGACCAACTGCGCGTATGGCGGCCCCGATCGCAAGTCCCTCTTTATCGTCGAGTCTCATTCCGGCGCGATTCTGCGCGCAGAGATGCCG
Organism: Bradyrhizobium sp. FW305-F6; assembly: GCF_058782905.1. Taxonomy (NCBI): domain Bacteria; kingdom Pseudomonadati; phylum Pseudomonadota; class Alphaproteobacteria; order Hyphomicrobiales; family Nitrobacteraceae; genus Bradyrhizobium; species Bradyrhizobium sp. FW305-F6. The sequence goes on from NZ_JBYSYD010000009.1 coordinate 62,571, forward strand.
ACGGCGGGACGCAAGATGTTTTCCCACGTCTAGGCCGAACCGTCAGACAGAGAGCCCGATGAGCGGAATCCCACCCTTCACCCCACATGAGTTGCCGGAGACCTCCCGCCACAAGCGGGCCGAGGTTCGCGAATTCCTGATGCAGCAGCAGGCATCCGGGACTGAGTTTCGCTCGAATTCCTGGACGCGGGTCGATCGCGCCTTCAGCGAACAGTGCGGTAGCCGCGGCTATATCGGGGCGACCTGGCCGAAGAAACATGGCGGCCAGGATCTATCGCCCGTGGAGCAGTTCGTCATCATCGAGGAGATGCTGGCGGCCGGCGCGCCGGTCGGCGGCCACTGGCTCGCGGACCGGCAGAGCGGGCCCCAGATCATCCGCTTCGGCAGCGAGCGGGCCAAGCGGGACATCCTTCCGGAGATCGTCGCGGGGCGCTGCTGCTTTGCCATCGGGATGAGCGAACCCAATTCCGGCTCCGATCTCGCAAGCGTCCGCACCCGGGCAACGCGCGAGCAAGGCGGCTGGCGTATCGAGGGCCGCAAGATCTGGACCACGAATGCTCACAATGCCCAGTACATGACGGTGCTGTGCCGCACCGAGGCCGGCGCGCAACGGCATGCCGGGCTGTCGCAGATGATCGTCGCGTTGCCGGACCCCGCGGCTTCGATTTCTCCAATCCTCAATCTGGCGGATGAGCGCGAATTCAACGAAGTCGCCTTTGACGGCTGCTTCGTGCCCGACGATATGGTGCTCGGCGAGCCCGGCGAAGGCTGGAAGATCGTCACCAGCGAGTTGGCGCTCGAACGCAGCGGGCCCGATCGTTTCATGTCGACGGTGCCGTTGCTACGTGAAGCGAGCGCGCTCCCGGTGTCCGGCGAAGCCGAAGTGCAGCGGACCATCGGGCGGGCCATCGCCCATCTCGTCACCTTGCGCGGCATGTCGATGTCCGTCAGCGGCATGATCGGCGAAGGACAGTCGCCCAATCTGCAGGCGGCGGTGGTGAAGGATCTCGGTGCGGTCCTCGAGCAGGAGATCGTCGAGATCGCCCGCGACCTCATCGAGGAGAAGGCATCAGCGGTGGACGATAGGCTCATCCGCCATTTCACCCGTACGACGCTCGAGGCCCCCTCCTTCAGCCTGCGTGGCGGCACCCGCGAAATCCTGCGCGGCATCATCGGCAAGGCCCTGACGCCCTGAGCGCAGCGCGTTCGGGCCACGCATCGATTCCGGTTATCTCAGGCAGCGACCACGGCCCAGAGGTCGCCGTTCTCGCGCGCTCGCGCGCCCAACCATCCGTGCCAGTGACTTTCGCTGCCGTCCTCGCTGCGCCAGGACCAAAGCCGCTTGGTCATCGGCCCGAGGCCATATTCCTGGGTGAAGCCCATGGCGCCGTGGACCTGATGCGCCGATGCGGCAACGAGCGTGGCGGCATCGCTTGCGCGCGCCTTGGCAACCGCCGCCATGAACGCAATGCGCGCGAGATCGGATTCGACTGCGGCGATATCGACCGCCGACCGCGCCGCGGCGACCTGCGTTGCCATCACCGCCAGCGTTTGCTGGATGACCTGGAAACTTGCCAGCGAGCGGCCGAACTGGTGGCGCTCCGAAGTGTAGGTCACGCTCAGCTGGAGCACGCGCTCCATCGCGCCCACCATCGAGGCCGCGCGCAGCAGGGCCATCCTGGCCAGGATCGTCGATGCCGTGAGGTCGGGCGGGAGATCGTGCCAGACCGTCGTCTCGGCATCGCAGATCGAGAGATCGACGCGGTCGCGGGGTTCGCCGGCCATGTTGATGTCGTGGGCCACCACGATGTTCTCGCCCAGCGGCAACAGCGCGATCCGAAGCGCGGGCCCGTCTGTTGCAAGGACCACCAGATCGGAGCAGCGCGCCCACGGCACGCGATGCGAACGAACCTGGCTGCCAAACCGACCGCATAGAGGAAGCGGCGAGTCCACGCCGAATGCCAGGCTGACCGGATTATCCCGCGGCTCGATGCCGGCGAGGCCGAGCAGCCAATTGCCCAGCATCGGCTCGATGATCGGGAGCGGCAATGCTCCTGCGCCGCACAGCCGCGCCAACTGCGTTGCGCTGTCGAAGCCGAGGCCGATCCCTCCCGCACTCTCCGGAGCAAGGGTCAGGGGCAGTCCGGCCGCCAACACGCTTTCCCAGAGCGCTACCGGAAAGATGCCCTCGCGAAGCGCCGCGTGGCTCGATGCCAGATCGGCGCGCTCGAGCAGGCGTTCGACGGTTGTTTCGATTATCGCACTTGGGGACGACATCTGATCTCTCCACAAAAGTCGCATCATTGTCGGACAAAATAGCCAGCCGGTAAAGCCGCCGCACGCCACAAACTTCGCCTAAGCTGGCAAATTGCTCTGCAAGGGCGGCTGATTGCTTGACAAAGCCACCCATCGTCGGACAATTATTGTCCGACAATTAAAACGACATTTGGGAGGGAATGATGGTGCTCAGAACGGCCGCCATGCTTCTTGGAAGCGTCTTGCTGTTGGCGCCGGCGATGGCTCAGGATAATTCGGTGATCCGGATCGGGGTCATCAACGACCAGTCGGGTCCCTACGCCGACCTTGGCGGTAAGGGCTCGGTGATCGCGGCGCAAATGGCGATCGACGATTTCGGCGGCAAGGTTCGCGGCAAGCCGGTCGAAATGATCTCGGCCGACCATCAAAACAAGCCCGACATCGCCGCCAACATCGTTCGACAATGGTTCGACAATCAGAATGTCGGCCTTGTCGTGGACCTGACCACGACGGCAGTCGCTCTCGCGGTGCGCGAGCTCGCCGAAAGCCGCGACAAGATCCTCATTCCGTCGGCGGGAGCGAGTTCGGACCTGACCGGAAAATACTGCTCGCCCAACCTGATCCACTGGACATTCGACAGCTACGCGCTTGCGAACGTGACCACCAAGGCGCTCATCAAGCAGGGCAGCGACAGCTGGTTCTTCCTGACCGGCGACAACTCCGGCAGCATTGCGCAAGAGCAGGACGCGATGAAGTTCGTCAAGTCGAACGGCGGCACGGTCGTGGGCTCGGTTCGCCATCCGCTCAATACGTCCGACTTCTCATCCTTCCTGCTCCAGGCCCAGGCCTCGAAAGCCAAGGTGATCGGCCTGGCCAATGCGGGCTCCGACACCGTCAATTCGATCAAGCAGGCCGGCGAATTCGGCATCACTCATGCCGGGCAGAAGCTCGCCTCGTTGCTGATGTTCATTTCCGACGTGCATGCGATGGGACTGCAGACGGCGCAGGGCCTCTTGATTTCGACCCCGTTCTACTGGGACGCCAACGACGAAACGCGTGCCTGGAGCCGCCGTTTCATGGCCAAGTTCGGCCGCGCACCAACGATGGCCCAGGCCGGCGTCTACGGCGCCGTGCAGCACTATCTCAAGACTCTTGCGACCACCGACGAAACCTCCGGCCGGGCGATCGTGAAGAAGATGAAGGCGACCCCGGTCAATGATTTCATGGGCCATAACGTCCAGATCCGCGAGGACGGCCGCGTCATGCGCGACATCTACCTCGTACAGGTCAAGACGCCCCAGGAATCCAAGGAGCCCTGGGACTACTACAAGATCCTCGCGACCGTGCCCGCCAACGAAGCCTTCCGCCCGTTGTCCGAGGGTGGCTGTTCGTTCGTCTCCGGCAAGACGAACTGACGTGCAGATGACGGCTGCAGATCGGCAGGCGCCGGCTTGCCGATCTGCGGCGCACTGAATTGGAGTGGCTCAGATGTCCATCGCGATTTCGACCGACGGCGGCAAGATATTCTATCAGGCGAGTTCGCTGGTTGCGCCGTGGCGCGAACCCGCCGGGGTCGTGCTCATGCATCATGGCGTCGCGCTGACCGGCGATGCCTGGTGTGATTGGCAGCCGGCGCTGCTGGCGGCCGGATTCCGGGTGATCCGGCTCGACATGCGCGGTTTCGGTCGATCCGAGCCGACGCCGGAAGGGTATGGCTGGTCATTGCCGAATTTCTTCGCCGATATCGATGTCGTGCTGGCCGCGGAGAATGTCGACACGTTCCACTACGTCGGGGAATCGCTCGGCGGGCTGATCGGGCTCGGCTATGCCGCACGCTATCCGGAGCGGATTCGTTCCTGCGCTCTGCTTTCCACTCCATTTGACGGCAAGCGTATCAAGGCGGTCGATACCTGGCGCGCGACGATCGACAAAGGCGGCATGGCCGCATGGTCGGACGCGCTGATGCCGATGCGCTTTGCCGACGGCGATGTCGATCCGCGCCTCTATGCTTGGGTCCATCGGCTGCAGGCGGAATGCGCGCCGAGCGCCGTGTACGAGCAGGCGGAGTTCATCAAGACCCAGGACCTGTCATCGCAGCTCGACCAGATTCGCGCTCCCGTTCTGATCCTGGCTCCGGACGGCAGCCCCTTCGTCGATCGATCGCTCGCCGCCGACCTGCATGCGCGCCTGAAGACATCTGAAATCCAGTGGTTCCCCGGGCAACGCCACTCGCTGCTGCTGAGCCGCGCGGGCGAATGCGCCTCCGCTTATGTGGACTTCATCAAGCGCCGGCTGTAGCCCGCGAGCAACATCGATCGCGCATACCGCTCACCGATCGCAGCAGGAAGCACGCCATGACCAACTCCAACGCCGCTCATCCTGTCGGGACCGTCGAGGCCGGAGCGTTGGCGATGCTGGCGCAGCCTTCTGTTCACTATGGCGCACATGCCGAGGACAAGGTCGCCGAACTGGCGCAGCTCCGCGGCGTCCAACGTGTGCTGCCGATCGTCACCTCCTCGCTGGCGGAGAACCCGATCGTCAGAGCGTCGATCGATCGACTTGGAGCGGCGGCGCTTCCGATGTTTCGGGACCTGAAGCCCCATACGCCGTTCGATGTCGTGCTGGCGTTGACCGCCGCCATCGAACGTCATGCGCCCGACCTCCTTGTCGTGTTCGGCGGCGGCAGCGCGATCGATGCGGCGAAGATCGCCGGCTTGTCCGTCGCCACGGGCGTGCGAGATCACGAGGCCCTGCTCGGCCTGCGCTCGATACCCGACGCGCTCGGCGTGTCGCAGGCCTCGCCGGCCAAACGCAGCATCCCGATCATCGCGGTGCCGACCACGCTGTCGGCGGCGGAATTCGGCATCATCGGCGGAGCAACGGATACAAGGAGCGGGATCAAGCACCTGTTCAAATCGGACACGCTTGCGCCCGACATCATCGTCTACGACCCCTGGCTCGGCGCAGGCACGCCTTTGGATCTCTGGCTTTCCACCGGCATCCGCTCGGTCGACCACGGTGTTGAAACCGTTCTCTCGCGCGACGCCAACCCGTTCACCGACGCGTTGGCGCTACGTGGTCTGGCACTGCTGCGTGAAGGCCTGAGCGCGGCCCATGCCGATCCAGCCAACATCGAGGCGCGGCACCGCTGCCAGCTTGGCGTCTGGCTGGCGGGATCGGGCATCGGCCGTGTGCGATATGGCGCCAGCCACGGACTCGGTCACCAGCTCGGAGCGATTGCCGGCGTGCCGCATGGCATGACATCCTGTGTCCTGCTGCCCGCCGTGCTCGCGTTCAACGAACCGGTGTCACATGAACGGCAAGCCGAAATCGCCGCGGCTTTCGGCGCCGCCGGCAAATCAGCCACCGATGCCGTTCGTCACTTCATTGCCTCGCTGGGACTACCGACCCAACTGTCGGAGCTCGCGGTCGACGACAGCGCGCTGCCGCGGGTGGCCGAAACCGGCCTCGGCAATGCGTTCGTCAAAGCCAATCTTCGGCCGATCCAATCGGCCGAAGACATCATGATGATCCTGCGCGCAGCGCGTTAGCCGCACCTTACTTCTTCAGCAGGGGACACTCGCTCTCCGACAGTGGCCGCGCGGCGTCCTCGGCGGGAATCGTGGCGACCTGTTCGTAATAGTCCCATGGTCCCTTGGATGCCTTCGGATCCTTGACACGGAACACGTAGAAGTCGCGGAGCACACGCCCGTCCTCGCGGATCCTGCCATTCTTCGTCATGAAATCGTTGATCGGCAGCGACTTCATGGCCTTCATCACGGCAGCCGAATCGGTCGTTCCGGCGGCCTTGATCGCCTTCATGTAATGCAGAACGCTGCCATAGACTCCCGCTGGCACCATGTGCGGCATCACCTTGTTGCGCTCGAAGAAGCGCTTCGACCAGGCGCGGGTTTCGTCGTTCATGTCCCAGTAGAAGGATTCGCTGACCAGCAGTCCCTGCGAGGCATCCAGGCCCAGACCGTGAACGTCCGGCAGCAGGGTCAATAGACCGATCATCTGCTGCTTGGCCGAAACGCCGAACTCCTTGCCGGCCTTAGCGAGACACTTACCTCGGGCTGGGCGACTTCGGGGGCAACTCGGTTGCGCTGGACGCTGCGATTGTGGGCTGCGATAATGGCACCGGCGGCGATCACCGCGCGCACGGCTTCTGCTTGAGCGCGTCGACCGGAGGCTTCGATTTTGCGTCACGATCGCCCTTGAACTCAGCACAGCAAAGCACGTGAGCGGCCGATTATCATCGATCGCGAACCAGACGACGTCCTTTTTCTTGGTCTCGAGGTTCGGCTCGGGCGCGTACTCGGCCAACCTATTGGATGGCCCCAGCATCGGTTTTTCGGCTTCAGTCATCCGCGCCAGCGTGGTGACGACGTGTTGCGGATACCCATGGCAACTGTATGCCAGTATTGCTTTCCGTGTTGGTCAGTCCAGCCAGCGCTTTTTCAATTGCCCTGCTTTACCGAGCCGCAGCGCTGCGAAATACATGGAACATCGCAGCCGTGACTTCGTCCGGAGCGGATGCGCCTGTGTTCGAGAACCACTGCGGAGCCCAATTGAACGCACCAAAGATGGCAAATATGAACATTTTCGGATCGTCCACGCAGATCGTGCCATCTTTGCTGCCTTCTTCGAGAATTTTCCGAACGGTGATCTCAAATTGCTTCTTGAGCGAGCGAAGCTTGCGTCGTGACTGCGCGTTAAGCGAGCGGTCGCTGACCAGAGCCAGGCACACCCCGAACTCGGACAGTATGAGTCTGCCATACATCGTGAAGAACTGTTCGAGGCGGTCGATTGCGGGAAGCTTCGCGTCTTGATCGCGAGACAAGGCCTCATTGAGGTCGACGAGAGCCGTATGCGCCACCTGATAGAGCAGGTCTTCCTTACTCTCGATGTAGTAGTAGATCGTCGGCTTGGTTACATTGAGAGCTTCGGCGATCTGATCGATAGTTGTTTCGTGAAAGCCGCGATCCGCGAACAGAAGTGCTGCCTGTTTAAGGATTAGACGACGCTTGGCCTCGTGCTGCTCCTGGCGCAGGTCGACGCTTTCCCAAACATTGGGACGCTTTCTCCCCACTGGTTTTTTCGTCATCCCTGTACTTCCCCAAGTTGCGGCAGGATGCAGGAAGCGACACACCGTCGCGCCCTGTCTCCAATGCACATTTCTCCGGCTGCGTTCAAGCCGCAGGTCGCAAGCCGCTCCGCGGCTTGACATTTACCTAGAGGTCAGAGATAGCCTACTCCTCAGTAAGATACATCTAAATGACAGGTTTTTGGGAGGTTTTATGCATCGTCGTACATTTTTGCTGAGCTCGGCCGGTGCGGCGCTGTCGGCTTTTGCTCCGGCGACAGGTGTTCTCGCTGCGGATGAGCCGGCTGATTTTCATATCGCCGGTATCCTGGCGTTTTCCGGCGCTTACGGCATCATCGGCAAGGACATGCGGCAGGGCGTCGAACTCGCCATCGCCGATCGCGGCGGCAAGGTGCTCGGCAAGCCGATCCGGGTGTCGTGGGAAGACGACGAGACCAAGCCGCAGCCCGCGGTGCAGAAGGCGACCCGCCTGCTTGCGGGCGGTGCGCAGATGATGTTCGGCGCAGTCGGCTCGGCATCGACGCTGGCGCTGCAGGGCCTGGCCGACCAGCGCAAGATCCCGCTGCTGGTGACCATTTCCGCCGACGACAAGATCACGCGGCCGAACGGTTCGCGCTACACGTTCCGCACCTCGAACACGCTCGGCATGGAAATCCGGATGTGCATCGAGTTCGCGAAGGTGAAGGGGCTGAAGAAGATCTACGGTGTGACCGCCGACTACCAGGCGACCCGCGACGGCTGGGAACTGTTTGCCGCCGAGGCGAAGAAGGCCGGGATCGCGATCGTCGGCAATGACTACGCGCCGCTCGGCAACCGCGACTACTCCGTCATCGTGGACAAGATGGCGAAGTCCGATGCCGACGGCATTGCCGTCATCGTCACCGGCAACGACGCCGTCACCTTCCTCAAGCAGTCCGGCCAAGTCGGTCTCAACAAGAGCAAGACCCAGTTCGGCCCGGTGCTGCAGGACGAGACCCTCGCGGCGGCCGTCGGTCCGGCTGCGGTCGGCGTCTATTCCGGTGTGCGCTATCACTTCACGGTCGATAACCCGGCCAACAAGAAGTTCGTCGAGGCCTATCGCGCCAAGTACAACGAGTGGCCGTCGAGCTTTGCCGGCGAGGCCTATGACGGCATCAGCTGGTGGCTCGATGTCGTCGAATCCACCAAGAGCTGGGACCGCGAGACGTGGGTCGATGCCTTCGCCAAGAGCACCCGCGAGAATTCGCTCGAGGGCAAGAAGGTGATGCGCGGCTGCGATCATCAGGCCGCGCAGGTCGGCCTGTGGGGCGTCGTGACCGAAGGTCAGGCGCCGCTGCCGCCGCTGACCATGAAGATCACCGACGTCTTCGACGCTTCGAAGCTGTTCGACGTCTGCTCGTAAAACGGAGGCGTGTCCCGGCGTCGGGACACGCCTCACCCCCTTCTATAAACCGCGGACCAATCTGGCGTGTCGACGATCGTTATCGGCTTGAGTTTGAGCTTCCTGCTGTTCCTGCTGGCGGCAGGGTTGACGCTCATCTTCGGCATGCTGGGCGTGATCAATTTCGCGCACGGCGCCCTTTATATGCTGGGCGCCTATGTCTGCTATCAGATTGTGCACTGGACCGGTTCGTTCTGGATCGGGCTCGCTTTCGCCCCACTGGTCGTCGCGGCGCTAGGCGCAGCGATGGAAGTCGTCACGCTGCGGCCGGTCTACAATCGCGATCATATCTATCAGTTGCTGCTGACCTTCGGCTTCATCCTGGTGATCGAGGAATCGGTTCGCCTGATCTGGGGGCTGGATTACAAGCAGGTGCCGACGCCCGATCTGTTCTCGCAGCCGATTGCGCTGTTCGGCAGCCAGATCCCCTCCTATCGCCTCTTCATCATCGGCTTCGGCGCGCTGGTCTCCGTCCTGCTGTTCCTGCTGCTCGACCGCAGCAAGCTCGGCATGGTGATCCGTGCCGCGAGCTCGGATTCCGAAATGGCGCAGACGCTCGGCGTCGACGTGGCGAAGGTACGCACGGCGGTGTTCGCGCTCGGCTCGGGGCTGGCCGCGCTCGGCGGCGTCGTCGCGGCGCCGCTGGTGCCGATCGAACTCGGCATGGGCTTTAGCGTGATCATCGACTGCTTTGTGGTGGTGATCATCGGCGGCCTCGGCAACATCAAGGGAGCGATCTTCGCCGCGCTGCTGCTCGGCATGGCGCGCGCCGCCGGCTTCACCTATGCGCCCGAATGGGTGGAACTGATCACTTTTGTTCTGCTTATCGTCACCCTGATGACCCGGCCATCGGGCCTGTTCAGCCGCAAGGGACGTGCGGCATGAGCATGCTCCGCCTCGACCAGATCCTCATGGCCGCCGCCGTCGCTGCCATGATCGTCTTTGCGATGGTTTCGACCAGCGAGGAAAGCCTCAACCTGATCAGCCTGATCCTGATCTGGGGCCTGCTTGCGATCGGCTTCGACCTGATCTTCGGCATGGCCGGCATGCTGTCCTTCGGACATGCCGCCATGTTCGGCGCTGGCGGCTATGCGCTGGCGCTGCTGGCGCCTCAGTTCGGCTTCCTGCCCTCGCTGCTGGTGGCGGCCGTCGCCGGCGCGGCGCTGGCCTTCCTGCTCAGCGTGTTCGCATTGCGTGTGTCGGGCCTGTTCTTTTCGCTGCTGACGCTGTCGCTGGCGCAACTCGTCTACATCCTAGCCAGCACGAAGCTGCGGGCCTTCACCGGCGGTCTGGACGGTATTCCCGGCGTGCTGCGGCCGGCCCTCTTCGGCGTCGATTTCTACAACAACCGCAACTATTTCTACTTCCTCGTCGTGGTGTTCGTGATCGGCGTCGCGATCATGGCGCTGTTGCGTATCTCGCCGTTCGGCAGCGCGTTGAAGGCGGTGCAGGCCAATGATGTCCGCGCCGAGCAGATCGGCTACAATGTACAGCGGCTGCGCCAGTGCGCCTTCATGATCTCCGGCGCCTATGCCGGCGTCAGCGGCGCGCTGCTGGCTTCGCTGATGTTCTATGTCAGCCCGCAGATGCTGCACTGGAGCACGTCGGGCGACGTACTGATCATGACGCTGCTCGGTGGCAAGGGCACGTTGCTGGGACCGGTGCTCGGCGTGGCCGTATTTGAAGTCCTGAAGGAAGAACTCAGCCAGTTTACCGAACACTGGTACGGCGTCCTCGGCATCGTCTTCATTCTCTGCACCATCTTTCTGCCGAACGGCATCGCCGGCCTGTTCGCCGTCCTCGGACGCGGCAGGAAGGGGGCGTCGAAATGAGTGCGGGCAACGTCTCCCTGCAGTGCGAGAACATCCAGGTCGCGTTCGGCGGTCTCAAGGCGGTCGCGGGCGTCAGCCGCAGCTTCCAGTCGGGGCGGATCTATGGGCTGATCGGGCCCAACGGGGCCGGCAAGACCACGCTGATGAATGCGCTGTCGGGTCATGCGACGCTGGCGGCCGGGCAGGTGATCCTGAACGGGCGGGACATCACGAAGCTCTCCGTTCATGCGCGCACCCGCGCCGGCCTTGGTCGCAGCTTCCAGATTACCAAGATATTCTCCGGCATGACCGTACTGGAGAACCTGAAGCTCGCGGCGTTCGCACACCGTTATCGCGTACAGCCGTTCTGGATGCCGGCCGGCCGCTTCGCCGAGATCCGTCAGGATGCTGAAAAGGTGCTGGCGCAGATCGGGCTGGAGCGTCTCGCCCACGCGCCGGCTGAAAATCTCTCGCACGGCGACCAGCGCGCCCTCGAAGTCGGCCTGGCGCTGCTCAGCGATCCCAGCGTGCTGCTGCTCGACGAGCCGCTGGCCGGCGTCGGCCATGAGCGCCTCGAGCAGGCGCTCGAACTGATCAGGCGGATCGTGGCGGGCCGTACCGTCCTGCTGATCGAGCACAACATGGACGTCGTGATGCAGATCTCCGACGAGATCGTCGTGATGGTGCAGGGACAATTGCTAGGGTCCGGAACACCGGCGGAGATCAGGGCCAACCCGGCGGTGCGCGCCGCCTATCTCGGGAACGACGAATGAGCGCGCTGGCCCTGCAGGATTGCGACGTCTTCTACGGCAAGGCGCAGGCGCTGCATCATGTCTCGCTCGACGTGGCGGAGGGCGAGGTCGTTTCGCTGATCGGCCGCAATGGCGCCGGCAAGAGCACGCTGCTCAAGGCTGCGATCGGTCTCAATGCCGTGCGCAGCGGCCGGTGCCTGATGGGCGATCGCGACGTTACGGCACTGAAACCTTATGAACTCGGACGCCTTGGGCTGGCCTTCGTTCCGGAAAACCGGCGGATCTTCCCGAACCTGACGGTCGAGGAAAACCTGAAGATCGCGACCGTGATGGGGCGCAAGGGTCCGTGGTCGCTGCAGCGCATCTACCAGCTTTTCCCGCGACTTCAGGAGCGTGCCTCGCAAGGTGGCGATACGCTGTCCGGCGGCGAGCAGCAGATGCTGGCGATCGGCCGCGGCTTGCTGACCAATCCGGAAGTGCTGCTGCTCGACGAGCCGACCGAAGGGTTGGCGCCTTTGATCGTCGATCAACTCATCGAGGCCATGCGCATCATCAATGCCGAAGGCATTGCCATGTTGCTGGTCGAACAGAATTTGAAGGTGCCACTGAAGCTGGCGCGCCGGCAATTCGTCATCGATAATGGCCGGGTGGTCTGGTCGGGCACCACCGAAGAACTGCAGGCCGACCGCGCCCGTATCGAATCCCTCATCAGCGTCTAGGAGAAGGTCATGGCCGACGTTTACATCATCGGGGTCGGCATGACGCGGTTCGGCCGCTACCTCGACGACCGGTTGGAGACGATCGCCCGTGGGGCGGTGGAAGAGGCGCTGTCGGACGCCGGCATCGCGCGCGGCGATGTCCGGGCCGCGTTTTTCGCCAACACGGCGCAAGGCGTCGTGGAGGGCCAGCACCTGGTGCGCGGCCAGCTCGTTCTGCGGGCGCTCGGATTCGAGAGCATTCCGGTGACGAACGTCGAGAATGCCTGCGCCAGCGCATCCACGGCGCTCAACGCCGCCTTCTCCTACATCGCGTCGGGGCAGGGCGATATCGCGCTGGCGGTCGGCGCGGAAAAAATGAATTCGAAGGACCGCGAAAAATCCTTTGCGATCTTCGGCGGCGCCTGGGACGTACACGACGTGGATGGCAGCGTTCGCCGCCTGACTGCGCTCGGCAAGGATCTCGCGCTGCCGCCCGGCGCCGGCCAGAACAGCGGCAAGCGCAGCGTCTTCATGGACGTCTACGCCTCGCTCGCGCGCTATCACATGCATCGCTTCGGGACCACCCAGCGGGACATCGCCGAGGTGTCCGCGAAGAACCACCGGCACTCCTCGCTGAACCCGAAGGCGCAGTATCAGGACTCCATGACTGCCGACGATGTGCTGGCGGCGCGCGAGGTATCGTGGCCGCTGACGCTGCCGATGTGCGCGCCGATCAGCGACGGCGCGGCGGCCGCGATCGTCTGTTCCGCGGAGAAGGCGCGCGCGCTCGGCGCCACGCGGGCGATCCGGATCGCCGCCTCGGTGCTGGCATCGGGTTCTGACCGTGAGGCCGATGACCTCGAACGCCATTTGTGCCGGCTCGCGTCCAATCGTGCCTATGAGATCGCCGGAGTCGGCCCCGCCGACATGTCGGTCGCGGAGGTTCATGACGCCAGCGCGTTTGCGGAACTGCATCAGGCCGAACTGCTGAGCTTCGCGCCGATCGGCGATGGCGGCCGCCTGGTGCGCGACGGCGATACCGCGCTTGGTGGCCGGATACCGATCAACGTCTCCGGCGGCCTCGAGTCGCGCGGTCACCCGATCGGGGCCACGGGCTTGGCGCAGATCTACGAACTCGTCACGCAGCTCCGCGGCGAGGCGGGCGCTCGTCAGGTCGAGGGCGCGCACCACGCTATTGCCGAAAACGGCGGCGGCTTCCATCATTATGAAGAAGCGACCGCCTGCATCACCATCCTGGAGCGCTGAGGGCTATCCATGCGTCTGATCGATTTCTTCGACCGTGGCGTCGGCATCAATCCGTCGCGCACCTGCCTGAAGGATGCGACGGTCTCGCGCACCTTCCGCGAGGTCCAGCTGCGCAGCTACCGGATCGCAAACGCACTCGCATCCGCCGGATTGAAAACCGGCGAGATGGCCGCGGTCTACAGCCCCAACGGGGCGACGGCTTTCGAGTGCATCCTGGGCATCATCCGCGGCGCCAATATCTGGGTGCCGATCAACGCCCGCAATTCCACCGAAGACAACGCCTACATCCTCGAAAACTGCGACGTGCAGGCGCTGTTCTACCATAGTGAATTCGAGGCGAATGTGCAGGTGTTCCGCAAGGAATGCCCGCAGATCCGCATCTATATCTGCATCGACAAGGACGGCGCGGACGCCCCGTTCCTGCTGGACTGGATTGCGAACGCGCCCGAGACCGATCCCAACGTTCCCGAGGATCCGAGCAAGCCGATCTCGGTTTTCTCGTCGGGCGGCACCACCGGGCGGCCGAAGGGCGTGCTGTGGACCAATCTGGTCTGGGAGACCATGATCTCGAACTTCTTCACTTCGATGCCGGTGCAGAAGCCGCCGGTTCATCTCGTCGTGGCGCCGATGACTCACGCGGCGGGCGGCGTCGGCATCATGCTGATGGCGGCGGGCGCGACGCAGATCATCCTTCCGGGCTTCGACGCCGCCAAGGTGGTGAACGCGATCGAGACCGAAGGCGTCACCCACATGTTCCTGCCGCCGACGGCGATCTACATGCTGCTGGCTCATCCCGGTATCAAGCAGCATGATTTTTCCTCGCTCGAGCATTTCATCTACGCTGCCGCGCCGATGTCGGTGGACAAGCTGAGGGAGTGCCTTGAGGTGTTCGGGCCGGTGATGACGCAAACCTTCGGCCAGGCCGAAGCGCCGATGCTCTGCACCTTCCTGTCGCCGCAGGAACATCTGGTGATCGGCGATCCCGACAAGGAAAAGCGCCTGGCCAGTTGCGGCCGGCCGACGCTGCTGACTCCGGTCGAGATCATGGACGATGACGGCAATCTGATGCCGGCCGGCGAGCGCGGCGAGATCGTCGTGCGCGGCAATCTCGTGATGCCCGGCTACTACAAGAATCCGGAGGCGACCGCGGAGGTTTCCACCTTCGGCTGGCACCACACCGGCGACATCGGATTCAAGGACGAGGATGGTTACGTCTATATCGTCGACCGCAAGAAGGACATGATCATCTCGGGCGGCTTCAACGTCTATCCGAGCGAGATCGAGCAGATCATCTGGGGCCACCCCGCGGTGCAGGATTGCGCCGTGATCGGCGTGCCCGACGAGAAATGGGGCGAGGCGGTCAAGGCCGTCATCGAACTCAAGCAGGGTTCGAGCACCAATTCCGATGAGATCATTGCGCTGTGCAAGGCGAAGCTCGGCAGCGTGAAGGCGCCGAAGTCGGTGGATTTCTGGGACAGCCTGCCGCGCAGCGCGGTCGGAAAGGTCCGTAAGAAGGATATTCGCGAGACGTTCTGGAAGGGACGCACGCGCGCCATCTGAACGGGGAAGAAGCCCATGAATATCGCCATGGTACTCGCCAATGCGGCGAAAGCGTTTGCGGATCGCCCGGCGGTCTGTCTCGGCAGCGCGACGATCCATAGCTATGCGCAGCTTCTGCAGCGCAGCGCGGCGCTCGGCCAGGCCTTGCGCAACAAGGGCTTTGCGCCGGGCTCGCGGGTCGGCGTCTTCCTGTCCAATCGCCCTGAATATTTCGAGATCCTGTTCGGCGCCTGGTTCGCTGGGCTGGCGGTGGCGCCGATCAATGCCAAGCTGCATCCGAAGGAACTGGCCTACATCCTCGACAATTGCGCCGCCTCGGTGCTGTTCACCGACATCGAGGGCGGACTGTCGCAGCCGGGCAACGTCGTCGATGTCGACGGCGAGGCGTATCGCGCGATGCTTGCGACGGTGCCATCCGATCTTCGGCCGGCACCGGCCGCGCCCGGCGACAATGCGTGGCTGTTCTACACCAGCGGCACCACAGGTTATCCAAAGGGCGCGATGCTGACCCATCGCAACCTTTACAACATGACGATGAGCTTCCTCGCCGATATCGGCCCGGTCGACGAAACCGACGCGTCGCTTTATCCGGCGCCGCTGTCGCACGGCGCCGGGCTGCTTGCGCTCGCGCACCTGGTACGCGGCGCCGCCAATGTCGTGCCGGAGAGCGGCGGCTTCGAGCCGGGCGAGATCGTCGATCTCATCAATCGCTATCCGGGGAGTTCGTTCTTCGCCGCGCCGACGATGGTGAACCGGCTGGTCACTTCGCCCTCGATGGCGGATCTGACGGTGGAGAATCTCGATCACATCTTCTACGGCGGCGCGCCGATGTATGTCGAAGATCTCAAGCGCGCGCTGGTCGCGCTCGGCCCGCGGCTGTGGCAGGCCTACGGCCAGGGCGAGTCGCCGTGCACCATCACCTACCTGCCGCCCCACATGCATCTCGACAATGGCGACGGCCGTCTCGACGACCGGCTGTCATCGGTCGGCATCCCCCGCACGGGCGTCGCGGTCCGCGTCGTCGATGCCGACGGCAACGACATGCCGCCCGGCGAGAACGGCGAGGTCATCGTGGCCGGCGACGTCGTGATGGCCGGTTACTGGAACAATCCGTCGGCGACGGCGCAGGCGCTGCGCGACGGCTGGCTGTGGACCGGCGATGTCGGCACGTTCGACGCGCACGGTTTTCTCTATCTGAAGGATCGCTCGAAAGACGTCATCATCTCCGGCGGCTCCAACATTTATCCGCGGGAAGTTGAGGAGGTGCTGCTGCGCCATCCCGCCGTGGCGGAGGTCAGCGTGATCGGTCGCCGCCATCCCGACTGGGGCGAGGAGGTCATCGCCTTCGTGGCGTCGTCGGCGCCGGTGACGGCCGCGGAACTGGATGCCTTCTGCATCGAACATATCGCCCGCTTCAAGCGGCCGAAGTCCTACCGGTTCCTGCCGAGCCTGCCGAAAAGCAACTACGGCAAGATACTCAAGACCGAAATCCGGAAAATCATCGAAAGCGAAACGGCCGCGTAATCGGCGAACACAAGGAGCGCACAATGACCGCGATCGTTGCAGGTGTCGGCATGATCCCGTTCGCAAAGCCGGGCGCATCAGCGCCCTATGACGCGATGGGCGAGGAGGCGGTCAAGCTGGCGCTTGCGGATGCCGGCCTCGGCTACGACGCCATCGAGCAGGCCTATGCCGGTTTCGTCTACGGCGACTCCACGGCCGGCCAGAAGGTGCTCTACCGGGTCGGCATGACCGGCATCCCGATCGTCAACGTCAACAACAACTGCTCCACCGGCTCGACCGCGCTCTATCTGGCGCGGCAGGCGGTCGAAAGCGGCGCGGCGGATTGCGTGCTGGCCGTCGGCTTCGAGCAGATGCGCCCGGGTGCGCTGGGGTCGATCTTCGAGGACCGGCCGTCGCCGTTCTCGGAATTCGACCGCGTCACCGATGAACTTGTCGGCCATGGCGAGATTCCGCTGGCGCTCCGTTATTTCGGCGGCGCCGGCAAGCAGCACATGGACAAGTACGGCACGCAGCTCTCGACGTTCGCGAAGATCCGCGCCAAGGCCAGCCGCCATGCCGCGCGCAACCCGCTGGCGCTGTTCCGGAAAGAAATGACCGAAGGCGATGTGATGCAGGCGCCGGTGATCTGGGAGGGCGTGATGACGCGCTCGATGGCGTGTCCGCCGACCTGCGGCGCCGCCGCCGCCGTGCTCGTCTCCGAGGCGTTCGCCAGGCGCCATAACCTGAACGACACAGTTCGCATCCGCGCGCAGGCCATGACGACGGACCGTCCCAGCACCTTCGAGACCCGCGACATGATGCGCGTCGTCGGCTTCGACCTGTCGAAGTCGGCGGCCGAAAAGGTCTACGAGAAGGCCGGCATCGCCCCCGACGATGTCGATGTCGTCGAACTGCATGATTGCTTCGCGCAGAACGAACTCATCACTTACGAGGCGCTTGGCCTCTGCGGCGAGGGCGAGGCCGAGAAGTTCGTTCTCGATGGCGACAATACCTATGGCGGACGTTTCGTCACCAACCCGTCCGGCGGCCTGCTGTCCAAGGGACACCCGCTCGGCGCGACCGGCCTCGCGCAGTGCTACGAACTTGTCCATCAGTTGCGCGGCACCGCCGAGGCCCGCCAGGTCGACGGTGCGCGGCTGGCGCTCCAGCACAACCTCGGCCTGGGCGGCGCGGCCGTCGTGACGCTCTACGAAAAGAACTGAACCAGAAGCGGGAGTAATTCACCGATGTCGCAGCGGCTCAAGGACAAGATCGCGTTCGTCATGGGAGCCGGCTGCGTCGGTGAAGGCTGGGGCAATGGCAAGGCCACGGCCGTCCTGTTCGCGCGCGAAGGCGCGACGGTGATCTGCGTCGACCGCGATCTAGCATCGGCGGAGCGCGCCGTCGCGATCATCACGGAAGAAGGCGGCAGGGCCGAGGCCCTGCGCGCCGACATCACGTCGGCCGCGGACATCGATGCGGCCGTCGGTGCAGCCATCAGCCGTCATGGCCGCATCGACATCCTGCAGAACAATGTCGGCATCGCCGAGCCCGGCGGTCCCGAGCATATCGACGAGGCGAGCTGGGACCGCGTCATGGCGGTGAACCTGAAGGGGTTCTTTCTCACCTGCCAGCGCGTCCTCCCGGAAATGGTCAAGCAGGGCGGCGGCGCGATCGTCAACGTGTCATCGGTCGCATCGATCACCACGATCAGCGTGCCGATGATTTCCTATTATTCCTCGAAGGCCGGCGTGAACCACTTCACCCGCGCCGTAGCGGTCGAATATGCGCCGAAGGGCATCCGCTGCAACGCGGTGTTGCCGGGCCTGATGAACACGCCGATGATCGTCGAGCCATACAAGCACGTTTACGATTCCCCGACGACATGATTGCCCGGCGCGATGCGATGGTGCCGATGGGCAAGATGGGCACCGCCTGGGACGTGGCGCATGCCTCGCTGTTCCTGGCGTCGGATGACGCGAAATACGTCTCCGGCGTGCTTCTTCCTGTCGATGGTGCGCTCACGTGCCGAACTGGCTAACGAGACTTTCTGGGAACGTGTCATGAGCGAAGAAAAAGAACTTGTTATCCGCGATGATCGGGGTGCGGTATCGTACATTTCCTTGAACCGTCCGCGTAGCGGCAACAGCCTTTCCTTGTCGACAATCGATGAATTGACCCGCCATCTGATGGACCTCCGGGGGCAGCCGTCGATCGCGGTGATCGTCCTGACTGGGATCGGCAAGAAGATCTTCTGCGCGGGGCATGATCTTACCGAATTTGACGGGGAGACGGATCCCGAATTCTTCAAGACGGTGTCGACGCGCTGTTCGGCTCTGATGCAGACGATGCGGGATCAACCGCAGGTCATCATTGCCAGCGTCGCAGGCGTGGCCTCGGCCGCCGGTTGCCAGTTGGTCGCCAGTGCCGATCTCGCGATCGCCTCCAGCGAGGCGCGGTTTGCGACACCGGGCGTGAACATTGGCTTGTGGTGCCTCACGCCCATGGTGGCGTTGTCGCGCGCCGTGATGCCGAAACACGCGATGCAGATGCTCACCACGGGGCGCCTCTACGACGCGGCGTTTGCGCTACGCATCGGGCTGATCAACGATGTGGTCACGCCCGAGCAACTCGAGCAAACGGTCGAGTCGCTGGCAGCGGAGATCGCCTCGAAATCGACCTACACGTTGGCGCTCGGCAAACAGGCGTTCTATCGCCAGCTGCAAATGCCCATCTCCGATGCCTACGAATATTCCGGCGAACTCGTGGTGAGGAACATGGCCCACGCTGATGCGCGCGAGGGCATTGCTGCCTTCGTACAAAAGCGCAAGCCGCTCTGGAAGGGACGAAAGTAACATTGCTCTTGCGCCTCCGTCCGGCGGATCGTTTTCGTGGGTTCCAGGCGTCTTTTGCGAGCAGCGTTTCGGCTCCGCTGGGGCGGCGGGGCGCGATCAGCGGCTCCGCAGAGCTCCCTCTACGAGATCGACAAGTTGCCGGGCGACCTGCTCGCCGGTGAGCGGTCCTTCAGTCGTGAACCATCGCGTCATCCAGTTGATCGACCCCATGAAGAAGAACACCGTCAGCTTGGGATCGACGGCACGCACCGTCCCGTCGGCAATACCTTCAGAGATCAATTTCCGGAAGCCGCGGTCAAACTTGTCGCGACGCTTGCCGATGATCGCCTTGTTCTGCGACTCCAGTGCGTCGTACTCGCCGAGCACCGCGAAAGAGCCCATCTCGCTGGTGATGGTTTTGACGTACTTGTCGATAAGCAGGAGAATTTTTTCAAGCCCGGTCTTGCCATGCTCTTCGCTGTACTTCATCGCCTCGTCGCCGAAGTCGAGCGACATCATGTGGCATTCGAAGAGAATTTCCTGCTTGTTCGTGACGTAGTAGTAAAGCGCGGCCTTGGTGACGTCCAAGGTCTTCGCCACATCCTCGAGCGAGGTGTTGTGATAGCCGCGAAGGCTGAATGCGCGGCCCGCCTCGCGAAGCAGCGCGCCCCGCTTCAGCAAGAATTGCTGTTCCCGGTCCAGGACGACGCTTTTCCAGGCGGAAGCGTGGCGGCCGCGCCTTGCTGTCGATGTCTTCTTCATGAAGCGTGCCGAGTATCCGGATTAGCGATTCTCAAGGCTCCATAGTCAAAACTATTGCCGTAAAGTCAATTCTTGGGCCCTCAGGCCGAGAGGCTGCGTGCGATGATTTGCTTCTGGATATCGCTGGTCCCCTCGTAGATTTTGCAGACGCGAACGTCGCGGTAGTAGCGCTCGACCGGAAAATCCTTTAGGTAGCCATAGCCGCCATGGATCTGTAGCGCGTCCGAGCAGACCTGCTCCGCCATCTCTGAAGCGACGAGCTTGGCGATGGCCGCCTCCTTGGCACACGAGGCTCCGGCTTCGAGAAGCCGCGCGGCGTGGATGTAATATTGCCGCGCGACGTCGACCTGCGCAGCCATCTCCGCGAGATGGAAGCTCACCGCCTGCAGTTCGACGATCGGCTTGCCATAGGCCTCGCGCTCGTTGGCGTAGCGGATCGCAGCGTCGAGCGCTGCCTGGGCAACGCCGACCGCCTGCGCGGCGATCGCAATCCGTCCGTCAGACAGGCCGCCCATGACAATCCGGTACCCACCGCCAACTTCGCCGAGCACGTTCTCCGCCGGCACGCGAAGATTGTCGAGCTGGATCTGGGCGACATGGGCCGTACGCTGGCCGAGCTTGTCCTCGACGCGCGCGACATTGTAGCCAGGTGAGGTAGGGTCGACGATGAACGTTGTGAAACCACGTTTGCCGGCCTGCGGATCGGTGCGAGCGAGCACGATCGTTGTACCAGCCTCGCTCCCGTTGGAAATGAACTGCTTGGTGCCGTTGAGAATGAAGTGATCGCCTTCGCGGCGCGCGGTGGCACGAAATGCGGCGGTATCCGATCCGGCCTGCGGCTCAGTGAGAAGAAACGCGCCGATCTTTTCGCCGCGCAGCATCGGCGGCAGATACTTCTGCTTCTGTTCCTCGCTGCCGCGCAAGGCGATGGTGAAGGCGGTGACGTTGTGGACGTGGAAAATGGTGCCGACACCCGCGTCGGCCGCAGCGATCTGCTCCAGCGCCAGACAATAGGCGACGAACCCCGCGTTCGAGCCGCCATATTGTTCCGGCGGCAGCATGCCCATGAAGCCAAGATTCGCGAGAGCCTTCAATTCGGCGTGCGGCCACGTCGCGGTGCGATCGCGTTCCGCTGCCGTGGGGGCGATCGCGTCGGTCGCAACCTTGCGCGCGACGTCCCGAACCATCGTTTGCTGGTCGGTTAGGAACGAAAAAGATTTGCTCTCGGCTCCTGCCATCCCGGATTCTCCTCCTGCCTGTCCTTATCGGAGATTGGCAGCGTTGCTGGAGCGACGCGGTTTCGCGAGCGCGCGAAACCGGTGACAGACGTTGCTCACGGAGAGCTGCAGATCTTCCGTATTCGACCACATATTAGGATATTCGACGTTATGGTCAATTCATGTTCGAGGCTTTGCCTTTTCGGTTTGGTGCCATTGCAGGTCGAAAGGTCGAGGGCCGCTTCGTCGAAAGGCGCGCCTGAATGCGCCCAATCACGAGCTTCCTCCAAAGCGGGAAGTGCCTGCTGCCTGCTGCAACCGGAATCCGTGCCTCTTGATGCGTTCGCGCCGGAGTGTTCGATCTGCCTTTTCGTCGTGGTGTGTTGCAGGCGCCCGAATGGGCTTGACCTAAATTGACTGTCGAGTTAAAAATAATGCTCATCGGTCATAAAAATCCGCAGAGGATGGGGCGATTTGAGGGTGGGGCGCTGTTCGGTCGAAATGCCGCATACCGTGGGGAGGATGAATGTCGCAGGACTGCGTTGTGAAGGGGGAGCGTGTTGAGCGCTGTTTCGCCTCTCTATTCAGCATCGCAGAGCCGTGCGGCGCAGAATGCCGCGCTTCTCGTCGCCGACGGTATCCGGATGGCTTTCGGTGGCGTCGTCGCGCTTGACAATGTGTCCATCGCGGTCGGGGTGGACGAGTTGCTCGCGGTGATCGGGCCGAACGGTGCCGGCAAGACCTCCCTGATGAATTGCCTCAGCGGCTTCTATCGGCCGCAGCAGGGCGAGGTACGATTCAATGGCTCGCTGCTGTCCGGCATGGGCGTCCACCATATCGTGAAGGCCGGCCTGGCCCGGACCTTCCAGGGGACGCATATCTTTTCGAACATGACCGTGATCGAAAACATCATGGTCGGCCGTCACATTCACATGAAGAGCTCGATTCCGTCGGCATTCTTTTACTTCGGGCCTTGCAGACGCGAGGAGATCCGGCACCGCGAGGTCGTCGAGGAAATCATCGAGCTGCTCGAAATCGAATCCATCCGCCATCAGCCGGTCGGCAGCCTCGGCTACGGCTTGCGCAAACGCGTCGATCTCGGTCGGGCACTGGCGCAGGAGCCGAGCATCCTGCTGATGGATGAGCCGATGGCCGGGATGAATACCGAGGAGAAGGAGGACCTCGCGCGATTCATTCTCGACGTTCGCGAGGCGCGACGGATCCCGGTGGTGCTCGTCGAGCACGACATGGGTGTCGTCATGGATCTAGCGGACCGGATCGTGGTGCTCGACTTTGGCCGCAAGATTGCAGAGGGGACTCCGCTGGAGGTTCAGAAAAATCCTGCGGTGCTCAAGGCGTATCTGGGCGAAGGAAATCGCTGATGCTGCCGATGCGTACCATTCCGCAACTGTTGCTCGAGCGCGCCAGCGCGGCGCCGGACCGGCTCGTTGAGCGGCACAAGTATCGCGGCATCTGGCGCGAATACACCTATGGTGATGTTCTCGAGAAGGTGCGTTCCTTCGCCCTTGGCCTTGACGCGATAGGTATTCGCCGCGGCGAGACCGTGGCCATTGTCGGCGAGAACGAGCCGGAGAACTTCTGGAGCGAGTTTGCGGCGTTCTCGATCGGATGCAAGATCGTCTCGCTTTATCCTGACATCACTGCGGACGAAATCGAATACCTCCTTAACGATAGCGATGCGGTCTGTCTGGTAGCGCAGGATCAGGAGCAGGTGGACAAGGGGTTCGCGATTCTCGATCGCGTTCGGCACCTTCGCCAGATGATCTACTGGGACGATACCGGGATGTGGTCCTATCGTCACGAGCGCCTGACGCCGTTCGAGAAGGTGGTTGAGGTCGGACGCGCACGCCACGCCGAGGATACCGATCTGTTCCGGCGCCTGGTTGAGACAGGCCGACCCGACGACGTGGCCGTGCTGTCTTATACGTCCGGCACCACCGGGCGGCCGAAGGGCGTGGTGCTGACCCACCGCTACCTCGTCGACAACGCGCATCGCGTCATCGCGGCGACCGGCATCAAGCCCGGCATGGAGTATCTCACCTATATCGCCCCGGCCTGGGCGACGGAGCAGTTCTTCGGCGTCACCATCGGCCTCCTGCTGCCGCTGGTGGTGAATTTCCCGGAATCGCCTGAGGAGGTTCTCAACAATATCCGCGAACTCGCAGTCGAGGTGATGGTATTCGCTCCCCGCCAGTGGGAGAGCCTCGCCGCCACCATCCAGGGCCGGATGCTCGATGCTGGCCGGACGCGCAGGGCGATCTATGCCTGGGGTGTCGATATCGGCCACAAGGTCCATGTCGCGCGTCTTGAAGGCAGGCCCGTCCCGCTCGGCGCGCGGCTTGCGCTGCCGCTTGCGGAGATGCTGGTATTGAAGCCGCTGCGAGACAAGCTCGGCCTCACGCGCATCAAGCTCGCATTGTGCGGCGGCTCCACGATGGCGCCGGATGTGTTTCGCCTGTTCCATGCCATCGGCGTGCCGTTACGCAATATCTATGGCGCCACCGAGATCGGACTCCTGACCCTGCATCAGGGGAATCGGTACAATCTCGAGACGGTCGGGCACTGGCTGAGCTCGCACCCCGAATCCGGTGCGGCGCTGGAATGGAAGGTGTCGGAGCAGGGTGAATTGCTCGTTCGTGGCGGCAGTGTCTTTCAAGGCTATCACAAGAAGCCCGACAGCGTCGCCCAGCGCGTTGAGGACGGATGGTATCGCACGGGCGATGCCGTGTCGGTCACCGACAGCGGCGAGCTCGTATTCCTCGAGCGCCTCGACGATCTTCGACAGCTTCGCTCCGGCGAACGGTTTCCGCCTCAGTTTATCGAGACCCGGCTGCGTTTCAGTCCGTTTATCAAGGACGTCATGATGCTTGGCGACGATACGCGCGACTATATCGGCGCGCTGATCAATATCGACATGAGCGTGGTGTCGCGGTGGGCGGAAGATCGCAACATCAGTTTCTCCACCTTCACCGATCTTTCGCAGAAGGCCGAAGTGGCCGAACTGGTGCGCGGCGAGATTGCGCGCGTTAACCTGTTCCTGCCCGAACATGCGCGGGTCCGTCGATTCGCCAACTTCCCCAAGGAGCTCGATCCGGATGAAGGCGAGCTGACCCGTACGCGCAAGCTGCGGCGCGAATTCCTCGCCGAACGCTATGCCGTGCTGATCGAGGCGATGTACGGCGGCCGGGATGATCAGAAACTCGACATCGCGGTAACGTATCAGGATGGGCGAAAGGGAACGCTGTCCGCTCACGTCACCATCCACGATGTCGTTAAAGGCGACAAGCGCGGAAACGCCGCTGCACCGTTGCGAGCCATCGCATGATCGATTTCGTCAATTATTTCATCAACGGCGCATTGGTCGGGCTCCTCTATGCCCTCATCGCCATGGGCTTCGTGGTCATCTATCGGGCATCGAAGGTCTTCAATTTCGCCCAGGGTGAACTCGTCGTGTTCGGCGGTTTCATCGTCTGGTGGATGGTCGCCTCGCTCGGATTGCCGCTCTCGATCGGTCTTCCGCTCGCATTCGTCGCGGCGGCACTGTTCGGACTCCTGGTCGAGCGCGTCTTCTTTTCCCGCCTTGCCGGTGAGTCGGTCTTCGCCATGGTCATGGTTACAATCGGGCTGCTCATCCTGATCCGCGGTTTGATCCTCGTGCTGTTCGGGCCGCAGGTGCGTTCGTTCCCAATCATATTCCCGCTTCAGCCGGTGATCATCGGGGAGATTCTGATCCCTCGCTCGCTTCTCATCGGCGGCGTGATAACGGTGATCGTCGGCTTCGGTCTGTCGTGGTTTTTCAACCGAACGCGGGCCGGGCTGCGCATGACGGCGGTCGCCGAGGATCACCAGGTGGCATTGTCGATGGGAATTTCGGTAAAGCGCTCTATCGCGTTCGCATGGATCCTCGGCGCTGTGCTGTCGACACTCGGCGCCGTCATCTTCCTCAGCGGAAAGTCGCTGAACTTTCTTGCCTCCGACATCGGCCTCGCAGCATTGCCGGTGGCGCTGCTGGCGGGTTTCGAGGCGATCGCCGGCGTCCTGCTGGCCGGCCTTATCGTCGGCATCATTCAGGGGCTCGTGACCGCCTATCTCGATCCGATCGTTGGGGGCGCGATCGGCACCGTATTCCCATTCATCATCATGCTGCTCATCCTCTTTATTCGGCCGACCGGGATGTTCGGCTGGAAGACCATCGAAAGGGTCTGACCGATGGATCCGGCAGGCGTATTCGCCACCAGTTTCGAACGCGATAAGGCCTTGATCCGCACCCGCGGGCAATGGATCGCGCTCATTGTGTTTCTCGTCGCGCTGGCCGTTTTGCCTCATGTTCTGGGACCGCGCCTCGTCGCGATCTCGACCAACATGCTGATCATGGCCGTGGTCGTGATCGGCCTGCAGATCAACATGGGATATGCGGGCCAGATCAATCTCGGCCAAGCCGCCTTCATGGGCGTCGGTGCCTACGCCACCGGTGCGCTGGCCATCAAGTTCAATCTGCCATTCTGGCTCAGCATTCCGCTCGGAGGCTGCGCCGCTGCAGTATTTGGCTTCATCTTTGGCTTGTCTGCGGTTCGCATCAAGGGCTTTTACCTGGCGCTCACCACCATCGCGGCGCAGACCCTGTTTCATTTCCTGATCCTCAATCTGCCGCAGTCGTGGTTCGGCGGATCGAACGGTCTGACGCTGGAACCGGCGCAAATCTTCGGCTTCAGCTTCGTCAGCGAGACGTCGATCTACTATCTCTGTCTGGGCGTGACGGCGCTGATGGTGTTCGGTGCCTACGGCATCGTGCGCAGCCGGCACGGACGCGCCTTCGTCGCAGTCTGCGACGACGACGTCGCGTCCGGCCTGATGGGGATCAATGTTGTGCGGACCAAGGCGATCGCCTTTCTGATCGGCGCGTTCTACGCGGGGATCGCCGGAGCGTTGTGGGCCTACTACGTGCGCTTTGTCGCCGTCGACCAGTTCACGCTGTTCCATTCGATCTGGTTCATCGCCATGGTCATTGTCGGAGGTCTCGGCTCGATCACCGGGGCGTTGATCGGCGTATTCGTCATCAAGGCGATCCAGGAGAGCTTCGTTACGCTTGGTCCCGGCATCGTTGCGCAATTTCCGTCGCTCGGCGGGGATGTGGTGTTTGCGCTGATGAACGTTTTTCTCGGCGGGATCATCGCAGCGTTCCTGATTTTCGAACCACGCGGGCTGATGCATCGCTGGAACATCCTGAAACGATCCTATCGCCTTTGGCCGTTTCCCTATTGAAGGCCGG
Source organism: Bradyrhizobium sp. FW305-F6 (assembly GCF_058782905.1). NCBI lineage: Bacteria > Pseudomonadati > Pseudomonadota > Alphaproteobacteria > Hyphomicrobiales > Nitrobacteraceae > Bradyrhizobium > Bradyrhizobium sp. FW305-F6. Next base: position 89,047 of record NZ_JBYSYD010000009.1, read on the forward strand.
GCGCCCGAACATTGAAAACACACATGGGAGAAAACTGAACAATGACTATCTTGAAGAACATCAAGATTGCCGGGGTGGCGGCTGCACTCGGCTTGCTGACAATCACGGCGTCGGCCCGTGCCGAGACCACCTACAACGTCGCGTCGCTGGCGGATTTCACCGGTCCCTATGCGGACGTGATGAAGGACTTGATCGGGGCGCGCCGGCCGGTCATCGACTGGTGGAATGCCGAAGTCGGCAAGAAGATCGGGATCAAGCTCGGCATCAAGGACTACGATCATCGCTATGACGCGGCGCAGGTGGCAAGCCTGTGGCCTGGTATCAAGGCCGAGCTCAATCCGATCATCGCGCTTGGGGTCGGTGGACCTGACGTGGCCGCGCTTCAGGGGCGGCTGCCAACCGACAAGATTCCGATGGTGATGTCGACAGCAGCGTATGGCTTTGCCTGGAAGCCCGATCCATGGATCTTCAATCAGCGTCCGACCTACAGCCACGAAGCCGCAGCCTTCTTCGAGTGGCTACGTCAGAAGCGCGGCGGCAGCGGGCCGCTGAAGGTCGCGATCATTTCGTCGGAAGCCTCGCCCGCCTATGTCGATCAGCACAAGGGCGTCCAGCGCTACGCGGCCGACAATCCCGGCAAGGTCGAGGTCGTTGAGGTCGTGTTCACGGAAGTACAGCCCACCGATCTCACTACCCAGGTCAACCGCGTGACCCGCAAGGGTGCCGAGGTAATCATGATCATGACGAACACGGCTGCCGTGGTCGCCACCAAGCGTGCGCTTCAGTCGCTCGGCAAGAATGTGCCGATTGTCGTGAGCTCGCACAACGGACTGGCGGAATCTGGTCGCGCGATCGGCGACATCAAGCAGATGGAGGGCGATTATGAGGTCTATGCGATGGCCGCGCCCACTGATGCAAAGACGCCGGGGCGTGAGTTTTTCGAAATGCTTCAGAGCAAGTACAACCTCAAGGCCAAATGGACGGTTTCGGCTGTCCAAGGTCTTGGTCAGGCGCTGATTGCGATGCGGGCCATCGAAGCTGCGGCCAAGAAGGTCGGTGCTGACAAGGTCACGGGCGAAGCTGTCCGCGAGGCGCTGATGTCGACGACGATCTCCGCGGATGAGACCTACAAGATTCTCGGCAACACCAAGTTCTCGAACGACGGGCCATTCCCGACGCAGGGGCTGGTCGCGAGTATCGTCACCATCAAGGACGGCAAGTACACGGAGGCTGCTGCCAACGTGCCGGTGCCGTCCATTAACAAGTGGTGAAGTAACGCCATCCGGCCGGGTCCCGCGGGCCCGGTCGGATCCCCTCGGGAGGCTTGCGTTTTGCTCGAGCTGAACAACGTTGAAGTCATCTACAGCGACGTCATTCTGGCGGTGAAGGGCATTTCGCTCGCCGTGCCGGATGGCAAATGCGTTGCGTTGCTCGGCGGCAATGGGGCCGGCAAGTCGACGACGCTGAAAGCGATTTCCGGCATCATACGCGTCGAGGACGGCCGGGTGACCTCCGGCAATATCGGTTTCGACGGCAAGAGAATCGACAAGTCGGATCCGACCGAAGTCGTTCGAAGCGGCATCATCCACGTGATGGAGGGCCGCCGCGTGTTGCGCCATCTGACCGTTGAGCAGAATCTGCTGGTCGGCGGCCACATGGAATCGTCGGGGCGTGAGGTACGCAAGCGCCTTGATCATGTCTACGATCGCATTCGCCGGCTTGCGGCGCTCAAGGATCGGATAACCGGCTATCTGTCCGGCGGCGAACAGCAAACGGTCGTGATCGGGCGCGCGATGATGGCCAATCCCAGGCTGATCATGATTGACGAGCCGTCGCTTGGCCTAGCGCCGTTGATGATCGACGAGGTGTTCGAGCTGCTGAAGGACCTCAAGGCAAGCGGGACCACGCTTCTGATCGTCGAACAGAACACGCGCGTCGCGTTGGATATCGCCGACTACGGCTACGTCATGGAGAATGGACGCATCGTCCTCGAAGGCGCCGCGGAAGAGCTGCGAAACAACGAGGACGTGCGGGAGTTCTACCTCGGGCTTGACCTTAAGGGCGAGCGCAAGAGCTACCGCGACATCAAGCATTATCGACGCCGCAAGCGGTGGCTCGGCTGAGGCGCTGCGTGCCGGTGCGGGGTCAGGCGTCCTTCCGGTCGACGACGAATGGAGCGTCGGCCGGCAGTTCGTCTGTTCCTACCACCTCGATACGGTCGGCCTTCAGACGAGACAGCGCGTTGAAGCGGGCCGGCGCCGCCGCCAGGACGGCGTCGCGGTCCGCATCCGGAAGCAGCGAAAGCCGCACCGTGATCTCTTCCCGCTGTTGCGGGCGGGTGACGATGGCCTGCGCGCGGCCGATTCCCGGAATGGCAATAGCGAGGTCTTCGAGCTGGCGCGGATAGATGAATATCTCGCGCGCCTTCACCGCCTGCCCGACGCGTCCCTGCAGCATGCCGATCCTGCGCACCGTGCCATCGGCGTTCATAGCCGTGGCGACGGCGACGTCGCCGGTACCGAACCGGATCAGCGGCCAGCCCGGCGTCAGCGTGGTAACCACGATCTCGCCGGGCTCGCCGTGCGGAAGCGGAGCCCCCGTCGTCGGGTCACAGATTTGCACGATGCGGTCCTGGTGAACCTCGTAGCCGCCGTCCTGCGCGCCATTTTCGAAGGCGATCACGCCGAAGTCCGCCGTCGCATAGACTGCGAAGGTGCGAACGCCGTACCTGGCTTCCAGGCGACGGCGCTTGCCGAGCCAGTCGCCGAGTTCGCCGCCGAGCAACGCAGTTCTGACCTTCCAGCCACCGGGCAGCGAATGACCCATCGCCTCGATGGCTTCCGCTAGCGTGATGAAGAAGGCGGTCGAGGCGCAGATGCAGGTCACGCCAAGGTCGGTCACCAGCTTCGCCTGCAACTCGCTGCCGCCGGTGCCAGCTGGAATCACCGTCGCGCCGACCGAGCGCAGGCCCTCGTCGAGCAGAAGGCCGGCAGGCACGAGATGATAGGACCAGGTGTTGAGCACGCGATCGCCGGGGCCGAGGCCGGCGGCGGCAAAGGCCGTGCCGAAGCCGCATCCGTCGCGGTCGTGCCTCAGTTGAGGTTCGTTGATGGGGCCGGGAGAGACGAAGATACGGACGATTTCTTCATCCTTTGCTGCAAGGAAACCCCCGAATGGCGGCCGCTGGCGTTGTAACTCGACCAGCGACTCCTTTTTGAATACGGGCAGCCGCGACAGGTCGTCCACGGTCTTGAGATCGGCTGGAGCGAGGCCTGCGCGATCGAACATCTCCCGAATGGCGGGTGCGAGCTGGTGGGCCGCACGCTGGATCTGTTGCAGGACCGTGAAGCGCGTCTCCTGGCTCATTACCGTCTCCTCTTGGCATTCCCGACTTGCTTTTCCTATTTGCCGGTGAAGCGTGGTTTGCGTTTTTCCTCGAATGCGGCAAGTCCCTCCTTCAGGTCGTTGCTGCGGGCGTGGACTTCGCTGGCGAGCAGTTCTTGTCGCAGTGCTATCGCACAAGGTTGCTCGAGGCCATCATCGACCAGCACCTTCATGCGCCGAAGCACGAGCGGGCTCTTGTTGACGAGCTTGGCGACCAGCGCCTCGGTCGCCGGGATCAGCATGTCGTCATCGACGACCTCGTTGACCAGTCCGGCGGCAACGAGCTGTTCGGCTGGCACGAACTCGCCGGTGTAGAGCAGATATTTTGCGCGGGTGGGGCCGATCTTACGCGGCAGCCGCACCGAGCTGCCGCCGCCGGGCAAGAGCCCAAAATTTGCATGGGCGTCGCCCAGCTTGGCCGAGCGCGCCGCGACGACGAGATCGCAGCACAGCATCAGTTCCAAGCCGCCAGCCAACGTCAATCCGTTCAGCGACGCGATCACCGGCATGGGAAACGTCTCGAGCCGGTTCATGACAAGGAGAACGGTATCGAGAAAGCGGCTCAGCGACGTTTCGTCGTTCCCGGCTTCGCCGCGTATGAATTTGAGGTCGGCGCCGGCGCAGAAGGCGCGCCCCGTTCCGGTCAGCACCACTGCGTGGATGTCCGACAGCTGAGCCTTGTCGAGCGCCGCGTTGATGCCCGAAACCACTGCGGGAGTAATGGCATTGAGTGCATCCGGCCGGTTCAGCGTGATCCACATCGCGCCGGCCCGAATTTCAGAGATAACCGATTCCACCGGACTTTCCTCGGAATTGACTTTTGAGTTAGTTGATTATTCGTAAGGTTATGTTACAGACTGTCGGGATTAATGCAAGTCAAGCCGCTGCCGGAAAGAGCGATCGAGATGAGTCTTCCCCTCGCTGGAATTCGGGTGATCAGTCTGGCTGAGCAGTATCCCGGGCCCTACGCAACCTTGTTACTAAGTGATCTTGGCGCCGACGTGATCCTGGTGGAACGTCCGGGCGCGGGAGATCCTGCACGGCAGTTTCCGGCCTTCCACGGCGCGCTCAATCGCGGCAAGCGCTCGGTGGCGCTGGATCTCAAGAGCGTTGAAGGCAAGCTGAACCTGCGCAGGCTGGTCGCTTCCGCCGACGTGCTGATGGAAGGATTTCGTCCGGGCACCATGGCGCGTCTCGGCTTCGGCCATGAGGCGATGGCGGAGCTCAACCCAAGGCTGGTCTATGTCTCGATCTCCGGCTTCGGGCAGGACGGGCCGTATCGCGATCGCCCCGCCCACGACATCTCCTATCAGGCACTTGCCGGGTTTCTCTTTCGTCACGCCGAGCAAGGCTCGGTGGAGGATCCGGGAAGCATCGCGATCGGCGACCTGTCCTCCGGCATGTTCGCTGCCGTCGGCACGTTGGCGGCGCTGTTCGAGCGCGCACGTACGGGAGAAGGAAAATATGTCGACGTCTCGATGACGGACGGCCTGGTGTCCTGGATGTCGGTGATGCTCGGTCCGGTGATGAACGGTGCGCCGCTCGCCGACATCGGCGCCGAGCCGGCCTATGGCGTCTTCAAGTGTGCCGATGGCCGTCTCCTCACGTTGTCGATTGCTCATGAAGACTGGTTCTGGCGGCCGCTGTGCGAGTTGCTCGGCATGCCTGATGCGGCCGGCTTCAATCGCAGCGAGCGGGTCGCGCGCGGCGATGCCTTGCGAGGCAAGGTCGCTGCCGTGCTGGCGACGCGCGATCGCACCGATTGGGCGCAGAAGCTGGATGCCGCCGGGATTCCATGGGGGCCGGTGAACTCGTTGAGCGAGGTGACCGCCGATCCGCATTTCCGGGCGCGCGGGCTGTTCCGCGAGGTGGCGGATGGGAACGGCGGGCGGAGCCACCATGTGGCGCAGCCGTTGATTTTTTCCGGCGAGCATCCCGGTCCGCGCTCCGGCGTGCCCGGCCTTGGCGAGCATACGGAGCAGGTGCTGCGTGCACTGCCGGAGCTCAAGGACTAGCAGGTAGAGACCAGAGAAGATTCCAATCCTCAAGGGAGGGCGCGATGAGCGACATCTATGTGGTCGGTGTTGGCATGACCCCGTTTGGGCGCATGCTCGATATCGATATGAAGACTCTGTCGCGCAGCGCGGTGGATGCCGCGCTCGGCGATGCGGGATTGCAGAAGTCTGACATCGAAGCGGCCTTCTTCGCCAACGCGTCGCAAGGCCATATGGAGCGCCAGCACATGATCCGCGGCGAGATCCTGCTACGCGAAATGGGAATCGGCGGCGTTCCCGTTGTCAATGTCGAGAACGCCTGTGCCAGCGGCAGCACGGCGTTCAACCTTGCCGTGACTTTCCTTAAGGCGGGTGAGGGGGACTTTGCGCTCGCGCTCGGCGCCGAGAAGATGTTCTCGACAGATCGCAAGCTGATGTTCGAGGCATTCGATAGTGCCTGGGACGTCAGCCGCGACGGCGAAATTCGCGACAGGCTGCTAGCGCTCGGCGAGGGTGTCGAGGTGCCGGAAGGCACGACCTCGGACAAGCCCTACAGCGTGTTCATGGATGTCTACGCCGCGTTCTCACGTCAGCACATGAAGCGCTTCGGCACCACGCAGCGCCAGCTTGCTGCGGTGGCGGCGAAGAACCATCGGCATTCCGTGGAAAATCCGCTGGCGCAGTTTCGTAATGCCTATTCGGTCGACGAAGTGCTGAATGCCCCGCCGATCACCTATCCGCTGACGCTTCCGATGTGCTCGCCGATATCGGACGGTGCGGCGGCTGCGATCCTCGCGACCGAGGCGGGCTTGAAGCGGCTTGGTCTCGACAAGTCGCGGGCCATCCGCGTGCTGGCATCGGTCATCCAGACCGGTAGCGATCGTGACCCGTCCGAAGTGGAGCGGCACTGTACCGCGCTCGCGGCGAAAAAGGCCTACAACAAGGCCGGTATCGGCCCGGACGACGTCGCTGTCGCCGAGGTGCATGACGCGACGGCCATGGGCGAGATCATCCAGATCGAGAACCTCGGATTCTGCGATTTCGGTGAAGGCGGCATCATTTCGGAGCGCGGTGACACCGCGCTCGGCGGACTTATACCGGTCAATCCGTCCGGCGGACTTGAATCCAAGGGACATCCCGTCGGCGCCACCGGCATCGGGCAGGTACATGAACTGGTGGCGCAACTGCGCGGCGAGGCGGGACCGCGGCAGGTCGAGGGGGCGCGCATCGCGCTCGCCGAAAACGGCGGCGGCCTTCAGGGCATCGAAGAGGCGGTAGCCTGCATCACCATCCTTGGCCGCTGATACAGAAGATCGAGCAAGAGGGGCTCTCATGCAGTTGAATGGAAAAGTTGCAATCGTGACCGGCGCGGCGTCGGGGCTCGGGCGGGCATCGTGCGTCACACTGGCGAAGGCGGGCGTGCGTGTCGCCGCCTTCGATCGTGACGAGTCGCGGCTCGCCGATCTTTGCCGGGAACTGGGGAGCGCGGCATTCGGGCGTGTTGTCGACGTTGCCGACGAGACCAGCGTTAGCTCCGCGATCGAGGCTGTGCTCGAAGCATTCCAGGCGGTTCATATCGCCGTCAATTGTGCGGGCGTCGCCGATGCGGCCAAGACCGTATCGAAGGGGCAGCCGTTTCCGCTGGCGACCTGGAACAAGGTCATCGGCATCAATCTCACCGGCACCTTCAACATCATCCGCTTTGCGGCGCTCGCTATGACCTGCAACCAACCGGAGGGCCCGAGCGGCGAACGTGGCGTCATCATCAACACCGCATCCGGCGCAGCCTCGCAAGGGCAGGTGGGCCAGGCGGCCTACAGCGCCAGCAAGGCCGGCGTGGTCGGCCTCACCTTGCCTGTCGCGCGTGACCTCGCTGAACATGGCATTCGCGTCGTCTCCATTGCACCGGGGTTGTTCGACACCGGGATGGTCGCCGGCATACCGCCGAAGGTTTCGCAGTCGATCGTCGACCGTATGATCCTTTATCCGAACAGGATGGGGCAACCCCACGAGTTCGCCAGTTTGGTCAAGCACATCGCCGAGAATGCCTATCTTAACGCCACAACTATCAGCATTGACGCAGGCGCGCGAATGCAGCCGCGCTAGATGATGCCGCTTCTGGCCCTCCGAAATTTCAACAGGGGTTCAATGACCGCCGCCGATTACTTTGGGCAGGATGTGCAGAATTCAAAGCCGCGATTTCGATAACGTAAGAGTTCGCAGTTTTATTCCGAGTGGTGCGCCATTAGTCAAGCGAAATCCAGAATTCGCAAAGGCTTGGCAGTCGCGTCTGGCTAACCGGACGAGTGGGTTAGCCATGCTTTTGTTCGCTCTTCGGTCTTGCGCATCCCTTTGCTACGATCTGGCAGGAAGCGATGACGGGGCGAACATGAACTTCAAAAACTCTACTGACCAAAGCTTGCTCGCCATGTGGCAGAGCATCCATCGGCAAGTGGCGGCCGACGAAGCCAATGGTGGCCGATACAGATTCGTGGGGCCGACCGTGCGTGCCTATGCGGCGCAGCTTGAATCCGAGCTTGAAGCCCGCAAGCTTCGGTACACGCTTATCAGGTGGCACTGAATGCGAAACCAATTGGTTGACGTGCCACGCGAGGTGCGGGAGCTTGTCCAAAAAACCATAGATCAAACTGAGAAGGCATTTTCCATTTTCTTTCAGCAAGCAAAATTGCCTGGTGACCTAGCCTTCAATTTCGCGCAACAGAACGTCGCTACGTCTTTGGAATATGCGCGCAAGCTTGCCGCCGCCCAGAATTTTCAAGAAGTCGTGTCACTTCAGGCCGAATATCTTAGGGCGCAGATCGAACACGCAAGCCAGTTCATGCGCGAGTTCTCGCCGAAGTCTTAGCGTCTTGGAAACATAGTGGGTTCGGTGCGCTCGACCATCTTCAAAATACTCTTGCAAGCGGGGCACTTGTACGAACGTACCTCGTAACGGTCTTGTACCGGTTCGCGACTGATGAACTCTCGCGGCTTATCGCAAGCCGTACAGCGCTGTTCTGAATGTTGATGCATCGGCAGGGCTTGGCAATGATCGAAGCAATGTCGATCATCTTAGCCGCCGCTGCTACCTATAAAACCACACAAAGATTGTATCACTCGATGTGAACCAACCCGAACCTTTGTCGCCCTTCGATCCGCGAAAGTGCAGCGATCACGTCGTCATTAGTCAGCGCGTCCATTAGTTTTTCGACTGTGGTGGTCGAGTTGCGCGGTCCTGGCACTAGGTAATCACTCAAGATACCGCGTGCCTCTAGGAATGCGTCAACAAGCTTTTGCACATCGGTACGGTTCGGCACGATGGACGGCGCCTGCTCCTCTTCAATGGGATATTCGACGGCGGCGCCTTCAGGATCGTTGCGATTCAGCCATTCTATCGCTGTGTCGTAAGAGGCGAACACCTTGACGGTTTCCGTAGCGACGCTGACATAGAGCCAAACTGACCCGGTCATTGCGGAGCTTCTTCGGGGCACCTGAATTCCATAACCCTAAAATGCTTGCGAATGTCGATGCGCGATAACGCTGCATCCACGTTGTCGCTATCGAGCAAATCGATCAGCCTATCAAGAGCTTCGACGGCGCCAAGAAGATCGAGCGGATTGATGTATCGGCTAAGCTCGACGCGTGCTTGTCGCACTGCATCCAAACAGATTCAACATCTGTCATCACGCAACACTCCTCATCGGCGGCCGATTCAATAAATCTCCCCGATACAAGTTCCTCGCCCGAAGGGGAAAATGTGGTAATTGACCTGCCCCTGAGTATTTCCTCCAGATGGAGTTAGAGTCCGGCCTGAAAAGGACGGACAGATGAAGCGAGCAAGG